>NZ_CP116413.1:4461250-5776875 GCF_030064675.1 Crossiella sp. CA-258035
TCCGCACCGACCAGCACATCCGCGGTATCGGTGCGGCCGTCGGCGAACCACACCCGGACCGTGCCGTCGGCGCGCTGCTCGAACCGCGTGAACTCCACCCCGAACCGGACCACGTCGTCCAGTTCCGTGAGCAACACCGCCCGCAGCAGCGGTCGATGGACCTGCCGGCCAGGCCGCGCCCGCCCCGCCATGCCGTCGGAGGGCCGAGCGCCCGTGACGGTGAGCTGTCCATCCCGGTCGGACAGCGTCAGGGTCTGCGCACGCGGTCCCCCCATGGTGGCCTCCACCATCGCGGCATGCGCCGGCGGCAGGCACGCACGCAGTGCCGCCACGCCGCGCTCGTCCACGTGCAGGCTGACGCCCTGCCGACGCCCCAGCGCGCCGTCTCGCTCGTACACCACGACCTCGACCCCTGCCCGGCGCAACCCATGAGCGAGCGTCAACCCGCCCAGACCGGCGCCGACCACAACCACCCTCATCCTCGCACCCCATTCTTCATCGCCTGATGAAGAACACCCTAGGCCGAGTCGCGGACAAACTCCACCGAGCGATGAAGAAAGGGTGTTAGGCTGTAGCGGTCATGACAGAACACGACAAGCACGGTCGTCCCGGACGCTGGCGCTCCGGCGCGGAGAGCAAGCAGCGAGTCCTGCAGGTCGCCCGCGAACTGTTCGACCAGAACGGCTACAGCGGCACGACCGTGCGCGCGATCGCCACTGCGGCGGAAGTCGACCCGGCGATGGTGTTCTACTTCTTCGGCACCAAACAGGGCCTGTTCAGCGCCGTGATCGACATGTCCGGCAACGTCCCGCCAGCCATCGAGTCGATCTTCGCCGGCAGCCTCGGCACCATCGGCGAGCGCATCGTCCGGACACTCGTGCAGAACCTCGACAAGTCCGACCGCACGCCGCTGGTCATGCTCACCAGGTCGGCGCCCACCGACCCGAAGTCCGAAGCCCTGCTGCGCGAGTTCATCGACCGGGAGATCACCGACCGGCTCGCGGCACTGCTCGGCACGCCGGACGCTGCGCTACGGGCGGGCATGGTCAACGTCCAGATCCTGGGTCTCGCGGTAGCCCGGTACATCGTACGCATCGAGCCGATCGCATCATCATCCGCCGACGAGCTGGCCACCATGTTCGGTCCGCTCGTACAGCACTGCCTGACCGGACGAACAACACCATCGTGAGCAGTGGAGCGGTGCTGGCGTCCTGGGGTTCGCTGATCGGCACCACCTCAGGCGACTCGCGGGCTAGTTCGGGGTGTTCCCGATGGTGGTGCCCGCGATGAGCGCGGCTGCCACGGCGGTGTCGTCACCGGTCTCCGCGACCGGCGTGACCGTCCAGGTCTTGGGCTCGGCCATGCTCCCTCGCAACCGCTGCTGACGACAGTCCCGGCACCAGCGCCGCGAGGTGCCGTGCCGCTCGCAGTGGGTGGACGTCATTGAGTTCTCCTCGATGTTCCGGCAACCCTTTTCATGTGTGCATCACATTTTCCTCTTGTTCGTCGCAGCACAGAAGACTGCAATCACACCCGCCTGGCCCGTGAGAAAAATCGAAGCCGGGCTTGGGCAGGGTCGTGGGTGTCGGCGAGCTCCCTGATGGGTGTACCGAGTCGAAGGGCCAGCGGGATCAACGGCTTCACCTCGGCCGTGCCAGGGCGAGCGCCGGTGCACGAGCCACCGGGTCGCGGCAGGCCACCTGCCGCACCGTCTGGTCCACCACGTCCGGCCGGTGCTGCGGCAGAGCGGGGAGCCGCGCGGTCACGCCTGCCTCGCCGCCGTCGCGCACCAGGAGCACGATGCCCGGCACGGCGACCCTGGCCAAGACCCGGAGACCACCCACCTTCCACACCCGTGCGCTATAGAAAATCGATAGAGCACGCGCATCATGCCGGCATGCAGATGGTGCCTTTCACTGTGCGAAGCTGTGCGATCCCCGGCCTGACCGTGCTGCAGACGCGGCAGGCCGCCGACGAACGCGGAACGGTTCGAGAGTTCTTCCGCGCCTCCGCCATGACCGATGCCGGCCTGCACGCGGGGCCTTGGCAGCAAATCAACGTCACGCGCACGTCCCCGGGCGCGCTGCGCGGCTTGCACGGCGAAGCGATGACCAAGCTGATCGGCGTCGTGTCGGGTGCGGCGTTGGGCGCGTACGTCGACCTGCGGGTGGACTCGCCGGTGCGCGGCCGCGTCGTGACGGTGTCGCTGACGCCCGGGGTGCAGGTGCTGGTGCCGCCCGGCGTGTGCAACGGCTACCAGGCGGTCGGGCCGGAGCCGATCGAGTACCTGTACGCCTTCGACCGGGAATGGGTGCCGGGCATCGGCGGTGTCGCGGTGCACGCGCTGGATCCGGCGCTGGGGATCGAGTGGCCGGTCCTGATCGACCCTGCCGACAGGTCGAAGCTGTCCGCGAAGGACGCCGGGCTGCCGCTGCTGGCGGACGCGTTGGGCTGACCCCGCGGGCCCGGCGACGCCGCCAGATGGATTCGAGTTGCGGTGAAGTGCGGCTCGAGCGTCATCGGCCACCCTTCGGCGGTGCCGGTCGGCAGTCGGGAGAACAGATGAGCGTCATCGAGAACGGAAGACTGACCGTCCCGCGCGCCGGAGCGCCGAAGCAGATGCGGGACCGGGTGGCGGACCTGGCGCGCCTGCGGGAGCGGCTGCGCGAGGGCCCCGGACCGGCCGCGACCCAGGCGCAGCGGTCGCGAGGCAAGCTGACCGTCCGGGACCGGCTGGCGCTGCTCTTCGACGACGGAACGTTCACCGAGGTCGAGCCGTGGCGGCGGCATCGCGCCACCGGCTTCGGGCTGGAGGACCGGCGCCCGCCCACCGACGGCGTGGTCACCGGGTGGGGCGAAGTCTACGGGCGGACGGTCTTCGCCTACGCGCACGACTTCCGGATCTTCGGTGGCGCGCTCGGCGAGGCGCACGCCCAGAAGATCCACAAGGTGATGGACCTGGCGGAGAGCGTGGGCGCGCCGATCGTCGGCCTCTGCGACGGTGCGGGCGCCCGGATCCAGGAGGGCGTGACCGCGCTGGCCGGGTACGGCGGCCTCTTCCAGCGCAACGTGCGCTGCTCCGGAGTGCTACCGCAGATCAGCGTGATGGTAGGCCCGTGCGCCGGAGGTGCGGCCTACTCGCCGGCGCTCACTGATTTCGTCTTCATGGTCCGCGACATCTCCCAGATGTTCCTCACCGGCCCGGACGTGGTGCACGCGGTCACCGGCGAGGTGATCACCCATGACGCGCTCGGTGGCGCCGATGTGCACGGCGAGTTGTCCGGGGTGGCGGCGTTCGTCCACGACTCCGAGGCGGACTGCCTGGCCGACGTCCGCTACCTGCTGTCGCTGCTGCCGGCGAACAACCGGGAGCTTCCGCCAGACGGCCCGGCGGACGACCCGCCGCAGCGGCGTACCGAGCGCCTGCTCGACCTGGTGCCGGCAGAACCCCGCCAGTCGTACGACATGTACCAGGTGTTGACGGAGATCGTTGACCACGGCGAGTTCCTCGAAATCCACGAGCGGTGGGCGCGCAACATCATCTGTGCGCTGGCGCGCCTCGGTGGGCAGGTCGTCGGCATCGTCGCCAACCAGCCGAGCCACCTGGCGGGCGCGCTCGACATCCACGCGTCGGAGAAGGCCGCACGGTTCGTGCAGACCTGTGACGCCTTCAACATCCCCTTGGTGACGCTGGTGGACGTGCCCGGCTTCCTGCCCGGCGTCGACCAGGAGCACGGCGGGATCGTCCGGCACGGCGCCAAGCTGCTGTACGCGTACTGCAACGCGAGCGTGCCCCGGGTCCAGCTGGTCCTGCGCAAGGCCTACGGCGGGGCCTACATCGTCATGGACTCCCAGGCGATCGGCTCGGACATATCGCTGGCCTGGCCGACCTGCGAGATAGCGGTCATGGGGGCCGACGCGGCAGCCAGTGTGATCTTCCGCCGGGAGATCGCGTCGGCCGCGGATCCCGAGAAGGTCCGCGGACAGCGCATCGCCGAGTACCAGGAGGCGCTCATGCACCCCTTCTACGCCGCGGAGTGTGGGCTGGTTGACGACATCATCGATCCGGCGGACACCCGCGCGGCCCTGATCAGCGCGCTGACCATGCTGCGCACCAAGCACCGCGGCGTTCCCGCGCGCAAGCACGGGAACCAGCCGCAGTGACATCCGTTCCCGGGTTCGAGATCGCTCGCGGCACGCCTGGCGCCGATGAGACCGCCGTGTCGAGCGAGGCTCCAGCGAGGCCACCGACCCTCCACGCACCCGCACACGAAGGGAAACGACGATGACCCACACCTTCCAGGCCAGCCGGATGTGGCAGCGCATCAACGAGTTCTGGGTGACGGAGGACGCGGCGGTCGACCTGACCGACTTCAAGTCGGACCGCCGGAACTTCAACCTCGCGCTCTGGGATCCGGCCGCCAACGGTGTCAGGTACTTCAAGGCGATGCTGTACCACCTGGCATCGGAGCTGACCCCGGCCCAGTGGGCCCGGATCGAGCCGATCCGCAACCGGGAGGTGGGAAACCCGATCACGGTACGCATCGACGGCCGCCCGGTGTGCCTCGACTACCTGCAGGCCGCGCTCGAGCTCGAGTTCATCGAGCCGCACGTCGACCTGCGGAACGCGGACGTGCTCGAAGTGGGGGCCGGTTACGGGCGTACCTGCCACGCGATTCTCTCCAACCACGACGTGTCGAGTTACTGCATCGTGGACCTGGGCAACACGCTCCGGCTGAGCCGCCGGTACTTGCGCGAGGTGCTGGACGACGCCCAGTTCGCCAAGGTCCGGTTCGTGGACGTGGACACCGAGGACCCGGCGAGCACGCTCGCGCCGATGCGGTTCGACCTGTGCGTCAACATCCACTCCTTCACCGAGATGATGCCGGAGACCGTGCGCGCCTACCTGGACCTGATCGCCGGCACCTGCGCCGCGTTCTACGTGAAGAACCCGGTCGGCAAGTTCTTCGACAAGCGCCTCGACGGTCACTGGAAGGGCGACGAGGCTGTCCGGTACGCCCTCGAGGTGGGGCCGCTCCGCGAGGTCGTGGACATCTACGACAACCGAGCCGTGGCGTCCCGGGCGCCCGGCTACGTCGACACCTACCGGCCGGCCGGCGACTGGACCTGCCTGGCCGACGCGCGGGCCGAGCCGTGGAGCTACTTCTGGCAGGCCGTCTACCGCAAGGGCGACACCGCGCCGTGATGCCGGAGCGGGAACTGCGAGGGCGCACGGCCGTGGTGCTCGGCGGGTCCGGGTTCGTCGGCCGGCACGTCTGCGCGGCAATGAGCGCGGCGGGCGCGCGGGTGGTGCGCGTTGTCAGGTCGGCTCGGCCCAGCCTCGACGACGACTCCAGCACGGCCCGTCTCGACCTGGCGCTCGACGGGCCACGCGCGCTGACCGGGCTGCTCGATGAGCAGGACGCGGAGATCCTGGTGAACGCGGCCGGAATCGTGTGGGGCGGCTCCGAGGAGCAGCTGACCGCGGCCAACGCGGGCGTGGTCGCGCTGATGGCCGAGGCCGCGCGGGGCGCGGCGCGGCGGCCGCGGCTCGTTCAGCTCGGCACCGCCTACGAGTACGGGCCCGCCCCGTACGGCACGTCGACCCGGGAGGACCATCCGCCCGCGCCCACCAGTCCCTACGGCCGTTCGAAGCTGCTGGGCACCCGCACGGTGCTGCGCGCCGCCGCGGAGCACGGTCTGGAGGCGGTGGTGCTGCGGCTGTCCGTGGCATGCGGCCCCGGCGCCTCACGGGCCGGCCTCAGCGGGATCGTCGCCGACCACCTCGCCGCGGGACGGCCGGAGGTTCGGCTGGCGCCGCTGCGGGCCTACCGCGATGTGGTGGACGTCCGGGACGCCGCGCGGGCGGTGGTCGCCGCGGCGCGGGCGCCCTCCAGCGCCGTGGCCGGTGCGACGATCAACGTCGGCGCCGGACGTGCCGTGCAGGTGCGCGAGCTGGTCGATCTCATGATCGCTCTCAGTGGCCGTTCGCTGCGCGTGGTGGAGGAGGCAGGCAGGCCGCGGGCGCGGGCGGACGCGCCCTGGCAGCGGCTGGACATCACCGCGGCCCGGCGGCTCCTCGGCTGGTCGCCGCGCCGGAGCCTGGAGGAGTCGCTCCGCGACCTGCTGGCATCCGTCGGCGTGCATGCCTTGAACGGGACGGCATCGGCGATCCATCGAGAGTAGAGCGGATCACGAGAGGCCCAATGCACCGTGAGTGCGAGGCGTTTCCCCGCTTCGGTGGTGGACATGGCGGCAGGCCCACACAGAGGGATCTCTATGACAAGACGGGCGGTAGTGACCGCAATCGGCATCGTGGCCCCTGGCGCGACCGGCACCAAACGCTTCTGGGATCTCATCTCCGGAGGACGGACCGCGACCCGGACGATCAGCTTCTTCGACCCGTCGCCCTTCCGATCGCAGATCGCCGCGGAGTGCGACTTCGATCCCGCGCGCGAAGGCCTCTCCCCGCAGCAGATCCTCCGCATGGACCGCGCCGCGCAACTCGCCGTGGTGAGCGCGCGGGAGTGCCTGGCGGACAGCGGGCTGGTCATCGGGGACCTCGACCCCGCCCGCATCGGGGTGTCCATCGGCAGCGCGGTCGGCTGCACCATGGGCCTTGAGGAGGAGTACGTCGTGGTCAGTGACGGCGGCCGCAGGTGGCTGGTGGACGAGGACTACGCGGTCCGGCACCTCTACAACTACTTCGTGCCGAGCTCCATCGCGGCCGAGGTGGCCTGGGAGGCCGGCGCGGAGGGCCCGGCCGCGCTGATCTCGACCGGCTGCACCTCGGGCCTGGACGCGGTCGGGCACGCGGCCACGCTGATCCGGGAGGGCGCGGCTGACGTGATGCTGACCGGCGCCACGGACGCGCCCATCTCGCCCATCACGGTCGCGTGCTTCGACGCGATCAAGGCGACCTCCCCGCGCAACGACGATCCCTCGCACGCGTCCCGGCCGTTCGACCGGACGCGCAACGGGTTCGTCCTGGGCGAGGGGGCGGCTGTCTTCGTGGTGGAGGAGCTGGATCATGCGATCCGGCGCGGTGCGCACATCTACGCGGAGATCGCCGGGTTCGCCTCGCGGTCCAACGCCTTCCACATGACCGGGCTGCGACCCGACGGCCGGGAGATGTCGGTGGCCATCGACGCGGCGCTGGCGCAGGCCGGCCGGACGCCCGCGCAGGTTGACTACATCAACGCGCACGGCTCGGGCACGAAGCAGAACGACCGGCACGAGACGGCGGCGTTCAAGCGCAGTTTCGGCGAGCAGGCCTACCGGGTGCCGATCAGCGGGATCAAGTCGATGATCGGGCACTCGCTGGGCGCCATCGGCTCCCTTGAGATCGCCGCCTGCGCGCTGGCCATCAAGCACAACGTGGTGCCGCCCACCGCCAACCTGCACCACCCGGATCCGGAGTGCGATCTGGACTACGTGCCGCTCGTCGCGCGGGAGCAGCGAACGGACACGGTGCTGACCGTCGGCAGCGGCTTCGGGGGTTTCCAGAGCGCGATGGTGCTCACCGACGTCGCGGAGGCGGTCCTGTGACCGAGGCGCCGGTGGTCACCGGGATCGGGGTCGTCGCGCCGACCGGTATGGACGCTGCCACGCACTGGGGGAGCACCGTGCGCGGGGAGAGCGCGCTGCGCCGGATCAGCAGGTTCGATCCGGCGCCGTACTCGAGCCGGATAGCCGGGGAGATCAGCGATTTCCGCGCCCAGGACCACCTGCCGAGTCGCCTGCTCCCGCAGTCTGACCACATGACGCGGCTCGCGCTGGTAGCCGCGGACCGGGCGTTCGAGGACGCCGGGGTCGACCTGCGGTCGATGCCTGAGTACGGCGTCGGCGTCGTCACCGCGAGCACTGCCGGGGGATTCGAGTTCGGCCAGCGGGAGCTGGAGAAGCTGTGGAGTCTCGGGCCGCAGCACGTGAGCGCGTACCAGTCGTTCGCGTGGTTCTACGCGGTGAACACCGGGCAGATCTCGATCCGGCACGGCACCCGAGGGCCCGGCGGCGTGCTGGTGACCGACCATGCCGGCGGGCTGGACGTTGTTGCCCAGGCCCGCCGGAACCTCCGGCAGGGCGCCTCGATGATGATCGCCGGCGGCGTGGACGGCTCGCCCTGCCCGTGGGGGTGGGTCGCCCAGCAAGCAGGAGGGCGGCTCAGCACCTCGGCCGAGCCGGCGGCCGCGTACCTGCCGTTCGACGCCGCCGCGAACGGCCAGGTGCCCGGTGAGGGCGGCGCCCTGCTGGTGCTGGAGTCGGCCGAGGCGGCGCGGGCCCGCGGCGTCAGCCGCTGGTATGGGCGGATCCTCGGCTACGCGGCGACCTTCGACCCGGCACCGGGCTCGGACCGCCCGCCGACGCTGCGCCGCGCCGTGGAGCTGGCGCTGGCGGACGCGTCCGTGACGCCGGACCAGGTCGACGTGGTCTTCGCCGACGCGGCCGGCGTCCCGGAGCTGGACCGGATCGAGGCCCGGGCGATCCGGGACGTCTTCGGCCCGCACGGCGTCCCGGTGACCGCGCCGAAGACGATGACTGGCCGGCTCGGGGCGGGCGGTGCCGCGCTCGACCTGGCCACCGCGCTCCTCGCGATGAACGAAAACGTGATCCCCCCGACCGCGAACGTGTCAAGTCCGGTGCCCGGCTACGAGCTGGACCTCGTGCTCCTGCCGCGGCCGGCGCCGCTGTCCATCGCGCTGGTGCTCGCCCGTGGCCACGGGGGGTTCAACGCCGCGATGGTCTGTCAGAACGAGCCGACGACAAGGAAGGTGGCGGTGAGATGAGCGAGCTGACGCTTCGACGGCTCATGGAGGTCATGCGCGACTGCGCGGGTGACGGCGAGGGTGTGGACCTCGACGGGGACATCCAGGACCGCAGCTTCGACGACCTCGGCTACGACTCCCTCGCGCGGCTGGAGACCGCGGCCAAGCTGGAACGCGACCTCGGCATCCGCCTGCCGGACGAGGAGGTCACCGAGGCCATGACGCCAAGGGACTTCCTCGCACTCGTCAACGAGAGCCGCTCGTCGACCGGCACCGGTGGATGACATGACTCCGACGGAACTCCACGTCCCCTTCAACCGGGCCGGCATGCTGGGTCGAGAGATGGCCTACGTCACCGAGGCGATGAGCACGGGCGTCATGGACGGCGACGGCCAGTTCACCAGACAGGCCGGTGAGCTGCTCGCCGGTCTGACGAAGGCCCAGCACGTCTTGCTGACGACGTCGTGCACGCACGCGCTGGAGCTGGCGGCGCTGTTGCTCGACCTGAACCCGGGCGATGAAGTGATCATGCCGTCGTTCACGTTCCCGTCGACGGCGAACGCCTTCGCGCTGCGGGGAGCGGTTCCGGTCTTCGTCGACTGCCGCGCGGACACGCTCAACATCGACGAGCGGCTCATCGAGGCGGCGGTCACGGAACGGACGAGGGCCATCGTGGTCGTGCACTACGCCGGGGTGGGCTGCGCGATGGAGGAGATCCAACGCATTGCCGACCGGCACGGGATCAGCGTGATCGAGGACAACGCGCACGGGCTGGCCGGTGCCTACCGGGGCCGGCCGCTGGGCTCGTTCGGCGCGCTGGCCGCGCAGAGCTTCCACTCGACCAAGAACGTCCACTGCGGCGAGGGCGGCGCCCTGCTGATCAACAATCCCGATCTGGTCGAGCGGGCCGAGATGATCCGTGACAAGGGGACCAACCGCAACGAGTACTTCCGCCGGAAGGTGGACAAGTACCGGTGGGTGAGCCTCGGCTCGAGCTACCTGCTCTCCGATCTGCTCGCCGCTTTCCTCAGCGCGCAACTGGAAGCGCTGCCGACGATCCAGGCGCGCCGGCACGCCGTGTGGAACGCCTACCACGAGGGACTCGCCGTCTGGGCCGGGGACAACGGCGTGGTGCGGCCCACGGTGCCGGCGGACTGCCTGCACTCGGGGCACATCTACTACCTGCTGTTGCCCGACCAGACGGTGCGCAAGGCGTTCCTCGAGCACCTCGCGCGCCAGGGGATCAAGGCGACGTTCCACTACCAGCCGCTGCACCAGGCGCCGGCCGGCGAGCGTTTCGGGCGGTGCGCTCCCGAGGGCTGTCCCATCTCCACCCGGGTCGCCGACCAGCTGGTACGCCTGCCGCTGTACTCCAACATGACCGACGCCGAGGCCGCGCGCGTGGTGGCGGCCATCACCGATTTCGTGGTCAGCTGACCAGCACAGAAGAGGGCGGGGAGCAGACGACGTCCGCTCCCCGCCCTCTTCTGGCTAGCCGAACCAGTGCACGATCGCCTCGCGCAGGGCGTCGCGGTCGTCCACCGACCGCTCGCGGCTGTCGGTCGCCCAGGCGCAGTAGCCGTCCGGCCGGATGAGCAGCGCCGCCGCGGGGGCCGGTTCGTCGGTGTGCGCGGCGACCACCTCGACGCGGTCCTGCCGGTCCTGTGCGAGCGGGCGCAGGTCCTCGCGGCCGGCCAGGTCCAGCAGGACGCCCCGGCCGCTGGAGAGCAGACGGGACACGAGGACCTCGCCGTCCGCGGTCTTGAGCGGCAGGTCGGGGGCGAAACGTCCGGCGAGCGGGTGGTCCGGTGCGGTCTCACCGAGGTCGTACCGGATGTCGGTGCCGGTGATCATGGCGATCAGGTGCCGGTTGACCTCCTCGATGCCGAGCAGCTCCTCGACCAGCGTCCGCAACGGGGTGGTGTGCTGCTCGTCCGGGTTCATCAGTGCCAGCTGTGCCCGGGTGTTCATGAGCACCCGCTGCGCGACCGGCTGGCGCTCACGCTGGTAGGAGTCGAGCACTGCCTCCGACGCCCAGCCGTGGATCCGCCCGGCCAGCTTCCACCCCAGGTTGACCGCGTCCTGCAGCCCCGTGTTGAGGCCCTGGCCGCCGATCGGGAAGTGCACGTGACTGGCGTCGCCGGCCACGAACACCCGTCCTCTGCGGTAGTGCTCGGCGTGGCCGCTGCGGTCGCTGAACCGCGACAGCCACAGCACCGGCTCGGTGAGCGGCACCTCGCGCCCGGTCACCCGGTGCACCGCCTCCCGCAGCTCGGTCAGCGTCGCGGGCGCGTCCCGGTCGACGTCGGGCCGGTTGTACTCCATGGTCACCACCCGGCCGATCCCACCCTCCGGAGGGAAACCGAGCACGATGATGCCGCCCTTGGCCCGCTCCCACTTCATCGGCAGGTTCTTCTCCTGGCAGGTCGCGTAGCCGATCAGGGCGCTCACGCTGGCCTCGACGCCGCGGAACCCCATGTCCGCGAGGCGGCGGACGCTGCTGCGCCCTCCATCGCAGCCCACCAGGTACCGGCCGCGGAACTGGTATGTGCCGTCGGGCCCGGTGACCTCCGCCGTCACCTCGTCCGCGTTCTGCGCCAGACCCGTCACCTCGTGGCCCCGGCGGATCTCGACGCCGAGCTCGGCGGCGCGGTCGGTGAGCAGCCGCTCCGTCTGCGACTGGGGGACCAGCAGCGAGAACTTGTGCCGCGTGTCGAGGTGCTCGTGGACGATGCCGGTGGAGAAGATGCCGGCGAACGGCAAGCCCTCAGTGATGTCGTTGCCCTCGCGGAAGCGCGCGAACAGGCCGCGCGCGGCGAGCGTCTCGACGGTCCTGGTGTGCAGCACACCGGCCCGGTCGTGACCGGTCGGCTCCGCCAGCCGTTCGAGGATGACCGGGCGCACCCCGCCCAGCGCCAGTTCGCAGGCGGTCATCAGGCCGACCGGCCCGCCACCCACTACCACCACGTCGGCGTCGGTCATCGCTTCACTGCCACCAGGATCCGGTCGTTGGTGATCGTGTCGGCGTGGATCACGTCAGCCACCTCGAACCCGGCGTTCTCCGCCCACGAGCCGGCCTCCGCCGCGGTGTACTCCGAGCCGCCCTCGCGGATCATCCGGCAGCGCAGGCTCTGCACGAGCGAGTCCGGATCGGCGCGCTCGTCGTCGATCATCGCGTCGTAGACGATCAGCGCGCCGCCCGGCCGGACCGCCTCGCCGAGCCGAGCGATCAGGCGCCGGCGGTCATCGGCCGGCCAGTCGTGCAGCGTGTGCCCGATGATCGCGACATCGGTCTGCGGCAGTGCGTCGGTGTAGAAGTCGCCGGCGTGGAACCGGACCCGGTCCGCGGCGCCGTAGGCCGCCACGTGCTCGTCGAACAGCGGTTCGACCTGCGGCAGGTCGAACACCGTGCCGGTGAGGTGGGGGAAGGTTCTGACCAGGTGGACGGCGGTGTTGCCACGCGCGCCGCCGAAGTCCACGAACGAGGAGTACCGCTTCCAGTCCACGGCGCTGTCGAGCCAGTAGTTCACGAAGTTGTTGAACGCGTCCATGTGGTCCATGAGCCGGCGGACGTGCTCGGGATCGTCATAGGGCTTCTTGAACGAGTTGGCGAGCAGCCCGGACTGCGCGCGCCCGTCGCGCAGCGCGTCGGTCAGCCTGCCCCACAGCCCGAAATGAATGGAGCCGTGACTGCGCACGGCACCGCCGATGAACGTCGGTTTGCCCGGCACCAGGTATTCGGCGGCGCCGGCGCTGTTGCGGTATTTCCCGGCGACCCGGTCGAGAAGCCCCAATCCCGTGAGCGCGTCGAGGAAGTCCTGTGCCAGTGCGGGCTGCAGACCGAGGTCGGCGAAGATCTCCTCGGCCGTGGCCTGACGTTCGCCCAGATAGGAGAAGAGCCCGAGCTCCACGGCACTGTGCAGGATCCGCGATTTGCAGTACACGACGTTGAGCTCATTGATGGCCCGCGCGACAGCCACAGGATCGGCGGCGAGAGCCTTCTCCGAAAAGTTGGGACTGGTTCCCAGCATTGAGGCCCCTTAGGTCGATGTCCGGCTCTCCACGATCACACCCAGGACTTGATGCGGGCTCGAGCGACGATAGAGCAGCGATGTCGCCGGTCCACCAGAAGTCGAATGGGGGACAGCACGATCAGCGCATGCGGATTCTGCTGACGACGGCCCCGATGCTGAGTCATCTCTACCTGCTGGCACCGCTGGCGTGGGCGTTGCGGGCGGAGGGCCACGACGTCCTGACGGCGGTGCAGCAGGGGTTCGCGGACCCGGTCCTCGGCGCCGGCCTGCCCGTCGTGGAGCACACCCCGCCGATGTCCATCTCGCAAGCGATGGCCGTCGACCGGGCGGGCAGGCCGGTGGAGTGGACGGCCGACCTCCAGCGCGCGGCACAGCGGGCCGCCCGCGGGTTCGCCCGCGTGTCCGCCGCAGCGACCGACGACACCATCGCCCTGGTCCGGGCCTGGCGGCCCGACCTCGTGATCAGCGACCCCTGCGAGTTCGCAGGCCCGATGGCGGCCGCCGCCCACGGAATCCCGTGGGTGACCTACGAGTGGGGAGTGCCGCTCGATCCTGCCTTCCTGCCCGCGGCCGCGGACGAGCTCGCGCCCGAACGCGAGCACCTCGGCCTCACCGGGGCGCCGCTTCCCGCGCTGGTGCTGGACAACCGCCCGCCGAGCCTCCGCACGGAGAACAACGCGGGAACGCATGCCATGCGCTACATCCCGTACAACGGATGCGCGGCCGTGCCGCCGTGGCTGCTCCGGCCGCCGCGTTCCCCGCGCATCTGCGTCACCGTCAGCACCTTCGCCTCAGCCGGCTCGGATCTCGGGATGCTGAAGGACGTCCTGGTGGCGCTGGCCGGCCTGCGCGCGGAGGTCGTGGTGGGCGGCAACGACGACCTGCTGGCCGAGCTGGGCGACCTGCCGGACGGGGTACGGGTGATGGGATGGCTGCCGTTGCAGCTGGTGTTCCCCACCTGTGCGGTGGCCATCCACCACGGCGGGCTGGGCAGCCTGCTGACCTCGCTCTACTACGGGTTGCCGCAACTGGTGCTGCCCGCGGCCGGTTACGACCTCGCGTACGCGGAGATGATCACGGGCCTCTCGGCCGGACGCTGGCTCGACCCCTACACACTCACCGCCGCGCAGGTGCGCTCGAGCGTGGAGGCCCTGCTGCACGTGCCGGTCCACCGCAAAGCGGCCCGCGTGCTCGCCGCGGAGATCGCCGCTCAGCCGGCCCCGGCCGACGTGGTGCCGGTCCTGGAACGCCTCGCCGCGACCCGCCCATGAGCCTTCGAGTCCTGCTGGACCAGCGTTCCACCGCCGGATGTCAGCGTGGCGTCAAGTGCAAGAAGCCACCGATGCGGAGTGGGGCCTAGGTCATGCGCGTGTTGTTCACCACCTTCCCGTGGGCGTCACATCACTACACGATGGTCCCGCTCGCCTGGGCCTTCCGGGCGGCGGGGCACGAAGTGGTCGTGGCCAGCACCCCGGCCCTGGAGTCCACGATCACCGGGTCGGGCCTGCCCGCGGTGAACGTCGGCACGGAGGTCGACCTGGCCCGCATGTCGGCCGGCCCCCGGCTGGCGAACTGGCACGAGGAAAGCGGCTGGCCCACCGGCTGGACCAACAATCCGAGCCTGCTCGGCGAGGAGCGGCTGCAGCTGCTCGAGCGCCTCGCGGGACTGCAGTTCGCCATGGCCGGCGCGATGGTGGACGACCTCGTGGACTTCTCCCGCGCCTGGCGGCCCGACCTGGTCGTGCACAACACGGTGAGCTTCGCCGGGCCCGTCGCCGCCGCGGTCCTCGGCGTCCCCAGCGTCAGCCACCACTGGGGCGGCCCCGGGCTGCACCGCGTCGAGATGCGCAGGCTCGGCTCCGAGCCACTGCCCGGGTACGTCGCGCTCTTCGAACGTTTCGGCGCGCCGGTCAGGTCGCCCTCGCTCTGGATCGACATGTGCCCGGAGAGCCTGCGCATCCCCACGTCGTTCCCGTGCCTGCCGGTGCGCTACATCCCCTACAACGGACCAGGGACGATGCCGGACTGGGCGCTGGACAAGCCGGCCCGGCGGCGGGTCTGCGTCACCTGGGGCGAGACCACGCTGCGGTTGCTCGGCCCGGACGGCCTGGAGATGTTCGGCAAGACGGTGCGCGCGCTCGCCGATCTCGACGCCGAGGTGCTGGTGGTGACCACCGCCGCCCAGCTCGAGGTGCTCGGCGACCTGCCGGCGAACGTGCGGCCCGCGCTGTCCGTGCCGCTGCACATGCTGCTCGACACCTGTGACGTGATCGTGCACCACGGGGGCTCGGGGACCGTGATGACCGCAACCGCGTTCGGGGTCCCGCAACTGGCCATCACCCGCCGTCCCGAACCCGAGCTGCACGGCGAGCGGCTCGCGGCCGTGGGCGCCGGACGACACCTGCCGTACGGCCGCATCTCCCGCGACTCCTCGCCCGAGCTCACCATCCGGGCGGAGGTGGAGACGATGCTCAACGACCCGTCCTACCGCGAGGCGGCACAGCGGATCCAGGCGGAGGTCCTCGCCCGGCCCACGCCCGACCAGGTCGTCCCGGACCTGGAGAAGCTGTGCCTGGGGGGTACCCGGTGAAGGTCCTGTTCGTCACCTCGGGCTGGCCCACCCACTTCTACCTCGTGGCGCCGTTGGCCTGGGCGTTCCGGGTCCGCGGGCACGAGGTCCGGGTGGCCGTGCCGCCATCGGGGGTCGCCACCGTCACCGGTGCCGGCCTGCCCGCCGTACGGGTCGGACGGGACATCGACTTCATGGAACTCCGTCGGCAGACCCTGCCGCACGAGCTTTCCGACGAGCGGCCGGAGACCTTCGAGGAGCTGACGGAGCGGTTCGCAAGCGACGGCGGCGACGGCGGCGTCCTGGGCCAGTGGCAGGACGCGTCCTTCGCCGCGACCGAGGACCTGGTGCGCCTGGCCCGCCGCTGGCGGCCCGACCTCGTCATCGCGGACACCATGTCGATCGGCGGCCTGGTCGCCGCGCACGTCGTCGGCGTGCCGGCGATCCGTCATCTGCTGGCCACCGACATCCTCGGCTCCGTCGACGGCGAAGGGCTGCTGGACATCCTGCCCGGCTTCCGCGAGCACTTCGCGCAGTACGGTGTCGCGCTCGCCGGCGACCCGGCGCACCTCACGCTGGACCCGTGCCCGCCGAGCATGCAGCACCCTCCGGCGCCGTCCCGCCGGCAGATCCGTTTCGTGCCGTACAACGGCACCGCGACGGTGCCGCGATGGCTGCGGGAACCACCGACCCGGCCGCGCGTCTGCGTCACCTGGGGCACCACGTCGGCGTGGTCGGCAGGGGAGAGCAAGTTCCTCGTCCCCGAGATCGTGGAGGCGCTCGGCGAGCTGGACGTGGAGATCATCGTGACGCTCGGCGCCGGGCAACGCCGCTTCCTCGGCGAGACGCCTCCCGGGGTACGGGTGCTCGAGGGGCTGCCGCTGCACCTGCTCATGCCGACGACCGCGGTGCTGATCAACCAGGGCGGCTCGGCGTCGATCCTGACCGGGGCCCGTTACGCGGTGCCGCAGCTGTGCGTCGCCTACCTTCCCGAGCAGGTCAACGACGGGGAGGCCTACGCCTCGACGGGCGCCGGGATCTGCCTGCACGTGGAGAAGATCGACGCGGAGACGCACGGCCGGGCCGTCGGCAGCCTGCTGGGCGACCCGTCCTACCGGCGCGCGGCCGAGCGGGTCCGGGACGAGATGACGCGGCAGCCGAGCCTGGCCGAGACCGTCAGCATGCTGGAGGACCTGTGCGGGAGGAGTGCCGGATGAAGGTCCTGATCGTGACTCCCGGCTGGCGGACGCACTTCTACATGGTCGCACCACTGGCGTGGGCGCTGCGGGTGTCCGGTCACGAGGTCCGGGTGTCCAGCCCGCCGTCCGGGACGGCCGCGATCCTCCAGGCCGGGCTGCCGGCCGTGGCACTCGGCCCGGAGCTGGACTTCATGGGGATCCGGCAGCGCGCCTCGCAGCACGAGGACCCGCTGCACGAGCGGCCGGACACCTACGAAAGCCTCGACCGGATGCTGGACGACAGCCACGCGGCCGAGGTCCTCTCCGCGTGGTACGGGGTAGCGTTCTCGGCGACTGACGACATCGTCGCGTTCGCCCGGGCGTGGCGCCCCGACCTGGTCATCAGCGACGCGCTGTGCGCCGGCGGCCTTGCCGCGGCCCACGTGGTCGGCGTTCCCGCGGTACGTGTGCTGTCCACTGTGGACGTGCTCGGTTCGGTCGACGGCGAGGTGCTGTTCTCGCTTCCCGGCTACCCCGAGCAGTTCGCCGCGCACGACGTCGTGATCAACGGAGACCCGGCCGACGTGACGGTCAACCCGTTCCCGCCGAGCGTTCTGCCGGCGCCGACTGCCTCGCGCCGGGAAATGCGCTTCGTGCCGTACAACGGGCCTGCCCGGATGCCCGCCTGGTTGCTGGAACGGCCCGCGCGTCCCCGGGTCTGCGTCACCTGGGGCACGTCGTCGAACTGGTTCGCCGACAGCGGCCGTTTCCTCGTCCCCGACGTCATCCGCGCGCTCGCGACCGCGGACCTGGAGGTCCTGGTGACCATCGGGCCGGAGCAGCGGAAACTGGTGGGGGACGTGCCCGACGGCGTGCGGCTGGTGGAGAACATGCCCCTGCACCTGCTGTTGCCCGGCAGCGACCTGCTGATCCACCAGGGCGGCGGGTCGACGATGATGACCGCGGCCGCGGCGGGCGTCCCCCAGTTAGTCCTGCCGTACCTGTCCGAGCAGATCGACGTCGCGCAGGCGATCGCCGGGTCCGGAGCGGGTGTCGCGGTCGGGGTCGACGATGCGGACGTGCCCGCCATCCGAGAGCAGGTGGCGAAGCTGCTCGCCGACCAGTCCTGCCGGGAGGCCGCGGAACGCCTGCGGCAGGAGATCCTCGCGCAGCCGTCCCCGCTGGACACCGCGCGGATGCTGGCCGGGCTCGTCGGCAGCGCCTGAGCGGTGCGGGGGCCGGACGGTTCCGGCCCCCGCACACCACCTCAGAGCTCGTCGATCGTCTCGAACACGTCCGGGTCGGGCTTCGCAACGCCACCGAGCTGCTGCACCTGGCTGCGGAAGGCCTCCGCCTGCATGGCGCTGCGGTGCGACTCCGCGTCCTTCCACTGGGCCGTCTCGACGTACACACCCGGGTTGCGCAACGACCGGTACAGCTTGTGGCCGAGGAAGCCGGGCTGGCTGCTCATGTACTCGGTGATGCCGGCCAGGACGCGTTCGAACTCGTCGTTCCGGCCCTCGGACACCTGGAACTTGTTGATCAGGGTTACCACGGCAGTGCCTCCTCCTCGGGGATGGGACGCAGTCGTTCCCGCAGCTCCCGGCGCTGGATCTTGCCGATGCCGGACCGCGGGATCCGCTCCACCACGGTTGTGTCGCGGATGTGCTGGTAGTAGGGCATCCGTGCGTTGACGGACGTCTGGATGGCGGTCGGGTCCGCGCCGTCGCGCACGACGATGAACGCATGTGCCACGGCGCCGCTGAACGGGTCGGGAGCATCGACCACGGCGGCGTCCGCGACGCCGGGCACGGCCAGCAGCACCTCTTCGATCTCACTCGGGGCGACCAGCCAGTTGTCGCACTTGAACACGTCCTTGAGCCGGTCGACCAGGAACAGGTAGCCGTCCTCGTCGATCCTGCCTACGTCGCCGGTGGCGAACCACGCTCCCGGCTCCAGCGGCGGCTCCCCGAGATAGCCCCTCATCAGCTGGGGGCCGCGCACCTGCACCTCGCCGCGCTCGCCTGCCGGCAGCGGCTGGCCGGTCGCGAGGTCGGTCACCCGGCACTCGGTGCCGCTGACCGGCTGGCCCACCGACCCGATCCTCGGGTGTTGCGGGCTGTCGACGTGGGTGAGCGGCGACGTCTCCGCCAGTCCGTACCCCTGCAGCACCGGGATCCCGAAGTGCTCGGACAGCGTGCGGGCGGCGGGCACGGGCAGCGCCGAGCCGCCGGAGAGCACGCGTCCCACCGTCCGCAGCCGCAGGTCCGGCAGCCCGGGATCGGCGGCCAGGCGCGCCAGCCGTACCGGCAGGCTGTAGTAGTGGGTGGCCTCGTTGCGGTTGGCCAGGTCGATCGCGTCCGCGCTGGACGGGCTCGTGCACAGCACCTGGAGGGCGCCGGCGTGCACGGCGGAGTTCAGGTGCATCGGATGGTACGTCGGCAGGTGGTTGAGCGAGATCGCATGCTCGTCCAGCTCGTGTGCCTCGGCGATCTGCGCGGCGTTGACGACCAGGTTGCGATGGCTCAGCACCACCGCCTTCGGCCGGCCCGTGGTGCCACTGGTGAACTGGATGCACGCGGCGTCGTCCGGGTCACCGGCGTCGTCCGGTCCGGCCGAGCCGTCCTCGGACCCGTCCGCGGCGGTGACCGCGTCCAGGTCGGCGACGTGCTCCACGGCCGACGAGGCCCGGGCGCGGGCGGCAACCTCACCGCAGGCGAGCAGCAACCGTGCTCCCGAGGCGCCCACGGTGGCGCGCAGCCCGTCCTCGCGCAGCAGCGGGTTGACGATCGCGACGACGTTGCCGCTGCGGACGACCGCGTAGTAGGCGATGGCGAACGCGGGGTCCAGGACGGCGGCGACGCCGATGACGTGCCCGCGACCGCCGGCCAGCCGGGTGAGCTCCCGCGCGCACCGGGTCACCCGCCGGTCGAGCTCGGTGAAGGTGAGCTCGACCCGGTCAGTTCGGATGGCGATGTGGTCCGGATACCGCTCCGCGGTGCGGCGCAGCATCCGGCCCAGGTGCTCAGCCATTCGCGCGTTCCTCGGCGTACCGCTTGGCGATGTGCAAGTTGCTGAGGCTGTTCGTGCTGAGCACGCGGCGCAGGTACCGCCGGGCGTCCGGCACAGTGGTGCCCTCGCCGAGCAGGGACAGCGCGGACGGCTTGATCGTGGCGGCGTGGCGCGCGCTGGCGATCACGCCCTCCGGCGTCTCGGTGAACTTCCAGTGCCCCAGGTGCGCGTCGAGCAACCCGGGCAGCCGGATCTGCTTGTAGACGATCCGGTGGTGCGGGAAGCAGAGCCGTACCGAGCGCGTGGTGTGCGGGACGCCGTCGGGGGTGTGCGTGTCCATGTCGAAGAACTGCACGTTCGGCTCGTCCTCGGTCATGTCCAGCCGCTTGACGTGCGCCATCCGCTCGGGCCACTTGTCCGCCTCGTACAGCACCCGGTAGACGTCCTCGATGCGCCCGGCGATGAACAGCGGATCCTCGAACGAGATGACCAGCTGCTCGAGCTCCTTCACCCGTTCCGCGGCGTCCTTCAGCGTCGCGAGGTAGGCGGCGGTGCCCTTCTCGACCGCGGCGACCAGCTCGGCGGCCTCGCCGGTGACCGTCAGTTCGTGGCGCATCTCCACGGTGGTGCGCTCCGCGGCGGACTCCTCGAGGAACCAGCCGCCGGATACCTGTTCAGCGGGCGGCCGGGGGTCTTCATGGTCGAACGTGATGCGCAGCCCGGACCGGTCGAGCGTGCGCCGGGTACGCCGGGTCCGCACGGCGCTCAGGCCGTCAAGGGTCCACTGCTGCACGAGATCGGCGCCCTCGCCGCGCTCCAGGTACTCGGCGTGCACGGCGGGCGGGTGGAACTGCGGCCACCGCTCGACGTCGCTGATCAGGTCGTAGACGGTCGCCGCGGGCGCCGCGATGGTGACCGCCTGGACGACGGTCCTTGACTTCGGCATGGTGATACGCCTTCCGGGTCGGAGGGAGTGATCGTCAGACGCGCGCGGAGCGGTTCGACTCGCGGTCGAGCTGCTCTCTCGTCATCCCCATGAAGTGCACGATCTCCTCGTGGTTGGTGGAGCTGGCGAAGTTCTCGAAACCCTTGCGGTAGTAGAGGTCGACGATCGTGAGCTTCGGTGTGAGGTCGGGCGCGCGGTTGGCCCGCAGGGCCGCGATGATCTCCGGGACGTCGTAGCTCAGCGGGATGTTCTCCCGGGTGAAGTACGTACCGCCGTGCAACTCCACCTCGGGGAGCAGCAGCGTCTCACCGGCGTCCTGTCCGGGGTACACGGGCAGCGTGAGCATGTCGAAGCGGATGATCTCGTCGAGTACCGGGCGCATGCCCTCGGGCAGCTTGGGACGCATGGACTCGTGCCACCACTGGGCGAACAGACGCCGTGCCTCGTACGAGCCGAAGAGGTAGCTCAGCGCCTGCCCGTACGCGTCGGAGCCCCCGATGACCGCGTCGAACGCGGCTCGCAGCGGCGCGGCCGCAGGACTGGTCGTCGCCGACATCCACTGCTCGATGTCCTGTAGTGCCTGCGACTGCCGCAGCTCGCCCAGCTCGCGCAACCCGACCCAGAGGTGCCGGAAGACCGCCATCTCGCAGAGCAGCCGCGACCAGTACAGGAACCGCTGCATCTGCTGGTTGGTGGCGAAGGACATCGTGCGGTGCGCCAGCACGTACTCGAAGTCGTCGTTGTCGCCGCGCACCGAGATGATGCCGTGCAGCTCCTTCTGCTCGGCGTACTCGGTGTTCGGCAGCAGCAGCAGTGGATACACCGCGATCCGCGAGACGTGCTGGGACAGCCGGTCGTAGCCGTCCATGAACCCCTGCACGGTTTCCCCCGGTGCGCCCCAGATGAGCTCGGCGTACGAGTCGAGTCCTTCCCGGTCCAGCCACTCGGCGAGTTCTTCCCAGGCGTTGACCTTCATGTTGCGGCGGTTCATCAGCCGCAGCGCGTTGTCGTCCAGCGTCTGCAGGGCGAGGGTGAACGAACTGCGCATGCCGGCCTGCTTGAGCTTGTGCACGATGGAGAAGAAGACCGCCGACTTGTTCTTCGCCCATGAGGTCTCCAGCGCCCGCGGAAAGCCGTGCACCTCCCGGATCCGCAGCAGGTCGTCGACGAACTCCTCGTCGATCGGCAGCATGCCGAAGTTCGCGTCGCACAGCACGATCGTGTGCACCTTCAGCTTGGCGAACAGCTCGAGCTCGGCGCGCAGACGCTCCCGGGAGAAGGCCCGCACCCGCTGGCCGGTGGCGCCGCCCCAGTAGCAGAACGAGCACTTGTACGGACATCCCCGGTTGGTCTCCATCAGCGCGACGTCGTACCGGAAGGCGCCCTCCTCGTCGAGCAGCGGGATGGCCCCGGTCAGGAACGGTGAGGGGATGCAGTCCAGGTCCTGGATTCGCTCGCGGGCCGGCGTGGTGACCGGCACGTTGTCGAGTCCCTGGTAGGTGATGCCCTCCACCGCGCCGAGGTCGTGACGGGAGCCGCCGTCCAGGTAGGCGGCTACCAGGTCGCAGAACGTCAGCTCACCCTCGCCGTTCACCACGATGTCGACGTCCGGGAACATCCGGAACGTCCGCTCGGCCTGGTTGGCCACGTGCGTGCCGCCGAAGACGACCCAGCCGTCCGGGTTGAGCTGCTTGAAGGTCTCGGCGAGCGAGCCGAACGCCCGGTAGTTCCAGCCGAACACCGAGAAGGCGAGGATGTCCGGCGGGCCGGCGCGCAGCAGGTCGTTGGCCATCGCGGCCAGTGTCACCTCGCCGCGGTAGTTGACGATGTCGATGTCGACGTGCGGCCCGGTGCGCGGGTCCGTCAGCGCCATGGCCTTCATGTATCCGGCCGCCAGCGGCATCGACTCCAGCGGCATGTCCCACACGCCCTGCTGGATCATCGTGATCCGGACCTTGCCGCCGGACCCTGGCGACGCCGCGGGCGCACGGGGCGCATGAGTGCGGGAGTTCTTCGGGGGGTGGGACTGGTGCATTATCTACCACCTGCAACCGTGATGAGTTCGCCGTTCACATGGCCGTTTGCCGCCGAGCACAGGAATGCCACGACGTTCGCCACCTCCTGCGGTGTGCTGAGCCGCCCGCTCGGGGTCTCCCGGATGGCAGCCGATCGGACGTGCTCGGGCAGGTCCGCGCGGACGCCCTCGGTGAGGGTCAGTCCCGGGCAGACGGTGTTGACCAGGACGCCGTCGCGTGACAGGTCCCAGATCAGGCTCCTGGCCAGCCCGTGCAGCGCCGCCTTGACCGCGCCGTACACCTCCTGGCCTGGTCCGCCCCGGTGCGCGAGGTGCGAGGAGATCAGCGCGATGCGGCCCCAGCCGCGCCGTCGCATGCCCGAGGACATGAGCTGCACCGTGCGGATCGTGCCGGGGAGGTTCTCCCGCACGACCGGCCACCACTCGTCGATCGGCACCTCGTCGAAGCGTTCGTCCGGCGGGCGTCGGCGCCCGAGCCGGACCGCGTTGGCGACCAGCACGTCCGGTCCGGCACCCCAATGATCGTGGAGGGCGCCGGCCAGCCGGTCCGGGGCGTCCAGGCCGGCCAGCTCGTACGGCACGGCGAGCGCGCCGCCCAGCTCCTCCGCGACGTTCTTCGCCCGGATCGCGTCGGATCTGTAGGTGATCGCGACCCGGGCGCCTGCGGCGGCGAACACCCGCGCGGTCGCGAGGCCGATGCCACGGGTGCCGCCGGTGACGAGCACGGTCTTGTCTGCCAGGCCGAGGTCCATCAGCGCACCGGATCGGTGAGCGCGGCCGACAGGTGCAACCGCGCGAACGCCGCGGTGAGGGCGGCCGGGTCGAGGCGTTCGCCACGGTCGGAGACGTAGCCGTCGGGACGCACGAGCAGCCATCCCTGACTGGCCAGACCGAGGCCGCGGCGGACCACCTCGTCCACGACGTGCGGCGACAGCCAGTCCGCGTGTTCCTTCCCCACGGCGGACACGAGGTGCCGGTCCGCGTCCGCGGTCACCGCCAGGGTCCAGCGGCCGTCGCGCAGCTGCGCCAGGAGAGCGGACCAGCCAGGCTGCGCGGCGTCAGCCTCGGTGACTTCGGTGACGCGTCCACCGGGTCGTGGCCCCCGCGCCGCCGGATCCGTGCCGGCGTGGGTGAGCGGACTGTCGTCGTAGCGCAGGGCGAGGGCGGTCATGCCGCGCATGATCTTGCGCTCGATCTTGCCCTTGAGCGGTGGTGTGTTGCGGATGACCGCGAAGGCGATCGGCAGCGCCACGCCCTGAACGGCGCTCTTGAGCGCCACCATCCGGGTCGCGGTCTTCGTCGTGTCGAGGAGCGCCCGTCCCACCGGGACACGCTCGGCGGAGAAACTGTCGAGCAGCGGGTCACGGGCGTGCCCGCGGACGACCATGGCCAGCTTCCAGGCCAGGTTGAACGCGTCCTGGACGCCGGTGTTGAGGCCTTGGCCGGAGGCGGGGCTGTGCACGTGCGCGGCGTCGCCGGCGACGAAGCACCGGCCGTCGCGCATCCGGGGGATCATGCGCTGCTGGATGTCGAAGACGGAGACCCAGGTGAGGTCGCGGACCGTGGCGGGCAGGCCGCACCCTGTCCTGATCTTGTCGGCGAAGCGTGCGGCCAGCGCCTCCTTGTCGCCGTCGTAGCTGACGTCGACCGTGTCCAGCAGCCGCCACCGCCCCTCCTGCGGGAACGGCACGAGCATGATCGTCCCGCCCTTGAGGTGCATCAGGTGCAGGCTGTCCGTGGGCAGGTCCACCTCGACCGAGGCGTCGGCGATCAGCCACCGCTCGCTGGAGTCGCCGATCAGCGGCAGTTCGAGCCGCTTGCGGACGGTGCTGTGGCCGCCGTCGCAGCCGACCAGCCACGGCGTCCGCACCTGCTCGGAGGAGCCGTCGGCGCGACGCAGCGTGGCGATCGCCTCCGTGTCGTTCTGCCGCAGATCCTCCAGGCGCACGCCCCACTCGACGGCCGTGCCGAGGCCCTCCACCGCCTCACGCAGCACCTCCTCGGTCAGGGCCTGGTCGATGACGAGGGTGAACGGGAACCGGGTCGGGAGCTCGGAGTAGTCCGGCCCGAAGCGCACCAGCCGGCGGCCGCGCTGGTGCATGGTGAAGTGCTGCACCCGCCGGCCTCGCGCGAGAACGCGGTCCACGATCCCCATCTGGTCGTAGATCTCCAGCGATCGCGCGTGCGTGGCCAGGGCGCGGCTGGTGACGGACGGCCCGTCCGCGGAGTCGATCAGCCGCACCCGCACGCCCCGCCGCAGCAGCTCGTGGGTCAGGGTGAGGCCGACCGGGCCGGCACCCACCACCAGGACGTCCGTCATCGCCCGCCCTCCTGGTCCGCGAGATCGGGGTCGGTCCAGAGGACGACGGGCTCCAGGATCTCGTCGATGCGCTTGATGACCTCGGTTTCCAGCGTCACCCCGGCCGCCGCGGCGTTCTGCGCGAACTGCTCCGGACGCGACGCGCCCAGCACCAGGCCGCTGACCGCCCGGTCGCGCAACGCCCAGGCGATGGCGAGCTGAGCGGTGGTCAGCTCCAGCTCCTCGGCCAGCGGGTTCAGCTGCTGCACGCGGGAGAGCACCTCGTCGGAGAGCATCCGCTGCATGACCGGCGCCCGGCCGCCCTTCATGTCCGTGGCGCGGGAGCCTGCCGGTGGTGGCGCGCCAACGGCGTACTTGCCGGTGAGCACGCCCTGCTCGAGCGCGAAGTAGGGCAGGATGCCGATGCCCAGCTCCGCGCAGGCGGGGAAGACCTCCGGCTCGGCCACCCGCCACACCATGGAGTAGCGGACGCTGTTGGCGATCAGCGGGACACGGAGCTCCCTGGCGAGCTCGACGGCGCGCCTGATCTGCGGGATCTCCCACTCGGAGATGCCCATGTACCGGATCTTGCCGGCGCGCACCAGGTCCGAGAAGGTCAGCATCGTCTCCTCGAGCGGCGTTTCCTCGTCGTACCGATGCGCGATGTAGACGTCGATGTGGTCGGTGCGCAGCCGCCGCAGTGAGCCCTCGACCGCCTCGAGGACGTGCTTGCGGGAGAGCCCCCTGCCGTTCGGCTCGTAGCGGATCGGGAAACCGACCTTGGTGATGATCTCCACGCTGTCCCGCGGAACGTTCTCCAAGGCGACGCCGAGCGCGGACTCGCACGCGAAGAGGCCGTAGATGTCGGCGGTGTCGAACGTGGTGACACCCGCGTCCAGCGCAGCCCGCGCGTGCGCCACCAGCTCGGCCTCGTCCGCATCTCCCGGGTAGCGGAGATTTCCGTAGATGATCTCGCTGACGGACAACCCGCTCGCGCCCACCTTGCGATATTCCATGTGCCTCTCCCAAGGAATGCATCGGTAGCACAGCGGACCGTATTCAAGGCCTCTCAAGACCAGCTCGAGCCGAGAACGAAGAACCAGCACCGGTTCGCCCCGCCACCGTCGAGCCGACTTCGAGCTGGATAGAGGACGATCTGACGGCAGCAGACCGCCAGTTGAGGAGCGACATGACCAACCTTCGAGTCGCACCGACGCAGCTCGGCGCCGCAGGCGCGGACGCCGCGCGCCGATTCACGAGCTCCGCTCTGACCACCGAGAGCGCCGTGACGCGCAACGAGAGGTTCGCCGCGTGGTTCGCCGACCGCTCCCAGGCGCAGCGCATCGAAGTGAAGAACATTCTCTTCAGGGATATGGACAAGTGGGGTTTCGAAGAGGGCACCGGAAACCTGGTGCACGCGAGCGGACGCTTCTTCACGATTTCCGGGCTGTGCGTGCAGACCCAGTTCGAGCCGTTCATCGAATGGTCCCAGCCCATCATCAACCAGCCGGAGATCGGGATCCTGGGGCTGGTCGCACGCGACTTCGGCGGCATCCTGCACTTTCTCGTGCAGGCGAAGACGGAGCCGGGGAACGTCAACGGCGTGCAGATATCGCCCACCGTGCAGGCGACCTACAGCAACTACAGCGGCGTCCACCGCGGTTCGCCCGTGCGTTACCTCGAGTGCTTCGTCCAGATGACCGCCTCCGGCCGCGCGCGGGTGCTCGTCGACGTCCTCCAGTCCGAGCAGGGCGCCTGGTACTGGTGCAAGCGCAACCGCAACATGATCGTGGAGGTCTTCGAGGACCTGCCTGGCCACGAGGACTTCTGCTGGCTGACCCTCGGCCAGATCCAGCAGCTGCTCGGCCGGGACAACGTGGTGAACATGGACGCCCGGTCGGTGCTGGCCTGCATACCGTTCACCGGCCCTGCGGCGGAGGACGGCACCGGCGCGCTCGGCGACGGCCTGTCCCGGTCCATGCGGCCGAGCGAGGGCGTGCACACACTGGACGAGATCGACAGCTGGCTCCGCGACATGAAGACCCGGCAGAGCATCCTGCGCAGCCCGATCAACCTGGCCGACGTGGCCGGCTGGCGGCGGGGCCCGGGCGCGATCACGCACGAGGAGGGCCGGCATTTCAGCGTCGAGGCGGTCGAGATCACGGCGAACAGCCGGGAGGTGAGCCGGTGGACGCAGCCGCTGCTGCAACCGGTCGCGGAAGGCGTCGTCGCGTTCTTGGTCCGGGACATCGGCGGAGTCACGCACGTGCTGCTGCACGCCAAGACGGAACCGGGACTGGTGGACATGGTGGAGCTCGCGCCCACGGTCCAGGGGGTTTCCGACAGCTACCGCGGGTTGAGCGCGGACCGGCAGCCGCGTTACCTCGACTACGTGCTCGCCATCGATCCCGCACGAGTGGTCTACGAGACACGGCTGTCCGAGGAGGGTGGCCGGTTCCTGCACGCCGTCAACCGCTACATGGTGGTCGACACCGGCGACGACGTGCCGGTCGACGTGGTCGGGCCGTACCGGTGGGTCACGCTGGGACAGCTCACCGAGCTGATCCGGCACAGCTACTACCTCAACATGCAGGCCCGCACAGTGCTGGCCTGCCTGCACGCGCTGTGGGGCGGGCTCGCGCGATGAGCCAGACGCCGCTCCGGATCGGGGTCATGGGCTGCGCGGACATCGCGTGGCGCCGCACGCTGCCCGCGATGGCCGCCGTGCCGCAGGTCGCGCTCGTCGCGGTGGGCAGCCGCGACCGGGAACGCGCCGCGCTGTTCGCCGGCCGGTTCGGCGGCGATCCGGTGGTCGGTTACGAGCGGATCCTCGAGCGTGCGGACGTGGACGCGGTCTATGTGCCGCTCCCGATCGGCCTGCACGGCGAGTGGGTGGCCCGCGCGCTGGCCGCGGGGAAGCACGTGCTGGTGGAGAAGCCGCTGACGACCGGACGTGACGCGGCGGAGGAGCTGGTACTGGCCGCGCGGCGACGAGGGCTGGTGCTGATGGAGAACTTCGCGTTCCTGCACCATTCCCAGCACGCGTTCGTGCGGCGGCTGATCGCCGAGGGCGCCATCGGCGACCTGCGCTCGGTGACCAGTGAGTTCGGCGTCCCACCGCGCGCGCCGGAGGACTTCCGGTACCGCGAGGACCTCGGCGGCGGGGCGCTGCTGGACATGGGCGTCTACCCGTTGCGGGCCGCGATGATGTTCCTCGGCCCGGATCTCGAGGTGCGCGGCGCCAGCCTGCGGTTCGACCCGGCGTACCGGGTGGAGGTCTCCGGGAGTGTGCTGCTCACCTCCCCGCAGGACGTCACCGCGCACCTCACCTTCGGGTTCGAGCGCTCCTACCGGTGCCGGTACGCCGTGTGGGGATCCGCCGGCCGGTTGTCAGTCGACCGCGCGTTCACCTCGCCGGACTGGCTGCGCCCGGTGGTGCGCATCCAGCGGCAGGACCGGTTGGAGGAGCTGACCCTCCCGGCCGAGGACCAGTTCGCCGAGAGCCTGCGCGCGTTCGCCGCCGCGGTGGGCGACGAGGCCGGCCCGGGTGGTGACGGCGACCTGATGACCACCCTCGCCGGTCTCGTCGAGTCCGTCCGGGCCGCGGCCCGGACGGCAACCCCTGTTCCCTGACCTGGTGTCAGGCCGCGCCGGCGCAGCCGGCCGGGAGCCAGGCGGTGTCCTCCGCGCCGCCGAAGACGCGCAGCCGAGTGCCCTGATGGCACAGCTGCAGCATGCCGTCCAGCTTCTCGCGGGCGTAGCACCACACGAGCTCCGGGAAGGCGAACTGGGCGTTCCCGTCCTCTTCGTAGAACATCCGCAACAGGTGATGGTCCTCCAGGTACGCGAGCGCCCGCTTCACCGAGCCGAGATCCCGGCCGAGGAGATCGGCCGCGGCCTCAGCGGGGAAGCGGCCCGCCGGGAACATCGCGAGCAACCGGAAGATGCCCTGCGTCTCCCGGTCCATCGCTCGATAGCTGGAGTCGAACCGGGCACGGATGTCGAGTCCCTCGAACGGCAGCTCGTCGAACAGGTGAGCCGGCCGGCTGATCTGCTTGGCGACGCCGCGCAGCGACAGCGTCGGGTTCGCCACCAGCCTGCTGCCTATGCAGCGAAGGGCGAGCGGGTGCCGGCAGAACTCGGACTCGATCAGGTCGGCAGCCGCCTGTTCCTCGGTGTCGATCCGGGATCGACCCACCAGCTGGATGAGCAAGTCGAGGGCCTCACCGCGGCTGAGCACCTCCAGATCGACCCGCCGCGATCCGGCCAGGCCGAACAGTCTTGAGCGGCTGGTGACTATCACCCCGCACTGCGGGTCACCGGGCAGCACCGCGCTGAGGTCGACCGGCGGGACGTTGTCGAGCAGCAGCAGGATGCGGCGTCCTGCCGTGATGGAGCGGAACAGCTTCCCGCGCTCCTCCGCGGTGTCCGGCATCTGGTGGCGGGTGACCCCCATGGCGGTGAGCAGGCCGTGGGCGAGCTCGGCGACGTCTCTGCGGGTGCCGGCGCGACCGTTGAGATCGGCGTAGAGCTGGCCGTCAGGGAAGCGAGTCCGCAGCCGGTGCGCGATGTGTATCGCCAGCGCGGTCTTGCCCACCCCCGGCATCCCCGAGATCACGGCGACCGGCGTCGCGTTCTTGGCGGGGCAGGTGAACTCGGCTTCTATCTCATCGCGGATGGCCGTTCGGCCGGTGAACTCCGCGATGGCGGGCGGAAGCTGCGCGGGCTGCCCAGGCCAGAGCGCGGCCTCGGCGGTCACCGCCGCCCGCGGTTCCTCCTGGGCAACCGTTTGCATTGGCGCGACGCCACCGATCTCGAGCGGGGCGGCTGGCTGCAGGGCGAACGGCGACTCGATCGAGGTGTCGGAGAGCATCGACTGGTGCAGCCGCTGAATCTCCCGGCCCGGCTCCAGGCCCAGCTCCTTGATCACGTTGCCACGGTGCAACTGGTACAGCTCCAGCGCCTCGTGCCGTCGGCCCGAGTGGTAGAGCGCGGTCATCAGCGCCGCGTGCAGTTGTTCGTCCAGCAGGTGGGTCTGCACGAGCGACTTGAGCTCACCGATCGTCTCGCGGTAGCGCCCGAGCGCGAAGTCGGCCCGGATGCGCAGCTCCAGAGTGCGCGCACGCTGCTCCTCCAGCCCGGTCGCGTAGGAGGAGAGCAGCGTGCCGCGCGCCACGTCGACCAGGGCGGGACCGCGCCAGACGCTCAGCGCCTGCTCGAGGAACTTCGACGCGTTCGCGGCGTCACCCTGATCGAGCAGTTCCTTGCCCCGGCTGGCGTCGGCCTCGAAGCGGTGCAGGTCAAGGGCCTCGTCCGGGACGAACAACTTGTAGCCGCCCGGCCAGGTGCTGAGGATGTCGCCCGCCTCGCACTCGGCGAGGATCCGGCGCAGCTTGTAGATGTAGGTCTGCAGGGTGGTCATCGCGCTGGACGGCGGGTTGTCCTCCCACAGCTCGTCGATGAGCTCACCGGTCTGGACCAGCGCGTTGCGCCGGAGCGTGAGCAGCGAGGCGACCTGCCGTGGTTTGGCTGCCGTCGGAATGATGTTCCGTCCGCAGTAGACGATTTCTAAAGGCCCGAGCACTCGAAAGTCCATGCGTCCCCCAGTGATGCTGTTAGATGTGCTTTCCAATCGTGCGTGACGGTCAGGGTTTGATGCCGACGTAGAGCCCGCGGCCGGACGGGCCGCCGTCGAGGTAGTCGACGGTCAGCCCAGCGCGGGTGAAGGCGTCCAGGTACAACTCCCGCGGGAAGAAGTGCAGCACCTGGGTGTCGGTGAAGTGCCGGATGCCGTCCTCGTCCGCGACCAGGAAGTGGCACTGCAGGTGATGGGCGCCGTCGCGTTGCCGGCCGTGCGAGACCCGGGCGATCACGGTGGAGTCGTCCCGGATGACGTCGCCGACCACCTGGCCCTCGGTCGCCTTCTCCGGTAGCCACCACGGCTCAACCACCAGAACTCCGCCGGGCGCCAGGTGGGCGGCCATGCAGGAGACTGCCGAGGCGAGCTGCGGGGCCTGCAGGTAGGCGATGCCGCTGTAGAGGCACGTGACCACGTCGTAGGTCCGGCCGAGCGCGAAGTCGCTCATGTCGGCGAGGTGCACGGTGACGCCGGGCAGTTTCGACCTGGCGACGTCCACCATCGCCGGCGCCAGGTCCGCGCCTTCGACGTGCGCGAAGAGTTCCCGGAGTGAGGCGAGGTGCTCGCCGGTGCCGCAGGCGACGTCGAGCAGCGTCGCCGCGCCAGGCTTGCGCGCGCGCACCAGCGCGGCGAGTTCCTTGGCCTCCGACGCGTAGTCCTTGCCGCGTCCGCTGTAGACGAGGTCGTAGATCCGGGCGTGGTCCTTTCCAAAAAGCACGGTGCCCCCCAGTGCTGGTCGGTGTGGTCTGCGGAAGATGCCTAACCTTGGTGCACGAGCCGCCGCAGGAACGGCGCGGTGGGCCCGCCACCGGACGCGACGTGCGCGGGCGTGCCCGCGTTGATGATCTGGCCGCCGGCCCGTCCGGCCCCCGGTCCCATGTCGATGATCCAGTCGGCGCAGGCCGCGGAGTGGATGTCGTGCTCGGCGATGACCACGGTCTGGCCACGCTCCAGCAACCGGTCCAGGGTGCGCATCAGGCGCTGCGCGTCGTCCGGGTGCAGGCCCGTGACCGGCTCGTCGAGGATGAGCAAACCGGGGTCGTTGCCCCGGCGGCCGCGCAGCGTGGCCTTGGCGAGCTTGATCCGCTGTGCCTCGCCGCCGGACAGGGCGGTGCCGCTCTCGCCGAGGGTGAGGTAGCCCAGGCCGATGTGGTCCATCGCCTCCAGCAGCGCCGCGAGCGTCTCCGGCTCGTCGAACACCCCGGCTGCCTCGGACACCGTGAGGTTGAGGACCTCGTCGATCGCGAGCCCGCGGTAGGTGACCGCCAGCACCTCTTCGGTGTAGCGCCGCCCGTCGCAGGCTTGGCAGGTGATGTACGTGTCGCCGAGGAACTGCATGTCGAGCTTGATCTGACCGAGACCCTGGCAGGTCTCGCACCGGCCACCGGTGGAGTTGAACGAGAAGACCGACGGATTGGCCAGTCCCCGGCGCCGCGCCTCTTCCGTACCCGCGAACAGCACGCGGATCTGGTCGAATGCCTTGGTGTACGTCGCCGGGTTCGACCGCGGCGTGCGCCCGATGGGACTCTGGTCCACGATGGTGACCCAGCGCAGGCCGCCCAGCCCGGACACCTTCTCCACCGCGGTGTGCGGCCGGCCGGCCAGCGCGGACTCGACGGAATTGGCCAGCACCTGGTTGAGCAGGCTGCTCTTGCCGCTGCCGCTGATACCGGTCAGGCAGGTGAGCCGGTTCAACGGGATCCGGACCTCCGGCGCGCTGACGTTGTGCACGGCCGCGTTGTGCAGCACCAGCCACTCGGTGTCCTCGGCCGGCGGCCGCTCCGCCCGCTCCAGCCGGTAGTGCGGCTCGCGCAGGTACCGGCCGGTCACCGACGCCGGATGCGCGGCGATGTCGCCGGGAGTCCCGGCGGCCATCAGGGTGCCGCCGTCACGCCCGCCGCCGGGGCCCAGGTCGATCACCCAGTCGGCGCGGGCGACCAGGTCGGGATCGTGCTCCACCATCAGCACGGTGTTGCCGGCCTCGCGCAGCTCGCACAGGATTGCGAAGAGGTGGTCCTTGTCGGCGGGGTGCAGGCCCGCGCCGGGCTCGTCGAAGACATAGGTGAGGCCGCTCAGCGCGGTGCTGATCTGCGCTGACAAACGGGCGCGCTGCAGTTCGCCGCCGGAGAGCGTCGGCGCGCCGCGCCACAGCTCCACGTGCCCGAGGCCGAGGCGGATCAGCAGGTCGAGCCGGTCGCGCAGTTCGGGCACCAGGATCTGGCCGACCTTCCGCTGCGGCTCGTTGAGTTCGGCGTCGACTTCGTCGATCCAGCGCCGCACGTCTTCGACCGCGCTCTCCAGCACGTCGCGGAATGTCTTGTCCCGCAACGTCACGGTGCGCGCGATCTGGCCGAGGCCGGTGCCCTCGCAGCCGGGGCAGGGCTGCCGCTCCAGGAATGGGCGGTAGATCTCCTTGGCCTCGTCGGTGGCGGCCGCGGCGTAGGCGGCCTCGATCTCGGCGATCGCGCCGATCAACGCCTGGTCGGCCTTGTAGGAGTACTGGCTGTTCTTCTTCTTGTTCGAGCCGGTGAGGGTGACCTCGATGGTCGCGCCCGCGGTGCCGTGCAGCGCCGCGTGCTGGAACGCCTCGGGCTGTTCGTTCCAGGGCAGGCTCAGGTCCGTGCCGTGGTGCGCGGCCAGCGAGGGCAGGTAGGTGGCCTCGTTGGACAGCTTCCCGCCGAACCAGGGCGAGCCGCCTTCCAGCAGCGGCAGCCCCGGTGCCGGCACGATGAGGTCGGGCCGCGCGTTGACGACCTCGCGGGCCCCGATGCAGGTGTGGCAGATGCCGTCGCGGGTGTACGGATCGAACTGGGCGGGATGCAGCGGCCCGGTCCACGTGCTGCCGGTCGCCAGCGGCGCCAGCCGGGCGAAGGCCAGGCCGAGGTAGGCGTCCACACCGGTCAGCGTGCCGAGCGTGGAGTTCGGATTGCGGTTGGAGTTGCGCTGGTCGACGGCGAGCGTCGCGGTCAGCCCGCGGACCCGGTCGATCTGCGGCCGGTCACGCGGCGTGAGGAACTTGCGCACGTACGGGTCGAAGCCCTCGACGTAGCGCAGCTGCGCCTCGGCGTGCAGCGTGTCCATCACCAGCGAACTCTTGCCGCTCCCACTGACGCCGGTGAACGCGGTGATGGTGTGGTGGGGCACCCGGACGTCGATGCCGTCCAGGTTGTGCGTGCGCACGCCGGTCAACTCGATCCAGCCCGCGGCGCCTGCGGGACGCGACTGGCTGGTCATGCGAGCTCCCGGGCGAAGCTGCGGCTGCTGACCACGAGCGCCACCGCGACCAGTGCGCCGGCGACCCCGAGGCCGATGAAGACCTCGGCGGCGGCGAGGTCGCCGCGCAGCGCCGGCCGCATCCCGTCCAGGATGTGGCGGAACGGGTTGAGGTAGGACAGCACCTCGAGCCAGCGTGGAGCCAGCGACATGGGCAGCAGGATTCCGGACAGCAGCATCACAGGCAGAGTTCCCAAACTGATCAGTGGGGCGAAAACGTACTGGTGTCTTGTCTTGAGCGCCAGGGCATAGGAGAGCGCGGCGCTTCCGATCGTGAGCAGCGCGACGAAGAGCAGCTGGACGAGCATGCCGAGCAGGGGAGCGCGAAGCCACAAGACGGCGGCGAGGACGAGCAGCAGCGTCGCCTGGAACAGCTGGACGACCACGTCGTGCGCGAGCCGGCCGAGCAACAGCGAGGTCGGGCTGACCGGCGTGGCCCGCAGGCGCTCCTGGTATCCGGAGTGCAGGTCGGCGAAGAGGGCGAAACCCGCGTACCCGGCGCTGAACAGGGCCAGCATGACGAGGATGCCCGGCACGTAGAGGCTCCAGGCGGCGGAGACGTGCCCTTCCTGGGCGGCCAGGACGCTGCTCATGATCGGGCCGAACAGCAGGAGGAAGAGGACCGGCTGGGTCACTCCCACGAAGATGCCGCTCCGGTAGCTCACGGTGGCTCGCAACTGCCGGCGAGCGAGGATCGCCACGTCGCGTGCGGTCTGCATGGGCTTCCCTTCAGCTGGGCAGGACTGGGGCGGCGCCGGCCAACTGCCGGCCGGTCATCGCGAGCAAGACGTCGTCCAGACAGGGCCGGGTGACCTCGATGGCAGTCGGCTTGACCTCTGCGGCTTCCAACGTCCGGACGACGGTGGTGACCAGAGCCTCGTCGTGCCGTGCGGTGAATCTGAGGGTCTCGCCGTCGACTGCCACCGGACCGGTCGCGCAGGCCTCCAGGGCGGCGCGCGCCGCGTCGGCGCCACCGGGCACCTTGACGATGACGACGTCGCTGCCGACCTTCCTCTTCAGCGCCTCGGGCGTGTCCTGGGCGACGACGCGGCCCTCGTCGAGGACCAGGACCTGGTCGCACAGTGCGTCCGCTTCCGCCAGGTGGTTCGTCGTGAGGAACACGGTCACACCGTGGTCTTCGCGCAGCCGCTGGATGTGCCGCCAGAGCTGAGCGCGGCTCGGCGGGTCCAGGCCGGCGGTCGGCTCGTCGAGGACGACGAGCCCGGGCCGGTGCACGAACCCCAGCGCGAGCTCGAAGCGTCGGCGCCGGCCGCCGGACAGGTGCGCGGACTGCCGATCCATGAGTTCCGTGAGGTCGAACATCGCCGCCACCGCGTCCGCACGGGCGGCCGCGTCGGTGCTGGAGAGCCGGTGGAGGCGCGCCTGGAGCACCAGCTCCTGGCGTACGGTCGCGTTCGCGTCAGCGCCGCCCTGCTGGGCTACGAAGCCGATCCGGCGGCGTACGCCCGTGGGGTCGCGCCGCAGGTCGCAGCCCATCACCGTGGCCGTGCCCGCGTCGGGCCGCAGCAGCGTGGCCAGCATGCGCAGGGTGGTGGTCTTGCCGGCTCCGTCGCGCCCGAGGAAGCCGAAGATCTCGCCGGAGGCGACGGTGAAGCTGATGCTCCGGACCGCCTCAACCCGTTGGCCGTCGGCGATGAAGGTGCGTGTCAGCCCCTCGGCCTCGATGGCGCTCATCTCTCAGTCCCGTCTCGAAGTGACTGTCGACCGATGTTCGTCGAGCCAGCGGATCTCCGCCTCGAGCAATATCATCTGGCGCCGGAACAGCGCCGAGTCCAGGCCGTGTATGCGCCCTTCGCTGACCAGTTGGGCCCGTTCGGCGTCGAGCTCGGCGACCGTGGTGGCGAGCAGTTCCCGCCGCCGGGCGAGGAGCTCGTCGAGCGCGACTGGGTCCTGCGCCCTGCCGAACAGCAATGCCACTGCCAGCGAGTCGGGACCGAAGCGCAGCTCACAGATCGCCCTTTCCCGCAGCGCCGACAACTCCCGGCGCCCATCCCCAGTGATCTCGTAGACCGTGCGTACCGGTCTGCGCCCGACCTGCTGCACCGCGACCGCCCGAACCAGGCCCGTCTCACTGGCCTGCCGCAGCTCACGGTTGATGGCGCCGGTGCCGACGCCGCCCCATTCCGACACATCGGTGTACTTGGCGATTTTCTTGATCTCATGACCGTGGATCGGGCCCTGAGACGCGAGCAGCCCCAAGATCATGAGGCGGGTTAGATTCACGAATCTAGTATCGTGTCACTACTCTAGCGAAGCAAGTCGTTCGGCGCGAGTCGCTATCAGCAGCCGCATGGATGACCCATCCTTGCTGTGGATCTCCGGCGCAGCGAAACCGCTGTCTGCGAGCATGGCGTGGTAGCTGTCGTAGGAGTGCACCTGGCCTTCGGTGGTGAGCGCGAGCATCACCGTGGAGAACAGGTGGGCGCGCGGGTCCGCGGCCGGGTCGGCCTCGTCCGCCACCGGCGCGACGATCACCAGGCGCCCGCCCGGCTTGAGCACCGAGTGCAGTCTGCGCAGCAGCTCGCGCACCCGCTCGGACGAGAAGTGGTGCATCACGCCGGCCGCGATCGCGACATCGTAGGGACCGGCCAGCGGATCGGTGAACATGTCGCCCGGCAGCAGCCTCACCCGGTCCTGCACCGCCAGTTCGCGCGCGTGTTTCTCCGCGTAGGCCACGATGTTGGGGAAGTCGACGAGCGACACCCGGGCCCGCGGATTGTTGGCGGCGACGGTCAGGCCGTACCAGCCGGGACCGCAGGCCACGTCGAGAACGTCCAGTTCGGAACGGGTCTGCGCCCACGTCGTGAGCCGCTCCCAGACGAGCTCGGCGAGCGCTGCCGTGTCGCTGCCCATGTAGGCGTTCGCGGCCCACTCCTCGAGGAACTCGTTTCCGGGCGTCTCGAGGTTGTAGCCCATGACCGTGCCGCCGTGCCGTACTGCCTCGGCGAGTCGCCCGAGCGCCTCCCACTCCGAGTACGGCGTGGCCAGCTTGACCGCGGTGCCGATGTACTGCCAGTTGTCGCGGCCCGCGATCAGCGGCCCCGCCAGCTCTGCGGGGATCGAGAAGCGGGCGCCGTCGGTGTCCAGGACGCCCACGGCCGCCAGCGCGTTCAGCAGCACCCGTGTCCCGCGCGGATCCGCCTCGATGCGCGCGGCCAGGGCGTCGGCGTCGAGCGCCTCGTCACCAAGCCGGTCGAAGACCTGGAGCTCGACCGCCGCGCGGATCACCGCCGCCGTGCGAATTCCCAACAGTGCGGACACCACGTCCTTGCCTGTCATATGCGTTCCCATTCGAGGCCTTTCCGGTGTGTCTAGTCGGCCAGTGATCGGGCTCCGGAATGAGCCGCCAAGGTTTTCAAGGTCAGCTTGACCTTCGCTCGACCGGCATTGAAGTCGCCCGATGACGCGGCTCAAGCAAACCTCGATCCGCGGTCGGCAGGCTCACCGCACGACAGGCGATCGAGCTGACGAGGTGGCGCATGGCGGACGATCCGGATCTCGGCCTGAACGGCAGGGCCGCGCTGGTCATCGGCGGGTCACGCGGGATCGGCCGGGCGGTCGCGCGCCGGCTGTGCGCCGCCGGCGCGCACGTGACGGTCGCCTATGGCAGCTCTGGCGAGGATGCGCGCGAGACTGTCGCGGAGCTGAGCGGGCTTTCCGGCTCGATCATCGCGGTGCAGCAGGACGTGCGCCAGCCCGGGGCGGTACCCACGCTGGTGACTGGGGTGTGTGAGCGGCACGGCCGGCTGGATGTCGTCGTCCACTGCGCCACGGCGGTGCGCCGGCCGACGGCCGGCGGCCTGGATCCCGGGACCGTCCGCGAGACGCAGTCGATTGTCCTCGATCCGCTGCTGTACGGCGCGGAGGCGATCGTCAAGGCCATGGCGGGTGGCCCCGGCCGGGTGGTCGTGATGTCCAGCGCCGGAGCGGGCCGGGCCGTGCCCGGCTACGGCAGCCACGGCATCGTCAAGGCGGCGCTGGAGAGCGCTGTCCGCTATCTCGCCGCCGAGCTCGCTGGGCACGGGATCGCGGTCAACGCGGTGTCCACGGCCAAGGTGGACAAGGGGATCGACGGGCCGGGCCGCGAGGCGCTGGCCGTCGTGGCCCGCCGGACCCCCGGTGGGCGCGCGACCACACCTGAGGACGTCGCCGGGGTGGTCGCCCTGTTGTGCACGGACGACGCGCGCTGGATTCACGGTCAGGTGATCACGGTGGACGGCGGGCTCAGCATCGTCGCCTGACCGGGAGAACACCCTGCGGAGCATTGCGGAGGCAGACGTGCACGACATCCGGACCGACTTCTGTGTGGTGGGCGGCGGGCCCGCTGGCCTGACGCTGGCGCTGTTGTTGCTGAGATCCGGCGCTGACGTCGCCGTGGTGGAGCGCTCGGAGTCACTCGACCGCGAGTACCGCGGCGAGATCCTCCAGCCGGGCGGCCTCGCGGTCCTGGACCAGCTCGGCGTCCTCGACGCGGCCCGGGCGCGCGGCGCGCACGAGCTGAGTCGTTTCCAGCTGGTGGAGGGTGGCCGAGCGATCCTCGACGTGCGCTACGAGCGGCTGTCCTCGCCGCACAACTACCTGCTGAGCATTCCGCAGCGCCATCTGCTCGACGAACTGCTGGAGCAGTGCCGGCGGCACGCGGGGTTCGAGTACATCGCTGGCAGCCGCGTGGCCGAGCTGCTGACCGGAGCAGGCGCGGTCCGCGGCGTCCGGGCTCAAGGGCGGGCCGGTGAGCACGTGGTGCGGGCGCACTGCGTGATCGGGGCGGACGGCCGCTTCTCGAAGGTCCGCAGGCTCGCGGGTATCCCGCAGCGGCGAATGGACGTCTTCGACATGGACGTGCTGTGGTTCAAGGTTCCGCGCGACGGGCGCCCGCTGCCGTACGTGCAGATCTTCCGCGGCGGCGGAAACCCCGTGCTGGCCTACCACTCCTACCCGGATCAGCTGCAACTCGGCTGGACCCTGCCGCACGGCGGCTACGCCCAGGTGGCCGAGCGCGGCCTCGACCACGTCAAGGAGCAGCTCTGCGCGGTGGTCCCGCAGTTCGCCGACACCATCCGGGAGCATGTCACCGCGCTGAACCAGCTCGTCCTGCTGGACGTCTTCGCGGCCTCCGCGCAGACGTGGGTGCGCGACGGGCTGGTCCTCATCGGCGACAGCGCGCACACGCACAGCCCGCTGGGCGCGCAGGGGATCAACCTGGCCATCCAGGACGCGGCCGTGCTGCACCCCGTGCTCATGGAGTCGCTGCGCCGCGGCGATGCGGGCGCCGGCGTGCTGGGCCGGTACGAACAGGACCGGCGCCCGGACATCGACATGGTGATGAAGATCCAGCTCGTGCAGAGCAAGGGGATGCTCTCGCAGAGCAGAGTCGCCGCGGTGATCCGGCCGAAAGCGATGTGGCTCATGCAGAAGACGCCGCTGTTCGACAAGATGACCGCGCGCATCGCCTATGGCCGAACGCCGGTGCGGATCGCGTCCGAGCTGTTCACCAGCGACGAGAGGGCGTGAGGTCCGCCGTGCGCGTCATCGATCTGTCCACGCCGGTGGACGCGTCCCGGTGGGAGGTCGAGGAGATCACCCACAAGATCATCAGTCCGGCTGAGGGCGCCCGGCACATGAGCGAGGAGATGCGCGCGCACTTCGGCATCGACTTCGATCCGTCGGTACTGCCCGGCGGCGAGCTGCTGTCCATCGACGTGCTGACCTTGACCAGCCACACCGGCACCCACGTCGACGCGCCGTCGCACTACGGGTCCACCGGCACGTACGGACGGCCCCGGCACATCGACGAGATGCCGCTGGACTGGTTCTACCGGCCGGGCGTCGTGCTGGACCTGACCGGGGTGGAGGGAACCACGGCTGACGCCGCCTACCTGCAAGAGGAGCTGGACCGGGTGGGCTTCCGGCCGCAGCCGCTCGACATCGTGCTGCTGCGCACCGGCGCCTCGGCCTGGGCCGGCACGCCACGGTACTTCCGCGAGTTCACCGGGCTCGACGCCTCCGCCACCCAGTTCCTGCTGGACCTGGGCATCCGGGTGATCGGCACGGACGCGTTCAGCCTGGATGCACCGTTCATCGACATCATCACGCGCTTCCAGCAGACCGGCGACCGGAGCGTGCTCTGGCCAGCGCACTTCGCGGGCAGGGAACGCGAGTACTGCCAAATCGAGCGACTGTCCAACCTGGACGCGCTGCCCGCGTCGTCCGGCTTCACCGTGGCCTGCTTCCCGGTGAAGATCACCGGCGCCGGCGCCGGGTGGTGCCGCGCGGTCGCGCTCCTGGACGAGGACCACACGGAAGGATCACCATGACCGTCGCCGCGCTGCCCGGATTCGACCGGATCTACGCCGAGGTACAGCAGTTCTACGCCCACCACATGCAGCTGCTCGACTCCGGCGCCGCCGAGGAGTGGGCGCGGACGTTCACCGAGGACTGCGTGGTCTCGCTGCCCACGCTGCCGGAGCCGGTCCGCGGCCGGTCCCGCCTGGCGGAGGCCGTCGCCCGCGCGGCCGCCGACCGCGTCTCCCGCGGCGAGGTGCAGCGCCACTGGCACGGCATGGTCGCCATGCACCCGGACGGCGACGGCACGGTCCGGGTGCGCTGCTACGCGCTGGTGTTCCTCACCCCGCTCGGCGGTGAGCCCCGCCTGCACCGCACCTGCGTGTGCGAGGACGTGCTGGTAACCGGCCCGAACGGCTGGCAGGTCCGGGAACGGCGGGTGACCCGGGACGACCTGCCCGGGGAAACGCGATGAAGGTGCTGTTCACCCTCTCCGGCTGGCCGACGCACTTCTTCATGATGACGCCGCTGGCCTGGGCGCTGCGGGTGGCGGGCCACGAGGTCCGGATCGCCGCGCCGCCGGGGTGCGTCGGCGCGGTTGTGGGCGCGGGCCTGCCCGCGGTCGTGGTCGGCGACGACATCGACTTCGTCGCGCTGCAACAGCAGACGCTGGAGCACGAGGCGCCCGGTCACGACCGGCCCGGCAATCCCGAAGAGCTCGACGAGTTCATGCACCGTGACGGCGCCGCCGAGGTGCTCGGCACCTGGCTCGACGCCACCTTCGCCCGCACCGACGAGCTGGTGCGCTTCTCCCGCGCGTGGCGGCCCGACCTGGTCGTGACCGACAGCGGCATGTGCGAGGGCGGCATCGTCGCCGCGCACGTCATCGGCGTTCCGGCCGTGCGCCACCTGGTGACCACCGACATCATGGGCAGCGTCCACGGCGACGAGCTGCTGGAGCAGATGCCCGACTACCGCCGCCGCTTCGAGGCGTACGGACTGACCCCGCGCAGTGACCCCGCGCAGCTCACCGTCGACCCGTGCCCGCCCAGCATGCAGCCGCCGCCAAGCCCCAGTCGCCGGCAGATGCGCCACGTGCCGTACAACGGTCCCGGTGCGCTGCCCGCCTGGGCGCTCGAGGCGCCGGTCCGGCCCCGGGTCGCGGTCAGCTGGGGGACGATGACGGCGCGGACGACCGGACCATCCCGGTTCGCCGTCCCGCGGGTGCTGGAGGCGCTGAGCGTCCTCGACGTCGAGGTGGTGCTCACCATCGCGCGCGGCCAGCGGGACCTGCTGGGCGCTCTGCCCGCCAACGTGCGGCTGCTGGAGCACTTCCCACTGCACCAGCTGATGCCGACCACCTCCGTGATGGTCCACCAGGGCGGTGCCTCCAGCGTGCTGACCGCCGCCGCGCACGGCGTGCCCCAGCTGCACATCCCTTTCCTGTCCCAGCAGATCGACGACAGCGCGGCGCACGTCTCCACCGGCGCCGGGCGGTCGCTGCACGTCGACGAGGCCGACGTGGAGTCCATCCGGCGTGAGGTCGTCGCGCTGCTGGACGAGCCCGCCCACCGTGCCGCCGCGGCGCGCCTGCGCCGCGAGATCGATGCTCAGCCCACACCGGTGGAGATCGCCGGCCTACTCACGCAACTCGCGTCGTGACGCCCAGCCCCGCTCGGGGCCGCCCCGGCGCGGGAAAGGATCCGGATGGAGATCATCGGCCGTGGCTACCTCGCCGGCGTGCTCACGCCCATCGCGGACGCCCATCCCGGGGTCGTCGCCGCGGCCTTCGGGGTGTCGGTGGCGACCGGGGCGTCGGAGTCGGACTTCGCCAGGGATGCCGAGCGCCTCTACGACGTGGGGCGGCGGTGCGCGGAGCAGGGCAAGAAGCTGCTCTTCTTCTCCACCGCCTCACCCGCCATGTACGCGCTGCCGGGGGAGCCGGGCCGGGAGAGCGGCCCCGTCTGCCCGTCCACCGCGTACGGCCGGCACAAGCTGGCCATGGAGGCCGTGCTGGCCGCCTCGTCCATCGACTACCTCGCGCTGCGGGTGTCGCACGTGGTCGGTCCCAGGCAACCGGCGCACCAGCTACTGCCCTCGCTGGTGCGCCAGGTCAGCTCCGGCACGGTGAAGCTGCACCGAGGCGCGCGGCGTGACCTGATCGACGCCGCCGACGTGGTCCACGTCGTGGATCGGCTGCTCAACCTGGGCGTCAGCCGCGCCGTCGTCAACGTCGCCACCGGCAGGTCGGTGCCGATCGAGGAGGTCGTCGATCACGTCGAGGAACGCCTGGGGATTGCGGCGACCCGGCAGTACGTCACCACTGTCACGAGCCAGTCCGTCTCCACGGCCGAGCTGCACCGCCTGGTGCCGGAGATCGCGCTGACCACGGTGGACTACTTCTACTACCGGCGCGTCCTGGACAGATACCTGCCGGAGTACGTCGCCACGCCGCTGCGGATCCCGGTATGAGGCCGGTGCACCGGCTCTTGAGCCAGACTCGAGCCGACCCCACCAGACTGGCGTGCGCAGGCCGACAGCGAGGGGGCGATTCTCATGCAGGCTGAGGCTTCACGCGGAGACGCGCCCGACCCGCTCTACACCCGGCTCGGCCGCACCGGCCTGAAGGTCAGCCGGCTTGCGCTCGGCACCGTGAACTTCGGCGGGCGGGTGGACGAGCCCGAGACGCACAAGATCATGGACCACGCGATGGACCGGGGCATCAACTTCTTGGACACCGCCGACATCTACGGCTGGCGGGTGCGCAAGGGGCACACCGAGGAGTCGATCGGCCGGTGGCTGGCGGGCAACCCCTCCCGGCGCGATCAGCTGGTGCTGGCCACCAAGGTCGGCAACCCGATGGGCCCGGGGCCGAACGACGAAGGGCTCTCGGCGCGGCACATCATCGCCGCCTGCGAGGCGTCGCTGCGCCGCATGCGCACCGACTGGATCGACCTCTACCAGATGCACCGGCTGGACCCGGCGGTCGGCTGGGACGAGGTGTGGCAGGCGATGGAACAGCTGGTGGCACAGGGCAAGATTCGCTACGTCGGGTCGTCGAACTTCGCCGGCTGGAGCATCGCCGCGGCACAGGAGGCTGCGCGCCGCCGCCACTTCACCGGGCTGGCCTCCGAGCAGTGTGTGTTCAACCTCCCCACCCGGTATCCGGAGCTGGAGATAATCCCGGCCGCGCACGCGTACGGCGTGGCCATTCTGGTCTGGTCGCCGCTGCACGGCGGCCTGCTGGCCGGCGCGCTGCGCAAACTGGCCGAGGGGACGGCGGTCAAGTCCGCCCAAGGCCGCGCCCGCGCCGCGCTCAGCCGGCATCGCGGCACCATCGCCGAGTACGAGCGGTTCTGCGACGAGATCGGCCAGCCGCCCGCGGTGGTCGGTCAGGCCTGGGTCCTGTCGAGGCCGGGCGTGACCGCGGTCGTCATCGGTCCCCGGACAACGCAGCACGTCGACGCGGCGCTCTCCGCGTTGCGGCTCACCCTGCCGGAGCCGCAGCTCGCCCGGCTGGATGTCCTGTTCCCCCCGGTGGGCCGGGGCGGCCCCGCACCGGAGGCCTGGATCTCGTGACCGCCCGGGGTCCGTGGACGAGAAAGGAAACGAGCCCTATGGGCGACATCGAGTACAGGGACTCCCGGGTGCTGCCGCGGGAGTCGGAGCAGGAGCGGGATGTGCGGACGCGGCTGACCAAGCTGCTGACCGAGACGCCCATACCGCCGGTCTACTTGATCGACAACCTTCCAGTGTACCTGCGCAGGCACCAGTTGGCCGACCTGCTCGCCATGGACGCGCTCTACCGCATGCTGCCCGAGGTGCCGGGCGTCATCATGGAGTTCGGCGTCCTGCACGGCCGCCATCTCGCCATCCTCACCGCGCTACGCGCCCTGCACGAGCCGTACAACTCGTACCGCCGGATCATCGGGTTCGACACCTTCACCGGGTTTCCCGAGATCTCCGAGATCGACCAGGCGAGTCCGAGTGCCGCGGTCGGCCGGTTCGCGGTCCCGGACGGCGAGGTAGAGCACCTGCGCGAGGTCCTTGCCGCTCACGAGGCGGGCGATCCCGTATCGCACGTGCAGCGCACCTTCGTGGTGCAAGGGGACGTGCGTGAGACGCTGCCGCAGTACCTGCGCGACAACCCGGAAACCGTGATCGGGATGGTCTTCTTCGACCTCGATCTCTACGAGCCCACCCGGGAGGCGCTGCGGGCGATCCGCCCCTGCCTCGCCAAGGGCAGCATCATCGCCTTCGACGAGCTGGGCCATCCTCGGTGGCCGGGCGTGACCGCGGCGGTCCGCGAAGGTCTCGGGCTGGAGCAGGTGACACTGCGGCAGATTCCCGGCCGGGAACAGCCGGTGGTCTACCTGCGATGGGGCGAGTAGCGGTGATCGGGCCGACGGCGCGGCGGGTGGCCGCGCCGCTGGCGCCCGCGCCCGGTCGGTGTGCTCCCAGGTGAACTCCGGCAGCTCGCGCGCGATCGACAGGACGTACTGCCCGTAGCTGGAACCGGGCCGCAGTCGAGGCGGTTGCTAGACAGAACTTCGCTGGATGTCGCGTCCCGGTTCCCGGTGGTGGCCTTCCAGCGTCTTCACCAGGTCGGCCGGAGTGGGCTGCCGGAGCATCTGCGCCCTCAGCTCGCCTGCGGTCCGGCGGTAGGAGTTGTCGGCGAGCAGCTTCTCCAGCGCCGTGCCCACCGCACCCGCGTTGGCCTCGTGGCCGGGCAGGTGCAGTGCCGCACCGGCGGCCGCCACCCGCGTCGCCGTCGCCGTCTGCTCCGACGCGAAGGTTGCCATCACCTGCGGCACGCCAGCCCACAACGCGGTCAAGGCGGTGCCGCTACCGCCGTGGTGGACGACAGCGTCGCAGCCCGGCAGCAGCAGCCGCAGGGGCAAGCGCTCCGCCACCCGGACCGTCGGCGGCACCCTGCCGAGCGCGGCCACGTCCTCGGCGGTCGCGGTCAGCACCACCTCCACGCCGAGGTCGTCGGCGGCGCGGACAAGTTCGGGCAGCAGATACGACCGCGGGCCCGACGTCGTCGTCAGCGCCGTCGACCAGGTGATGCAGACCCGGGGCCGGTCCGATCGCTCCAGCAGCCACCCGGGCATCGGCGCGCAGCCGTTGTACGGCACGTACCGCATCGGCAGGCGCTGGGCCGCGATCGGCGGCGCCAGCGCCGGCGGGCAGGGATCGATCACGGTACGGATCATGTCCAAGCCGAACTCGCGCAGCCCATGGCGGGGAAACGCACCGCTGTGGTCCTCCGGCACGATCGACATGTGCGCCGGCTCGTGAGTGCCGACCGGCCCCCACAGGCACAGCACGGCCGGAATGCCGAGCAGGCCGGCGATGAGCATCCCCTCCAGGCTCGCCGGATCGTGCAACACGAGGTCCGGCCGCCACGCGGAGGCGAACGCCACCGCCGCGTCGTACCCGGCCGCGGCCAGCCGGGCGTATGCCGGCGCCTCGCGGTCGCGGTACCCGGCGAGGTCGAAGTCATCGAGCGAGTTCAGCGGCCCGCCGGTCAGCGGATGCGGTGGCAGCCACGGGTACGGCCACTGCCCGTTCAGCGCCTCCCGGTAGTACTGCAACCGCAGCCGCACCGTCACCTCAAGCCCGTTCAGCACCGGTACCGGGATCAGGCCGGCCGCGGACACCGGGGCCACCTGGGACGGCGTGCACACCACGCGGACCTCGTGTCCGGCGGCCTGCAACGCCCAGCCGAGCGGCACCATGGCGGCGTAGTGCGTCGGCCATGACGACACCGTGAACAACACCTGCACCCGCCCACCCTGGCAGCCGTGACTCGCGGCCCGGCGGGTCCCAGATCGAGTGAGCCTCGACCTGCCCTCCACCGGCAGGCAGCACGGTTGCCCACGGGAGCGGCCGTCGCACATCCCGTGTTCCGTGAGCAACGGTGATCGCCGACGCCAGCCTCGAGGAGGGAACCCGCATGACGGACATTCAGGCGCTGATCCTCGACCACGTCCGCAAGTACCACCGGGAGCGGGACCAGGGGCGCGAGTTCATCCCGGGAGAGACGCCGCTGCCACCGTCCGGCGCGGTACTGGATGAGGACGACCGGGCCGCGCTGGTCGAAGCGGCCCTGAACCTGCGCATCGCCACCGGTTCGGTGGCCGAGCAGTTCGAGCGCGCGTTCGCCGCTACCGTCGGGCGTCGCAAGGCGCACCTGACCAACTCCGGCTCGTCGGCCAACCTGTTGGCGCTCACCGCTTTGACCCAGCGAGAGCTCGGCGACCGGCGGCTGCGGCCCGGCGACGAGGTGGTCACCGTGGCCGCCGGCTTCCCGACCACAGTGCACCCGATCGTGCAGAACGGGCTGATCCCAGTCTTCGTCGACATCGAGCTCGGCACGTACAACACCACGGTGGACCGGGTCGCGGCCGCGATAGGGCCACGTACCCGGGCGATCATGATCGCGCATGCGCTGGGCAACCCGTTCCCGGTTGCCGAGATCGCCGACCTCGCGACGGAGCACGGCCTGTTCCTGGTGGAAGACAACTGCGACGCGGTCGGCAGCACCTACCGGGGCCGGCCAACCGGCTCGTTCGGCGACATGAGCACCGTCAGCTTCTACCCGGCGCACCACCTGACGTCCGGCGAAGGCGGCTGCGTGCTGACCGACAACGTCCGACTGTCCAAAGTGGTCGAGTCGCTACGCGACTGGGGACGAGACTGCTGGTGCCTGCCCGGGCACAACGACACCTGCCGGCGCCGCTTCAGCCAGCAGTTCGGCACCCTGCCGTTCGGGTACGACCACAAGTACACGTTCTCCCGGATCGGCTACAACCTGAAGACCACTGACCTGCAGGCCGCCCTGGGTCTGTCGCAGCTGGCCAAGCTGACCGACTTCGGCGCGGCCCGGCGGCGCAACTGGCAGCGACTGCGGGAGGGCCTCGACGGCGTGCCGGGTCTGCTGCTGCCACGCGCCACTCCGAACAGCGACCCGAGCTGGTTCGGCTTCCTGCTGACAGTGCGGCCGGGCGCCCCGTTCAGCCGCACCGCCATCCTCCAGTACTTGGAGTCGCGGCGGATCGGAACCCGGATGTTGTTCTCCGGCAACCTGATCCGGCAACCGGCCTACCAAGACGTTGCGTACCGCGTCTCCGGGGACCTGACCAACAGCGACATAGTTACCGAGCGGACCTTCTGGATCGGCGTCTATCCAGGCCTGACCACGGAGATGATCGACTACATGAGCGCGTCGATCCGGGAGTTCGTCTCGGGGCGCCGATGAGCCGGGGTGGGGCCGGGCGGCGTGCCGCGCTGGTGACCGGCGCCAGCGCCGGCATCGGCCGCGCGCTCGCCGGTGAGCTGGCCGCGGCGGGGTACACGGTCACCGGCGTAGCCAGAGACGAGGAACGCCTGCGCGCGGCCGTCGGCGCGCTGGGAGACGGGCACACCGCGCTCACCGCTGACCTGGCGACCGCCCATGGCCGCGCCCGTGTCGTCCAAGCCGTGCGCGACACCCGTTTCGACGTCCTGGTCAACAACGCCGGCGTGGCGGTGACCGGGCCGTTCGCGGACGTCGACCTGGACACGGCAGTGGGGATGATGGAGCTCAACTGCGTAGCACCGGTTACGCTCGCCCACGCCTACCTCGCCGCGGCCCGGCCGGGGGACGCGCTGATCAACATCTCGTCCGTGCTCGCCTTCGCCCCGGCGGCCGGGCTGAGCGTCTACAGCGCTTCCAAGGCCTTCCTCACCTCCTTCTCAGAGTCGCTGTGGCTCGAGCACCGGGCGCGCGGCGTCTACGTCATGAACCTGTGCCCAGGTATTACCGCGACGGCCTCGCAGGCGTACGACGGTGACGACGTGCCCGCCAGCATGGTGCAGACGCCAGAGCAGGTGGCCGCTACGGCGATCGCCGTGCTGCACCGCCGCCGCCGTCCCACAGTCGTCTCCGGCCGGCGGAACACCGTGTTCGCCGCGGCGATGCGGCTCCTGCCGCGCCGGATGGTCCTGCGTATGCTCGGCGCGGCACAGGGCCCGCCGTCCTGAGCCGAGGTGAATCATAGAAGCGATTCCCGAGAAAACGATGCGCTACACGGGCATGGCACTGCGCCTGCCGGTCCAGAGCGGCACCTGTACGGATACGTGGCCAGCCGAGGAAGACATCACCGGTGCGGTTGGACTCCGCGCCGTTTTGTCGGCCTGCCCCGTTTACCCTGAGAACCGCCTGTGGTTGACAAGCAGTGACAAGAAGCGATCGATGCCTGATCGTGCCCGTGCAGCTCACGTGGGCGCTGAGGGCCGTGTCGGCGTCCTCGATTGAGCGTCGACCAGAAACGGCAACGTCAGATATCAGAACTGTCGGAATGCCTGCTGGTCCGGCCGCTGCTTGAGCCGTGCGGTGCTGACGGTCGGCCGGGCTGGCCGCAGGGGAACAGCCACCGGGACGGCGCGGTGGAACCGATGGTGGCATGGCCCTTGCGGATGGCGACGACAGTGCGGGCCACGGTGTCGATGGGGCCGGGCAGGTGGACGGGTGCCCGACCGACGCCGATGCGGACGTACGGGTCGTCGTCGAGGTGGAAGGCGCCTGCGGCCACCACCGGTGCGGGAAGTTCCTCGGACCGGTGCGCCACGTGCGGTGACCCTCCGCTAATTCGTCCACTGTGGACAGTGTGGCGGCGGTGGATGTCGACGTCGGGCATCGGGCGGTCCCGGGCGCACAAAGTGATGACAACCCATTCCGCGCAGCAGGATCGAAAGTCCCTGGCACGAAGTGCTGGCCCGGCTGGGCTGCGCCGCCGTGCCGGTGGTGGATGAGGACGGCCGGTTGGTCGGCGTCCTCAGTGAGGCCGACGTGCTGCGCTGCCGCCTGGACGGCGAGCCGCCGCCCCGCCGGGACCGCAGGGTGGCCGAGGCGATGACCACCGAGGTCGTGGTCACCGCACCGGGCGCCGAGCTCACCGAGGTGGCCCGCACGTTGGTCGAGGGCCGGCTCCGCAGCCTGCCGGTGCTCAACGGCAGGGTCGTGGTCGGGGTGATCAGCCGCCGCGACCTGATCCGGGCGCTGGTGCGCGCCGACGCGGTGATCGCCGAGGAGGTCCGGCACCGGCTCGCCGACCTGCCCGGCGCGCTGTGGAACTGGCGGTTGGAGGTAGCCGACGGCGTGGTGACCCTGGACGAGCGGAGCGCGGGCGCCACCGGCCCGTGCGTGGAGTCCGGACAGGCCCGCATGGTCGTGGTCGGTTCCCGCGGCCGTGGCCGGTCCGCCGGAATGGTGCTCGGCTCCACCAGCCAGTCGCTGCTCTGCCGCCGTCGTCCATCCACTGAGGACAGTCCACAATGGAGTGCCTCTCCGCTCGCGGCGCCGTTGCCCGGCTGGCGCTGCGGCGGCGGCACGCGCCCGAGCGTGCCGCGCTGGGTTCGGCCACGTACGCGGAACTGACCACGGTGTCAGCGGACCAGCCGCGACTCGGTCGTCGGCACCGTGGAGGTGCCCGCCGAATGGCGGACGCCCGATGGCGCCCGGCGTACCGGAACCGTGCCTGCACCCCACGGAAGGGATGACGAGGCAGTGGCGTTCTGTCCAACGCCGACCAGGTCGTCGTGGTGTTCCCCGGTCCGGACGCGCACCCGAAGCGCCCGGCCCGGTGACCTCGGCGGCCAGCAGCGCCGCGGCCACCGCCTCACCGGTGACCAGGCCGGCTGTCGGCCGGTCAAGCTCGGAGGTGGTGAGCGCGAGCAGCGTCTCGGCGCCGCGGAGGTCTGCCAGCCGTGCCGCGGCTCCGGCGATGGCGCCCGAGCGGCCAGGTCAACCGCGTTGAGCAGCGCGGTCGTGCGCAGCATCTGGCTGGTCATCATGCGCTCCGTGGTGGCCCTGCGTGGGTGGCGGCGCTGCCACGCTGCCAAGCCCCCGGGAGACCGCGCGCAGGCTCACCCGCGCCGGGGGAGGACCGCGATCGGAGTCCACTGAATCCTGGTCGGAGTCGGCACGGTGATCAGGAGACGAGGGTCATGAACCGAACCAGGCGCAGGTTTCCGCTCAGGATCCTGCTTCCCGGCCTGTTGTTCCTGGCCGTGTTGTGCGGGGCGCGCGGTCAGGACGACACCGATGTGGCGCGGCTGGCCCCCGTGGTGCTGGTGCTGCCCGCAGGGGTGCCCAGAATGCTGGTTCCGTTGCTCTGGTTCTTGCTGGGCGAGCGTCGGTGACCGCGGCCAATCGGTGCAGGGCAAGGGAATCACCGGTTTGGCGCAGTCGCCGACCAGCCTCGGGGACTTCCTGGAGAAAGGTGACCATGACTAGCAGTGCGCAGGTGGCGGAGACCGAGCCGGGGGCGCGGATACCGGTGCTGGCCCCTCCGGTGCTCCGCCGGGAGCGGCTGGAGTCCATAGTGGACAAACATCTGCGGCCGGATGCCCCGCCGGTGTTGCTGGTGTGCGCCCCCGCGGGGACCGGGAAGACCACGCTGCTCGCCTCCTGGGCTGGGCGGCGGGTCCAGGAGGCCGGGACGCCCGTGGTGCGCTGGGCCACCATCACCGCGCGGGACAACGAACCACAGGTGCTGGCCGCCACCATCGACGCAGCGCTGAGCGGCCGTTCGGGCAGCGAACCGGCTCCGGTCTGCCTGGTGCTGGACGAGGTGCACGAACTGCTGGCGCCGCAGGCTTCGCGCGAGCTGGAGCGCTGGTTGCGCGGGCTGCCCGCGGGCCTGCGGGTGGTGCTGCTGGCCCGTTTCCCGCCTCCGCTCGGGCTGGCCCGGCTGAGGGTGGAGGGCCGGTTGCGCGAGATCGGCATGGCCGAGCTGGCTTTTACGGCCGAGGAGGGTGCCGCGCTGCTCACCGCCGCCGGGCAGGCGCCCACCTCGGGTGAGCTGGACCGGCTGATGCGGCACACCGAAGGCTGGGCGGCTGGGCTGCGGCTGGCCGCGATCGCCCGCACCGGCGAACCGGACTCGGCCGACCGGGTGCTCGCTGACTACCTGCGCAACGAGGTCCTCGCCACCGAAACCGCCCTCGTGCGGCAGTTGCTGACCGCGGTGTCGGTGTGCGAGGCGTTCACCGTCGAACTGGCCACCGCGCTGAGCGGACTGGAGCAGACCGGGCACCTGGTGGACCAGCTCCACCGCGTCCGCGGGCTGCTGCGCCAACCGGACGGCGCGGGCCACTGGTACCGCTGTCACCCGTTGCTGCGCCACCACCTGCACGCCGAACTGACCCGGACGCGCCCGGAACAGGCTCTGGAGCTGCACCGGCGGGCCGCGGACTGGTTCCTGGCCGCGGGCGCCCGGATGCTCGCCCTGGAACACGCCGTGGCCGGACGGCGGGTGGACCTGGCGGCCCGGCTGGTCGCCGAGGTCGGCGTGGCGGAGCTGCTGGCCGGGCGAGCCGAGGCGCTGGCCTCGGTGCTGACCAGGTTGCCCGAGCACGTGCTCGCCCGTCCGTCGGTGGCCCTGGTGGTCGCGGCGACCGCGCTGGCCGGCGGGGACACCGCCGCGGCCGAGGAGGCGCTGCGCCGGATCGGTCACTCCGGATTGCCGTTGCGCTCGCCCCGGCTGCGCGTGCTCAGCGCGGCGGTCCTGTTGTGGCGCGGCTACGCCACTGGAGCGGGTGCGAGCGCCGAACTGGTCGACATCGCCGCGGCGGACAGCGGTTGCCCGGAGGTCGACCTGCTCGTGCTGCTGGTCAGGGCCGGCTGGGCGCTGCGGCAGGGCGACCTGCTCGCGGCCCGGTCCGCGCTGGAGCGGGCGCACCGGCTGGCCGCGGCCGGGGAACGACGGGGCGGCCTGCTGCACGTGCTGGCCCAGCAGGCGATCGTGGCCGCGGTCGAGGGCGAGCTGGCCACCGCGCGGACGCTGGCCGGCGGCGCGGTCCGCCTCGCCGAGGAGCAGCAGTGGACCACCTCCGCGATCTGCGGCGCGGCGCGCCTGGTGCTCGCCGCCGAGGCGCAGCTACGGCTGGACACCGACACCGTCCGCGCGCACCTCACCGCCGCCGCCCCGGCCTGTGCCGGCGATTCGTTGCCGCGCTTGGCCATGGGCAGCTTGACCGCGGTGCTGCGCTTCGACACCGGCGCGGACCCGCACCGGGCACTGCTCGACCTGTGCGCGCTGTGGGCCGACCACGACTGGCGAGAACTCTGCCCGCCCTGGCTGGCGGCGTGGTTCAGCCCGATGGCGGTGCGGATGGCGCTCCAGGTCGGCGAGCTGGACCGGGCCAGGCAGATCGCCGAGCACGGCACCCGGCTGCTGGGCTCCCGCGCCGAAGCCGGGTTGCTGCGCGCGATCATGCAGGCCCACCGCGGCAGGCTCAACCAGGCCCGGCGGTCGCTGGCCCCCGTGCTGGCCGGTCGCCAGCCCCCCGCGGCCGGGCACAACCTGGTGGAGGCCTGGCTGCTGGAAGCCGTGCTCGCCGACCGGATGCGCGCCGACCGGCACGCGCACCGGGCGCTGTGCCAGGCACTGGCCCTGGCCGGGCCCGGGGAACTGCTGCGGCCGTTCCGCAGCGCCGGTGCGCCGATCAGGGACCTGCTCGCCCGCAACCTCGGCCGCTACGGCCGGCTGGAACACTTCGCCGCCGCCGCGGCCGCGGCACCCGCGATCGAGCGGGCCGCGGTGACCGCCACGCTCACCAGCCGCGAGCTGGACCTGCTGGCCGAGTTGCCCTCGATGCGCACCGCCGAGGAGATCGCCGCCTCGCTCTACGTCTCGGTCAACACGGTCAAGACCCACCTGCGTGGCATCTACCGCAAGCTCGGCGTCAACCAGCGGCGGGACGCGGTGGTCGCGGCCCGCCGCTGCGGCCTGCTCTGACCTTCGAACCACTTCCCGGGAGCAGAAACGATGACAATTCCCCGTCAGCGCCGCGTTGTCCGTGTCCTTCCGCCCAGCCAGCAGCATCCGCCCGAGGTGATCGCGGCCGGCTCCGGCCGGGCCTGGGTGCTGCGGGATCCCGGAGGCGGCTGCTCCTGCCTCGCCGTCGAAGGCGACACCGGCCTGGTCCTGGTCAACAGCGGCGTCGACGTCGCGCAGGGCCGGGCCATCGCGGCGACGCTGCCGCTGCTGTCGGCGAAACCGGTGTGCGCGGTGGTCTACCCGCGGTCGGCCATGCGGCACTGCCTGGGCACCGCCGCGATCGTGCCCCCGGCCGAGGTCAGCACCGGGGCGGTCGTGGTCGCGGGCCTGCCGGCCTGGGGCACGGAGGGGCTGACCGCCGCCTGGCCACCACCGGCCGAGCCACTTGATCCCGGGCTCCCGCCGGTGCCGCCCAACCTCTTGGCACGCGGCGAACGTGGGCTCCGGGTGGGCGGCATCCACCTGCGGCTGCTCCCGGTCGACGAGCAGGCACTGGCGGTGCACCTGCCCGAGCACCGGCTGGTCTTCCTCGGTGAGCCCGGCCCGGAACCACTGCGCTGGGTCGCGGCGGTCGATGTGCTGCTCTCCGCGCGGATCGAGCACGTGCTGGGCACGCACCTCCCGCTGCTCTCCGGTGCCACGCGGGCCGAGGAGATGCTCACCCTGTGGCGGGACTCCGTGCAGCACCGGCACGACCAGGCGGTGCGCCGGAAGCTCGACGGCGCCCGGCCCGAGGACGCCGCCACGTCACTGCTGGACCTGGCTGAGTTCCCGGCCCTGCGGACCTGGCTGGGCCCGGCCCGGTCCACCTGCCAGGACGGACCTGTGCGCACGACCGCCGCGGCGGCCACCTCGGCCCGCCCGGCCCCGCGAATCGCGCGTGCCCAACGGGTTCTCCTGCTCGCCGGCGGCCGTGACCCGGTGCTGGCCGAGGCCGTCCGGCGTCTGGATGCCGCAGATCCGCAGGGGGCGGCGGAACTGGCCGCCGACCTGGTGCTGCTCGACCCGGCCGACGCCGAGGCCAGGAAGGTCTGGGGAGCGGCGCTGTGCGACCTGGCCGACGCCGAAGCCGATCCGGGGTGGCAACGGCGCTACCGCACCGCCGCGACCACCCTCGACGAGACCACCGACCCGACCGCGGCACCCCGCGAGATCGCGCGGCGACTACGCGGCCGTCCGCCCGGCGCACTGCTGGAACTGCTGCGCTACCGCCTGGATCCCGCCCGAGTCACCGGCGGCCGGACCCGGCTGCGCTGCCGGATCACCGACACCGCCGAGCACTTCGAGCTGGAACTGCGCAACAAGGTGCTGCTGGTGCGCAGATCACCCCCGGTCCGCCCGGCGGACGCCACCGTGGTGCTCGGCTCGGCCGCACTCGCGGAGTACGTGGCCGGCGCGGCCGACCTGCCAGACCTGCTGGTCCGGCACGAGGTGACCGTCGACGGCCGCCCCGAGGCCGCGGCCGCCTTCTTCGCCGCCTTCGACCGGGAGATCCGCGTGCCGGCTGACCCGGCCGCGGAACTGCCCGGTCCGAGGCGGGAACGAGACCGGCCGTGCGCGCCGCGCTGACCGCTCCGCTCAACGCCGCCCTGACCGTCCTGGACGCGGAACTGCCGGACCTGCTCGGCTCGGCGGTGACCCTCCTGCGGCCGCACGGAGGTGGCGAGCAGCCCCGGCTGCTGGCCGCGCGCGGGATCGGGGCGGTGATGGACGAGCTCCAAGCCGGGCAGCAGGGCGGACCCGTGCCGGAGGCGGCCCGCTCGGGCAAGCCGGTGCTCAGCCCGGACCTGTGGGCCGACGAACGCTGGCTCCCACTGCGGCTGACCCGAGCCTGCTCGGCCTTCCCGCAGCACAGCCGCACACTGGGCGTCCTGATCGGGGTGGTCGCGATGCCCTGCCTGACCGACCACCGCAACCTCGTGGTCCTGTCGGTCTACCTGCGCCGCGTGCCGGACCCGGCGTTGCTGGCCGTGCTCGCCCGCTACGAGCGGCTGGTCACGGCCACCGTCGCGGTGATCTCCACCATGACGGGCACCGCACCAGGCTGCCGATGGGTGCTGGACGCGCTGACCGCACGCCTGGCCCTGGACCGGGCGACCGGGATCGTGATGGCGCTGTGCCGCAGCGGCCCGGCCGAAGCCGAGGCCCTGATCCGCGACGTGGCCGACCGCGCCGGGCTGAAGCCGGCCGAACTGTCCGGGCAGCTCATCGGGCACGTGGCGGAGCGGACCGGCGACCAGGTCGCCGCGGAGCTGTGGTCCGCCCTGCTCCAGGAACACCGACCCGGCTGACCACGGACCTCCGCCCCGCCCGGCGAGGGGCTCCGGCTCTGCTCACCCAGCGCGCCCGCGCCGTGGACCGTGGTCTGGTGGTCTGGTGGTCTGGTGGTCTGGTCAGGCTCGCGGTTGCGGGCGCGGATCGATGGGGGTGAGCGGTCCGGTGCTGGCCTCGATCGCTGCCGCGGCGTCCAGGCAGAGGTCTTCGCGGAAACGCGGTCCGATGATCTGCACCGCCTGCGGCAGTCCGCCCTCGATGCCGACGGGGACGGTGACGGCGGGCAGGCCCAGAAGGTTGACGGTCACACTGATGCGGATGCGGTCCGGCCAGTCCGCCTGCCAGCGCGGGTCGAGGTCGGCTCCGGTCTCGAATGCCGGCCGGGTGCAGACCGGCGCGAGGATCAGCGGAGCCTGTCGCATCCAGGTGTGCCAGGCCCGTGCGATGGCTGCCCGCTCCATCATCGGATCGAAGGCAGGGGTGCCCGCGGCCGCGGTCCAGGCGGGTTCGAACGTCTCCCAGAAGCGGGCGAACTCACCCGGAGCGACTGTGGCCACCGGAGGTTGGTGCTCGTGCACTCGGCCCCAGGCGGACATGATCTGGTGGTAGATCTCGCTGGCTCGCCCGAGCATGGGGGGCTGGCGCTCCTCGACGAGGTAGCCGGAGCCGGCGAGCACGCCCGCCGCCTTGCGCAGCGCGGCGGCCACCACTGGGTCAACCCGGCCTCCGGGGTCGGTGACGACCGAGACCCGCACCGGTGCCGGGGCAGCAGGACCTGCCAGTGGCACCGGTGCGTGCCACGGGTCGCCGCCTGATCGGCCGCACATGTGCGCGAACGCCAGCCGCAGGTCCGCCACGTGCCGGGCGAGCGGTCCGTGCACGGCCAGCAGTTGGAATGCGAACGGCGCCGGCTGTGGTTGCCCATGGCTGCCGCTGTGGGACACCCGGCCCAGGGATGGCTTCAGCGCTGCCACCCCACAGCAGGCCGCGGGCCAGCGCAGCGACCCGGCGCCGTCGTTGCCCAGGCCCAGCGGTGTCATGCCAGAGGCGACCGCGGCGGCGTCGCCGCCGCTGGAACCGCCGGGAGTGTGCCGGGCCGACCACGGGTTGCGGGTGGCTCCCCGGAGGGTGTTGGCGGTGTGCCAGCGCATCCCGAACTCGGGCATGTTGGTCCGGCCGACCGGAATCGCGCCCGCGGCGCGGAGCTCCCCGACAGGTGTCGCGTCGCCATGGGCTACCGCGTCCCGCAGTCCGGCGATGCCGAGGGTCGTCGCAGAGCCGGCCACATCGATGTTCTCCTTGACCGTCATCGGGACACCGCACAACGGCCCCGTCGGCTCACCCCGTCGCACCGCGGCGTCGGCCGCGTCCGCGGCCCGCAGCGCCGACTCGGTCAGTACCAGGGTGACCGCGTTGAGCACCGGGTTGACCTGGTCGATCCGCTCAAGGTGCGCGCGGGTGACCTCACGTGCGGATGCCTCTCGGGCCTGGATCAGCCGGGCCAGCTCACGTGCGCTCAACGCCCACAGTTGCGTCACCGCATTTCTCCCCTGCTTGGAATCGGTGGAGTAGCGGTGGGAAAACTAGGGCGAGAAACCGGGAAGAAACAGTCTTGTCTTCTGGGCCGGCGTCAGCCGCCCGCGAAGCCGGACCAGGGCAGATTGGTCGACGCGGAGGTGGTCGGCGGCGGTCCGGTGAGGCCAGGCGGCCTCGACGGCGCCAGCCACTCTCGGCCGCCCGGGACCGCCCGGACCGAGGCAAGGCCAGCCGCTGGGGCACGGCCAAGACGCCGAGCCGTCGATTCCGGTTGCCGGACCCGGTGACCGCCTCGTAGCGTCGGAGCCCCACAGGAGCACGACATTGCTCGGGACAGGCGATGACCGTCCACCAGCAAGGCGACGAGGGCGCCGACAGCGGCGATGCCCGAGTGCCCCCAGGCCGTCAACTGCCTACGGCGGGGGAGTACGTCGACGTGCAGAACACGGTGGTCGCGGCGGTGCTCCCCGGCGTCGTGACGCAGGCCCACACGATCAACACCGTCAACATCCACCACCATCCTCCTGCCGAAGCGGTGCGGCCGGTGCCACGGCAGCTGCCCGCCACCTTGCCGGGGTTCGTCGGCCGCACCGCCGAGCTCGCCGCGCTCACCAGCGCCCTGGAGCAGCAGGCAGACGGCGGGACGGTGACGATCGCGGCCTTGACCGGTGCGGGCGGTATCGGCAAGACCTGCCTGGCTCTGCACTGGGCTCACCAGCACGCCCACCGCTTCCCCGACGGACAGCTGTTCGTGGACCTGCGCGGCTTCTCCCCACCAGGACAACCGATGCCCCCGGAAGCAGCGGTGCGCGGGTTTCTCGACGCACTTGGGGCCGATCCCGCCCGCATGCCCAGAGACCTGCACGCCCAGGCCGCCCTCTACCGCAGCCTGGTGGCCGGTAAGCGAGTGCTGATCGTGCTGGACAACGCGGCCACGCTCGACCAGCTCAGGCCGCTGCTGCCCGGGACTTTCGGCTGCATGGTGGTGGTGACGAGCCGACTGCGCCTCACCGGGCTGGTCACCACCCACGGCGCCCACCCGATCCAGCCCGAGGTCCTCACCCCGGCCGAGGCGCACCACCTGCTCGCCACCCGCCTCGGGGCTGACCGGGTCCGCGCCGAACCGGACGCGGTGACCGGCCTGCTCGCCGCCTGCGGCGGGTTTCCTCTGGCCCTGGCCATCGTGGCCGGCCGCGCCCGCAGCTTCCCGCGCACACCGCTGGCGACCCTGGCCGCTGAGCTGCGCACTGCCGTCAGCGGGCTTGACGCCTTCGACAACATCGACCCGGCCACCAGCCTGCCCGCCGTCCTGTCCTGGTCCTACCGGGCACTGACTGCCTGGCAACGCGAGGCGTTCGGTTTGCTGGGCATCGCTCCAGGACCCGACATCGGCCTTGCTGCCGTGGCCAGCCTCACCGCCCAGCCGCCGGCACCCGCGCGACGGGTGTTGCGCGAACTGGAGGAGGTGTCCCTGCTCGAGCACGACGGACACGGCCGCTGGCGGATGCACGACCTCATCCGCGCCGACGCCACCGCCGCGGCCGAGCGAGATCTCACCGACGAGATCCGCGCAGCGGCGCTGCGCCGGGTGGTCGACTCCTACCTGCACACCGCCCACGCCGCCGACCGCCTGCTCAACCCCCACCGCCAGCCCACCACGCCGGCCCCGGCCGCGGCCGGCAGCCACTGCCACGATCTCACCGACCACGCCGCGGCGCTGGCGTGGTTCGACGCCGAGCACACCAACCTGCTGGCCGCCCAGCGCGCGGCCGCCGACCACGGGTGGCACCGGGCCGTGGCGGACCTGGCGTGGACGCTGGTCAGCTACCACGACCGGCGGGGACACCTGCAGGACCGCATCACCGCCTGGCAGGCGGTGCTGGCGATCCCGGCGCCGGTGCCCGCGGCGATGCGCATCCGCGCGCACCGGCACCTCGGGCGCGCCTACGCTGACCTGGGGCGTCCCGACGCGGCGATCGAACAGCTGCGCCGGGGCCTGGTCCTGGCGCAGGACTGCGGTGACCGCACCCAGGTGGCCCATTGCCACCGGGATCTAGGTTCGGCCTGGGGATCCCGGGGAGACAACCGCAAGGCATTGGCGTACGCCACCCAGGCGCTGGCGTTGTTCCGGGCACTCGGGTCACCGGTGTGGGAGGCCAATGCGCTGCACCAGGCGGCCCGGTACGCCGTCCACCTGGGCGAGCACGACACCGCCCGTGCCCACGGCCAGGCCGCCCTCGCCTTGCACCGCCGCCACGGCAATCCCGCCGGCACGGCGGCCGCGCTGGAAAGCCTCGGCGTGCTTGAGCACGTCAGCGGAAACCACGACCGGGCGGTTGAGCACTACGAGCAGGCCTTGGCGCTGCGCCGCGAACTCGGCGACAGCTACCGTTGCGCTGGCACTCTCGACCAGCTCGGTCAGTCCCTCGCCGCCCTGGGCAGGCACGAGCGGGCCCGTGCGGTGTGGCGGGAGGCGCTGGAGCTGTACCGGGAGCAGAACCGCGGCGGCGACAGCGAACGGGTGCAGCAGCGCCTGGACAACCTCGGCGCGTGCGATGACAGCGGCGGTCATCCGACCCTGGATGAGGGAACCGTCCCGTAGGTGCTTCCGCAGCTGCCGAACGGGTCCGCGCCGGCGGGGACGTAGATGTGCCCGACGGACTCGATATCCGTGGGGCAAAGGAGTGTCCGAGACCGAGTTGAACCACCTCCCCAACCTGATGTACGCCACTGACCTGCAGCTTCCTTGTGTCAGCGCCGCAGGTACCGACTCGAGGAACTCGTCCCGGAAACCTCGCCACATCACCGAACAGCAGCATTCGTCACGGCGAGGTGATAGCTACCGCGCAACGCGGTCAGCGCGTCATGGTTGCCGCGCCGACCGCGTGCTCGACGTGCATCCGCAGCTCCACCTCACTCACCAGGCACGTGCCGATCACCGCGACACAGGCCGGCCCGACTACAACCGCACGGAGCTCACTTCCAGCGCCGCGGCCGACCGGTCACAGCCGACCGGATTCGTGTGCCACCCCGCAAGCGAGTTGGTGATCAACTCAGGAGCAGTTTCGCGGCCACCGTCGCCCCGTCGGCCCGCACCGTGCCGGCCACGGCCCGCGCCCGCGCCCGGGTCTCCCGCGCCAGGGCGGTGGTCAGCGCGGCGGACAGAGAGTCCACGGTCGGCGTCGGACCGTCGTGGGCCGCACCGATGCCCAGCTCGGCCACCCGCGCGGCGAACAGCGGCTGGTCCGCGATCTGCGGCACCACCACCTGCGGCGCGCCCGCGTGGGTCGCGGTCGTCGTGGTGCCGGCGCCACCGTGGTGCACGACCGCGGCCACCCGGCGGAACAGCGCCTGCTGGTTGACCTCGCCGACGACGAAGCAGTCGTCGCGGTCATCGATCGGGACCAGGTCCGCCCAGCCGCGGGCCAGGACCACGCGGCGGCCCACCGCCCGGATCGCCTCGATGGTCACCCGGCCGATGTCCTTCGGGACGTAGGAGGCCATGCTGCCGAAGCCCGCGTACACCGGTGCTTCGCCGGCGGCCAGGAAGGCCTCGAGGTCGTCCTGGAGCGGGCGGTCATCCGGCAGGATCCACGCTCCGGTCTGCACGACGTCAAGATCCGTGAGGCCCTCCGGCGGACACAGCACCGGGTCCGCCGCCAGCCACGGCCGCTCGGTGAAGATGTGGTCGCGGACGTTGTCCACCGGCGGGAGGCCGATCTCGGCCCGGTGGCGGTTGAGCGGCTCGCGGTACAACGCGTTCGCCCGCTCGGCGCCGGCGTCCGGCTCCCCGGTGCCCCGACGTGGCGGCAGGCCGTAGGTCTGGAGGCAGGCGAAGACGTAGCGCAGGCCCAGTTTCTCGGCCACATCCCGCGCGCCGGCCGGCATCAGGCCGGTCGCCAGCAGCGCGTCACACCCCTCGGCGGCCGCCATGAGCGTGTCGAACCGCGCCGCGACCAGTTCGGCAGCGAACCGCCGCGCGTCGTCGGGGGTCGGTGGCTTCGCGCCGCCGACCAGCGAGCGCACCGACGAGCCGAGCGGCACGTGCGGCACGCCCACCCGCGCCAGCAGCGCCGCGAAGTCCTCATCCGGCGGCGCGACCACCCGTACCTCCGCGCCCAGGCCCCGCAACGCCACCGCGAGCCCCACCACCGGTTCGACGTCCCCACGCGATCCCACGGTGGTCAGCACTACCCGCATTTCGATCCTCTTTTCCCAGGTCACGGCTCCAAGCCGGGCAAGTCTGAAGCACGGCCCGGGTCTTGTGGCAAGCCCCCCGGTGCGCTATACGTTGAAGGGGGCAGGGAGCGCGGACTCGGCCAGAGCAGGCGCATGGCGTAGCGCATGAGGCCGCTGTAGCCCACCGACGTGATCCACACCCGCAGTCCCGACCTCGGCGCCTCGATCATCTTGCCGTCGCCGATGCAGAGGGCCACGCCCATGCACCTTCGCCAGGAAAGCACGACAATTCCCGCCCCGCTCGCCCTGCCCGGGCTGGGCGGCCACCCAGCGGCACGCCTGCTCGACTGACTTTGGCACCGGGTGCTGTGAGTCCCCGGTTCACGATACGTCGAGGACGCCGGCGGCCACCTGACGGAGCGCGGCGGCCAGCCGCTCGCCCTCGCCCTGTGCCAGCAGGCGCAGGGTCGGTTCGGTGTTCAGCCCGGCGAGCAGGAGATCGACGACCACCTCGGCGTCCAGTTCCGGGATGTGCCTCGGCGAGCAGTGCGCTGATGTGCCTGTGCCAGGACCGGTAGACGGGGTGCTCCTCGCCGTGCGGGCGCGGGGCGGCGGTGACGACCTGGCCGAGCGCGGCGAGCAGGCCCCTGTTGCGGCCGACGACCTCGAACACGGCGGTCAGGAACGCGAGCAGCCGCCCACCAGAGCCGCCGCGGAGTGGGCTTCATGGAGGACAACGGTCGCCTGCGGGGTCCGCGGGCGAGGGATCTGTTCCGGTGTCGGTGTCGGTGGGGAGAAGTGCGCGGTGGTGGGCTGGTTGATCAGCGCCCCGGTGCGGGCGCGAGCTGTTGTCGGTGCGGTCAACGCCTGGCGCACCCGCCACGACCCGCTCTGCCCGGAGCAGGAGTAACACCCGCCAGCCGCAGCCCGGCGTGGGCGAGAACTCGCCTCCGCCCGGCGGCGCACCGGCCCCCAGGTAGCGGCACCAGTCGGCAAGCCCGGCGCGCAGTACCGGATCTCATCGGGGTGCCACCGCTGCGCGCTTGGGGTGGGCGGCCCAGAGGTAGCGCATGGCCGTGCTCACCGGCACGCCGAAGATCCTGCACCGCGAGAGGCAACGATCACGCCACGGCATCCCCACGGGCGTAACCCACGGGGCTGTTCGACCGAATGCCAGAGTACGGATGTGAGTCTCCGCAGGCAGCAGCCCGCGTCGGTCATGGCTCCCTGACCCAGCAGGAGGACGGTGATCTCCGGACAGAACGGACCCCCATGCGCAGGACACCTCAGGACCGCGTCCTCCTCTGAGTAGAAATAAACCTCCACCCGCCATGTGTGCGTAAATTGTCACCGCACGCATAGCATTCCGTTGTGCCTTGACCAGATCGCCGAGACGCGCCAAAAATTTTGTTCTTCCGCAATGAGTTTTCGTGGCGTATGGTCTAATGTGGAACATCAACAGCTACCGGTTCCGTCATAGTCGGAACGTATTCTCGACCGTGTGCCGGAACGGTGGATGAATATATGAAGGAGAGAGTCATGGCTAAGATGATGATCAAAACTGGTTTCGTGGGCGTGGCAGCCGCAGCCCTGCTGACCGTGGGCGGCACTTCGGCGCTCGCCGACCCGATCGCCGAAGTTGACGCGAGTCTCCTAGGTGTGAATGTCGCAGCCAATGGCCAGCTGAGCGACGCCGAGGTCTCCCTGGTCGCCGGAGCCGATACTGGCCTCGGCACCGTCGATGCCCGTGGCAACGTCGACGTCAACCGCCTCCTCGGCCGTTGACAGATCACCGTGGCCTGATCGTCACCGGTGACGCTGACGTGGAGGGGGGTGCTGTCGGGGTACCCATTTCCGACAGCGCCCCCTCGGCAGGGAACCTCGGTTCGCGACCACAGGAAAGCCGCACATGCACGGCAGAAGCCAGGTCTCGATGACCTCACTCGGTTCATGCTGCGGGATGTGAGAACTGTGCTTCCGTCAATTCCTGCCTAAATGGCGGCATGCCCGAAGGTCGCCGCAGTGCAGTCCTGGCGGGCCACCAGAACGAGAGCCCTGCACCCAAGCGGTTATCCGTCGAATCGCCGGGTCGCCGAACGGCACGACAAGGAGCGCGCCACTCGGCACGGCCGGTTTGTACTTTGGCTGGCGCTTCGTGGTGCCGTGTTCGTTGGCCAGTTCGAGCATGGACAGGAAGTCGCGATCACTGATCTCATCGCAGCCGCAAGCACGCTGGATGAACTGCCGTTCCTCGCACAGTCCGCAGTAGCCGACGGATTCTGCAAACCCGTGGTGACGGGATCAAGCAGACCGAGGTAGGCAGCGCGGACCGAGCGCGTAGTCGCGGACAACAGCGCGCCCAGCTTCTCTGCATGTGTCAAGGACGCTGAAGCCATGCCCGGAGACGTCGATTCTGGTGCCAAGTAGGCAGCGAGATGACCGGGTAGACTTTCCGCAGGTCAGGCCAGCATCATGATTCGCATGAACACCTGCCTTGTGCAGGGATGTGACATTCTTGTGTCCGAGGGGGAACTTGAACCCGGCAGCACGTGAAATCTCCCAAATATTGGGGAATCACGCAGTCAGGATACCTCTTCATGCTGCGGGCGCGCGATGGCGGCCACCGCCCTCCGTGGGTGGCGACCGACTCCTTCTGTAAGTCGTATGTTGCTGGTTGAACGTGTCGACGGCGGACGGTGGTCGGCAAATCCGGGCGTTCGCCGAGCGACGGGTGCTTGTGGCGGCGGCGCTGGTGGTGCACGTCGCCGGTGAGCCCCAGCCTGTTACGGCCTTCGTGGCGAAGCCAGGCGACCGCGAGTGGTGCGTGAGGTCGGCGGCGCTGTTTCCGGGGAAGGCTCGCGCTCCTGCACTTCCTGGAGTGCGCGGAACGTTGGTGACGGCGAATGCCGCCACGTCGTCGTCCCTGCCATGGAGGACCGCCCGCGCGGGGACGAACTGCACGACTGGCGAGCAACCTGGCGCGTGGTCAGGGCCACCCCGCCTGCGCGGGGACGACCGGCCGCGGTTCCGGATCGCCGCGGCGATCGGTGGACCACCCCTGCCTGCGCGGGGACGACCCGACTGCCGACCAGTACTTCCTGACCAAGTCCGGACCAGCCCCGCCTGCGCGGGGACGACGCGGTGGCCGAGCAGAGCCAGCTCACCGATCGGGGACCACCCCCGCCTGCGCGGGGACGACTGCCCGTAAAGGTGAGCTGCGAGCTCCTTGGGGGGACCACCCCCGCCTGCGCGGGGACGACCGGGCTAGTTCACTGGTCTGGGGCCGCGAGCAGGGACCACCCCCGCCTGCGCGGGGACGACACTTTCTGACCTGCGGCTCTGTGGGTGCTGGAGCGGTTTCTCATTCACTTTCGGCAGGCTGTGGTTCATCTTCGTCCGAAGCGTCGGCGTTTGCTGGCATCGTTCCACCCCGGTCTACCGACCACCCCGTCTGGGTGGCCGCCCGCGTTTCGGGGGTGGGGCGGAGCATCAGGTTGATGCCCTCGAGGTCCACCGGGACCCAGTTGTGCTCGGCGCTTCCGGACCGGTTTCGCGCGGTGAAACTGGGAACGGCCCGGTCGCCGAGCCCGGCGCGACCACCTTGGCGGGACCAGCCCCGCCTGCGCGGGGACGACGCGATCTGCTCTGGCAGGACCGTCATCTGTTGCTCGTCGCGGCCGTTGACCAGCCGCAGGCCCCACGTGGTTGATCCTGGCCGAGCCGCACCCGGCTACCGAAGCCCGGCCGCAGCTTCGCAGGACTGTGAAACGTCGGAAGAAGGCACCGCGCCGGAGACCAACTGGGCCGAGTACGCCCCGGCCGTGCACCGCTGGGAAGCCGTAGTCGGGCGCCGAACCCCAGACCCCACCCAGCTCGGCAAACCCGTGCTATCGCCAGCCTTCGTCGAACACCTCATGGGCCTGCCACCCGGCTGGGTCGCCGACCTCGACCTGCCCCGCACCGCCCAGTTGCGCGCCCTGGGCAACGGCGTGGTGCCCCAGCAGGTCGCCTACGCACTCACCGCCCTCCTGGCCGACTTCGCCGCACTCACCCGGGGCGAGCACCGCGGGTGCACAGCGAAGGCGGTGCGGGCGGCATGCCCAGGCGCACCGAGTTCCCAGGTTCCGGCCCAGCGCTGCGACTGCTGTCACTTCGCGTGGAGGAGAAACGATCAGCCAAGCAACCAGCGGAACTGACCGCTGCTTCCGAGCTCCTCAACCGCCCGTTCGACCGATCCTCGGTCAGTTCCCGGACCGTGATGACGTTTTTCTCGTAGAGCCTGACCGCCCTGGCGCTCGATCGGGCGGCCGCGACCCGCGAGGGGTGCTGGGGCGGATGGCGGCGCGTCAGTGATTCAACGCCTGCTCATGTCGGGCCAAGCGAGGGATGGCTGCTCGGTGCGTGCTGGTCGAGCAGTGCGCCAAAGATCTGGCGGCCCAAATGTTCGGCGGTGGTGGTGTCGAGGAGTTCGCCGGGGGTGCTGGGGTGCTTGCTCATCCAGAGGTGGGCAGTGGCTGGGGTGGTGAAGGCGTTGATGTCGTCGCAGCAGCAGTCAGCTGACGGTCCAGTGCCGGTGGCCGCGCTGGAGAACACGACCGCGGTGGCGGGTTCCCAGTTGTAGCGTCCGTTGTGGACGGTTATGACAACCCGATCACCGGTGACCGGGTCGATGGAGGTGATGGTCGCGTCCGTGCCGAGCATCGCCGGCATGCCGAGGGCGTCGATGGCGCACATGGCTGACACCGTCAGGCCGGTGGCGAGCCGGACGTGGTGGCGGGTCGGGACCGAGGAGAACGGGTAGGCGATCCTGATCGCTCCTGCCGGGTCAAGACGGATCACGTCCGCGTCGTGCAAGCGCGTCAGAACTGAGTCCGCAGTGGCGCCTTCGGATGCCGCGACCGGCTGGAGCTGTTCCCGGGACGGGGGCCGGCCGGTGGCGGCGAACGCCCGCAGGATCGCCTGGTGCACCGCGTACGCGGCCGGGTCGTCAGGTGCGGTGCGGGCACGCCACACCCGCAGGTCCTCCGCTGAGGAGATGACGTTCCCGGCCAAGTCGCAGCAGTCCGACGATCCCGGCATCGCCGGGCCGTGGGCGGACCGCGGCGGGGGAGTGCTCAGCGGGCCGAGGGCGGCGCGGAGCTGCGACGGTGTCGGCGTGCCCGTCGGGCTTCCCTGTTCGTCGCGGTAGATCCGGCACGACACGTTGGGTGTCTGGCCGGGTTCGGCGAAGGGGTCGGCACCGTCGACGAGCAGGGTCGGCGAGCCGTTCATGCCGGTCTGTGCGGCCTGCTCGGCGGTGTCGACCACCTCGATGGTGACGGTGACGTCCTCGCGGCCGGAGAGCACCTCGGCCAGCCGCTGCCGGAGCGGAGCGAGGTTCGGGCAGTCCGGGACGGCCAGGATCCGTAGTTTCACGACGATTCTCCGGTCTGCTCGTGCAGGGTGTGCAGCAGGGTGCAGCCACGGTCGTTGCGCGGTAGGTCGCAACGGTCCACCAACTCGCTCAGGGAGTTCCGCATCCGGATCAGGTCCGTGACCCGGTCCTCGATGTCGGCCAACCGGGCCGCTGCCAGCGTCCGCGCGGCATCGCAGGACGTCGGCCCGCCGTCGGCCAGGTGCAGCATCTCCTCGGTCTCGTCCAAGGTGAACCCGAGCGCCTGGGCACGTTTGATGAACCGCAGCCGCAACAAGGCCTCGGCAGGGTACTCGCGATAGCCCGACGTCGACCGCGCCGGCGGGGCCAACAGGCCCCGGCGCTCGTAGTACCGCAGCGTTTGCGGATTCACCCCGGCCTGCTGGGCCAGTTCACCGGTGCGCACGAGGTCAGCATGAACCCTGTACCCGGGTACAAGGCAAGAGCCCGTGGCATCCGGCACTGACCGGTGCCGTGCCGATCTGCGTGATCCTCTTGACGAGGAGGCATTCGCCCGCCTGCTGATACCGATCGGGATCCATGGCGAGCGGCAGCCGCGTCATGAGTTGCGGTGTGTGGTCACAGACCGATCTGGAGTTGCACTACCTGTGGTAACGAGACCAGTCTGTGCTCCTCGTCCATTGTGGTCGGTCGTAGCGTGCCGTGGATGACAGCCCTCTGGACCCGGATTCACGCCCAGCTCAGCCTCCCACCGTCCGAGCTGACCTACGAGATGGTGCGGGAAGCCGTGGCACAGAAGGTTTGTGCCACTGACGATCTGCGCTGGATACCATCGATGCCATCGCCCGGCAGCGAAGACGGGCACGACTTCGGCACCGCCGTCGCGGCGCTGGCCAACGCCGAGGGCGGGATCGTCGTTGTCGGGGTGACCGACGTGGACGGTGCCGCTGAGAAGATCATCCCCGTTCCGGTTGACCTTGCGCCGCAACGCGAACTACGTGCGCTGGCCGCCTCCTGCGTCAGGCCCCTGGTCGACGGGATGGTCATCGCGCCGTTGGCCGCGGGCACTGGCGAGGGTGGTGTGCTGGTTGTCGCCGTGCCGGGCAGTGTGGACGCGCCGCATGTCGTCGGGGAGTTGTCCGCGTTGGGGGCACCGTACTTTGCCGGAGCGGACCTCCGATGGATGAGCGAGCACCAGCTCGCCCAGGCCTACCGCAACCGCTTTCGCGCCGCGGCGGACCAACGGGACGCCATCGCCGAACTTACCGCCCGCGCGGATGCGCTGATCGAGCCGGCGGAGCGCACATGGCTGGTGGTGACGGCCGTTCCTGCCAGGAACGGGAAAGCCGCATCACCGCCTCTACCGCGCGCGGAGGTCGCAGCGGTGCTGGAGGCTGGCCTGAAGCTGGGGCACGAGGCGTACCCGATACGAGGCGACCGCTTCGACGTCCTGAGGTTGTTGTCCTCAGACGCCATCCGCAATCCGAGAACCGGCCTGCGATGCTGGGTGGTCCGGTCGAACCACTACGCCGAACCACTCGAGCGTGACGACCTGGTTCATGTTGAGCTGCACCAAGACGGCTCCGTGCTCATGGCGGTCGCGGTCGACAAGTTGGTGCTCCGCGAGGAACAGGCCGCTGTGGGCAGGCGTGTTCCGGTCAAGGCGGTCGAGGCTGTTGTCATGGAGGCGGTGGCGGTCGCGTCGGCGTACAGCCGCAATCGTGGGCGCACGAGCTTGCTCCGCACGCGGGTGGAGTTCCGCACCGCCGAGACGGATGTTGCCCTGCTGGCGGTGGACAGCATCGGGTACATGTCGAACTTCATGCAGGTGGTGCCGGGCTCCCGGGCGGTACGCCGGCCGGTGGCCGTCGAGGCGGAGCTCGACCCGATCGGCGAGGTCGACTCGCTGCGCGGGTTCGCAGGCCGGCTCGCCCAGGACATCCTGCACCAGTTCGGCGTCGAGCGGTGCGCGCTCCTGGGCTGACCGCTCAACCGGTGAGGAACCGCACCAAGGTCGCGTTCAGCTCGGCCGCGGAGTCGAACATGCCGTTGGCGTGCCCCACCCCGGCCAGCACCACGAACTGCGCCCCGGTGATCGCCCGCGCCGCCTCCCGCGCGCTGGCGGGCGGAAAAGCGAGATCGTGCTCGAAGGCCACGATCAGGCACCGGGTGCCGATCTGGTGCCACAACCCGGTGCGGTCGGTCTCCAGCAGCCAGTCCTGGCAGGCGGCGTGCTGGCCGAGCAGGCCGGGACCGTGCCAGTGCGGCTGGGCCGAGAGCAGGGTGTTCCACTTCTCGACGGTGTCGTCCTCGTTCTGCAGGGCCACCGACGGCAGGCTGTGGGTGAGGTTGTCGAGGATGTACACACTGTCCGGGATGGTCACGCCGGTGGTCATCAGGTCGCGCCAGGCGCGCATGCGAGCCCGGGAGTAGGCGGTGGCCGGACCGGCGCTGCCGATCAGGGTGACGCTGGTGAGCAGCTCCGGCCGGGTGCCCGCGAGGTGTTCGGCGACGAAGCCGCCCTGGGAAAGCCCGACGACGTGCACCGGGCCGAGGTCCAGGTGCTTCAGCAGCTCGGCCACGTCGTCGGCCAGCTCCGGCACGGTGTATGGCCCCGGCGGGGCGTCGGACTGGCCCACGCCGCGGCCGTCGACGGTGATCGGCTGGAAACCGGCCTCGATGAGGGCGGGGACCTGGGCGATCTGCCAGGCGAAGCCCGGCATTCCTGTGCCGCCGAGCAGCAGCACTGGTTCGCCCTGGTCACCGTGCACGTCGTAGGCGAGCCGGATCCCGTTCACCTCGGCGAACAACATGTGCTGCCTCCCTGGTCGGCTGGCCGTGTCCTCACACGATCCCCACAATGAACTCCTATCCTGCGTAGGAGTTGTTGCGGTCAGGTCGCGAACGGGATGTGAGGCTATGTCGAAACCCAAGGGCAGCGGTCGAGGTTCGGCGACGTCACGTGGTCGCCGCAGCAGGCCGGTGGTCATCCAGCGGCGTCCGGTGCCCTGGGGCACCGTCGCGGCCGTGCTGGCGGTGCTGGTCTTCGCTGGTGGCGTGTTCGGCTACGCCTGGATCCAGTCCGCCGATCAGGCGGCCAAGGACGAGGCGCTGGCGCAGTGGACACCGTCGGAGACCAACAAGGACCCCTCGGCCCAGATCGCCGGGGTGCAGCGGCAGGAGTACAAGGGCGGCAAGCACGTCGAGGCGACCCAGCGGGTGGCCTACGAGCAGACCCCGCCCGCGGGCGGCGCGCACGACGGGTTCTGGGCGGCCTGCAACGGCGTGGTCTACCCCAAGCCGGTGCGCTCGGAGAACTTCGTGCACTCCCTGGAGCACGGCGCGGTCTGGATCACCTACAACCCCGAGCAGATCAAGGGCGACCAGCTGGAGAAGCTGAGCGCCCGCGTGCAGGGTCAGCAGTACCTGGCCCTCTCGCCGTTCCCCGGCTTGGACAAGCCGGTTTCGTTGCAGTCCTGGGGGCATCAGCTCAAGGTGGACAGCGTTGAGGACGAGCGGATCGAGCAGTTCATCCGCTCGCTGCGGCGCAACCAGTACACCCACCCGGAGAACGGCGCCTCCTGCGACACCATGGGCGCCGGACGCTTCGACCCGGACAACCCGCCGCCCTTCGATCCGGCCCCGCCCGGTCCGGGTGCGGTCGCGGCCCGGGAGCCCGCCGAGGGAGAACAGCCCGATCCGCCCACGACCTCGGCCGGCAGGTGAGCGTGTCAGAGGACCTTCGACCCGGCCGTGGCCTGCGCATCGGGCTGGGTGTCGCGCTGTTGCTGGCCGTGGCGTTGCTGGTGGGTGCGGGGGTACTGCTGTCGCGTCCCGGTGGCGCCTCGGTGCCGGTGCCGGCGGCCGACTCGGTGGATGTCGGCTTCGCCCAGGACATGAGCGTGCACCACCAGCAGGCGGCGGAGATGGCCGCGATCGCACGGCAGCGCAGTCCGGAGGAGACCGTGCGGCAACTCGCCTTCGATATCGAGACCAGCCAGCTCACCCAGATCGGGCGCATGTCGGGCTGGCTGAGCCTGTGGAACCAACCGGAGCTGCCGCCAGGGTCGCTCATGCGCTGGATGGCCAGCGGCGCCGGCCACGGCCAGCACGGCACATCCAACGCCACCGGCACCACCCGGATGCCGGGGATGGCCACCGCGGAAGAACTGCGGCGCCTGCGGTCGGCCACCGGCCGCGAGTTCGACGTGCTCTTCCTCCAGTTGATGATCCGCCACCACCAGGGTGGCGCGCCGATGCTGGAGGAGGGCGCCGAACGGGCGGGCACGGCGCAGGTGCGCAACCTGGCGCAGCAGATGCTGACGTCTCAGACAGCGGAGGTCGAGACCATGGTGAAGATGCTGGCCACGCGCGGCGGCCAGCCACTGCCGGCGCCGGTGTGACGGTCAGGAGCTGTCGCAGCGAGGTTGCTGACCAGCGGCGGCCACAACCGGCGCTTCAGTGCGGGCCCACCATCAACGAGACCACGCAGGGCTCCAAACCCAGCTCCGCCAACCACATCACCACGGCATACCCGGCGGCCAGCGCCGCCACCGGCAGCACCGGCAGCCACCGGCGCGGCCGGCCGCATTCGCCGGTCAGCCGGGCGGCCCGGACGGCCAGCTCGTTGCCAGGAGCGGGATTCGGCGTGGCATCGAGTCCGCCGTGCCGGAACCGGCCGAGCGCGTCCAGGACCACCCCGGCACCGAACCGGCGGGCGGCGACGGCGTCGGCATCCAGTTCGACCAGCAGGGCGATCTCGGTGACCGCGGTGCGGAACAGCGGCACGAACGGGAAAGCCTTGCGCAGTGCGGTGAACACCGCGAGGTAGCGGTGGTGGCCGCGACGGCGGTGCGCTTCCTCGTGCGCCAGCACGGCGTGCAGCTGGCGCTGGGGGAGCGCCTGGACCAGCCCGGTGGTCAGGACCGTGGGACCGGCTCGTCCGGCCAGGCTGAAAGCCAGCGGGCTGCCGTGTGGCACCGTGACGACCTCGCCCGCGCCGGCCAGCGGGGAGGACAACAGGGCCAGTGCGTCCCGGTGGCGGTCCTCGGCCCGGCGGAGCCGTCGACGGTGGCGCAGGCCGATGGTGCCCAGGCGCAGGGCCAGCAGGAGCGCGAGCACGGAGGCGACCCCGTGCAACAGCACCTCGGGTGCGACCAGACCGGCCTCCCGCAGTGCCTGCCAGCAGCGGTGCACCGCCTGCGCCCAGTCGCTGGAACCGGTCACCTCGGGCGCGAGCGCCAAAGCCGCGCCCGCTGGCACCCCGGCCAGCACCACCACCGCTGCCAGCACCCAGCACGCCACGGTTGCCAGCGGCGGCACGCTGTGGCGCAAGAGGCGCAGCACCGGAGAGGCCGTCCAGCCGACGCCGAGCGCGAAGAGGATCAGCAGCAGTCCGAGGGTCACCGTCGCGGGCCCTCGTCATCGAGCGCGCCGCGCAGCACCTTCGACTCCTCGGCCGAGACCGAGCGTGCGAAGTGCAGCAGCACCGCCCCGGAGTCCGGCGACTCGTCGAGCAGTTCGCGCAACAGCTGGGCGGTGCGCTCCTCCCGGCTCTCCGTGGCTTGGTAGCGGAAGGCGCGGCCGTCCTTGACCCGGGTGAGGAAACCCTTGCGGTGCAACTTGTCCAGCACGGTCTGCACCGTGGTGTAGGCGAGCTGGCGCTCCGGCCGCAGCGCCTCCAGCACCTCCCGCACGTTCACCGGCGTACCCGCCGACCACACGGTGTCCATCACCGCCGACTCCAGTTCACCCAGCCCACGCACGGCGCCAGTGTCGCACGGCACACCGGGCTTGCCTGAACTCCTATGTACGATAGTAGTGTGCGCCGGGTGTCCCTCAACCCCCACCGACGAACCATCCGGATGGCCATCCTCGCCTCCGTGTGCGCGCTGGCCGCCACCGTCCCCTCACCCGCGATCGGCGACCCGGAGCCCCCGGCGAACGCCTCGCAGGCCCTGGTGAAGCTCACCGAGCTGAACCGCGAGGCGGTCAAGCTGGCCGAGCAGTGGCACGAGGCCAAGGACCAGCTCGACGCGCGCGGCAAGGACCGCGAGGCCGCACAGGCCCAGCTCACCGAGACCCAGCAGGCCGCCGCGGAGGCCGCGGCCGGGATTGAGAAGTTCCGCACCCGGGTGGACGAGTTCGCCTCGGCCTCCTTCCAGGGTGCTCAGCTCAGCCCGGTGGCCGCGCTGCTGACCAGCCGCTCACCCCAGGACTTCCTGGACAGCATGCTGATCCTGGAGACCCTCTCCGGCCAGCAGCGCGACGCGCTGGAGGGCCTGCGCGCCGCGCAGCAACAGGCCCAGGCCGCACAGGCGCGCGCCGAAGAGGCGCGGTCGAAGGCGGGCAAGGCCGAGCAGGAGGCCGGTGCGCTGGCCGGTGAGCTGGAGCGCCGCAAATCTGAGATGGACCGCAAGGTCACCGAGGCCAAGGCCCAGCTGGACCGGCTCTCGGCCGGCGACCGCGGCCGTCTCACCGGCGGCGGCCAGACCAACTACACCGTCAACGACGTCCCCAGCGGGATGGCCCAGCAGGCGATGCAGAAGGCGCTGACCCGCCAGGGCAAGCCGTATGTCTGGGGCGCGACCGGCCCGGACACCTTCGACTGCTCCGGCCTGCTGTACTGGTCCTTCAAGCAGATCGGCGTCACCCTGCCCCGCTCCAGCAAGGACCAGGCCCGCGTCGGCACCGCGGTCTCCCGCGACCAGCTGCGCCCCGGCGACTTCGTCGCCTTCTACTCCCCGGTCGGGCACATCGGCATCTACGTCGGCAACGGCAAGATGGTGCATGCTCCGCAGGGCGGCGACGTGGTCAAGGTCTCGCCGGTGAACTGGAAGGACGTGACCGCCACCCGCAGGCTCGGCTGACCCGGCAACAAACCTGTAGTTTCCGCGCCGAATTAGGCATTTCCGAGCCCTCGGCGCAGCGACGCTGTCCGCGCACACGTTCTGCAGGTGCCGTATGGACGGGCGCGGTCGTGTGCGTAGCAACCGGTGCATCGCTGCCGCGCCAGTATCAGGCCCCAGCCCATACAACCTTGGCAGGTGTCGGCAGCCTTTGCGGTCGACGAGCGCTTCATGCTGGCGGTAGCGATCGACCGTCACGTCGTCGCGGCGTCACCGTCGGCTGTGTCACGTTGGCGTTGCCTGTCGCCGCCCGTCGCCCGGTGTCGCGTGTGGACAGTGCGAAGGCGTTCGGCTCCGGTGTCATGATCTCTTCGAGGCCGCAGTCCGGCACCGCGCAGAGGACGCCTGGCGCAAACCTTCCCGCCGAAGACCAGTTACGGGACAACCTTCAGGTGACCGTTTCTGTTCGCATACTGGTCTGCCGCGACCGGGGTCGGCACGTGGGATACGAGTCGCGGTTGGAGTTGATGGGGTTGCTGTTCGTCGGTACGGACCCGGCCGTGGCGTGTATTGTGGCACGCCCCTTTCGGATGGTCGTCGAGATCAAAGCAAGCAGCGCTAACAGTTTGTCCCCAACTGAGCGCTTGTCGTCGGTACGGGACCGCCTGGCCGGAGGCCGGCTGGGGTTGGGACCGCGGTTCATTGGTGTGGGATGGGAATGCCCGCGGCGCGCAGTTTGGCCTCGACGAGCGCGTTCAGCCGTGTCCAGGCCGGTGCGTGATCTTCGAGGTGGTGGTTGATCAACCCGTATCGGGTGGCGGCGTCGGGCTCGGGCTGGTAGGCCGTCGGCGTCGCCAGCAGTTCGCGGTTGGCCAGCAGGTTGTCGGCCAGCGCGGACGCCAGCTCGTCGATCCGAGGGTCGTTCGGATCCCAGGACCGCGCGTTCCAGCCTCGTTTGGTCAGGTCGGCGAGCTCGGGATCGTCGAATCGGTGTTCGAGCTGGGTCAGGAAGATGTCGTACAACTCCGGCGACAGGGTCCTGGCCAGCACCAGGGCTTCCCGTTGGCTGGCCACGTAGTCGGGGTCGAATCCGAGATCGGTGAAGCGGTCCAGGATCGTCCGTGCACGGTCGGGAAGCAGGAGCCGGTCGCCGTCGGCGAGCTGTCGCAGCGTGTCGCGCCGGGCGATCAGGTCGGCGATCCGCTCATTGAGGCGCCGTTCGACGTCGGTGAGTGCGGCGGCGAACTGCTCGGCGTCGGCACCGAGCAGCGGCCCGACTTCGGCCAGTGGTACCCCGGCGGCGGCCAGGGTCCGGACCTGGACCAGTCGCAGCAGGTCGGCCGATCCGTACCGTCGGTAGCCAGAGTTGTCGCGTTGTGGTTCGTCGAGCAGTCCGTGCTGGTGGTAGTGCCGCAGGGTCTTCACCGTGACCCCGGCGAATGCCGCCGCCTGGCCGATGGTGACGCCGCGGGCCGTCGTCTCCGTCATCTGCTCAGCCGCCCTCCTGGTTGCGGGCGGCGGTGATCTCGTGCACCACGTCGGCGACGGTCCGAGATCCGCGCCGGGAGGCGGTCATGGTCAGCGCGGTGTCGTGGACCGGCACCATGCTCACCCAGGTCGAGGTGACCGCGTTGGTCGAGGGAGCCATGCGAGGAGTGTGAAGCCTGACCCGAGGTCAAGGTCAACCCGCCCTACCCCTCCCGCCGGTCGGTCACGGCGGGTTGGTTCAGGGCATGGCGGTCCTGGGCCACCGCGGTCGCCCCCGCTCGTCCCGCGGACCGCGACCTCCTCACGGATGGCGCGGCCGAGGCTGGACCTGCTTTGCACCACCCGACACCACCGTCGCGAGTCACGAGGCACACACTGCGGCCGAGCAGGCAAACCCCTTGGTCGACGCCCCCGGAATGGTCGACTGGTCTTACCTGCTCGGCCGGGTCCCGTCGTGCGTCACCTGAGGCACGACGGGAAAGGTGTCCGGACCAGAGGGCTCAGGCCGCGTCGACCGAGCCTGCTGGGCCCGTCAGCCCGCGGCCTGCCCGCCGCAGAACACCGCCTTGAGGAGCTTGTCCAGCGCCTTCGGGTATTGCTCTACCAGATCGATTTCGGTGTTTCCGCCGGTCAACGAGGCGATCAGGGTCTTGCTCCCGTCGGGCGTGCTGTACATCAGCACCCCGTAGCCGATGGTGTTGCCGTTGTGGAGATAGAGAGTGCCGCCGCACGGGCCAGTGCCCTGCACAACCCCCAGGCCGAAGCCGCTCTTCGGGTGTGGCCTGCGCATCTCGGCCAGCAGCGGGGCCGGCAGGAGCTTGCCGCTCATCAGCGCGGAGAAGAACGCCTGGAGATCCTGGGTGGTCGAGATCATGTCACCGGCGGCGAACACCAAAGAGGGGTTCTGGCGGGTGACGTCGACCGTCTTCGGTTGGCCGGCGTCCTGGTAGTGGTAGTAGCCGTGGGAGTGCGGCCCGGAGATCCCCGTCCGGGTGCCCGGCACCTCGGTGCCCGACAGCCCGAGCGGCCGTGGCTGCTGAGGGGCCCCGGCCGGCGATCGCAGGATCCGCCGCTGCATCTCCTCGGCGTAGGAGCGGCCGGTGACGTTCTCGATCAGCAGTGCGGCCAGCACGTAGTTGGTGTTGGAGTAGTTCCAGTCGTCCCCCGGCGTGAACAGTGGCCCCCTAGCCAACGCGAACCGCACCAGCTCCTCGGGCTGGTAGGTGTGGAACCGGTTGTCCACCCATTCCTGGCCCGTCGAGGGCAGCCCCGGCATAGGCTTCCCCTTGTAGTAGTCGCCGGTGTAATTGAACAGCCCGCTGGTGTGCTGCAGCAGCATCCGTACCGTGATCCCCTCGTCCAGCTTGAACTGCGGCAGGTACCCGGCCACCGGGGCGTCCAGTCCGACCTTGCCCTCGGCTACCAGTTGCAGTACCACGGTCGCGACGAAGGTCTTGGTGTTGCTCCCGATCCGGAACCGCCCGTTCGTCGGCGGTTCCGCGGTCTCGCCCAGCTTGCGCACCCCTGCGCTGCCCACCCACTCGCCCCGCTGATCACGCACGCGCAACTGCATCCCGGCGATACCGGCATCGACGAACGTCTGCATCGCCTCCCGCAGCTCCGGGCGACCCTGCTCGGCAGCCGCTTCCGGCACCGCCGCGTTGCCCGGAGCGGCCATCCCGGGCGTAGCCGCCCCGAACAGCAGCGAGACAACCAGCGCCGGTACCGCCGCTCGCCGCACGACCCGCGGCATCCGCACCCTCTTCTGGAACCCGCCGACCGAGGCAGCCAGCCACGCCGTGGAAGTGATGTTGTTCCTCATGCGGCCAGCCTCCAGCCCGCCCTAGGGGCGGGGTCAACACCTTCGGCCGCAGTACCCGAAACGTGCACAACTGTTCAACATCCGGCCCTGCCGCTGACCGGATGCCGCTGACCGGAAGAGCACCGCGACGCACGCTCATTCCGCAGACCGGGTCACGCCACGCAGGACAGCGAGTGCTCAAGTAGCGCGTCCATGAACGAACCCGGTGCACGAGGCGTCCGTCGCGGCCTGACCCTGCTGCTCGCCACGGCCGTTCTGGCGCTGGCCACGGCGCCGGGCGCGTGGGCGCACGACCAGCTGGTGGGGCCCACGCCGAAGGACAAGTCCACTGTGGACAAGCCGTTGACCGAGGTGCGGTTTCAGTTCTCCGCCAAGGTCAACCCGTCCTTCGGCGTGGCCACCGTGACCGAGCCGGACGGCAACCGGTGGGAGTCCGGGGAGATCAAGACCGCCGGGACCACCCTCATCGTCCCGCTGCGGCCGGTCACCAAGGCTGGTGGCTACACGGTGGGCTACCGGGTCGTCTCCTCCGACGGCCACCCCATCACCGGCAAGATCGCATTCGAGGTCCTGCCGGCCGCGCTGGCGGCCACCGAGCCCCCAGTCACATCCAGTGCCGCGGCTTCCTCGGCGTCCAGTTCCACTCCAGTGCCGAGTTCCACGCCCGCGGCCGCGCCCGCCGAGGACGGCGACACCGGCTGGATCACCTGGCTGGTGCTGGGCGCGGTCGTGCTGGCCGCGACGGTCGCGGCGGCGTTCGTGCTGCGGCGCGTTCGCCGCCCGTAGACCTGCCGGGCTCAGCCGAAGCGGCCCACACGCGGCAGGAAGCGGCCGACGCGCCTGCCGTAGTCCACATAGGACTTGCCGTGGACGCGCTTGAGGTGTGGTTCCTCCACGATCCGGACCTGGAGCTGGATCGCGGTCACCAGCGCGGCCAAGGCGAGCAGGGCGATCACGTTGGGCGCCAGCAGGGTCAGCCCCGCGGCGGTGGCGGTCATCGCGGTGAAGATCGGGTTGCGGGCGAGTCGGAACGGCCCGCCGGTGACCAGTTCGGTGCGCTCGTCGCGGTCGACCCCGACCCGCCAGGACGCCCCCATGGCTCCCTGTGCTGCCAGCGTCGCCACGATCCCCGCCACGGCAACCACCCCGCCCACGACGCTGCCGACGACTCCGCCGAAGAGCGCGAGCGGCGCCATCAACCCCCACAGCTGTGCCAGCGGTGCGACCAGGCCGAGCAGGACGGCCACCACGAACAGCACGCCGCCCCACCATTCCGCCGAGCCTGGGCGGCCGCTCACCCCGTGGAAACCGGCCGATCCGGTCCGCCTGCGGTGCAACACCGCCCGCACACCGAAGGCAGCGCCCACAAACCCCAGGTACAGCAGCAAACCCACCGCCGCCGTCGCTCTGTCCACAACGAACCTCCCAGTCGCCCAGGCCAGCAAATCAACACATAGTGAGATGACTATATATAGCAGGCGAGGGTTCGGGCAGGCACGGCTCGGTCCTACCGGCCGAAGGCTCCGCCCTGGATGAGGATGAGCAGGCCGATGCCGATCAGGACGACCGGCAGCAGGATGTGTCCCCAGCGCGACAGCGCCTTGGCGATGGCGGGGCGGGTGGCGAAGTACCGACCGGCAGCCACCCACACCGCGACCAGGGCCAGGAACACGATCACGTGCACACTCATGCCGCCGATGCCCGCGGTGGCGAAGACGGGCACGTAGACGCCGATGTTGTCGCCGCCGTTGGCGAGGGTGACCGCGGCTACCTCCAGGACCTTCGGTCCGCTGTCCCTGCCGCCCTGCACCTCGTCGGAGTCGTGGCGGTGCCGCCACGCCTGGACCGCGGCTTTGACGCCGAGCGCGAGCGGGAGCAGCCCGAGGTAGGGCACGACGGTGTCCGGCAGGAAGGTGGCGCCGAATGCCGCGGCCACGGCGCCGGCGAGGATGGCCGCGAAGCCGAGGTACTGGCCGGCGGTGATGGCGCGGGTCGTCCCCCGGCGCCCGGCTCCCTGGGCGAAGAACAGGGCCATGATCAGGATGTCGTCGATGTTGGTGACGGCGAACAGGACCGCCGCCTGACCGATGAGGCCCAGGTTCACGGCCGACCCGCCTCCTCGACGGCGGACTGCTCCCGGCCGCGGTGGTCGGCGGCGCCAGGGCAGGTGTGAGGGTGGTGGCGTTGCGGGTGCACCGCGACATTGTGTCGATCTTCCTGGTGGCTCGGTGCGGTGCTTGGTCGGAGGGGTGCTCGGCACCGCGTGCGCAGAGGTGTCACACCGTGAGACCAACGCCCTAACAAATGTTGAGATGTTTGATCCGGAAGTCTGTCGGCTCATATCAACGGCTGTTAGGTTGTCGATGTGAGCGCTGCACGTGATGACGACTGTGACCTGCTGTGTCTGGACCTGCCGCACGCGGAGGAGATCCGGGCCGGGCTGCCCGAGCTGCCCGCGGTGGAGCCGGCCGCCGCGGCCGCGCGGGCGCTGGGGGATCCGACCCGGCTGACCATGGCCGCCGCGCTGTACTCCGGCGGCGAGCTGTGCGTGTGCGACCTGTCCTGGGTGGTCGGGCAGGCACAGAACCTGACCTCGCACCACCTGCGGCAGCTCAAGTACGCCGGGATGGTCGCCTCCCGCCGGGACGGCCGCCTGGTCATGTACGCCCTCACCGAGCGCGGCCGCCTGCTGGTCAGCGCGGTGCTCGGCGAGCAGGCCACCCCCGCCGTCGTGCCGATCCCGGTGGAGGGCTGAACGGTGTCCGACGCGTGCTGCGGACCCCAGGAATCGGCGCCCGCACCGGCAGGTAGCGGTGTCGAGCCGGACCACGGCCCCACCCGGTTGTGGCAGGTCCGTGAACTCCAGTTGGCTGCCTTGGCTGCGGTCCTGCTGGCCACCGGCTGGCTGATCGGGGACAACCTGATCGGCACCGGGCTGGAGCTGGCCTCGGCCGTGGCCGGCGCCGCCACGTTCGTCCCCGGCGCGGTGCGCAACCTGCTGCGCGGCCGGATCGGCGTCGGCACCCTGATGACCATCGCCGCGATCGGCGCGGTCGCGCTCGGCCAGATCACCGAGGCCGCCCTGCTCGGCGTGCTGTTCTCCATCGCCGAGGGCCTGGAGCACTACGCCATCGTCCGGACCCGCCGCGGCCTGCGCGCCCTGCTCGCTCTCGTGCCGCCGACCGCCTCGGTGCTGCGCGAGGGCACGGAGATCCAGGTGGCGCCGGACGAGCTCGTGCTCGGCGACCGGATGCTGCTGCGGCCCGGCGCCCGCGCGGCCACCGACGGGGTGATCCGTGCCGGGCGCACCAGCCTGGACCTCTCCGCGATCACCGGCGAGTCGGTGCCGGTGGAGGCCGGACTGGGCGATGTGGTGCACGCCGGGGCCATCAATGGCGGCGGTGCCATCGAAGTGGAGGTCACCGCCCTGGCTGCGGACTCCTCGCTGGCCCGGATCGTGCACATCGTCGAGCAGGCCCAGGACCGCAAGGGCAGCGGGCAGCGGCTGGCCGACCGCATCGCCCGGCCACTGGTGCCCGCGATCATGATCCTGGCCGCGCTGATCGCCGGGCTCGGCGCGCTGCTGGGCGACCCGTTGGTCTGGTTGGAACGGGCGCTGGTGGTCCTGGTCGCGGCCTCGCCGTGCGCGCTGGCCATCTCCATCCCGCTCACCGTGGTCGCCGCGGTCGGCGCGGCCAGCCGCCAGGGCGCGCTGGTCAAGGGCGGGGCCGCGCTGGAGGAACTGGGCCGCATCGGCGTGGTCGCGCTCGACAAGACCGGCACCCTCACCCGCAACGCTCCACGCGTAGTGGACGTGTGCCCCGCCGGCAATGCCACCCGCGAGGAGGTGCTGGCCGCGGCGGCCGCGCTGGAGGCCCGCAGCGAACACCCGCTGGCCCGCGCGATCCTGGCCGCCGCCGCCACCGTGCCCGCCGCCACCGACGTCACCGCGGTTCCCGGCCACGGCCTGCACGGTGTGCTCGACGGCACGGCCCTGCGCTTGGGCAAGCCCGGCTGGATCACCGTCGGCCCGCTGCACGCCGAGGTCGAGCGACTCCAGGAAGCCGGAGCCACCGTCGTGCTCATCGAACGCGACGGCGACCTGCTCGGTGCGATCGCCGTGCGCGACGAGCTCCGTCCGGAAGCCCCTGAGGTCATCGCCCAACTGCGCGAGCTCGGGGTCGAGGTCGCCATGTTCACCGGCGACAACGCCCGCACCGCGACCGCCCTGGCCGCCGAGGCCGGGATCAGCACCGTGCGCGCCGACCTGCGGCCCGAGGACAAGGCCGCTCTGGTGGAACGGCTGCGCGGTGGCCGCCGTATCGCCATGGTCGGCGACGGCGTCAACGACGCCCCCGCGCTGGCCACCGCCGAGGTCGGCATCGCCATGGGCGCCATGGGCACCGACGTGGCCATCGAGACCGCTGACGTCGCGCTGATGGGGGAGGACCTACGGCACCTCCCGCAACTGCTCGCCCACGCCCGGCACGCCCGGCGGGTCATGCTGCAGAACGTCGGGCTGTCCCTAGCCATCATCGGGGTGTTGATTCCGTTGGCCGCCTTCGGTGTCCTCGGTCTGGCGGCCGTGGTGTTCGTGCACGAGCTGGCCGAGGTGCTGGTCATCCTCAACGCCATCCGCGCCGCGCGCACGAAGCCGCTGCCCGGCGTCACCGCCGCCGTCGCGGCCACGCCGGCGGCGCTGTCTCTGGCAGTGGCCGGTGGCGGGAACCAGCAGGGCGGCTCGGGTTGCTGCGAGGTGTGCTGAGCCCGGATGCGGTCCATCAGGCTCACCAGCGTGCACGACAGGCGAAGGGGCGTGATGTTCACGCGAGCGAGACTCGCGCGCGCCATCGCCGTCCTCGGCGTGCTGGTGGGCCTGGTCCTCATGCAGGACACCGCCTGCGCCGAGGACACCCACTCTCCCGGCTGCCACTCCCTGTACTCCGTGGCGGTGCTGGTGGCCGACGACTGCGCCGCCGAGGCGCCGGGCTCGACGCTCTTCGCACCCCTGCACGGACCGGACGACCACACCGAGCTGCTCGGCGCCTGCCTGACGATGCTGGTGGCCGTGTTGCTCGCGCTGGCCGCCGCGTCCGGTCCGCGCGCGCTGAAGACGACGCCGGCCCGCCCATGGACTCCACGCTCGATCGCACGGCGCCACCGCCCGGCACCCAGTCTCGCCCTGCTCTGCGTGCTGCGCACGTAGGCCGACCCGCCCGCACCCCGCCACGAGGTCCCGACGACCCCGTGCGCCCGCGCGTATTCGCCCTCGTCCGCAAGCAGCCAGACCCAAGGGACACCCATGACCGCCAACACCAGGATCTCGCTCAACATCATCGCGGTCGCCGCCGCGGTGATCGCCGCCCTGTTCCTGCTCAACCGCCCGGACACCCCGGCTCCCGCCGCCCAGCCCGGTCCGCAGGGCAGGCCGCCCACCATGCCCGCCGAGGTGCTCGTCCGCCCGGACAGCCACAAACTCTCCACCGCCCCCGACGGCAAGGTCACCGTCGTGGAGTTCCTCGACCTGGAGTGCGAGGCCTGCCGCGCGGCCTTGCCCGGCGTGGAGCGGCTGCGCGCGGAGCCGGACAGCCGGAGGGACGAGGTGGACGCGATCATCCTGGCCACCGACTACCGGCCTGATGTGGCTTACCTGGAGCCGCTGGGAGCGGTTGACGGGGATGGGCGCCCGCGGCACCGTGCGGGGGTCTCGACGGTGCATCCGGGGCTGGGGTTCGTGGGGCTGGAGCTTCAGTGGAGTCGCGCTTCGGTGAGCCTGCACGGTGTGGGGGCCCATGCGGGCTTCGTCGTCAGCCGCCTGGTCCGCCGCGGAGCCGTTGTTCGTCAAGCCTGAAACTCTCGCCCGGCCAGGACGACACGTCCTAGCCGAGGCGGGCATGCGGAGGAGCCTGGCGATTCGGCTGGTCCGTCCAGGTAGCGCTGGAACCTCTGACGTCATACAGGGTGACTGGCCATTGTCTCGGCCCAGGGCAGGGAAGGAGCCGGGATGACCGCGTGGACTGGTGCGGACTTTGCGGGGGCGGTTGCCGCTCGTCGCCGCGGATCTGCCGGCCCGACCAGCGGGGCGACCCGCAGCGTGCGTTTCGCGTTCTACGGCCGGATGTCGACGACGGAGTTCCAGGATGCGCAGACATCGCGCGCGTGGCAGCGGGCCGTGTCGGATGAGCTGGTTGAAGGCGCTGGTGAGGTCGTGGCAGAGTTCTTCGACGAAGGCCGGTCGCGGCGGTGGTCGTGGTGGGACAGGCCAGCGGCGGCGGCGTTGCTGACGGCCGCGGAGCGTCCGGATCGTGAGTTCGACGCGGTCGTGGTGGGGGAGTACGAGCGTGCCTTCGAGGGTGATCAGTTCCGGCCCGTGCTGGGCCGGTTGACCGAGTTGGGTGTGCAGGTGTGGTTGCCCGAGGCCGGTGGCCCGGTGGAGCTGGACAGCCCTGTGCACCAGGCTCTGATGGTGCTGCTGGGCGCTCAGGCCCGCCGCGAGGTCGTGCGAGCCCGGCAGCGGGTGGTGGCAGCTATGAGGGCGCAGACCCGGTTGCAGGGCCGCTTTCTCGGCGGTCGCCCGCCGTATGGGTACCGGCTGGCCGACGCCGGGCCGCACCCGAAGGCCATCCACGCGCGGTGGGGCCGGCGAGTGCACGTGCTGGAACCAGATCCGGTGACCGCGCCGTGGGTGCGGTGGATGTTCGTCCAGCGTGCAGCCGGGCGGTCGGTGGCTTCGCTGGCGAGGGAGTTGAACGAGCGTGGGGTGCCGTGTCCGTCGCGTGTGGACCGGGCGCGGAACCGCCATCGCTCAGGGAAGCGGTGGATTGTGCGGACGGTGGCCGAGATTCTGGACAACCCGCGGTACACCGGCCGCCAGGTATGGAACCGGCAGGGCAGCAAAGGCCACGGCGCTGGTGGACGGGCTGGTGGCAGGGGCTCGGGGAAGGTGAGCGCCAATCCTGTCTGGGAGTGGGAGGTCTCCGAGCGCCTGGCCCACGTCCCGCTGGTGGATGAAGCGGCGTTCGTTGCCATTCAAGGGATCCGGGCTGCGAGGTCCACAAAGGACGGAGATCGGCGGGAGTACGAGTTGGCCGGACTGGTGGTGTGCGGAGTGTGTGATCGCCGGTTGGATGCGCACTGGGTTCACGACCGGCCCGGGTACCGATGTCGCCACGGCTACACCAGCGGAACACCGCGGCCGGTCGGTGTTGCGGGCAACGTCTATGTCCGCGAGGACCGCCTTGTCGAGGCGCTACCTCGCCTGCTCGGGGCCTCCGAGCCAGCGGCGGCTCCGGTGAATGCTGCCGAAGACATTCGCCGTCGCGGGCTGGAGATCGTGTGCAGGGGTCAGCGTTGGCATCTCAGACCGGCAGCGAAACCAGTGGTGGTCGATCCGTCGACCGGACTCAGGCAAGCGGCACTTGAGCTGGACTGGATTCTCAGCGGCGTCGAGGCAGGCAGTTTCGGGCCAGCGGCGATCGAAGGCCAGGGGTCACCAGAGCAACAGGAAGTCGTCGCGCTGTAGAACCCCTACGGACTTTGAGATCCGTGGGGTAATGGAGTGTCCGAGACTTGAACCCGGCAGCGCGAGAAATCTCCCAAATAGTGGGGAATCACGCAGTCAGGATACCTCTTTGCGCTGCGAGGGCGCGACGGCGGCCACCGCCCCTCAGGTGGTGACCGTCTGCTCCTGTAGGTCGTGTGTCGCCGCGCGAACGTGTCGAAGCCGGGTGGGCGGTCGGTGAATCCGGGCGTTCGCCGAGCGACGGGTGCTTGGGCGGTGGCGCTGGCGGTGCACTTCGCGGTGAGTCCCAGCCCACTACGGCTTCAGTGGCAAAACCGGGCGACCGCGAGTGGTGCGTAAGGTCTGTCGCGCTGCTTCCAGGGAAAGCTCGAGCTCCTGCACTTCCCGGAGTGCGCGGAACGTTGGTGCCGGCGAATGCCGCCACGTTGTCGTTCCTGCCATGGAGGACCGCCCGCGCGGGGACGAACTGCACGACTGGCGAGCAACCTGGCGCGTCGTCAGGGCCACCCCGCCTGCGCGGGGACGACCCGACTGCCGACCAGTACTTCCTGACCAAGTCCGGACCAGCCCCGCCTGCGCGGGGACGAAATGCCGTGCCCGGCGGCGTGGTCGGAACGCGCCGGACCACCCTCGCCTGCGCGGGGACGACAACCGGGCGCCGCACATCATCACGGCTGACCCGGGACCATCCCCGCCTGCGCGGGGACGACGGCAACAACCAACCGGCCGGCCAGCGCGGCGTGGGACCAGCCCCGCCTGCGCGGGGACGACGCGCGGTGCGGCGACGGCCCCGTGACCGACCTGGGACCACCCCGCCTGCGCGGGGACGACGACAGCAAGAACCCGGACGGGCCGAAGCTGGTGGGACCACCCCCGCTTGCGTGGGGACGACACTGACCCTGATCACCTACGGCCACCTCGCCCGGGACCACCCCCGCCTGCGCGGGGACGACTACGAGCGCGAGCAGGAAGCCGACTTCACCACCGGACCACCCCCGCCTGCGCGGGGACGACGCCAAGCGTAGGCGCGGCTCAGCACCGGGATGAGGACCATCCCCGCCTGCGCGGGGGCGACGGAGTACCGCAAGGCAGGTGAGCGGTGATGCGGGGACCATCCCCGCCTGCGCGGGGACGACAGCCCGGACGGCTCGACGTCCGGGCATCAGCTGGGGACCATCCCCGCCTGCGCGGGGACGACGGAGACTGAGGTCAACCCGGAAGGGTTCGCGGAGGACCATCCCCGCCTGCGCGGGGACGACAGCCGGGGCTCGATCCGGTTGCGCCCGGCCTCCGGACCATCCCCGCCTGCACGGGGACGACATACACCAGCGCGGCGCACAGCGCCGCGTCGGCGGACCATACCCGCCTGCGCGGGGACGACCCACTCGGCAGGCCCGGCGGGGAGTGTGGTGTGGGACCATCCCCGCCTGCGCGGGGACGACCTGCCGGGAATGACGACGTACCCGGCGTAGGACGGACCATCCCCGCCTGCGCGGGGACGACGCGTCGAGCATGGCCCGGATGCGGTGTTGCCCGGGACCATCCCCGCCTGCGCGGGGACGACTCCAGAAAGGACCGTTCCGTGTCGCGCTCGTCCGGACCATCCCCGCCTGCGCGGGGACGACGCTGCGGAGAAGACGGCGCGGGAGCAGGAGGAGGGACCATCCCCGCCTGCGCGGGGACGACATTGACCCGAAGTACCGCGAGCTGCGCCAGGCCGGACCATCCCCGCCTGCGCGGGGACGACGGTGGGGTGCATGTGGTGTGGCACCCCATGGCCGGACCATCCCCGCCTGCGCGGGGACGACCTGAAGTGCACCAGCGACGAGGTACTGCGGTGGGGACCATCCCCGCCTGCGCGGGGACGACGGCAAACCGATCGCCAGGGTGAACTCCTGCGGGGGACCATCCCCGCCTGCGCGGGGACGACGGCAAACCGATCGCCAGGGTGAACTCCTGCGGGGGACCATCCCCGCCTGCGCGGGGACGACACTTCCTGACCTGCGGTTCTGTGGGTGCTGGAGCGGTTTTTCATTCACTTTCGTCGGGCTGTGGTTCATCGTCGTCCGAAGCGGCGGCGTTTGCTGGCATCGCTCCACCTCGGTCTACCGGCCACCCCCGTCTGCGTAGCCGGCCCTGTTCCTGGAGCGGGGCGGAGCATCAGGTTGATGCCCTCGAAGTCCACCGGGACCCAGTTGTGCTCGTGGACTGTGAACGCCAGCCCCTGCTCGTTGTCAGCCTGGTGCACCATGATCGCCCGCCCGGTGCGCACCATCTCCACCACCCGCACCCACAACAGCTCACGCACCCGCCTGGTGGTGCGCCCGACAAAGACCCCCGGCGAGATCTCCAGCAGCCACCGCGTCAAGTGCCCGCGCAACCCGACCGGGCAAGCCGCGACCACGATCACCGTCACAACTCCTCCCCATAGGCCACCCCGCCGGGCACGACGCGGCCGTTGTCGTCCCAGAGCATCACCACGTCCCCACCGGCGAAGGCCGCATCGTCGAGGGCCTCCGGTCCGTACTCCACCAGCTCCTCCTCCGGGGTCAGCAGCGTCTTGATGTCGCGCACGCAGGACTCCAGGAACGCCCCGCCGCGCATCCGGTCCCGGATCGCGCGGCGGGTGGCCGAGCCGATGTCAGCGACCTCGGCGGCGGCGATGTCGAAGGCCACCGGGATGCTGACCGCGGCTTTGTAGAGGTCGGCGATGTCGTAGACGAAGGACTTGACGTGTCCGGTGTGGACGAACCCGAGCCCGGGGGAACAGCCCAGGGCCACGATCACCGCGTGCACCACCCCGTAGAGGCTGGTGTGCGCTGCGGAGAGTGCCTGGTTGACCGGGGTGCCTGCCTGGAAGTCAGCCGGGTCGTAGTCGCGGCGCTGCCAGTCGATCCCGACCCGGGCGGCATGCTCGCGGTAGGCCCGCCGGACGCGGGCGCCTTCCCGGCCACGCAGCTGCTGCATGGTCAGCCCGCTGGTGTCCTCGCCGGGGAAGCGCATCGCATACATCGCGCGGGCGACCTTCAACCGGGAGGTCCGGTTGGACACCAGCGCCGCTTGGGCCTGCAGCAGGCTGGTGGAGCGGGCCAGGGTGCGGCCGTGGGCGTCGTAGCGCACCCCGTGCTCGCCCACCCACACCGCCGTGGACCCGCTTTCCCCGAGCAGCACCATGGCTTGCTGGCTCACCGTGGTACCGGGGCCCAGCAGCAGCGCGCCAAGGGTGGCCGCCGGGATGTGCACGGTGCCGCGGGCATCGGTGGCGGTGATCGCGTTGTCCTCCCGGTGCACCACGCAGTGCTCCAGGTACAGAAACGACAGCCGGTCCTGGGCGCGGTGCAGCTGGGAAAGCGGGACCGGCTTGGCACCGGGGAGGTCAGCCACGGCGCAGCGGGGCCAGGGTGAGCAGGCCGCAGCCATAGCCCTTGGCCGGGCCGATGCCGCCGATCAGGCTCGCCCGCAACCGATCGGGATCGGTGACCTCCAGCCGGCCCTCGAACACCACAGTGGACAGCGAGACCGTGGCGGACTTGCGGTCGAAACGCACCACCTCCCGTCCGCGGACGGCCACGTCTGGCTCCTTGTGCTCCCCGGCGGGGATGGTGAAGCCGAACTTCTCGGTGCGGGTGAGCAGCCAGTCAGTTTGCTGGGCGACGGTGACGTGGTGGAACCGTTGGGACCGCTGGGCATCGGGGGCTTTGCGGCTGCTGTGCACGGGGTTGGCCTTGAGCCGGAAGCCCCACACCTGCCCGGTGGCCAGGCGGGTGAGCACGGGCTGGTACTCGCGGGTGTCCCAGCCGGTGGTCGTCGGCCAGCCCGCCTGCTCGACCAGGTGGGTCAGATCGGGACGAGTCGGGCTGACGACATAGAGCTGGACCTGGTGCTCGCTCTGATCCAACCTCCACAGCACCCGGCCTTCCGCAACGGCAGGAGTGCTCTGGGGTGGGAATGCGGCTTGGACGGCACCGTGGAGTTTGTGCGGGGAGGCCAGTAGCGCGCGGGCGCCGCGGCGGGCGGGGTTGAGGGCGCAGCGGGTGAAATACATCAGATCGGTTCCTCGAAGACGGCCATCGGATCATGCCCGCCCCCGGCGAACGCGGCCGCGGGGATGGGCGTGGGGGAGCGGTGCAGCGGGTTGGGGACGGTGACCTGGGAGCTCAGCACGGTGCGCCAGTCGTACTGGCGGTGCCGGGGATCGAAGCTGACCGGCTCGTCGCGCACCAGCTCGGCGCGGGGTTCGGTGGCCGGGCAGTCGGCCACGGTGTCCAAGGTGACCATCGGGGCACGGTGCTGCTTCTGCACCCACGGTGAGGCCAGCCACGGCGCTTCGGCCAGCACCTGGGCAAGGTCGCCGTCGTGCATCCCGTGCAGCAGCACCCCGGCGGGCGGGCAGGACCGGCGTCCCAGGTACAGCGGGAACGCCGGTGCCCGCAACGCCTGCTCCACGGTTTCCAGAAGTTGGTCCGGGCCGTGCACGGCCACGGCGAAGACCGCGTCGGCGAGGTAGAAGCGGTAGGACAGCGGCATGGAGATCTGCCCGTCCCGGCTGCGGGCGGTCTGGAAGTCCCGCTCCAGCCGGCCGGGTTGTTCGATGCGGACCCCGATGCGCAGATCCAGCAGCTCTTCCAGGGGGTCGGTGCGGCGGCGGCCGGTGGCGGCGGCCAGCAGCCCGAGCACGCCGCTGCGGCTGGGGGCGCGGTCGGTGTTGCGGCGGGTGAAGCGGCTGCTGGTGCCCCAGGACTGCAACGGCGCGGCCAGCCGCAGCAGCAGGCAGCTCACGAGGAGGCCGCCAGCCGCTGCCCGAGCAGTTCGCCGACCGCGCGGACGGCGGGGTCGAAGGTGGTGTGGGTGGCCAGCTCGGCCAGCGGCGCGATCTTCTTCTCCCCGATGCCGAAAGTCCACGCTGCGACGGGGGTTTCGTCGAAGGCGGTGTGGAGTTCGCGGGCGTGCTCGGCCAGCTTGCCGATCGCGGCGTGCACCCGGCCGTGCTCGGCGTTGTCCTCGACGACTTCCTCAAACGCGCCGACGAGGTTGATCGGCTGGCGTTGGCGGACGATCAGTAGCACGGCATCGGGCAGGGTGCGGTTGGCGAAGGTGTTCTGCTTGCCCGAGGGCATGCTGGTGATGAACGCCCGGGTGAAGGCCTCGGCCGCGCGCACCGCGGCGGTGGCATCACCGAGGTTGTCGCACAGGGCGTCGAGGTCGAGGGCGGCGTAGCGGTAGAGGGTGGAGGAGTTGAACTCCACCGTGCCGATCATCCCCGCCCCGGCGTCTTCGTCGTCGTTGTTCTTCTTGCTGTCATCCACCGCGGTGAAGTAGTCGTACTCGTTGTCCACCGCGTGCACGCTCAGGGCGTGGGCGACCTGGACGGCGGCCTCGACGTTGAGGTCGGTGGCCGAGGCGACCATCCGCCCGAACAGCGCGATGTCCACCGAGTGCTCGCGGTCGGCGCGGGCCTTGGCCTCCTGCTTGTTGATGCTCACCTTCCCGTCGCCGGCCTCGGTGGCGGCGGTGACGGCCAGCTCGGCGAGGGACTCGATCTGGCGGTGGCTGAGGAAGAGCAGAAATTCCGACTCCGGTGCCGCCCCGTCCTTGCGGGCGGCCTTGGTCTTGATGCCGATCGCGGTGAGCACTTCACCTGCGAGGTCTGCGGCCCGCTCGGCCAGTGCGGGTGCTTGCCGGGTGATCTCGGTGGCGAGGACCTCCACGACCTGCCGGGTGCGCATGCCCAGCTCGGAGCGATCCAGGTGCGCGGGGAAGGCCTCGCGGGTGGCGCGTTTCCACGCCTGGCTGGAGACCCGGGCGCGGCGACGGCCGCCGTAGACGGCGGTCTTGGGGCTGCCGGTGTCGTCACGGTTGATGTTGCTCGGCGGCACGCTCTGGATGATGTGCACGTCGAGAATGGTGCGTGGCATAGGGATTGTCCCCTTGGTCTCAGGCGGTGGGCTTGTCCACCGCGGTCTCGGTCGGCTCGGTGGCGGTGGCGGTGGTGGCCGTGGTGTGGGTGCGGTAGAAGTCCCGGCCCCACCGCAGGCGCACGCCGGCGGCGCCGCCGGGGCGTTGCCAGCGCAGCAGGTCCTCGGCCAGCTGCCCGTAGTCCACGGGGATGTCCTGGCCGCGCAGCAGTTGCACGAGCCCGCGCAGGTGGTGCACCAACTCGCTATAGCTGTCGGAGGTGCCCAAGGTGAGGAAACGGCGCAGCACCGGTGCGGGCGGGTCGGTCGGCTCTTGGGGGTGCAGCCGCCGTACCGCCGCTCCCAGGCCGTGACCGCGCTGGTGCATCCGCTTGCCGCGGGACTGCTGATGGGTGGCGTAGAGGGTCAGCGCGGTGTGCGCGGCGATCTCTCCAGGCGTGGGTTTCTCGCCGGGGTTGGGGCCGGTGAAGACGGGGGAGAGGGTGTAGCGGTGGATGTCGGCCACGCTGCCAGCGGGTGTGCCGACCGCCCGGCGCAGCCGGGCCAGGGCGGCGACCTCGGCGGAGTGGTTGGCCAGCACCCCCTGCTGCAGGCTCCGGATGCGACGGTCGACCTCCGCGCCGACCGCGCCCAGCTCGGGAGTGACTGTGGGGGTGGTGGTGTGGGTGGTCATGAGGCCACCTCGATGGTTTGGGCCGCCAGCGGCAGGGCGGTGTGGAGGTCGCGCCGGAATCGCTTGTCGGCCAACGGTGTGTTCATCAGGCGCGCATCGACGGTGCGGCCGCGCCACGCCGTCATCGGCGCCCGCGCCAGCAAATCCGCGGCCACCGCCTGCGCGCACTGGCGTGCTTGACGCTGCCAGGCCTGGTGGGCGGCCATGGGATCGGTGGTGGCGTCCAGGTCACGCAGCCACGCGCGGAACAGCGGGTCCAGCGCGGCGAAAACCTGTTCCCGGGCGCGGGTGACGGGTCCGTCGCGTTCGTCGCGGCCGCACCCGGCCGCGGCGGCGAGGTTGCCCGCCAAGCGTCCCACCGCTTTCGCGGTCTCCTCCGCGGCCTGCACGCAGGCCACCGCGGTGGCGGCCAGGTCGGTGGCCTCGCGGTGCAGCAGGATGGCGTGCAGGGGGAGTTGGTCGTCGAGGATGTCCTCGGTGGTGGAGCTTTGGGCGCCGTAAGTCATGCCGATGGTGTGCAGCCGCACCGGCAGATCCGGGTCGATCTCGTTGCCCAGCCGGGCGATCCACTCCAGCACCTGCGGAGTCAACGCCGCGGCCGCATCCTGGCCTTGGGGTCGTTGGGCGGCGGGCAGCAGCGATGCCAGGCCGCGCCAGACCGCCCGGTCCGGCAGGTGCTCCCGCGGCATGTACACCAGGGGCAGGCCGTGTTTTTTCTCCTGCGGGGTGCTGCGCCGCCAGGCGGTGTGCGGCTCGTGGTGGTGCTTGTTTTGCGGGGTCAGGCGCTCGCCGTTGCAGATGAGCACGCCGGTGACCGCGGAGGTGGTGTAGGAGAGCAGGATCCGGCGGCTTTGCCAGGTGTAGAGGTCCACCCGCCCGCACGGTGCCCGCCCGCCGTCGAGTTCTTCCCCGACTCCGACCGGGTCGCGTTCCCACGCCGGCAGGTCGGTTTCCGGGGTGGCGGTGAGGCCGTGCTGGTCGTAGGCGATGAGGTTGAGCAGCAACGTCTCCCGCAACGTCGCACCCTCGGGAATCACGCCACCGAGGTGGCCGGACCAGGCGGTGCCGATCGGGTAGCCCTTGCCGCCCTTGACCCGCTTGTCCCCGACCGCGCCGGACTTGATCCCGGAGGGGTCGAAGGCCTGGCAGTGCACCAGCCACCGCGCCGCCTCGGCGAAGGACAACGACAGGATCGCACCGAGCCGGTTGGTGAAGAACGGGTGGCCGTTGGGCACATCGGCGATGAGCTTGCCCAGCTCGGAGACCTCGCCCTTGGCGGTGTGCAACCCGGCGACCTGGAAGAACGGGGCCTGCGGGGAGAGCAGATCGAACCGGTCGCGGTGCTGGTGCAGATATTCACCGATCTGCTGGGCGGGTAGTTCGGGCTGCTGCCACAGCTGTTCCCAGGCGTCAAGGTCGCGCGGACCGTCGACAGCGCGGTGCAAGACCGCCAGCAGCAGCCTGGTGAGGGCGAAGACCTGGGTGGGAACATCGCCGAGTACCGCGGCGAGCTCGTGGGCACGCCTGAATACCTCGGTCAGGGACAGCTCTTCCCGTTGCCCGGTGTTGGTGCGCACGGAAAGCCAGGGTTCGTCGATCAGGTTGTATGACAACGGGTTAGACCCGTTCATGGGTGCATCCTTTGGCTGTCCTACTCGGGCTTTTGTCGAAGCAACCTGTCTAGTTGTTTGGTCAACTCAATGACCGTGATGACGAATGCGCTTAGTCCGGCACCCGTAGTGGCCAGAAAGCGGCCGGTGGGGCTGAGGGTCCCCTCAAAACCCACCCAGGTTGCTGCGGCTGCCACGCCCGCGACAAGTAGAGAGCAGGGCACCGTGACGATCAAAACAATCAGCCAGTGTGTCAGAAACTGCTGTTCATTCGGACTTCGTGGCATCTCGGATTGCCTTCTCTGGCCGCGACCTCCCTGCTCGTATAATCGCTGATTGCGGGAGTGTCGTCTGTTGATAGAGCTGAAGGTCGGTCGAGGCTGCCCCGCTTGCACTCCAGGGAACTTGGCACCCCGCATTAGCGGGGACAACACAACAAGGTCACGTGCTGGTCCTCAATGCACCTGGATCAACTTCGCCGGGCGAAGACAACGAGTTGGCGTGACGTTTTCGACCTGTCGCCATACTGGTCCTCAAAGCACCCTTCGTCAAGTTGGCTCGCGACTTCTATGTGTATATCCCCGTCAGGAGTTTAGTTGTTTGAGGAACTAGTTGAAGCTGCTCAAGCATTTTTACGGATCATGCCGCTTGTGGATCAATCCTCGTCGCGGATCGTAGTTCAGGGTGAAGGCGGGCTCGCCGTGCCGCAGCACGGCCGTGCGGTGCTCGTCGAGGACAAGCACCAGCTGCCCTTTGAGCAGCGGGGCGAGCTGGAAGCTGGGGATGTAGTTGGACTCCACAGCGGTGATCACCGCGTCGAGGACACCGGGATGGCTCAGCGCCAAGGGCAGTCGCAGCGAGCACGCCGCGATCACCGCCGCCTGCTGCGGTGGCACCGCCAGGTCAGTGGGAACAGGTTCACCGCCGCCGCGAGCGATCCATGCCGGGGTCAGCAGGCCACCGGCGGAATCGCGTTGCACGACAAGAACTTCCAGGGACTCGGCGCCGTCACGAACCTGCGCCAGACCGGTGTGATCATCGTCGGCGTCACCGACACCGGCCCGCACCCACCCGATCAGCGAGGTGCCCGTGGGCGGGCCGAGCCGGAAGTCCTGCGCCGCCTCCACGCGGCGAACCTCAGTCACCGCGGCCTGTTCGGCGGCAGCGAGCATGTGCTCCTGCCAGGCAGCCGGGCCCAGTGGCTGTTCGCCGTAGGCCTGCTGCACCAGCGGGGAGATGTCGCGAGGCAGCATGATCTCCGGCCTACCGGTCAGCAGTGCGGCGGCGCGCAGCAAGGTGTACTCGCCGTAGACCCGCCGGGACCCCGCCACCGCCCGCACTGGTGCGGCGCTCCAGTCGAGCACCCCGGTCAGCGCGCAACGCGCCTGCCGCAACGGGGCAGGCCGATCGCGGGGGTGACGGTGCAGCCGGCCCAGGCGTTGCAACACCAGGTCCATCGGCGCCAGGTCGGTGACCATGAGGTCGAAGTCCACGTCCAGGGACTGCTCCACCACCTGCGAGGCCACCACGATGTGCCGAAGCGGACGGTCACCGTCGGGGCCGAAGCGGTGCAGCAGGCCCTGGTCGATGCGGGCGCGGTCGCAGGCCAGGAACCGGGAGTGGTTGATCGTGACCTGCTCGGCGCCGAACTCCTCCTCCAAACGCTGCGCGGTCTCCTGCACCCGGGCGACGGTGTTGCGCACCACCACCGCGCACCCGCCCTGGGCCAGGTGCTCACGCAGGTAGGCCACCAGCGTGTCCAGGTCATCCTCAAGATGATCCAGGGCCACGGTGTTGTCGCCGCCGTCGGCGGGCACGGTGAGCGGGGGCAGACCGCCGGAGCTGGCCAGCAGCGGATAGCCCATGTCGGTGGCTGCCGCGGGGTGGCTCTGGTTGTCATAGGCAGCCAGCAACTGCGCCCGCCGGGAGGTGGGCAAAGTAGCTGACAGCAGGACCACCGGAACCCGGTAGGCGCCCAGCCATTCCAGCACTCGGAGCAGGTACTGCGACATGAACACGTCGTAGGCGTGCACCTCATCGATGATCACGACCTTGCCCGCCAGCCCCAGGTGCCGCAGCATCAAGTGCCTGCTTTTCAACCCGGCGAACAGGATCTGGTCGATCGTGCCCACCACGAAGCAGGCCAGCACACCCTTCTTGCGGCCGCGCAGCCACTGGTGCGCCACCAGCGCGCCGCCGTCGTGCTCCTCGCCGATGCTGGCGAAGTACCCGGCCCGCACCAGCCCGGCGAACTCCTCGTTCGAGCTGGCCTTGCCGTGGGCCAGCGTCACGCTCACCCTGCTGCCGGTGCGAGGCAGGCGCTCCAGCCAGGCCCGCACCCGGGAGAACATCGCATCGGTGCTTGCCTGGGTCGGCAACGCCACGAAACAGCCCCCCGCACCGGAGCGGGCGGCCAGAACCTCCGCAGCCAGCAACGCCGCCTCGGTCTTGCCGTTGCCCATCGGCGCCTCAATGATCAGCAACCCGGGTTGTTGCTGTCTGCGGGCCAGCTCGACAGCGGCCACCTGCACCCGGCGCGCCGGAGTGTTCGGGCGGTCGAATCGCTGCTGGAACAACAACTCCGCGCTCGTGCTGGCCAGCTCCGCAGTCCACGGCGCGGGCAGGTCCAACTTCTGCCACGCGTGCTCCAGCCGCACCACGGTGTCCAGACAGCGGGGCGGCTCGTGGGCGCGCAGCAACGGGAACAGCTCGGCGTTGGAGGCGATCCAGTCGGCCACGATCACCAGACCGGTCAGCAACACCTGGCTGGGCACGCTCAGCCGCACCTCCCGCCACCGGGTCCAGTCGATGCCCGCATCGGCCCGTTCCAGGAAGTGCTCCCGTGCCTGCTGCCACACCCCGGTACCGCGCAGTTCCGGGTGCTGGCGCACGAGCTGCAGTTGGCTGTCCTCGGGCGGCACACCGTGGTGACTGCCCACGATCGCGGCCAGCTGGGCGGCGATGCCCCGCCGGGGAAGGTCATGCCGGCCTGCCAGCCACTCCTGAACCGCGGCATGTCCCACCAAGGCGTGGGTGAGCGCGCCGCGTTGGGGGTGGTGGGCCAGCGCGGGGGAGGCGTTGAGGCCCGTATCGCGCATGCGGTCGGCCAGGGCGGGGACCTGGACCGCGAAGGCTGGGCTGGTTTTGCCGACATCGTGGGCACGGGCCAGCCAGTCCAGCAGCGCCCGCACATCCTCGGCACCGCACTGCGTATCGCGTGCCACGGTGTCGAGGATCTGGTGGGGTACCCAGCTTTCCGCCAGGCGGCGGGCTACCGCGCCGGTGTCGTCGAGGTGCTGGTGCAGGGGCAGCCAGTGGGTGAGCGCGCCGTGTTCGTCGCGCACTGATTTGGCCCACACCGCGGGCCATTGGAGCTCGGCAGGTGGTGGCGGGTCGTTGGTGGGCAGGAGGGTGGGGGACACGCCGGTGTGTAGGTGGAATGCGGTGCCTCGTTAGCCGTCTCGATACCGATTCCCACGATGGGGTTGCTACCGAAGGGTTTTCCTGCGCTGGCTTGTGTCGTGGCGGTAACGCGCGTGCTGAAGACGGTCCAGCGGTCGATGACCGCGGGCGCTCTGTGTATTCGCTGCAAAGGTGACAGGTCGCTGTATCCAGAGTGAACGGGCTTCCGGCTCGAAGGAACGGTCTCTGGTTGGGGTCGAGCCCCGCATGCGCGGGGACGACGCCGGGTCCTCATGGATCGGCCGGCCGGAGTCGGGACCACCCCCGCCTGCGCGGGGACGACGCGCTACCCGGCAACGCCCGGCTGGCTGAGCAGGGACCACCCCCGCCTGCGCGGGGACGACGGCAACTACCGCATGTCCGGGCTGGTCGGCGCGGGACCACCCCCGCCTGCGCGGGGACGACCCTCGCCGGGCGTGCGGCGCTTACGGCGAGCCAGGACCACCCCCGCCTGCGCGGGGACGACCGGTCGAGGTGGACCAGCCGCCCGGGGCAGGACGGACCACCCCGCCTGCGCGGGGACGACACACAACGGGACCGATCTCGTCCATCAATCCTCGGACCACCCCCGCCTGCGCGGGGACGACCGACTGCGGAACCCGGGATATCCGGCGAGATAGGGACCACCCCGCCTGCGCGGGGACGACTTCGGGACCGGTGGGACGCTGTCTCAGCTGATTGGACCACCCCCGCCTGCGCGGGGACGACTGGATGGCCAGCGCCGTCCGGCCCGCGCTGCGCGGACCACCCCCGCCTGCGCGGGGACGACATGTTCAACCCGACCGTTCTCGCGGCAAAGGCGGACCACCCCCGCCTGCGCGGGGACGACCCGGCTATGGCTCTGCGCAGCCTGCATTCCACGGGACCACCCGGGTGTGTCCGGCCGTTGCCGCCGGAGACGTCGTCGGCTCCGCGGGGCCCGCGGAGGCCTTGGTGCCGGCCACGCCCACCGACAGGATCGCAGTCAGCGCGGCCTGGCCCCGCTGCGGATGTACTGACCAGCATCTTCTGGCGCCGCGGACAGCAGCTGAACCTTGGTGGCCCGGGTCCTCGAGGAGCGGGGGCACCGGGCTGCCCCGGTGCGGCGGCCGTTCGGCGGCACCAAGGTCAACTCCTGTGGCCGCACCGGCCCGGTTACCCGCCCAGCCGCGCGGTGGCGACGTCGGTCCACTCGTAGGCCTTGTGGTCGCGGTTCAGGTCGATCAGCGAGACCGCGGAGATGCTCACCGTCGCGGTGTGCCCGCCGTGGGTGGCCAGCGCCCGCGCCACCGGCTCGGCCGGTCCAGCGGTGTTGGAGTAGCCCAGCGAGACGTGCGCGCGGAATCCTTCCTCAGGCTCGGGCACGTTGTCCTGGCCCCACACGTCGCCGATAGCCGCGCGGATCTCCAGCCGTAGCTTGGCGAGCGAGTGCAGCGGGAGCGCTGGCATCTGGACTCCCTCGGGGTCGACCTGGGCCGGGCCGAGGGTGGCGGTGATCGGCTCCAGTTCGGCGCAGCGCCGTTGGGCCGCGGCCACGATCCGGTCGACGTCGTCCCTGGCCACCTCGTCGGTGAACCCGATGCCCTGCAACGTCAGGTGCAACCACCGCACCGGGATGGGATCCAGCACCGGCAGCAGGGCCAGCACCGGCTCGTAGTCGGCGACGAGCCGCTGCGCGTCCGGCTGGTCGGCGAAGGTCACGTGCCAGGTGTAGAAGGAGCGGCCAACTCGCCAACCGGGTCGCCACCACCAGTGGTCGCGCATCGGCTCCAGTTCGGACACCTGCTCGCCTCCCGGGCTATGTGGTCAGTTCCTTGATCACCGTCTCACGGCGGAAGTCGACGATGGAACCCCGCACCCGGCCGGCCACCGCCCCGGGCATGCCGGTCACCATCTCGTCGACCTCCCGCACGCGGTGCAGCAGCGGATGGATGCGGTGTTCGGGCGCGGTCTCCAGCACCGGGGCGAGCGAGTTCTCCGCATTGCCGATGTCTCCGAGCACCAGGTGCGCCTTGACCTGCTGAAGCCGCATCATGCGCTCCGAACCGCGGTTGCGCAGGTGGTCCGGCGCGGCCTCGAACGCGGCCACCGCCCGGTCGGCCTGCTCCAGCGCCCGCGGCGCCTGCCCGAGCGCCAACTCGGCGTCCGACCACAGCGATCCGGCGCGATCCACGGAGCAGGTGAACGGACCGTCCAGCTCGTTCTCAACACGCTCGGCCCCGTTGGCGGCAAGCTCGGCCTGGCGCAACGCGACGAGGGCACCGTTCTGGTCCCCGGCTCGTGCGAGATCCATCGCGAGCGCGCTCGACAGGTACAGGCGCGCCGTGCCGATCCCGGCGTACCGCAGGCCCTCGGCGGCGTGTCCGGCCGCACCGAGGTAGTCCCGCTGCCAGAAGGCCGTGGTGTGGCGCGTGGCCGCCACCCAGGCGCGCAGCGGGTTGTAGTCGGCGCGATCAGCGCACACCCAGGCCACCCGGGCGTGGGTCTCGGCCGCGCCGAGCTGGCCCAGGTCGACCGACATCCAGGCCAGCATGGTCAGCGACCAGCCCGCGGCGGCATACAACTCTTGGCTCTGCTGCGGGGTCTGGTGGCCATCGAGCAGGGTGAACGCCCGGTCGCGCAACGCCTTCGTGCGGGCGAACAACGGCAGGGTCGGTTCCTTGAGGTAGGCCCGCGCTACCTGCCGCACGTCGGAGTGCAACTCCTGGATGGTGAACTCGCCGACGTTGGTGGATTCCGCCCAGGACAGGAACCGCACGGACTCGTCGGCCGCGCTCATCAGCACCTCCTCCACCAGCTGCGGGCCGGCGTGCTGGCAGGCGGGCGAGGTGCAGGACCGCGTTCGCCGGCGACTGGGCCGGAACCCGAGGTCGGCGTCCGTGGCCGCGCCCAGCAGTCCGGCGCCTCCAGCGACCCGCCGTGACGTGCCCCGTTGTCCGGCTCGCGCGGACCTGACTCCGTTGGCCCAGTTGGTTACTTACCGTGATCAGCCGGCGGGGCGCGGCAAAATGCCGCGCCCCTCAACAGCACGACGGCCAAGGCCGCCGAAGAAAAGATATGGGCCCAACGGCCCATACCACCATCAACCTGGTGGTCGCGCCGCAGCAGGTAGGAGCTGGTCGGGGACGCTGTGCTCGGGGTTCATGCCGAGATAGTTCCGCACGTCACCTCGGCGGTGGCACCGGCGTGGCTTCGCCTCCGATTCCCCACCCGGTCAGCTGACGGGTGAGGGTGGCCGGGGTGACCACGGCGGCCCGGAACGCTGATCGACAACTCGGTTCGGCCAGCACATCGGCGAGTGCGTTGACCCGGCCCGGAGTGCGGCGCTCGCTCAGGACCGCGACGTGTACGGCGTCGGGGGGAAGGAGGCCCGCCAGCTGCCGCAGCCGGCGGACGTGGCGCACAAGTCCGTCGTACCGGCCGTTGCGCTCGGCCTCGATCGCCACCAGCACCCGGCGGTCCGCGAGCTGGAAGCTGACCAGGGCGTCAGGGACGATCCATGCTGGCCCTCCGGCGTCGTCGAGCCGGCAGCGGCGGGCGATCCGAAGGACGCCGACCAGCGTCGGCCAGTCGGCGAGCAGCCGCTCAACACCCGCAGCGAGCAGCCGGTCATGCTCCCGGTCCTGCCGCCGAGGGTGACGGGGGACGGGGCTGGCCGTGGCGGCAGCGACCGCGCGGGCACACCGGCGGCCTCGCTCGGTCAGCTCCCACCTGCCGCGCCGCACCGCGGTGTCAGCGATCCACCCGGCCTGCCGCCATTCCTGGACCACACCGCGCACGTCGACCTCGCGCACCAGCCGACCCCATGCCCCGGCCAGCGCGATGGCCTCCCGGGACAGGGCCGGAACCTCGTGCTGGCCCCGCGCCTGCAACGCCAAGGCAAGCGCCCGGCGGGCTACCTCTCGGCCCGGTGCGGTCCACGGCGGCGCGAACCTCGGAGTCTTCTCGACCGAGTGCGCGCCCAGCTGGGTGAGTCGGATTGGCCGAGCTGGCCGACCAGGCGAACCGTCCCGGGCCAGCCACCGCACCTGGCACATCCGTCGCACCAGGCGGTGACCCGGCGCCGACGAGCGGCAGCACCGATCGAGGGTGGCGAGCAACTGGGCGTCGATCCAGCCGAACTCGCTCAACGCCCACCACACCGGCAGCCACTCACCACTGATCGCGGGGTGCGGCTCCGTCTCCACGAGTCCGATACGGACGGCCGTCCGCAGGGCCTCACCCCGCACGAGCATCTCTCGCACACCGCAGGTAGTCGAGTGGTGCCACGTGGGCCGTGGCAGTCCCGACGTCCTTAAGAGGGGGCCGCATCGACGTCGAGGAGCCACGGTGGGCATGCCAAAGATCATCTTGGTGACGAAGTTCAAGGGCGGGGTCGGAGCCACCCACGCGTGCGCGCTACTGGCGCACGGTCTGGCCGTCGGCGACCCGACGCTGTACGCGGATCTCGAACCCCAGGGCGACGGCGCACAGATCCTGGCTGTACCTCTCGGTGCCGCCGGGACGGTCAAGGACTTCGTGTTCAACACTCGGCCGCACGCCGAGGTGCTACGCGAGATCCCGACCTCGGCCCGCGGCTACTACGTCGCGCCCGACCCGGAACTCAACCGCCCAACCGGACTGCCGCTGTACGACCCGGACCGGCTGCGGCGGGCCGCCGACAGCGCCGGGATCACCTGGGTCGTGGTGGACGCCGTGAAGTTGCCGGACCCGCGGACGCTGGCGGTGCTCGCCGGCGCGGACCTGGTGCTGTGCGTTGTCGCCAACGCCTTCGGCATCCGCACCCTCGCCCACGGACACGCGCAGCTGGCCCGGCGGGCGCGGCCCGGCGCCGTGTTCACCCTCGTCGACCGGATCCGCAAGGACCGCAGCGAGATGCTGCTGCTGGATGACCTGGTCGGACATCCCGACTTTGCGCGGTTCCGCTTGTGCCCCGTCCACATTGGACACGACGGCTGGGTCGCACACGCGGTTCGGCACCGCCGCAGCCCCTTCGCCGTAGGCAATGCCCAAGCTACCCACCACGCCTCCGCCGAGCTGGCCGCGTGGGTCCGAGGCAGGCTGGCATGAACCCGTTGCTGGACAACTTGGAGGACAGGGACGGCAGTTCGGCGCTCGGTGAGCTCGGGGAAGCCGACGACGACCGCGTGGCCGTCCCGATCCCGCTGGCTGCCATCACGCGCTGCATCCAGGTTTGCGGTGTCGACGCGAGCGAGGAGGACATCGCCGAGCTGGCGGCCAACATCGAGGACGTAGGGCTGCTGCACCCAGTCGAGGTCAACTCGAACGGCGACGGCACCTACACCTTGGTCAAGGGCAACAGCCGCCGCCTGGCCCACCTCCAGCTCGGCAAGGAGACCATCCCGGCCTTCGTGGACCCGAGGCCCTCCACGGAGGAACTCCTGGCCGAGTTCATCCGGGCGCAGGCATCGGAGAACGCACACCGCAAACACCTGACGATCTTGGAGACCCTGAACACCATCAACCGCCTCACCGAGCCGCCGTGCTCGTGCAGCCGCAACCAGGTCGGCCGGATCATGCGGTTGCCGTACACCACGCTCTAGCGCTACTGGCGCGTCCACCGCACACTCAGGGACCGCGGCCTGGCGTGGCTGCCCGAGGTCCGCCAGTGGCTGAACACGCCGAACGCCACCTGGCTGGCCGCCGCGGCCTTTGCCGCCGACCGCAACCTGGAACGCACGTTCGCCGCGACCGGCGAGCTGCCCGACCCGGTGTCGACTGGCCTCGCAGCCGAGACGCCGCCGGAACCGGTGGGGGCACCCGAACAGGGGGACCAGTTGGCCCCCCTTGACACGCCCACGCCGCAGCAGCCGCAGGCCCGCACTCGCGATTCAACGAGCTCGACCAAGCCACAGACTGGCCGGACCACCGAGCTCCCCGACCGCGGCCGCAGACTGTGGCGACGGCTCCAGCGGTTGCTGGACGAGCTGCACTCCGTCGCAGCCGAGCTGCCTCCCGAACTGCGGCAGGAAATCAGCACGGCGCTCATCGCGAGTGCGAGCCAACTGGACCCGTCCGAATAACGACCGGTTCTTTCCTTTTAATGGCGAGGAGAACGCTGTGTTCGCTGTCCTAATTGGTCTTCTTATACCGGGCGGAGCCCAGTGGCATGCGCACCGATTCTGGGCAGGGGCCGCCTTCCTCGGCTGTGCGGTGACCGTCGCCCTGTTCGCATACCAGCGGTTCGGCTGGCCAACCCTCTTGGTGGTCCCGGCGCTGGCGCTGGTTGAGCAGTGGGCTGCCCAGCGCGGGAAGCGCGTTACCTGAGCCGCTGCCCGCGGTTCGGCCGCGAGCTTGCACCTCGACAGTTCCACAGCGTGCCCAGCAACGGCGCCGACCGGATCGTTCAGACGCTCCATGCCAAGGGAGCAACCTCTACCTATCTCGAAGGTGGTGGCAGACCCCTGGCGCCTGCCCGGGGCGTCCATCGCGACGACCGGGACGGCCCTGGCTCGCCAGGGAAACCATGCAGGACAACGACCAAACCACGTTCAGCCTAAGTCAGTTCCAGCAGTCCGTGAGAAACTCGTGCCTGCTACGCGGGCTCGATGAGGAGCAGGTCGAGTTGTTGGCGGCCGAGATGATGACGATCTCGGTGCCAGCAGGAAGCACCATCTACCGAGAGGGCGAACCCGCAGACGACCTCTACGTGGTCGCTGCTGGCAAGGTCAAGATCAGTCAGTACCTGGGTAAAAAAGCCTGGCAACTGAAGGATCTGCTGGGGCCGGGCGAGATGTTCGGTTCCGGGATCGAGCTCGACCGCGGTCTTCGTACTGCGACGGCGACCGCGGCCACCGGCGGCATCGTGTGGTGTATCCGTTACTCCACACTGGACAAGTGGACCGCCCAGGAGCCGGAGATCCGGCGGGAGATGCAGGCCGAGATGTCGCGACGCGCGATGAACCACCGGAACAGGCGCGACGACCAGGTCACGCTGAGCGTCGCGGCCAGGTTGGCGAAGTTGTTCCTGGACATGGGAAAACGCTTCGGCACGCCAGTGGGCGAGGCGATCAGCCTCAAGCACCACCTGAGCCACGTCGAACTGGGTGACCTCATCGGAGCCAGCCGCACGGCGGTGCACGGCGCGATGGCGGAGCTCGTTCGGAACAAGCTCATCTCGCAGCGACGCCATGGGGCCGACCTGCTCGACCTCCAGGCGTTGGCCCGCCTGGCAGATTGAGCGGTGCCGCCATGGAGATCATCGACCGCAACGGCCTCGTGCCGGTCCCGCTGAACCACAGGGTGACCTCGTCCTGCCTGTTCCGCAGCCTCAGTCCCGCCCAAGCGAGCGAGCTGCGACGGGAGATGCGGTTCACCGCCTACGAGCCGGGTGAGCCGATGTTCCTCGAAGGTGAGGAGCACGACCGGGTTCACCTCATCTGCTCAGGGAGGGTGAAGCTGAGCCGGACGGTCGAGGAGCAGTCGCACTACCTGCGTGCGCTCGTCGGAGCGGGCGACTTCGCCGGCCTGCCGCTGCACCTGGACTCCGGACCACGGGACATGAACGCGATCCCGGCAACGGAGGTGATGGCGGCCAGCATCAGTTGCGAGGAGTTGCGATCCTGGTGCCTGTGGGTACCGGCGATCGGCCTGGATCTCGCCCGCGAGCGACATGCCCGTGCTCGCGAATTCGAGCTCCGCGCGCTGCACCTGGCGCTGCACGACACTGCGGCTCGCCTGGCCCGGTTGCTGATCGCCCTGGCGGAGCGCTTCGGCGCCACCGTCGACGGCGTTCTCCGGGTTGAGCACCAGTTGACCCAGGAGGAGCTGGCCCAGTTGATCGGATGCAGCAGGGAGACCGCCTGCAAGTCGATCCAGCACTTCGTGACGCGGGGCTGGATCCGTGTGACTGACGACGGTGTGCACGTGCTTCAGCCATTGCAGCTCTTGCGACGGGCGCGCTGACCGAACGGTTGAGGTCAGGGGCACCGGAGTCCGCGACGCGCGGCTCCGGTGCCCCTTCCTCCGCAACTTCCGTGATCCCGGCAGATGTCCAGTTGTTGTCGGCGCTGGCTGGAATACGGGCGCAGTCCCACTCTGGCGCGGTTAGCCTCGTAAGGAGAGGCCTGATCACCAGGGGCAGGCCATCTGTGCGAGCCCAGGGATGCTGAAGTTCCCTTGCGAGCGCCTGCGCGGTGATCATGATTAACTCACGTTACAGCTTGTGGCGATGTACACAGATTTCCTGCGGGATTGCAGGGTGAGGTGGTCTGCATCTAGCCTTCTGCGAGGCACGGGCAGCTCGACAGGTCGCGCCGCCAACGGGGATTGCAGGGGGGATTGGTTCTGATGCAGTTTTTGTGTGCACGTCTGCTGAATATGTCTTTTCGTCGCGCTGCCTGCAGTTCTGGCCATAGCGTGGACCGACAGGCTTATTTTGCCGGTCTCCGAGTGTTTCACTCATTCCGAGGAAATCCTCGTTAACAGCGCGCGGGAATTGTGATGTCATTTCTTCCCGTCGCGCGTCAGCTGGCTGTCATTGTCGCCAGCTCCGATGGCCTATCAGGGCACTAACTTATGTCAATGTGGCTGTCATTGTGCAGCGCACCGGCGGATAGGAAAGCAGTGCGAAACAGTCGACGTGTTTTGAGCGTCGTGGTCGCAGCGGTGACTGTGGTGAGCGCAGGTGAGATAGGGGCTGGTTCCGGGACCATCGCACAGGCTGCGGTGGGAGAGCCTGTCGCGCCGAACGCTGACATGTTTCTGGCGAAGGTAGAAGTCGGCGGGCATGTACGCAGTTGTTCCGGTGTCCTGGTGGCTCCGCAGTGGGTGCTCACCGCCCGCAGTTGCTTCGCCGAGCCGGGCAAGGAGTCGGACGTTCGACCGGGCCCACCGGCATTGCTCACCACCGTCACCGTGGGCCGCAATCCGCGTTCGGGCAAGTCTGGCTACAGCGCTCCGGTGCTGGAGGTCGTGCCCAGGGACGATCGGGATGTCGCCCTGGTCAAGCTGGCCTTCCCGGTCACCGACATCGCCCCGGTGCCGTTGACCGCCTCGGCGCCCGGTGACAGCGAGGTGCTGCGGCTGGCCGGTTACGGGCGCACCGCCACCAAGTGGGTGCCGGGCGCTCCGCACAGCGGAACCTACGGCGTGACCTCCGTGGCCGGTGCCACGGTCGCGGTCTCGCCCTCCTCCACCACGGCCAGCATCTGCAAGGGGGACGCGGGCGGGCCTGCGCTGCGGCAGCGCGGGCAGGCGGTGGAGTTGCTCGGGCTGGTCAGCACTTCCTGGCAAGGCGGCTGCCTGGGCGAGACCGAGACCCGGCGCACCGCCACCCTGGCGCGGGTGGACACCCTGGCCGACTGGGTGCGCACCACCACCACAGAGCGCCCGAACCCGCTGGCGTTTGCGTGGCGGCACCAGTTGCACGTCTTCTCCCGCGCACAGAACGGGGAGCTCTCCCACTGGTGGATGAACCGTGGGGGCGGGGTGGAGCGTGGTTCCTGGGGCGGGGAGCTGGCCGGCAATCCAACGGGGTTCATCGACGGCGAGCAGCAGCACGTCTTCGGCCGCGGCCCCGACGGCAGCCTGCGCCATTGGATCTGGGATGCCAGGGTGCCGGAGCGGGTCGGGCAGGAGACGTGGCACGGTCCGAAGATCACCGGTGATCCGGTGGCCTATGTCTGGAAGGGCGAGCAGCACGTCTTCGCTCGCGCTGAGGACGGGTCGCTGGCGCACTGGATCTGGTCGGGTTCGCTGCGCAATGACTCCTGGGGTGGTCAGCTGGTCGGCAACCCGGCCGGGTTCGCCCATGGGGAGCAGCAGCACGTTTTCGCCAGGGACAAGGACTCGCGGCTGGTGCACTGGTATTGGGATGCCCGTGCCGAGCGGCTGACCTCTGAGGTGTGGCAGGGGCCGAAGCTCAGCAGTGATCCCACCGGTTATCTCTGGCAGGGACAGCAGCACGTCTTCGCCCGGGGGTTGAACGGCAGCCTGGAGCACTGGCAGTGGTCGGACAGGTTCTGGCAGGACAACTGGGGCGGGCAGATCGAAGGCCGGCCTGCTGGGTTCCCCTATGGTGAGCAGCAGCACGCTTTCGGTCGCGGCCCGGGTGGGGAACTGCGCCACTGGTACTGGGATGCGCGGACTCAGGGTGAGGTCGTTCGGGAGACCTGGCAGGGCGCGCGGCTTGCCAGCGACCCGAGTGCGCATGTGTGGTTCGACGAGCAGCAGGTGTTCGCCTTCACGATGAGCCCGGATGGCGAGCTGGGGCACTGGTGGTGGGAGAACGGCAAACCCGTCCAGCACGACACCTGGGGCAAGTGAGCTCAGCAGCAACACTGGCGACCGGTTAACGAATCCAGAGGCACTCCGCGCAGAGGCTGAGGCGTTCGGTTCCTGAACACTGCTGATGGGTTGAACCCCACTCGTGTGCGCGATGAGAAGAACGGATTGAGGAGCAAGATGAAAGCCTTGGCACGTGTGCTCTTGACAGGTTCGGCAGTGGTAGCAGCCGTCACCGCTGTCGTCATCGCCACCAACCCCGGCAACGCCCACTCGGCTGACCAGATGCCGTCCGTGGTGGAGAACTACGAATATCCGGGCCGGGAACAGATTGAGAGCCAGGACAAGGTCAAACTGATCGCAGGCGACGGCAACATCATCTACGCGGACTGCACGCAACCGCCCACAGGTCCAGTTGGGCTGATCGAAGTGCGCTCGACCTCGCTTGAGGTTGGCAAGCAGCACGACGGTCGCGTGTGTTTTCGGGTACTTGGCACCACGGGCAACCTCACGATGAAGCTGCCTGACGTGTTCGAGATCCGTGGAGATGGACGGCAGCCCGGTACTGGCCACAAGGGCAAGGCCGACGTCGTCAGCAACTCCGGGCAGCAGAAGACCGTCGAGCTCGACCCGGACGGCAGCATGCAGGTAGGAGTCGGCAACCCTGGCGGAGAGCCGTCCACCCTGCTGCGGCTGGAGATCACCTCCTGAGGGGCGTTCCTGTGCCAGCGCCATCCACACGCGGATGATCTCCACCCTGATCGGTGGCAGCACCTGACCCGAAGTGGCCAGGCAGGGGACCCGCAGGTTCACCGTCTGCTGATAGGGCCGGGCGTGATGTTGGACTGGGGCCCTGGGCAGGATCGAAGGTCGCATGTTCGAGAAACAGAGGGGGGAATGAGATGAGAGCCCGCAAGGGTGCCGTGCTCGCGGTCGCCCTGTCACTGGTGAGCAGCATGGTGGTCGTCCCAGCAGGTGCGGCAGCAGCCGAAAACCCGCCGGTGTCCCAGTCGGACGGACGTGCCCGGGTCGTCGCAATCTGGCAGACCGGGGGGCAGATCGCCAAGGCAGAGGCCGAAAAGGTGCTTACGGGCACCGATGCCCAGATCACGGACTTCCTGACCAACATCTACCCGCGAGTGGCGAAGCTGGACGATCGGCTCTCTGTCAACCGGATGCAGTCCGCCGGTGGTGTCGCGGTCAAGGAAGCCGCTCAACGCGCACTGGATGACGGCAGCGCCGGCGCATTGCGGGCCTTCCTGGAAAACGGCTTCCGTAATCCCAAGAACGTCGACCTGCGCGTCGCGGTCAACCAGGTCGTCGCAGCCGGCGGTCCGCAGCTGAAGGCGGCCGCGCAACCCGCACTCGACGCTGGCACGCCTGAGACACTGGAGAAGTTTCTTTCCACCGGGTGGCGTCTTCCGTTCGAGACGGACTTGCGTATCCGGGTGAACCAGGCGATGTCGGTCGGAGGGAAGAACGTCCGCGCCGGCGCCCAGCAAGCCCTCGATGCCGGCACCGCCGAGGCCTACCAAGAGTTTCTGGATATCGACTTCGCCGTATACCAGGCGCGGGACCTAGAGGCCGCGACCATCGGCGAGCTCGCCGGGGTGGCGAAGGAGGCGGGTGAACAGGCCGCCAAGGAGACCGTAGCTGCGAAGGTTGCCTCCGAGCGCGCGGTGAAGGAGGCCGAACTCGCCAAGGCCGCAGCGGAGGAGGCCGCTCGGGCAACCGAGGCTGCCAAGGGCAATGCCGACGAGGCCGCAGCGGCGGCAGGCAGGGCGGCATCAGCGGCCAGCGCCGCGGCTGTCGCGGCTCGCGAGGCGGTCAATGCGGCAAACGTGGCGAGCAAGGCTGCGTGGACTGCGGCGAACGCAGCTTCGCGCGCGGCGAGTGCGGCGTCGATGGCCGGCAAGGCCGCCTCCCGGGCCTTCAGCGCGGCCGCCGCGGTGACGACAGATGCCAGCAAGGTGCCTGCCGCGCGGCAGGCTGCGGTCGATGCCGCCGCTGTGGCCGACAATGCCACTGAGGCAGCGGCAGCGGCACAGGCCGCAGGAGATGCGGCGCGCAACGCCGGCAACGCCGCGGCCGCTGCTGGCAGCGCGGGTGACAACGCGCGGGCCGCCGCGCAGGCAGCGGGCGAATCGGCGGCAGCCGCACGCCGGGCGGGAGCTGATGCGAACGCGGCGAGCAAGGCGGCTGCGGCTTCCCGCGCTGCCGCGGCACGGGCCAACCGGGCCGCTAACGCCGCACGGTCGTTCGCCACGATCGCCGCCGCGGCGGCTGACACCGCTAAACAAGCCGCGCTACATGCGGCCGACAACGCGCGAGCGGCCGCCGCCGCTGCCAATCGAGCCGCTGATCATGCGGGCAGCGCACAGAACGCCGCCGCTGAGGCGACCGCGCACGCCGATGCCGCGACCCAGGCAGCGCTCAACGCGAACGGTGCCGCCGAGCAAGCCCGCAAGATCTATGATGGGGCCCGTACCTCAGACGCCGAGCGGTTCACCGTCCGGATCGACCAGGCCAGGGAAGCGGCGCGAAACGCGCACGATGAGGTCCCGCGCAACTTCTTCACCGGTCCCACGTGGGATTTGGCGCAGACCGCGCGCCAGGACGAGGAGACCAAGCAGCTGATCGCACAGGCAACCGAGCCTGGTGCCAGTCCGCAGGTCGTTGCGGACAAGGGACGTCAGGTCGCCATGCGACTCGCCAGAGTCGGCGGGCCTTGGACGAAGGCCGCAGCGCTGGCGGCGCTGGCGGGCATCGACGAAGAGGTGCGCGCTTTCGTCAAGGACGGCATCAAGGTCGCGGCAGGGCAGGACGACCGGACGGTACTGACGTCTCTGGCGCAAGACGGAACTGATGCCTTCCGCGCAGCTGCGAAGCAGGCACTGGCCGGTTCAGACGTCGAGGTCGAACGTTTCCTTCTGGAGCGTGACTACCCCAGGCGGGACCTCGATGATCGACTGCAGATCAATCACCTTCTTTCGCAAGCCCGCGACGCGGGCCGGCTCACCACGCGTACCGCCGCTCAGAAGGCCTTGGACGCAGGCACCCGTGCCGCATACCGGAAGTTCCTAGCCGAGGACCGCTACACCGCGGCCGGGCAGGACGAGCGTCTGCTGGTCAATCAGGTCAAGGCCGATCCAGCCTCTGGTCCGGAAACCGTCGAGATGGCACAGGTGGCGCTGGACGGCCCGCCGGGCGTGCTGCGGCAGTTCCTTGACGTGGAGCGGTTCGCGACTGCCCGGCGCGACAAGGAACAGTCCGCGCACAACGCTGAGATGGCGAATCTTCTCGCCACGGCCTATGCCGCCGCCGCAGAGGCCGCCCAGCACGCCAACGAGGCCCAGGCCGCCGCCGCTACAGCCCGCAACGCTGCCGCGGAAGCAGTTGGCTATGCGCAGCAGGCCAACGAGTTCGCTCAACAGGCGGCCACGCACGCTCAGAACGCGCAGAAGTCGGCCAACGAGGCCGCGAAGTCCGCACAGGATGCTGCGAACTCGGCGCGCAAGGCCCGCACCGCGGCAAGCGCAGCCCAGGCTTCGGCGCGGAAGGCATCGCAGTCAGCGGTGTGGGCGCAGGCGTCGGCGAAGCAGGCGCGCACATTCGCCAACGACGCCTACAAGGCCGCCCGTACCGCCGCAGTGGAGGCATTGGCGGCGGGAAAGCTGGCCCAAGAAGCTGCCGACGCAGCCGCTGGCGCAGCCAAGCGTGCAATCGACCTCAGTATCCAGAAGAAATACGAATACGGCGTTCAGCACCAGCAGTACTGCCAGGGCCGGCACGGCGAGAGCGGCCCGCGATACTCCGAGTGCATGCGGCTGCTCACGATGACTGCGGACGAGCTGGTGGAGCGGGCGTACGAGAACGCTGATGTCTGCCGTGTTCTCGACCACCGCCCAGGCGGGCAGGGCACCGAGAACTGCCTGTCCATGGTGCTGCACCCGGACTTCGTGCTGACTCAGGTTATCGGTGCGGTCACCAGCATCCTGCAGGTCTACTCTGTCGTGACCGGTGGCGTCGTAGCTGGGGCGCTGATGGTGCGCCTGGGCGCCGCGTGCGCAGCCTCGGAGGTCTGCGGTGCGGCGCTGGTGGCCTTCACGCCGGAGGCTGGCGCCTACATGCCGTGGCTGGCGTTGTCGGCACAGGGAACTGCGGCGAGCGCGGCGGTGATGCGTACGCTGGGTGAACTTCAAGCGGTTCTGGTGACCTCGGTCAGCACGGAGGCACGAATCGCCAGGCTTGGTGCGGAGCTACTGAACCGCCTGCCCGGTTCGATTCGCCTGTGCCGAAGCTTTGCTGCCGATACGCCGGTGCTCATGGCTGATGGCAGCACCAAGCCCGTCGCGGACATCCGGGCTGGTGAGATCGTCCGCTCGGCTAACCCTGCCAACGGCGAGGTCGACTCGGCGGCGGTGTCCAGAGCGGTTGTGGGCGCTGGAGAGAAGCGGATGGTCGACATCTCGGTGGCTGGCGGGGGCAGGATTAGCGCCACCGACACGCACCCGTTCTGGGTGGAGGACACGCACTCGTGGGTCCATGCAGGAGACCTGCGCATCGGCCAGCATCTCCGTACTCCGGAGGGCACCGTAGCCGTCTCCAGCGTGCATTCCCGGCTCGTGACCGTAACCGTGCACAACCTGGATGTGACCGCGCCGGACACGTTCTTCGTTGTGGCTGGCGGCAAGCCAGTGCTGGTGCACAACTCTGAGTGCATCGAACATGTCGTGCTCGGCTTGCGGGAAGGCGGGGCCCTCAAGGCATTCGCGGACTCGATCAAGGGAAACATCATCACCGTGGACGACTATCGCGGTGTCGTCTTCACCCTTGGTCAACTTCTGCAGCTGAACTCCGGCTGGGTCAAGGTGTCGTTCCGGATGGACAACCTGCTCAACGCAGAGAAGGGGGTTGCGGCTATGGTGAACGCCTCTCGCCTGCGCAGCGCACGCCAGGTGGGAGGTGCAACCGACTACGAGTTGTCCTTGCTGTACGACCTCGGCGTACTCAAGCACGTCAACTTCTACCATAACGGTAAACTGATGCCGAACCCGTACGCCTAGGAGGCCGGTAATGCCTGAAATCGAGTTCCCATTGGCATTTGGCCGCAGGTTCGAGCCCTGGTCCTATCAGGCTACCCATGGCGTCTTGCTGTTGCGTAGCAACAAAACCACTGCTGCGCAGACGCGAGTAGACCTCCGTTTTCGCTTCGTGGAGCAGATGACCTTGCGTGCGGTGATTGACGAGGTCACCCTCGACCTCGTCGACGGCGTCTACCGGATGTCTCCCGAGGACAACGTGGTGGCCGGGTCCCTTGAAGTGATTGAGGACGATCTGGAGAGCGGCCAGCCCTCCGTTTTCGACGACAAGTCGCTCGACAGCCACATCATTAGATCGCTCTATCACCACCGCTACTGACGCATTGAGGCGGGAAGGTACTGCGGCTGCACTGGAGCGCAGATCCAGTACCTTCCCGCGCTAGCCGCTCGACGAGCAGCGTGTGGCTCGTCTCGCCGGACCTCTCCGACGCGCTGGTGGACTCGATCCACCTGCGAGCGCTCCAAAGGGAGCAGTGCACGGGCCGAGCTCGGTCGACGCAAACTCAGTTCCAAGCGCCAGCTGTCACCAGTGCCCGCCTGCCGCTTGCGTCGAACGACGGTTTGGTGTTCACCAGGCCATGCTCGGACTGACTCGCTGGACGATTCGCCTCCGCAACCCGCTCCGAACTGTCCTGCTAGTCAGGGCGTTAGCTGGAACCCCGTGGTGGCCATCGCGGCCACGCGGAGGTGATTCCGGTGCAGCAACCCCAGCGCACGAGGCGGCGATGGCTTGTGGTGCGCGCCGGAACGTTCATCCTGGTGATTGCCACCGCAATCGGCGCGGTGGTCACCCGCGAAGTCGATGGCCAGCCGCTCGTGCTGATCTCCCCGCAATCCACCAGCGCGGACTACGTCAAGCGAATCGACGCGGTCGCCCAGGAGATGCTGGCCAACGACACCGCGATGCGCGCCGTGCTCAGCCAGAACACCCGCAACCTCACCGCGGAACCGGTCCGCCGATCCTTGGCGACCATGCGGCAGCTGCTCGCCTCGACTGGCACCGAGCTGACCAGGATGCGCAAGGAGAAGCTCGTGCCTGAGCCGTTCAACTCCAGCCACGGCAAGCTCGTCACCGCCGCGGCCACACTCGACCAGCACTACGACGCCATGGCGCGGGCGATCGCCGCGACGAACGCCGCCGACCAGCAACAGGCCCTGCTCGCCGCCCGCACCCTCGACACCCGCTACGCCGAGTTGCTCATGGACTACCTACGCGACTACCAGCAACGCCTCCTCTCCGCGGGCTTCCGTCTGGACAAGGCGCCGAGGTGACGTCCACCCCGCACCTGGCAGGCACCCTGCGGCACAACCCCGACTGCCCCGGATGCGGTGACTACGCGGTGCTGCTGGCGCGCGAGGCCACCGCCCGCCGGGCGTTCTACGAAGCTGGAGTCGCCCACGCCGACGCGCTGGCCGCGTTCCGGCACGGGGTTATCGCCTACCTCAAGAGCCGCCACCCGCTGCACGCGGCAGGAAACCCTGCTGGACCCCGACGATGTGGCGGCGGGCCATGTGGTCCGGTTCCGGCGCGCAGACGCCAGCCGGGTTGTCCGTTCCCGTCAGCCTGCGCACCCGGCGATCGTGTCTGTCGAGGACTTCACCCAGGCGCAGTTGCTGCGGCGTTTGAAGGGGGCGGGCGGGTTGAAGACCGCTCGTCGGAGCGAGCGCGCCGGGCGGGCCACGAAGCACACCTACCTGTTCCGCGGTCGGGTCCGGTGCACGATCTGCGAGCGCAAGATGGAAGGCAGTCCGCGGGCGCACGGGATGTACTACCGTTGTCCCGCGCGAACCCTCGCACCTGGCTCACAGGCCTTGGCCGCACATCCGCCCACGGTCTACCTCCGAGAGGACGCGGTGCAGGAGGCGGTCAATGCCTGGCTCGGCGGGTTGTTCGCGCCGGAGAACGTCGACCGGACCGTTGCCGCGTGGTGGACTCGCAACCCGACGCGCATGCCTCATCCGGCGGGCGGGAGGCTGCGCAACAACGGCTGGCCAAAGCCCAGGCGGAATTGAGCCGCTATCAGGAAGCGATTCGTGCGGGCATTGACCCGCTGGCGTTGGTCGAGGTGATGAACGCGGCGCAGGCAGCACGCGTGGCGGCACAGGCGGAGTTGGACGGGGCGCCGCCCCTGAAGGCACTCAGCTCAGCCGAGGTCCACGCGATGATCGACTCGTTGGGAGACGCGGGGGCCGCGCTGAACAGTGCGAAGCCGGAGCGTCTGGCGGACCTGTATGGCGCGGTTGACCTGCAAGTTCGCTATACGCAAACGGCCCACGTAGCTGATGTGAGCATCAAACCAGTGAGCCGTGTGAATAGTGTGCGTGTCCGAGGGGGGACTTGAACCCCCACCCCCTTTCGGGGACTAGCACCTCAAGCTAGCGCGTCTGCCATTCCGCCACCCGGACTTGGCGGTCTCCCGCCAGGCAGGTGAAGGTTAGCTGATCAACTGGGCCGGTTCCAAATCGGATGGCTGGGGCGGGTCAAGTGGCCGTTCCGGTGATAGAAAGGCCTGGTGAGCGAGCAGCGGGTAGGGAGTCAGCGGGTCGCCGAGGACGAGGTGGTGCGCCTGGCCAGTGAGTTGATCCGGATCGACAGCACCAATACCGGGGATCCGGACACGCTGGTGGGGGAGCGGGCGGCCGCTGAGTACGTGGCGGAGCAGCTCGCTGAGGTGGGGTTCGAGACCACCTACGTCGAGTCGGGTGCTCGGGGGCGTGGGAACGTGGTCGCGCGGCTGGCCGGGGCGGACTCCAGCCGGGGGGCGTTGCTGGTGCACGGGCATCTGGATGTGGTGCCGGCTGATGCTTCCGAGTGGTCTGTGCACCCGTTTTCTGGGGCGGTGCAGGACGGGTATGTGTGGGGGCGGGGGGCCGTTGACATGAAGGACATGGTCGCCATGACGCTGGCGACCGCGCGGCGGTTGAAGCGGGACGGGGTGGTGCCGCCGCGGGACATCGTGTTCGCGTTCCTCGCTGACGAGGAGGCCGGTGGGCTCCAGGGGGCGCAGTGGTTGGTTGATCACAAGCCGGACTTGTTCGAGGGGGTCACCGAGGCGATCGGGGAGGTTGGCGGGTTCTCGATCACGGTGAAGGACGGGGTTCGCGCCTATCTGATCGAGACCGCGGAGAAGGGCATTGCCTGGATGCGGCTGCGGGTCCGGGCGCGGGCCGGGCACGGGTCGATGGTGCACGAGGACAACGCGGTGACGAAGCTGGCCGAGGCCGTGGCGCGGCTGGGGCGGCACCGGTTCCCGTTGGTCATGACCGACTCGGTGCGGGAGTTCCTGGCCGGGATCAGCGAGCTGACCGGGCTGGAGTTCCCGGAGGACGACCTGGACGGGACCGTGGCGAAGCTGGGCAACATGGCCCGGATGATCGGCGCGACGCTGCGGGACACCGCCAACCCCACCATGCTCGACGCCGGGTACAAGGCCAACGTCATCCCCAGCACGGCGGAGGCGACCGTGGACTGCCGGATCCTGCCCGGGCGGCAGGAGGCGTTCGAGCGGGAGCTGGACGCGGTGCTCGGGCCGGATGTGGAACGCGAGTGGATCGCGAGTCTGCCTGCGGTGGAGACGACCTTCGACGGGAGGTTGGTGGACACCATGTCCGCCTCGATCCTGGCCGAGGACCCCGGTGCGAAGCTGGTGCCCTACATGCTCTCCGGGGGCACCGACGCGAAGGCGTTCAGCCGGCTGGGCATTCGCTGCTTCGGGTTCGCGCCGTTGCGGCTGCCCGCGGACCTGGACTTCTCCGCGCTCTTCCACGGCGTGGACGAGCGGGTGCCGGTGGACGCGCTGCAGTTCGGCACCCGGGTGCTGGACCGGTTCCTGCGGGACTGCTGAGAAGGAACCCTGGCGTTCCTCATGTGCTGAGGATGGCCACGGCGAGGTCGGTGAGGTGCTCGGCCAGGGGCTCCGGCGGGTCGGTCATGCCCCTGGTCAGCCAGTCGATGACGATCTCGCTGACGCCGGCCACCGTGGCCAGCAGCAGGCGGTCGTGTCGCAGCCGGTCCCTCGGCCTACCCGTGGCCCTGCGGACCAGGCGGCCCAGCAGTTCGGCGTCCCGGTGCAGGGCGGCGCGGCGGCGCAGCTCCATCCGCGGTGCGTTGAGGTAGATGACCCTGGCCCGCTCCGGGTGCGCCAGCAGGCTGCGCACCAGGGTGGTCATCATGGGGTGCAGCAGCTCGGTCAGGTTCGCCGGGGACTTGGGGGCGGCGGCGGTGACCGCGGCGAGCAGCCAGTCGTTCTGCTCGCGGTGCACCGTGCGCAGCAGCTCCTGGCGGTCGGCGAAGCACTCGTAGAAGTAGCGCTTGGACACCTTGGCCTGCGCGCACACCTCGGCCACGGTCACCTCGTCGTACTCGCGCGCGGCGAAGAGCCGGACCGCCGCGGCCACCAGCCGTTCCCGCCGGTCGGCTGCCCGCTCCCGGCGCGACCGGCCGGCGTAGGTCTCGCCCCTGCGGAGCGCCACTTCTACCTGGTTGGCCACTTTTCGCCCTTACCCGTCAGCCCCTCCATGACCTACGTTAGTCCTCCCCACGCAGTGTGGAACGACGACGTTCCCGATGCACCTGGAGGAGCCATGGCGGTTGACCAGACCCGCAGGGTGACCAGTCCCGCCGGAATCCTCAGCCTGCTGTTCGCGGCCAACCTGCTCAACTTCTACGACCGGACCATCCCGGCCATCGTGGTCGAGCCGCTCAAGCTCGAGTTCACCCTGACCGACACCCACATCGGCCTGCTCAGCGGCGCGTTCACCGTGGTCTACGCGGTCTTCGGGGTGCCACTGGGCAGGCTGGCCGACCGCACCTCGCGCCGGACCATCCTGGTCACCGGCCTGCTCGCGTGGAGCCTGCTCACCGCGGCCACCGGCCTGGTCGGCGGCTTCATCAGCCTGCTGGTGGTGCGGATGCTGGTCGGCGTCGGCGAGGCCAGCTTCGCCCCGGCCGCCAACTCCATGCTGGCCGACCTCTACCCGGCCGGGCGCCGCGCCCGCGCCACCTCGCTGCTCCAGCTCGGCCTGCCCTTCGGCCTGGTGCTGGCCTTCTTCACCATCGGGCCGATCACCGAGGCATCCGGCAGCTGGCGCACCGCGTTCTACATCGCCGCGGTGCCCGGCCTGTTCGTCGCGGCCCTGATGATGTTCATCCGCGAGCCGGCCCGCGGCGCCATGGAGACCGTCGCGCCGCCGCCGGGCGTGCTCGGCCAGGCCTTCCGCCGGGTGCTGCGGATCCGCACGCTGTGGTGGCTGATCCTGGCCGGCATCGGCTCGCAGGTCGCCTCCTACTCGGTGGCCACCTTCAGCGTGCCGCTGTTCCAGCGCTACTTCGGCACCAGCCTGGCCACCGGCGGCATGCTCACCGGCGTGGTGATCGGGGTGACCGGACTGGCCGGGCTGATCGTGGGCGGCCGGATCGCCGACCGGGCCAGTCACCACTCACCGGCCGGGCGGGTCTACACCGGCGCCATCGCCCTGCTGCTGGCCGCGCCGCTGACCTTCGCCGCGCTCTCCCTCGGCCCGGACTCGGTCGGCTGGTTCGTGCTGCTGTTCTCCGCGGGCTGGCTGTTGCAGTACCTGTACTTCACCTCCGTCTACCCGGCGCTGGCCGACGTGGTCGAGCCCCGGCTGCGGGCGACCGCGGTGTCGGTGTTCTTCGCCGCCTTCTACCTGCTGGGCGGGTTCGCCGGGCCGGTGGTCGCCGGTGCGCTCTCGGACCGGTTCGCCGCGGCGGCGGTCGGCATGAGCCCGGCGCGGGCCGCGGCCGAGGGGCTGAGTCAGAGCCTGCTGATCGTCATCCCGCTGGGGCTGCTGCTGACCTCGATCGGGCTGTTCGGCGCGGCGCGGAAGGTGACCGCGGACAACGCGCGGATGAAGGCTGAAGCGGGGAAGTGACCGCGTCGGCGAACGTTGTCGGTGCCTGCCCCTAGTGTTCCCCCGACGCCGGAAACAGGTTGCGACAAAGGGGAACAGACGCACATGGGGGAGATCGTGGCGGACCGCGAGCAGGCATGGGCGGTCCCGGAGAGCTGGCGCGTGCACATGCACCCCCGGCGGGGGACCGGCCCCGTGCCCGAGGTGGCGGTGGACCCGGTGCGGGTCGCCTCCGCGCGGAAGCGGATCGAGGAGCTGGCCGGGGACCTCGCGGTGGTGCTGGCACCCGCCCGGTGCGAGCCGCGCCTGGCCGCGGCGGCCCAGGCATACCTGCGCGGCGAACCGGATGCGCTGGGCGCGGCGGCGGTCGCGGAGATCGCCGCCCACCGCGGGGCCTCGTGGCGGGAAGCCGACGGCCTGGTCGCCTTCGCCGACCTGTGGGCGGAGCAGCACGGTCTGGCGTTCGCGGCCCGCGCGACCAGCGAGCTGACCGATCTCCGGTGCTGGACCACCTCCATGGAGCCGGAGGGCTGCTCGCTGCAGGTCCGCGAGGGCGAGACCTTCGAGTGGAGCTGGGAGGGCCAGGGGATCGCGATCCGGGTGCGCGCGCTGCTGGCCGCCGCGACCGAGCCCGAGTACCTGGCCGCGGTCGAGGCGCTGGCCGGGCTCCAGGGCAGCGAGCGCCGGCGGCTGTGCGCCGTGTACCTGGCCCCGACCCGCCGGGACTGGGTGGACCGGCTCTGCGCCGAGCTGAGCGCGGGAGCTGAGCTGGTGGCCGCGGAGCTGCTGCTCTGCGCGGTGGACTCCGTCGACCAGCTCAGCCTGCTCACCGGACACGAGCACGTCCTGCCACGGGGGCTGGCCGAATCGGACGTGCTGCGCACCGCGGTCGAGGCGGTGGGACCGCCGATCGCGCCGTTCCTCGGGCGTGTGCTCGATGGTGACCTGGAGGCCTACCGGCGCGAGTTCGTCCTCGGGGTGCTGGGCCTGCTGCCCACCGACGAGGCGTTCGAGGCGTTGCTGGCCAGGCTGGGGCAGAAGTTCGTCGGCGACGCCCTGCTGGCGGTGATGGAGCGGTATCCGGTGCGCGCGCTGCGCCTGCTCACCAAGGCGGCGGCCGAGCGGCCGGGTTCCTCGCTGGTCGCGGTCCTGGCGCGGATGCAGGCACTGACCACACCCGGGCTGGCGGCCGAGCTGCCCGCGGAGCTGCGGGCGGTGGTCGAGGAGGTCCAGCGCGGCCGGGTCGGCGACGCACCGGAGGCGGCACTGCCCCCGGAGCTGGTCAGTCCACAGTGGACCAAGGCCCCGAAGGTCGGCGGCTGGGCGGATCCCGTTGTGCTGCCCCAGGTCCTGCTGCGCGACCGGCGGCACGCGCTGTCCGCCGCGGCCGCCCGGAACCTGATCTCGATGCTCGCGCTGAGCAGTCCCGACGCGGAGTACCCCGGACTCGAACCGGTCCGGCAGGCCTGCGATCCGGACTCCCTGGCCGAGTTCGCCTGGTCGCTGTTCCAGCGCTGGCGGATCGCGGACAGTCCCGTGCGCGACGGCTGGGCGCTGACCGCGCTCGGCAGGCTGGGTGACGACGAGACGGTGCGCAGGCTGGCCCCGGTGGTCCGCGCCTGGCCGGGAGAGGGCGGACACGCGCGCGCGGTGACCGGGCTGACCGTGCTGGCCATGATCGGCACCGATGTGGCGCTGGCGCACCTGCACTCGATCTCGCAGCGGGTGAAGTTCAAGGCGTTGCGCGAGCGGGCGGTGGAGAAGATCGCGGCGGTGGCCGAGGGCCTCGGGCTGAGCCCGGATGAACTGGCCGACCGGCTGGTGCCCGACCTCGGCCTCGACCAGCACGGCACGCTGATCCTCGACTACGGGCCGCGCACCTTCACCGTGGGCTTCGACGAGCAGCTCAAGCCGTTCGTGCTCGACGCCGACGGCAAGCCCCGCAAGGACCTGCCCAAGCCCGGCGCACGCGACGACGCCGAGCTGGCACCGTTGGCGTACAAGCGGTTCGGCGCGTTGAAGAAGGACGTGCGCGCCATCGCCGCGGACCAGATCGTGCGGCTGGAACGGGCGATGACCAGCCAGCGCCGTTGGCGCGCCGAGGAGTTCCACTCGCTACTGGCCGGGCATCCGCTGCTCTGGCACCTGGTGCGGCGGCTGGTCTGGCTGGCCGAGCGGGACGGCCAGGTCCTCGGCACCTTCCGGCTGGCCGAGGACCGCACGCTGGCCGACGCCGCCGACGATCCGTTCACCCTGCCCGAGGGTGTCAAGATCGGCATCGCGCACCCGCTGGCGATCCCCGGCCAGCTCGCGCGGTGGGCCGAGGTCTTCGCCGACTACGAGATCGTGCAGCCGTTCCCGCAGCTGGGCAGGCCGGTGCACACGCTGACCGACGAAGAGCGCGGCGGCGATGTGCTCGCCCGGTTCCACGGCGTGGTCGCCCCGGTGGGCAAGGTGCTCGGACTCCAGCGCCGGGGCTGGGTCAGGGCGGCCGCGCAGGACAACGGCTGGGAGCCGTGGATCTCGCGCCCGGTGCCCGGCGGGGCCGTGGTGATGAACCTGGACCCCGGCATCACGGTCGGGATGATCGACATGGACCCGGAGCACCGGATCGAGGCCGTGTGGCTCGGCGACGAACCCGACTGGAGCTACCCCAAGGGCAAGAGTGCGCGAACCTTCGCCGAGCTCGACCCGGTGACCGCCTCCGAGCTGCTGGCCGAGCTGACCGAGCTCACCACGTGATCGAATCCGCCGTGCAGCGCCCGCCGGCCGAGGTCCGCTACGCCGAGGAGCTGGCCCGCCTGCGCGCGGCCGACGAGTCGCCCCGGCCGCCGGGCTGGGCGCTGAGCCTGGCGGCCGCCCGCGCGTTCATCCTCGGCGATGCGCGCGCGGGCATCAGCCGCAAGTTCGTCGGCGACCCCTCGCTGATCGACCGGGCGCTGGTCGTGCTGGCCACCAGCAGGGGACTGATGCTGGTCGGCGAGCCCGGCACGGCCAAGTCGCTGCTCTCGGAGCTGATCGCGGCCGCGGTCAGCGGGGTGTCCACGCTGACCATCCAGGGCGGGGCGGCCACCACCGAGGACCAGATCAAGTACTCCTGGAACTACGCCCTGCTGGTCGCCGAGGGACCCTCGCCCCGGTCCCTGGTGCCCGCGCCGCTGTTGCGCGGCATGGCCGAGGGCCGGGTGGTGCGGTTCGAGGAGATCACCCGCTGTCCGCTGGAGGTGCAGGACTCGCTGCTGTCCCCGCTGTCGGAGCGGGTGCTCTCGGTGCCCGAGCTGAGCGGACCGGAGTCGATGGTCTTCGCCAGGGACGGGTTCAACGTGATCGCCACCGCCAACACCCGCGACCGCGGCGTGAACGAGATGAGCGCGGCGCTCAAACGCCGGTTCAACTTCGAGACCGTGTTCCCGATCGCGGACCTGGGCACCGAGCTCGACCTGGTGGCCACCGAGGCCCAGGCCCTGCTGCGCCGGTCAGGGGTGAGCGCGCCGCCCCGGCCGGAGGTGCTGGAGGTGCTGGTGACCGCCTTCCGCGAGCTGCGGGCCGGGCGCACCGGGGAAGGCCGTCCGGTGGACCGGCCCGCCGCGGTGATGAGCACGGCGGAGGCGGTGTCGGTGGCGCACGCGGTCGGCCTGCGCGGCTGGTACCTGCGCGGTGAGGCCGGGACCGCGGCCGATGTGGTGGCCTGCCTGGCGGGCACCGCGGCCAAGGACAACGCCGAGGACCTGGCCCGGCTGCGGCACTACCTCGACCAGCAGGCGCAGCGCGGCGGGCAGTGGCCGGAGCTGCACCAGGCCCGGCACCTGCTGCCGGGGACGCCGTGACCGCGACCTTCCTCGGGGTCCGCCACCACAGCCCGGCCTGCGCCCGCCTGGTCGCCGCGACCATCGCGGAGCTGCGCCCGGCGCACGTGCTGATCGAGGGACCGGCCGACGTCAACGGCAGGCTGGACGAGCTGCTGCTCGGCCACGAGCTGCCAGTGGCGATCTTCAGCCACTACCGCGACGACAGCGGATCCCAGGTGTCCTGGACGCCGTTGTGCGACTACTCGCCGGAGTGGGTCGCGCTCACCCAGGGCCGGGCGCACGGGGCCGAGGTCCGGTTCATCGACCTGCCCGCCTGGCATCCGGCCTTCGCCGGCACGCGCAACCGGTACGCCGACGCCGAGCGCGGGCACGAGGAGGCGGTCGAGCGGCTGTGCCGGGACTTCGCGGTGGACAACATCGACACCCTCTGGGACCACCTGGTCGAGATCGCCCCGGCCGACGGGCTCGCCGAGCGGCTGACCGCCTACTTCGACCTGGTCCGCGGCGAGGCCACCGCGGGGGCCGGGGACGCGGCGCGGGAACGGCACATGGCGGACTGGGTCCGGGCCGCGGTGGCGGACGCGGCCGGTCGCCCGGTGCTCGTGGTGACCGGCGGGTTCCACACTCCCGCGGTGCGCGCGCTCGCCGAGCAGGAGGCCGCCGCGCCGGGCTGGCCGGAGGTGCCGGGGGCGGTGGGGGAGAGCTACCTGGTGCCGTTCTCCTTCCGCCGCATGGACTCCTTCGGCGGCTACCAGTCCGGCATGCCCTCGCCCGGGTACTACCAGCGGCTGTGGGAGCACGGCCCGGAGCGGGCGGCCACCGGGCTGGTCGAGTCGGTCGTGGCGCGGCTGCGCGGGCGGGGTCAGCCGGTGTCCACCGCGGACCTGATCGCGGCCAAGGCGCTCGCCGACGGTCTGGCCCTGCTCCGGGGGCATCCGCACCCGGCGCGCACCGATGTGCTCGACGGCCTGGTCAGCGCGCTGGTCTCGGACGACCTGGACCAGCCGCTGCCGTGGACCACCCGCGGCACGCTGCCCGCGGGCACGCATCCGGTTGTGGTGGAGATGGTGGCCGCGCTGTGCGGGGACCGGGTGGGCAGGCTGCACCCGGACACGCCCGCGCCGCCGCTGGTGCCGGAGGTGCTGGCCGAACTGGACCGGCTCGGTCTCGACCGCGCGGGCCGGGTCGAACTGGATCTTGGCGATGCCGAGGGGCTGGTCCGCAGCCGGGTGTTGCACCGCCTGCGGGTGCTGGAGATTCCGGGCTGCACAAGAGAATCCGGACCGGCCACCGGGCTGGACCCGGTATCGGTGGAGCGCTGGCTGCTCTCCGCCGGTGAGCTGCTGCACCCGGCGCTGATCGAGGCGGGCGCGCACGGGGCCACCCTCGCCGGGGCCGCGGGCAGTGCGCTGGCTGAGCGGGTGACCGAGGCTGGCGGCGATGCGGTGGCGCTCGCCGGAGTGCTCTTCGACGCCGTGCTGTGCGGGACCACCGAGCTGTCCGAGCAGGTGCTGCGGGCGCTCTCCACCGGGATCGCGCAGGCCAGGGAGCTGGCCCCGCTGGGCACGGTGCTGGCCACCGCGCTGAGCCTGTGGCGGCACGATCGACTGCTGGGCGCGGCCGGGACTCCGCTGCTCGGCCTGGTGATCACCGAGGCGTTCGCCAGGGTGCTGTGGCTGGCCGAGCGGGAGCGCGGGGCCGCGGCCGAGCTGTCCCGGCTGGCCGCGCTCGCGGCGGTCCGGGACGCGGTGTGGCACGCCGCCGAGCTGGGCGTGGACCGGGCGGAGGCGGCCGCGGTGGCCGCCCGGCTCGCCGCCGATCCGGCCGCGCCCGCCGACCTGCGCGGCGCGGCCTGTGGACTGGGCTGGGCGCTGGGCGCGGGAGTGGCACCTGAGCGGGCGGTGCTGGGCCTGGCCCGGCCCGCGAGCCTGGGCGACTGGCTCACCGGACTGTTCGTGCTGGCCAGAGAGGAGGTGCTGGCACAGGGACCCGGTGCCCTGCTCGATGTGCTGGACGAGCTGGTGGGCGGCATGCCGGAGGCGGAGTTCCCGGTGGCGCTGCCCGCGCTGCGCCAGGCGTTCGCCTTCTTCCCGCCCGCTGAACGCGAGACCATCGCACGCCGCTTGGCGCAACGCCGCCGCACCGTCCCGGCGCTCCCGGCCGAGCAGCCGGACCGCGCCTCGGCGGCGGCCCTGGAGGCCAAGGTGACCCGGCTGCTCGCCCAGGCCGGGTTGATCGAGGAGACCGGATGACCGAGCCGGACCCGGCGCTCGCGCGCTGGCGGCTGATCCTCGGCGCACCGGCGGATGGCTGCGCGGGCCTGTCGGGCGACGACGCCCGGCGCGATGCCGCGCTGGAATGGCTCTACGGCCGCGATCCGGACCTGGCCCGCCGTGGCGTGCGCGCCGACCGGCGGGGTGGCAGCGGGCCGTCGGTTCTGTCCACAGTGGACTGGCTGGACGAGGTGCACCGCCTGTTCCCCAAGGAGACCGTGGAACGGCTGGAACGGGACGCGGTGGAACGGTACGAGATCCTCGACCTGGTGACCGATCCCGTGGTGCTGCAACGGATCGAGCCCAACCCGACGCTGCTGCGCGCGGTGCTGCGGACCAAGCACCTGATGAACCCCGAGGTGCTGGCCGCCGCCCGGCGCATCGTGGAGTCGGTGGTGCGCGAGCTGCTGCGGCGACTGTCCACCCAGGTCCGCGCCGCGGTCACCGGCAGCAGGGCATTGCGGCCGCGCAGACGGGCATCGGCCCGCGGCTTCGACTTCCGCGGCACGATCAAGGCCAACCTCGCGCACTACCAACCGGAACAGCGACGGCTGCTGATCGAGCACCCGCGCTTCCACTCCCGCACCCGGCGGCACACCGAGCGCTGGCAACTGGTGCTCGTGGTGGACCAGTCCGGCTCCATGGTCGGCTCGGTGATCCACGCCGCGGTCACCGCTGCCTGCCTGTGGGGCCTGCCCGGCCTGCGCACCCACCTGGTGGTCTTCGACACCGAGGTCGTCGACCTCACCGCCGACGTGACCGATCCGGTGGAGCTGCTGCTCAAGGTCCAGCTCGGCGGCGGCACCGACATCGGCCGGGCGGTGGCCTACGCGGGCAGCCTCATCGACAACCCCCGGCGCGCGATCATCGCGGTGATCAGCGACTTCTTCGAGGGCGGCGCGCAGAACCACCTGGTGCGGCAGGTCCAGCAGCTGGTGCAGCAGGGCACGCAGGTGCTCGGCCTGGCCGCGCTCGACGAGGACGCCGAACCGGCCTACGACCGCGCCATGGCACAGCGGCTGGCCGACGTCGGCGCGCACGTCGGCGCGATGACCCCCGGAGAGCTGGCCGCCTTCGTCGCCGAACGGCTCCGCTGATGCGCGCCGACCTGCTCGGTCTGACGCCTGAGGCGCTGGCCGCCGTGGCCAACCGGGGACTGGGCAAACGCGCGGCCAAGGAACTGGACACCGGGCCGCCACCGGAGGTCACCGTCGAGGACGGGGGCGCGGTCACCGTCCGGTTCGCCGACGGCACGGTGGCCGGACTGCCTGTCGGCGCGGCCCTGACCGCCGCGTCCTGCACCTGCGCGGCGACCGGCGTGTGCCGCCACCGGATCGGCCTGGTGCTCGCCTACCAGCGTGAGTTCGGCGCGGCGCCGCCACCGCCCTGGAGCCCTGGCACGTTCACCGACGCGGAGCTGACCGCCAAGTTCGGTGCCAGGGTGGTCACCGCCGCCCGGCGCACGCACCGGAGCGGCTACACCGTGCGGCTGCGGCGAGGAAGCCCCGCTGATCCGGTGGCCCGCGCCGACCTGCCTACCGGCACCGTGGCCTTCCTGGCACCCGGCGACCTCGGCTACGCCCGCGCCGACGGAGCCGCCGGGGACGAGCAGGTGGTCCTGGCCGTGTGGGCCTTCCGCGAGGCCGAACAGCGCGGTTTGACCGGTGCCGAGGTCCGGTTCGAGGTGGGTGGTCCCGGCGAACCGGCGACCACCACATCCGGGGTGGCGGGCGCGATCGCGCTGACCGGGCAGCTGGTGCTCGACGGCGTGCGGCACACCAGCCCGGCGTTCTCCGCGGCCTTGCGCCGCGCCGCGGACGAGCTCGGCGCGGCCGGTCTGCACTGGCCGGCGGCCGCGATGGCGGACCTGGTCGAGCAGCTCGACGCCTACGCCACCCGTGGCGCGGGCTACCAGGCGGTCCGGCTGGCCGAGCTGGTCACCGAGATCCACGCCCGGCACCGGGCCACCGGTCCGCGGGCCGCCGTGCTGGGCAGCGAGCAGGCGACGAGCACACCGCTGCGCCGGGTCCGGCTGACCAGCCTCGGCTGCCGGATCCGCGGCACCCCAACGGCACCAGTGGCCGAGGTGTTCCTGGCCGAGCCCGGGAGCGGCACCGTGTTGGTCGCCCGCCAGTCCTTGTCCACCGGGCCGACCGAGCTGGCCGGACGCCGGTTCGCCGGGAGCACCCTCGGCGCGTTCGCCACCGCCAACGTGGTCTCCGAAGCCGCCGTCAGGGACGCGCGCGGGCTGGTCCGCTTCGGCGCGCACCGGGCCAGGACCACGGTCTCCCCGCTGGGCAACGCCTGGGCCAGCCTGCCCGCCCCGGTGCTGGTGGCCGACCTCGGCGCGCTCGGCTCCGAGCTGGGCGAGTTGCCGCCCAGGCTGGTCCGGCCCAGGATCGAGGCCGAGCACGTGCGGATGGTGCCGATCGCCGGAGTGTCCGCGCTGAGCTACCACCCCGGCGACCAGCGCCTGGCCGCGCTCATCACCGGTCCCGGCGGGACCGCGACCATTACCCGCACCCACCACCCGCTCTGCCCCGCCGCCTTGGACTGCCTGGCCGAGGCGCTCAGCGGCGTGCACGGCCGCCCCCGGTTCATCAGCGGCACGGTGCGCCGCCACCGCGACGGCCTGCTGCTCGACCCGCTCGCGGTGCTGACCGACCAGCGTGTCCTGGTCCCCGACCTCGCCACCGGCCCGGCGCACGCCATCCCCACCGTCGCCCCCGAACAGCGCCCCGACCCGCTCGGCCTCGCCCTGAGCGCAGCCACCGCGGTCACGGCCCAGGCCATCCACCACGGCCTGCGCGACCCGGCCCCGGCCACGCACACCGCCCTCGCCGCCGCGGTGACCGCCCTGTCCGCAGCCGGGCTGCCCGCCGCCGCCGCGGACCTGTCCGCCTTCGCCGCGGCCCTGCTCGGCGCGGATCGTCAGCTGGCCGTGGACACCTGGCTGCGCGCCCAGATCCGCCTGCTCACCACCGCGGAGTTCCGCTGACCCGCTATCCGGTCGCGACGCCGGTGGTCGCGGTGATGTGCGCAGGCAGCTCCTCGTGCCGGTCACCCACGTTGACCGTGCCGGTCGGCTCGAACATCAGGATCGAGGCGCCCTCAGCCGAGACCGGCCGGTGCTCGACCCCGCGCGGCACCACGAACACCGAACCCCGCGGCAGCACCACCTCCCGCTCGCCACCGTCCTCGCGCAGTCCGATGCGCAGTTCTCCTTCCAGCACGAGGAAGAACTCGTCGGTGTCGGCGTGGCTGTGCCAGACGAACTCGCCCTGGACCTTGGCCACTCGGACGTCGTAGTCGTTGACGCGGGTCAGGATGCGCGGGCTCCACAGGTCCTGGAAACCGGCGAGCACGGCGGCGATGGAGATCGAGTCAGTGGTCATGAGGTCATCCTGCGGCTGGCCCGCGGCGGGCGGGAGTACTAGGAATCGCGTATGTCGCGTGGATCCTCGCACCGGGTGGCCATGATCGTGGACGCCGGGTCCAACCCGTTCGAGCTGGGCATCGCCACCGAGCTGTTCGGGCTGCGGCGACCGGAGCTGGAGCGGCCCTGGTACGAGTTCACGCTGTGCGCGGCCGAACCGTCGGTGCCGATGCACCAGGGCATGTTCACCCTCTCCGGCGTGGCCACCCTGGACGCGGCCGAGGCCGCGGACACCGTGATCGTGCCCAACCGGCCCGATCCGGAAGCCGGGGCCGCGCCCGCGGTGCTGGCCGCGGTGCGGCGGGCCGCGGCGCGCGGGGCCAGGCTGGTCAGCTTCTGCACCGGGGCGTTCGTGCTGGCCGAGGCCGGTGCGCTGGACGGGCGGGCGGCGACCACGCACTGGCGCTGGGCCGAGCAGTTCAGCGCGCGGTTCCCGGCGGTGCGGCTGGCGCCGGACGTGCTCTACGTGGCCGACGGGAACGTGTTCACCGCGGCGGGCAGCGCGGCCGCGCTGGACCTCGGGCTGCACCTGATCCGCACCGACCACGGCGCGGAGATCGCGAACGCGGTCAGCCGCAGGCTGGTCTTCGCCGCGCACCGGGACGGCGGGCAGCGGCAGTTCGTGGAACGGCCGGTCGCCGAGGTGCCCGATGTCTCGCTGGCCCCGGTGCTGGCCTGGGCGCAGGCGCGGCTGGACACCCCGCTGACCGTGGCCGACCTGGCCACGCGGGCGGCGGTCAGCCAGGCCACGCTGCACCGGCGGTTCCAGGCGGAGCTGGGCACCACGCCGCTGGCCTGGCTGACCGGGGAGCGGGTGGCGCTGGCCTGCCGGTTGATCGAACGCGGTGAGCTGCGGCTGAATTGGGTGGCCGAAGCCAGCGGGCTGGGCACCGCCTCGAACCTGCGGGTCCAGCTGCGGCGGTTGTCGCGGCAGTGGCCGTGTCCCGTTGTGAGCGTGTCGCGTTGCGACCAGCCAGTGAAGCCCATCGGAGCCGTGTGCGTCCACGTTAGACGATCGAACTTGCGGTCGGTGGATGGGTGATGTCGTGTCGCGGTACTCCTTTGGAACAGGTCTTCGTTCAGCCGCATGGTCCGGTGATCCTCGACTTCCTGGCGGTGGGGAGGGTGCGGACGTTGTTCGGTGAGTCGGCGCGTTGTCGAAGCCGGAGGATCTCTTCGTGCTGCGCGGCGAGTTGTGACAACGCGCGCTCCTTGAACTCGGTGAGCTCGATGATCCGTGCATCGCGTTCCCGGACGCGTTCACGGAGCTTGGCGTTCTCGGCTTTCAGCCTGGTGATCTGGAGTTCGCGCGGGTCTGAGACGGTGCCCGCCTCGCGGAGATCGGCCAGCCGACGCTGAAACTCCTGGGCCAGGTGCTGATAGGGCCCTGGCCGCTGGTTGCCCTGCGGGTCGGTGCGTGCGTAGAAGCCCGTTCTGGCGACGCCGGCTTCTCGTGCGAGAGTCTTGAGGTCGCAACCGCCGCGGGCTGGAAGCTGTCCCAGCAGTAGGCGGTCCATCGCAGCACGGATGCTGGCCTCGTTGCGGCGGCGCTGTTCGGTGGTCAGCGGCATGAAGATGTGCTCTCCTGCATTGCGGTCTGCCGAAACGTGGCAGAGTTCTGGGCCAGTTGGCGGCCGATGATCGGTCTCTCTGCGTCGGCCGTCCACGAGGTCGTGATCATGGAATATCGTGCCGGTCATGACCACGGATGACTGGTTGGCCGACACCCGAACCTCTTATGACACGGTCGCGGTCAGCTATGCCGACCAAGTGCGCGGCGCCCTCGCCGGACACCAGTACCTGCGCGCGGCTCTGGCGTTGTTCGCCGACAGCGTGCGGATCGCTGGCGGCGGGCCGGTCGCGGACGTCGGCTGCGGCCCCGGTGAAGTCACCGCCCACCTGCATGAGCTCGGTGTCGACGCCTTCGGTGTCGACCTCTCCCCTGGGATGATCGACGTGGCCCGGCGCGACCACCCCGGCCTGCGGTTCGAGGTGGGCTCGATGACGGACCTGGACCTCCCCGTCGCTTCGGTGGCCGGCCTGCTCGCCTGGCAGTCGTTGATCCACATCCCTGACGACGAGGTGCCGACTGTGTTCGGGCACTTCCACCGAGCATTGCGTCCCGGCGGACCGCTGCAGCTCCTGTTTCACGTCGGCGACGAGTCGCGGTTGATGACGGAGGGCTATGGCGGTCACCCGATGAAGGTCCATGTCCACCGCCGTCAGCCTGACCAGGTGGCATCCTGGCTGCGCGATGCCGGATTCGTGGTCGAGGCTCAGATGCTGCTCGACCCGGATGCGAAAGCTCAGCAAGCGATTCTTTTCGCACGCAGTAAGTCCTAACTTCTGTATATGTCGGGCTCGCCAGTCAGAACCGGAGGACATGCGGGTGTGCTCCCAGCGGTGCTGGTGGCCTCGTCGATGCTGTCGAGCACTCGTTGGACACGGTCGTGCTCGCGCCGAAGCCGGGTCTTCTCCCCCGTGGGGACTCTGGGGTTGCCGAGAAACGCTTGGAAGGTGGCCGCCTGCTCGGCCCAGATCGGTCGGTGGCAGGCGTGGTGGGTGGCCTGCGGGCAGCGGGCCGAGTCGCACAGTCCGATCAGCGGCCGTGTCGCCTCTGTGGTCCCGGCCAGTCGCAGGCAAAGCGCTTTGGACGGGTCGCGGAACCAGCAGTAGTTGGCCGGGCCGACGTGCAGGCTTGCGGCCTGCGCGCGGAGTAGGTTCTCGATTCGCCGGTCGGTGTCCAGCACCGTCGGCTCGGCCGGTGCGCTGTCCCGCAGCGCGTTGTCGATGTGGGTGAAGGTCGCGATGAGGCCGCGGGCACCGAGTCCGGCGGGGAGCTGTCCGGCCTGGAACTGGCGGAATGCGTCGATGGTCAGGCGGAGGTGGTGTTCTTCCTCCAGTTCCTGGACTTCGGCGTGGAAGAGGGCTTGTGATCCGCCGGGGCGGTTGGCGTAGCCCTCGGTGGTGGCGGTCGACACGTGCTTGAGGTGGATCTTCGCCGCGAGCAGTCCGCCGGGGCGTTGCGCGAGTTCCTGGGCCAGCGTGCGGCGCAGCATCCGCAGGTTGAGCGGGCCGGCGGGGATCGGTGTCAGGCCGAGTCGCTGCCCGGTCGGTCCGTCGATCCAGTTGCGCAGGCGTGGGTAGCTGGTGTGGAAGACCATCGCGCCGAACACGGGTTCGCCGGTGTCGCCGCCGTGGAGGCGTTCGGCGAGCGCGATCGCCTGGTCGACCTCGGCGACGACGACCCACTCGTCGTCCTCGCCGCCGAACTGGCGGCCTTTGATGACCTTGCTGGCTAGGCGGAAGCGTTGGCCGCCGCCCGTGATCGTGAGGGGAGGCCGTCGGCAGCCGATGCGTAGTTCCAGCAGTTCGCTGGTCCGCATGCCGCTGGCCGCCGCGGTGAGGATCAGGCAGGCGGTGCGGACCGCGGTGACCAGGCCGCGGATCTCGTGGTAGGACACCGGCAGCGTCCAGGCGCGGGCCTTGCCGCCGTCCGCGCCGAGCACTGGTGCCGCGTTGCGGCCCCAGGCGTGCTCGACCCCCAGCACCCGGACGGTGTGTTCGAGGTGCGGCCGGATCTGCTCGACGTGGCGCAGCAGCACCCGGCCGTAGCCAAGCTGGCGCCCCAGCGGGCTGAGGTTCACCGGCAGCACCGGGTCGGCCGGGCTCCAGCCGTCGGCCAGGCGCCGGTCGATCGCGGCCTGCGGCAGCCGCTGCAAGGCGTGGCCCGCCTCGATCTCGCCCGCGAGGAAGGCGGTGAGCCGCGCGATGCCGATGTCGGTGAGCAGTCCCGGAGGCGCGCTGCCCCACTCAGGAGCCCGGCGGAACTCGCCGCGCAGCTCAACGAGATGCGGCCCGATCGTGTCGACCAGATAGAGGCAGGCCGTCAGCAGCGGTTGAAGGACGGGCAGCGGGACCGGTGATGTCCTGTTTTCCCCGGCGCGTTGGTGCCCGGCGACGGTGTTGGCCGGTGTGCCGTTCCAGGGCGTGAATCCGGGCTGGTAGCGGTCGGTGCTGAACAGTTCGCCGTAGATCGCGACCAGTTGGAGCACCCAGACGCGGGCGGCGACGCTGCCTGGGGTGTTCGCGGTCTCGGTGGGGTTGCCGTTCGGGTCGTGCTTGACGAACGCGTGTTGCAGGAACTGGTCGCAGTGCAGCTGGGTGACCTCGGCCAGGCTGCGGACGCCGTGCTTGTCCAGCCAGGACAGCCATTTGATCAGGCTGTTGAGGTGTTTGCGGCAGGTGCGGGGGCTCAGGCGTTCGCGGTGCGCGTGCGGGAGTCGGGCGACCGCTTCGTGGGTCGGCGCGAGCAGGGCGAGCATGAGTTCTTTGGCCATCCGCCGCCATGCCGGGTTCGTGATGGCGGTGAAGTCCCACCGCTTCTCGACCGCGCCCATCATCCGGTGTGCGTCGGCCAACCCGTCCAGCACCCAGACGTCCTGGTCGAACACGGGACGAACGGAGCCGGGCAGCAGGGTGAGCCCTGCCAGCTCGCAGACGTCGGCGCCGGTGAATACCGAGGACGACGGCGGGTGGTCGGTGCTGGGGAGGAGGTGTTGGTCGGTCACGCCAACTCCTCGGGACGCAGCGGCAGCAGCTCGCCGACGCTGCCACCGATCTCGCTGCCGGCCGTGGTGTCGGCCTCGGTGTCGAGGGCGTGGGCGGCGTCGGTGATCGCCTGCTGGTCGAAGCGGGGCAAGATCTCGGTCTCCAGTCGGTGGGCGTAGGGGCCGAACACGGCCAGGGACGCGGTCGTGGGCTGCTGGCGGAACTGTCGGGAGAAGAAACCCTTGAGCCGCAACAGGTTCGGCAGATGACGAGGCAGGAACACCGCCAGCGGACACAGCAGACAGACCCACGGCCGTGCGGGGCAGGGCTTGCCCGCCGGACCGAACGGGCTGGCCAGCTGGTTGGCGCAGGCCGCGACGAACACATCCCGCTGTCCACCGAGCAGTTCGGTGATCGCGGCATCGTCCAACCCGTGCTCGGCGGCCAGCTGCGGCAACCCGGACGCCGCGTCCACGGCCTGTTCGTCGGTCAGGACACGCGGTGGCTTGGCTTTGCGGAGCAGATCGGCCTGCCCATCCTCGATGATCGCTTCGATCGCGTCCTGTTGGGCCGGTGTGGTCACGCTCAGGTAGTGATCGCCCTCGACCGCGGCGCTGTGGTTGGGATCGATGGTGGTGCGGCCGGTCCAGCCGCGACGGGACAACAGGTTCTGGTAGGTGGTGCGGATGCGGCTGCGGTGCAACGAGGTCGGGACACCGTCGACGGTCAGATCGTGCGTGGCGGCCCAGCGTCGGCTCAACCCGTTGCGGAACACCAGACCGGACGCCGGACTTCCCGCCTCGCTGGCGGGATTGTGGCCCAAGCCCTGGTTCAGCCGGATCCACAACCTCGACCGCAGTTCCTCACCAACGACACGGCGCAGTGGGGCGGAATGCTCCAGCCACTGCTCCAGCAGGCGAACTGCCTGCCGGGGCAAGGTCAGGCTCTGCGGACCCGAGCGGCCTTTGACGTAGTCGAGCAGGATCGTGGCCTCGCCTGCCCAGTCGATGTCGGGCACTCCGAGGTCGGCGATGCCGTCGGGGACGATGCCGGTGTAGGCGCCGAACAACAGCACGTAGGCGAACGTGACGTCGGTCGTCGGGAACAAGGTCCGGGTCACCTGGCCCAGGTTCGTTTGGGCCACCGCGTAGCTCGTCACCCCGGCCCACCGGATCACCTGCGCGCGACCGAGCGGGCCGTGCCGCAGCAGCAACCAGGCCAGGTTCTCATCGCTCAACCCGCCCGGCATGGATCCATGCCGTCCTCGGCCGCCCGCAGCAGGACCTGCTGCGCGGAGTGCGCGTCAGAGATGATGCTCTGGCAGCGGTCGACCAGGGTGGCCCATTCTCGCTCGATGTAGGCAGCGAGCGGCTTGTAGGCGGGCTTCGCCTTCAACGCCCGACCGTCCAGATGGGCACGCACCTGCGTGTCGAGTTGCTCGGTCGCGGCGTCATATCCGGCCAGCAGAACGCGGGAGTCCGCCTCCCGAAACGCGCTAACCGACATCCAGTAGCGGATGAGGATGGAGCGGGTCAGGTCGGCCGCACCTCCGGTGAAGCCGGCCGCCGTCAGTTCCCGCACCATGCAGCGCAGCGCACCGATGTAATTCCCCGCCGTCGCGCGTGCCCCGATCCCGCCCAACGGATGAGTCAACATCGGCAAGCCCTGGGCGAGATCCTCGGCCAGCTGAGGGTTCGGCAGCCCGTCCAAGCGAGCGGCCCAGGAGGTGCCGTCCGGGAACTCGAACCGCACCGACAACGGCGTGGTGGTCACGATGGCCGGCATCAGACCTCCGCCTCCCCGGCGAACTCGGCCTCGACCTCAGCCGTGATCCCGGCGGGGACGAGTCCGGCCTGTTGCCCGGCGTGCTCGTAGGCCGTGCGATAGACGCGGGTGACATCCAAGCGACGCAGATACAGTTCCGTCGTGGTCACGCTGCTGTGCCCGAGCAGATCCCGCAGCACCGCCAACGGGTCGGCCTTGGTCAGGTAAAGCGCCAGCCCGGCGTCCGCGCCCGCGTCGGCGACCAGCGCCGCGGCCTGCCGGTAGTAGCCACTGACCAACTTCTCCAGCGTGTGGATCGCGAACGAATGCCGCAGCCGATGCGGGTGCACCAACGGAAACCGCGGCTCAAAACGTTCCCGGACCCGCCGCGACGTGCGGCGAAACACCGTCGGTCAGTCCACAAACGGCGAACCGTCTGCCTGCACCGCCAGCAAACACGACCCGCCCTCCGACGCCACCAGCCGCAGCCGCTCGGCCGCGGTCAGCGTGCGCCAGGCCCGCCGGACACCGTTGATCCGGCCGCCCTCCCAGTCCGGCTCGGTCACCACCAGCGGCTCACCCGTGAGTGGGCGCCAACCAGAACCGTGTGCCGCAGCCGCGCGTTCCAGGTTGATGTAGTCGTGCACCCGCGCCAGCACGTCGTAGTCGATCCAGGAGGTGCGCTGCTTCGCCCCCTTCGCCACGCCATGCCCCACTGGGAACAGCACCGGAACGTCGCTGCGCCGCGCCGGAAGACCCGGCACCTCATAGACCAACAAGTGCGTGAACTCGCGCCGACGCAGCCCACTGGCGGCCACCAACTCGCCCATCGCCGCGTTGCGCCCCAGATACCGGCCCTGGAACGACTCATCAGCAACGCCGTCCGGGCGAAGCCCACCCAGCGCGCGGACGAACAGCCTGACGAACTCGGCCTCCAGGTACTTGATCGTGGTGTGCGGCTTCGGTGCCCGCACCTTTGCCAAGTTGCGGCGATACTCCCGCACCACACCCTCGGCGACCCGACGGGCGGTGGCATAGGTGAACGGCTCCGCCGCGGCATGGCCCTCCGCGAGCGCCCACCGGTAGAACCCGCCCAACACGTTGGTGTGCAGGTTCCACGTGGACGGTTCCCACCGTGCTCCCAGCGGTCCCGAGCACAACCGATACCCGGCGTACGCGCTCAGCGCCGACCGCAGCTCCTGCCGCCGCCCGAACACACCGACCCCGACCTCGTCGAGGAACTCCATCCACGAACGCAGCACATCCGCGTACACCCGCCAGGTGCGCTCGGCCGGGGCACCGCTGACCGGCAACTCCTGCAACCACCGGTTCACCGCCACCACTGGACGCTGTGTGCCGTCGTCATCCTCGAACCGCAGATCGTCATCGATCAGCACCGGCATGCGCTCCCGAATCAGCGGCTTGCGGCTGACGTGCCACGACTGCCAGCCACTGGCCGAGAAAGTCGTCAAGATCATGGCTCCCGTACCTATGTCAACAACAAGGCACGGCGCTGACGGACACTCCCAGCCGCCCCACACACCATCCAAACGAGACACAGGAACAAAGCCGCGACTACGGCGGCAGACCGGGCTGACGCCGACCGCGTACCGGCGGCGGTTTGCCTCCTGATCGTTTGTCAACGGGTTCACGCACCGATGAAACCGTTGTCCCACAGCGGTTCCGCCTGGCTATGTTCGGTGTGATTCCGCTGTCTTCCGGGAGGACTCCATGCGTTCCTTCAAGCTCTTCGCCGGCGCTTCGGTGCTCGCGCTCTCCGCTGCCGGGCTGTTCGCGGCACCGGCCAGCGCGGCCCCGTGCGGCTACTCCGAGAGCGGCAACGACGGCCTGTACAACCACTGCCCTTACGACGAGAACATGATCGAGGTCTACATCGACTACCACAACGGCTCGAAGGGCCAGACCTGCGTGCGCACCGGCACGACCCGGATCGGCGACGCCGACAAGATCTACTTCGCCTGGTCGAACCGGCGCGCCTGCCGCGTCTGACCCTTGCGGGGGAGCCGGTTCCCGCTGAGGTGGGAACCGGCTCCCGCCGCGTTCGGACACCCTGGTGGTGACCAACACCGAGGGGAGTCAGGATGATCGGCGTGATGGTGGTGGCGGCGCTGGTGGCGCTGCCAGGGGTGCCCGCGGACACCGCGACGGTGACCGGGACGGCCCGGATCCGGATGTCGGATCCGGTCAGCGAGTTCGAGCTCGACCTGCGGGCCACGACATTCCGGCTCGCGCACCACTACCAGGGACAGAGTGGCTGGCTGACCGCGACCGTGGACTGCGTGCGGGTCGGCGGGCCGGTGGGCGTGGTGACCGGGGTGGTGGACCGGGTGCACGGCATCGGGCACATCGCACCGGGGGACCGGTTCAGCCTCAGCGTGCTCGACCGGGGTCGCCGCGACCTGGTGGGCATGGCCTGGCAGGCGGAGGCGGCGCGCTGTCTCGGACCGGCGCCGAGCACCGTGATCACCAGTGGTGACCTGCGGGTGCGCGGCGAGGACTAGACTTCGGCGGCATGGGGGCGGAGCTGGTGTTGCTGTCGCGGATCTCCTTCCGCGGCAACGTGATCACCGGCCCGCGCCTGCACGCGCTGCTGGCCCTGCTGGCCGAGGACCTGCGCGCCGGGTGCGGCACCGGGCGGCTGGTCGAGGGCCTGTGGCCGGAGGCGCGGCCCGAGCACCCGGTGAAAGCGGTGCAGATCCTCATCTCGCGCGCGCGGGCCCAGCTGGGCGCGGAGGTCATCGCCAGCACCCCGACCGGCTACCGGCTGACGCTGACCGAGCAGCAGGTGGACGCGACCGCGCTGGCGGCCGCCGCGGCCGAGGCGCAGCGGTCGGCGCGCGCGGGGGAGCACCTGGCCGCGCTGGCCGCGGCGGAGGCCGGAATCGTGCTGTGTCAAGGGATCGAGCCCGCCGCCGGGGACGATCCGGTGGCCCGGCTGCGCGCGCGGCTGGCCGGTCTTGGCCCGGACCTGGCGCGGATCAGGGCGCTCGCGCTGGCGCGGCTGGGCAGGCATGCCGAGGCAGTCGGACCGCTGGCCGCACTGGTCGAGGAGCGACCACGGGATGAGGAGCTGCTGGCGGAACTGCTGCGCGCCGAGGCGGCGACTGCCGGGCCCTCGGCCGCGCTGGAGCGGTTCGAGCGGTACCGGCGGTCGCTGCGCGCCGAGCTGGGCGCCGATCCTGGCGAGCCGCTGCGGCAGGCCCACCGTGAGTTGCTGCGGGCTACCCAGCCGGCGGTGCGCCGAGGCGTGCCGCAGGAGCCGAACCCGCTGCTGGGCCGGGAAGAGGACCTGCGGCGGGTGGCCGAACTGCTGCGCACGTCCAGGGTGACCTCGATCGTCGGCACCGGCGGCCTCGGCAAGACCAGGCTGGCGCACGCGGTGAGCCGGGCCCCCGAACACCGCCTGGTGCACCTGGTGGAGCTGGCCGGGATCGGCGCGGACGAGGAGGTCGCGCCCGCCGTGGCCGCCGAGCTGGGCGCGGACCTCGGCGACCCGGTCCGCGGGCTGACCCGGATCCTGGCCGGCGGCGCGCTGCTGGTGCTGGACAACTGCGAGCACGTGGTGCGCGGCGCGGCCGAACTGGTCAGGGCCCTGGTCGCGCTCACCCCGGAGCTGCGCGTGCTGACCACCTCGCGCACCCCGCTCGGCCTGACCTCCGAGGCGGTCTACCCGCTGCCGGAGCTGAGCCTGCCGGCCACCGTGGAGCTGTTCACCCAGCGGGCCAGGGCCGCCCGCCCCGAGGTCGAGCTGCCCGAGGACACCGTGGCCGAACTGTGCCGCCGCCTGGACGGGCTGCCGCTGGCGGTGGAACTGGCCGCGGCCAGGGTGCGGCTGCTCTCGGTGGCCCAGATCGCCCGGCGGCTGGACGACCGGTTCTCCTTGCTGGCCGGGGGTTCCCGGGACGCGCCGCCCCGGCACCACACCCTGCGCGCGGCCCTGGAGTGGAGCTGGGCGCTGCTGGCGCCCCGGGGACAGCGGGCTTTGCGGACGCTGTCGGTGTTCCCCGGCGGGTTCACCGCGGAGAGCGCGGCCAGTGTGCTCGGCGCGACCGAGGTGCTCGCCGACCTCACCCACCTGGCCGACCAGTCGCTGATCAAGGTGGTGGACACCCCGCTGGGCACCCGGTTCCGGATGCTGGAAGCCGTCCGCGAGTTCGGCGCGCGGCAGCGGGCGGCGGCGGGGGAGGAGGACGCGGTCACCGCCGGATTCCTCGGCTGGGCAACGGAAGTCGGCCGGTCCTGGCACGAGGACGTCTTCGGCGCGGACCCGCTGACCGCCTCCGAGCTGATCAGGGCCGAGCACGACAACCTCGCGCACGCCCTGCGCCTGGCCGTGGACCGCGGCCACCCACAGGCGGCGGTCGCGGCTGCCGCGCTGCTGGCCACCCTCGGCCTGGTGGACAACAACCACCTGCGGATGCTGCGCGCCAGCGACCTGTGCGCCCCGGTGCTCGCCCGCTACCGCCCGGAACCGGAGCTGCTGGAGGTCACCCGGACCGCGGCGGTGCTGTGCTCGCTGTTCAACTTCCAGGGCCGCGGCCTGCGCGCCGGGCGGGCCCTGCTGGCACTGCGGCGGCTGCCCCCGGGATCGCCGGACTCACCGGTGCGGGCCTTCGCCCTGGTGCTGACCAAGTCGGTGGAGACCCTGGGCGCGGACGACGAGGTGCTGCGCGAGCTGCGCGAACGCCCGGAACCGCTGCTGGCCGCGGCCGCGGAGTTCATGGCCGGCTACCTGTGGGAGCGCGACGGCGTGCCGGAGCGGGCGCTGCGCTGCACCGGACGCATGCTGGCCCGGCTGCCCCCGGACGTGCCGCTGCTGCGGATCCTGGCCATGGTGCGCCTGGCCGAGCTGAACCTACAGCTGGACCGGGCGCAGACCGCGCTCCAGGAGTCCCAGACCGCGTTGCGGGAACTGGAAGGACTGGGCCTGTCGGCGGACTTCGTGGGCACCAGGGTCGGCGTGATGCTGGCCAACCTGCACCTGGGCGCGGTGGACGAGGCCGAGCAGTGGCTGCCCCCGGCCGAGGACGCCGAGGCCACCTACCAGGAGATGTTCCGCCTCGGCGTCGGCGGCGCGATCCTGTTGTCCCGCGGCCAGATCGAGGAAGGACTCGCGGTGCTGCGGCGGCTGTCCGGCCCCGCCTGGTCGGTCCAGCCGGAGAACTGGGCGCTGGAGGCCCAGGGCGTCACGGTGGCCGCGCACGCCCAGCACGGCCGCCTGGACCTGGTGGCAGACCTGGCCGAGACGCTGCCCGCGCGGCTGGCCGAGCTGCTGGCCGTCCCGGCCGGGCCCGGCACCACGGTGGAGGAGTTCCCGGTGTGCGGGGTGCTGCTGGTCGCGCTGGCCCTGGTGCGGCTGGAGCGCGGGCACCCGGCGGTGGCCGCGCGGATGATCGCGCTGGCCGAGCGGTTCCGGTTCTCCCGCGCCTTCCAGCCCACCATGTCCGGCGCGCGGATCACCGGCATCGCCGAACGCGCCGACCAGGCCGCCTACCGGCAGGCCCGGCTGGACTACGCGGGCCGCTCGCAACTGGAGCTGCAGGCGGCGGCCCGCGCACTGGTCGAGCTGGTCAGCGGGTGAGCAGCGGCAGGCTGCGCACACCGAGGGTTTCCGGGCTGGGCATGAACACCACCGGGCGGTCCGGGTCGACGCGCAGCGTGGGGAAGCGGTCGAACAGGACGTCCAGCACGACCCGGCCCTCCAGCCGGGCCAGCGGGGCGCCCATGCAGAAGTGCATGCCCCGGCCCCAGGCCAGGTGCGGGTTCGGGTCCCGGCCGGCGTCGAAGGTGTGCGGGTCGGCGAAGACCGAGGCGTCCCGGTTGGCCGCCGCGGTCCACATCCGCACCATCTGCCCGGCCGGGACCACCGCCTCGCCGATCTTCACCTCGGCCGTGGCGACCCGGTACGCGGTGGCGAACGGGGACAGCAGCCGGATCGACTCCTCGATCGCGGTCGGGATCAGCGACCGGTCGGCGCGCACCCTGGCCGCCTGCTCCGGGTTGGCGTCCAGCATTAGCACCGTGTTGCCCAGCATCATGGTGGTGGTGATGTGCCCGGCGAGCAGCAGCAGGCTGCCGAAGGTGGCCACCTGCCGGTCGGTCAGCCGGAGCCCGTCCACCTCGGCCTGCACCAGCTCGGTGAGCAGGTCCGCGCGCGGGCTTCGGCGGCGTTCGGCGGCGTGCTCGGACATGTAGGCGGTCAGCTGCTCGGCCATCTCGAACTGCCTGCGCATGATCGCCTGCTGCTGCTCCATGTCGCCGGGGTTGAGCGAGAGCTGCATGTCGTTGCCGAAGCGCTCGTCCACCCAGCTGCGGAACATGTCCTTGTCGCCGCTGGGCACGCCGAGCATCTCCGCGATCACGGTCACCGGCAGCGGGTAGGCCAGCTCCGCCACCCACTCGAAACCGTCCCGGTCCTGCACCTGGTCCAGCATCTCGTGCGCGAGCTTGGCGATCCGGGGCTCCAGGTCGGCCACGGTCTTGGGCGTGAACGCGTGGCTGAGCAGCCGTTTGAGCTTACGGTGCTCGGGCGCGTCGGTCTGCAGCAGGTTCCCGTCGTTGAACTCCGCCGCCGCCTCCTCGCCGACCATGAGCTTGAGCGTGTTGGCGGAGAAGTTGTCGTTGTCGCCGAGCACCTCGACGACCTCGGCGTAGCCGAACACCTCCCACATGCCCAGCTCTTCGTTGAACGCGACCCGCTCGGCGGGCTGCTCACCGCGCATCCAGGGGAACTCCTGGTGGATGGTGGTCAAAAGCGACTTCGTGGTCATGCCGCCCAGGCTGGACCGGCCCGGTTTCAGCGTGGCTTCACCGCGGTTTCACCGCGCTCGGCCTGGCCCGCCGCCCTCGGCTACGCCGGCTACGCGCTGCGCTGCGGCGAGAACCTGCGCACCACCCCGTTCAGCCACAAGGTCGGCTGGGGCGCGGCGATACTGGCCCGGTGCCCGCGTCCACCCGGTCGAGCGCGACCCGGCGGCCGTCCTTGGTGACGAAGCACAGCTCGACCTGCTCGCCGGTGTCGGCGTCGGTGTAGACGGGGGAGGAGCTCTCCGGCAGCGGCCGGTGCTCGCGACCCCAGTGCGCCAGCCCGGCCAGCACGAACAGCAGGTCGTGACCGGCCGGGGTGAGCACGTACTCCTCGCGGGCCCTGGCCCCGGTGTCCCGGTAGGCGCGGCGCTCCAGCACGCCCTCGTGCACCAGCGCGGCCAGGCGGTTGGCCAGCACATCGGGGGCGATGCCGAGGTTGCGCCGGAACTCCGAGAACCGGGTGCGGCCCCAGCAGGCCTCCCGCGCGATCAACAGCGCCCACTTGTCACCGAGCAGGTCGACCCCGCGAGCTATCGCGCAGCGAGCCTGCCGGCCGATCACCTGCGTCATGACGTGACGGTACCACCGCTAAGTTCGCGGCACCTACTCAGACGCCGGTGGTGGTCGTGGTCAGCGCTTCTTCCGCTTGATCTTGATGTCGCGCATGTCGGTGACCGCGACCTTGAGCACCTGGCGCACCGGAATCCCATGTGCGGCAAGCAGTTCCTCCGCTTTCAGCTCGGCGATGCCGTCATCGTCGTCGGGTTCGGCCGGCACCTGGCAGCGGAAGCTGAACACCGTGGCGTCCGCGTCGTGGCTGAACGAGCCGGCGTCGGTGTACCCGATGCCGCTCACCGCGGCCAGCGCCGCGCGCTGCGCCGCCGACAGCGGCTCGAACTTCCCCCTGATGGTCACCCGGAACACAGCTCAGTCCTCTCGCACGGCATAACCCAGCACCTGCTCTCCCCACACGTCCCGCACCCCGTCCAGCAGCCGGAGCACGGCGGCCGCGATGGTCGCCGGACGCTGCCCGGCCAGGGTCCGCTTGCCGATCTCGGCGAAGGTCAGCGCGTGCGCCCAGCCGATCTGACCGGCCACCAGTCGCGGCCGCAGCCCGCGCTCGCCGGTCTCCCGGACCAGTTGCGCGGCAAGGGCATCCACCATCTCCGCGCCGCTGCGCTCGATCCGGGCGGCCAGGGTCGGCGCGGCCAGCATCATGGCCAGCACCCGTCCGAAACCGGCGGTGAGCCCCACCTTGCGGTCCCGTCGCCGGACCTCGGCGCGCAGGTGGTCGAGCACCGCGTCCGCCGCGGACACCCCGACCGCCCTGGCCCGCACGATGTCGGCCAGCCGCTCCGGCGAGGTCTCATCCGGCGGCAGCACCAGGTCCTCCTTGACCGGGAAGTAGTTGTAGACGGTGTTCACCGAGACATCGGCGGCCGCGGCCACCTCGGCCACGGTCACCTGGTCGAAACCGCGGTCCACGAACAGCGCCAGCGCGGTGTCGGCGATCCGTCGCGCGGTCTCCCGCTTCTTCCGCTCCCGCAGTCCCGGTGTGCTCACCGGCAAAAGTGAAGCACATGGCAAACTTGGGGTCGACTCCATTTTTCGTGCTCAGTCACAACTGAGTCCCTCGCCACGTCCGTGGGAAGCCGCGCCGTCGGCCGTAACCCATCTCCCCGAACGTCGTTAAGGCCGACATGAGCGAAGCCCTGCTCCTGGAAGACGGGACCGTGCTGAACCTGATCCGCCGCGGCGACCCGGCCGCGCCGGTGACCGTGCTGTTCGCGCACGGTTACGCACTGGACCACCGCGAATGGAACCGGCAGCTGGAGGTGCTGGAAACCGCGGTGGCGCGGCCGGTGCAGCTGGTGGCCTACGACCACCGCGGCCACGGCGAGTCCAGCCCCGCCACCGCCGAGACGGCCACCATCGACCAGCTCGCCGACGACCTGGCGGTGGTCGTCGAACGCGCGATCCCCAGCGGCCGGGTGGTGCTGGTCGCGCACTCGATGGGCGGTATGGCCGCACTCGCGCTGGCCGTCCGCCGCCCGCGGCTGTTCTCCCAGCGGATCGGCGGCCTGGTGCTGCTGTCCACCGCGGCAGGCGGCTTCGCCGAGGCCAACCTCGGCCTCGCCCAACCGGTCGGCCGGCTGGTGCACGAGCTGGAACGCCTGTTCGGCCCGGTGGTCCGCAAGGTGCGGGAGAAGATCGAACCCGCCAAGACCGCGGGCCTGCGCTGGTTCCTCTTCGGCGCCAAACCACGCTCCGAGGACGTCGACCTCACGGCCGACATGGTCTGGTCCAACTGGCCGGAAACCGTGGCCCTGTTCAAACCGGCCCTGGACCGTCACGACCGCCAGGCCGCCCTGAGCGTGGTCGAGGGCGCGACCCTGTCCGGGGCGGAGGTGGTGATCATGACGGGGGACCAGGACCGGTTGTGCCCGACCAGCCACGTCGCGGAGATCGCCAGGGTGTGCGGGTGCGGGGAGCAGGTCATCGTGGCGGGAGCCGGGCACATGCTGCCGCTGGAACGCCCGGATGAGGTGACCGAGCGGATCGCGACCCTGGTGGACTCGCTGCCGTAGTCGATCACAGCTCTGAGCTGCAGTAATGCTGCTCGCCCTAAATTCTTCCTAGTCATGATGACTTCAGTGACGAGTGAAATAAAGCGCAAAGACGAGAAGGAGCCAAACCGCACGGAGGAGGGAAGCCGGGCGCTCCGGTGGCAGCGGGCCGGTCGCCCGGCGAACGCGCCCTCCACCGCAGCAGACGCCTCCGGCTAGGCCCCGCTGGCCGGTGTCTCCGGGCGGGCGAGCGGGAAGAACACCGGGCTGATCAGATACGGCCTGCGCCCGTCCGTGGGCTGGTTCGCCGCGCGCGCCCGGAGCAGCGCGACCACCTCGCCCGCCAGGTCCGCCATCTCCGCCTCGCTCAGCCACACCGTGCCCTGCTTGTAGCCCACCAGGTCGGTCGCCGGATCCGCGCCCTCGCGGTCCAGGTAGCCGTTGAACTCCGCGAGCAGGGCGGCCATGGCGGCGGTGAACAGCCGGCGGTGGTCGTCCAGGGACATCGCCCTTGCCTCGTCGTCGTCGATCTTGGTGCGGTCCTGGCGGAGGCGGTAGTGGCGTTCGACCGCGCCGTGCACCCGCCGCTCGTCCGCGACCTCCAGCACGCCACCCTCGGCGAGCAGGCCGACGTGGCGGTACACCGTGGTCTTGGGCACGTCCGGCAGCTGCGCGCACAGCTCAGAGGTGGTGACGGTGCGCCCGCCGGACAGGCACCAGGTGATGCGCAGGCGGACGGGGTGCAGCAGCAGGTCGAGGGTGTCCACGGGGCTACGATCCCACATCTGGTACCGTTCCCAAAGTTGGGAACGCAAGCGACGGGGGTAGGACGAATGAGCACGAAGATCTCGGGCGCGCGGCTGAGCAGGGCCGCGGTGCGGCCGCTGGCGACGCTGGATCCGGCCGCACCGCTGGACGACCTGAGCTGGCTGGACGAGGTGATCGGCGACGCCCGGGTGGTCGCGATCGGCGAGAGCGGGCACTACACCACCGAGTTCCCGCGGCTCCGGCACCGGGTGCAGCGGTACCTGGTGGAGCGGCACGGGTTCCGCGCCTGTGCGGTGGAGAGCGGGGTGGTGGAAGGCAGGCAGGTGGACGACTGGGTTCGCGGCGGGCCGGGGGAGCTGGGCCCGGTGCTGGCCAACGGGATGAACTCGCTGACCGGGGTGTGGCGGTCGGTGCGCGCCCAGCTGGAGTGGCTGCGCGCGCACAACAGCACGGCGGCGGAGGCGGTCGGCTGGTACGGGTTCGACCTGGGCGGCTCGAACGTCAGCCTGTTGCCCATGCTGGACGCGGTGCTCGCCTACTTCACCGCGGCCGATCCGGAGTTCCGGCCGGACCCGGCGATCAGGGAGATCGCGCTGGCCTTCGCAGTGCCGTCGGCCTTCGGCATCCCGGCCGCGCTGGGCGCCTACGCCGGGCTCGCACCCGAGCGCAGGGACGCGCTGACCGCGGGCCTGGCCGGTCTGCACACCCGGCTGACCAGCAGGCGGCTGCCGTACCTGCGGCGGACCGGCGCGGAGGCCTACGAGTGGGCGGTGCGCGCGATGCGGGCCACCAGCACCGTGGACGTCGTGGTCCGCGCGATGGCCGCGGGCGACCAGGAGACCGCCCTGTTCAGCCGGGAGGCCACCAGCGCGGACACGGTGGAGTGGATCCTGGGCCGGGCGGAACGAATCGTGCTGGGCGCGCACAACGGGCACGTCCAGCGCTGGCCGGGCGCGCTGCCGGGGACGGGACCGATCACCACGCTCGGGGTGCACCTGGCGGACCGGCTGGGGGAGGAGTACCGGGCGATCGGCACGACCTCCGGGCCGGGTCAGATGCTGGGCCGGGGCTTCCACGCCGGTGAGCTGTTCGAGGAGCTGCCCGCGCCCGAGCCGGACAGCCTGGACGGCGTGCTGGCGGCCAGCCACGACGGCCTCTTCGGCGTCAACCTGCGCACGCTGGACCCGGCCGACCGCGACACCCTCCGGGCGGTGCCCCGCCAGTGCCACGGCATGTACTACGCCGAGGTCGACGCGCTGGCCGCCTACGACGCCCTGGTGCACGTGCCCAGGGTCAGCGCGGGCGAACCCGACCCCGAGGCGATCGCCGCCTCACCCGAGGACGTGCGGGCGATGTTCGCCAAGTGGCAGGGGAGTGGCGGCTGACCGGGGTCAGGCCGGGCGGCGCGCGGTGAGCACGACCTGGGGGCGCAGCGACGGCGGCTGAGGCGGCAGCCGCAGCTCGGCGACCGGTTCCAGACCGGCGTCGGCCAGCATCCCGGCCAGTTCGTCGGGGTGGTACAGGTGGGTCGTCCAGGACACCGGCAGGCCGCCGTAGCCCTCGGTCCGGTGGATGTCGCCGTCCCCGACGTGCGTGCCGATCAGCGCCTGCCCGCCGGGGACGAGCGCTTCGGCGAAGGTCCGCAGCACGCCGGGCAGCGCCTCCCGGGGGAGGTTGAACAGCGACCACCAGCCGAGCACGCCACCGAGTGAGGCAGGCGCGAGGTCGAGCTCGGTGGCCGAGGCGACGGAGAACCGCAGGTCCGGGTACTGCTTGCGGGCGTGCTCGACCATCCGCGGGGACAGGTCAACGCCCGAGGCGTCCAGCCCGAGCTCGGTGAGGTGCGCGGTGACGTGGCCGGGTCCGCAGCCGACGTCCAGGACCGGTCCGAGTCCGCGCACGGACTCGGCGAACCCGGCGAGCATGGCCCGTAGCCACGGCTCGGTCTCCAGCCGGCCGACGGCCAGCTCCACGTAGGCATCGGCGACCCGGTCGTAGGACTCGCGGACGGTCTCAAGATCGGCAGGCTGCGGCACGGAGGCATCCTATGCGCGGCGTGCGGCGCGCTAGGACGGCCCTCGGAAAGCCGAGATCAGCGCGAGCAGACCGATCCCGGACAGCACCACGCCGAGGACCAGCACCACGGTGCCCCGGTAGTCGGTCATGGTGGTGGCGCCCCAGCTGAGGGTGACCCCGCCGGCCAGGAGCAGCAGCGCGAACACCACCCCGACAATCGCGGCCGTACGGGTTCGGGCCACCGCAACCTCCAGCAACGCTTGATCCGGCAGGTGGCTCATTCTGCCCGACAAGCTTCTTTCTTGTCACGATGACTTCAGTGTCGAGTGAAATTAATCATTCGAACAGACAAGCCAAACCCGCCGGGAGAGGAGCCGGTTCTCACGCCTTCGCGGGAACGGTGCGGGCGCGGTCGATGTCCGGGCCGCGGTAGAGGTGTTCCGGGATCCGGGCCAGCGTCGAGGGGTGCGCCTGCGGCCCGAGCCCGTAGTACTTCTGGAAGCTCATGATCAGCGGTCGCCAGGCGTCCGGGTCGATGTGGTCCTCGGTGCCGGGCAGCCGGATGTCCTCGTGCGCGAACACCCGCTGCACCCGGACCTCCACCGCCACGATCCCGCCGCGCTGCCGCTCGTCCGCCTCCGCGACCGGGTGCACCGCCTCGAGCACCACCTCCATCGCCACCGGGCACTCGGCCACCCTGGGCGGCGCGACCGTCTCCGAGCGGACCGGGGTCAGGCCCGCGCGGCCGAACTTGTCCGCGACGTGGAAGTAGCCGCGGCGGAGCTTGCCCGGTGGCACCGGGTCCGAGCCGGTGGTCAGGGCGAGGCGGTCGACCGCGGGGGCCAGGGCGTCGTTGGGCAGGTTGAGCACGGCCTCGCCGGTGCGCAGCAGGTTGCGGGTGGTGTGCGACTTCGCGCTGATGCCCAGCAGCGCGCGCCAGCCGAGCCAGAACGCCGAGGAGATCGGGGCCAGGTTCGGTGTGCCGTCCTCGTTCTCGGTGGAGACCAGCACGACCGGGGTGCCGAAGTACAGGATGCCGGGCTCGATCGCCTGGTGCGCACGGGGTTCGGTGTTCACGCCGCCCAGTCTGCGAGGCCACTCAGGACCGCTGCTGGCGGGAATCGGCCGTCATGATCCGGTAGCGGACAGGAGCTGACCTAGATGGTCGGCAGGATCGTCTCCACACCACCATCACGGAACCCTGGAGGTTGAACGATGTACGCACCCGCCCAGCACGACGAGATCACCGGCCTGGTCAACTACCTCGACGAGCAGCTCACCGCCATCCGCGCCGCCGCCTTCGGCCTGACCGAGCAGCAGGCGCGCGAGACGCCCTGCCGGAGTGCGCTGTCGGTCGGGGGCATCATCAAGCACGCGGCCTGGGTCATGCGGGGCGCGCTGGAGCGGTTGCGCGCCGAGGTCACCGAGCAGCCGGTCGACGCGGCGGCCTACGCCGAGTTCACCGACAGCTTCACCGTGCGCGAGGACGAGACGGTGGCCGGCACCATCGAGGAGTTCGACCGGCTGCGGGCTCAGCTGCTGGCCGCGGTCGCCGCGACCGATCCGGCCGCCGAGACCATGGCCCCGCCCGCGCCGTGGCACGGGATCTTCGACGCCCGGCCGATCCACGCCCGCTACTTCCTGGTGCACCTGATCGAGGAGTGTGCCCGGCACGCGGGGCACACCGACATCATCCGCGAGCAGCTCGACGGGGTGGCGGTGCCGACGCTGGTGCTCACCCTGGCCGGGGCGAGCGCCAACGACTTCTTCCAGCCGTACCAGCCGGCCCCGGGCACCCTCCTGGCCTGAGCTACGCCGCGAGGTCCAGCCACGCTCCGGTGGGCAGCACGTGTGCGCGCCCGCCGGCGTGCATGCGGAACTCCTGCGCCGGGTCGGTGACCTCGACGTAGCCCGCGATCTTGTCCGGCACCTCGGCCTCGTAGTGCATCGGCACCGCGTGCCGGGCGTCCAGGATCGCCGCGGCCGCGGCGGCCTGCCTCGGGTCCATCGCGGCGGGCAGCGGGCTGGGTGGTTGCAGGTGTGGCGCGTCGACCACCGCGCCGTTGGCGGGCAGGAACGCCGCGTCGAACGGGCTGAACCGGCGCGCGATGAGCCACCAGTAGCCGTGGAACATCGTGTCGCCGCCGTGGAAGACCCGCTGTCCGTCGGCCTGCACCACCCAGTTCAGCTGCGGGTCGCCCAGCCCGTCGACGGCGGGGACCGCGGTGACCCGGAACGGCCCGAGCTCGCGGGTGGACCAGGTGTCCACGACCTCGGCGGCCAGCCGGTGCTGGGCCAGTTCGCGCTCGGCGGGCAGCGTCGTGACGTTGTCCACGTCGTCGCCGTGGCCGGGAGCCGGGCGGAGCACCGGTGCCCCCGGTGTCAGCACTTCCGCGAGCGCGGCCGCGTCGGTGTGGTCCCGGTGCAGGTGGGTGAGGAGGGCGGCGGTGACCGGCCCGCTCGGCTTCGTCAGTCGCTCGCCGGGCTGCCAGCCGGTGAACAGCGGTGAGAGGTCCCGCACGTAGTCGATCACCAGTCGTTCGCCGTCCGCTTCGATCTCCAGTCCGGCCCAGCCCAGTCGTCGCATTCGCATGCGGCGGAAATTAGCGTACGACCGTTCGACAAAGCAATAGCGAACGCGCGTACGCTATCCTCGTCACATGTCACCGCGACGCTCAGTGGCCGAGGCGCAGGCCACCAGGGGCCGGATCCTCGGCCGGGCCGCCGAGATCGCCTCCGAGGAGGGGCTGGACGGCATCACCATCGGCCGGCTCGCCGAGGAGCTGGGGATGAGCAAGTCCGGGGTGCACAAGCACTTCGGCACCAAGGAGACGCTGCAGATCTCCACCCTGGACAAGGCTTTCGTGGACTTCTGGCACCGGGTGGTCGAGCCCGCGCTGGCCGAGCAGCCGGGGTTGCGGCGGCTGCGCGCGGTGCTGGCCGGCTCCGTGGACTACCTGGAAGCGCCATTGCTGCCCGGCGGCTGCCTGATGACCGCGGCGCTCACCGAGTACGACGGCCGCCCCGGCCGGGTCCGGGACGCGGTGGCCGAGGTGTGGTCGCGGTGGCGGGAGCAGCTGCGGGCGGACCTGGTCGCGGCGGTGGGGGAGGGCGAGCTGCCCGCCGGGTTCGACGTGGACCAGGCGCTGTTCGAGATCGTCGCCGCCGGGCTGGCGCTGAACGCGGCCATGCAGCTCGAGCACGACCCGGCGGCCGCGGAGCGGGCCCGCCGCGCGATCGAACGGGCCTTGCACCAGTCCTGACCGCACGTCGGTGGCGTCCGGCCATCGGCGCGCTTGTTGACTTTGTCTTATTGATGGTATCAGTGTCGACTGAAATCAATTCTGATAGAACAAAAAGAACCAACCAACGCACGGAAACAGGCAAGTTGAGCAAGCCTTCGCCGGTACGCGGCAGGCAAGCCAGAACGCGTTGGTGCGCAAGGGTTTCCCACGTGCGGGGGAGCCGGTTCCAGCCGGGGAGGGAGTCCGCGGGCCGGCATCGCGGCAAGCCTGGAGCCGGAGGTGGTCGCGGTGGTGGCAGGGAAGTGGTGGCAGCGCTGGCCGGAGTGGGTCGCGGGCGCGGCGGCGGTGTGGGCGGTGGGCTACGCGGGGGTGAACCTGGCACTGGGCGGGCCCGCGGTGGTGCTCTGGCTGACGCCGGTGGCGGTGCTGGTCGCGCTGGCGGCGGTGCGGCCCGCGACGGGCTGGCTGGTGCCGGTGGCGGCCGGGGCGGTGGCAGCGCTGGCGCTGGTCGCCGGGATGTTCACGGTGATCTCGGTGGTGGTGCTGGTGATCAGTGGGATGGTGGCGGACTGGGCTGGACTGCTCCGGCAGGTGCTGGCGCTGGTGGGGGCCGGGTTGTTCGCGGCGGCCGCGGAGTCGAGCAGGCGGCGTGGGCGCGGGTGCTGCGGGCGGTGTGGCCGGGCTCCCGGCGAGCCGGTCCGGCCGAGGTCGGTGCCGGTGGCGGTGCGGCGGACGGCGTACCTCGGCATCGCCGCGTTCGTGCCGTACGTGGTGATGAAAGCGTTGTGGGCTTGGGGTTTCCGGCTGGGTGACAGTGTGCCGCCGGACCTGGTGGGCGCGGGGCGGGGGCTCTACGGGCTGCTGGCGCGGTACGGGCTGGATGCCACCGCGCTGGCGGCGCTGGCCGGCATGGTGCTGTTGCTGGCGCTGGTGCGGCCGTGGGGGGAGCGGGTGCCGAGGTGGCTGCTGCTGGGTCCCGCGTGGCTGGGGGCGTTGCTCGGTCCGTACGGGGTGGTGGGGCTGGGCTGGGGGGCGATGGTGCTGCTGGGCTGGCTGCCGGGGAGCGCGGACGCGCCGGTGTGGGTGGGGCTGGTGGGCGCGGTGGGGTTCGGCGGGTTCGGGATCGCCTCGGGGGTGGCGGCGTGGTCCTATCAGCGCCGGACCCGTCAGCTTTGTTGACGAGGAGAACCCGAACAGCACGAGGGCCGCTGGGTGGCGGCGGCCGGGGCGGGAGGCCCTGGTGTGTGCGGTGGCTCAGCCGGGGGCTGGGCTCAGATGATGACTCCGGGTAGACCGGCGTGGGCTGGTCGTCGTTTGCGGCGGAGCCAGACCTTGCGGGTGCCGTCGGAGAACAGCAGCACCCTGGACAGCTCCCATCCGGCGAACTCGGCGTGGATGGCGAGCTGGGTGGCCGCCGCGCGCCGGGAGACTCCCGGTGGGATGCGCAGCGGCTGGTACTCCCAGTCTCCGTCGGTTACCGCCCCGTCGGTTGCGGCACTCATGGTTGCACCACCTGTACCCCTCCTCCGTCGGCGGAGGCGATGAGCACGCGTCCGCTCTTCGGGTCCACCGCGACCGAGTTGGGCTGGTGCACGGTGGCAAAGCGATACTTCTCCTCCGGCGAGCCGGTGGCCACGTGGTAGCCGACCACCTCGTCGCGTTCGGTGAGGGTGATCCAGGCCAGGTCCCTGGTGCGGTCGTAGGCGATCCCGTAGGGCGCTCCGGGCACGGGGTAGCGCTGGCGCATGATCAGCGGGTTCGTGGAGAAGGCGAGCAGTTCGCCTGCTCGGGTGTCGATGAGCAGGATGCGGCCGAAGCGGTCGGTGACCGCGCGGGTGGCGGCATCGCCTGCGCGCAGGCCGGCGCCGAGCTCGCCGGTGGCGGGGTCGACCTCGATGAGGGCGGTGCGGAGCTCGTCGAGGACGGCGACCTTCTTGCCCGCGGGGAGCACGGCGCTGACGCCGCGGAAGCCCTGGGTGATGGTGCGTTCGAGCTTGCCCTGGGCGTTGAGCACGGCGATGCCCTGGCCGGGTTCGCGCAGGGCGACGATGGTGCGGTCGCCGACCTGGGTGGCCGAGAGCGGGCCGCCGGTGACCTCGAGGGTGTCGACGGTGCCTTCGGGCAGGGTGATGCGGAGGAGTTTTCCGTTGGCGCGCACCGGGGCGAGCAGTTTTCCGTCCACCAGGGACAGTTGGTCGACCGGGCCGGGCAGCGGGACCTCGCGGGGGGTGGCGGCGAGGTTGGCGTCGGGGTAGAGGAGCAGGCGGGCCGGGTCGTTGACGGCGATGGCCACCGTCTGGGTGGTCTCGTCGTGCAGCAGGGCGGTGGCCTTGCCGGGCAGGGGGGTCACGGTGCCGGCGGGGACCGCGCCGCGGTGCGGGGCGGTGGCGGGGGTGGCGGGGACGATCTCGTCCGGTGGCTGCTCGGTGGTGTTGTCCTGGCTGGTGGTGCAGCCGGTGAGCAGGACTGTTCCGGTGAGAAGGGCCGCCATCAGCCGACGCACTCTGGTTCCTCCCGTGTTGGCCGTGGTGGGTTCAGCATCCCGGAAGTTCACGCTCTCGTCACGTTCCGGGTGTGAACAACTCCACGACCTGTAACTCGTAGTAGTTGTTAGGCGAAGTATTACCGTGTTGGCCGTATCCGCCCTGAGTCGCCCCGCCCGGTGAGGAGTCTTCCGATGAACTCGACCAGTTCGCGGGGTTCGTTCGTGCTGGAGGGGCTGCGGGTGGGGGAGCAGGCGCACGGCCACGGGCACCTGGCTGATGGGCGGGAGTTCTCGTTCGTGTTGCGGCGTGGGGTGGCCCGGTTGGTGGTCTACCGGGCGGATGCGCCGTCGGTGCCGGGCCGGGCGGATGTGGAGTGGGTGCAGGAGTCGCCGGTGGAGGGTGTTGATCCGGCGGACCGGCGGGTGGTGGGGGCGTTGTTGCGGTCGATGGTCACGGCAGTGGGCGTTCGGGGTAGCTGAGCTCGATGGCGCTGACGTCGTCGAGGGCGGCGCGGATGGCCGGGGGCAGGGTGAGGTCTTCGGCGGCGAGGATGCCGGCGAGCTGGGCGGTGTCGCGGGCGCCGATGACGGGGGCGACGACCAGGGGGCGGTCGCGGACCCAGGCGAGGGCGACGGCCAGTGGTGAGGTGCCGAGTCCGTCGGCGGCGGTGGCGACGGCTTGCACGATGCGGGCGGTGCGTTCGGTGCGGTGGTGTTCGACGTAGGGGGCGTAGTGCGGGCTGGCGCCGCGGGAGTCGGCTGGGGTGCCGTTGCGGTACTTGCCGGTGAGCACGCCGCGGCCGAGTGGGGCCCAGGGCAGGAGGCCGAGGCCGTGGTGGGTGGCGGCGGGGATGACTTCGCGTTCGACGCCGCGTTCCAGGAGTGAGTACTCGACCTGGGTGGAGATCAGGGGGGCGGGGCTGTGCAGGGCGTGCTGGCGGGCGGCGGCGGTGGCGGTTTGCCAGCCTGAGTAGTTGGAGATGCCGGTGTAGCGGACTTTTCCGCTGGTGACGGCGGTGTCGAGGGCGGCGAGGGTTTCCTCGATGGGGGTGCTGGAGTCCCAGGCGTGGAGTTGCCAGAGGTCGATGTGGTCGGTGTTGAGGCGGCGCAGGGAGTCGTGGAGTGCGGTGAGCAGGGCGCCGCGGGAGGCGCCGCCGCCGAAGGGGCCTTCGGTGCGGCGGGCGACGGCTTTGGTGGCCAGGACGAGGTCGTGGCGGGGGATGGTGTCGCCGAGCAGGCTGCCGAGGATTTCTTCGCTGAGGCCGTCGTTGTAGACGTCGGCGGTGTCGATGAGGGTGCCGCCGGCTTCGAGGAAGGCGAGCAGCAGGTTGGCGGCTTCGTCGGCGTCGGTGTCGCGTCCCCAGGACATGGTGCCGAGTGCCGTGCGGGAGACGCGGAGGCCGCTGCGGCCGAGCTGTCGCTGTTCCACGGCGGTCAACGATAGGTGCTTGGTTAGCCGTTCGTGGGTAGCTGGGGCGTGGCGGCGGGTCACTCGGTCGTGTGACCGGTGTCACGGTCGCCTACCGGGTTTGTTACTAGCGAGTAAGGTTCGGCGGGTGCGACTTGGGCTGAACCTCGGATACTGGGGCGCCGGTAACGACGCCGAGAACCTTGACCTGGCCAAGGAGGCCGATCGACTCGGCTACTCCGTGGTCTGGGCCGCGGAGGCCTACGGCTCCGACGCGCCCACCGTGCTGAGCTGGATCGCGGCGCAGACCGAACGCATCGATGTCGGTTCGGCGGTCTTCCAGATCCCGGCGCGGACCCCGGCGATGGCGGCGATGACCGCGGCGACCCTGGACACGCTCTCCGATGGCCGGTTCCGGCTGGGGCTCGGGGTGTCGGGGCCGCAGGTCTCGGAGGGCTGGCACGGTGTGCGTTTTGACAAGCCGCTGGGCCGCACCAGGGAGTACGTGGAGATCGTGCGCAAGGCGCTGGCGCGTGAGCGGCTGAAGTACGAGGGCCAGCACTACACGCTGCCGCTGCCGGATGGTCCCGGCAAGGCGCTGACGCTGACCGTGCACCCGGCGCGCGAGCACATCCCGATCTACCTGGCCTCCATCGGCCCGAAGAACCTGGAGCTGACCGGCGAGATCGCCGACGGCTGGCTGGGTGTGTTCTTCTCCCCCGAGCACTCCGCGGAGAGCCTGGAGTCCATCCGTCTCGGCCGCGAGCGGGCGGGCAAGACGATGGCGGGCTTCGACGTGGTGCCCACCGTGCCGCTGGTGGTGGGTGAGGACTGGCAGGCGTGCGCGGACAAGGTGCGGCCGTACGCCTCGCTGTACCTGGGCGGGATGGGCAGCAAGCAGAAGAACTTCTACAAGGACCTGGCCACCCGGATGGGCTTCGGCGAGCAGGCCCAGGAGGTGCAGGACAAGTTCCTGGCCAAGGACTACGAGGGCGCGCTGGCGGCGGTGCCGCTGGAGTTCATCGACGCGACCTCGCTGCTGGGGCCCAAGGAGCGGATCACCGAGCGGGTGAAGGCCTTCGCGCAGGCGGGGGTCACCACGCTGACCGTTTCGGCGATGCTGCAAGATCTTGACGAGGCGACGCTGTCCCTTCGCGTCGCGGTCGAAGCCTTGGAAGCAGCTGGAGTGGGGTAAGTGTCGCAACATCTCGCGGTCGCCGACCGAGTCATCGCACGCACTGGCGACCGCGGGATGGTGGTCTAGGCCATGACCTGGCTTGAGGCTCTTGTCCTTGGCGTGGTCCAGGGGCTGACCGAGATGCTGCCGATCTCCAGCTCCGGTCACCTGCGCATCGTCTCCGAGCTGTTCTTCGGCCGGGACGCGGGCGCGAGTTTCACCGCGGTGACCCAGCTGGGCACCGAGGCGGCGGTGCTGATCTATTTCGCCAAGGACATCTTCCGGCTGGTGGGCACCTGGTTCCGCGGGTTCGCCAGCGCGGAGGTGCGGCGGACGCACGACTACAAGCTGGCCTGGTACGTGATCATCGGCACCATCCCGATCAGTGTGCTGGGGCTGCTGTTCAAGGACGAGATCCGCACCAGTGGCCGGAACCTGTGGATCGTGGGCACCACACTGGTGGTGTTCGGGCTGGTGCTGGGTGCGGCTGAGCTGTACGGGCGGCAGCGGCGCAGCGTGGAGCAGATGACGCTCAAGGACGGCATCATCATGGGCTGCGCGCAGGCGATGGCCCTGGTCCCGGGGGTGTCGCGGTCGGGCGGGACGATCACCGCGGGGCTGTTCATCGGGCTGGACCGGGCGGCGGCGACCCGGTATTCGTTCCTGCTGGCCATCCCGGCTGTGGTGGCGGCGGGGGTGTTCTCGCTGCCGGATGTCTTCGAGCGGGGCGGGGCGAACGCGCCGAGCATCGCGCAGATGATCGTGGCCACCGCGGTCGCCTTCGCCATCGGGTACGTGACCATCGCCTGGTTGCTGAAGTACGTGGCCAAGCACAGCGTGTACGTCTTCGTCTGGTACCGGGTCGTGGTGGGCCTGTTCGTGCTGGCGATGCTGTCCTCGGGCTACATGTCGGCGACCTGAGCGTCCGCGCGGCGGGTGCAGGTGGCCAGGCAGCGGCGGTGGCTGTCCTCGACGAGGGCGCGGCAGCGCAGGCGCTGTTCCCGGCACTTGCGGGGGTCGCCGCCGCTGCGCAGGCAGTTGTCCTGGGCGCGGTCGCAGTTGCGCAGGCCGTCCTCCTTCTTGCGGCGGCAGCCGTCGACGCAGGGTCCGGCGGCGGCTTCGGCGCAGGCCGGGGTGGCCGCGGGGGCCGGGGTGGCGGCGGCGGGTGCGGCGAACAGGGCGCTGAGGGTGGCCAGGGCGAGCAGGCCGCGGGCCAGGCGCGTGCTGTGGGACATGGGCTCTGTCGTAACAGCGCGGGCTGGGTGGCGCGCGCGGAACGGGCGGAGGTCACCCGGTCCGTTGACCTTGGCTGCCCGTAAGCTGCCGGGGTGGCGACGCTCATCCTTCTGCGGCATGCACGGTCGGTGGCCAATGGCGCCGGCACCCTGGCCGGCCGGGCCGAGGGGGTCGGGTTGCACGCCGACGGCCAGGTCCAGGCCGAGGCGCTGGTGGAGCGGTTCGCCGGGGTGCCGATCGCCCGGATCGTGTCCTCGCCGTTGCAGCGGTGTGCCGAGACGCTCGCGCCGTTGGCCGCGGCGCGGGAGCTGGTGCCGGTGACCGAGCCTCGTCTGTCCGAAGTGGACTACGGGGACTGGACCGGCAAGGCGATCAAGGATCTGCTGGCCGAGCCGTTGTGGAAGGTGGTGCAGCAGCACCCTTCGGCGGCGGTGTTCCCCAGTGGCGAGGGCCTGGCCGGGGTGTCGGCGCGGGCGGTGGCGGCGGTGCGGGAGCACGATGCGCGGATCAGCGCCGAGCACGGGGCGGAGTCGATCTGGGTGGCGTGCAGCCACGGAGATGTGATCAAGGCGATCCTGGCTGACGCGCTGGGGTCGCACCTGGACTCCTTCCAGCGGATCCTGGTGGATCCGGCTTCGGTGTCGGTGATCCACTACACCGAGCACCGGCCGTATGTGTGGAAGGTCAACGACTCCGGGCCGCTGGCTGGCCTGGTGCGGGCGGAACGGCCGTCGGAGGACGCCACGGTGGGCGGGTCAACCGGCGGGGACACCACCGTCGAGGGCTGAGCCTGCGGGCAGTTCGAGGGTGGCCTGGGCGCCGCCGTCCTCGGCGTTGGCCAGGGTGAGGGTGCCGCCGAGGACCTTGGTCTGGGCCAGTGCGATGGTCAGGCCGAGGCCGTGGCCGCTGCCCCGGTCGCTGGCACCGGTGCGGAAGCGGCTGGGGCCGTCGCGCAGCAGGTCGGGGGCGAAGCCGGGTCCGTGGTCGCGTACCCGCAGGGTGCGGCCGGAGACGGTGACCTCGATCGGCGGTTGTCCGTGGCGGCGGGCGTTGTGCAGCAGGTTGACCAGGATCCGTTCCAGGCGGCGGGGGTCGGTGAGCACGGTTTCGGACTCGCCGCTGACCTCGGCCTCGGGGATGACGGCGGTGACCCGGCGCCGCAGGAAGGTGAGCAGGTCGAGCTCGGTGAGCTCGGCCCGTTCGGTGGCGGTGTCCAGGCGGGCGACTTCCAGGACGTCTTCGACGAGTCCGCGCAGGGCTTTGATCCGGTCGCGCACCATCTCGGCCGGTCGTCCTGGTGGGAGGAGTTCGGCGGCGGTGACCAGGCCGGTGACCGGGGTGCGTAGCTCGTGGGCGATGTCGGCGGTGACGCGCTGTTCGGCGGCCAGGCGTTCCTGGAGGGCGTCGGCCATGGCGTCGACGGCTTGGGCGAGCTCGGCGGTCTCGTCGGCGGGCCGGGTGCCGATGGCGTCGCGGACCCGGACCTCGGTGTCGCCGTCGGCGACCTGGCGGGCCGCGGCGGCGGCCAGGCGCAGCCGGCGGGACAGGCGCGCGCCCAGGACCACGCCGAGCAGGGTGCCGAGCACGACGACCGCGGCGGAGCCGATGAGCAGGACCTGGTCGAGCTGGTCGAGGGCGTCGTCCTTGTCGGCGTAGCTGCTGCGGATGGACAGCACGCGGCCGTCGGTTTCGGCCGCGGCCCAGATCCAGGCCTGGCCGCCGTCGCGGTGCAGGTAGGTGGCGCGGTGGCCGCCGCGGATGGCCTCGCGCAGGTCGCGGGGCAGTTCGGGGGAGTCCAGGTCGGCGCCGAGGGTGGCGGTGCCGGTCATGCCGTACTCGCGCAGGACGAGCTGGACGCGTTCGTCCTGCAGGCGGCGGGCGTCGGTGAGCTGGGAGCGCTCGAACTCGGTGTGCACCAGGATGCTCAGCGCGATCGCGACCAGGGCGCTGACCACGGCGATGACGGCGCTGAGCCGCCAGCGCAGGGTGGCGAGGAACATGGGTTCAGGTCCGGAGTTTGTAGCCGAAGCCGCGGACGGTCTCGATGCGGTCCTGGCCGATCTTGACCCGCAGGCGCTGGACGTGCACGTCGACCACGCGGGAGTCCCCGCCCCACTGGTAGTCCCACACCTGTTCCAGCAGGACGTCGCGGGTCAGGACGCTGCCGGGGGACTCGGCGAAGCAGAGCAGCAGGCGCAGTTCGGTGGGGGTCAGCTCGACCGGCTGGCCGGCCAGGCGGACTTCCAGGCCGTGTTTGTGGATCTCCAGGTCGCCGAAGCGCAGCACGGTGTCCTCGGGCTCGCGTTCGGCGCGGACCATGCGGCGGGCCACCGCGCGGATGCGGGCGACCAGCACGGTGGAGTCGAAGGGCTTGGTCACGTAGTCATCGGCCCCTGCTTCCAGACCGAGGACGACGTCGACGGGGTCGGAGCGGGCCGACATCATGATCACCGGGGTGGGGCCTTCCTCGCGGATCTGGCGGCAGAGGCTCACGCCGTTGAGGCCGGGCAGCATGATGTCGAGCAGGGCCACGTCGGGGCGGTCCTGTCGGTAGGCGGCCAGGCCGGTGAGGCCGTCGGCGGCCACGGTGACGGTGAAGCCGTCGCGTTCCAGGGTCAGCTGGGTGGCCTCGCGGATGACGTCGTCGTCCTCGACCAGCAGCACGTGCAAGCCGCTCACTTGTACTCCTCGAAGACGGTGCCGCTCCAGCGGTAGACGGTGGTCTCCGCGCCGCTGGGGCAGCAGCTGCGGTCGGCCGGTTCGTAGACCGGGTGGCTGAGCACGAAGCCGATGCCGGGTTCGACCTTGATGGCGCCGCCGGGGTCCTCGGAGCCGAAGAGTCGTTTGGCCGGGGTGGTGGTGAGCTCGTAGATGAAGTTGCCCAGCACGCCGCGGGTGGCATAGGGGGCGGCCTGGCTGCCGGAGCAGGCGCGCACCGAGGCGATCAGCTCGGGGTTGCCGTCGCCGGTGAGGTCGTCGAAGCGGACGTCGACCGGGTAGCGGCTGTCCCCGCAGGGTTTGAGCTGGGCTTTGATCTTCTCACCGACCAGCGCATCGGCGCGCAGGACGGCGATGGCATCGGCGCTGGGAGCCTGTCCGCTGCTGGTGGGCGGGCTGGTCGGGGGCGCTTTGACCTGGCTGGCCGGTCCTTCGACCTGCACACCGCCGACGGTGGCGCAGCCGGCCACGGCCAGCACGGCGGCGGTTGCCGCCCAGGCGCCGATCCGTGCTCGCATGCCGCTCATTGTGCCCAGGCCAGCACGGCGCGGCCGCATCGGCACACGGCCTCGAACGGGGTGTTACCTGCCTGGTGGGGGAGTGCCGGGTGGCTGTTACAGAACCGTCGGACAGCCGAGTCAATCCCCGCTTAGCGTCGAGTTCGACCTGCTCAGACAACTTCGGGGAGTTGTGCTCATGCTCCAGCGTCTCGGTCCGTTCCGCTATGTGGCCATCGCCGTGCTCGCGTTGATCGTGGTGGCGTTGCTGCTGAACCGGAACACCGCCGGGACCCCGGAGCCGGTGGCCAGTGACGCGCCACCGAGCACCCCGGACTTCTCGCCGGATCCGGCGTCGCGGCCGGTGCCGGGCGGGGAGCCGGCCAAGGTGGTGCACAAGGTCGACACCCAGGACCGGGTGGTGTTCCTGACCATCGACGACGGCGCCACCCGCCGCCCCGACATGATCGACATCCTGCGGCGCAACGGGGTCAAGGCGACGTTCTTCCTGACCAACTCCTACGTCAAGCAGGACCCCGGCTTCTACAAGAGCCTGCGCGATGCCACCGGCAGCGCGATCGAGAACCACACCGAGAGCCACCCCAACCTCAAGGGCAAGTCCCTTGAGGACCAGCGGGCGGAGATCGGCCCGGTCTCCGAAACCTACGCGCGGGAGTTCGGCGCGCGGCCGACGCTGTTCCGGCCGCCGTTCGGCAACTTCGACGACACCACGCTCAAGGCCGCCGGTGAGGCCGGGATCAAGTGGGTCGTGCACTGGGGCTCGGAGATCATCAACGGCAAGGTGCAGTTCAGCGGGCCGCACGAGTTCCGGCCCGGCTCCATCGTGCTCATGCACTTCCGCACCACCTTCGAGCAGGACGTCCAGGCATTCGTGGACCAGGCCCGCGCGAACAACCTGACCCCCGCTCTGTTGACCGATTACCTGAAATGAGCCCGATGTCCGAGCCCAAAGCCACCAATGCGACCCGCCGGGTGCTCTCCGGCATAGGCAAGACCGGCCTGGTGCTGGTCTCCGTCGCCGCGCTGACCGCCACCGCCGCCGGCTACCTGAGCTACCGGCAGGCCACCGTGGGCCTGGCCACCGACAACGTCATCACCGACGACAAGGGCGACCCGGTGCTGCCCAAGGCCCCGGGCACCGACACCAACATCCTGCTGGTCGGCGTGGACTCCCGCACCGACGCCCAGGGCCGCCCGCTCTCCCGCGAGGTCCTCGACGCCCTGCAGGCCGGGGACGCCAACGGCGAGCAGAACACCGACACCATGATGCTGGTGCACGTCCCGGCCGACCCGGGCAAGAAGGCCTTCGCCGTGTCCCTGCCGCGGGACTCCTATGTGGACATCGCAGGCGGGTTCGGCAAGCACAAGCTCAACTCCGCCTACGCCCGCGCCAAGCTGGCCAAGGCCAAGGAGTTGCGCGGGCAGGGCAAGGATGCCGCGACCGTGGACAAGGAGTCGGTCACCGCGGGCCGGAAGAACCTGATCAGCACCGTCGCCAAGCTCACCGGGCTGACCGTGGACCACTTCGCCGAGATCAACCTCTACGGCTTCAGCGAGATCACCAAGGCCGTCGGCGGCATCCCGGTCTGCCTGAACAAGCCGGTGCGCGATGACTTCTCCGGGGCGAACTTCCCCGCGGGCAGGCAGGTGCTGGAAGGGGTGGACGCGCTGAAGTTCGTCCGCCAGCGCCACGGCCTGCCCGGCGGTGACCTGGACCGGGTGCGCCGTCAGCAGGCGTTCCTGGCCGGGCTGGCCAACCAGGTGCTCTCCGCCGGGACGCTGACCGACCCTGGCAAGGTCAAGGACCTCATCGACGCCCTGACCCGCTCGGTGGTGCTGGACTCCGGCTGGGACCTGCTCGGTTTCGCCCAGCAGGTGCAGGGCCTCTCCGGCGGCAAGATCCAGTTCCACACCATCCCGACCCTGCGCTCCAACCTGGCCACCCCCGGCGACGGCGTCGCGGTCGAGGTCGACCCCGGCAAGGTCCGCTCCTTCATCCAAAGCCTGCTCAACGGTGGCGACGGCACCCCGGCCAACGCCGCGGGCAAGCCCGGCGGCACCCCGGTGGGCCGGGTCAAGCCGGTGTCCAACAACACCGCCCAGCAGCCCATCGACGCCGCCGGGATCCCCTGTGTCAACTGACCGCCACGACCAGGCGGCCGCCGGTGTCCACCCCCCTCACCGGCGGCCGCCCACCTCCTCCCGCCTGCCCTGGTGGGCCGCGGTCCTGCTCGCCCTGACCGCGACCGCGCTCGGTGGCTGGCTCGGCGGGTCGTTGTTCCCGGCCGGGATCGCGCTGGGCTGTGTGGCCGCCGCCCTCGCGGTGGACGCCCGTGGCCTGTTCGCGGTGGCCGTGCAACCGCCACTGGTCACCGCAGCCGTGGTGGCAGGCACCGTCGCGTTGGGGAAACCGCTGCTCAGCGCGTTCTCCGAGCTGGTGTCGGTGTTCCCCTGGCTGGCCGCCACCACGGCTGTGGTGATCGCCATCGTGCTCAGCAGGGTGAACCGGGCTCGGCGCGCCGCCGTAGTCAGGGAAGCCTCGCTCGGCGCAGTGAACCGGCGTGAGACGCGCGTGAAGGCGGGCACGGCCTCCCGGAGCGGGCGGTCGGAATGGTTGCCTCAAGGCCGGAAAGGGGTGAGCGCCGATGAGCCTCAGAGCACGCCACGCCCGTCGTCTGGCCAGTCTGCTGACCGCGCGCACCGGCGCCTACGTGCTGGTGCGCTACGACCGGACCGCCGGCCGCTACCAGGTCCAGTGGAGCGGCGGTCCTGACCGGGAGTCCATGCGCGAGCTGGCCACCGAGTACGCCGAGGAGGTGGCCGAACTCGACGTCGCGGAGCTGGTGTGGCTCCGCAGCAGCGGTTGAGGTTGATCCACTTCCCGCCGCCGTGGGAGGTCCCCCGATGATCGTGCTCAGCCTGGAGATCGGCAGCGACGCGCACCGGCTACCCGCGGTGGCCGCCGTCGTGGCCCCGGTGCTGGCCCGCCTGTTCCCGCCCGCCCAGGCCCAGCAGCTGGGCCAGGCGGTGCGGGAGGCGGTGGCCAACGCCATCCAGCACGGCAACGCCGCCGACCCGCGCGCCGCGGTCGGCATCACCCTCGCCCTGGCCGAGGACGAGCTGCTGATCCAGGTCAGCGACCAGGGCGAGGGCTTCGTGCCCACCTCGACCGGCCTCTGTCCGGCCGCGCTGCGCCGCCCGCACGGCGGTGGCCTGGCGCTGATCCTGGCCGCGGTCACCGGCCTGGACGTCACCTGTTCCAGCGGCCGTTTCCTGCTTACCCTGCGCGCGGCCCTGCCCACCCCGCAGACCGACGCGGCTTGAGCTAGGCGGTCACCCGCAAGCTGCCCTCCGCCACCATGGACAGCCCGGTCCGTGATCTTGTACGGTCCAGGCCATGACGCGTGTGCCTGACCTCGCGCGGCTGAGTGTGGTGCTCCTCAGCCGTCAGGTCGAGGTGCCCGTGCACACCCATGAGATGCAGCGCCTGCTGCGGCAGCACCGAGCGGGATGGACCGACCTGTCGCCGTTGTGATCAACACGGCAGCCCTGGGATCCATCTTGTACTCGGAGAAGCAGACATGACGACTGTGCTGTGCGTGCCGCAATGGCAAGGATCGGCCTCGGACCGGGCGCCGCTGCTGGCCTCGGGGGCACACCGGACCGCTGAGCTCCTGCGGGCCGGCACCGTGGTGTCGGTGCCGATCGCACGGGGCGGCGACGACATCACCGACGGGATCCGCGCACGCGCGGCACTGGTCGAGAACCTGAGGCTGACCGGCGAGGCGCTGGCCGAGATCGATGACTTCACGATCACCGTGGGCGGTGACTGCGGGGTGGACCTCGCGCCGATCGCCGCCGCGCGCCAGCGCTACGGCGACCAGCTGACGGTGCTGTGGATCGACGCGCACCCCGATGTGTACGGCCCAGGCGAGCTACCGTCCGGGGCGTTCCACGGCATGGTCGTGCGCACGCTGCTCGGGGACGGGTTCGCCCTGCTGACCCCGGCGCGAACCCTGGCTCCGGCCCAGGTGGTCCTCGCCGGGGTCAGGGCCGGTGGCGCCAGCGAGGGTGAGTACCTCCGCAGGACCGGCCTCCGGGTGCACGGGGTCGGCCAACTGGAGCAGGCCTTCGACGGACTCTCCGGCCCCACCTATGTCCACGTCGATCTGGACGTGCTCGATCCTGCCGAGTTCGGTTCGGTCTGCTACCCCGAACCCGCTGGTGTCCGATCGGCCGATCTGGTCGAGCTGATCTCAGGACTGGACAACCTCGTCGGTGCGGCGATCACCGAACACGCCCCGGCCGGCGACAACCCCGGCGAGGCCGACATCATCCGGCGCCTTGGCGCCGCCCTGCACCGGTGAGGCCGGACCGGCGCTAACCGGCCAGCTGGGCGGTCACCGCCGCCTGGATCTCCGCGCGCAACACCGCCCGCTCCCGCCCGCCGGGGTGGTGCCACTCGCCTTCCACCGCCAGCACCTGCGCCAGCGGCGCGGTGAGCACCTCATCGGCATACTCGGTGGACCGGCAGATCCGCTCCACCGCCGCCAGCACCTGCTCCTCACCGTCCAGGCCGTCAGCACAGCGCCGGGCCACCGCGGTGAACACCACGCGCGCCGCCACCGAGAGCTCCGGCTCCGGCGCGCCGGCCTGGGCCAGCGCCCACGGCAGCACCGACCGCACCTCCTCCAGATCGGCCCCGCTCATCCCGGCCAGGATGCGCAGGTCAGGACCATCAAGATCCTCGGCCAGCCAGTGCGCGGCCCACAGCGGCAGCCGCTCCAGCGGAGCCACGCCCAGCCGCACCGCCGCCGCGGCCAGCTCCGGACCCGGAGTCTCGGTGAACATCAACGGCGCGCGGCCAGGTCAGGGCCGGTGAGCAGCTCGCCCAGCCAGCCGGGCACCGCATCGGCCCACTCCGCCAGCGCCGCCGCATCCGCCCCGTGCAGCGCCCGCTCCCAGGCCAGGGCCCGGCCGATCGCGCCGAGCTGGGCGGCCACGGTGGCGGTGCGGGCCAGCTCGGCGGGTGTGCCCAGGTCCGACCACGGCTCCAGGTAGGCATCCCGCAACCGGAGGATCTCCGGATCCTCAGGAGCCAGCTCGAACTTCTTGCAGGCCACCCGCAGCGTGACCAGCAGCGTGCCGAAGGGGTGCGCCACGCTGGCATCGCCCCAGTCGAAGAACCGGTACCGGCCTCCGGCGTCGACCAGCACGTTGGCATCGTGCAGGTCGTCGTGCTGCAACCCCAGCGGGACCGGCGAGTCCGCCAGCTCCGCGCACAGCTCCAGCACCCTCGGCCGCGCCGCGGCGACCCCGGGCAGCTCGTGCGCGTCCAGCAGCCGGTCCAGCTGCGCGGGCAGCGCGGCGGGGGAGAGGTCGGGCACGCCGAGGCCGAGGAAGTCCGCCGAGTGCGCCAGCAGGCTCCGCTGCAGCTGGGCGTACTCACCGAGCATCCGCGCCCACTCCGCCAAGCCGGTCTCGTGCCGCTCCCGCAGCGTGGTGCCACCGTCGGGCAGCAGCGCCCAGCCCAGCTCGGCATCCACCGCCAGCGGGGTGAGCACCCGTTCCGGGGCCAGCGAACCCAGCGCCCGCAGCAGCCCGGCCTCGTAGCGCAGGCCGGGGCCGTTGGCCTTGAACCACAGCGTGCCGGTCCCGGTCGGCACGGTGGCCACCGTCGACCACGGCATCTCCCGCACCCGGGTCACCTCGCCGGTGCGCACGCGGCCGCCCAGGTTGTCCTCGATCCAGGCCAGCGCCTGCGGCCACCACACGGGTTCACTCATGGGCGGCACCGTAGAGGAACTAGTACTCCCAGTTCATCCCAGTTCCGCTGTACTCCTCCACCGGGATGGACTCCGCGTCGGTGCGCATCCGCTCCGGGTAGAGCACCCCGTGCAGGTGGTCCACCTCGTGCGCGACCAGCCGCGCCACGCCGTGGCTGAAGATGGTGATCCGCCGCGCGCCGGAGAGCTCCTGGTGCTCCACGTGCAACGCCAGCGGCCGGGTCACCAGGCCCCTGACGTCGAAGAAGCTCAGGCAGCCCTCGTACTGCTCGTCGGTCTGGTCGCCGATCTCGATGATCCGCGGGTTGAGCAGCGTGATCACGTCCTCGCTGCCCGGCGGCAGCACCAGCGCCGCCGCCCGGTCGATGCCCAGCTGGTTGGCGGCCAGGCCCATGCCCTTGCCGAAGGTGTGTGCGCGGCAGATCCGCTTGGCCGCGGTGCACAGCTCGTGCAGCACCCGGCGCGCGTCCTCGGCCTCATCGGGCAGCACGAACGGGCGAGCCGGACGGTGTAACAACGGATCATCCCGCTGCAGCACCCCCAGGGCCTGCATCACCTCACTCGGCCGCTGTGAGCGCACCTCCTCCACCTTCGCCGCGGCCCGGAAGTGCCATTCCAGCCGGTAGCGGGCGTGCAGCGGCGGGTCCTCGGTGGCCCAGGAGTAGATGCGGCGGCCGCGTTCGCGGCGCTCGTCGATGGCGGTGCGAAACGGCATCGCCTCCGCGGTCATCGAGGTGTGCAGCCCCCACACCGTGGGCTCCAGCTCGGCGGGCAGGTCCAGGCGCATCGACAGCCGTTTGGTGGGCAGGCGCACCGCGCGGCGGAACCACGGGCCCCACTTCTCCGCGCGCACGGCGTAGGTGTACTCGATCCAGGTGCTCTGCCCCGGGTACAGCGGGAAGTGGCCGCTGTCGTTGGCGAAGAGCAGCCACACCTCCTTGAAGGCGTCCCGGTCGTGCTGGGCCACCCAGTGCATCGGCTCGGCCCTGCCCTCCCCCCACCAGGCGGAGAGCTCCAGCTCGTCCCAGGTCAGCGGGTCGTCCCGGTAGAGCCGGTTGGACTGCTCCGGGTTGTCCGGATAGCGGTCCACCGCGATCCGGATCAGGTAGCGGGTGATCGGCTCGGTGCCGGAGTTGACCAGCTTGCGCCGCATGGTCGCCCGGTAGGAGCGGCCGTCGAAGTGCAGCGCGGCGTCGTCGTGCTCGACCAGCAGGCTGGAGCCGGTGGCGGTGTCCACCCCGAACTCCGGGCTGGGCTGCACCAGCCGGATCGCCGCCGGGCGGTGGTTGTCGTAGTCCCGCCAGGCCCGCCGCAGCGCCCCTGCCGCGCGCAACGCCTCATCAGCCGCTTTGGCGAACTCCCGGGACGGCCGCTCGTGCGCGCTCTCGACCTTGGAGACGTAGGAGCGGCTGTAGCCCATGGCGTTGGCCAGCGCCGTCCTGGACAGGCCGCGCACATCCCGCCATCGCCGCAGCTCGGCGATGAACGCGTCCAGGTGCGCGACATCCTCACTCGTGGGTTCGTCGTCAGACACCATGCCGCCGCCTCCACCGCCGAGGCGTGAGTCGGCGTGAGAGGCGCGTGAGTCCACGCACATCTTCCGCTAGCCGGCCCACCACTGGTCTGCTCTAACCACAGATAGCACACAAGCGACCGCGCGGAGTGTTCGGAAGGGCTTCTGTTATGGAACTTCTCCAGAGGGTGCTTCGCGCGGTTCCCAGCGGAATGAGCACCATGAGCAGCAGAGCCCGCAGCGCCCGACGCCTGGCGACCCTGCTCTCCGCGCGTTCGGGGGTGAGCGTGTCGGTGCGGTACGACCGGGAGCTGCGGCGCTACCGGGTGGTCTGGGCCAGTGGCCCTGACCAGGCGCAGATGCAGACCCTGGCGGTGACCAGCGTGGCCGCGGTGCCTGACTTCAGCATCGGCGAGCTGTTCTGGTCCAGGTCTCCCGCGTAGGCGCCACAAGCCACTACGCGGGCAGGCCGCCCCGGTGGCGGCGGGTTTTCCGGGCCTGCAACCCGGCCGCCACCGGTTCGGCAACCACTTCACCCCCGTTTCCCTGCGGGAGCCCTCCGAGCTGTCATGCCGGGACAGCTCAGGCGACCACCAGCCGGTCGAGCAACGCCGCCAGCTCGACCGGCTTGGTGGCCATTGGCCAATGTCCGGTCTGGATCTCCGCGCGCACCCAGTCCCGCCCGTAGCAGGGCAGTTCGTGGGCCGGGCCGTCGCCCGTGCAGTGCAGGAACACCCGCGGCACCGGCGAGGAGTCCGGGCTGGCCAGCTCGATGACCTCGCGGTGGGTGGCGATCGGCACGCCCTCGGCGTGCCTGCGCAGCCAGGTCAGGTGCTCGCCGGTGAGCTCGTGCTCGCCGTAGTAGGCATCCAGGATCTCATCGCCGATGAACGGGATCCGCCACCCGTCGCCTTCGGCGTCGGCCATGGCCTGCATGATCTCCTCTACGCCCTCGGCCAGGTCGAACAGCCGCTTGCCGTGCTCGGGGGTCACCCCGGCCACGTAGATCACCTTGGCCAGCCGCTCCGGGATCCGGTCGGCGACCACGGTGACCACCGCCCCGGCGTAGCTGTGCCCCACCAGCACCACGTCGGTCAGCTCCTCGGCCTCGATCGCGGCGATCACGTCCTGGACGTGGTCGGACAGGTTCGTCGCCGGGGTGCCCAGGTGTGCCCGGTCGCCGAAGCCGGTCAGCGTCACCGGATGCACCTGGTGCCCGGCCTCGCGCAGCCTCGGGGTGACCGCCCGCCAGGCCCACGCGCCGAGCCATGCCCCGCCCACCAGCACGATGTTCGCCATTTCTCTGATCCTCCCAGTCGTTGTTTCCGCTGGTGAGAACGCTAGGATCAAATCCGGACAGTATCCGCCCGGATTCGTCAGGGGAGTGGCCCGTGTCACATCCGACCACGCGGATCCTGGCGTTGCTGGAACTGCTCCAGGCCCACCACCGGCTCACCGGAGCCGAGCTGGCCCGCCGCCTGGAGGTCGATGAGCGCACCGTGCGCCGCTATGCCACCCGCCTGGCCGAGCTGGGCATCCCGGTGCAGGCCGAACGCGGCCGCTACGGCGGCTACCGGCTGCTGCCCGGCTACAAGCTGCCGCCGCTGATGTTCACCGACGAGGAAGCCGTCGCGGTCGTGCTCGGCCTGCTCGCCGGGGCCCGCCTGGGCCTGGCCACCACCGCCCCCGCCGTGGACAGCGCCCTGGCCAAGCTCCAGCGCGTGCTACCGGCCCAGCTGCGCGAACGCACCGCCGCGGTCCGCGAGGCCCTGGACTTCACCCTCGCCCCGCGTGAGGCCCGCGCCCCCGGCACCGGCACCCTGCTCACCCTCGGCGAGGCCACCAGCCGGCGCCGCCGGGTCCGCCTGGCCTACCGCTCCTACCAGGGCGAAGACAGCGACCGCGAGCTCGACCCCTACGGCCTGGTCTTCCACCACGGCCGCTGGTACGTCACCGGTTACGACCACGACCGCGCCGACCTGCGCACCTTCCGCCTGGACCGCATCCGCGAGGTCACCATCACCGAACACGGCTTCACCCCGCCCGCGGACTTCGACCCGGTCGGCCACGTCACCCAGGCCCTGGCCGGCGTGCCGTACGCCTGGGAGGTCCAGGTCACCCTGCACACCACCCTGGCAGAGGCCCGCCGCCGCGTCCCGGCCACCACCGCCACCCTCACCGAGACCGAGGACGGCGTGCTCCTGCGCACCCGCGCCGAACGCCTGGACGGGATGGCGATGATGCTGGCCGGACTGGGCTGGCCCTTCCGCATCCACCACCCGGAAGAACTGAAAGCCGAGGTCAGGGCGCATGCCGCACGACTGGTGGCGGCCAGCGAGGACTAGCTGGGAGATCCAGCCGGCCCCGGCGGGGAAGTCGGGGGGTAGCTTCCCGCGCCGGGGCACCGGCTTCTGGCCGGGACAACGCCCGACCGCCAGGTTCGTCGCTCCGCGCAGCGTGAGCGTTACACCACGGAGCGAGAAATCTTCTCGCGGATCGCACACTTGACCCTCACGTCACGTGAGGCCACAGGCTCGGAGCCGTCAACGAAAGGAGCGGGGAAGGTGAGCTACTCGGTCGGCCAGGTCTCCCGGTTCGCCGGCGTCACGGTGCGCACGCTGCACCACTACGACGAGATCGGCTTGCTCAGCCCGAGCGGCCGAACGCTGGCCGGCTACCGCCGCTACGAGCAGGAGGACCTGGACCGGCTCCAGCAGATCCTGTTCTACCGCGAGCTCGGCTTCCCCCTCGAGGAGATCTCGACCCTGCTGGACGACCCGACCGTGGACCCGCGCGAACACCTGCGCCGTCAGCACGCCCTGCTGAGCGACCGGATCGAACGCCTCCAGCAGATGGTCAAGGCCGTCGAACACACGATGGAGGCACGAGCCATGGGCAACGCACTGACCCCGGAAGAGCAGTTCGAGGTCTTCGGCAACTGGCGACCCGAACCCGGCTACGCCGAGCGCGCCGAGGCCCGCTGGGGCCACACCCAGGAGTGGCAGGAGGGCATGCCCAAAGCCGCGAACATGACCAAGCAGGAGTGGATCGCCGACCAGGAGCGGGTGGCCACCTGGGTCAGCGACCTGGAGCAGCTGCTGGAGTCCGGCGCCAGCCCGGACAGCCCCGCCGCGCTGGCCCTGGCCGAGCGGCACCGGGACATGCTGAAGAAGTTCTTCGACTGCTCCTACCCGGTGCAGGTCAGCATCGCCGAAAGCTACGTCACCGAGCCCGAGCAGTTCGCCTTCCTGATCCGCCCGGAACGGCAGCGGCCCGGCATGGCCGAGTTCATCCGCGACGCGGTCAAGGCCAACGCCGCCAAGGCGGGCTAACCGGCCCGCCACTCCTCCAGGGAGGGCAGCACGTAGTCCACCAGCGCGGGCAGCTGCGGTGCGAGCGCGAGGAAGGCGATCGCCCGCAGCACCCCCACGCCGTTGACGAACCTCGAGACCTCCGCATCCAGCTCCCGCAGCCCTTCGCGGCGCGCGCCCCGGTTGTAGGCGGCTTCCAGCTCCGGGCCGAGCGCGGCCAGGTCCCACTCCACCGGACCCAGCGTGACCAGCTCGAAGTCGGCGTAGCGCGGCCCGTCCACCCCGGCGAAGATGTTCGCCGGTGGCGAGTCGCCGTGGATGGGCTGCACGTCGATGCCGGGGAACCGCTCCTCGAAGGCCGCCCGCGACCGCACCAGCGGCTCCAGCGCCGCCCACTCCCGGCGCGCCCGCGCCACATCGGCCGCGCTGATCGGACTGGGGCCCTGCTCGAGCAGGGTCAGGCACTCGGTGATGAAGTCCGGTTCGGCCGCCGACAGGTAGGACAACGGGCCCGGGTAGTCCCGCAGCGCGGCGTGCAGCCGCGCGGTGCTCTCGGCGTTGACCGCGTAGTCGGGCTCGCCGCTCCGGTCCTCCTCGACGAACTGCCAGAACGTCATGGAGAACCCGTCCCGCGCCACGGGTTCGCGTGCCACCAGCGGGCTCGGCGGGATCACCGGGACGCCTTGCTGGTCCAGCCACCAGGTCACGTCCAGCTCGGCCTGCTGCCGCTGCGCCAGGGTGTGCACGGTGGCCGACTCCGGCAGCACCACCGGCATCCGGGCCACCACCGGGGCGGGTGCGAGGTGCACGACCACCGAGAACACCTCGTGCAGCACCCTGGCGCCGGTGACGGTCAGCCCGCGTTCGCGCCCCGCGGCGACCGCGGCGTCCACCGCGGCGGCGGTGCGACGGGCGATCCGCTCCGGGGTCAAGAACTCAGCCAAGGCCGGCACCATTTCCGTTCAGCCAGGACGTCACCAGGTGGTGCCCGATCGAGTCCAGCTTGAAGGCCCCCGGATCCGCGGCCACCCGCGCCCGGATCTCCTGCGCGGTGAACCAGCGCGCCTCCACCAGCTCCGCCTCGTCCACCGCGATCGACTCATCCAGGGCGGTGGCGTGGAACCCCACCATCAGCCCCGCCGGGAACGGCCAGGCCTGCGAGGCCAGGTAGGACACCGGCCCCACCACCACCCCGGCCTCCTCAGCGACCTCCCGGCGCACCGCGTCCTCCAGGCTCTCGCCGATCTCGACGAACCCGGCCAACGTGGAGAACGCGCCCTCGGCGGCACCGCGGTGCCGCCCGAGCAGGCAGCGCCGAGGCTCGCCGGGGGAGGTGACCAGCACGATCACCGCCGGTTCGATCCGGGGGAACAGCAGCCGCGCGCACCCGGTAGCGCCGCACACCCGCAGGTGCCCGCCCTCGCGGACCTCGGTGGCGTGTCCGCAGGTGCCGCAGAAGCGCTGGTTGCGGTGCCAGTGCAGCAGACCCTTGGCATAGGCCAGCAGCGTGGACTCCGCCGCCGGGACCGAGGGGAACAGCGCGCGGACGTCCACAGTGGACTCCGCGCCGCCCAGGCGCAGCGCCTCGGCCTCGTCCACATCGGACAGATCAACGGTGAACCGGCCGTCCTGCCCGTCCAGCGCCAGGAAAACCGGCTCGGCGCCGGCCCACGGCGCATCGGTGGCCGCGGGCAGCGCCACCGGCACACCCTCGGCGACCAGGCAGCGGTCCCGCCACAGCGGCAGCACCGTCGAACCCGGCCGGGCGCGCACCTCCGCCAGCCACGCCGGGTCACCGCGATGCCCACCCGCCCGGTCCAGTGGTAGTCCGTTGTAGGCGATGGCCATCTCGGGCACTAGCGGGCTCCAGGCGTCAGGTCGGGGGTGAGGGGCCAACTCCACAGTCCGCGAAGCCGACCGTCAAGATAATTACGTGTCAGCCAGCCCCCGCCCGAGCGAACCCACCGGCCATGGTCACGGGCACGGCCCGGCCGAACCCGTCTCCCGCCGGGTCCGGACCCTGCTGACCGCCCTGCTGGCCCCGCTGGCGCTGGCCGCGGTGCTCGGCGGCATCCTGCTCTACCCCTTCGGCAGCAAGCAGGCCACCGGCGGCGACCTCGGCCTCAACCGCACCCCGGTGCACGCCGAGGTCACCGCGGTCAGCCAGGAACCCTGCCCCTCCGGCGGCCAGGGCGAGTCCTGCCAGGCGGTCATGGTCAAGCTCACCGACGGCCCCGGCGCCGGCGCCACCGTGCGCCTGGCGGTGCCGCTGGGACCCAGCGCGCCGAAGTTCACCATCAGCGACGCGGTGGTGCTGGCCTACTCCGGCGAGGGCAACCCGCGCGAGGGCACCGCCTACGAACTGGTCGACTTCCAGCGCGGCCTGCCGCTTGGTGTGCTGGCCGCGATCTTCGCCCTGGCCGTGCTGGTGCTGGCCCGCTGGCGCGGCCTGGCGGCACTGGGGGCGCTCGCGCTGAGCTTCCTGGTGCTGATGTACTTCATGCTCCCGGCGATCCTGGCCGGGAAGAGCCCACTGGCCGTGGCGGTGGTCGGCGCGGGCATCATCATGTTCGCCGCCCTGTACCTGACCCACGGCTTCAGCGCCCGGACCTCCACCGCCGTGCTCGGCACCCTGGCCAGCCTGCTGCTCATCGGGTTCCTGGGCGCGGCCTTCGTCGCCCTGACCCACCTGACCGGCCTGGACGAGGACACCACCAACCTGATCACCCTGCTCGGCCGCCCGGTGGACACCCAGGGCCTGCTGCTGGCCGGGATCATCATCGGCGCCCTGGGCGTGCTCGACGACGTCACCGTCACCCAGGCCAGCGCCGTGTGGGAGCTCCGCCGCGCCAACCCGTCCCTGAACTGGCGACGCCTGTACGCCGCTGGCCTGCGCATCGGCCGCGACCACGCGGGCTCGGCGGTCAACACCCTGTTCATGGCCTACGCCGGCGCCGCCCTGCCGATGCTGATCACCTTCTCCGTCTCCGGCCGCACCTTCGGCGAGATCGCCACCACCCAGCACCTGGCCACCGAGATCGTCCGCACCCTCATCGGCAGCATCGGCCTGGTCGCCGCCGTCCCGGTCACCACCCTGCTCGCCGCCCTGGTCGCCGTCCGCGAACCCATCCCCGACCCCCCGGAAGCCGACGACCCCGAGCCCGAACCCGCCCCCGAGCCTGCCGAGATCGCCGCCGAGCCCGCACGCCCCCAACCCGCGGTGACCGGCGCACACCAGCGCCCCCCAGCCACCGGAACCCAGCCCCGCCCGTCCCCGCCCACCGCCGCCAACCCCCACCTGCGCCCCCGGCCCCACCCGGCGGCCCCGCCCGCCCCGCGCCTGCCCGCCCCGCCGACCGCCGCCCGCCGCACCCCAGCGAACGCTCGAACCCGGCCCTCAACCCCGGCTCGGGCCAGTGGCCCATTCCCGGCCCGCCTCCGGACCCAGCCCTCAACGCCGGTTCCGGCCAATGGCCCGTCCCTGGCCCGGACCCAGCCCTCAATCCCGGCTCTGGCCGGTGGCCTGTCCCCAGCCCGGACCCAGCCCTCAGCCCCGGCTCGGGCCAGTGGCCCGTCCCCAACCTCGGCCCCGACCGCGCCTTCACCACCGGCCAGTGGGCGACCCCCGCCCCACCCCGCCCGAACCGCCCCGCCCCGCTGCCCGACTCCGCCGAGCCACCCCCCGCCGAACCCCGCCCGGCCCCCGACGCGCGACGACCCCCACCGCCGCCCTCGCAGCAGTGGGGATCGCCCCAACCCGGCCAGCCCGCACCCGATCACCCGGGACCGACGCACCGGCCCCGGCACCGGCGCGACTGAGCGGGGAGCTCACTCCCGGCAGCGCTTGTTCTTGTTGATGCAGTTGACCACCCGGTTCATGATCGACTGCGACATGACGTTGGCGAAGTCGTCGTGGTCGGAGAAGGGGTTGTGCGCCTCCTCCGGGAAGGAGTCCACCGCGTACCGGCGCTGCTGCTGGATGTCCAGCGGAATGTTGTAGGTCAAGGAGATCCGCAGCTGCGGCACCGCCCGCGTGCCCCGCGGGCAGCGCCCGGAGTTCGCGTCCGGGAACTGGATGTGGTCGCGGTGGTTCTGGCTGTCGATGTTGCGGCCGTCCCAGCAGCTCGGGAAGTCGTGCACCCGCTTGACCTTGCTGCCCTGCGGACAGATCGGATACTTGTTGATCAACCGGTTCTCGAAGCCGGTGCAGGTCCAGGAGGCGCGGGCGTTCTTGGTGCCGTTGGTGGAGACCTTGGCATCGCCGTAGAGGATGCGCAGGAAGCGCGGCATCGCGGTGACCTTGCCGGTGGGGCTGCCGCGGAAGCTCAGGTCCACCACCTCCGGCCGCTGGATCTCCCCGGCGTTGCCGGGCAGCTCGTTGTTGCCGTCAGCGTCCAGCAGGCTCGCCTTGGGCGACTCGAAGACCTCGGCGTTGTCCTGCTTGACCTCACACCGCTCCAGCCCGGCCGTCTCCGGCTGCTGACCGCTTTGCGAGACCACCTGCCGGATGACCTCGATGACCACCGCGCGCAGCTGGGTCAGCGGCTCGATCACCTCCTTCCGCACCTGTTCCTCATTGGCCGGGTCCACCCCGCGCAGCCGCTCGATGGCCTCCTCGAGCTGCGCGTCGAGCTCGTCAAGGCGCTTCTCGACCTCCGGCTGGGTCTCATCCGGCACGTCGGGCAGCTTGCTGGCCACATCGGGGCAGCTCACCACGTCCTTCTTGACCTGCGGGCCGCCGGTGCCACCGCGCTGACCCTTGGGGTTCTGCACGTCATCGCCGCGGTCGATGCGCACCACCGGCCAGAAGTAGGTCGACTTGTCGCCGTTCTTGCAGGTCGTGCCCGCGCGTTTCAAGCTCTCATTCGTGGAGTCGGCATCGGTGGACAGGTTTCCGACATAGTCGTGCAGGTGCTCGGCGCCATTGCGCACACCGGGCTGGGCGATGAAGTTGTCCGGATTGAAGTGGCCGTTCTCGTTGCGGCCGCAATCCACGGTGAACGTGCCCCTGGTCGCGTCGTTCTCTCCTCTCGGCGTGCGGACGTTCGGTCTGACCGTTCGGATGTCGACGTACTGGTCTTCCGGCCCCTGTCCGTCAGCCAGCGCCGAGCCCGGCTGCACCGAGGAGGTGATCACCGCGACCACCCCGGCGAGCAGCGTCATCGTGATGAACGCGGCGAGGAAAGCGGCCCGTCGGGACGGGAGTCTGTGCAAGGCCATGCGAGGTCACCTCACAGGTCAAGGTGCGTGAAAGGCATGCGTGTGCCGTACTCCGCCGGGATTCCGAGGCACCCGTGAACCCGACATGGGAAATACGGGTCGGAACCAGCCGAAGCTCACCCAGTTGCCCCGCGTTATCAAAACGTTATTCGGCGCGGGCGCGTTCCTCGGCCGCCGCCAGGCGCTCCGCGGAGACCCACCGCCGCAACGGCAGGATGGTCACCAGCATCAGCACCGCGCACCCGGCGAACACCGCGGCCGGCGGGGCCAGCACACCCAGCAGCCCGCCCAGCGCCGCGCCGATCGGCGTGCTGCCGTAGTTGATCATCCGGAACGCGCCGCCGACCCGGCCCAGCTCCGCACGGGGCGCGGTGCGCTGCCGCACCGACATCGCCACCGCCTGCCACATGCCGCCGAGCACGCTGGCCACCGTCATCACCACCCCCAGCGCCCAGCCGGAGAGGACCAGTGGCGCGGCGAAGAACACCGCCCAGCCGACCCTGGTCAGCCGCAGCAACCTTGCCCGGCCGCACAGCCGCTCACCGCGTCCGGACAGCAGCGACCCCACGGCTGCGCCGACCCCGCTCGCCCCGAGCAGCAACCCATAGCCGGTCGCGCTCAGCCCCAGCGGGCCACGGGCGTGGCCGAGGAAGACGATCAGGAACGCCGCGTAGGCCGCCATCGCCGTCCCGCTGACCGCGAAGAGCACCAACAGGATCGGCTGCCGCAGCACCGGAGCCAGCCCACCACGCAGGCCAGTCCCGCTGCGCCGCGCCGGAGCCGAGGGCAGCGGAATCCCGCGCAGCAGCAGCGCCGCGGCCAGGCAGGCGATCCCGGCGGCCAGCGCGGGCAACCCGATCGCCAGGCTCGCCGCCAGACCGGCCACCGCAGGCCCCAGTGCCTGCTGCGAAAGCCGGGTCGCCACCGACATCGCACCGTTGGCACCGGTCAGCTTCTCCGGAGGAACCAGCTCCGGCACGGTCACCTCGGCCGCGGTGTCGGCCAGCAGTTGCAGGCACACGGCCAGGAACACCGAGACCACCAGCACCGGCACTGGTGAGAGCCCGGCGCTGAGCAACAACCCGGCTACTAGCAATACCAGACCGCGGCCCAGTTGGGCCAATCGGAGCAGTCGCCGCCGATCCGTGGCATCCACCAGCACCCCGGCCGGCACCGCGAACAGCAGCCACGGCAGGCTGCCCGCCGTGCTCACCGCGGCCACCGCCAGCGGCGAACCGGTCGCCGACTCCGCGATCAGCGTGCCGGCCACGACCACCACCCCGGTCGCGGAGTCCGACAGCGCGGTGGTGCCCAGCAGGCGGTGGAACGGGGTCACCGGCATGCCGCGAGCCTGCCACCCGTCGGCCCCCTGGCCGCGGGGATGTGATCAGCGCGGCGGCAGCGGCAACGGCAGCGCGGGCAGCCCGTCGATGCTGGTGCCGTTGGTCGGCACCTTCTCGCAGTAGGCGGCGAAGTCGGTGTCGGAGCGGCGCCCGAAGTACTGCGCGTGCAGCGTGCGCTCAGCCCGGTAGTCCAGCAGCGGCACCGCGAACCCGCAGCTGTCGCTGACCCGCTGCACCGCCACCAGGATCACCGCGCGCAGCCCTGGCCCGTCCGCCTCGCCAAAACCGGCCACCAGCTCGGCGAAGCGCGGGTCGTCGCGGAAGACCGGCTCGCCGTGGCCGTGCACCCGCAGCACCATCGGCGGACCGCTGAAGGCGCACCACATCACCGTGATCCGCCCGTTCTCCCGCAGGTGCGCGATGGTCTCGGCGTGGCTGCCGCCGAAGTCCAGGAAGGCCAGCGTGCGCTCATCCAGCACCCGCAGCGACCCGGCCCGCCCCTTGGGTGAGAGGTTCACGTGCCCCGAGCCGGCCAGCGGCGCGGTGGCCACGAAGAACACCGGCTGCTCGGCGATGAACGCGCGCAGCCTGCCCTCGATCCCGTCGTAGTTCCTCCCCATGATCGGCAGTTTGGCCGCCGCCACTGGCAATCCGCTGACGCCGGTTGCCGGGAAGCCGAGGAACCCTCTAGCATTGTGATATCACTTTTCCTGGGGAGGAACCTCGATGGCGCACATCCTCTGTCTCGCCCCCGGTGCGGCGGGACACGTCAACCCCCTGCTCGGCGTGGTCAGCGAACTGAGCGCGCGCGGGCACCGGATCAGCTTCGGCACCACCAAGGACTACGCGGCCAGGGTCGCCGGGGCGGGCGCGGAACCGGTGGTCTACCAGTCCGTCATCGAGGAGTCCTGGGGCGATGAGGACCCGCCGGACTTCACCGGTGAGGAGATCATCCGGCTGATGGGCCTGGGCGTCACCGAGACCGAGACCCAGCTGCCGGTGCTGGAACAGGCATTCGCCGGTGACGAGCCCGACCTGGTGCTCTACGACGGCATGCAGCTGCTGCGCTGGGTCGGCCCGTTCCTCGGCGACCGCTGGGGCGTGCCGACGGTGCAGAGCTGCCCGTCGCTGGTCAGCAACGAGCACTGGTCGATGACCGACGAGCACGTGGAGTTCGACCCGAACCACCCCGGCTTCACCGAGGTGCTGGGCAGGCTCGGTGCCCTTGCCGCGCAACGGAAAGCGCGCTTCGACTTCGGCGGGCTGTTCGACGACTCGCTCAGCGCGCGGCACCTGGTCTTCGTGCCAGGGGAGTTCCAGCCTGCGGGGGAGACCTTCGCCGCGCGCTACCGCTTCGTCGGGCCCTGCCTTGGTGAGCGGTCCTTCCAGGGGGAGTGGGAACCGCCGAACTCGGTGCGGCCACGGGTGTTCATCTCACTGGGCACCGCCTACAACCGGCGGCCGGAGTTCTTCCGCACCTGCCTGGCCGCCTTCGCCGGACTGCCCATCCACGTGGTGCTGGCCATCGGCGACCAGGTCGAACGCGCCGCCCTCGGCGAAGTTCCCGCCAACGTGGAGGTGCACGAGTTCGTGCCGCAACTCTCCGTGCTGGAACAGGTCGACCTGTTCGTCACCCACGCGGGCATGGGCTCCACGATGGAGGGACTGCACCTGGGCGTGCCGTTGCTGGCGGTGCCGCAGATGGCCGAACAGCGGGTCAATGCCGACCGGATCGAGGCACTCGGCCTCGGTCGTCAGCTCGCGCCGGCCGAGGTGACCCCGGCGAGCCTGCGCGAGGCCGCGCTGGCGGTGGTCGCCGACGGCGCGATGGCCAAACGTGTTGCCGCGTACCGTAAGCGCTCGCAGGCCGCCGGTGGCGCGATGGCGGCCGCGGACGTGGTGGAGGAGCTGTTGTGAGCGAGACGATCGGCGAGCTGGTGCGGGACTGGGTGCACGGCTGGGCGCGCTGCCGCGAGGTGGCACCGCCGGTCGCGGTGCCGGAGGGCTACCGGCTCCAGGTCGACCGGCCCGGTCACCTGGCCCGCCACGTGCTGCCGGAGTTCGACCCGGACACCGTGCGAGCACTGGCTAATCGACTGTCCACTGTGGACAACTGGCTGAAGGTGTGCGGCCCGCCCGAACAGGTGGCCGCCTGCCTGTCGCCGCGGTGGTCGGTGGGCGCGCCGGAGTTCCTGATGAGCACCGCCCTCCAGTCGCGGCCGCCGCTGCCTACCTCTTATGCGGTCGAGGTGACCGGGAACGGGGAGGTCGTCGACGTGCGGCTGTGCGCGGACGGCGGCGAGGTCGCGGCCAGCGGCCGGATCGGACTGGCCGGGACCGCCGCGGTCATCGACCAGGTGGAGACCGCGCCCGCGCACCGGCGGCGCGGCCTCGGCCGGATCGTGATGGACCGGCTCGGCGCGCAGGCCCTGGAGCGGGGCGCGCGCCGGGCCGTGCTGGTGGCCACCGCGGACGGCCAGGGCCTCTACCGCGCCCTCGGCTGGACCACCCACTCCCCGGTCACCGCCGCCCACCGAACCTCCTGACCAGCGCGTTTGCCCTTGGCGATGACCCGCGCTACATTCAACCCACCGGTTAATTAACAAGGCGGTTTAATACAGATGAGCGACGCGAGACCTGATACCGAGGACCAGCTCAGTGCGGTGTTCGCGGCGCTCGCCGACCCCACCCGCCGAGCCATCCTGGCCCGGCTCACGGAGGGGGAGGCCACGGTCAACCAGATCGCCGAACCGTTCGCGATGAGCCTGCCCGCGGTCTCCAAACACCTCAAGGTGCTGGAGCGCGCCGGGCTGATCACCCGCGGACGCGAGGCGCAGTGGCGGCCCTGCCGGCTGGACGCACGTCCGCTGGAAGGAGCCACCGACTGGCTGGAGCGGTACCGGAAGTTCTGGTCCGACAGCTTCGACCGCCTCGACGACCACCTGCGCCGCCTCCAGCAGCGGCAGGCGCCCGGACAACAGGAAGGACAGCACGATGACTGAGGCAGTGGCCACCAGGGAGTTCACCCTCACCCGGGTCTTCAACGCCCCGCGCAACCTGGTGTACCGGTCCTGGACCGACCCCGACGACGCCACCCACTGGTGGGGCCCGAAGAACTTCACCACCCCCAGGGACACCATGTCCTTCGACGTGCGCCCCGGCGGCCAGTGGCAGGCCTGCATGGTGAACGACGCCACCGGCGAGCAGTTCCCCAGTAGCGGCGTCTACCGCGAGGTCGTGCCCGGCGAACGGCTCGTGTTCACCTGGGGCCGGCAGGGCGACCCCGAGGAGGACAAGCCAGTGGTCACCATCGAGCTCACCGACCAGGGCGAACAGACCCAGATGGTCTTCCACCTCGTCGGGCACCTGGCGGAGGGCGACTTACTGGACATGGAGGACGGCTGGAGCGAGTGCATCGCCCGCAGCATGACCCACCTGTCCCGCTGAGCTACCTCAACCGGTACGCCGCAACGGCGACCTGGACGAAGGAGCGCACCAACGGGCTTTCCCGCGCGCTCGCCCAGGCGACGACGAGCGGGCTCGGGGGCATGTCGGTGAGGGGGACCAGGACCAGTCCCTCCGGCAGGGCGTGGGTCAGGGGTGCGATGCCGACCGTGCCGTTCCACAGGACGGCCTGAACGCACTCGTTCACCGTGCGCACCACCGGCCCCGCGGGGCGTTCGCCCACCGGCCGCGCGCCGTTCCAGTACTCGCGCCAGAGCGGGTCGGTGCCCTCGGGCAGTTGGAACCAGGGTCGGTCGGCGAAGTCAGCCAGGCGCAGGGTGCCGTGGGCGGCGAGTGGGTCGTCCGCGCGCAGGACCGCGCCGACCTGGTCGGTGCGCAGCACTCGGGTGCTGATACCGGTGGTGTCGAAGGGAAAGCGGGTGAGTGCCACCTCGGCCAGGCCGGTGGTGGGGTCGGCGAAGTCCGCCTCGCGGAAGCGGATCGAGACCTCCGGGTGGTGGCGGCGGAAGGTCGCGGCCAGCCGGGCGCCTACCTCGCCCGCGCTGTCGGTGAGGGTGCCGACGGTGAGGGTGACGCTCCCGGCAGCTGCTGTCACGCGGGTGCGGGTCTGCTCGGCCTGGGCCAGCAGGGCGGTGGCGTCGGCGTAGAGGACCGTGCCCGCGGCGGTGAGCTCGACGCCGGTGGCCGAGCGGTGCAGCGGTCATGAGTGCGGCATCGGTCGCGCAGGCGGCTCCGGCGGGGCCGCCGCCGGAGGGTGTGCCGATGCAGCTGCGCAATGGTTTCGGCGACGGGTGCGCAGACGTCGAGCGGAAGTCCCTTGCGGACGGTGCCCGGGTGCACCAGTGGCGGTGCTTCTCCGTCAACGCGCCCAACCAGTTGTGGAAGCTGAAGAACGTGGGCGAGCGGGACTACAAGCTGACGAATGAGAACAGCGACATGTGCCTTGATGTGTACGACCGTGCACTCGAACGCGGAATGTCGGCGACCCAGTACACCTGCCGCACTTCCGCGGACCCGAGCCAGCGGTGGACACTGGCAACCGCATCCACCAGTGGGACTGCCAGGCCAACGCCCGGAACCAGCAGTGGGTCTTCCGCGCGGTCAGCTGACTCACGCGTGGGGACCGACCGTGACGGTCCCCACCGTCAGTTCCGCGGTGGCTTCCAGCACCGTCGCGATCCGGTCCACCTGCTCGGCCAGCATGCGCCGCCGACCGGCTGGCCACCGGCCGCAGGGCTCGACGGTGACCGCGATCCGGCGGCCGGAGCGGCGCTGGTGCCACACCCCGGCGACGATGCCGTCGACGAGCACCACCGGGTAGTTCCCGGCCTGGCCCCGGTTGAGGGCCCGGAGGTAGGTCTTGCCGGGGAACAGGGACTCCCGGGGGTGGCAGCCCACCTGGTAGGCGTCGAAGTAGGGGAGCAGGCGCAGGGCGGGGGCGTCCTGGGTGGGCTCGAAGTCGTCATCGGCGGCCAGCCATGCCTCGGTTTCGCCCAGGAGGACCGGGCGGAGCCGGTCGCGGCAGGTGGCGAACAGGCGCTCGGCCCAGGGGCGGGGCGCGGACAGCCAGCGGGCGAAGTGGGCGGGGGTGGCCGGGCCGTAGGAGTACAGGTAGCGGCGCAGCAGTTCGGCCAGTGCCTGCTCGGTGGTCATCGGGGGCGTGGCGGACAGGTGGCGGTGCGGGCTGGTGTAGGTGGTCTTGCGGTCGCGGTCGGGGCCGAAGCACAGCGCGCCGCGGAAGGCGGCAGTGTGGATGACCGTGGCCCAGCGTGGCCAGAAGCCGCTGAAGGAGGGCACGACCAGGTCGCCGGCCCAGGAACCGGTCTCGGCCACCACGGCTGGGGTGAGCTCGTCCATGGTGAACTCGCCCGTGCGGCACACCCGGTCCAGCGCGGCCACCACCGCGTCGGTCTGCTCGGGGGTGAGCCGGAGGGACGGGGCGTAGCCGACGGTGAGGGGGACCGCGGACAGCGCCGCGGTCCACAGGGGCAGGTCGGCGGCGGGCAGCAGGTGGACCGTGCCGCGCAGGCCGAAGGTCTTGACCAGCTCACCGTGCTGCCAGAGCGCCTCGCGGACCTGGGTTCGGGTCGTGCCGGTGCGCAGGCCGAGGGAGAGCTCGGCCGCGGACATCACCTGGGCGTGCACGCCGCACATCGCCCGCGCCGCCCCGGCGATCCCGGGGGTCGGGGTGGTCAGCGCGTGCCGCTCCATCCGCACCGCGCACACCGTGGCCCAGTCCAGTTCCGTCATGAGCGCAACTCTAGGCAGCAAGTAGGACAGGGAGAGTCCTCTTCGGCTGAGAAGATCCGGTCATGACCGACACGCCTGCCCGGTTGCTCACCCTGCTCTCGCTGTTGCAGACCCCGAGGGAGTGGTCCGGCACGGTGCTCGCCGAACGGCTGGGGGTCACCACCCGGACCATCCGGCGCGACATCGAACGACTCCGCGAGCTCGGCTACCCGGTGCAGGCCAGCATGGGCGCCGAGGGCGGGTACCGGCTGGTGGCCGGGACCGCGATGCCGCCGCTGCTGCTCGATGACGAGGAGGCGGTGGCGATCGCGGTCGGGCTGCGCAACGCCGCCGGGCTGGCGGTGCAGGGCATCGAGGAGGCATCGGTGCGGGCGCTGACCAAGCTGGAGCAGGTGCTGCCCTCGCGGTTGCGGCGGCGGGTCTCGGCGCTGGGCAGTGCCACGGTGCCGATGTTCGACCCCGGCTCGGCCAGGGTGAACCCCGAGCACCTCGCCGTGCTGGCGGCCGCGGTGGCCAACCGGGAACGGGTGCGCTTCGGCTACGAGGCCTTCGACGGCGCCCGGACCCGGCGGCTGGCCGAACCGAACCGGCTGGTCTCCTCCGGGCGGCGGTGGTACCTGGTGGCCTTCGACCTCGACCGGGACGACTGGCGGATCTTCCGGGTGGACCGGATCGAGGAACCCCGCGGCATCGGGGTGCGCTCGGCGGAACGCACGCTGCCCGCGGCTGACGCGGCCGAGTTCGTCACCAGCAAGCTGTACTCCTCCGCGCCGACCTACCAGGCGGTGGCCACCATCCACGCCCCGGCCGGCCGGGTGCGGGGGGTGCTGGGGGACCGGCCCGCCGATGTGGAGGCGGTGGACGAGCACACCTGCCGGTTGCGCAGCCACACCGACACCCTGGACTGGCTGGCCTTCCGGCTGGCGATGCTGGGCTGTGAGTTCGAGGTGCACTCGCCGCCGGAGCTGGCGGAGTACCTGCGGGAGCTGGCCGGGCGGGTGAGCAGGGCGGCGGGCGCACCGCAGTAACTTGCCTTGCTAAGTTAGCATGCTAAGTTAGCCGGGTGCGGCAGAACCTGAGTTTCACCTTGCACGTGCTCACCGCCCGGCTGGACCGGGCCGCCGACCGGCTGCTGCGGGCCGAGCACAACGTCTCCTACCGTCGGTTCCTCGCCCTGACCCTGGTCAAGGAACTCGGCACGCCGACCCAGCGCGCCCTCGCCGACACCCTCGGGGTGACCGAGCCGTCGGTGAGCCGGATGACCGCCGTGCTCGCCGAGGACGGCCTCCTGGATGTCCAGCCGGATCCGGCGGGCGGGCGGCGCAAGCTGCTGAGCCTCACCGAGGAGGGCGACCGGCTGGTGACCTCGGTCCAACGGGACTTCGAGAAGCGGTTCGCCAAACTCGTGGCCCACAGCGGCGTGCCGTACGGGGAGTACGCCGAGCAGACCGAGCGGTTGCTGGCCACGCTGGATCACCTGTGGACCGAGAAGGGGACCCGATGACGGCCCGGACCAGCACAGTCAGCTCGGCGGACGGCACCACGATCAGCTACCAGACCACCGGAGCCGGCCCCGGCCTCATCGTGCTCGGCGGCGCGCTGCGCACCGCGGTGGACTACCTGCCGCTGGCCTCCGCGCTGGCCCGCTCCTGCACCGTGCACCTGGTGGAACGGCGCGGCCGCGGTGCCAGTGGCCCACTGGGACCTCACTACAGCCTGGCCGCGGAGGTGGCGGACCTGCGCGCGGTCCAGGCGGCGACCGGCGCGAGGCTGGCCTTCGGGCACAGCTACGGCGGACTGGTCGTCCTGGAGACCGCGCGCACGAGCGAGGTCTTCGACTGCGTGGCGACCTATGAACCGGGAGTGCCGGTGGCCGCGGTGCCCACCGAGTGGATGGACCCGTACCGGCAGCGGCTCGCGGCAGACGATCCTCATGGCGCGTTCGTCCACTTCCTCCGGGGCTCGGGCGGCGCGCCACCCTTCGTGGCCAAGTTGCCGCACTGGTACCTGCGGCTGGCCTTGCGCGTGGGGTTCCGGGGCGCGAGCTGGCAGCGGATGCGGCCGCTGCTGGCGGCCAACCTCGCCGAGCACGAGCAGGTGGCCGCCCAGCACGGCAAGCTCGCCGGGTTCGCCGCCGTCGCCGCTGAGGCGCTGCTGCTGTGCGGCAGCCGCTCGCCCCGCGAGACCAGGGCGGAGTTCGACACCCTCCGGGAGACGCTGCCGCACGCGGTGCTGGAGACCTTGCCCCGGCTCAGCCACTTCGGCCCGGAGGGCAGGTCGGCCCCGGTGGTGGCTGAACGGGTGCTGGCGTTCTTCTCCTGAGGTCTACAGGCCGAGCTTGGTGACCGCGTTGTCCTCCAACGGGTTCGCGGTGCGGATGTAGCGGTGCACGGTGCGCGGGTTGGACCAGCGGCCCTGGCGCATGATCTCGCGGTCGCTGGCGCCACCCAGGGCGGCCTGGGTGGCGAAGCCCGCGCGCAGGGAGTGGCCGGAGAACAGGGCCGGGTCCAGGCCGGCGCGGGCGGCGTAGCGCTTGACCAGCTCGGCCACCGCGCGGCCGGAGACCGGGGTGGCGCCCAGGTGGCCGTGTTTGCTGACCGAGGGGAACAGCGGGCGGGCGGTGCCGTCGGCCAGCGGGGTGCCCCGGTAGCCGTGGCAGGTGTGCATGCTGGCGGGCTCGGACCGGGTGGCCAGCCACTGTTGCAGAGCCGCGGAACCGTTGGTGGCGTTGACTTCCAGCAGGGCGACCCAGTTGGCGAAGGCGCACACCGGGCAGGTGTGCGGGCGCTGGCCGCGGGGCAGGGCGACGCGCTGTTCGTGGATGCCGGTGGGGTCGGTCTTGGTGCTGGCCAGCTGGATGAGCAGCAGGGGTTCGCCGGTGGACAGGTCGGTGTCCACGGTGACGTCGTCCAGGGTCAGCGCGGCCAGCTCGCTGCGGCGCAGGGCGCCGGCGAAGCCGACCAGGAGCAGCAGCTGGTCGCGGCGGCGGGCCGGTTCGGTGGGCCAGCCCGGTTCGGGCAGGCCGGTGAGCAGCTCTTCCAGCGTGTGCAGCAGGACCGGGCGTTTGCGGGTGGGCTGGGTGCGGCGGGTGCGGCGGATACCGCGCAGGGTCAGCCGGACCACGTCGGTGCGGGTCGGGCTGGGCAGGCCGTTGGCGGCGTGCACCGCGGCGATCGCGGCGGACTTGCGGTCCAGGGTGGCCGGGCTGAACGCCGGGCGGCCGTCCGGTTTGCGGGCATCGGCGGCCGCGGCCAGGTAGACCGCGAGGTCCAGTGGGTCGGCGGGCAAGGCCTGGCGGCCTTCGGCGGCGCACCAGGCGGCGAAGGCCAGCCAGTCCGAGCGGTAGGCGCGCAGCGTGTTGGGGGACTGGCTGGCCTCCAGGTAGCGGGCCAGCGACTCCGACTGCTCGGTCTCGAACCTGGCCCGCACCGCCAGCAGCTGCTGGGTGTCCACCAGCACGCTGCGCGGCCCCTGCTCCAGGCGGGCGCGCACGAGCTGGGGCAGTCGGTCCGCGGTCTCCGGCACGGGGTTAGCCTGCCACAGCGAGATGTCATGATCGACTCTCCAGACCGGTGACACGGAAGGAAGACGCGGTGGCCGAGCTGTCCAGGGTGGCGTCGACCGAATCGGGAATGCTGGCGATCTTCGCGCCGGAGGAGTTCGCCGGCGTCCGCGACCAGGTGAGCTGGGCGGCCGAACTGGGCAGCGCGGAGAAGATCCGCGAGCGGATAGTCGCCGGCGGGCTGGTGCCGGTCAACATCGGTGGCGACGGGGCCTGGCAGGTGGTGCTGCGCGCCGACGGCACCGGCCTGACCGAGCGCGAGGACCGCTACCTGATGCTCAGCTCCGAACCGTATCTGCTGGTGTGCCACGGGATCGCGCACATCGGCGGCATCGAGGAGGTCTGCGCCGAACCCCAGGACACCGGCCTGCCGGTGCGGCCGGGCCGCTACTCGGTGGTGGTGCACCTCATCGAGTGGGAGGCCGAACCGGGCAGCCGCGACGCCGACGGACAGCCCGCCGCCGACGCGCTGCCGGACTTCGTGGTGCTGCTGGAATGGGACGCGCCACTGGTCTCCGACCTGGCCACCTCGGGACCGTTCGCGCCGGTGTACCGGCAGGAGCTGATGACCTTCGACGCGGCTCAGAGGGTGTCCCCGAACTGCTGACCGGCCATGGCGGGCAGGCTCCGGCACCACCTGGTCACCGTGCCCGACGACGGCAGCCACGGGCTGTACGGCCAGAACTCCTGCGTCACCGCCAAGGTCGACGAGTACCTGGTCGACGGGGTGCTGCCCGGACCGTGGTCGCTGTGCGCGGGCGCGCCGCGGCCGGAGGATGCCGGAGAGCAGCCACCTGGGGTCCACAGTGGACGGACGAGGATCAGTGCCGGTCGCCGGTCGCCGCCCAGGCCGCCTCGATCATCTGGAAGATCTCGTCCACCGCGGCGTCCGGGTCGGCTTCCCCGCGGGCCAGGGAGAATGCCTCGACGGTGAAGCGGGCCAGGGCGCGGCAGGTGGTCGCGCTCGCGGACAGGCCCGGGTCCTCGATCAGGGCCGTGGCCAGCGATTCCGCGTGCCGCAACCGCATCGACTCCTCGTACTGCCGCAGCGCGGGGGTTTCGGTGATCAGGCGCCAGGTCGGGGCGGAACCCTCGGCCGAGCAGTGCCGCACCAGGGCGCGCACCTGCTCGCGCAGCAACGGGATGAGCGGCTCCCGCCGGGCGCGGCCGGTGACCGCCTCGGTGAGGGCCTGCTGGAACTCCTGGTCCTGCTCGAACACCAGCGCCTCTTTGCCGGCGAAGTGGGAGAAGACGGTGGTCACGGCCACATCGGCTGCGGCGGCCACGTCCCGGATGCCGACCGCCTCGTACCCGCGCTCCAGGAACAGCGCCAGCGCGGTGTCGGCGATCTTCTGGCGGGTCGCGGCCTTCTTGCGCTCGCGGCGGCCGGGCGGTGCGGTCATGCGCTGATGCTATCAGCTCCGAAAGTGGAACCGTTGTTTAAAGCTAACGGTTAGTGCTACGTTCGGTGGCAGTCGAGAGGGGAGCCATCGATGCGCACGGTGATCGTGGGCGCGGGACTGGTCGGCCTGACCACCGCGGCCTCGCTGCGGCTGATCGGGCACGAGGTGACCGTGCTGGAGCACGCGCCCCGAGTGCGGGCGGACGGAGCCGGGATCGGCCTGTGGCCCAACGCGTTGCGGGAGTTCGACCTGCTGGGCATCGGTGAGCGGGTCCGGCGGATGGGCGAGCCGGTGGACGCCTGGTTCTTCGACGCCGCCGGGAACCCGCAGCGCGCCGAGGAGTACGGCCCGGAGGCCTACCGGTTCCTGATGGTGCCGCGGCCGGAGCTGACCGACCTGCTCGCCAGCACCGCCGGCCGGAACCGGATCCGCCTGGGCGCGCACGTCACCGGCTTCACCGAGCGGGACGAGCAGGTGCTGGTGCACCTGGCCGACGTCCCGGCCGGTGCCGAGCGGCCGGAGGGCACCATGGTCACCCTCGGCGGCGCGCGGACCCGGGGCGGCTACACCCGGGTCGCCGAGGGGCGGACCATGTGGTGGATCGCCCAGTTCGAGGCCGGCGAACTCGTGGGCGGCAAACGGGACCGGGCGCTGCTGCGGGCTCGGCAGGTGGCCGAGGACGGCTGGCACGACGAGCTGCTGGCGATGATCGCGGCCACCCCGGAGGAGGCCATCCTGGAGAACCAGGTCGTGTGTGTGCCCGAGCTGCCGCGCTGGACCACCGGCCGGGTCGCGCTCATCGGCGACGCCGCGCACGGCCTGTCCCCGCACATCGCGGCGGGCGGCACCCTGGGCATCGAGGACGCCGGGGTGCTGCGCGCCGAACTCACCGGCGAATCCGATCCGGCCACGGCGCTCGCCCGCTACGGCAAGGCCCGCCGGGACCGGTTCGCGCAGGTCCGCGCGCACGCCGACGCGGTGGAACACGCCCAAGGGGCCGCCGAATCCGCGCGGCGCTACGCCGCCTTCAGCCACTGGATGCTCAGCACCGCACCCAGCACCTACTAGAGGACTGAGGAACGAGAACATGCAGAAGGTGACCTTCGCCGAGTTCGGCGGTCCGGACGTGCTGCGCCTGGAATCCGCCGGGGAACCGCACGCCGGCCCCGGCCAGGTGCGCATCGCGGTGCGCGCGGCCGGGGTGAACCCGGTGGACTGGCGGATCCGCTCCGGGCAGCTCCAGCACGTGCACCCGGTCGAGCTGCCCGCCGGGCTGGGCATCGACGCCGCCGGGCTGGTGGACGAGGTGGGCGCGGGCGTCCGCGGAGTCGAGGTCGGCGAGCGGGTGTTCGGGGCAGGCTCGAGCACCTACGCCGAACTCGCGGTGCTCTCCGCCTGGGCCCCGATGCCCGAGGGGCTGAGCTTCGAGGAGGCGGCCGGGTACCCCTCGGTGGTGGAGACCGCGCTGCGCCTGCTGCGCGAGGTGGGCGTGCGGCCGGGGCAGACCTTGCTGGTCAGCGGCGCGTCCGGTGGCGTGGGCTCGGCGCTGGTGCAGATCGCCCGCGAGCGCGGCATCACCGTGATCGGCACCGCGGGCGCGGCGAACCAGGACTACCTGCGCGGCCTGGGCGCGCACGCGGTGACCTACGGCGAGGGCTGGGTGCGGCGGGTGCGGCGGTTCGGCCCGGTCGATGCGGCGCTGGACGTGGCGGGCTCGGGCGTGCTCGGCGAACTGGTCGAGCTGACCGGCGATCCGGCCACGGTGGTCTCCATCGCCGACCTCCGCGCACCCGAATTCGGCGTGCGCTTCTCCGGGGTGGCCGGGAGCATCCCGGAGGCGCTGGCCGAGGCGGCCGATCTGATCCGGCGGGGCCGGCTGCGCATCCCGGTGGCGAAGTCCTACCTGCTCGCCGACGCCGCGGCCGCGCACCTGGACAGCCAGGCCGGGCACACCCGGGGGCGGCGCGTACTGGTGCTGTGAAAGGGGTTCAGCGCGGCGGGCCCAGTCCGGTCACGGCCAGCCGGAGCAACCGGTCAGCCTGCCCGGCGGGATCGGGGTGCTCTTCGGTGGCCAGCGCGATGCCCACGGCCAGCGTGATCAGGTCCTCGACGGTGAGGCCCGCGGGCACCCACCTCTCCCGGACCGCCCGGCGCAGCAACGGTTCCGCCGCCTCGGCCACGGTGGCCGAGCAGGTGCTCTCGTGCGCCCGGGCCGCCTCGGCGTCGTAGGCCAGCGCGGCCGCCAGTCCCCGCGCGGAGACGCAGTAGCCGACCAGCTCGCCCAGCCAGTCTGCCAGTGCGTGCTGACTGTCCTGTTCGGACAGTTCCCGCGCGCGCCGGCACAGGGCCTCGATCCGTTCCCGGGACACCGCCTCCAGCAGCGCGCGGCGGGTCGGGAAGTGCCTGCGCACGGTGGCCGAGCCGACCCCGGCGAGGCGGGCGATCTGTTCCAGGGAGGCGTTCGCGCCGTGTGCGGCCACCTCCGCGGTGGCCACCGCGAGGATGTGCGCGTAGTTGCGCCGGGCGTCGGCCCGTTGGTGCTGAGCCATGGTCACCTCGATGTTTGCTAAGTGGCGGGGTCCGCCGTATCGTACCCGAGGGTAAGTGGCGGACCCCGCCGCTTAGTTCACTGAATGGAGTGCCATGTCCGCAGAATCCGCACCCGTCCTGGTCACCGGTGCCACCGGCAGGCAGGGTGGCGCCACCGTCCGCGCTCTGCGCGCCGCGGGCGTCCCGGTCCGCGCGCTGGTCCGCGACCCGGCCACCGAGCGGGCGAAAGCCGTTGCCGCGCAAGGGGTCGAGCTGGTCACCGGTGACCTGCACGACCGCGACTCGGTACTCAGGGCGGCCAAGGGAGCTCGGGCGGTCTTCTCCGTGCAGCTGCCCGCCGCGACCGCGGACGGCGTCGACTTCGCCGGGGAGGTGACCCAGGGCGTCAACCTGATCGAGGCCGCGCAGGCCGCCGGGGTGCCGCAGTTCGTGCACACCTCGGTCTCCGGTGCGGGCCGGCACGTCGAGGTGCCGGGCTGGACCGAAGGCGAGTGGAACTGGATGGCGCCCTACTACGAGGCGAAGACCGAGCTGCAGGACCGGGTCCGCGCGGCCGGGTTCGAGCACTGGACGCTGCTCAAACCCGCCTTCTTCATGGAGAACTTCCTGCCTTCCATGCGGTACCTGTTCCCGCGCGGCCTCGACGGCGGCCTGGTCACCCTGCTGCGCCCGGAAACCCGGCTGTCCCTGATCGCGGCGGCCGACATCGGCCGGGCCGCCGCGGCCGCCATCGCCGAGCCGGGGCGGTTCCACCGGGTCGAGCTGGAGCTGGCCGGCGACTACCTGTCCATGACCGAGGTCACCGAGGTGCTCGCCCGGGTCCTGAACCTGCCACTGTCCACTCCGGACATGACCGAGGCGGAGGCGGTCGCGGCGGGCATGCCGGCGATGGGCCACTCGCACAAGTGGGTCAACGTGGCCGGGCAGCCCGCCCGGCCGGAGTTCGCCAGGGCGCTCGGCATCCCGCTGACCGGCTTCGAGGCGTGGGCGCGGGAGCACCTGGCGGCTGACCGGGCTTGACTGTGCCCCGACGGCACGACGTGGTCAGGCCAGCGCGAGGTAGACCGCGGTGGCGATCGGGGCCAGCGGCAGCGCGGGCAGCAGGTTGGCCACCGCGATCTCGCGCAGTTCCAGCATGCGCAGGCTGATCGCCAGGATCAGCACCCCGCCCACCGCGGTCAGCGAGCCGATCACCGCCGGCACCATCACCGTGCTCAGCACCGAGGCCAGCGCGGTCAGACCGCCCTGGTAGAGCAGCACCGCGGCCGCGGACAGGCCAACGCCCCAGCCCAGGTTGGCGGCGAAGGCCAGCGCGATGAACCCGTCCAGGATCGCCTTGATCGACAGGATGCCGGGGTCGCCCTGCACGCCGTCGGCGAAGGCGCCCAGCACCGCCATCGGGCCGACGCAGAACAGCAGGGTGGCGGTGACAAAACCGGTGGCGAAGCGGTGGTCCCCGGCCTCGCCGCGGGTGAACCTGCGTTGCAGGAACAGGCCGAAGCGGTCCAGCCGGGCCTCGATGTCGATCGCCGAGCCGAGGCCGCCGCCGAGCACCAGTGCGGCCAGGACGAGGATGGTGGCCGCGCCGCCGGCCGCGGTGGCGAACTCGCCGCTGAAGGTCTGCATCGCCTGGTGCACGCCGAGGGCCAGCAGGAACAGCGCCAGCGAGGAGACCATCAGCTCCCGCCAGCGCTTGGGCAGGCGGTCGCCGAGCACCGCGCCCACCCCGGTGCCCGCCACGATCGCCACCACGTTGATGCCCGTGCCCAGACCAGTCACCGGATCAGCCTAGGTGGGCAGGAGCAGCCGGAAAGCGTGCTCCTGCCCACAACCTGGGGCTACCGCGCGAGGTAGCGGCCGGTGCGGCTGGCCGGGTCGGCCGCGATCTGCTCCGGGGTGCCGGTGGCCACCACCCGGCCGCCGCCGTCCCCGCCCGCCGGGCCCAGGTCGATCACCCAGTCCGCGCCGCGCACCACCTCCGCGTTGTGCGACACCGTGATCACCGTGTGCCCCTTGGCCACCAGCCGGTGCAGCACCCCCATCAGCCGGGCCACGTCGCTGGCGTGCAGCCCGGTGGTCGGCTCATCCAGCACGTACAGCGTGTGCTTGCCGGGCCTGCGCTGGAGCTCGGCGGCCAGCTTCACCCGCTGGGCCTCCCCGCCGGAGAGGGTGTTGGCCGCCTGCCCCAGCCGCAGGTAGCCCAGCCCCACCTCGCACAGGGTGCGCAGCGGGCCCGCGATCACCGGGGCCGCGGCGAAGAACTCCGCGGCCGCCTCGATCGGCAGGTCCAGCACCTCGGCGATGGTGCGGCCCCGGTAGGTCACCTTGAGGGTGTCCGCGTCGTAGCGGGTGCCGTGGCAGGTGTCGCACTCCAGGAACACATCGGGCAGGAAGTACATCTCCACCCGCACCGTGCCGTCCCCGGCGCAGCTCTCGCAGCGGCCGCCGGGGGAGTTGAAGGAGAACCGGCCCGGTGTGAAGCCGAGCTCCTTCGCCGTGGGGGTCTGGGCGAACAGTTTGCGGGTGGCGTCCAGGATCCCGGTGTAGGTCGCCGGGGTGGAGCGCCCGGAGCGGCCGATCGGGGCCTGGTCCACCCGGATCACCCGGTCCAGGCGGCCCAGCCCGTCGACGCGTTCGTGCGCGCCCGGCGGTGGGGCTTCCGCGCCCAGCGCCCTGGCCACCGCCCGGTACAGGATGGTGTCCACCAGGGTCGACTTGCCCGCCCCGGACACCCCGCTGACCACCACAAAACACCCCAGCGGGAAGGCGACGTCGATCCCGGCCAGGTTGTTCTCCCGCGCGCCCCGCACCACCAGCTCCCGCCCCGGCACCGGGGTGCGCCGCCGCGCCGGGACGTGCCCGGTGCGGCGGCCGCTGAGGTAGGCCCCGGTCAGCGACTCCGGATCGGCGAGCAGCTCGGATGCGGTCCCGGTGAAGACCAGCTGACCGCCGTGCTCACCGGCCGCCGGGCCGAGCTCGACCACCCAGTCCGCGGCCCGGATCAGGTGCTCGTCGTGCTCCACCACGATCAGCGTGTTTCCCCGGTCCCGCAACGACTTCAGCGTGCCGATCAGCTCGTGCACGTCCTGCGGGTGCAGTCCGGCGGTGGGCTCGTCGAGCACGTAGAGCAGCCCGAAGAGCTGGGTGCCGAGCTGGGTGGCCAGCCGGATCCGCTGGGCCTCCCCGCCGGAGAGGGTGCGCGCCGGGCGGTCCAGGCTGAGGTAGCCCAGGCCGACCTCGGTGAGGTGGCGCAGCCGGTCGGTGATCTCGGCCAGCGCCTGGGCCAGCACCCGCCGCTGCCGCTCCGGCAGTTCCAGCGTGCTGAAGAACCGCAGGCATTCGGTCACCGGCAGTGCGTTGACCTCGGCGATGCTGCGGCCGTCCAGGCGCACCCCCAGCTGGGCCGGTCGCAGCCGCGCGCCGCCGCAACCGGCGCACAGCCGCTGCTCAGTGCTCTCCGGATCGGCCGCGGCCCCCAGGCCGAGGCAGTCCGGGCACTGGCCGAAGGGCAGGTTGAAGGAGAAGGACCGGTTGTACATCTCCGGCACCTCGGTGTCATGCCCGTCCAGGCAGACCAGGGTTCCGTTGTCGGGCAACAGTTCCTCGGCGCACACCGTGCAGTGCGGCACGCCCGCGGTGGCCCACACCACGCGCATCAGGTCGAACACCTCGGTCACCGTGCCCACCGTGGAGCGCGGGCTGCGGGTGGCCGAGGAGCGCTGGTCCACCGCCACCGCCGAGCACAGCCCGGACAGCAGGTCCACCGCCGGCTTGTCCATCTCGTTCATGAACTGGCGGGCGAAGGTGGACAGCGACTGCACCTGCCGCCGCTGCGCCTCGGCGTAGAGGGTGTCGAAGGCCAGTGAGGACTTCCCGGAGCCGGAGACCCCGGTGAAGACGATCAGCTTGCGGTGCGGGAGGTCGAGGTCGACGCCGCGCAGGTTGTGCACGCGCGCGCCACGCACGATGAGCCGGTCGGGGAGCTGGGTGTCGGTCGAGTCGAGGACGTCGACTGAGGTCACCATCGTCCTTTCTGGACTGGTCGGGAAGCGGGCTCAGGCGGAGAGCTTGCGGATGGCGCGCAGCGCGAAGGCGGTCGCGCCCGCGCAGCCGAGCACGGTGATGGCCAGCGCGATCAGGATCGACGGGTGGCCGAAGTTCCCGGCGAAGAGCGCGCGCTCGGCGTTGACCACGTGGGTCAGCGGGTTGATCCGGGACAGCCAGAACAGCCAGCCCGGGGCGGCGTCCATCGGCAGCAGCATGCCCGCGGTGAGCATCAGCGGCAGGATCGCGGTCTGCACCGCGGTGTAGAACAGGTACGCCTGCTTGAGCACCAGCCCGAGTCCGAGCGAGCCCACGCCGACCCCGGCGGCCAGCACCAGCAGCATGACCAGGCCGAGGACGGTGCCCAGCGGGTCGACGTCCAGGCCGAAGGGCAGCACCAGCACGATGAGCACCAGCGCCTGCAGCAGCAGCGTGGTCAGCTGGCGGCCGACCTGCCCGACCAGCAGCGCCACCCGGTTCAGCGGGGAGGCCAGCAGCCGTTCCAGCGAGCCCATGTCCCGCTCGTACATGATGTCCGCCCCGGCGAAGGCGGTGCCGAACAGCGTGGTGAAGACCAGCATGCCCGGGATGAACCAGGTCCACGGCGTGCCCCCGCCGCTGGAGACCCCCGGCAGCGCGAAGGTCGAGAGCAGCGGGCCGAACAGCGCCACGTAGAGCAGTGGCTGGATGAGCCCGGTGATGATCGCCATCGGGTTGCGCAGCGTCGGCCGCATCTCCCTGGCGTAGACCACACCGGTCGCGGTGATCAGGTTCATGCCGACTCCTCACGCAGGCTGCGGCCGGTCAGGGACAGGAAGACGTCGTCGAGGCTGGGCCGGGCCACGCTCAGCCCGCGCAGCCGGATGTCCGCGGCGTCCAGCGCGCGGACCAGGATCGCCAGGGCCTCGTCGCCCTGCTCGACCCGCAGGGTCAGCCTGCTGCCCTCGGCGGCCACCTCGTGCGCCCCCGGCAGCGCCGCGCCCACCGGCACCGCGCGGGCGGCGGAGTCCGGCTCGCCGAACTCGACGGTGACCAGGTCGCCGGAGACCTTGGCCTTGAGCTGGTCCGGCGTGCCCTCGGCGATGATCCGGCCGTGGTCGATGACGATCACCCGCTCGGCAGCGGTGTCGGCCTCGTCCAGGTAGTGGGTGGTCAGGAAGATCGTGGTGCCGTACTGCTCGCGCAGCCCGGTGATGTGGTTCCACAGGTTGGCCCGGCTGTGCGGGTCGAGACCGGTCGAGGGTTCGTCCAGGAACAGCAGGTCGGGCCGGTGGATCAGCCCGAGGGCGACGTCCAGGCGGCGCTTCTGCCCGCCGGAGAGCGTGGCCACGTACCGCTTGGCCTGCTCGGTGAGCTCCAGCTGCTCGAGCAGCTGGTTGGCCCGCACCCCGGCTTCGTGTCGGTTGAGGCCGTAGATCCGGCCTTGGGCGACCAGCTCGTCGCGGACCTGCTGGCCCTCGCTGGCGCCGTGCTTCTGCCCGATGTAGCCGATCCGGCGGCGCACCCCGTCCGGGTTGGCGCGCACGTCGAACCCGGCCACCTTCGCCTCGCCGGAGGTGGCGGGCAGCAGCGTGGTCAGCATGCGCAGTGTGGTGCTCTTGCCTGCCCCGTTCGGGCCGAGGAAGGCGACGATCTCGCCTTCTTGGACATCCAGGTCAACGCCTTGGACGGCCTTGACCACCTCCCCTTTTGCTTTGAAGTGACGGACCAGATCCCTGGTGTGGATCATCCCCAGCTCCCTACTCAAACTTGAGTCGCCGGGCGAGGGTAGGGCAGATCGGACCCAACGTACAAGTTTGAGTGGCGAAAAAGTTCAGCCGCAGCTGATGTCGGGCTTCGGCCGCGGCCGCGGACTGCCGTCACTGTGGAACCCGGCCCCACCGGGCTGGCCGAAGACGTGCGGGGCCTCCCCGGCGAAGGTGTGCGCGCCCGCCTCGATCCGTTCCACCAGGTCCTGGGTCCAGGCCACGCTGGCATCGGCGGAGGAGCGCCAGACCCCGAACAGCTCGCTCATGTGCGCGGGCTCGGTCAGCTCCCCGGCCCGCCCGGCCACCTGCGCCCGGTTGACCTCCAGCGCGGCCAGCCGCTCCTTGAGCAGCGCGATCACCTCGTCGCGGGGCAGCGTCGGCATCAGCACCAGCGCGGCGGCCAGCAGGTCGGGCTTGTGCTCCTCCGGCTCGCGCAGGGTGGCGCGCAGCAGCCGGAAGAACTCCGCCTCACCGGCCGGGGTGAGCGCGTAGTCCACCCGGCCGATGTTGCCCACCGGCGAGGAGGAGGTCATCAGCCCCTCCTTGGTCAGCTGCTTGAGACCGTGGTAGATCGAGCCCCACTTGATGTTGGCCCACTCGTGCGCCCACCAGGACTCCAGCTCGGCGCGCACCAGATAGCCGTGTGCGGACCCGCACCAGCGCACCACGCCCAGCACCAGCAGCCTCGTCGCCGACATACTCTCCCTACTTCGCCGTGCCACCCCCGGTGACCAGGTTATCCCTGCTCGATCGAAGCTCGGCGGAGGTCCGCCACCAGCAGGCACAGCGCCGCCCCGACCAGCTCCAGCCCGGCGCTGCACAGGAACGCCGCCGAGACCCCGAACGCGCCGACGGCCAGCCCGAACAGTCCGGTCGCCAGCGGCGCCACGCCCAGGCTGCACAGGGTGTGCACGCTGCTCACCCGGCCGCGGAAGGCATCGGGGGTGCGGGCCTGGATCAGCGTGCGCACCCCGACCCCGCAGGGCGCGCCGCCGAGTCCGATCAGCACCGCGGCGCCCACGGCCACCGGCAGCGTCGGGGCCAGCGCCATCACCACCATGGCCGCGGTCTCGGCCAGCGCGGCCACCGCGACCACCAGGCCGAGCCGCCGTCGCAGCGGCACCCGCAGCAGCACCAGCGCACCCAGGGCCGCGCCGCCGCCGAACCCGGCCACCAGCAGCCCGACCCCGACCGAGCCCCAGCCGCGGTGCTCGGAGAGGATCGCCACGCCCAGGTTCATCGGCCCGACGAAGCCCAGGTTGATCACCAGCGCGGCCAGGATCACCGTGCGCAGCACCCGTTCCCGCCGCAGGAAGGCGAACCCGGAGCGCACCGAGGCCAGCACGCGCTCGGTGCTGGGCTCGACCTCCCGGCGCGGCTTGGCCGAGGCCACCGCGGCCATCGACACCCCGAAGGTCAGCGCGTTGACCACACAGGCCAGCGGCAGCCCGCCCACCGCGACCAGCAGCCCGCCCAGCGGTGCGCCCAGCAGCAGCGCCGCCCGGCCGACCACCTCGTGCAGCGCCGCGCCGGAGGACAGCTGCGCCGGTTCCAGCAGCCGGGGTTGCAGCGATCCGGCCGCGGGCAGGAACACCGCGTCGGCGATGCCGAAGGCCAGCGCCACCAGCACCAGCCAGAGCAGGCTGGGGGAGAGGAAGGCGAGGGTGGCCGCCAGCAGCATGACCAGCGCGCGGGCCAGGTCGCTGCCGATCATCAGCCGCCGCGCGTCGAAGCGGTCGGCCAGCGCGCCGCCGAGCAGCATCAGCGCCAGCCTCGGCACCGCGGCCACCGTCATCACCAGCCCGGCCACCCCGGGGGAGGCCAGCTGCACCGCCGACCAGGACAGCGCGATGTGCCAGACCTGGTCGCCCAGCAACGAGGTGCCGTGCCCGGCCAGGTAGCGCAGGTAGGCGGGCTCCCGGTAGGCCGGGCGCAGCGCGGTCGCGGTGCTCACGGGCGCTCCGGGAAGCCGTGCAGGAACAGGAAGACGTGCTCGCGGCCGTCCTCGGCGCCCGGTCCGGCAGGCAGCTCCTTGCGCGGCTCCCGCCAGCGGTTGATCACCTCGTGCAGCTCGTCCTCCAGTTCGCGCAGCTCGGTGTCGGTCAGGCGCAGGAAGTTGTTGGAGATGAAGGCCGAGGTGTTCCACTGCCCGCCCCAGGCCGAGCGGTTCTGCTGGAAGTCCCGGACCCGCTCGAACTGGTTGGTCACCATCTGGGCGACCGCGGCGCTGGCCACCGCCTTGGCCTCAGGGGTGGTGAAGTCGGTCCAGGCCCAGGACTGGTGCTCCTCGGCGGCCCGGTACCAGCGCTCGCGGCGGTCCCTGGCCAGCTCGGGCGCGGTCTCGATGTAGCCGGCCTTGGCCAGCTCGCGCAGGTGGTAGCTGACCAATCCCGGATCGGTGTCGACCTGCTTGGCCAGCGTGCTCACCGTGGCCGGGCCGGCCTGGGCGAGCAGGTGGTAGAGGCGCTGGCGCAGCGGCTGGGCCAGGCCCTTGAGCACCTCGGGATCGGTGATGCGACGGTTCCCCATGTTTCGGAAGATATCTTCCAGAAGAAATCTTCCGCAAGTAGCCGTGCGGATACCTGCCAGAACATGTCAGCCTCTGCTGGCACGGTGAACGCCATGAGCAAGCCACTGCACGGCAAGATCGCCCTGGTCACCGGAGCCACCCGCAACGCAGGTCGCGGCATCGCCATCGAGCTCGGCGCCGCCGGTGCCACCGTCTACCTCTCCGGCCGCAGCGGGGGCGGCCACACCTCCCCGGAGAACCGCCCGGAAACCCTGGAGCAGACCGCCGCCATGGTCGAGGCCGAGGGCGGCACCGCGGTGGTGGTGCCCACCGACCACCTGGACTCCGCGCAGGTCCGCGCCCTGATCGAGCGCATTGAGTCCGAGCAGGGGCGGCTGGACGTCCTGGTCAACGCGATCTTCGGCGGGAACTCGCTGCTGGAGTGGGACAAGCCGGTCTGGGAGCACGACCTCGACGGCGGCCTGAAGATGCTGCGGCTGGCCATCGACACCCACCTGGTCACCGCCCACCACGCGCTGCCCCTGCTCACCCGGCACCCCGGCGGCCTGCTCGTCGAGATCACCGACGGCACCAACGCCTACAACGCGGACAACTACCGGGTGAACACCTACTTCGACCTGACCAAGGCCGCCTGCAACCGCCTGGCCTTCACCCTGGGCCACGAGCTGCGCCCGCACGGTGGCACCGCGCTCGCGCTCACCCCGGGCTGGCTGCGCTCGGAGATCATGCTGGACGCCTACGGGGTCACCGAGGAGAACTGGCGGGACGCCCTGGCCAAGACCCCGCACTTCGCGATCTCGGAGACCACCCGCTACGCCGGTCGCGCGGTCGCCGCCCTGGCCGCGGATCCGCAGGTGGCGCGGTACAACCAGCAGTCCCTGGACGCGGGCAGCCTGGCCAAGGAGTACGGGTTCACCGACCTGGACGGCTCGCAGCCGGATGCCTGGCGGTACCTGGTGGAGGTGCAGGATCCGGGCAAGCCCGCGGACACCACGGGCTACCGCTGAGAAATCGGTGTGGCGGCCGATGAGTTTTCGCGGCGGTGGAAGTCTCTACTGGCATGACCGAGACGCACACCCTAAACCTCCCCGAAGCCGACCTCGTTTACGACGTGTACGGCCCGCTGCCCACCGCCGACGGCCGCCCGGTGCTGCTGATGGTCGGCCAGCCCATGGACGCCAGCGGGTTCGCCACCCTGGCTCCGCTGATGTCCGAGCGCACCGTGGTCGCCTACGACCCGCGCGGCCTCGGCCGCAGCAAGCGCAAGGACGGGCGGGTCGACCACACGCCGGAGACCCAGGCCGGGGACCTGCACGCCTTCATCGAAGCCCTCGGCGCCGGGCCGGTGGAGGTGTTCGCCAGCAGCGGCGGCGCGGTGACCGCGCTCGCCCTGGTGACCGCCTACCCACAGGACGTGCTGACCCTGGTGGCGCACGAGCCGCCGCTGAACAACGTGCTGCCCGACGCCGAGGCCGCCGACCGGGGCCGCGCCTGGTTCCGCGACGTGTACCTGGCCAAGGGCTGGGGCGCGGGCATGGCCGCCTTCATCGCGATGACCTCCTGGGAGGGCGAGCTCACCGAGGAGTTCTTCGCCCAGCCCGCGCCCGACCCGGCCCAGTTCGGCCTGCCGACCGAGGACGACGGCAACCGGGACGACCCGCTGTTGTCGGACCGGTCCTGGGCGGTGAGCAGCTACCGGCCCGACATCGCCGCGCTGAAGGCCGCGCCGACCCGGGTGGTGGTCGCGGTGGGCGAGGAGACCGGGAACACCTTCACCGGGCGCACCGCGGTGGCCCTGGCCGGGCTGCTCGGCCAGGAGGCCACCGTCTTCCCCAGCCACCACGGCGGTTTCGCCGGCGGCGAGCACGGCTACCCCGGCCAGCCCGAGGCCTTCGCCGTCAAGCTGCGCGAGGTGCTGGCTGGTTAACCGGCCAGGAAGCCGGTGACCACCGAGGTGAAGGAGTCGGGGGCGTCCAGCCACGGCCAGTGCCCGCAGCCGGGGAGCACCGCGAGCACCCCGGCCGGGTGCAGGTCGGCGACCAGCTTGGCCGGGGTCAGGCCGGCGATGCCGTCCTCGGCCCCGGCCACCGCCAGCACCGGGTGCGGCACCGCGGTGGCCTTGTGCTCGACGTAGAAGGCCGCGCGCAGCCAGCCCGGCGGATTCCCGTTGTCCGCCGGTGCCCTGGTGCGCACGCCCCTGGCCCTGATCCGGGCCACCTCGTCCTCATCCGGCTCGCGCGACCCGCGCCCGGCCGGGGTGACGAGCACCAGCCGCCGGACCCGGTCCGGCTCGGCCGCGGCGTAGGCCTGGGCGGTGAGGGTGCCCGCGGAGTGCGCGAGCAGGTCGATGGCGGGCAGGCCCAGGTGGGCGCGCAGGGCCTCGACGTCCTTGACCTGCTCGGTGAAGGCGCAGCTGCCCTGGTCGGCCGGGATCTCGGAGTAACCGCCGGCCCTGGCGTCCAGTCGGATCAGCGTGTGGTGACCGGCCAGCCCGCCGAGGTCACCGAGGCTGGTGGCGTCCGCGCCGGGTCCACCGGAGAGGCAGACCAGCGCCGGGCCCTCGCCGAGGGTGGTGTAGGACAGCCGAAGTCCGTCATAGCTCTCGAAATGCGGCATCCGCGCCAGAGTGCCACACGTCCAGCAAGGCCAGCACCTCGTTCACCGAACCCGCGGGGTCCGGGATCGGGTGCAGCGCGGCGCGCACCACGCGGTCCCGGTCCAGGGTCCGCTCGGCGTCGGAGAGCAGCGGGAACGGCAGCGACCAGGTCGTGCACCCGGCGGGCCTGCGCGGACTCCGGTTCGCTGGTCGCCGAGAGGGTGCCGTCGCCCAGCAACCGGGTCGAGCCCCAGTCCTGCAGGGTGATGAGCACCGGCAGCAGGCCGCGGCCGCGGTCGGTGAGCCGGTACTCGTGGCGCGGCGGGTGCTCGTGGTAGCGCTCGCGGCGCAGCACCTTGCGCGACCTGCCCAGCTCGGCCCGCGACGCGTCGAAGCGGTGCACCCCCCTGGCCACATCGAGGGCCTGGGCGATCGCGCACTCCGCACCTCCTTGACCGCCGGATCGCGCGCCCAGCACAGTGCGTTCCTTGAAGGAACTCACGTGATCCTGGGGAGCGACATGCGCACGAGACCGGCAGGCGACTTCGACTACGAGACCCACGGCGCCGGCTACGCCCAGCACCGCCGCACCGACCCGCGCATCGCCGCGCTGGTGCACGCCGCCCTCGGCGAGGCCCGCACCGTGGTCAACGTCGGCGCGGGCGCGGGCTCCTACGAACCGGTGGACCGGCACGTGATCGCGATCGAACCCGCCGCCGCGATGCGCGCCCAGCGACCGCCGCACCTGGCCCCGGCGATCAACGGCATCGCCGAGGAGCTGCCGCTGGACGACCACAGCGTGGACGCGGCCATGGCCACCATCACCGTGCACCAGTGGGCCGAGCCCGACCGCGGCCTGCGCGAGCTGCGCCGGGTCAGCCGGGGCCCGGTGGTCGTGCTGTGCATCGACGGCGCGGCGCTCGCCGAGGGCTGGTTCGCCGAGTACGCGCCGGAGGTGGTCGCGGTCGAAGCCAAGCGCTACCAACCCATCCAGCACATCGCCGAGGTGCTCGGCGGGGCCACGGTCACCCCGGTGCCGGTCCCGCTGGACTGCGCGGACGGGTTCACCGACGCCTTCTACGGCCGCCCGGAACGCTTCCTGGAACCCGCGGTGCGGCGCGCCCAGTCCGGCTGGGGCTTCGTCGGAGCCGAGGCCGAGGCGCGGTTCGTGGCCAAGCTGACCGCCGACCTGGAGTCGGGGGAGTGGGACCGGCGCTTCGGGCACCTGCGCACCCAGCCGGAGTACGACTCCGCGCTGCGGCTGCTGGTCGCCGGTTAGGGGAGATCGAACTCACCGGGTGGCCCGGCGCACAGCCCCCGCCCGAACTGGGAAAAGTCCGAACGGGTGAAGCTAGCCTCGACGGGTGGCTGCCTCGACCCTCCCCGCGCTGATCCGGTTCGTCCGCGAGAACTCCCCGTACTACCGGGACCTCTACGCGCACCTGCCGGAGAACCCGGAGCTGGCCGAGCTGCCCATTGTGGACCACGCCAGCTACTGGGCGGCGAACACGTTGCGGGACAACAGGTTGCACACCGGTGAGCACCGCGGCGGGCTGGTGTTCAAGACCGGCGGCACCACCAGCGCGCCGCGGGTCTCGGTCTACACCCGCGCGGAGTGGCGGGAGATGAGCGAGACCTTCTCCACCGGCCTGACCGGCGCGGGCCTGGTCGACGGGGACCGGGTGGCGAACCTGTTCTACGCCGGGGAGCTGTACTCCAGCTTCATCTTCACCCTCAACACCCTGCAGGACGCGCCGGTGGACACCGTGCAGCTGCCCATCGCCGGTTCCGCGCCCCTGGACTTCGTCGCGAACACCCTGGCGGAGTTCGGGGCGACGGTGCTGGCCGCGCCGCCCACCTCGCTGTGCCAGCTGGCCCAGCACGTGGCAGACACCGTCGGCGCGCTGCCGCTGGTGCGGATCCTGCTCTTCAGCGGCGAGGCCTTCTACGGCGACCAGCGCGCGCTCATCGGCGCGGCCTTCCCGAATGCCGAGGTCCGCTCCATCGGCTACGCCAGCGTGGACGGCGGCATCCTCGGCGGCCCGGTCGCCGGTGAGCAGGACGCCCGCATCCACCGGGTCTTCCCCGGGCGGATCATGGAGATCCTGGACATCGACTCCGGCGAGCCGATCACCGAAGCGGGCCGCCCCGGCCGGGTGGTGGTGACCGACCTGGTGCGCACCCTGCAGCCGGTGCTGCGCTACCCGGTGGGTGACCTGGCCGAGTGGACCGAGGTCGAGTCGGGAACTTTCCGGCTGCTGGGCCGTTCCGACGAGGGCGCCAGGGTCGGCCCGGTGACCGTCTACCTGGACGATCTGCGGTCCATTGTGGAGGGTGCGGCGGCCGGGCAGTCCATCACCGGCATCCAGGTGGTGTTGCGGCGCAAGGAGGCCAAGGACCAGCTGGTGCTGCGCCTGGGCGGCGCGGTCACCGGGGAGCGGGAGCTGGCCGAGGCGATCGCGGCCCGGCTGGACGAGGTGCGGCCGATGTTCGCCGACCACGTCCGGCGCGGCCTGATCCAGCCGCTGGCGGTGGAGTGGGCCGGGACGAACGGGCTCACGGTCAACCCGCGCACCGGCAAGCTGGTCCGGCTGCTCGACGAGCGCGGTGCCTGAGTCGTGTCGGCCTAGCACTCCTCGGTGATCATCAGCAGCAGCTCGCCGGTGTCCGCGCGCCACCTGCTGAAGGCGTGCCCGGACTCCGCCCGCGTGGCCCAGAACTCCCGCCGCGCGGGCAGCTCCAGCCAGACCAGGTCCGGATCCGCCGACTCCAGCGCCACCAGCGCGGACTCCCGCAGCGCGAACGGACGCGCCTCCCTGGCCGAGAGCTGACGCGGCTTCACCCTGGTCCACACCCGGCCCAGGTGGTCGGTCCAGCTCTCCCGGAAGGAACGCCAGCGGATCTCGGTCACGCCGAGGCCTGTTCGTGCTTCTCCCGCGCGGCCAGCACCTGCGGCAGATGGACCTCGGCCCACGCGCAGCAGGAGTCCAGCAGGCCCAGCAGCGAGCGGCCCAGCTCGGTCAGCTCGTACTCCACCCTCGGCGGGATCTCCGGGTGGTGGGTGCGGGTCAGCATGCCGTCGCGCTCCATCGCGCGCAGCGTCTCGGTGAGCACCTTCGGCGTCACCCGCGCCATCGGCACCCGCAGCTCGGTGAAGCGGCGCGGCCCGTGCTCCAGGCAGCGGATGACCATCGCGGTCCACTTGTCGCCGATCCGGAAGGGCAGCGCGCTGGAGGGGCAGGCCGGGTCGAACAGGTCGGGCGGCAGCGGCTCGGGCATGGCCGGACGGTAACCAAGTACCTTTGAAGTAACAAGTATGCCGTGGATACCGTCCAGCTCAGAGCCGTGATCAGCATGGTGTGGACGAACTGGGGCAGACATGAGCAAGATCATCATCTTTGGCGCGGGCGGCCGGGTCGGGCGACTGGTGGCCGCCGAGGCGCTGGCCCGGGGCCACCAGGTGACCTCGGTGGTGCGCGACCCGGCCCGGCATCCCGACCTGTCCGGCCGGGTGGTCGCCGGTGACGTCACCGACCCGGACTCCGTGGCCGCGCTGGTGCCCGGCCACGAGGTGGCGGTCAGCACCGTCTACGACGTCAGCGCCGACCCGGCCGAGTTCTACCCCGCCGCGGCCCGCGCGCTGGCCGCCGTGCCAGGGGTGCGGGTGCTGGTGCTGGGCATCGCGGTGCTGCTGGAGTCCGCGCCGGGGGTCCGGTTGCTGGACTCGCCGGAGTTCCCCGCGGAGTACCGGCCGTTCTGCCTCGGGCACGCGGCCGGCTCGGCGGTGCTGGCCGGGACGCCGGGCCTGGACTGGCTGGTGCTCAGCCCGATCGGCGAGTTCGACTTCGCCGCCGGGCGCACCGGCCACCGCACCGACGGCGGGTTCGTCACCCCTGGCTGGCCGCGACCGGAAGGCGCGCTCTCCGGCGTGGACTTCGCCGCCGCGGTCGTCGAGGAGATCGAGACCCCGCGCCACCACGGCAGGCAGGTCGCGGTCCACCCGCTCACCTGAGCGCGTGGGTGAAGAACTTGACCACCTCGTCGGTGGCCCGGTCCCGCTGTTCGGACTCGGTCAGCTGTCGCACCACCTCGCCGTCGGCAGGCTGGCGGCAGTGACCGGCGGGCAGCGGCGGGTCCTCGTCCTTGCCGGGGGCGTCGTCGTAGGCGTGCTGCTGGCCGCTCTCCGGTGACCACTGGGTGTTGAAGAAGTTGTGGTTGCCACCGCGGTACGTGCTGGCCGAGGCCGGGAACCTGGTCCCGGCGGCCAGCGCGTCCCGCACATAGCTGCGGCCGACCTCGCCGATCGCGCCGTCACAGGTGCTGACCAGGACCCGCACCGGCGCCGTGGTCACCAGCCCGTCGCTGACATCGCCCTCCACCAGCGGGAAGTACACCGGGGCCACCGGCAGCACCGCCCGCACCCGCACCCCCGGCGGCACCTTGCCGCGCTCGCGGTCGGCCGCCTGCCACATCACCGCCTTGCCGCCCCTGGAGTGGCCGAGGGTGCCGACCCGGCTCAGGTCGGCGCGGCCGCGGAAGTCGACCTCGCGGGGCGCGCCGGTGTCCGGATCGGTGAACCGCCCGGCCAGCTCGCCCTCGCCGGCGGCGGCCAGCCGCTGCCACATCGCCAGGTGCTTGTTGATCAGGTCCGCGCGCGCCTGGTAGGGCTGCATGGGCCGGTCGGGGCCGGTGGCGCCGAGCTTGTTCCACTGGCCCTCCACCGCGTTGGCCGCGATGGAGACCGCGATGATCCCGCGCTGGGCCAGCGCCCGGCCGAGGTAGTCGTAGCCGCGGTGGCTGGGCATCGGCGTAGAGCTCTGGCACGGCCACTCGGCGTTGTCGGCGCAGGAGTGCCAGGAGCCGTGCAGCATCAGCACCACCGGCGCGGGCCGCGAGCTGCGCCGCACCGGGTAGTGCACCACCGCGGTCAGCTCCAGGGGCTCGGGCATGGCCGGGGTGCGGAAGGCCGCCCGGCCCAGGTCGTAGGCCACCGTGCCGATCCCGCTGCCCTCGGCCTCGGACTGGGGTAGCGCCGGGGACAGTGCGATCAGCAGCGCGGCGGAGGCGGTGACGGCGGCGGTGTGCACGGGCACGGGAGTTCCCTTCGGCGGGCGGGTGGCCGTCACCGACGGTAGGGGCGAGTTGTCAGGAAGTTGTGAGTCGGCTGTGAGTCTGCCGTGGGGCGACCGGCACCTCGACCGCGACCTGGGGACCGGGAGCGGTCAGGCTCGGGTGAAGCCCATGTCCATCCAGTGCCTCCACTCCCCGTCCACCAGGCGCTCCCAGGCGGCGGCCATGGTGTTCTCGCCGATCCGCAGCGTCGCCTTCGTGTCCGGACCGGCGAAGGTCCACACCCCGTCGGCGTCCACGGTCGCGGTCATCTCGCTGAACACGCCCTGGTTGTCGAAGGCGCGCATCGGGTAGCTGTCGGTGGCCGGGTCGTGCGGGCCGATCATCTCCAGCACCTGCACGTGCTCCCCGCCGACCCGCACGTCCACCCGGTGCACCAGGAAACGCTCACCGGGGAACCACTGGTAGTCGTCGGTGCCGATGATCTCGACCGGCGGCTCGTCCACGGTGCGGCCGCGGGAGCGCCAGAGCCCGAGCAGGGCGTTGAGGCGTGCGTTCATGAGCCGAGGGTAGGTGCCGGGCCTGACATCCAGGGGGGACAGCGGCGGACCGGGCCCGGGGTTCCGGTCCGCCGCTGTCCGCGCGCTCAGCTGTTGCGGGCGCGCCGGTCGACCACCGCGACCAGCTTGCCGCTGGCCCCGGTCCGGTCGAAGACCCCGGGATCGGCCAGCTGCACGTGCAGGTCCACCAGCCCGTCGCGGACCGCGGTGACCATCAGCTCCGGGTAGCGCTCCAGGAACTCCGCCCGCACCGTCTCGGCGTCCAGGGTCGTCCTGCCCTGTTCCAGGCGGATGGTCAGGCTTTCCCGTTCGCCCTCCTCGGCCAGCACCAGCTGGAGGTCGCCGGCGTAGGCGAAGGCCTCGGCGGCCACCGCGAGGAAGCGGCGGTAGTTGAGGAAGTGGCCGCCGCTGCGGAAGACGTCGCCGGAGCGGCCCAGCAGCTCGAACCTCGGCGTCTTCCGGCCGCACGGGCAGTCTTCGGCCAGCCAGCGGCCCAGGTCGCCGATCTCGTAGCGGTCCAGGCGCTGACCGCGGCGGGTGTGCGCGGTGAAGACCAGGCGGCCGGTCTCGCCGGGGCCGACTGGGCGGTCCTGTTCCCGGTCCAGGATCTCCAGGGTCTGGATGCCGGCGAAGAGGTGGTGCACCCTGGCCGGGGAGTCCGGGCACTGGTAGCCCAGCGGGCCGCCGTCCACGCTGCCGTAGGCGGCGCTGCGGATGACCTCGACGCCGAACTCCTCGGTCAGCCACCGGCGCTGCTGCTCGCTGAAGTGCTCGCCGCCGTAGAAGATCTTGCGCACGCCCCGGTAGTTCCGCAGCGTGTCCCCGGACTCGTCGAACAGCCGCAGCAGGTAGCTGGGCATGCCGAGCAGGGTGTCCACCCGGTTGTCCACAATGGACTTGGCCACCAGGTCGTGCAGGTTCTGCTGACCCGCCATCGGGAATTGCACCGCGCCCAGGCGTTCCACCGCGGAGAAGAAGCTCAGGAACCCGCCGTAGAGCTGGCCGCCGAAGAACAGGTTCATGGTGCGGTCGGTGCGCGGGTCCAGCCCGGCGGCCAGCAGGCCCTCCGCGCCCTGCCGCATGTGCTCGTCGTAGTCGGCCCAGCTGAACGCCGAGAGCTTCGGCTCGCCGGTGGTGCCACCGCTGCGGAAGAACACCTCGGCCCGGCTCAGGTCGGTCTGCAGCTCGTCGAAGCGGGCCTTGGTGGTCACCGGCACCGCGGGCGGCGGCAGCGGCCGGGAGGAGACCAGGTCGTCCAGGCAGGCGTGCCCGGTGAAGCGCTCGTCCAGCTGCACGTCCACCCGGCGGCTGTAGCGCTGCAGGGCGTAGACCCCGTCGTGCGGCTCGCCGTCGTAGCTGCCCAGCATCCGGCCCGGCATGGTGATCCGCTGCACGCCCGCGCCGATCAGCGCCCGGGTCAGCACCGCCACCTCCGCGCGGTCCGCGCCGAGCCCGACGGTTTGCAGGTACCGGCGCATCGGCCGCAGCACCTGGGCGATCTTGTCGCGGGACAGGGACTTCACCCACACCGTGCGGTACAGCGGGGAGGCGCGCAGCGCGGAGCGGGTGTCGGCCAGCACCCGCCAGGACCCGTCCTCGGCGGCGTGCACCCTGGTCAGCCCGAGGTGCTCCTCCAGCTGGGTGACCAGCACGGTGTTGGTGATCTCGGCCCATTCCGGGTCGCTGGGCTCGCGGGTCTCGGTCTTGGCCACGGTCTCGGCCAGCACCGCGGCGAAGCGCTCGGCGAAGGCGAAGACCTCGGCCTCGTCCTCGGTGTCGAGGTAAATCACCTGCGGGCTGGAGCAGGCCTGCTGGTCGAGCAGGCACACGTCCCCGGCCACCGCGCGCAACGTGTCCTCGTCGACCCAGGTGGCGGCGGTCAGGTAGGCGAAGGACAGCTTTGGTCCCCAGTCCACCAGGCGACAGCCCGGCCGCAGCACCGAGGCGACGCCCGCGAGGGCTTCCTCGCCGCCCCAGGCCGCCACCGCGTCCGCAGGCGCGCACATCCGCTCCAGCCAGTCCTTGCGGGCCGAGGAGTAGTGCAGCACGATCACCCGGCGCGCGATCTGCCCGGTCGGGTCGGCCTCGGCGAGCGCGGCCAGCAGCTCGGCGGTGAACCGCGAGTCGTCCCCGCTGGTCTTGATCACGTTGAGGTTGCCGGAAAGCAGGCCCTCCAGGCCGCTCATCGCCCCGGCGGCCGGCGCGTTGCCGGGCGCGATGTGCGCGAGCAGCCCGACCGGGGCCCAGGCCTCGAAGATCTCCTGCCGGAAGTCGAACCGGGTCAGCCTGCCCGGGTCGATCCCGCCGAGCTCCCGAACGACCTTGCGCTCCAAGGTCTCCCGGCTCAGCGCGCCGGTGAGCTGGGTCAGCGTGGCCTCGATCTCGGCGGCAGGCACCTGCCAGGCGGCGAGCCGGTCGGCCAGCCTGCGGCGCACCGGGCTCTCGGTGTCGCGGAGCTGGGCGACCACCTTCTCCGCGGCGGCCAGCACCAGCAGCGGGCTCAGCGGCTCACCGCCGAGCACCTGCTGGGTCAGCTCCTCCAGGGTGTCCAGGCGGCGGTCCGCTTCGGCGTCCTCGACCCACTCGCCCTGCCAGTAGTGCTGGTTCATCCCTTGTCCTTCAGCAGTTCGGCGGCGGCGATGGCACAGCTCTTGTTGCGGCTCAGCCCCGCGCGGCCCAGGATCCTGAACCACGGCGTGGGCGCGCCGCAGCCGCATTCTTCGGGGGCGTGCAGCGAGGCCAGGTCGCCCATCAGCACGCTCTGCGCGGGCGCGGAGGTGATGAACGGGGAGACGAACTGCAGGTAGCCCGGTTCGCCGTAGCCCAGCGGGGCCAGCTCGCGCACCGAGCGGATCAGCACCCTCGACCACACCGGCACGTGCATGTTGTGCCGCGCGCATTCCATGTACGGCACCGAGTGCTCCACCGAGCCGAAGCCGTCCCGGATCCGCTCGTCCGGGATGCCCAGCTGCTCGGCGATCTTGCCGTAGAGCTCGGGCTTGCTGACCTGCTTGTCCGCGTTGCCCTTCCAGCCGCCGCCGAAGACCACCAGCGAGGCCGGGTCCAGCTGGATCGGCTTCATGCCCATGTTCCGCATCCGGTCCAGGGTGAAGGACAGGAACGCCGGGAAGCCCAGGATGCGCACAGGGACGCCGTCCTCGGCGGAGCGCAGCAACGAGCGGATCGCGCCGAAGGCGTCGAACTCGTGGCCGGTGCCGGTGCTGGGCAGCGCGTGCTCGACCCGGTTGACCGGGGCGAAGTCGCAGAGGTAGTTGTCGGTGAAGGAGGCGCCCAGGTTCAGGCCCGGCCTGGGCTGGTAGGTGTAGATCAGGTAGTCCACCGCGCGGCTGTCGTCGATCCAGCCGTAGTGGTCGAAGATGCGGGCCACCATCCGCTGCCCGGCGCGCAGGGTCCACTCGTCGAAGAACATCTGCGACTTCTGGCCCGTGGTGCCCGAGGAGGTCACGTGCAGCTTGACCTGCTCGCGCGGGATGGAGACGACCTCGTGCATCTTGAAGAAGTTCGCGTGCACGAACGGCTGCCGCTGGATGTCCGCAATGGACTCAAGGTGGGGGCGGCCCTTGCTCTGCCACAGCGAGTCGAAGAACGGCGAGCGCGCGGCGTGCCAGGCGTTGGACTCGTTCATCGCCGCCACGAACAGCTCGTCGGCCTCCGCGCCCGCGGCGTAGGGGGCGGCCAGGTCGCACAGCCGCTGCACCGAGGCCAGCGCGGCCGGGTCGGGGACCGTGACCGGTCCGAGGTAGGAACTCACCGGAACACCCCGCGTGTGTTGAGGTACATCTGTTTCCAGGCTTCGATGTACTGCTCGGTGAACGGCTGGAACGCCGCGTCGATGGCCAGGCCGCGGAAGTCCAGCGGCTGCATGGTGCGGGCCATCACCACGTAGTCCCGGAACAGCTCGCCGTCCCTGCGCATCGCCGGGTAGGCCGCGGCGGGCAGGAAGCCGTGCGCGAGCAGCTGGCCCAGCTCGTCGAAGGCGTGCAGCGGCACCAGGGTCTCGATGTAGAAGGCGCCGTAGTTGTTGAGCTGGGAGATCAGCAGGTCCAGGTGCCGGGCCACCGCCATCGCGTCCGGGTTGGCGCCGATCAGCGTGCAGTAGCCGTCGCTGCCGGACAGGTGCGCGAACACCTCGTAGGAGCCGTCGGCCGCGGCCAGCAGCACGTTCGGGGTGTGGAAGGGGTAGAAGCGGCGGCCGGGGTTGGTCAGCTGGTCGTTGTAGCGGCGCAGCACGAACCGCGGCGCGCTGATCAGCTCGACCTCCGCGGGCGGGGACTCCCCGCGCTGGACCGGCACCTCCACATCAGGCACCAGCTCCGGCCGGGTGGGCAGGCCCACGACCTGCTCGACCGCCGCCAGCAGCGGGCCGAGACTGGCCGGGACCCGCTCCACCGGGTGCCGCTGCTCCAGCACGCCCTCCTGGTGGCGGGCCAGCAGCACCATGGTCTCGTGCCGGGCGGCCTTGCGCAGGTTCGGGAAGATGCCCAGCGCCTTGAACCCGCTGCGCAGGCAGATCCGTTGCGGGGCGGTGGAGGTGGTGCGCGCGGTGCCGTAGACGGAGTCCGCGCGCCCGTCGGAGAGGATCAGCTCGGCCAGTGAGCTGACCGCCTGCTGCGCCACCCCGCCACCCCGGTGCTCGGGGTGCACCACCAGTCCCTGCATCTTGCCGAGGCGGTCGGCCGGTTCGACGTTGCCCACGATGGAGGCCACCAGCTCACTCCGCTCCCTGGCGACCAGCCAGCTGGTGCGGTCGGAGGTGATCTCGGCGGCCATCACCTGCGGGTCGGTGCCCAGCGGCAGCGCGTAGGCGCGGCCGTAGACCCGGCGGTACAACCGGAGTAACTCGTCGATGTCGTCCAGACGCGCCCGTTCGAATACAGGCCCCACTCGACTCTCCTTCTCATGGAATGCGGCCGGGACTCAGACGTCGACCGGAGCGATTCCGAAGGCTAGCCCCCGCAAGGCCTTGAGACTTCTTTGATAAAGATCTGACCAGCGACGATGCCCTGACGGGGCGATCAGGCTCACAACCCGATCCCACCGTATGTCGTAATTCGTGCGAGGTGTGGGAAGCAGGTCAACGCGGATAGGAGGGAAGCCGCAGTCCGGCAGCCGCCTTCGTAGTGAGTTTGTTAAAGAAAGAACTAAGCCGGGGGGAGCTGAGCGCCTTGTACATCAGGTTGCGCCGCCGGATCCCGAAGGCGGTGCGCGGGGACAGGAACGGTCCGGCGTTCTCCGAGGTCTTCTGGCACCCGGTGGCGTACTCGCGGATGATCTCCTCATACCGCCGGAAGGCCACCCGGTGGTCACCGTCGGCGGCGTGCAGCTCCCCGGCCAGCACGTGCGCGGCCACGATGGCCAGCCCGGTGCCCAGCCCGCCGCAGGTCGCCCCGTACCCGGCGTCGCCGACCAGCGCGACCCGGCCGCTGGAGAGCCGGTCGATGTGCACCTGGCTGATCGAGTCGAAGTAGAAGTCCGGCGCCGTCCACATCGCGTCGATGATCTTCGAGGTCTCCCAGCCCATCCCGGCGTAGGTCCGCTCGACGATCTTCATCTGCTGCTGGGGGTCCCGCCGGTCGTACTCCAGCGGGTCGCTGGCGAAGACCAGCAGCGTGCCGGACTCGACGCCGCCCAGCGAGGCGCCCCGGCCGGGCTCGTTGTAGAGCCGGTTGTGGTTGTCCAGGCCGGGATGGTCCGGCATGGAGAACCCGCACACGTAGTAGCCCAGGTGCCGCAGGAACTGCGACTCCTCGCCGAAGGTCAGCCGCCGCACGGCGGAGTGCAGCCCGTCCGCGCCGATCACCAGGTCGAAGGTCCGCGGCGCGCCGCGCTCGAAGGTGACCTCCACCCCGTCGGGGGTCTCGGTGAGCGAGCTGATCGAGTCGCCGAAGACGTACTCGGTCTCGTCCTTGGTGCGGTCGTAGATGATCCGGGACAGGTCCCCGCGCAGGATCTCCACCTCGCCGGAGGTGAAGTAGGCGGGCAGCCCGGCCAGCCGCCGCCCGTCCCGGTCCACCACGATCATCTCCCCGGCGTCGGTCTGCTTCGCGCGCACCGCGTCCAGGATGCCCATGCGGCGCAGCACCTCCAGGTGCACCGGGCCGCGGAAGTCGACGGCGAAGCCGCCCTCGCGCAGGGCGGGGGCGCGTTCGACCACGGTGGGGTTGAAGCCGTAGCGGCGCAGCCAGAAGGCCAGGGCGGGACCGGCGATGCTGGCGCCGGAGATGAGCACGTTGCGATTGGTCATGGGCGCAGCCTGGCCGGACCCGCTGACCGGCCGCGCACCATCGACTGACAGGGCTGGTCAGCCGGTGATGACCTGCCGGTAGATGTTGGTCAGGTAGGCCGGGGTCATGCCGAGCGACTCGTAGAGCCGGTAGGCCCCGGTCGGGTTGGTGGTGTCCACGCCGAGCCCGGCCCTGCCCAGGCCCTGCTCGGCGTAGGCGGCGAAGGCGCCGGCCAGCAGCGCCTTGGCCAGGCCACGGCCGCGGTGCCCTGGCAGCACGCCGAGCCACTTCACCCAGCCCTCGTCGCTGGCCGGCGACTGCCCGGAGGACACCACCGCCCCGGCGAGGTCGCCGCTGTCGGCCTCGGCGACCAGGGTCTCCGCCCACCGGATGCCCGGGGTGTCGGCGAACTCGCCGAGGGTGGCGGGGAAGGTCTGGCCGGCGCCGGTGAAGGCGGTGCGCAGCAGCTCGTGGCACTCCACCAGCTCGCCGGAGTTCAGCCTGCGCAGGGTGTAGCCGGGCACCGGATCCGGCCGCTGCTCGTCACCGGTAAGCGGCCGGGTCATCCGCGCGTGCTGCCGCTCGAAGGCAAAACCGGCCTGCTCCAGCACCCGGATGTAGGCCGTCTCGCCGGGCGTGGCGGCCGACCTGGCGGTCACCGGCGCGCGCTCGGCGAGCTGGTCCAGCAACAGCCGGACCAGCTCGGCCTGCACGGCCGGGTCCGCGCCGGGACGGGCGTAGGCCTCGCAGCTGACCTCCTCGGCCGCCGCGGCGGGCGGGTCGAGGTAGCCCCAGCCCACGGCCAGGCCGTCCCGGTCGCGCACCACCCAGGACGCACCGAGTGCGGCGACCACCTCGGACTCGTCGAAGTCGGCGAACCCGACCGCGGCGATGTCGCTGGCGTGCACCAGCGCGAGGATCTCCGCGACATCGGCGGAGCCGGGACGTTCGACCTGGAAGCCATGCATCGGGTCAGTGAAATGCCTCGCCGGCCGCGACGGCGAATTAGTTACCCGATCTCGACCTGTCCGGGACGCCGCCGCGCCACTGCCAGCCCCGCCGCCGCGGGTGCCCCGGCAGTTCCCCGCGCCCGGTGCACCACCACAGGGCCGCCACCGGATCACCCGCGGGCGCCTCCGGGAACAGCCGGTCCACGGCCGCCGCGCACACCCCGGGATCGGGCCGCCAGTCCGCGCCGAGCGCGCGGGCCAGGTCGCCGGTGTGCACGGTCAGCTCGACCATGCCCATCGCGGCGAACCCGGCCGCGTCCGCGACACCCCACGGGTGCCAGCCCCGGTCGGCCGGATCGGCGTGCCGGACCGCGGCCGACAGCAGCGCGGCGGCGGCCCGGACACCGGCCAGGCAGTCCCGGATCGCCGCGTCCGGCCGCAGACCGCCGAGCAGCGCGGTCCAGCTGTCCGCGGCCCCGGTGCCGAGCTGGGCGGTGTAGCAGAGCAGGCCCTCCACCAGGTGGTCCAGGGTGGTGCGGCAGGACCAGTCCAGGCCCTCGGCCCGGCGGGTCCAGTCCGCGTCCGCGACCGCGACCGTGGTCAGCACGTCGAAGCTGTCGTTGGCGGCGGTGTCGAGCAGGGTTGGCCAGCGCACCTCAGGCCGCCTTGCGCAGCAGCTCGATCACCCGCGCCCAGCCGTCGCCGCCATGCCCCTCCGCCACTGCGCGGGCCGCGTAGTCGCGCAGCAGCTCGGGCAGCGCGGCGTCCACCCCGCGCACCTGGCTGGCGTGCACCAGGTGCTCGATGGTGGCCAGCTGCACGTCGATGGTGGCGTCGAAGCCCGGGTAGGCGCGCTGGTCGACCTGCGGCACGTAGGCGCGGATGAACCCGTTGACATCACCCAGCCAGCGCAGGGCCAGCGGGGTGAACTCCGCCGCGGTGGCCCCGTCCGCGATGACCAGGGCGGCGGCGTGCAGCCAGCCGGTCATGGTCGACCACATCATGCCCAGCAGCGCGGTGTCGTAGAGCGAGGCCACCCCGGGGTCCTCGCCCAGGTGGATCGCCTCGCCGAAGGCCGCCAGCAGCTTCTCCGCCGCGGCGAAGGCGGTCCGGGAACCGCTGTAGAGCAGCATGGACTCCGGGTTGCCGATGCCCGGCGGGGTGATCATGATCCCGCCGTCGAGGTAGTCGATGCCGTGGTCAGCCGCCCACTTCGCGGTCTCGCGGGCCTGTTCGGGGGAGCCGGAGGTGAGGTTGACCAGGGTGCGCCCGGCCAGCGCGGCGGGGTCCAGGACCTCGTGCAGGGCCGGGTAGTCCAGCACGCAGGCGATGACCACCGGGCTGGCGGCCTGGGCCTGCGCGGCGGTGGCCGGGGCGTGCGCGCCCTCGGCGGTCAGCGGGGCGGTCTTGGCGGCGGTGCGGTTCCACACCACGGTGCGGTGGCCCGCGCGCAGCAGGGCGGCGGCCAGCGCCGAGCCCATCTGGCCGAGGCCCAGCACGGTCACGTCGTATTCAGTCACCTGACCAGCCTCAACCCTGCACGCGGAGATCAACAGTGGCAGAAATGCCGACATCCGCACGATTACTGCCATAGGCTGCCGGGCATGAGCACCGGCACCGTGGCCATCGTGGTGGCCGAGGACGAGGCGCCCTCGCTGTGGGACGTCTACGAGGTCGGCCTGGCCTGCGTGGTCTTCGGCGTGGACCACCCCGACCTGGCCGATCCCTGGTACCGCACCCGCCTGTGCGGCATGCGGCCCGACCTGCCCAGGGCTGAGCACGGGTTCGTGCTGCACCCCGAGCACGGCCTGGAGGGACTGCGCGGCGCGGACACCATCATCGTGCCCTCGGTGCCCGAGGCCGTGCTGCACGGCACCGAACCCCTGGATCCGTTGCTGGTCAAGGAACTCCAGGAGGCCGCTGAGGCCGGGGCGCGGATCGCCGCGCTGTGCAACGGGGCCTTCGTGCTGGCCGAGGCCGGGCTGCTGGACGGCCGCCGGGCCACCGCGCACTGGAACTACACCGCCGAACTGGCCCGCCGCTATCCCAAGGTCGAGGTCGACGACTCGGTGCTCTACATCGACGAGGGCCAGATCCTGACCAGCGCGGGCGCGGCCGCCGGCCTGGACCTGTGCCTGTACCTGGTGCGCCAGGACCTCGGCGCGCACGTGGCCAACCAGCTCGCCCGCCAGCTCTGCGTGCCCGCGCACCGCACCGGCGGGCAGGCCCAGTTCGTCACCCGGCATGTGCCGGAGACCGACGACGACAGCATCGCCCCGGTGCTGGAGTGGGCCACCCGCAACCTGCACCGCCCGCTGACCGTGGCCCAGCTGGCCCGGCGGGCCGGACTGAGCCAGCGTACCTTCTTCCGCCGCCTGCACGAGGCCACCGGCACCACCCCGCTGCAATGGCTGCTCGGCCAGCGCCTCGCGCACGCCCAGGCCCTGCTGGAGACCACCGCGCTCTCCGTCGAGCAGGTCGGCGAGCGCTGCGGCCTGGGCAGCGGGGCCAACCTGCGGCGGCACTTCACCGCGCACCTGGGCATCGCGCCCACCGACTACCGCCGTGCCTACACCGCTTGACCTCCACCTAACCAGAGGTAGTGAACTCCCTGTCATGACAACAGAAACGATGCGAGCCGCCGCGGCCACCAGGTTCGGCGGCATCGAGGTCCTGGACGTGGTGGAGCTGCCAATCCCGGAACCGGGGCCCGGCCAGGTCCGGGTGCGGGTGCGCGCGGCCGGGATCCAGCCCTTCGACCTCGCGGTGCGCGGCGGCTGGACCCCGCCCTACGGCTCGGTGGACTTCCCCCAGCCGCTGGGCAACGAGTTCGCCGGAGTCGTGGACGCGGTGGGGGAGCAGGTCGACACGATCGAGGCCGGCGCGGAGGTGCTGGGCTTCTCGGTGCTCAACGCCCAGGCCGAGTACGTGGTGGTCGGCGCGGACGCGGTCACCCCCAAGCCACCGGAGATGCCCTGGGAAGTCGCCGGCGGCTTCACCGCGGGCACCCAGACCGCCACCCTGGCCCTGGACCAGCTCGACCTCAAGCCGGGCCAGACCCTGCTGGTGCACGCCGCGGCCGGTTCGGTGGGCACCGCCGCGGTCCAGCTGGCCCAGCTGCGCGGCGCGAAGGTCATCGGCACCGCCAGCCCGGTCAACCAGGACTACCTGCGCTCCCTCGGCGCGACCCCGGTGATCTACGGCGAGGGATTGGCCGACCGCATCCACCAGCTCGCCCCCGGCGGGGTGGACGCGGTGCTGGACGGAGCAGGGGGAGCGGCCCTGGACCTGTCCCTGGCGCTGGTGGCACCGGCGAAGATCGTCACCCTGGTCGACCACGACCGAGCGGCTGACCTGGGAGTTCAGCTGGTCCACGGCACCAGGTCGGCGGAGCGGCTGGCCGGACTGGCCCAGCTCTACGCCGAGGGCAAACTCAAGTTCCCGGTGCGCCGGACGTACTCGCTGCACGAGATCCAGGACGCGCACCGCGAGGTGGCCACCGGGCACGGCCGCGGCAAGGTGGTGCTGATCGTCGGCTGACTCAGCCCGCGCCGTCAGCTCATGAGGCGGGCAGCGGCCGTTCGTCGACCACCCGCTTCATCACCAGTGTCGAGTTCAGCCGCTGCACCCCCGGCAGCGCGGAGAGCACGTCGTCCTCCAGCTGCTGGTAGGCGGCCAGGTCGGCGGTGACGATGCGCAGCAGGTAGTCCGGATCGCCGAAAAGACGTTGCGCCAGCAGGACGTTCGGGATGTCGGCCACCGCGGCCTCGAAGGCCAGCAGGGTCTCCCGGTCCTCCTGGCGCATCGTCACGAACACCAGCGCCTCGAAGGTCAGGCCCAGCGCCGCCGGGTCCACCACCGCCCGGTAGCCGCGGATGGTGCCGTCCCGCTCCAGCGCCCGCAGCCGCCGGTGACAGGGCGAGACGCTCAACCGCACCCGGTGGGCCAGCTCGGTGAGCGTCAGCCGCCCCTCCGCCTGCAACACCGCAAGGATCTGCCGATCAACCGCGTCCACGGAGAAGATTCTTCCACTGCCAGCCCCTAGGCGGGCAATAGTTGGAAGCACCTTCGGCCACTTCGCGCATAGCTTTTCCGGCATGCCAGCCAGCAACCTCCTCGCCTTCTGGGCCGTGGCCGCCCTGCTCATCGCCGTGCCCGGCGCGGACTGGGCCTTCGCCATCGCCGCCGGTCTGCGCCGCCAGGCCCTGGCCGCCGCCACCGGCATCACCCTCGGCTACCTGGCGATGACCGCGGTGGTCGCCGCCGGTCTCGGCCTGCTCATCACCAGCACCCCGGCCGCACTCACCGCGCTGACCGTCGCCGGTGCCTGCTACCTCGCCTGGCTGGGTGGCAAAACCCTCCGCAACCCCAGCGGCCCGACCACATCCGGGGACACCGCGACCAGTCCCCGGCACACCGTGTCGCAGGGCTTCGCGGTCAGTGCGCTCAACCCCAAGGGCCTGCTGGTCTTCGTGGCCCTGCTCCCACAGTTCACCACCCCGGCCGCCTCCTGGCCGATTCCGCTGCAACTGGCCGCGCTGGGCCTGGCCTTCACCGCCACCTGCGCCGTGGTCTACCTGTGCGTGGCCGCCACCGCGCACGCGGTGCTGCGCGCCCGGCCCGCCGCGGCCAGGGTGGTCTCCAGGGTCTCCGGTGCCTCGATGATCCTCATCGGCGCCGCGCTGGTCCTGGAACGCGTCATGACATGATGCGAGGACCGTGATCAATCCTGGCGTCTGGGGGACGTTGACGGTGACCTCGCCGGAACCGGCCAGCGCGGCCGAACGACTCCTCGGCCGCCCGATGCCGGCAGACCGGTCGCGCGGCTGGCTGGTCGCCGCCGTGCTCGCGGTGCTCGGCGGGATCATCCGGTTCCAGAACCTGGGTTCGCCCACCGATCCCAGCGGCACGCCGGTCTTCGACGAGAAGTACTACGCCGTGCAGGCCTGGCAGATGCTGCGCAACGGCTGGATCGAGGACAACCCCGGCTTCAACTGGACCGTGCACCCGCCGCTGGCCAAACAGCTCATCGCGCTGGGCGAGCTGATCTTCGGCTACAACGGCTGGGGCTGGCGGTTCGCCTCGGCGGTCGCGGGCACGCTGATGATCCTGCTGATCGTCCGCATCGCCCGGCGGCTGACCCGCTCCACCCTGCTCGGCGGCCTGGCCGGGGTGCTGCTCATCTGCGACGGCGTGCTGCACCTGATGAGCCGCACCGCGATGCTGGACATCTTCCTCGCGCTGTTCGTGCTCATCGCCTTCGGTTGTCTGCTGCTGGACCGCGACCAGGTGCGCCACCGGCTGGCCACCGCCGTCGGCGAGGGCTGGGCCACCCACTCCCCGCACGGTCCGCGCCTGGGCTTCCGCTGGTGGCGCTTCACCGCGGGCGTCTCGCTCGGCCTGGCCTGCGGGGTGAAGTGGGGCGGCCTGTACTGGATCGCCGCCTTCGGCCTGCTCACCGTGTGCTGGGACGCCACCGCCCGCCGCGCCGCCGGGATCGCACACCCGTGGACCGGTGCGCTGCGCCGCGATGTGCTGCCCGGCCTGTGGTCGCTGCTGCTCATCCCGGTGCTGGTCTACCTGGGCACCTGGTGGTCCTGGTTCGCCAGCGAGACCGGGGTGAACCGGCACCTGCTGTCCACCGCGCTGTCCTCGCTCTGGCAGTACACCGTCGACGTCTTCCACTTCCACCAGGGCCTGGCCACGCCGAAGGACAAGCCGCACCCGTGGGAGTCCAAGCCGTGGAGCTGGCCGATGGGCCTGCGGCCGATGCTCTACTTCATCGACAACTCGGCCACCGGCTGCGGCGCGACCACCTGCGTGCGCGCGACCATGCTGATCGGCACCCCGGCCATGTGGTGGCTGGCCCCGGCCGCGCTGGCCTGGGGCCTGTGGCGCTGGCTCGGCCACCTGGACTGGCGCTACGGCGCGGTGCTCATCGCCTACCTGGCCGGGCTGCTGCCCTGGTTCCTGAACCTGGACCGCCAGATGTACTTCTTCTACATGACCCCGGTGGCCGCGTTCCTGGTGCTGGCCCTGGTCCTGCCGCTCGGGCAGATCCTGGGCTCGGCGCGCGAGGGGCACGAGCGGCGGGCGACCGGCCTGCTGGTGGTCGCGCTGTACGTGGGCCTGGTGGTGGCCAACTTCGTCTGGCTGTGGCCCATCCTCAACGGCGACCCGATCACCGAGGCCCGCTGGCAGGCCGAGCTCTGGCTGCCGTCCTGGCGCTGAGCCCGGACCAGCCGATCGGCTGATCTCCGGCTCAGCCCCCGGACCGGGAGTCCGGTTGATGTGCGCCGGGCCGCGCCGCTGCGACGGTGTGGGCATGACAGAGCCAGCACGCAACCAGCTGAGCCGCCGGACCCTGCTCGCCGGCGCGACCGCCGTGGCAGGCGGCACCCTGGCCGCCGGGACGGTCGGCCACGCCGCCACCGAGCCCGCCGGTTTGGGCCCGGTGCGCATCCGGCCGGGTGACCCACGCTACGAGAACCTGTTGCGCGGCAACAACTTCCGCTTCACCGGGCAGCCGGAGGAGATCCGCGTGGTCAGCTCTGCCGAGCAGGTGGTGCGCGCGGTGGCCGAAGCGGCGCGCACCGGACGCCGGATCGCGCCCCGCAGCGGCGGGCACTGCTTCGAGAACTTCACCGCCGACCCCCAGGTGCGGCTGCTGCTGGACCTCTCGCCGATGGACGAGGTCGGCTACGACCCGGCCATGAAGGCATTCGCGGTGCAGCCGGGCGCGACTCTCGGGCAGGTGTACCGGCGGCTGTTCCAGGGCTGGGGCGTGACCATCCCCGGCGGCAGCTGCCCGGCGGTCGGCGCGGGCGGGCACTTCGCCGGCGGCGGCTACGGCGCGCTGTCCCGCCGGTACGGCTCGGTGGTGGACCACCTCTACGGCGTGGAGGTCGTGGTGGCCGACCGGGACGGCACCGCCCGCGCGGTGGTCGCCACCCGCGAACCCGAGGACCCGAACCGGGAGCTGTGGTGGGCGCACACCGGCGGTGGCGGCGGCAACTTCGGCGTGGTCACCCGGTACTGGCTGCGCTCACCAGGGGCCACCGGCGAGCCCTCCCGGCTGCTGCCGCCCTCGCCGAGGACGATGCTCGAACGCGTGGTCTCCTGGGCCTGGGCGGGCATGACCGAGCAGGCGTTCACCCGGCTGCTGCGCAACTTCGGCGTCTGGCACGAGCGCAACAGCGAACCCGGGGCGCGCCCGGCCGGACTGTACGCGATCTTGCTGCTGTCCCACCACAGCGCCGGGTACTTCTCGCTGGCCATGCAGATCGACGCGGACCTGCCCGGCGCGGAGGGCCTGGTGGCCGAGTTCCTGGCCGCGGTCACCGAGGGCACCGGGGTCAAGCCGATCGACGACCGGCACCAGCGGATGCCGTGGCTGCACAAGATGACCTGGCCGGGCACCGGGGAGGCCGGTGACGCCAGCGCGCGCCGGTACAAGAACAAGGCGGGCTACCTGCGCCGCTCGCTGACCGACCGGCAGCTGGCCGCCGTGCACCACCACCTGGCCAAGACCATCGCCACCCCGTCGGCGACGATGCTGCTCATCGGCTACGGCGGCCAGGTGCAGGCGGTGCCGCCGGAGGCCACCGCGATCGCCCAGCGCGGGGCGGTGATGAAGGCGGTCTACAGCACGACCTGGACCGACGAGCGCCAGGACGACACCCACCTGGCCTGGATCCGCGCCTTCTACCGCGACGTCTACCTCGACACCGGCGGCGTGCCGGTGCCCGGCGAGGTCAGCGACGGCTCCTACATCAACTACCCGGACAACGACCTGGCCGACCCCGGGCAGAACACCTCCGGCGTCCCCGCGCACACGCTCTACTACGGGGACAACTACCCGCGCCTGCAACGCGTCAAGGCCCGCTGGGACCCGCGCGGGATCTTCCGGCACGCCCTGGGCGTGGAACCACCGGCCTGACCGGCGACCATGGTCACGGAGAGAGGAGCGCGGATGGTCGGCGCACTGCCGTACACCCTGCTGGCCGCGCTGGCCGCGGGCACGGTGGCGATCAGGTGGTCCAACGGCCAGTCCCCGGTCGTTGACCTGGCGCTGTGCGCGCTGGCGGCGGCCTGGATGTTCTGGCTGCACACCCTGTACCCCGCCTGGCGGACGCGGCCGAGGGTGATGGCGGTCTTCGTCGCCGGGCTGATCGTGATCATGGCGGTGCTGGTGGTCAGGGCACCGTGGTTCGGGCTGTTCACCCCGGCCGGGTACCTCTTCGCCTTCCGGGTGCTGCCCTGGCCGGGGCGGCTGGCGGGGGTCGCCGGGGTGGCGGTGGTGGCGGGCACCGCGCAGTCCTACGCGCTGGAGCTGGACACCGCGACGGGGCTGCTCTTCTACCTCATCGTGGTGGCCGCCAACGCGATCCCGCTGTGCGGCTTCGCCTGGTACGCCGAACGCACCGACCGGCGCAACGAGGAACGCCTGCGGGTGCTGGCGGAGAACGCGGCCCTGCACGAGCAGCTGCTCGTCCAGGCCAGGGCGGCGGCCGTGCACGAGGAGCGGGAGCGGATGGCGCGGGAGATCCACGACACCCTGGCCCAGGGCCTCACCGGCATCATCAGCCAGCTCCGCGCCGCCGAGCACGCCGATCCGGCGGACTGGCGGCGGCACGTGGCCACCGCGACCGGACTGGCCAGGGAGAGCCTGGCCGAGGCCCGCCGCTCGGTGCACGCGCTGCGCCCGGAACCGCTGCGCACCGCCCGCCTCGGCGAGGCGCTGACCAGCGTCGCGCGGGACTGGTCGGCGCTGCACCTGGTCCCGGTCCAGGTCACCACCACCGGCACGGCCCGGCCGCTGACCCAGGAGGCCGAGGTCGCGCTGCTGCGGGCAGCCCAGGAAGCGCTGACCAACGTGGCCAGGCACGCGCGGGCCAGCCGGGTGGGCGTGACACTGTCCTATCTGGACGAGGAGGTGGCCTTGGACGTGCGCGACGACGGCGGCGGTTTCGACACCGCCCGGCGCGGCGCCGGGTTCGGGCTGGTCGCGATGCGGCAGCGGATCGAGGGCCTGTCCGGCACGCTGCTGGTGGAGTCCGGGCCCGGCGCGGGCACCGGCATCTCGGCCAGGGTGCCTGCCTCGTGATCAGGCTGCTGGTGGTGGACGACCACCCGGTGGTGCGGGACGGGCTGATCAGCATGTTCGCCCGCGAACCGGACTTCGAGGTGGTCGGTGAGGCCGCCGACGGGGCCGAGGCGGTCCGGCTCGCCGGGACCCTGCGGCCGGAGGTGGTCCTGATGGACCTGCGGATGCCCGGCATGGACGGGGTGGCCGCGACCAGGCAGCTGGCCGGGACCGGCGCCCGCGTGCTGGTGCTGACCACCTACGACACCGACAGCCACGTGCTGCCCGCGATCGAGGCCGGGGCCACCGGCTACCTGCTCAAGGACGCGCCGAGGGAGGAGCTGCTGCGGGCGGTGCGCGCCACCGCACGAGGCGAGGCGGTGCTCGCGCCCACGGCGGCGGCCCTGCTGATGAACCGGGTGCGCTCCACCGCCAGCCTGCTCAGCCAGCGGGAGCTGGAAGTGCTCCAGCTGGTGGCGGGCGGGGCGACGAACCGGGAGGCGGCGGCGAAGCTGTTCATCACCGAGGCCACGGTCAAGTCCCACCTGCTCAACATCTACGGCAAGCTCGGTGTCAGCGACCGCGCCGCCGCCGTCACCGAGGCGTTCAACCGAGGTCTGCTGGTGCCGAAGTCGCCGTGACCGCGCGCAGGAAGGCCAGCACCGGCACCCGCAGCCTGGCCAGCTCCTCGTCGGTGGCCACGGTGATCCGGTCCTGGCGCGGGCGGAAGTGGCGGTTGACGAACAGCTGGTACTCCTCGATCTCCGGGGTGATGCCCGACCAGCCGGTGACCAGGTGGAACAGCTTGCGGCGGCCCGCTTCGCCCTGCGCCGAGCAGAGCAGGGCCTTGGGCAGCCAGCCGAAGGTGCGGCGGCCCAGCGAGGTGCCGACGAAGGCGGCACGGGGGATGTCCAGTGCGGCAAGGACTTCCGCCAGCCAGCGGGTGTGCCCGCCGGAGACCAGGGGGAGGCGGTGGGGAGTGCTCAGGCCGGGCTCACCGGGATGTCGATGGCGTGCAGGCGGAAGTGCCGGGACCACTCGGCCGCGACGCCGAGCCAGGAGGCGGCGTTGCCGCTGGAACCGTGCAGCGGCACCAGCGGCGGGGCGTCGACTGGACCGCTGGAGACGACGAAGGTGTCACCGTCCGAAGTGGACAGTGTGCGCCGGTCGGCGGGGGAGGGCCAGCGGTCGAGCAGGGCGCGGTAGCGCTCGCCGAGCAGGCGTTCGCTGTCCGGGGTGCGGTAGATCGTGCTCACCGGGTCACCAGGCGGTCGACCAGGTCGAGCAGGGCCGCGGTGTCGCCGACCGGGCCGTTGAGGATGATCTTCATGCTGGCCCGCTCCTGGTCGTAGTAGGTCTGCACCCGCATGGCCGGTGCGGAGAAGTCGCGGCCCTGCAAGGAGGCGGTCAGCGCGCCGCTGACGGCGCTCATCAGCTCGAAGCTGATCGCGTCGATCTGCACCACGGTCGAGGCCTCGGCGTGCCGGTGCCGGGCCGCGGTCTCCCTGGCCGGTGGCTCGGCGGCGCGGCCGGTGAGGGCTTCCAGGTCCCGGCGGGCGATCCGGTACTGCTTGCCGATCCGGACCGCCTTCAGCCGTCCCTCGCGCACGTAGTTGCGCACGGTCTTCACGTGCAGGCCGAGCACGTTGGCCACGTGCTCCACGGTGTACAGCTCGTCGTCCACGAACACTCCCTAGGTTCCCTTACCTCCGCAACCGTAGCAGAAGGAGGGAAGGATAGGGAGTGATAGGGAAGATCGTGGTGCACTCGGTGGCCATTCGATGAATTCCGGTGGTCGGACTGCTCCGAGCCGGTGCCGGACGTGGTGGCCGGGCCGTACGGAGGGCGAGAATGCGTCCTACCGGCAAGAATGTTCCGGCTGGGGCCTGATCTCCCCCGAACGAGGTTGAGGACCATGACCAAGAAGGACGACGCCGTCCGCACCGCGACCGGCCGCGACTGGACCGAGTGGCTGTCCCTGCTGGATGCCGCGGGCGCCGCCGAATGGGACCACAAGGGCATCGTCAAGCACCTGGCCGCGGACTATCCGCAGGTCAGCAGCTGGTGGCAGCAGTCGATCACGGTCGCCTACGAGCGCGCCCGCGGCAAGCGCGCGATCGGGGAGACCGCCAGCGGCTTCCAGGTCGGCGTGCAGCGCAGCGTGTCCGCGGGGGCCGATGTGGTGTGGAAGGTGCTCACCGAACGGCCCGAGCTGTGGCTGGGCGGCCCGGTGCGCTTCGAGCCGGGCAACCAGTACGAGGGCGGCGGGGTCAGCGGCGAGATCAGGGTGGTCAAGCCGGTCGACCGGGTCCGCTTCACCTGGCGGCGCACCGGCTGGGACACCCCGGCCACCGTCCAGGTCAGCCTGCTCGGCGAAGGCGGCACCACGGTGCACGTCCTGGTGGAGAAGCTGCCCGACGCCCAGTCCCGGGAGTGGGCCCGTGAGCAGTGGCGGATCGCGCTGGAGCGCATCGCCGCCGAGGCCGGCTCCTAGGCCGCGCCGCCGGGCGGGTACCGCGTGGTGATGCCGGTGAGCACGAGGTCGATCCCGGCCAGGAACTGCTCGCGGTCGTCGTGCTCGCGCATCTGCTCGGCCACCGCCCTGAGGAACGGGTAGTCCGCCGGGTCGAGCTCCTCCCACGCCTTCGAGGCCGCGGCCAGGAACTCGCCGCGCTCTGCCGCGGAGCCGACCACCCGGCCGTTCGCGGCGTTCTGGCCGGCCGCGCCGAGGATGTGGTGCACCAGCGCCGAGGCCACGGTGAACCAGTCGGTCTCCGGCACGCCCAGCGCGCTGACCTGCCTGCCGATGCGCTCGAAGATCCGCGGCGTCACCGAGCCCCACGGGCTGTGGGAGAGCTGCGCGGCGAGCTGGGTGGCCAGCCACGGGTGCTCGTCGATCGCGTCGAACAGACCGAGCGCGACCGCGCGGATCCGCGCCTGCGGCGAGTCCGCTGACCCGGCCGGTTCGGTGGCCAGCGCGGCGGTCAGGACGGCCTCGGTCGCGGCGTCGAGCAGCTCGCCCTTGTTCGCCACGTGCCAGTAGATCGCCCCTGGTCCGGTGGCCAGGCGCTCGGTCAGCGCCCGGAAGGTCAGCCCGCCCTCGCCCGCCTCGTCGAGCAGCTCGACGGCGGCCGCCACGATGCGCGCCCTGGAGAGCGCCTCCGTCCGCCGCTGTGACCGCGTTGCCATGCGCCCATCTTGACAGGTCTGGAGCGCTGTTCCAAAGTTGGAACGGCATTCCAATCTTCCGAAGGAGCCCTCGTGCCCACTCCCGTCACGATCGTCGGCGCCGGCCTCGGCGGACTCACCCTGGCCCGCGTCCTGCACGTGCACGGCATCCCGGCTGCGGTCTACGAGGCCGAGCCCTCGCCCACCGCACGCACGCAGGGCGGCATGCTCGACATCCACGACTACAACGGGCAGCTTGCCCTCGAAGCGGCCGGTCTGATGGCGGAGTTCCGCGGCCTGGTCCTGGAGGGCCGCCAGGCGATGCGGATCCTGGACCGGGACGGCACGGTGCTGTTCGAGAAGGCCGACGACGGCACCGGCGGCCGCCCCGAGGTGCAACGCGCCGACCTGCGCCAGTTGCTGCTCGACTCGCTCCCGCCAGGCACCGTCCGGTGGGGCCACAAGGCCACCGGCGCCCGCGCGCTCGGCGAGGGCCGCCACGAGGTGACCTTCGCCGACAGCACCACCGTGGTCACCGGCCTGCTCGTCGGCGCGGACGGCGCCTGGTCCCGGGTCCGGCCGCTGCTCTCCCCGGCCACCCCCGAGTACGCGGGCACCGCCTTCGTCGAGACCTACCTGTTCGAGGCCGACACCCAGCACCCGGCCGCCGCGGCCGCGGTCGGCGGCGGATCGCTGATCGCTGCCACGACCGGCAGGGAGATCCACGCGCACCGGGAAAGCGGCGACACCCTGCACACCTACGTGGTGCTCACCGAGCCCCTGGAGTGGTTCGCCGCCATCGACTTCACCGACGCCACCGCGGCCACCGAACGGATCGCCAGGGAGTTCGAAGGCTGGGCCCCCGAGCTCACCGCGCTGATCACCGAGGCCGACACCCCGCCGGCGCTGCGCCCGCACTACGCCCTGCCGACCGGACATCGCTGGGACCGGACACCGGGGGTGACCCTGCTCGGCGACGCCGCCCACCTCACCGCCCCCAACGGTGAAGGCGCCAACCTGGCCATGCAGGACGGGGCCGAGCTCGGCAAAGCCCTGGCCGCGCACCCCGGCAACCTCGAAGCCGCCCTCGCCGGCTACGAGCAGGCCATGTTCACCCGCGCCGCCGACTCCCCTGACATGGCCGCTGTCCGGGAGCACCTGTTCGGTGACGACCTCCCGCACAGCCTGGTGCGGATGTTCACCGAAGCCGAGCAGAACCGTTGAGCCACCGAGGGATCAACGTGCACACCTGCTTGCCCGTTCGCGCCACGAACGAGGGAACTGGATCTTCCCGGGGATAGCTTCGCAGCATGACCAACCCCCTCCCCGTCGTCCTGGTGCACGGTTTCTGGCACGGCAGCTGGTGCTGGAGTCCGGTGACCGAGCAGCTGGCCGCCCGAGGCGTCCAGTCCGTCGCGGTCGACCTGGAAGGACACGGGTTACGGGGCCCCGCGCCGCGCGCCGCCTGGACCCGGCCGTTCGACGCCGAGGCCTTCGCCACCGAGAAGTCGCCCGTCGCGACCGTCACCGCCTCCTCCGCGGCGGCCCTGCTCGCCGAGCAGGTGCGCGCGATCGGCGGCGGGCGGCCATGCCTGGTGGTCGCGCACAGCATGGGCGGCGTGGTCGCCACCGCGCTGGCCGAGCTCGCGCCGGAGCTGGTCGGCGGGCTGGTCTACGTCGCGGCGTACGCACCGGTGAGCGGGCAGCCCGCGGCCTTCTACAACACCTGCCCCGAGGCCGAGGGCGGCCAGTCGCTCCCGCTGCTGGCCGCCGACCCGGAGCTGGTGGGCGCGGCGCGCATCGACTTCGGCGACCCCGACCGGCACGAAGAGGTCAAGGACTGCTTCTGCCACGACGTCGACGACCGCACCGCGGCGGCCGTGATCGCCCTGCTCAGCCCGGACGGCCCGCTGGGCATCCCAGCGGAGGAGCTGACCATCACCCCGGAGCGCTATGGCAGCGTCCCGCACTCCTATGTGGTCTGCACCAAGGACAACGCCATCCCGATCGCCCTGCAACAGCGCTTCATCACCGAGATCGACGCGGTGTCGGCCGCCCCCACCACGGTCACCGAGCTGGACTCCTCGCACTCGCCGTTCCTGTCCCAGCCCGCGGCCCTCGCCGAGGCGATCGCCAAGGCCGCGGTCTAGGGCAGGTCCAGCTCCACGGTGGTTCCGGTGGTGGCGGTGACCGCGCCCGCGGTCTGCTCGGCCAGCCACCGCCGGAAGCCCTCGGCCTCGGCCTCCGGCACGTGCACGGTCAGCCGCACGCTGCTGCCGTAGCCGACCTCGGCGATCCGGTGCCCGGCCGCGCGCAACGCGTGCTCCAGCCGCCCCGCCTCGGCGTGCGCGGCGGTGATCTCCAGGGTGGCGAAGCGGCCCCGGCGCAGCAGGCCGACCGCGTCCACCGCCTCGGAGACCGCGCGGCCGTAGGCGCGGACCAGGCCACCCGCGCCGAGCTTGGTGCCGCCGAAGTAGCGGGTCACCACGGCCACCACGTCGACCAGTTCCCGCCGCACCAGCACCTCCAGCATCGGCACCCCGGCGGTGCCCGCGGGTTCGCCGTCGTCGCTGGAGCGCTGCGTGCCGTCGCCGAGGCGGAAGGCCGTGCAGTTGTGGTTGGCCGACCAGTGCTCCTTGCGCACCGCGGCGATGAACTCCGCGGCGGCCTCCTCGGTCTCCACCCTGGCCAGGTGGCACCGGAAGCGCGAGCGCTGGATCTCGATCTCGTGCACGCCGTCGCGGGCGACGGTGGCGGTCATCGGCGCAGCTCCACCAGGTCGGCCAGCTCGGCGTCGGAGAGTTCGGTGAAGGCGGCTTCCCCGGCGGTGAGCACCGAGTCGGCGAGGTCCTTCTTCACCGCGATCAGCTCGGCGATCCGGTCCTCCACGGTGCCCTCGGCGATCAGCCGGTGCACCTGCACCGGCCGGGTCTGCCCGATCCGGTAGGCCCGGTCGGTGGCCTGGTCCTCCACCGCGGGGTTCCACCACCGGTCGTAGTGCACCACGTGGTCGGCCCTGGTCAGGTTGAGCCCGGTGCCCGCGGCCTTGAGCGACAACAGGAACACCGGCACCTGACCGTCCTGGAACCGCCGCACCAGCTCCTCCCGCCGGGGGACCGGGGTGCCGCCGTGCAACAGCTGGGTGCCGATGCCGCGCGCGGTGAGGTGCTGCTCCAGCAGCCGGGCCATGGCCACGTACTGGGTGAACACCAGCACCGCGCCGTCCTCGGCCAGGATGGTGTCGAGCAGCTCGTCCAGGAGTTCCAGCTTGCCGGACCTGTTGTCCAGCTTGGGTTCTGGCTCCTTGAGGAACTGCGCCGGGTGGTTGCAGATCTGCTTGAGCGCGATCAGCAGCGAGACGATCCGGCCCCGCCGCGCCATCGGCCCGTCGCTGTTCTTGATCGCCGCCAGGCTCTCCCGCACGGTCGCCTGGTAGAGCGCGGCCTGCTCCCTGGTCAGCGACACCGCCTGGTCGGTCTCGGTCTTGGGCGGCAGCTCCGGCGCGATCCCGGGGTCGGACTTGCGGCGCCGCAACAGGAACGGCCGCACCAGCCGGGCGAACCGGTCGGCCACCGCGGTGTCCCGCGCGCCCTCGATCCGCTTGGCCCACCGGGTGCGGAAGGCCGGCAGCGTGCCCAGCAGTCCCGGCGTGGTCCAGTCCAGCACCGCCCACAGCTCGGAGAGCGTGTTCTCCACCGGCGTCCCGGTCAGCGCGACCCGCGCCGGGGCCGGGATGGTCCGCAACGCCTTCGCGGTGCCCGAGCGCGGGTTCTTCACGTGCTGGGCCTCATCCGCCACCACCAGGTCCCAGGAGAACCCGGCCAGCACCGCCGAGTCCAGCCGCATGGTGCCGTAGGTGGTGAGCACGAACCCGCCGTCCACGCCGTCCAGCGAGCGGCCGTTGCCGTGGTAGCGGCGCACCGCGACGCCGGGGGCGAAGCGCTGGATCTCCCGCTCCCAGTTGCCCAGCAGCGAGGCCGGGCAGACCACCAGCGTCGGCGCGGGGAAGTCCTCGCGGCGGTGCAGGTGCAGCGCGATCACCGTGATCGTCTTGCCCAGTCCCATGTCGTCGGCCAGGCAGCCGCCCAGGCCCAGCTCGGTCATCCTGGCCAGCCAGCGCAGCCCGCGCAGCTGGTAGTCGCGCAGGGTCGCGGCCAGCTCCGGCGGCGGCTGCACCGGTTCCCGGCCGGTGTCGGGCTCGGCGATCCGCCCGCGCATGCCCTCCAGCCACCCGGTGGCGCGCACCGGCAGCCGATCCCCGGCCACCACCGCCGACCCGGTGAGCGCGACCTCCAGCGCGTCCATCCCGCCGAGCACCGCGATGGTCGGCTTGTCCGCCTTGCGCCGCAGGTCCGGCGGCACCAGCGTCCACTTCTCCCGCAGCCGCACCACCGGCCGCCGCGACTCGGTCAGCTGCGCCAGCTCGGCCTCGGTCAGCGGGTCATCGCCCAGGGCCAGCCGCCAGTGGAACGCGAAAGCCTTGTCCCCGCCGAAGAACGACGGCCGGTCCCCGGTCGCCGCCACCTCGGCCCGCGCGCTCAGCCCGCGGCCCAGCTCCTTCGGCCAGTGCACCTCGATGCCCGGCACCCCGCCGAGCAGCCGCAGCACCTCCTCATCGGCGAGCTGGATGTCCTCCGGCGTCTCGGACTCCAGCAGCCGGGCCAGCGGCGGCCAGGCCAGGGCGCTGCGGCGCAGGGCGGCCAGCACCCCGTCCCTGACCTCCGCACCGAGCCCGGCCACCCCGCCCGCCCACACCTCGGCGGCATCGGCCACCAGCGCCGGATCGGCCAGGCTGTGCACCTGGAGCACCGCCCGGAACAGCCGGGTCCGCCCGAACTCCACCCGCAGCGACACCCGCACCTCAGGCGGCCGCGGCGGCGCGGGCCGCGGCGTCCAGGAGGACAACACGGGCACCGGGGGAGCGGCCGCCGCCCCCATCCCGTCGGCCACCGCGGCCAGGAAGTCCCGCACCAGCTGCACCGGATCGCCGAACCCGGCCCGCTCCGGCATCTCCGCGGCCAGCCGCGCCACCCGCTGCTCGTCAGCCTCGCTCAACCGGCCCGCGCGACCGGCGGTGACCAGCTGCAACCCGAACACCGCCACCGTGCCCCAGTAGGCCGCGGCCGGATGCGCGCCAGGGCTGCGCCGCGCCCGGCTGAGCACCGGCAGCGCCTCGGCCACCGGCAGCCACCGGTCCTCGGCCACCCGCACCCGCCCGGCGCTGGGCGACGAGCCCGGCCGGAACTCCGCCGCGACCTGCCCGAGCTGTTCTTCCGTCAGCCGCACCCCGAGCCCTACTCGAACTCGCCGTGCCGCCCGGCCCCGCCGCTGAACCGCCGCGCGCCCTCCAGCGCGTCGGAGGCCAGCGAGACGAACCCGTGCCGCAGCTCGTTGGCGATGGCCGCGTCCTCGTCAAGACCGTCCTGCTCCAGCACCGACAACCGGTCCCGCCGCATGCAGGTCTGCGGGAACCGGGCCAGCTGCGCCGCCAGTTCCTCGGCCGCCGCGCGTGCCTGTCCCGGCGGCACCACCCGGTTGACCAGCCCGATCCGCTCGGCCTCGGCGGCGTCCACCGGCCTGCCGGTGAGGATGAGGTCCATCGCCCGCGAAGTGCCGATCAGCCTAGGCAGCCGGACCGTGCCGCCGTCGATCAGCGGCACCCCCCAGCGCCGGCAGAACACGCCGAAGATCGCGTCCTGCTCGGCCACCCGCAGGTCGCACCACAGCGCCAGCTCCAGCCCACCGGCCACCGCGTGCCCGCTGACCGCGGCGATCACCGGCTTGCCCAGCCGCAGCCGGGTCGGCCCCATCGGCCCGTCACCCTCGGCGGCGACCTGGTTGCCCCGCTCGGTGCCGACCGCGGTGAGATCCGCCCCGGCGCAGAACGTGCCACCCTCACCCCACAGCACCGCCACCGCGGCATCTGGGTCGGCGTCGAACTCCCGGAAGGCCGCCGCCAGCGCCGCCGCGGTCGGCCCGTCCACCGCGTTGCGCTTCTCCGGCCGGGACAGCACCACCGTGCTGACCGGCCCCTGTCGCTCCACGCGCACCGACATGGGCGAAACCCTAATGTCTACGGGCAGGCGCGAGTCGCGGCCACCCCGGCGAACCGCTCCCGCACCCACCGCTCCTGCTCGGCCGAGGACTCCCCGAGCACCCCGTCATGCCCGCCGGGAAACACCCGATAGGTCACCGCCGTGCCCTGCCCGCACTGCTTCCTGGCCTCCTCGGCAACGGTGTCGGCGGCCACGTCCACATCCGACGCCCCAGCGACCACCAGGATCGGCCCGGCCAGCGCGCCGCCGGAGTAGCGGTTGCCCTCGATGAAGGCGCGCGCGGCCGGATGCGCGGACCAGTTGGGGCGCAACAACTCCCGCGAGGTCGCGGTGCCGCTGACCGCCCGGCCATAGCCCCAGCAACCCTCCCGCAGGTACTTCCCGTAGTCCCGCAGCCCCGCCTCGCTCAGCATGTCCGCCGGGCTGAAGTCCTTGTGCTGCAACGCGATCGCACTGGCCACATAGGCCAGGTACTGCCCCTGGCCGGGGTTGTCCGCGACCCGCTCCTGCAACCGGTCATAGGGCGTCACCGGTGCCAGCGCGACCGCGCCGAGGAACCCCCCGGTCGGTTCGGTCACCTCCTGCCGGGCCACGCCCCACACCGTCTGCCCACCCTGGGAATGCCCGACCGCGACCCAGCGCGCCCCCAGTTCCGGCACCGCCCGCCGGGCCGCGGCCACCGCGTACCGGACGTCCTGGGCGTTGGCCGCCAGGGTGAGGTACTCGTGCCCGTCACCCGCGCCCAGCCCCGAGTAGTCCGCGGCCACCACCGCGTAGCCCCGCCCGAGCCACTCGGCCATCACCTCCGGGTAGTAGAGGTCCTTCATCAGCGAGGGCGCGCACTGCCGGGCCACCCCGCTGGTGCCGTGCGCCCAGGCCACCACCGGCCAGCCCCCGTCCGGCGGCTGCCCGGCCGGGGTGAGCACCGCCGCCGAGGCCGCCACCGGCGTGCCCGCCGCGGACCGCGAGTCGTAGACGATCCTGGTCCCGCTCGCTCCCGGCGGCAGCCGCCAGCCGGTGAACCGCTCGGCGCGCAGCACCGTGCCCGGGGCGGCCCCATCCGGGCTGACCTCGTAGAACCCGTCGCGGGGGAGTGCGTTGGCAGCCTCGGCCGCCTTCGCTTTGTCCACCGCGTCCGCCACCGGCGGCGCGCAGGCCGCCAGCAGTCCGAGCACCAGCACCGCCGCCATCCGCCTGCCCGCATCACGCATGCGGACAGGAAAGAGATCGCGGATCCTAACGTCAATGGTGTTGACATAAGCTGCGCCGGTGGCTCCCAAGCGCGTTCCCGAGCACCGCACCCGCCGCAGGCGCACCCAGGGGGGCCGGCTGCTCTCCGCGGAGCTGATCATCGACACCGCACTGCGGCTGATCGAGCTGCACGGCCCGGACGGGTTGTCCCTGCGCAGGCTCGGCGCGGCCCTCGGCGCGGACGCCACCGCAATCTACCGCTACTTCACCGGCAAGGACGACCTGCTGCTGGCCATCACCGACGAGCTGATCGGCCGCACCTTCGCCGGGCACCGCACCACCGGCGACTGCGTGGCGGACCTGCGCGCCCTCGGCGAGCGCATCTACCGGGCCAACCTCGCGCACCCCAGGGCCGCCGCCCTGGTCACCGCGCGGGTCACTGGCCGCGAGCACGAGACCGCCGCGGTGGAGACCATCCTCGGCATCCTGCGCGAGGCCGGCTTCCCACCGGCCGAGGCGGTCCGGCACTACCGCTGCTTCATCGGCATCGCGCTGTCCTTCGCCGCCCTGGACGCGGCCGTGCACACCGCGGAGCAGGCCGAGGACGCGATCTGGCGCGAGGTCTACGCCACCCTGCCCGCGCAGCGGTACCCGAACATCACCGCCAGCGCCGCCGAGCTGGTCATCCAGATGCGGGAGAGCCCGTTCCAGATGGCCATGGACGCCTTCCTGAGCACGCTCGCGGCGGAACTGCCTACCTCAGCACCCGGTCCAGGTGGTAGCGCATAGTGTCGGTGGCCTCGGCCCCGGTGAGCTGCCCGCAGGCCAGCTCGATGGTCAGCGCGTCGGCCAGCGACCAGATGATCCGCGCCTCCCGCTCCGGGTCCAGCCCGGCCGCCCGGCCCTCCTGCTGGGCCTGCCACACCACGTGCGTGGCCAGCGCGCGCAGCTCCGCGTTGTCCTGGAAGAGCACGTCGGCGATGGCCACGTCCTCCATCGCCCGGCCGAGGAAGGCCACGTTGACCCTGATCGCCTGCCGGGTGTCCGGATCGTCGCCGAGCACCTCCTCCAGCGCGGCCCGCAGCAGCTGCTCCGGCGACCCGGCCAGCCCGCTGAGCCGGTCCGCGATCCGCAGCTCCATCCGCTGCCCGGCCAGCTTGAGCCCGTAGAGCAGCAGCGCGTCCTTGTTCCGGAAGTAGTGCTGCACCCGGCCGACCGACACGCCTGCCTCGGCGGCCACCTCGCGCACGCTCACCGCCTCCAGCCCGGCGCGTGCGGCCAGCCGCCACATCGCCTCGGCGATCTTGGACTTCTGTTCCTCGGCCACCGGCCCACACTACCAATACGACCGTATTGACGAGCGGCTGGGTGGCGAACTACGGTACGACCGTATTGCCCGCGGGAGGAGAGCAGATGGCCAAGAGTGTGTCCGCTGTGGACGGTGCGCAGGGGGTGATCGCCCTGGTCGGGATCACCCTGGGCGCGGTGCCCCTGGTGCGCTGGCTGATCGAGGGCCGACACAGCGGACCGTTCCGCTGGATCTTCGGCGAGCCGACCGGGACCATGGGCTACCTGGGGCCGGTGCTGGTGATCGCCGCCGCGATCGGGCTCATCGCACTGCTGGAGCTGCGCAAGCGCCGCTAGCGAAAACCATTTGGCCCCGGCCCAATAATCGACCTTGATGACGATCATCGAGGTGCCGGCCGAACTGGCCGGGATGTACGCCAAGTTCGACGGCGACGAGGGCCTGGCCTGGATCGAGCAGCTGCCCGCGCTGGCCACGGACTTCCTGGACCGCTGGAACCTGCGCCTGGACGGCGAGTCCATGCACGGCATGGCCTCCCTGGTGCTGCCGGTGCGCACCGCCGAGGACGTCCCGGCGGTGCTCAAGCTCCAGCGCCCCAACGAGGAGAACCGCGGCGAACCGCTGGCCCTGCGGCACTGGGACGGCGACGGCATCGTCCGCCTGCTGGCCGCTGACGAGCCCACCTGCACCATGCTGCTGGAACGCCTGGACGCCAGCCGCCCGCTGTCCTCCCTGCCCGACGGCGAGCAGGCCCTGACCATCCTCACCGGCCTGCTCGGCCGCCTGGTCCAGCACCAGGCCCCGCCCGGCATGCGGCGGCTGGGCGACATCGCCGCCGCCATGATCGCCGACACCCCCGGCAAGGCCACCCGGCTGGCCGACCCGGCCGACGCCGTCCGCCTGCACTCCTGGGCGGCCATCGTCGGCGAGGTGCTCGACGAACCCGGCGACCGCCTGCTGCTGTGGGACCTGCACCACGACAACGTGCTGGCCCCGCTGCCCGGCGCCAGCCGCGAACCCTGGCTGGCCATCGACCCGAAACCCCTCGCGGGCGACCCCGGCTTCGAGCTGTTCCCCGCGCTGGAGAGCCGGTTCGAGGACCTGGAGGCCACCGGTGACGTGCCCCGCGCGCTGCGCCGCCGCTTCGACCTGATGACCGACCACCTCGGCCTGGACCGCGCCCGCGCCGCGCGCTGGACCGTGGGCCGGGTGCTGCAGAACAGCCTGTGGCACATCGAGGACGAGGACGACGGCACGCTGGTCCCCGACCACCTCGCCGTCGCCGCCGCGATGGCGCACTACCTGGCCTGACCACTCAACCCGATCGTGGCTGGCGTGCCGCACCGGCACAGCGGAGGCTCAACCCAGACAGCCGCCCCAAGCCACAGAACGGACCCCCATGCCCGAGCAGTCCACCGCCATCGTCTTCACCGAGCACGGCGGCCCCGAGGTGCTGCACCCCGTCCAGCGCGACCTCCCCGAACCCGGCCCCGGCCAGCTCCGCATCCGGGTCAAGGCCGCCGGGGTCAACCCCTTCGACACCAAGGTCCGCGCCGGCGCCTTCCCCAGCATGCCGGCCGCCTACCCCGCCGTGCCAGGCTCGGACGTCGCGGGCGTGGTCGACGCCGTCGGCCCGGAGGTCACCGAGTTCGCCATCGGCGACGAGGTGCTCGGCACGGCCGCCACCGGCTCCTACGCCACCCACACCCTGGCCACCGCAGGCAAGCTCACCGGCAAACCCGCCGAACTGGACTGGCCCACCGCCGCCGGCCTGCCCGGGGTGGCCACCACCGCCTACCGGGTGCTCGCCCTGCTCGAGGTGAAAGCGGGGGAGACCCTGCTGGTCGACGGCGCCGCGGGCGGGGTCGGCACCTTCGTCGTGCAGCTGGCCAGGGAACGCGGCCTGACCGTCATCGGCACCGCCAGCGAAGCCAACCACGCCTATCTGCGCGGCCTGGGCACCCACCCGGTCCGCTACGGCGAAGGCCTGGTCGAGCGGGTCAAGGAACTCGCCCCCCAGGGCGTGGACGCGGCCCTGGACCTATCCGGCCGCGGCGGCCTGCCCACCCTGCTCGCCCTCACCGGCGGCCCAGGCCGCGTGCTCACCATCGCCGACGGCCAAGCCGCCGACTTCGGCGTCCGAGCCAGCTGGGGCGGCCCCGCCGAAGAAGTCCCCGGCGCCCTGTCCGACGCAACAGCCCTGGTAGCCGCCGGAAAGATCAAGCTCCCCATCACCCGCACCTATCCCCTGACCGAAGCCGCGGCCGCCCACCGAGCCAGCGAGGGCGGCCACGTCCGCGGAAAACTGGTCCTGCTCATGGACTAGGTCGCCTGTCCCGATCCCGGAACACCCGCCGATAAGCCCCCGGCGTGGTCCCCAACGCGCTCGCGAACCGCCTGCGCAAGTTGGTGGCCGAGGACAGCCCCACCCGCCGCGCGATGGCCTCCAACGGAAGATCCGAAGACTCCAGCAGGTCCTGCGCCACAGCCAGCCGCCGGGCGAGCAGCCACTGACCAGGACTGGTGCCCAGCTGCTCGGCGAACCGCCGGGCCAGGGTGCGCGTGGACAGACCCGCCCGCGCGGCCAGGCTCTCCACGGTGACCGGTTCGCCCAGTCGCCCGGCGGCCCAGTCCAGCAACGGCGCGAGCGAACCGTCGAACTGGGCCGGGTGGGGCGGGGCGGAGTACTGCAACTGCCCGCCCTCCCGGTGCGGCGGCATGACCATGGTCCGGGCGATGTCCGCGGCGTACCGGGCGCCCTGGTCCCGCCGGACCAGGTGCATGCACAGGTCGAACCCGGCGCCCGCGCCCGCGCTGGTGGCCACGTCGCCGTGGTCGACGTAGAGCACGTCCGCATCGACCCGCACCTGCGGGAAGCGGGCGGCCAGCTCGTCGGTCTGCGCCCAGTGCGTGGTCGCCCGCCGTCCGTCCAGCAGCCCGGCGTGCGCCAGCAGGAACGCGCCGGAGCAGATGCTGGCCACCCGCGCGCCCCTGGCGTGCGCCCGGCGCAGCGCCTGGACCACCGTGGCCGACGGCGGCTCCTGGACCGGCAGCCAGCCGGGGACGATCACGGTGTCGGCCCGGTCGAGCGCGGCCAGCCCCTCGGTCACCAGCATGTCGTACCCGGCGTAGGTCGCGACCGGGCCGGGAAGCTCCGTGCACACCTCGAAGGCGTACCGGGTCGGCACTCCCAGCCGTTCGATGCCGAACACCTGCGCCGCGCAGCCGAGCTCGAAGGTCGACTGCGGTGGGCGGAGCAGCGCCACGACCCGGTGCATGGCAGAAAAGTACCGGATGATGTCTTTCCTGACACTCGGCGGCCGGCGCGCGGATCGGCAGGCTGGCCGCATGACGACCGAAGAGGGTTACGTGTGGTCCACCGTCCAGGACGCCCCGGTCCAGGAACTCTTCCCGGGCATGCGGTTGCGCCCGTTGTGGCAGGGGGACAACGGCGCGAAGGCCTACGTGCTGGAGATGGACCCGGACAGCCGCTGGCAGGGGATCGACGTGCACGAGCCGGGACCGGAGGAGGTCTTCGTGGTCTCCGGCGTGTTCAACGACGGCGACCGGGACTACCCGGCGGGCTCCTTCATCCACGCGCCCGCCGGTTCCTCGCACGTCCCGCAGACCACCACTGGCTGCACGCTGTTCCTGTTCTACCCGGAGGGGTGAGCAACAGGACTTGAACCTCCAGCTACGTCAGCTCCTAGGGTCCGGCACATGACGATCACCGTTCTCGACACCCACACCGCCATGACCGGCATCCTGCGGGCCCCGGTCGCCGACCGGTCCGAGCTGCTGCGCGCCATGCTCGAACCGATGGCGGGCATGTACCGCTACTTCCCGGGTGACGTCGACCTGGTCGCGATGCACCTGGCCTCGGCGGGCTTCCCGCTGGACCGCGACGAACAGCGCTGCCTGGACGCCCTGGACACCCTCGCCGCGGCCGACGCCTGGCCCCGCCTCCAGCGCGCCCTGGACCAGGCGCTGGAAGTCCAGCTGGCGGCCACCCCGGAGCTGGCGGTCCCGGACATCTCCGTGCTGTTCGTGCTCGGCGACCCCGGCGACGCCAACTTCATGGGGCCCAGCCTCGGCGTGACCGGCAACGGCGGCATCTCCGGCTACATCGTGATCACCCTGTGGCCGTACCCGGAGAACCTGGACCGCCTGGAAGCGACCGTGGTGCACGAGCTCAACCACAACCTCCGCTACCGCCCCGGCGGCGTGGTGTGGGACCCGGCCACGGTCAACGTCGGCGAGCACCTGGTCTCCGAGGGCCTGGCCGACGCCTTCGCCCGCCAGCTCCACGGAGACGACCTCGGCCACACCCGCATCGGCGTGCCGCACCTGCACGACGAGGCGGTCTTCGCCAAGGTCGTCTCCGGCCTGGAGGTCACCGGCATGCAGAACTTCGCCGCCTGGGTGCACGGCGACGCCATCGCGGCCCACTACGGCGCCACCCCGGTCGGCCTGCCCACCGGCGCCGGGTACGCCGTGGGCAACCGGCTGGTCGACGCCTACCTGGCCGCGACCGGCCAGACCGCGGCCCAGGCCCTGCACGCGCCGAGCGCGGAGATCATCGCCACCGCACTGCACCGGATGAGCTGAACCGTCCGGGTCCGGCGCTAATCCGGTTGCCGGACCCGGACGGCGCGGCCACCCTGCACGCATGACTGCCGCCCGGGTCGACCTGCTGCTCAAGCAGCTCGACATCGCCTGGTCCCTGTTCGAGCACCACCTGACCGGGCTCGACGACACCGCCTGCCTGTGGGAGCCCGCGCCGGACAGCTGGACCGTCCGCCCCGGCGCCGACGGCCGCTGGCACGCCGACTGGGCGGAACCCGAGCCCGATCCCGCGCCGACCACCACCATCGGCTGGGTCAGCTGGCACATCGGCTTCTGGTGGACCACCACGCACGGCCACCTCTTCGGCGACGGCGCCCCGGACCGCGCGGAGATCACCTGGCCGGGCACCGCCGAGTCCATGATCGCCTGGCTGACCGGTCTCAAGGACAACTGGCGGGCCGCCCTGCTGCCGCTGACCGACGCCGACCTGGACTCCACCGAACGCACCCGCACCCTGCCCTGGGGCGGGGAGTTCACCCTGGCTGACATCGCGGGCTGGGTGACGGTCGAGCTGACCAAGAACGTCGCCGAGATCGGCCAGCTCCGCATCCTGCACGCCCGGAGCCGCTGACGTACGTCCAGACGCGTACGCCGACCGCGATTCCGAACGGATTCGCCCGCCCCGCGCGCTGCCTAGCGTTGCCCCCATGGACCGCGCCCGGCTCGCCTGCCTCGTCTCCATCGGCTACGTGTGGATCGCCATGACCGCTTTCGGTGGCGTGCTGGTGGAGACCGTCCTGTTGTACCCCAACATCTTCCGCGACCCACCGGCCTCGCTGGCCGAGTCGATGGGGTTCTTCCGGGTGGTCGGGCCGGGCGATGTCTTCCGGCCGCTGGGCATGGCCACGGTGGCCGCCGCGGTGCTGGCCGCAATCACGCTGTGGCGGCGGCCGCGGGCGCGCTGGTGGTTCCTGGCCAGCCTGCTCGTGCTGGCGCTGGGGGAGGGCCTGTTCTCGGTGCTGTACCTCCACCCGCGCAACACGATCATGTTCACCGAGGGCCTGGCCGTGCACTCCGCGGAGTTCCTGCGCCAGACCGCCGCGGAGTTCATCTTCGGCCACTACTTCCGGGTCGCCGCCACCGCGCTCACCGCGGCCCTGGCCTTCACCGGCCTGGTCCGCCTGCTGCGCACCCGGTCCGTGGCGTGACCAGGCGGGCTGGTCCACAGTGGACACCATGCTGAGCAGCCGCCCCCGGCTCGCCGACGCCCTGCTGGCGGCCCTGGTGCTGCTGGCGGTGGGCGCGGCGATCACCGCCAACCTCGGCCGCACCGCTCCGCCGCCCCCGCTGGCCTACGCCTTCGCGCTGCTGTTCGCCGGGGTGCTGTTCCTGCGCCGCCGGCACCCGGTCCCGGTGCTGCTGCTCAGCGCCACCGCGCTGATCGCCTACTACGTGCTCGACCTGCCCGCCATCGGCCTGGCCGTGCCACTGGCCGCCCCGCTCTACTCCGCCGCCGAGGCCGGCCGCACCCGCTGGGCCGGCGGGGTGGGCGTGGCGGTGCTGGTGGTCTCCACGGTGGCCCGCCTGGACGAGGGCGACGACCCCGGCTACGTGCTCGGCCTGGACCTGGGCGTCTCGGCCGCGCTGTTCGCCGCGGTGATCGCCTTCGGCGACGCGGTCCGCTCCCGCCGCGGCTGGCGCGCGGCCGCCGCACTGGACCGCGAACGCGAAGCCGCCGCCCGGGTGGAGCAGGAACGCCTGCGCATCGCCCGCGACCTGCACGACCTGCTCGCGCACACGGTCGCGGTGATCTCCCTGCACACCGACGTGGCCAGGGAGACCCTGCGTGAGGACCCCGACCGCGCCGAACGCTCCCTCACCGCCGTCCGCACCGCGTGCAGCGAGGTGGTGCAGGAGCTCCGCGCCACCCTCGGCGCGCTGCGCGCGGGCGAGAGCGACCCGGTGCCCGGCCTGGACCGCCTCCCCGAGCTCGTCGACGCCGCCACCACCGCGGGCCTGACCGTCACCGTGCGCGCCGAAGGCGAACCGGCCGCACTGCCCGCCGTGGCCGACGCCACCGCCTACCGGGTGACCCAGGAGTCGCTGAGCAACATCCGCCGCCACGCCAACGCCCGCACCGTCGAGATCACCTTGTCCTACCGCCCGGACGAGCTGCGCCTGTCCGTCCGCGACGACGGAGTTGGCCCGCCCGGTCCCGCCAGCCCCGCCGCCAACGGTGGCTGGGGCATCATGGGCATGCGCGAACGCCTGGCCCTGCTCGGCGGCGCCCTGCACACCAGCACGCCCAGCGGCGGAGGATTCTTGGTCCAGGCACACATCCCGCTGCGGGCCCGCCCATGATCCGCATCGCCCTGGTCGACGACCAGTACCTGGTCCGCGAGGGCCTGCGCGCGCTGCTCGACCGCGCCGAGGACATCACCGTGGTCGGCGAGGCCGACAACGGCGAGTCCGGCCTCGCGCTGGTCCGCCGGGAACGCCCGGACGTGGTGCTGATGGACATCCGCATGCCCGGCACCGACGGCCTGACCGCCACCCGGGAGATCGTCGCCGACCCCGCGCTGCGCGAGGTCCGGGTGATCGTGCTGACCACCTTCGACACCGACGAGCACATCCTGGCCGCAGTCCGCGCCGGCGCCTCCGGCTTCCTGCTCAAGGACACCGGCCCGGACGAGCTGCGCAACGCGGTGCGCATCGTGGCAGGCGGCGACGCGCTGCTGTCCCCGGCGGTCACCCGCAGGGTCATGCACGCCGCCGCCACCAGCCCGCCCCGCGCCGACCTGCGGCGGCTGGCCGTGCTCACCGACCGCGAACGGGAGGTGCTGGCCACGGTCGGCGCGGGCCGCTCCAACGACGAGATCGCCGCCCTGCTGCACATCAGCCCGGCCACCGCCCGCACCCACGTGAGCAGGCTGCTGACCAAACTGCACGCCCGCGACCGCGCCCAGCTGGTGGTGCTGGCCTACGAGACCGGCCTGATCACCCCGGGCGGCCAGTAGTCAGCAACACCTTGCCGCGCACCGCGCCCGCTTCACTGAGCCGGTGCACCTCAGCCGTGCCGGCCAGCGTCCGCACCGCACTGACCTCCACCCGCACCAGCCCGACCAGCTCCGCCAGCTGCGCACGATCAGGCCGCGCCACCACATGGCTGGCATTCGCCGCCACCACCGGCGTGGCCACCGACACGAACACCCGCGCCAACCCGGCCAGCCGCAACCCCTCCGCCGCGCTGACCGGCACCACGTTGAGCACCACGTCCACCGGCTCGTCAAAGACGGCGGTGGTGTAGTCGACCACCTCGTCAGCCCCCAGCTGCCGCACCGCCTCCGCACTCCGCGCACTGGCCGTGGCGATCACGTGCGCCCCGGCCCGCCTGGCCAGCTGCACCGCGAACCCGCCGATCCCACCCCCGGCCCCGTTGACCAGCACCCGCTGCCCGGCCGCCACCCCCGCCGCCGCGACCGCCTGCATCGCGGTCAACCCCGCCAGCGGAATCCCCGCCGCATGCGCCAACGGCATCGACCCGGGCGCCGCCACCAGCCGTTCCACCGGCGCGACCACGAACTCCGAGGCCGCCCCGCCATCCACCCACCCGACCACCGCGTCCCCAACGGCGAACTCCGACACCCCGTCCCCGAGCCCGGTGACCACCCCGGCCACATCCCAGCCCAGCGCGAACGGCAGCGGCACCGGGAACACCCCGGCCCGCACCGCGATCTCGGTCGGGTTGAACGAGGTGGCCACCACCGCCACCAGCACCTCGCCCACCCCCGGCTGCGGCACCGGCACCTGGTCCAGCCTGATCACTGACGCATCTCCGTGCTCATGCACGCGCACACTCAACACACCCCGAACCTAGATCCGCCCACCGAGACGAACCATGTGTCCAAAGCGCGATTTCCTACGCGATCGTCTCCTACCCTGACCGCGTGGACCTGCTCAGCGACGTGCTCACCGTGCTCCGCACCGGCAACCCCCGCTCCGCCCACGTGACCTGGCACGGCAACTGGCGCCAGGACTACGCCGAGGTCCCGGGCGCCGCGGGCTTCCACGTGGTGCTCCAGGGCGAGTGCACGCTGCGCGCACCCACTGAGCTGCACCTGGCCAAGGGCGACATCCTGTTCCTCCCCACCAGCCCCAACCACACCCTGACCGCCAACTCGCCCGCCGACGCCCCCGTGCCGCCCAGCCTCGCCGCCCACATGCCCGGCCCAGCCTCCGCTTCGCCCAGCCCTGCCGCGAACGCGCCCGGCCCCGCCCCCGGTCCGCCCGACCACCCGGCCCACGCCATGCCCGCACCCGCCGACACCTCCGCCCGTCACGTCCGCGCCACCACCCCCGGCCCCGGCCCGATCACCACCGTCACCCTCTGCGGCGCCTACGAGCTCACCCCCGCCCGCACCCACCCCCTCCTGCGCACCCTCCCCGCCACCGTCCACCTCCCCGTCGCGACCCAGCCCCCCGAGCTGACCGCCGCCCGCACCCTGCTCGCCCGCGAGCTGACCAGCCCCGGCCAGGGCACCGACGCCCTGATCCCCGCCCTCCTGGACACCCTGTTCGTCTACCTGCTCCGCGGCTGCCTGACCGCCACCGGCACCGGCTGGTCCGCCGCCCTGCGTGACCCGGCTACCGCCGCCGCGCTCCAGGCCATGCACGACAACCCGGCCCACCCGTGGACCGTGGCCAAGCTCGCCGCCGAGGCCGGCCTCTCCCGCGCGCCCTTCGCCCGCCGCTTCACCACCCTGGTCGGCCAGCCCCCGCTGACCTACCTCACCTGGTGGCGGATGACCACCGCCGCCCGCCTGCTGCGCGAGACCGCCGACCCGGTGGGCGTCATCGCGGCCAGGGTCGGCTACCTCTCCGAGTTCGCCCTCGCCACCGCGTTCAAGCGCGCCTTCGGCCAGCCGCCAGGCCGGTACCGGCGGCGCTAGCCCTTGTGCCGCTGGTAGTAGCGCGCCACCCGGGCCCGGTTGCCGCAGCGCTGCGCCGAGCACCACCGCCGCCGCGGATGCGCGGGCAGGAACAGCAGCACGCAGTCCTCGCTCTCGCACTCCCGCACCTCGGCCACCGGCCCCGCGATCAGCTCCGCCACTGCCTCGGCCAGCTCCGCCCCCACCCGCTGCGCGGCCGAACCTGACCGGACCCGGCGCACCACCACCCCGCCGTCCCAGCTCAGCTCCTGGTGCACCGGCGCGGCGCGCTGCAACTCGGTCAGTCCCGGCAGCACCTCCGCCGGCGGCTCCTGCCCGTGCCGCAGCGCCAGCACCGCGGCCGCCGCCAGCTCGCGCGCCGCGAACACCGCCTCGCGCACCGCCTCGGTGTCCGGGGGCGCGGACAACCGGCCGGACTGCACGGCCAGCCACTCACGCAGTCCCTCCGGCATGGCCAGCAGGTCCACCGGCTCGCCGCCGAGGTGTGGACGCGTGTTGAGCAGGTCCAACGCCAGCTGCTCACCGGTCAACGGGAACTCCACCATGTAGCTAATGCTACTGCACCGACTTGACCCATTAGTCCCCGACGGTCTACTAATGCATCAAGCGACCAGAGAGGCATGTGACATGACCGCGCTGACCCTGCCCCGGATCACCCACCGGCACGTCGAGGTGGACGGACTGCGGATCTTCTACCGGGAGGCCGGCCCGGCCGAGGCCCCCACCTTGCTGCTGCTGCACGGTTTCCCGACCGCCTCGCACCAGTTCCGCCGCCTGTTCGAGGCCCTCGGCTCCGACTACCACCTGGTCGCCCCCGACCTGCCCGGCTTCGGCCACAGCGACACCCCGGACCCGGCCGAGTTCGCCTACACCTTCGACCGCCTCGCCGAGGTGATCACCGGCTTCGTGGACGCACTCGACCTGCGCCGCTACGCCCTCTACCTCTTCGACTACGGCGCGCCGGTCGGCTTCCGCCTCGCCGAGGCCAGGCCGGAGCGGGTCGCCGGGCTCGTGGTGCAGAACGGCAACGCCTACCACGAGGGCATCTCCGCGCTGTTCCAGCAGGTCATCGACCTGCGCCCGGAGCAGCCCGGCGCCGAGGAACTCCTGCTGCGCGAGGTCTCCAGCGGCTCGCTGGACCTGCAGTACCTCACCGGCGTGCGCGACCGCTCACTGGTCGACCCGGACAGCCCCGCCCTGGACCAGCGGCTGCTCGACCTGCCGCGGCACCAGCGGGTCCAGGTCCAGCTGATGTTCGACTACCACCGCAACCTGGAGCGCTACCCGGACTGGCAGCACTGGCTGCGCACGCACACCCCGCCCACGCTGATCGCCTGGGGCCGGAACGACCCGTTCTTCACCGAGTCCGGCGCGCACGCCTACCTCCGCGATCTCCCCGGGGCCGAACTGCACCTCTTCGACACCGGCCACTTCGCCCTGGAGGAGCGGCTGCAGGAGATCGCGGCCCTGATCGCGGAGTTCTTGGACAAGCTCTGACCTGCACGAACAGGGCCGGTCGCGCGATCCTTGCGCGACCGGCCCTGTCTACGTACACTCATACGTATAGCAGGCCGAGGGGTGGGGGTTAGGATGCTGTCGTGCCGAACAAGACGATCTACGTTTCCGGTGATGACCTGGAACTGTTCGCCCGCGCGCAGGAGCTCGCCGGGGGCAGTCTCTCCGCCGCGATCGTGGCCGCGCTGCGCCGGTACGTGGACATGGAAGAGGGCAGGGCCGCCGGCTTCGACGAGGTCGTGGTCAAGGTCGGGCCCGGGGTCGGCCGCAAGGTGCGCTTCTCCGGCGTGCTGCTCGGCGAGTGGGGCAACGCCAGTGACCAACGGGTCGAGGTGTACCGGGTCTACCGCTCGCGCACCGGCAAGTTCGTGCTGCACATCGACCGCTCGCCGGAGTGGACCGCAGGCGAGCCCGGCACCGAGGGCAGTGGACCGGCCGAGGGCTGGCGCGGCCTGATCGGCATGGGGCAGAACCAGAGCTGGTCCAGCTTCCTCGGCCTCAGCGAGCAGACCTGGGGCTTCAACCAGGGCGAGGCCACCCTTGAGGTGGTCGAGACCGTGACCGAGTTGCAGGCCAAGATCCCGGCCGAGCTCTACAGCCTGATCGCCAGGGCCGCCGAACAGCCGCCCGTCGAGGACCTCGACATCTGATCCACCGCTTCCACCTGCGGTAATCCAGCCCGGCCGAGCACGCCGGGTCTCTTCGCGCTGCCCATCAAGGGCCCAGTGCGCCCATCGACATTCGCAAACGGAAACGAAGTGAGCACATCATGACAGTCAGGTCCGCCCGGTCGGCGATCACGGTGACCGGCCTGCACAAGTCCTTCGGCGAGCACGTGGTGCTCGACGGCCTGGAGCTGGACGTCGCCGAGAGCACGGTCTTCGCCCTGCTCGGCCCCAACGGCGCGGGCAAGACCACCGCGGTGCGCATCCTGTCCACGCTGATCAGCCCGGACCGGGGACAGCTGCGGGTGGCCGGGCACGACGTGCTGGCCGACCCGGCCGGGGTGCGCGCCGCGATCGGCGTCACCGGGCAGTTCTCCGCGGTGGACAACCTGCTCACCGGCCGGGAGAACCTCCAGCTGATGGCCGACCTCAACCACCTGCCCACCCCGGCGGGCCGCCGCCGCGCCGCCGAGCTGCTGACCAAGTTCGACCTGGTCCAGGCCGCGGACAAGCTCGCGGCCACCTACTCCGGTGGCATGCGCAGGCGGCTGGACCTGGCCATGACGCTGGTCGGCTCGCCGCGGGTGATCTTCCTGGACGAGCCCACCACCGGGCTGGACCCGCGCAGCAGGCACACCATGTGGGAGATCATCCGCGAGCTGGTCGCCGAGCAGGGCGTGACCCTGTTCCTGACCACCCAGTACCTGGAGGAGGCCGACCAGCTCGCCGACCGGATCGCCGTGCTCGACCACGGCAGGCTGGTCGCCGAGGGGACGGCGGAGGAGCTCAAGCGCCGCATCCCCGGCGGGTTCGTCCAGCTGCGCTTCCCCAGCCACTACCAGCTGGCCGCCGCCGAGCGGATCTTCCCGGCGGGCACGCCCGACCCGCAGTCGCTCACCCTGCAAGTCCCGGGCGACGGCAGCGTGCTGGAGCTGCGCGCCGTGCTGGACCGGCTCGACAGCCACCGCATCGAGGTCGACCGGCTCACCGTGCACACCCCCGACCTCGACGACGTCTTCTTCGCCCTCACCGGCCACGCGGCCGACGCTGACAAGGAACTCGCCCGATGAGCACGATGGCCCTGACCGCCCGGCCCGCCACCGTCCGCGACTCGCTGACCATGCTGCGCAGGGACCTGCGGCACGCCCAGCGCTACCCGCTGATGACCGTGGCCACGGTGCTGATGCCGCTGCTGATGATGCTGCTGTTCGGCTTCGTCTTCGGCAACGCGATGAGCCCGTTCACCGGCTCCGGCAACTACCTCAACTACCTCACCCCCGGGATCGTGCTGATGGCCATCGGCGCCTCGAGCGGCAGCGCGGTGGCGATCAAGGTGTGCTCGGACATGCAGCAGGGGATCATCGCCCGGTTCCGCACCATGTCGATCAGCCGCAGCTCGGTGCTGATCGGCCAGGTCCTGGGCGGGTTGTTGCGCACCCTGGTCAGCGTCACGCTGATCATCTTGCTGGCCGTGCTGATGGGCTTCCGGCCGACCGCGGGACCGGGGGAGTGGCTGGCGGCGTTCGGTCTGGTCACGCTGGTGATCGTGGCCTTCACCTGGCTCGCGGTGGCCATCGGCCTGGTCGCCAAGACCGAGGGCGGGGCCAACACCGCGGCTTTCCCGCTGCAGTTCCTGCCCTTCCTGAGCAGCGCGTTCATCCCACCGGCCGCGATGTCCGACGGGGTGGCGCTGGTGGCTCAGTACCAGCCGTTCACCCCGATCGTGGACACCCTGCGGGGCCTGCTCACCGGGACGCCGATCGGCTACAGCTGGCTGATCGCGATCGCCTGGTGCCTCGGACTGGCGATCTTCGGCGCGGTCATGGCGGTCCGGCTCTACAACCGTGATTCGTCGCAGTAACGTAACGTCGCATAAACACAACGCAAACCAAACTCAGTCGGACTCGATCAACCCGACCAGTCCTGGTTGACCGCCGATAATGTTCACTTATCGGAGGTCAACCAGGGCTTTCGTCTGCGCCGCCCCATCCGCCCCAATCCGATTTCGTTTCGTGTCGTTACGTGTGTGCGTGACGGAAATAACGCTACGATTCTCCGGTGACCGTCGAAGTCAGCCGCGAGCCCGGAATATGCAACTACCCGGGCTGCACCCGCCCGATCGCCCGCACCGGCGGCCCAGGACGCCCCTCGGAGTACTGCGACCTGCCCGAACACACCCGCTGGCGGGCCTGGCGGGAACGACAGCGGTTGCAACAGGGCGAGGAAGCAGCCGAATCCATCGTCACCGTGACGAAACAGGCTGGACCGGTGACAGCGGCCCGACTACGCGCTGACGAGCTTCTGACCCAGTTCCGCACCCTGGCCGGGCAGCTGAACCAGACCCTCAACTCCGCGGTCACCGAACTGTCCACCCTGGCCGACCCCAGCGCCGCCGAAGCCCAGGTGCAGGCGGTCCAGGCCGACGCCGCCCGCCGGATCGCCGAGGCCGAGTCCACCGCGGTCGCCGCCGAAGCGGCCCGCCGGGAAGCCGAAACTGCCAGGGTTCAGGCCGAAGCCGCCGCGGACGACGCGGCCAGCGCCGCCGAGGCCGCCGAACAGGAAGCGATCACCGCCCTGGCCGCCCGCGACCACGCCGAAGCCCAGGCCGAAGCCGCCACCCGCCAGGCCGCCGAGGAGGTGCTGGCCGCGCGCAACGAGGCCGAGGTGCTGATCAAGGGCGTGCGCCGGGAGGCCGCCGCCGAGATCGACCGCGTCCAGCAGGAAGCGGTGGCCCAGGCCGAACAGTCCCGCCGCCAAGCGGCCAAGGACGTGGAAGCGGCTCAACGGGAGGCCGCCGCCTCGGTGGCCCAGGTGCAGCGGGACGCCCAGTCCGCGGTTGAACGCGCCCAGCGCGAAGCCACCAACGCCATCGCCCTGGCCAAGAAGGAGGCCGCCACCGCCACCGAGCAGGCCGACCGCGCCGCGCAGGTCCGCATCACCGCCGCGGACCAAGCCCGCGCCCAGGCCGAGGTCCGCGCCGAACGCGCCGAGCAGACCGCCGAGGACGCCCGCGCTGAGCTGGACCGACTTCGCCAGGAGCTCCGCGAGCTGCGGGAGGGCCACGCGCGCGAGCTGGCGGCCGCGGTCGAACAGGCCCGCGCCACCGCCGAGGAACGCCTGGCCGCGCTGGACGAGGCCCGCGCCCAGACGCTGGCCCGTGCCGAACGCGCCGAGCGGCAACTCGACCAGTTGATGTCCAAGTGAGGATTCGGGTCTGTTCGAATCACTAACGCCGCAGGTCAGCGCGACCTAGCATCCGGTCATGCTGCTTCGACGGGTATTACGCGTGATCACGGCCGCCGCGCTGGCCGTCCCACTGGCACTGGCCGGTGTCACCGGGACGGCCTCGGCCGAGCCGCCGCCTGCACGGCAACTGATGTACTTCAACCACGGTTACGGGGTGGTCGACCGGGAGACCGCCGACGCCATCGAGCACTCCGCCTACCTGCGCGAGTTCGCCAGCTTCCACGTGCGCACCACCACCGGTGCGGGCGGCCAGACCTGGACCGGCCGCTACCTGATGGGCCGCGAGACCTACTTCGAGATGTTCGGGGTCGGTGACCTGCCCGGCGAGGACGGCAAGCTCGGCATGACCGGCTTCGGCGTCTCCACCGAGAACGCCGGCGAGCTGGAGAAGGTGCGCCAGCGCCTGCGCGACCAGGGCGTCAAGCCGGTGGACTTCCAGCAGACCAGGGACTTCGGCGACGGCGTGCCGGTGCCCTGGTTCGACGCCATCTTCACCAGCCCCGAGCAGTACGAGTCGCTCAACGCCTGGGGCATGGAGTACCGCGAGGAGTACCTCAGCGATCCGCGCACCAAGATCCGGCCGGCCGCCTACCCCGGTGAGGTCAGCAGGGACCGCTACCTCAACGAGGACTACCAGAAGCACCTGATGCGGGACGTCTCCGCGATGCACATCGGCGTCACCGAGCGCGACCTGAGGGTGACGCTGCCGCTGCTCAAGGCGGGCGGTTTTGTGGTCGTCCCCTTCCCTGGCGGTGTGCTGGTGACCCGCGGGGGCACCACGATGCGCCTGGAGGCCGTGCCGCAGGACCAGATCGGCCTGCGCATGGTCGAGTTCACCCTGAACCGGGACCTGGGCGCCCGTCAGGTGGTGCCGATCGGCCGTTCCACCCTGACCGTCGGCCCCGGCACCCGCGCCGTGTGGACCTTCCAGCGGTGACCTGTCATCCCTGACCTGGTCCGGGCGGCCGCCGCGCTGGCCAGTGGCGCGGCGGTGGTGCTGCCCAACCCGCACCCGCTCACCTCGGTGGTGGCCGCCACCACCGCCGAGGCGATCAACGCGGCCAAGGGCCGCCCGGCCGGCCAGGCGGTGGCGTTGTGGCTGGTCGAGGACGGGCCGTGGGCGGAGCTCGCCGCGGCACTGGACCTCGGTCCGCACCAAGTCGCCATGGCCAGGGCCCTCCTGGCCGAGGAACGGGTGACCGCGCTGCTGCCGGTCACCCGCACCGCGCCGGTCTGGGTCCTGGACGCGGCGCGGGACGGATTTGTGCTGGTGTTCGGCTCCTGCTGGGCGCCGTTGCGGCCGCTGCTCACCCACCCGCTGCGGGTGAGCAGCGCCAACCGCACCAGTCACGCCCCGGTGGCCGACCCGGCGGCCGCGCGGGCGCAGTTCCCGCCGGAGGTGCACGTGCTGGCCGCCGGGGACGGCCGGCCCGCTCACGGCAGGCGTGCCACCACCACCGTGCGCCTGACCAGAGCTGGGATCGAGCACCTCCGGCCAGGCGCCCAGTGCCACGCGCACGGCGGACCGGCGGCCTATCTGGAACACCTGCGCGAAAAACGTGCTGCCGGATGTTGAGAACGCGACCCGTCTAGGCCCGGCCGGGCGCGGCGACCTCGCGAACGGCCCCGGCGATGGCGCGGAAGTCCTTGCGCAGGATGGAACCGTGGGTGCTGGCGACCTTGGCGTGGATCTTGATGTGCGGGTTGCGGGCGGTCACCTTGGACAGGCTGGCGCGGATCAGCTCCTGCTCATCGCCCTTGCTGCCGAAGGACGATCCGGAGGCGTTCACGTACCGGGCCGGGACGGTGATCTCATCCAGCACCGGACCCAGGACGTGCTCCTGGGCGAGCCTGCCGACCTCGATGTTGCTCTCGGCCATCTGCGCACCGGTCATCGTCGGCCCCAGCCGGGCCAGGCGCAGCGGCAGCATGACCACGCTCAGCCACCGCCACAGCTTGCGGATCCGCTGCGCCATGGCCTCGTCGTACCAGTCGTAGGGCTGCGCGCCCTCGACGAACACCGCGCCCACGGCCCGGCCGGGATTGCGGCTGGCCCAGTGCGCCGCGACGAACGCCCCGTACGACCAGCCCACCACCAGCGCTCGGTCCACGCCCCTGGCCGCGAGCACGGCGTCCACATCCCGGACGTTGGTCTCGAAGGAGTAGTCCGCCGAACGCTTCGACCGGCCGCGGGCGCGCATGTCGTAGGTGATGTGCCGCCACCCGGGCCCCAGCTCGGCGATGGTCCGCCGCCAGTGCACCTGCGTGGCCATGTGGCCGTTGAGGTAGAGCACCGGGATGCCGGGCCCGCCGGTGTCGGTGACGGCCAGGGCCGTGTCGTCCACCGGCACCATGCCGGTCCACTTCGCGTTCGTTTCGGCCATGGTCAGCTGCTCCTCGCGCTACTTGGTGTCACTAGGTACCGGTACAAGGTAGCGCTGACCACCGGTACCTAGCAACACTTAATAGCGAACGGGCGGCACCGCGCCGAAGGCCCCGCGATCCCTCCCCGTCAGTAGGCCACGGTGAACCGGCCGCGGTGCCGTGGCTGTTCGGCCTCGTCCAGCAGTGCCACCGCGAAGTCCTCCATGGAGATCGCGGACTCACCCCGCTCGTCGACCAGCAGTTCGTCCTTGCCCACCCGGTACCGGCCGGTGCGCACCCCGGGCTCCAGCAGCATCGGCGGGCTCAGGTAGGTCCAGTCCACGCCGGTGCTGGCCTCGGCCACGGCCAGTTGGTCCTTGCAGGCCAAGGCGATCGGGCGCAGGTGGGCGGGGAAGTCGGCGGTGTGCACGAGCAGTTCGCCGCTTGCCACCCGCAGGCTGGCCGAGCCGCCGACCATCAGCAGCCGGACCCCGGTGTCGCGCAGGGCGGTGAGCATGGCCTCGGCGACCTGGACCAGCTCGGGTTCCCGGCCCGGTCGCGGGCGGGTCGCGGTGATCACCAGGTCCTGGCCCTCGGCCAGTTCGGCGACCGCGGCCGGGTCGGCGGCGTCGGCCGCGCGGTGGGTCGCCGAGGGGTGCAGGGCGGGGAAGCGGTCGGCTGAGCGGGCCACCGCGGTGACCTGGTGGCCGCGGGCGAGGGCCTCGGTGACGACCCGGCTGCCGGTCGCGCCGGTGGCGCCGAAAACGGTGATGCGCAAGGGAATCAGCTCCTGACGAGGGTGCGGGAGGGGAGTTGGGCGGTGACCACGGCGGCCAGCACGACCAGGCCGCCCAGGCCCTGGACCGGGGTGAGGCCCTGGCCGAGGGCGAGCCAGCCGAGCAGGGTGGCCACCAGTGGGCTGAGCAGGCCGAGGAAGGTGACCTCGGTGGGGGAGAGGGCGTTGATGCCGCGGAACCACAACGCGTAGGACACGGCCGCGCCGATGATCGCCAGGTAGCCGTAGCCGAGCAGGTTCGCCCCGGTCAGCACGGGCGGCGGCGGGCCTTCCACCAGCAGGGTGACCGGGAGCAGGACCAGGCCGCCGGCGACCAGCTGCCAGCCGGTGACCGCGAGCAGCGGGGCGTCGGCGCGCCAGCGCTTGCTGAGCACCACGCCCAGGGCCATCACCACCGCGCCGCCGAGCGCGGCGGCCACGCCGAGGCCGTCCAGGGCGGCGTCGGCACGCAGCACCAGCAGGCTCACCCCGGCGAGTCCGGCCAGCGCCGCGAGCACGGTGCGGGTGGTCAGCCGGGCGCCGAGCAGTCCGGCGGAGAACCCGGCCACCAGCAGCGGCTGCACCGCGCCCAGGGTGGCCGCGACACCCCCGGGCAGGCGGTAGGCCGCGACGAACAGCAGGGCCAGGAAGATGCCGATGTTGAGCGTGCCGAGCACGGCGGCGCGCCACCACCACTGGCCGGTCGGTAATCGGCGGGTGATCAGCACGAGCAGCAAACCCGCCGGTAACGCGCGCAGCACGGCGGCCAGCAGCGGGCGGTCCGGTGGCAGCAGTTCGGTGGTGACGAGGTAGGTCGATCCCCAGATGGCGGGGGCCAGTGCCGTGACCAGCAAGACCCCCAGGCGATTGCTTAGCACTAAGGCAATGTATCTCACCGCTAAGACATCGCTAAGCCATTTAGGATGGGTGCGTGACAGATCACGTCGACCGCGTACTCGCGCAGTGGGCCGCCCAGCGCCCGGACCTGGACGTCTCCCCGATGGCCGTGCTCGGCAGGCTGGGCAGGGCGAACCGGCTCACCGGCACCGCGATGGCCCGCACCTTCGCCGACCACGGCCTGGACCGGGCCTCCTTCGACGTGCTGGCCACCCTGCGCCGCAACGACCCACCGCACCGGCTGACCCCGGCCGAGCTGATGCGCTCGGCCATGGTCACCTCCGGCGCGATCACCCAGCGGCTGGACCGGTTGCAGTCCCGCGGCCTGATCACCCGCGAGCCCAGCCCCACCGACGGCCGGGTGGTGCACGTCCAGCTCACCGCCGAGGGCAAGGCGCTGATCGACCGGGCGCTGCCCGACCACGTGGCCACCGAGGAACGCCTGCTCGCCGGACTCACCCCGCAGCAGCGCACCGACCTCGCCGACATCCTGCGCACCCTGCTGACCTCCCTGGGCGATACCGTTTTCTGACATGTGGACCTGGGACGCCTCGCTGTACGCGGGCAGCGCTGAGCACTACGCGCGCGGCCGCCTCGCCTACCCGGCGGAGCTCGCCGACGCACTGGCCGCCGAGCTGGGGCTGGACGGCACCGGCCGCCTGCTCGACATCGGCTGCGGCCCCGGATCCCTGACCCTGCCGCTGGCCCGCCTGTTCACCGAGGCGGTCGGGGTGGACGCCGACCCGGACATGATCACCGAGGCCGAGCGGCAGGCGGCCGGGGCCGGGATCGGCAACATCCGCTGGCTGCACCTGCGCGCGGAGGAGCTGCCCGCCGGGCTCGGGACCTTCCGGCTGATCACCCTGGCCCAGTCCTTCCACTGGATGGACCGGCCCACGGTCGCCAAGGCGGTGCGCGGCATGCTGGCCGAGGGCGGGGCCTGCGCGCACGTGCACGCCACCACGCACCAGGGCATCGAGCCCACGGTCCCGCTGCCGCATCCCCGGCCGCCGCACGAGGAGATCGCCGGGCTGGTGCGCGAGTTCCTCGGCCCGGTGCGCCGCGCGGGCCAGGGCCACCTGCCGCAGGGCACCGCCGGGGGCGAGGCGGAGGTCTACCGCGCCGCCGGGTTCACCGGTCCGAGGCGGATCGAGGTGCCCGGCCAGGTGGCCATCCGTACGCCAGATGAGGTGGTCGCCGCGGTGTTCTCCCTGTCCAGTTCGACCCCGCACCTGTTCGGTGACCGCCGCGCGGAGTTCGAGGACCGGCTGCGGCGACTGCTGGCGGCGGCCAGCCCGAGCGGCCGGTTCAGCGAGCAGTTCGCCGCGGTGGTCGTCGACCTCTGGCTGTGAGGGCTCTCAGCAACGCCTCGCTAGCTTCGGCGTGTGAGATCAACTCCGCGCAGGGTCCTCGCGCTCGCCCTCGCCGCCGCCCTGCTCACCCCCGGCACCGCCGCCGCGCACACCCGCCCCGACCTCCAGCGTGAACTGGACGGCATGGTCGCCGCGGGCGTGCCCGGCGTGCTGCTCGCCGTGCACAACGGCGACCGGGTGCACCGGGCGCAGGCGGGCGTGGCCGACCTGGACACCGGCGCGCCCCTGCCCGCGCAGGGCCGGTTCCGGATCGCCAGCCTGACCAAGACCCTGGTGGCCACCGTGCTGCTGCAACTGGTGGACAAGGGCGAGCTGGCGCTGACCGACACCCTCGGCCAGTGGCTGCCCGGCCTGGTGCCCGGCGGCGACGGCATCCGGATCGAGCAGCTGCTGCACAACACCAGCGGCCTGACCGACTACCTCAACGCGCCCGAGTTCGCCGACCCCGCGGACTACGTGCACCGCCGGTTCACCCCGGAACAGCTGGTGCGCACCGCCAACGCGCTCGGCCACGGCCAGCCCGGCAGCTGGAAGTACGCCAACACCAACTACATCCTGCTGGGCCTGATCATCGAGCGGACCACCCGCGACAGCCTGGCCAACCAGCTGCGCCACCGGGTGTTCCGGCCCGCGGGCATGCACGCCAGCGAACTGCCCCGGCTGCCGCTGCTGTGGGGCCCACACGCCTCCGGCCACTACCGGATCGACCCCGGCCCCCGCACCGAGCTGACCCACCTGGACCCCTCCTTCGCCTGGGCCGCCTACGGCGCGGTGTCCACTGTGGACGATCTCCGGCGCTTCCACACCGCGCTCGCCGACGGCCGCCTGCTCCCAGCCCGGCTGGCCGAGCGGATGCGCGGCGAGGTCGTTGACACCGGCCATCCGGCCTGGCCGCGCTACGGCCTGGGCATCGAGGAGATGAGCACCAGCTGCGGCGTGCGGCTGTGGGGGCACACCGGCGCCATCCCCGGCTACTCGACCATGGCCTTCGCCACCGCCGACGCGAAACGGCAGGTGACCATCTCCAGCTCGCTGTTCAGCCCGAAGGACGGCAAGCAGGTGCTGCACATGGTCAACGTGATCAACCTGGAGTTCTGCGGCGAACCTTGGCGGCCGCCGAGCTGAGGCTGGCAGGCTGGCCGGTTGTGCGCATCCTGTTCAGCTTCGTCGGCGGCAACGGACACTTCGAACCCCTCAAACCCCTTGCCCTGGCAGCACAATCCGCCGGGCACACCATCGCCTTCACCACCGGGCACATGCTGCGGGAGGTGGTCGAGGCCGCCGGGTTCACCGTCTTCCCGGTCGGCTCCGGCAGCTCCGACCGCGCCAGCGAGATCACCCCGCTCGCGCCCATCGACCCGGCACGGGAACGCCGCGACCTGCGCGAGGCATTCGGCAGGCGGATCACCACCGACCAGCTGCCCGCCAAGCTGGAGCTGATCCGGCAGTGGCGGCCGGACGTGCTGGTCAGGGACGAGACCGACTACGCCACCGGCATCGCGGCCGAGGTGCTCGGCCTGCCCTGCGCCACCAACACCTGCATGCCCGCGGGCGGGTTCGCCACCACGGAGGTCGTCGGCGAGCCGCTGCACGAACTGCGCGCCGCCCACGGCCTGCCACCGGATCCGGAGCTGAGCGCGCTGCGCCGCCTGGTCCTGTCCCCGCTGCCGCTGTCCTTCCGCGACCCGGCCGACCCACTGCCCGCCACCGCCCGCGCCTTCCGGCCCCTCGTCCCGCAGCGCCCGGCCGAGACCCCGGACTGGGTCATCCCCGGCCGCCCGGCCGTCTACTTCACCCTCGGCACGATCTTCAACCGCGAGTCCGGCGACCTGTTCGGCCGGGTGCTCACCGGCCTGCGCGAACTGGAGGCCGCGGTGCTGGTCACCCTCGGCCGCCACCTCGACCCCGCCGACTTCGGCCCGCAGCCCGCGCACGTCCGGATCGAGCGCTACCTGCCGCAAGCCGAGGTGCTCCCGCACTGCGACCTGGTGGTCTCGCACGGCGGCTCTGGCAGCGTCACCGGCGCGCTGGCCCACGGCCTGCCCAGCCTTCTCCTGCCGATGGGCGCTGACCAGCCCAACAACGCCGCCCGCTGCGCCGCGCTCGGCCTCGGCCGCCACCTCGACCCGACCACCGCCACCCCGGCGCAAATCCAGGCCGCCGCGGCCGCCCTGCTCGCCGACCCTGGATACGCCGAACGTACCCAGAAGTTCGCCACGGAGATCGCGGCACTGCCCGGCCCGGAGACCGCTCTGGACTGGATCACCGCGATGCGCTGATTCGCCCAGCCCGGGGTGTCGATCTGCGGCAGGCTCGTTCGTCGGGTGACCGACAGCCGGACCGAAAGGGGAACTCCGTTGACCGAACCGCAGATCGAGACCCGCGCCGCCCAGCCCTACCTGGGCGTCACCGCCACGGTCACCATGACCACCTTCAACCTCGTCGCCGACCGCATCGGCGAGATCATCGGCCTGGTCGTCAGCCGGGGCGGGAGTCTCGCGGGCGCTCCGTTCTTCCGCTACCACGTCATCGACATGGCGGGCGAGCTCGTGGTGGAGGCCGGGGTGCCCACCACCGAGCCGATGACCGGCGAAGGCGACATCACGCCCGGCGAGCTGCCTGCCGGGCGCTACGTCACGCTCACCCACACCGGCCACCCCGACCAGCTGATCGAGGTCACTGACAACCTGCTCAAGTGGGCCGAGCAGCAGAACCTGACCTGGGACCGGCGCACCTCCGACCGCGGCGAGCACTGGGGCAGCCGGCTCGAGAGCTTCCTGACCAACCCGCAGGAAGAACCCGACATGACCAAGTGGTCCACCGAGCTGGCCGTCCGGCTCGCCGACTGAAAGCAGCGCGCCCATGCCTGACACGGTGACCGTCAACGGCGTGCCGACCTGGTACGACGTCCGCGGCGACGGCGAACCCCTTGTCCTGTTCCACGGCGGCATGACCGACGCCCGCTGTTTCGCGGGCAACCTGGACATCCTCGCCGAGCAGTTCCGCCTCTACCTGCCCGAACGCCGGGGCCACGGCCACACCCCCGACGTCGAGGGCCCGATCAGCCACGACCTGATGGCCGCCGACATGATCGAGTTCATCGAGACCGTGGTCGGCGGGCCGGTGCACCTGGCCGGGTACAGCGACGGCGCGGTGGTCGCCCTGCTGCTCGCGTACCGGCGGCCGGACCTGGTGCGCAAGCTGGTGCTGATCAGCGGGGCCTACGACCACTCGGGCTGGCTGATGACCCCGGAGCCCGGCGGCGAGATCCCCGAGGTGATCACCCGCGCCTACGCCGAGGTGGCCCCGCACCCGCCGGAGCACCTCCAGGTGGTGCTGGCCAAGCTCGCCGCCTCCGCCGCGGCCGAGCGGCTGCTGACCACCGAGGACCTGGCCAAGATCGGCGTGCGCACGCTGGTGGTGGCCGCCGACGACGACATCATCAGCCTGGAGCACACCCTCGCGCTCTACCGCGGCATCCCGGACTCCGAGCTGGCCGTGGTGCCCGGCACCTCGCACGCGCTGCTGGAGGAGAAACCCCTGCGGTGCCGGGAGATCGTGGGCGAGTTCCTGCGAGATGAAGCCGTGCCCACCTGGATACCGATCCGACGCGCGGGCTGAATCCGCGAGGTGGATGATCTCGCCCATGGGCGAAGTCGCGATCGACATCGACACCCTCACCAAGGACTACGGCAGGCGGCGCGCCCTGAACGCGCTGACCCTCCAGGTCCGCACCGGTGAGGTCTTCGGCTTCCTCGGGCCCAACGGCGCGGGTAAGACCACCACCATCCGCATCCTGCTCGACCTGCTCCGCCCCACGTCCGGCCGGGCCACCGTGCTCGGCCTGGACGTGCGGCGGCAGGCGATGGCCCTGCACCGCCGGATCGCCTACGTGCCAGGCGATGTCGCGCTGTGGCCGCAGCTCACCGGCGGTCAGGCCATCGACGCCCTGCTGCACCTGCACGGCAGCCCCGGCGACCAAGCCCGGCGGGCCGAGCTGATCGAGCGGTTCCAGCTGGACCCCTCGCTGCGCTGCCGCACCTACTCCAAGGGCAACCGGCAGAAGGTCGCGCTGGTCGCCGCCTTCGCCACTGGAGCCGAACTGCTCATCCTGGACGAGCCCACCAGCGGCCTGGACCCGTTGATGGGGGAGACCTTCCGGGACTGCGTGCGCGAGGCCCGCGAGGACGGCCGCACGCTGTTCCTGTCCTCGCACATCCTCGGCGAGGTCGAGTCGATCTGCGACCGGGTCGGCGTGGTCCGCGCCGGCCAGCTGGTCGACAGCGGCAGCCTGGCCGAGCTGCGGCACCTCTCCGCCTACACCGTGGAAGCCGAACTGGCCCGCACGGTGCAGACCGACGGCCTGCCCGGCGTCACCGGCGCCACCCTCACCCAGGCCGAGGACGGGCGCTACCGGCTGACCTGCCGCGCGCAGCCGGGCACCATGGACGAGTTGCTGACCGCGCTGGCCGCCGCCGGGGTGCACACCCTGACCAGCAGACCGCCCACCCTGGAGGAGCTCTTCCTCGGCTACTACACCGAGGCCGCCAGGTGAACGCGCTGCTGCTGCGGCTGACCCTGCACCGGGTCTGGGTGCGTTGCCTGTCCTGGGGCGTCGCGATCGGCGTGCTGATGATCGTCGGCATCGCCGCCTACCAGGAGGCATTCCCCGACCCGGCCCAGCGCGCGGCCACCATCGCCGCGCTGGCCAGTCAGCCCGCGCTCTACGCCACCCTGGGCGCGCCCGGCGACATCGGCACCCTCGGCGGGTTCGTCACCTGGCGGATGGGCCAGTTCGAGTGCGTGGTCATCGCGCTGTTCGCCATGCTCACCCTCGCCCAGCTGACCAGGGGCGATGAGGAGAACGGCCTGCGCGAGGCGCTCTGGGCCGGAGCCGTGCGCCGCACCGCGCCCCTGACGTCCGCCCTGCTCGTGGTCGGGCTCGGCACGCTGCTGCTCGGCGCGGTGATCACCACGGTGATGCTCGCCGAGGGCACCCCCGTACTCGGCGCAGTGCTCTTCGGGGCCGCCTGCGCCGGGGCCGGACTCGCCCACCTGGGCATCGCCGCGCTGGCCAGCCAGCTAGCCACCTCCCGCCGTGCGGTCAGCGGCCTCACCGGCGCGGCGCTGGCCACCGGCTACGTGCTGCGCACCCTGGCCGACGCCAACACCGAGGTCTCCTGGCTGCGCTGGCTCAGCCCGCTCGGCTGGGCCCAGCAGGTGGACGCCTACACCACCAACCGCGCCGGGCCGCTCCTGCTGCTGCTCGGCCTCACCGCGCTGACCATCGCCGCCGCCCTGGCCATGGAGGCCCGCCGCGACCTCGGCGCCGGACTGCTGGCCGCCCGCCCCGGCCCCGCGCACGGCCGGTCCCTGCGCTCGGTCGAACTGCTCACCCTGCGCCTGCACACCGGCACCATCCTCGGCTGGGCGCTCGGCCTGGCCGTGCTGGCCGCCGCCATCGGCGCCATCGTGGACGGCGTCTCCGGCATCCTGGCCGGGAACCCGCAGCTGGGTGCCATGCTCGCGGCGATCTCCGGCGGCGAGCGGCGGTTCACCGAGGCGTTCCTGGCCACCCTGTTCCAGATCATCGGCCTGCTCATCGCCCTGGTCGCCGCCCAGGCCGTGGTCAGCGCCCGCGAACAGGAACGCACCGGCCAGGCCGAGGTGCTGCTGGCCCGCCCGCTGACCAGGTCCCGCTGGCTGGGCGCGCACCTGCTCACCGGCCTGCTGGCCGCGACCCTGACCGCCACCATCGCCGGGTCCGCGGCCGCGCTGTCCTGGTCAGCCAGTGGCGGCCACGACACCTCCGTGCTGGTCGGCGCCGCGCTGAACACGCTGCCCGCGGCCGCGGTGTTCGCCGGGCTGGCCACCCTGCTCGTCGCGGTGCTGCCCCGCTGGGCGGCCACCCTCGGCATGCTGCTGCCGATGGCCGGGTTCGTGCTCACCCTGTTCGGCCCGCTGGCGGGTCTGCCGACCTGGCTGCTGGACGTCTCCCCGTTCCGGCATCAGGCTCTGCTGCCCGCCCAGCCCTTCGACGGCACCTCAGCGCTGGCCCTGCTCGGCGTGGCCGCGCTGTTCACCGCCGCCGGACTGGTCCTCATCCAGCGCCGTGACCTGCGGATCGGCTAACTCGGTTGAGCACCACAGGTGGGGTTGGTTGGCTGCGCCCATGCTCCCCGACCTCACCCGCCCCGACGCCGCCGTGGCCCTGATCGGCCAGTGGACCAGCACCGACCCTGCCACCGAACTCGACCGGCGCACCGCCGAGCCCCTGCCGGCGGGCTGCCTGGCCCGCGCGCACTACCTCGGCACCGACGGCACCAGCCTGCTGCACTACTCGCAGTGGGCCACCAGCGCCGCCGCCCGCGCGCACGCCGCCACCGCGCCGGTCCCGCTGGCCGAGTACCGCCGCTACCGCAGCCAGGTCGACGCCACCGGACCGGCCGGGTGCGTGGTCATCGCCGCGATCGACTTCGACCGCCCGGACGCCCAGCGCCAGCGCGACTTCGTCGACGAGATGTTCACCGCGGGGGAGCAGGCCGAAGCCGACGGCGTGCGGATCCCGGGGCTGCTGGCCGCGCACTTCCACCTCAGCGCCGACGGCACCGGCGTGCGCAACTACGCCGAGTGGACCGGCCCGGCCGCCCACCTGGCCTTCACCGGCGTCCAGGAGAGCCCGGCCTGGCGCCGGTATCGGCCACACCCCGCACCAGGGCACTGACAAGTCCACGACCAACGGCCATGTTCCGTTCACCGGAACACCTCTTACGGTCGGCAGAATCCCGCCGTTCCCGAATCCAGGAGGCAGGTCACCGGTGAACCTGATCAACAACGGCGACGCCGAGCGCGGCACCGGCGGCGCGGGGGAGCCCACGCCGACGGTGCCCGGCTGGCAGACCGTCGAGGGTGCCCCCGCGCTCATCCGCTACGCCGCGGGCGGCGGCTATCCCACCACCAGCGACCCCGGCCCGGCCGAGCGGGGCGCGCAGTTCCTCAGCGGCGGCAACAGCCCGCGCACCCGGCTCACCCAGACCGTGCGGCTGCCGCCCGGCTCGACGTTCCGGCTCTCCGGCTGGCTCGGCGGCTACGCCACCCAGCAGGACGGGGTCCGGCTGTCGGTGGAGTTCCTGGACCACACCGGCTACCCGATCGGCCTGGCCGTGCTCGGCCCGGTCACCGCCCAGGAACGCGGCCTGCGCACCGGCCTGGTCGAGCAGACCACCACCGGCCCGGTTCCCGCCGGCAGCACCCGCGCCCGGATCACCCTGCTGTTCACCCGCTCCGGCAGTGGCACGTCCAACGACGGCTACGCGGACAACCTCAGCCTGACCGTGGGAGCCCGCTGATGCTGAACCGACGCACCCTGCTCCGCGGCGCGGCCGCCGCCGGCGCACTGGGCACCGTGTGGCCGCTGTCCAACGCGCTCACCCCGGCCCAGGCCTACGCCGCGGCCGCCGACCTCGGCGTCTCCTACGACCCGAAACCCTTCACCCTCGGCGTGGCCTCCGGCGACCCGATGCCCACCAGCGTGGTGCTCTGGACCCGCCTGGCCCCCGACCCGCTGGCCGCCGAGCAGCCACTGCCCGCCGCGGTCGAGGTCACGTGGACCGTGGCCGAGGACCGCGAACTGCGGCGCAAGGTCGCCTGCGGCACCACCCCGGCCACCTCGCTGCTCGGGCACAGCGTGCACGTGCCGGTGCACGGCCTGCGGCCCGGCCGCACCTACTACTACGCCTTCGAGGCCCTCGGCCAGCGCAGCCGCCTGGGCCGCACCCGCACCGCCCCGGTGGGCCGGGTGGACAAGGTCCGGTTCGCCTCGGCCAACTGCCAGGCCTTCCACGACGGCCTCTACGCCGCCCACCGCGGCATCGCCAGGGAGAACCTGGACTTCGTGGTGCACCTGGGCGACTACATCTACGAGCACGGCAAGGTCGGCGGCAGCCACATCCGCGACCACGACGGCCCGGAGATCCTCACCCTGGCCGACTACCGCAAGCGGCACGCCCTCTACAAGGGCGACCCCTCCCTGCGCGAGGCGCACGCCGCGCACCCCTGGTACCTGACCTGGGACGACCACGAGGTGGTCAACGACCACAGCGGCACCGAGGGCTCCGCGCCCTTCGTCAAGCGCCGCGCCGCGGCCTACCAGGCCTGGTACGAGCACATGCCCGCGCGCGCCGACACCGGCCTGCCGGACATCCAGATCTACCGGCAGCGCCGCTGGGGCGACCTGCTCGACCTGTCCATCCTGGACCTGCGCCAGTACCGCTCCGCGCAGAACCTGCCGGATGGCACCATCCTCGGCGCCGAACAGCGCGCCTGGCTGGGCAGCCAGATCGACTCCCCGAGCGACGCCTGGCACTGCTGGGTCAACTCGATCATGCTCAGCCAGCTGGCCAAGCCCGGCGGCGGCTACTACTTCACCGACCAGTGGGACGGCTTCCGCACCGAGCGCAACAGCGTGCTCGGCCAGGCCCACCGCAAGGGCCTGGAAGACCTGGTGGTGATCACCGGCGACTGGCACTCCGCCTTCGTCGACGACATCCGCCCGGACTTCGACAACCCCGACGCCCCGGTCATCGGCACCGAGTTCACCGCGCACTCGGTCACCTCCGGCGCCTACTCCGCGGAGTGGAACAAGACCAACGGGCCGGTGATGGGCAAGGCCAACCCGCACCTGAAGTACTTCGAGGGCAACCGCTACGGCTACGACGTCTACGAGGTCACCCCGCGGCGCTGGTCCACCCACATGCGGGTGATCGGCGACCGCAAGGTGGCGGACTCCCCGGTCAGCACGCTGACCACCTTCCACGTCGACCGCGGCAAGCCGGGCAGCTACGAGGACCCGGCCACCGTCGGCTCCGCCGCCCAGTACCGGCGGGCCTGAGCCCTGGTCACGATGGCCGTCACGCCGAGGCGCGCACGGCCATCGTGACCCCCAGGGCCAGCATGGTCACCGCGATCAGCGAGTCCAGCACCCGCCAGGCCACCGGCCGGGCGAAGACCCCCGACAGCGAGCGCGCCCCGAAGCCCAGCACCCCGAACCACAGCAGGCTGCCTGCCACGGCGCCGGCGGCGAAGAACCAGCGGGCCTGCCCGTAGCCGTTGCCGACCGAGCCGAGCAGCAGCACGGTGTCCAGGTAGACGTGCGGGTTGAGCCAGGTCAGCGCCAGGCAGGTGAGCACGGCGGCCCGCAGCGAACCGCCGCCCGCGCCCCCGGCGTGCAGGGCCTCCGGGCGCAGCGCCCGGCGCGCGGCGAGCAGGCCGTAGCCGATGAGGAAGACCGCGCCCGCCCAGCCGACCACGGTCAGCGCGGCCGGCCACAGCGCCAGCAGCCCGCCGACACCGCTGATCCCGGCCACGATCAGGACCGCGTCGGAGACCGCGCAGATGCCCACCACCGGCAGCACGTGCTCCCGCCGCAGGCCCTGGCGCAGCACGAACGCGTTCTGCGAACCGATCGCGATGATGAGGGACAGCCCGGTGCCCAGTCCGGCGGCCAGCGGTGTCAAGTATCCGTACACGTTCTTGACGCTAAGGAGTGAAGATCCAGCAGTCGAGCTAAAGATTCTTCACTATCATTAGCCATCGTGATGGACGAGCTGCCCTTCGACCAGGTCCGCACCCTGCTCGCCGCGGTCGACGAGGGCACCTTCGAGGCTGCTGCCCGCGCCCTGCACGTCACCCCCTCCGCGGTCAGCCAACGGATCAAGGCCCTGGAACAGCGGACCGGCCGGGTGCTGCTGCAACGCGCCAAACCGGTCCGGCTCACCCCCTCCGGCGAGGTGGTGGCCCGCTTCGGACGGCAACTCGCCCTGCTCGCCCACGACGCCCGCACCGAGCTCGGCCTGCCCGAGGACGGCAGGCCCACCGTGCTGCCGGTCGCGGTCAACGCCGACTCGCTGGCCACCTGGTTCCTCACCGCGCTGACCAGGGTCCCCGAACACCTCCAGGTCTGCTTCGCACTGCGCCGCGAGGACCAGGACCACACCACCGACCTGCTGCGCGAGGGCCTGGTGCTGGCCGCGGTCACCTCCAGCCCGGAACCCGTGCAGGGCTGCTCGGTGCGACCGCTGGGCCGGATGCGCTACCGCGCGATGGCCAGCCCGGCCTTCGTCGAACGCTGGCTCACCGGCGCCCCGCTGGCGGAGCTGCTGCCCGAGGCGCCGGTGGTGCTCTTCGACGGCAAGGACGACCTGCAGCACCAGTTCGCCCGCGCCCGCACCGGCCGCGACCCCAGCAGCCGTCAGCACCTGGTGCCCGCCTCCGACATCTTCCTGGCCGCGGTCGTGCAGGGCCTGGGCTGGGGCATGATCCCGGACGTGCAAGCCGGTGACCACGCCGCCCGTGGCCTGCTGGCCGACCTCGCCCCGGCGCACCCGGTGGACGTGCCGCTGTACTGGCAGCAGTGGAAACTCGACTCCCCGCCGCTGACCGCCCTGGCCGAGGCGGTGGCCCGCACCGCTGCCGAACACCTCGCCCCACTGCCTTGACCTCCACCTAGCTGGAGGTAGCACGCTGCCCGCATGCCCCTTTCCGAAGACCTGCCGCCCGATACCCCAGCTGTGGTGCTCGACTACTGGTTCGCCCTGGAATGCCCCTGGCTCGGCTGGTTCGACTGACCCGTAATTCAGCGGCGCCACCCGCCCCGAATGCCTACGCTGCGGCCATGCGGGATCTGCGCGAACTGCCCAAGGCCCATTTGCACGTGCACCTGGAGAGCACCCTGCGCCCGGCCACCCTGCGGGAACTGGCCGTCCGGCACCGGGTCGAGCTGCCCAGCGGCTCCGCCTTCCAGGGCTTCCGCGCCTTCGCCGACGCCAACTCCCGCATCCGCGACTGCCTGCGCGACCCGGCCGACTTCCGCCGCCTGGCCCGCGAGTTCTGCGCCGACGAAGCCGCCCAGGGCACCCGCTACGCCGAGATCCGGTTCACCGCCGCCGCGCACGGCGAGCGCCTCGGCGACCTGGCCATGCCGCTGACCGCGGTGCTGGAAGGGCTGGCCGAGGGCGAGGCCGAACACGACATCCAGGTCCAGGTCATCCTCGACCACTCCCGCCGCCGCTCCGTAGAACGCGCCCGCCGCACCCTGGAGCTGGCCCGCAGGTTCCCGGAGCGGGTGATCGGCCTGGACATGGCGGGGGAGGAGACCTACCCGCTGGCCCCGTTCGCCCAGGTCATCGCGGAAGCCAAGGACGCGGGCCTGCACCAGGTGCACCACGCCGGCGAGTGCTGCGGCGCGGACAGCATCCGGGAAGCGCTCACCCTCGGGCACACCGAACGCCTCGGCCACGGCTTCCGTGTGCTGGAGGACCGCGAACTGACCGCCGAGGTCGCCGACCGCGGCATCCCGCTGGAAGTCTGCCCCTCCTCCAACGTCACCCTCGGCCTGGTCCCGAGCCTGGCCGGCCACCCGCTGCCGGCTCTGCTCGCCGCCGGACTGGTGGTCACCCTCAACACCGACATCCCCAACTTCACCCGCACCACCCTCACCGAGGAGTACCAGCGGGCCCGCGACACCTTCGGCCTGACCGACCCGCAACTGGCCGGCCTGGCCCGCGCCGCCGTGGACGCCTCCTTCGCCCCGGCCCCAACCAAGGCCGCCCTGCACCGCGACATCGATGCCTGGAGCGCCGCACCGCCCGCGCCGCCGATGCGATAGACAAGGCGGCGTGCCCAACCTCGTACTCGGTCCGCTGCTGCGCCACGTCGACGACAACTCGGCCACCGTCTGGGTGGAGACCGACCGCCCCGGCACCGTCCGGGTGCTCGACGCCGAAGCCACCACCTTCCAGGTCTCCGGCCACCACTACGCGCTGGTCGTGATCAGCGGCCTGGCCCCGGACACCGAACACGAGTACCAGGTCCACCTCGACGGCGAAGCGGTGTGGCCGCTGCCCGGCTCGGCCTACCCCCCCAGCGTCATCCGCACCCTGCCCACCCACTCCGACCATCCGGTGCGGGTCTCCTTCGGCTCCTGCCGCTTCGCCCAGCCCGAGGACGCCAAGCGGCGGGCCAAGGTCGGCTACTGCGCGCTGTCCGCGCTGGCCAACCGCCTCATCACGCAGCCGGTGCGGGAACGGCCGGAGGCGCTGCTGCTGCTCGGCGACCAGATCTACGCCGATGAGACCACCGACCGCACCCAGCAGTACCTCAAGCAGCGCCGCGACCTCAGCCAACCGCCGGGCGTGGAGGTCGCCGACTACGAGGAGTACACCCAGCTCTACCGGGAGAGCTGGACCGAACCCGAGGTCCGCTGGCTGTTCTCCACCGTGCCCACCTCGATGATCTTCGACGACCACGACGTCCGCGACGACTGGAACACCTCGGAGATCTGGCGGCAGGAGATGGCCGCCAAACCGTGGTGGGCCAAGCGGGCCCGCGGCGCGCTGGCCTCCTACTGGGTCTACCAGCACCTGGGCAACCTCGCCCCGGCCACGCTGGCCAAGGACGAGCTGTACCAGCAGGTCCTGGCCCTGCACGGGGCTGACGCCCAGGAGTTGCTGGAGTCCCACGCCGCCCGCTGGGACACCGAGATCGGCGAGCACAAGCACGCCCAGTGGAGCTACTGCCGCGACTTCGGCCCGGTCCGCCTGCTCATGGTGGACAGCCGCGCGGGCCGCATCCTCGCCGGCGGCCGCCGCAGGATGCTCGACGACGAGGAGTTCGCCTGGCTCACCGCCCAGCTCGACGGCGCGGGCAGCGAGTACCGCCACCTGCTCGTCGGCAGCTCCCTGCCCTGGCTGCTGCCACCGGTGATCCACCACATGCAGGCCCGCAACGAGCACGCCGCGCACCGCCCCGGCTGGCGCGGCCGCCTGGCCGAACGCATCCGCCAGGCAGGCGACTTCGACCACTGGGCCAGCTTCCGCGAGTCCTTCGACCAGCTCTCCCAGCTGCTGCACCGGACCGCGGCCAAGACCGACGGCACGGTCGCGGTGCTCTCCGGCGACGTCCACCACAGTTACATCGCCCGCACCACCGAGCAGGCCCCGGTGTACCAGCTGACCTGCTCCCCCCTGCGCAACGCCGAACCGGACCTGTTCAAACCGGCCCTCCGTCTCGCCTGGTGGCGCCCCCTGACCGCGCTCTCGCACGCCTGGGCGCGCCTCTCCGGTGTCCCGCCCCAGCCCACCCACTGGACCAAGACCACCGGCCCGCACTTCGGCAACCTGCTCGCGACCCTCGACCTCACCGCCACCGAGGCCACCCTGACCTTCGAGCGCGCCAGCGAAACCAGCCTCACCGAGGTCTGCCGCCTACCCCTGCGCTGACTTCGGTTCTTCTGGCAGGGGCTCCTCCGGCAGGTGCAACACCGTCGGCCGATCCGCCTCGAACGCCCGGGCCAGCTCCACCCGCAACTCCGCCGCCCCCGTCACCCGAACCCCATGACACCCCAACGCCCGCCCCAGCGCCGCGAAGTCCGGCGAAGGCAGATCCACCGCGTGCACCGGATCCGCCCGAGCCACCATCTCCGCCTTGATCTCCCCGTACCCGGCGTTGTCCACCACCAGCACCGGCAACGCCAACCCCAGCTGCGCCGCCGTGGCCAACTCCGCCACGGTGAACATCACCCCACCGTCCCCGAGCAAGGCCGCCGTCCGCACCCCCGGACTGGCCACCGCCGCCCCGATCGCCGCAGGCAACCCGTACCCCAAGGTCCCGAACCCGGTCGGATACAGAAACCCACCCGGCCGCTGGATCGGCAGGTTGGTCAGCGCCCCGTAGTAGCAGGCCATCGCACTGTCCGCGCCCAGCACCCCGTCCCCGAGGAACTCGCCCAGCACCTCCAGCAACCACAACCACCGAGCCCCCTCGGCCCGCCCCTGCGCCCGCAACCTCCCCCGCCACCAAGCCGCCCGCGCCACCCCGTCACCAGGTCGGTCAGCCAGCCGGGGGAGCAGCTCCACCAGCACCGCACCGACATCCCCCACCACCTCCACCTCGGGTGTGGCGTTGACCCGCAACTGCCCCGGATCCACATCCACCCGCACCAGACACCCCGGCTGCGCCAACGGCTCCACCCAGAAGTCACTCGGCGCCAGCTCACTGCCCAGCACCAGCAGCACATCGCAGTCCCGCACGAACTCCGCCACCCCAGGCAGATGCACCCCAGCCCCCAAGCTCAACGGATGCCCCTCGCCCAACACCCCCTTCCCATTGGCCGTGCTGACCACCGGCGCCCCCACCCGCTCCGCCAGCTCCCGAACCAGCCCCGCCGCCCCCTTGGCACCCCCACCCACCAGCACCCCAGGCCGCCGCGCCACCCCCAACACCTCAACCAGCCGTGCCAACGCCGCAGGCTCCGCCCGCACCCGAGGCACCACCACCGGCACCCCCACCTCGGCTTCACCGACCTCGGCAAGCACATCCACCGGCACCTCCAGGTGCACCGGCCGAGGCCGCCCCGCCCGGAAGAACGCGAACGCCTCAGCCACCACCGCCGGAATCTCCGCCACCGAGGTGACCCGCACGCTGTACGCCGCGATCGCCCCCATCGCCGCCGACTGGTCCTTCATCTCGTGCAGGAACCCGTTCCCCCGCCCCGGATGCCGCAACGGCAACCCCGGAGAGATCAACAACACCGGCACCGAGTCCGAGTACGCCTGCCCCACCGCCGCCGCCGCGTTCAACGTCGCAGGCCCCGAGGTCACCACACACACCCCAGGCTGCCCACTGACCCGTGCGTACCCATCCGCCGCGTAGGCAGCCCCCTGCTCATGCCGGGCACTCACATGCCGAACCCCAGCCTCAGCCAGATGCCGGTAGATCTCCAGGTTGTGCGTGCCCGGTATCCCGAACACGGTGTCCACCCCATGCGCGACCAACGCCCGCACCACAGCCTGCCCACCGGTCATCCGCACCAAGCCACCCCCTGCTCAACCCCGGAGCCCACGTCCCCGGCTCCCGAGACCGCGTCCCTGACCACCAAGACTCGCGCACCAGTCGCCGAGCCTCGCGCACCGACCACCACCGCCCGCCCCCAGTCCCCGGCCCCCGCCTCAGCGGTCCCGACCCCCGGGTCGGCACGCTTCGCCGCCCCCTCCCCGACACCAACTCCCAACTTCCCAACGCCAGCGGTCGGTTCACCGACGTCAGCGCCCACGTCCCCGTCAGTGCCCACCTTCCGGCCAGCGCCCAACTCGCCACCGCCAGTCATCAGCTCACCGGCCGCGGTGCCCAACCAGCTCACCGCCCCCGACTCCAACGTCCATCCCCTGGCCCCGGAGGCTGACCTTCCAACCCCGGCCGCGCCAGCTCAAGCTCCCGGGCCTCCGGTAGCGCATCCACCGCACCGCCCCAACGACCCCATCCGCACCGGGTCGAGGTCCCCTCGGCAAGCTCCGGCCCGCCGACATCCACTCCACCGCGACGTCCCGGTACACCTCAACCAACGCGCCCTCGATCCCGATCAGCACCACGGCTCAGAACGCCGGAGTCCCTCGATCAACCCCGCGCCCGCCGACCCTGCACCTCCGGCCCATACCCGCGCTCGTCGAGCCGCCCCGCCATTCCGTCGCAAGCGGCGAGCGGTGCCACCGGGCCGCGCGGCTATCGCACACCGAACGCGCACAGCGACACCTCGTGCACTCCAGTAGGTGATGAGACCGCCTCCTGACTCGCTCCAGCAGGCATTAACCCCGGCAACACCACCCAGTGCACCGTCACTCACCGTGCCGTCGCACGCCAACGGCTGGCCACGCCGCGAGGGCCGCTCGCCCCGCTGACGCGCGTCAGCGGGTGGACCCCCGCCGCAGTGAACACCCGAGCGAGCCGAACGAATGCCCGTTGTTCCGCGAGGGGCCCGAGCCCATCCCGGACCTGACGCACCGCCACCTCCAGGAGCTGTGACTGATCAATCAGTCAGCATCAATCTGGTATGACGGTGCCGGGATGTCAAGGGAACGGGGGACTCAATGCTCGACCACCTCGTGCTGGCGACGCCGGACCTGGCCGGCACCGTCGACTTGGTGCACCTCCTTTCCGGCGTCCGCCCGGTACCAGGCGGACGCCATGAAGCGTGGGGGACGGCGAACTACTTGCTCGGCGTGGGTGAGCAGGCCTACTTGGAGATCATCGGACCGGATCCGGACCGCGTAGTCGAGCCGACCGTGTTCGGACTCGGCACGCTGACCGGACCCAGCCTGATGACCTGGGCCGCCCGCGCCACGGACATCGACGCGAGCGTGGCCGCCGCCCGCGCCCGCGGTGTCGATCCGGGCACACCGCAGGCAATGGGACGTGTCGCCACCGACGGACGACGGCTGAGCTGGCGGCTCACCCCGCCAGGCACTGGAGTCGTCCCGTTCCTGATCGACTGGGGTGACACGGCACACCCTGCCGGGAACCTTCCGGTGGCGCCGCTGGTGGAGCTGCACGCGATGTCCCCGGATCCGGAACCGCTTCGCACCACCCTGGCTGCACTGGACGTCACGTTGCCGGTCCGTCCAGCCAACCGCGTCGGCCTGAGATCAGTCATACACGGTCTAAATGGCGAATTCGAATTGATCACCGGCCCTTAGGCTTTTCTGACTCGATCGTGTCATTTCAGTGTTCGCCCAGCGAAGAATCGGTCGCATATGGACCATCGCTTCGGGTTTGGTGTATGTATGCGCGCCCACTACGACGACATCGCCGACTGGTACGAGCACGAATTCCTTGCTGCACAACGGGATTCCGATCCGCTGGAGCTGACCGCGCTGCTGGTCGACCTGCTCGGCGCAGGCGGCGGACCGTGCCTGGAAATAGGCTGCGGAACCGGCGCGCATGCCGATCGGCTCCGTGCACTGGGCTGGGATCCGTTTGGACTCGACATTTCCTGCGGTATGCTCCGTCATGCGTCGGCGAAACTGCCCGTGGCTCAGGCCGACGCCGAATGCCTGCCCATCGCCGACAGTTCACTGGCGGCCGTCATGACGGTGCTCACCCATACCGACATGCCCGGCTATCCGGCGGTGCTCCGCGAAGTGGCCCGAGTTCTGCGCCCTGGCGGCGTGTTCGTCCACCTCGGGGTGCACCCGTGTTTCTGCGGCGGTTTTGCCGACCGGTCCGCCCCGGCGGCCATAGTGATCAAGCCCGGTTACCGGGACACCCACTGGACGACCGCGTCGTGGACCGCACAGGGGTTGCGCGACAAGGTCGGCGCCACCCACCGCCCACTGCCGCAGCTACTCCACGACTTCCTGGCCGCCGGCCTGGTGCTGGAGCGCTTCGGCGAGGGTGGAGCGCCGACGCCGACGGTGTTCGGAGTGCGAGCACGAAAGGAGTGACTGCCGATGACGAATGGCGCCTGAGCATCACGCCGACGGTTCGGGCTGCCCGGCGAACAGGCGATCCAGGTGGTCGCGGAGGACGCGTTCGGCCGCCGCGCCGTCGCGTTGCCCGCCGACGACGCTGGAGACCAGGCCGCCTGTGAGCGCCACCAGGATGGTGGCGGTGATCGCCGGATCCCGGTCGGCGTCGATCTCGCCTGCCTCCTGGGCCAGGCGGATCTGGCCGGCCAGGTACTGCTCGAGCTTGTCCGGGGTGGTGCCGAAGTTGCGGCTGGCGAATGCCGGGTCGGAGATCATCAGGGCTTGGTAGGCGACCAGGGTGAGCTGGACACGGTGGCTTTCCTCATCCGTGGGCAGCAGGGCGATCAGCGCCGCGTACAGGATGCTGCGTGGCGTTGGCGGCAGGCCGGCCTTGCGGATGCGGTCGAGCATGCGCTCGTTGAGCTTGTCAACCAGGCGGGTCAGCCCGTTGAGCAGCAGCTCTTCCTTGGTGTGGAAGTAGTACTGCACCAGGCGCAAGGAGACGCCGGCTTCGGTGGCGACCTCGCGCATGCTGGCGGCGTGCAGGCCGCGGGTGCCGGCGATGCGCAGCAACGCCTCGGCGATCTCGGCGCGACGCTGCTCATGATCAACCAGTTTTGGCACGGCGCACACCCTACGACACCCATCAACGTGATACGTTCGTATCATAACCGACAGTGATGGGGGTTGCTGTGGTGGACGATCGACTGGGCATGACGAAGCGAGCTGGTTTCCGGAACGAGCGGGCGCGCGAGGACTTCATCCGGACCTACGACGAGCTGATGGCCGAGGTCTGGCCGTCAGCCACGGAATTCGCCGAGGTGCGCACCTCCTTCGGCACCACCAGGGTGCAGCGCAACGGCACCGGCGACGGCATCCCGATCGTGCTGGTGGCGCCCTCCGGCGGCCTGCCGCTGACCTACAACAACATCATCGGGCGGCTGAGCGCGGCGCACACCATCTTCTCCCCGGAGACCATCGCCGAACCCGGGCACCACCTGCCCAAGCGACCGGTGCTCGACGGCGAGGATCTGGCCGCGTGGCTGGTGGAGGTGCTCGACGGGCTCGGGGTCGAGCGAGCGCACCTGGTCGGGATGTCCTACGGGGCGTGGGTGTCGGTGCGCACGGCCCTGCGCGCGCCGGATCGGGTGGCCTCGGTGGCGCTGCTGGAGCCGCCGGGGTTCGAGAAGATCGGCTGGCGGTTCATCCGGTGGAACCTGGCCTGCTTGTTGTTCCTGTTCACCCCGCGGCGGGTGCGGGAGTGGGGGTCGCGGTGGCTGGTCAACGGGACGCTGCGGTCGGAGGTCCTCCGCAGGCTGTTGCCGAAGCTGGTCGGCTTCCGGCAGGTGCTGCCCCTGCCTCAGCTCTACACCGAGGCGCAGCTGGCCGCGTTGAGCAGGCCGAGCCTGGTGGTGCTCGGCGGCAAGAGCAGGCTCAACGACCTGGACTCGCTGCTGGAGCGGCTGGCCGGGTTGCCGGGCATCACCCGGGTCGAGGTGCTGCCCGAGGCTGGGCACGCGCTGACCCTGGACGAGCCGGAGCGGGTGGTCGAGCTGGTGCTGGACTTCGTGGGCGCGCAAGTGCGCTGACCAGGGACCGGTGTTCGGGAACAGGCGCTGTTCCCGAACACCGGTCGCGGTCAGGCACGGACGCGGGTGCCCTTGGGGTCGAACAGCGGGTCGCGTTCGACCACGCCGGGCACCCAGCGGCCGAAGATCTCCACCTCGACCTCGGTGCCGATCTTGACCCGGTCCACCGGCAGGTAGACGAAGGCGATGGCGCGGCCCACGGTGTAGCCGAACCCACCGGTGGTCACCCGGCCCAGCACCTCGCCGTCGACCCGGACCGCCTCGCTACCCAGCGGCCAGACGGTCGAGTCGTCCAGGGTGAGGCAGCGCAGGCGGTGGGTGAACCCGGCCTCCTTGCGGCGCAGCAGGGCCTCGCGGCCGTGGAAACCGCCGGGCTTGTCGGGTTTGACGCAGAAGCCCAAGCCCGCCTCGTACGGGGTGCGTTCCGGGGTGAGGTCCGAGCCCCACAGCCGGTAGCCCTTCTCCAGGCGGAGGCTGTCGATGGCGCGGTAACCGCCGGCGATGACACCGTGTTCCTGGCCCGCCTCCCACAGCGTGCGCCACAGCGCGGCGCCGTACTCGCTGGAGCAGTACAGCTCCCAGCCCAGCTCCCCGGCGAAGGTCACCCGCAGCGCGCGCACCGGCACGTCGCCGACGGTGGTCTCCTGCGCGGTGAGGTAGGGGAAGGACTCGTTGTCCAAGGCCGCGGGGGTGAGCCCGGCCAGGATGTCCCGGGAACTCGGTCCCCACAGGGCGAAGCAGGAGTAGGCGCCGGTGACGTCGGCGATGCGGACCGAGCCGTCGGCAGGGGCGTGGCGGCGCAGCCAGGCGGCGTCGTGGGAGCCGAAGGCGGTGCCGGTGACGACCTGGAACTCCTGCTCGGCCCAGCGGGTGACGGTGAAGTCGCACTCGATGCCACCGCGGGCGTTGAGCGCCTGGGTGTAGGTGACCGCGCCGACCGGGCCCGCGACCTCGTTGGCGCACACCCAGTCCAGCAGCCTGGCCGCGCCGGGGCCGGTGACCTCGATCTTGGCGAAGGAGGACTCGTCGAACAGCCCGGCCCGCTCGCGGGTGCCCAGGTGTTCGGCGCCGATGGCCGGGGACCAGTTCCGGCCGGCCCAGCCCTGCGGTCGCCAGGACTCCTGGCCGGCGGCGGCGTTGCTCTCGTAGTGGTTGACCCGCTCCCAACCGGACTTCTCACCGAAGCTGGCGCCGTGCTTGCGGTGCCAGGAGTAGGCCGAGGAGACCCGCAGCGGGCGGCCCGCGCCGCGTTCCCGGTGCGGGAACGGGATGTCGTAGTAGGTCTCGTAGTTCTCCACCGTGCGCTTGCGGGTGTAGGACGGGGAGCGGTACTGGCGGCCGAAGCGGCGGATGTCCATGTGCGAGAGGTCGAACTCCGGTTCCCCGGCCACGATCCACTCGGCCATCACCTTGCCGATGCCGCCGGCCCCGGCGATGCCGTGCGCGCAGAACCCCGCGGCCACGAAGAACCCGCCGACCTCGGTCTCACCGAGGCAGAACTCGTTGTCCGGGGTGAAGGCCTCCGGGCCGTTGATCATCTTGCGGATGCCAGCGGTGGCCATGGTGGGCACCCGCTGCTGGGCGGCCTCGGCGATCTCGGTGAAGCGGTCCCAGTCCTCGGGCAGCAGCTTGCCGTTGAAGTCCGGCGGCACCGCCTCGAAGTTCGCCCCGGTCTGCGCCCACGGCGCGGAGTCGCGCTCGTAGCCGCCCATGAGCAGCCCGTCGACCTCCTCGCGGAAGTAGACCAGGTTGTCCGGGTCGCGCAGGGTCGGCAGGTGGCTGCCGTCGCGCGGGCGGACCGGCTCGGTGATCAGGTACTGGTGCGACATCGGCACGATCGGCACCCGCACCCCGGCCAGGCGGCCGATCTCGGCGGCGAACATGCCGCCGCAGTTGACCACGATCTCGGCCTCGATGTCGCCGCGGTCGGTGCGCACACCGCGGACCCGGCCCTCGCGCACGTCGATGCCCAGCACCCTGGTGTGCGGGTGGATGCGCACCCCGCCCGCGCGCGCCCCGGCGGCCAGGGAGTAGGTGAGCTGGGCCGGGTCGACGTAGCCGTCGGTGGCCAGGTAGGTGCCGCCGAGCACCCCGGTGGTGTCCAGCAGCGGGAACAGTTCTTTGGCCTCGGCCGGGCTGATCTCCTGCAACGGCAGGTCGACGGTGCGGGACCAGCCTATCTGCCGCCGTGCCTCCTGCATCCGCTCAGGCGTGCAGGCCAGCCGGATGCCGCCGCAGGGCACGAAGCCGACCGGGTTGTCCCCGGCCTCCAGCTCGGCGTAGAGCTGGGCGGAGTAGATGTTCATCCTGGTCAGCGTCACATCGGCGCGCAGCTGGCCGACCAGGCCCGCCGAGTGGAAGGTCGAGCCGCTGGTCAGCTCGTTCCGGTCGAGCAGCAGGACGTCTCGTTCGCCGAGCTTGGCGAGGTGGTAGGCGATGCTGGTTCCGCCGACGCCACCGCCGATCACGACGATGCGGGCGCGGTCTGGGAGCATTCGGTCCACGGACACCGGTCCTTGGTAGCGCAGGTGGGCCGGTCGGGGGAACCAGGCGGCCGCGTGTCTTGACGGACAAGTGTGCGCGCCAACACACTCGGCGACTATGTCGGCGACCGTGCAGGACGCGATCAGTCAGGTCCCGGCGTGGACGGGACGGCGGGTGGAGCTGCTGCCGATGACCGGCGGGCTCAGCCACCAGGTCGCCCACCTGCGGGTCGACGGGGTGGACCAGGTGCTGCGGGTGCTCGACCCCGCGGTCGCGCAGGCCGGTCTCGGGGTGCCGCTGGAGCAGGAGATCGCCAACACCGTGGTGGCCGCGGAGTCCGGGGCCGGGCCGGGGGTGCTGCACATCCTGCCCGAGCTGCCCGCGCTGGTGCTGGAGTACCTGCCCGGCCGCACGCTCAACTTCGACGACACCCGCGAACCCGGGCGCATCCCGCTGCTGGCCGCGGCCTGCCGGCGGCTGCACGCCGCGCCGCGGCCCTTCGTCAACGAGTTCGACATCTTCGCCAAGCAGCGGCAGCTGCTGGAGATCTGCCGCCGCCACGAGCTGACCCTGTTCGAGGACTACCTGGACCACCTGGGCCTGGCGCGCAAGCTGGCGGCGGTGCTGGGCGCGGACCCGCTGCCGGCGAGACCCTGCCACAACGACCTGCTGGCGGAGAACTTCATCGCCGAGCCCGGCGGCATCCGGATCGTGGACTACCAGCTCAGCGGAACCGGCGACCCCGGCTTCGAGCTGGGCAACATCTGCGCGGAGGGCCAGTTCGACCCCGAGCGGGTGGCGCTGCTGGCCGATGCCTACTTCGGCGAGCACTCGCCGCGGCTGACCGCGCGGGTGCGGCTGTTCCAGGCGATGTCGGACTTCACCTGGACACTGTGGTTCTGCATCCACCACGGCCTGCTCAGCAAGCCGGGCAGCACCTTCGACTACTGGGGCGAGGCCGCGGGCAAATGGGGGCGGGCCAAGGCCGCCCTGACCGACCCAGGGCTGGGCCGGCTGCTGCAACTGGCCCACTGAGGGCTTGACAGCGTTTGTAACCTCGCTCACAACTATGGTCAATGGTCTGACCGTTGACCAATCAGCCGCTGTCCGGACCCCAGGTGGAGGCGCGCGTGAGCACAGAACAACCCCAGGGCAGGGGAGTGGACTACACCCCGGTCGAGGCGGGCTACCTGGAGCAACGCCAGCTCAAGAAGGGTGCCGCGGGCTGGGTGCTGCTGGCCGGGCTCGGCGTCTCCTACGTGATCTCCGGCGACTTCTCCGGCTGGAACAACGGCCTGGCCCAGGGCGGGTTCGGCGGGTTGCTGATCGCCACCATCCTGATGGCGGTGATGTACACCTGCATGGTCTTCGGCCTGGCCGAGATGGCCTCGGCGATGCCGGTGGCCGGGGCGGGCTACGGCTTCGCCCGGCGCGCGCTGGGGCCGCTGGGCGGGTTCGCCACCGGCACCGCGATCCTGATCGAGTACACCATCGCCCCGGCGGCGATCTCGGTGTTCATCGGCGGCTACGTCGAGGCGCTGGGGCTGTTCGGGCTGACCAACGGCTGGCCGGTCTACCTGGTCTGTTACGCCATCTTCGTCGGCGTGCACCTCTACGGCGTTGGCGAGGCGCTGCGGCTGATGTTCGTCATCACCGCGATCGCCGTGGTCGGCCTGGTGGTCTTCGTGGTGGCGATGATCCCGATGATCGACCTGTCCCGGCTGACCGACATCCCGCCCACCGACGCGGTGGGGGCCAGCTCGTTCCTGCCCTTCGGCTACGCCGGCATCCTGGCCGCCTTCGTCTACGGCATCTGGTTCTTCCTGGCCATCGAGGGCGTGCCGCTGGCCGCGGAGGAGGCGCGGGACCCGCGCAAGGACATGCCCAAGGGCATCGTGGCCGCGATGCTGGTGCTGCTGGTCTTCGCCGCGCTGATCCTGATCGCCGCGCCGGGTGGGGCGGGCAGCAACGCGCTGAAGTCCTCGGACAACCCGCTGCCCGCGGCGTTGCGCGCGGTCTACGGCGGCAACGCGGTGATCGCCGACGTCGTCAACTACATCGGCCTGGCCGGGCTGGTGGCCAGCTTCTTCTCCATCATCTACGGCTACTCCCGGCAGCTGTTCGCCCTCTCCAGGGCCGGGTACCTGCCCAGGAAGCTGTCGGTGACCGGCAAGCGCAAGACGCCGATCCTGGCGCTGCTGGTTCCCGGCGCGATCGGGTTCATCCTGGCGGCGGTCACCCAGAACGGGGCCAAGCTGATCAACATCGCGGTCTTCGGCGCCGCGGTGTCCTACGTGCTGATGATGGTCTCCCACATCGTGCTGCGGGTCCGCGAGCCGAACCTGCCGCGCCCCTACCGCACGCCGGGCGGGGTGGTCACCACGGGCATCGCGCTGGTGCTGGCCGCGGCCGCGGTGGTGGCCACCTTCCTGGTGGACATCCTGGCCGCCGGGATCATGGCCGGGATCTTCCTGCTGGCGCTGGCCTACTTCTGGTTCTACAGCCGCCACCACCTGGTCGCGCAGGCGCCCGAGGAGGAGTTCGAGGCGGTGCGGCGCGCCACGGCCGAGCTGGCGGACCCGTGAGATCGTGGCTCTCATGAGCACCGAGCAGGACTCACCGGCCACCCTGGCGGACCGGGCGGTCTTCCGTCCGGTCCGCAGCGGCAACGCCTTCGAGGAGGCGGTGGAGCGGATCCTGCAGGCGATCAAGCTCGGCGTGGTCGGTCCCGGTGAGCGGCTGCCCGCCGAGCGGGACCTGGCGGTGCGGCTGGGGGTCAGCCGGATGACGCTGCGGGAGGCGATCCGGGCGCTGCAGCAGTCCGGGTACGTGGAGTCCCGGCGCGGGCGCTTCGGCGGCACGTTCGTGGTCAGCCGGGCCGAGCAGGCCCCGCGCGGGCGGGCCCGGCTGCGCAAGCTGGTGGTCGGCATGGGCCAGGTCGGCCTGGAGGACACGCTGATCTTCCGGGAGGTGCTGGAGACCGGCGCGGCGCAGGCGGCGGCGGGCCGGGAGCTGCCGGAGCCGGAGCGGGCGCTGCTGCGCGCGGTGCACGAGCAGGTCCGCGCCGCCACCCCGGAGACCTACCGGCAGCTGGACTCCCGGTTCCACCTGGCGATCGCGCAGATCACCGGCTCGGCCTCGCTGGCTTCGGCGGTGGCTGACAACCGGATGCGGATCAACGAGCTGCTGGACGCGATCCCGTTGCTGGGGCACAACGTCGAGCACTCGCACGAGCAGCACGAGCGGATCGTGGCCGCGGTGCTGGCCGGGGACGTCGAGGCAGCGCGCGCGGCGATGGCCGAACACCTGGAAGGGACCGCGGCGCTGCTGCGCGGATTCCTGAGCTGACCTGCGCGCTTGACAGTGGCGCCGGTCACCCACCATCCTGCAAAGGTCCAATCGCAGACCATTTGGAGGCGGATGTGTCGCAGCCGGGAACCACGGCCCCGCTCTCGCTCGCCCGCCTGCACGAGCTGGTCGACACCGGCGCGGTGGACACCGTGCTGCTGGCCATGACCGACATGCAGGGCCGGTTGCAGGGCAAGCGGATCGCCGCCCGGCACTTCCTCGACGACGTCGTCGAGCACTCCGCGGAGGCCTGCAACTACCTGCTCGCGGTCGACGTGGAGATGAACACCGTCGGCGGCTACCAGATGTCCTCCTGGGAACGCGGCTACGGCGACTTCACCCTGCGGCCAGACCTGGACACCCTGCGCATGGCCACCTGGCACCCGGCCACCGCGCTGGTGCTGGCCGACGTCACCTGGGCCGACGGCAGCCCGGTGGCCGCCTCGCCCCGGCAGGTCCTGCGCCGCCAGCTCGACCGGCTCACCGAACGCGGCCTCACCGCCCAGGTCGGCACCGAACTGGAGTTCATCGTCTTCGACGACAGCTACGAGCAGGCCTGGACCAACGGCTACCGGAACATGACCCCCAGCAACCAGTACAACGTGGACTACTCGCTGCTGGGCACCTCCCGGATCGAGCCGCTGCTGCGCCGCATCCGCAACGAGATGACCGCCGCCGGGCTGCGGGTGGAGTCGGCCAAGGGCGAGTGCAACCCCGGCCAGCACGAGATCGCCTTCCGCTACGCCGAGGCGCTGGCCACCTGCGACAACCACAGCATCTACAAGACCGCCGCGAAGGAGATCGCCGCCCAGGAGGGCAAGAGCCTGACCTTCATGGCCAAGTACAACCAGCGCGAGGGCAACTCCTGCCACATCCACATCAGCCTGCGCGGCGCCGACGGCGAGCTGGTCTTCGCCGGGGACCGCCGCCACGGCATGTCCGCGCTGGCCGAGCACTTCCTGGCCGGGCAGCTGGCCCACCTGCGCGCGCTGACCCTGCTGCTCGCGCCGAACATCAACTCCTACAAGCGGTTCGTGCCCGGCAGCTTCGCCCCCACCGCGGTGGCCTGGGGCCCGGACAACCGCACCTGCGCGCTGCGGCTGGTCGGCCACGGCGGGGCCAGCCTGCGGGTGGAGAACCGGGTGCCCGGCGGCGACGTCAACCCCTACCTGGCCACCGCCGCGCTGATCGCGGCCGGCCTGGACGGCATCGACCGCGCACTGCCGCTGGGCGAGGCGCTCACCGGCAACGCCTACGCCAGCGACGCCGAGCACGTGCCAGCCACCATGCCCGAGGCGGTCGAGGCATTCGCCGCCAGCGAGCTGGCCCGCACGGCCTTCGGCGAGGACGTGGTGGCGCACTACCTCAACGCCGCGCGCATCGAGATCGGCGCCTACCAGGCCGCCGTCACCGACTGGGAGCTCTTCCGTGGCTTCGAACGCCTCTGACGCGCCCGTCATCGGGATCAGCTGCTACAGCGAGACCGCCGCCTGGGGCGTGTGGCAGCGCCCGGCCGCGCTGCTGCCGCGCACCTACGTCGACGCGGTCATCACCGCGGGCGGCATCCCGGTGCTGCTGCCGCCGGGCGCCGAGGCCGCCCGCGCGCTGCCCCGGCTGGACGCGCTGGTCCTGGCCGGGGGCGCCGACATCGACCCGGCCCGCTACCAGGCCGCACCGCACGAGCACACCACCGGCATCCGGCCGGATCGCGACACCACCGAGCTGGCCCTGCTGCACCGCGCGCTGGAGCGGCGGACCCCGCTGCTGGCCATCTGCCGGGGCGCGCAGCTGCTCAACATCGGCCTGGGCGGCACACTGCACCAGCACCTGCCCGAGGTGCTCGGCCACCGCGACCACCAGCCCGCGCCGGGGCAGTACGGGCGCACCACGGTCCGGCTGGAACCGGGCTGCCCGCCCGCGACGCTGCTGGGGGAGAAGATCGAGGTCTCCTGCTACCACCACCAGGGCATCGACCAGCTGGCCCCCGGCCTGGAAGCCGTCGGGCACGCCACCGACGGCACCATCGAGGCCATCCGCCAGCCCAGCCACCCGTTCACCCTCGGGGTGCAGTGGCATCCCGAGGAAGACACCGCCGACCCCGCGCATCCCAGCGCACCCCTGTTCACCGCGCTGGTGAGCGCCGCGGCAGAAGGAGCGAGAGCGTGACCGCCACCCACGAGTTGATCAACCCGGCCACGGGCGCGGTCTTCGACACCATCGCCCTGGCCGACGAGGCCGCCACCGACGCCGCGATCGAGCGCGCGGCCACGGCGTTCCCGGCCTGGCGCGCGGTCAGCCCCGGCGACCGCGCGCGGCTGCTGCACCGCTTCGCCGAGGCGGTGGATGCCGACCTGGAGCACCTGGCCCAGCTGGAGGTCCGCAACGCCGGGCACACCATCGGCAACGCCCGCTGGGAGGCGGGCAACGCCAGGGACGTGATCCGCTACTACGCGGGCGCGCCCGAACGGCACTTCGGCCGCCAGATCCCGGTGCCCGGCGGCCTCAACGTCACCTTCCACGAGCCGCTGGGCGTGATCGGGGTGATCGTGCCGTGGAACTTCCCGATGCCGATCGCCGCCTGGGGCTTCGCCCCCGCGCTGGCCGCCGGGAACACCGTGGTGCTCAAACCGGCCGAGCTGACCCCGCTGACCGCCGTGCGCCTCGCCGAGCTGGCGCACCAGGCCGGGATCCCCGAGGACGTCTTCCAGGTGCTGCCCGGCGCCGGCCGGGTGGTCGGCCAGCGCTTCGTCACCCACCCCGCCGTCCGCAAGGTGGTCTTCACCGGCTCCACCGCGGTCGGCAAACAGATCATGGCCGGCTGCGCGGACCAGGTGAAACGGCTGACCCTGGAACTGGGCGGCAAGAGCGCCAACATCATCTTCGCCGACGCCGACCTGGCACGGGCCGCGGCCGCCGCGCCGTACGGGGTGTTCGACAACGCGGGCCAGGACTGCTGCGCCCGCTCCCGCATCCTCGTCCAGCGCGAGGTCTACGACCGGTTCCTGGAACTGCTCGAACCCGCGGTCAAGGGCGTCGTGGTCGGCGACCCGGCGGCGGAGTCCACCGAGATGGGCCCGCTGATCACCGCCGCGCACCGCGACCGGGTCGCCTCCTATGTGGAGGAGACCACGGTGGCCTACCGAGGCCAGGCCCCCGGCGGCGACGGGTTCTTCTACCCGGCCACCGTGCTGCTGCCCCGCGACGAGCGGGACCGGGCCTGGCGGGAGGAGATCTTCGGACCGGTGGTCTCGGTGCTGCCCTTCACCGACGAGGCCGACGCACTGCGGCTGGCCAACGACACCGAGTACGGCCTCTCCGGCTCGATCTGGACCCGGGACGTCGGTCGCGCGCTGCGGGTGGCCCGCGGGGTCGAGGCGGGCAACCTCTCGGTCAACTCGCACTCCTCGGTGCGCTACTGGACGCCCTTTGGCGGCTTCAAGCAGTCCGGGCTCGGCCGTGAGCTGGGACCGGACGCCCTGGACGGGTTCACCGAGGTCAAGAACGTGTTCGTCAGCACTGAGGAGAACTGATGGGACGGCTCACCGACCGCGTCGCGGTCATCACCGGCGCGGCCAGCGGCATCGGCCTGGCCACCGCCCGCCGCTTCGCCGAGGAGGGCGCCACGGTGGTGGTCGTCGACATCGACGAGGCCACCGGCAAGCAGGTCGCCGACGAGGTCAACGGCCTGTTCGTGCGGGCCGACGTCACCAGCGCCACCGACGTGGAGTCCCTCTACGCCACGGTGTTCGACAAGTACGGGCGCATCGACGTCGCCTTCAACAACGCGGGCATCTCCCCGCCGGAGGACGACTCGATCCTGACCACCGGCATCGAGGCCTGGCGCAAGGTCCAGGAGGTCAACCTGACCTCGGTGTACCTGTGCTGCAAGCACGTGCTGCCCTACATGCAGCGCGCCGGCAAGGGCTCGATCATCAACACCGCCTCCTTCGTCGCGGTGATGGGCGCGGCCACCAGCCAGATCTCCTACACCGCCTCCAAGGGCGGCGTGCTGGCCATGTCCCGCGAACTGGGCGTGCAGTTCGCCCGCGAGGGCATCCGCGTCAACGCCCTGTGCCCCGGCCCGGTGAACACGCCCCTGCTGCAGGAGCTCTTCGCCAAGGACCCCGAACGCGCCGCCCGCCGCCTGGTGCACATCCCGATGGGCCGCTTCGCCGAGCCCACCGAGATCGCCGCCGCGGTCGCCTTCCTGGCCAGCGACGACTCCAGCTTCATCACCGCGTCCCAGTTCCTCGTCGACGGCGGCCTCACCGGCGCCTACGTCACCCCGCTCTAACCCGGCACCCAGTCCCGCACCGACGCGCGAGATCGCCGGTGCGGGACCGCTGTCACGTTCGCGGTGGCCTTCACCATCGCGGACGAGCGGATCACGCGGATCAAGGTGACCGGGCCGCCCCGACGGGTCGCCAATACTTGGCGCTCACCTGCGGCACCCAGGCGGCCAGGGCGATCGCGGCGTCCAGGAACAGCACCTCGGTGGGCGCGGCCGCGCCGTCCTCGTCCAGGTCCACCGGCCGCGTACCCCGTAGGCACCGCACCTCGTGAAAGGCGTCCGAGGCGCGGTGGCGGAGCCGTCGGCTCGCTGCGCGTCGCCCGTGCCGAAGTCCCCTGGGGCCGACCGTCAGCGCCGTCGCCGGGGACCTGGCCGCTTCGCCCGCGCGGCGCTGGTCCAGTGCGCGGGCCGGTCCAGCCCAGGGGGCAGGCGGGTCGCGCTGTCGCCGCGGGCGGCGTTGACCTGGAACTGGGTCAGGAACAGCGCCTCGGACAGGTTCGCGCCGCTGACCTCGGCGCCGCGCAGGTCCGCGCCGATGAGGTCGGCCAGGGTCAGGTCGGTCTCCCGCAGGTTGGCGCCGATCAGGTAGGCGCCGCGCAGGTTCGCCCCGCGCAGCCGCTTGCGGCGCAGGTCCGCGCCGATCAGGTCCGCGCCGCGGCGTTCCGGGCCGGGGGAGTCGGCGCGGATGAGCTCGCTGGCCCGGCTCAGCAGCGGGTCGGCGGCCTGCCAGCGGGAGGCCACGTCCAGGGTGAGCAGGTCGGCTGGGGGCAGCCGGGTCAGCTCGGTGAGTTCGGTGCGCAGGCTCGCCAGGTCGGGGCGCAGGGGGTCTGCGGCCGGCCAGCGTTCGGCTTCGGTGAGGTGCCAGAGCAGTTCGTGCAGCTCGCGCACCACGGGGAAGACGGCGAACATCTCCTGGGCGTGTTCGGGGTGCGCGCGCCAGTCCTCGCCCCGGTAGGTGTGCTGGGCGACGTGCTGGCCCGCGCCGAAGCAGTCGTAGACGGTGCAGCCGGCGAAGCCCCGGTCGCGGAGCTGGGTGTGGATGCCGCAGCGGAAGTCGGCCAGCAGGTTCGGGCACGGGGTGCCCGCGGGCTTGGTGATGGCGAAGTCGGCCGAGGCTGAGTAGGCGGGCACTACACAGCAGAGGCCAAAGCAGTTCGCGCAGTCGGCTCGCAACATCACCCGCCGACTCTACGGCCGTGGCCACAACCACCGCCGCGACACCGCCCCGGCCAGCACCGCCAGCCCGGCCAGGCCCGCGCTCACCCACAGCGGCGACCGGTAGCCCAACCCGGCCGCGATGGCCAGCCCACCGGCCCACGGACCCAGCGCCGCGCCCACGTTGAACGCCGCGGTCGCGCACGCCCCGGCCAGCGTCGGCGCACCGGTGGCGGCATAAAGCGCCTGGGAGATCAACGTCGAGCCGACCGCGAAGGACAGCGTGCCCTGCACCAGCGTCAGCACCAGCGCGCCCACCGGATCGGCCGCGACCAGCCCGAACACCGCCCACCCGCACACCAGCGCCAGGCCACCCGCCACCACGAGCGCCCTCGGCCGCGAGTCCGCCAGCCGGCCGCCGAGGCTGACCCCGAGGAAGGAACCCAGCCCGAACACCGCCAGCACCACCGGCACCCACCCCGCCCCGATCCCGGCGACCTCGGTGGCCAGCGGCGCGAGATAGGTGAACGTGCAGAACGTGGCCCCGTTGACCAGCGCGCCCAACAGCAACAGCAGCCCCAGCCGGGGCCGCCGCAACGCGCTCAGCTCACCCCGCACGCTCGGCACCACCCCGCCGCCACCGGCCGGGACCGAGCGCAGGATGGCCACCAGCGCGGGCGCGGAGACCAGGGCCACCGCCCAGAACGCCGCGCGCCAGCCCCACGCCTGACCCAGCACCGCCCCCGCGGGCACCCCGGCCACGCAGGCCAGGGTCACCCCGCCCAGCAGCACCGCGGTCGCCCGGCCCTTGGCGTTGGCCGCCACCAGGCCGGTCGCGGTCGCCAGCGCCACCGCCAGGAACCCGGCGTTGGCCAGCGCGGCGATCACCCTGGTGCCGAGCAGCACCGGATAACTGCTGGTCAGCGCGCCCACCACATGCGCGAGCAGGAACACGCCCAGGAAGGCCAGCAGCGCGGCCCGGCGCGGCCAGCGCAGGCTCAGCAACGCCGTCAACGGCGCGCCCACGATCATCCCGGCAGCAAACGCCGAGGTCAGCGCGCCCGCGGCCGGGATCGAGACGTTCAGGTCGGCGGCGATGTCCGGCAGCAGACCGGACAGCATGAACTCCGAAGTCCCCTGCGCGAACACGGCAAGGGCAAGCAGGTACAACACCAAAGGCACAGCAACGCTCCACAACCACAGTGGCTCGAGGAAGGACTCATCGAGAGCGGTCCGGCCGGTGGCCGTGAAGGAGCACGCCACCGGAACGAGGACCGGTGGCTAGCGTCTGGACGCCTCGGGGTTGCGCACGAGCGGCACGTTATCGCCCAGAGCGAAACCGGGTCGAGGCAATTACCGCCGCGACTAGGGTTCGATCATGTTGACCGCAGCGACCACCCTGCCCGACGGCGTGATCATCCGCGGCCGCGGCCTGCGCAACCCGGCCCCCGGCGGCCCCGCCCCGCAGTTCGGCCTCTACCTGGGCGGCCCCAAGCTCCGCGCCCGCCACGAGCACACCCTCACCTGGCCACACCACTGGCTGGACTGGCCGGACTTCCGCCTGCCCCGCGACCAGGCCGAGGCCATCACCCGCATCCGCGCCCTGCACGCCGCCGCGCACACCGGCCAAGCCGTGGAGGTCGCCTGCAACGGCGGCGTCGGCCGCACCGGCACCGTGATCGCCTGCCTGGCCATCCTCTCCGGCATCCCGCCCACCGAAGCAGTCGCCTGGGCCCGCGCGCACTACCACAAGCGCGCGGTGGAGACGCCCTGGCAGAAGCGCTGGGTCAGCCGCTTCCCTGGCTGAGCCCCGGCCGCAGCACCAGCTCGGTCGCACACGCCTGCCCCGGCATGGCCAGCAGCGCGCGGATGGTCTCGGCCACGGTGACGGGGGAGAGGTAGCGCTCCGGCTGGTACCGCAGCCCCTCCACCGCGCACACATCCCGCTGCATGTCGGTGGCCACCCGGCCCAGGAACACCGTGGTCACCCGCAACCGCGGCTCCTCGGCGCGCAACGAGTCGGCGAAGGCCCGCAGCGCGAACTTGCTCGCCGAATAGGCCCCGCGCGCCGGGTTGGCCTGCAACCCCGCGGTGGAGTTGACCAGCACCACGTGCCCACCGGCCGCCCGCAGCGCGGGCAGCAGCAACCGGGTCAGCTCGACCACGGCGAAGACGTTGACCTCGAAGGTCCGCCGCCACAGCCCGCCGTCGCACTCCTCGACCCGCCCGGTGGCCAGCACCCCGGCGTTGTGGATCAGCGCGTCCAGCCGCGTCACCCCCGGCGGGACGTGCAGGGCCGCCGGATCGGCCAGGTTCACCGGCCACGCCCGCGCATCCGGCAACTCCCGCGCCAGCCGGGTCAGCGCGGGGGAGCCCCGCCCGCCCAGCACCAGCCGGTGACTGGTTCCCAGCGCGGCGGCGATCTCCGCGCCGATGCCCCGGGAAGCGCCCGTGACCACCGCCGTCGGCTGGTCCTGGGCGCGGGTCGGCGGCACCGGCGCCCCTTCTCCCTCGATGAGCACGGGCAAGTCTGTGATCGCCTCCCGGCCAGGCGGAAGACTCCCGATGGGTGGTGGGCGCTACCACCCGTTCGAAGCTTGTCCCTCAGGCCCGCCCAGGGCCATCCTCAATCTCGCACCCGATCCTGACAACGTTGTCAGACATGGTCGAGGAGGACGTGTGAGACCACGAACCCGCCGCGCCGTCATCGGCGCACTCGCCGCGATCACCCTGCTCAGCACCGCCGTCCCCGGCACCGCGGCCGAACCGGACCAGACCCTCGTCGCCGACCCCACCCACTACGTCGACCCGATGATCGGCACCGGCAAGGGCGGCCCGGTCGTCGGCGAGATCAACACCTTCCCCGGACCCACCGCCCCCTTCGGCATGATCCAGTGGAGCCCGGACAACGGCAACTACGCCGGCTACAACTACCACCTGGGCCCCATCCGCGGCTTCAGCCTCACCCACGCCTCCGTCGGCTGCCACGCCTTCGGCGACATCCCCATCCTGCCCGTGGCCGGCGCGCTCGGCGCCACCCCGTGGAACCGCACCGAGAAGTTCTCCCACCGCACCGAGAACGCCGAGGTCGCCCACTACGGCGTCACCCTGGAGGACTCCGGCATCCGCGCCGAGCTCACCGCCAGCACCCGCGCCGGACTCGGCACCTTCACCTACCCCGACGGCGCCACCCCCCAGGTCCTGGTCAAAACCGGCGCCAGCCTGGCCGGCAACAGCGCGGCCACCGTCTCGGTCAACGGCCCCGACGAGGTCACCGGCTCCGCCACCAGCGGCCGCTTCTGCGGCGAGGGCGGCAACAAGTACACCGTCTACTTCGCCCTGAAGTTCGACCGCCCCTTCACCGCCCACGGCACCTGGGACGGCAGCACCGTCACCCCCGGCAGCGCCACCGCCAACCACCCCAAGTCCGGCGCCTACCTCACCTTCGACCCCAGCGACCGCCCGCTCCGCGCCAAGGTCGCCCTCTCCTACGTCAGCGCCGACGGCGCCCGCGCCAACCTCAGCGAGATCCCCGGCTGGGACCCCGAACCCGTCCGCGCCGCCACCCGCGCCCAGTGGCGCGAACACCTCAGCCGCATCCGCATCGGCGGCGGCACCCCGGCCCACCGCACCACCTTCTACACCGCCCTCTACCACTCCCTGATCCACCCCAACACCTTCAACGACGTCGACGGCCGCTACATCGGCTTCGACAGCAAGATCCACCAAGTCGAGAAGGGCCGCACCCACTACGCCAACTTCTCCGACTGGGACACCTACCGCAGCCTGGCCCCACTGCACGGCTGGCTCTACCCCGACCGCGCCTCCGACATGGCCCAGAGCCTCGTGCTGGCCGCCGTCCAAGGCGGCTGGCTGCCCCGCTGGCCCATGGCCAACGGCTACACCAGCGTGATGAACGGCGACAACAGCGTCCCGCTCATGGTCAACCTGCACGCCTACGGCGCCAAGGACTTCGACACCCGCACCGCCCTGCAGTACATGATCAAGGGCGCCACCAGGGCCGAACCCGTCCAGTGGGGCTACATCGAACGCCAGGGCATCGAGGACTACCAGAAGCTCGGCTACGTCCCCAACGACCGCGCCCTGGTCGGCCACGTCCGCAAGGGCGCCTCCCAGACCCTCGAGTACGCCGTGGACGACTTCACCATCTCCCGCTTCGCCCGCACCCTCGGCGAGCACGCCACCGCGGCCACCTTCGCCAAACGTGGCGAGTACTGGCGCAACCTGTTCGACCCGAACACCGGCTACCTGCGCCCCAAGGACAGCAAAGGCCAGTTCCCGCCCGGACCCGGCTTCGTGCCACCCCCACCCGGCCAGTTCGGCCAGGACGGCTTCGAGGAGGGCAACGCCGCCCAGTACCGCTGGTTCGTCCCGCACAACATCGCCGGCCTGATCACCGCCCTCGGCGGCAAGACCAAGGCCCAGCCGCTCATGGACGAGTTCTTCACCAAGATCAACGTCGGCCCCAACGAGCCCTACCAGTGGTCCGGCAACGAGGTCGACTTCTCCACCCCCTGGCTCTACAACTACGTCGGCCAGCCCTGGAAGAGCCAGGCCGTCATCCGCCGCATCCAGAGCGAGCTCTTCGCCCCCAACCCCGACGGCCTGCCCGGCAACGACGACCTCGGCGCCCAGTCCTCCTGGTACGTCTGGTCCGCCCTCGGCCTCTACCCGGTCACCCCCGGCACCGCCGACCTCTCCGTGCACACCCCGCTGTTCCCCGCCATCACCATCAAGCCCGGCAACGCCGGCGAGCTGCGCATCACCGCACCCGGCGCCGGCGCCGCCCGCCCCTACATCACCGGACTCCACCTCGACGGCCGCCCCTGGGCCCGCACCTGGCTGCCGCAGAGCATCGTGCGCACCGGCGGCGAACTCCACTTCCGGCTGCGCGCCACACCCGACCACAACTGGGCGACCACACCAGCGGCCGCCCCACCCTCATATCAGTGACAACTGTTGCCCCATAACGAAAAACAGCCGCGGTCGGCCCGGAAAAACTTCCGGCGCCTACCGCGGCTGCCGCTGTTCCGGCACCGACCGCGAAGCACAACGCGCACACGTCACCGGCTCGTCCAGCAACCAACCCGACGCGCACAACCACGCCACCACCGGCTCCGGCAAATCCGGCCCTGGCGCACACACCAACGGACCATCGCCACACCCGTGGCATTCCACATTCAGCACCCCGCCGCGCGGCGCGCACCCCACACAGAAACGGCGCACCCGCACCACCGAAGCCACATCCACCAGCAGCCACACCACGGTCAGGTCAGCCCGGAGCTGTTCCGTTTCCATCCGATGCGAAACAGACCGGCCACATTCCGGACACGACACCACCGACGTCGTACCCTGCGTCAAGCCGTGCCCTGGGCTGGTCACGGCGCCACCTCCAGGTGAACGGGGGAGCGTCACAACTGTGGTTACACGTTCACGATAAGTGACGAACCCGCCATTCCCAAGCATCTTTTCCGGAACCCGGTGAACAACACCCGTAATCGGCCCCAATTCCGGATGAAACCCGCCCAGGATCAGCCCTCCACAACCCCCGCCGACCCCGGATCCGCCACCTTCGCCAACGCCCGGTAAGTACGGTTGCCCACCGCCGCCGCCCGCTGTTCCCGGCCCGTCGCCTCGATGTAGTTCTGACTCGTATTCAGGTTCGCATGCCCCAGCAACGCCATGATCTCCGCCGCATTCGCCCCATCCTCAGCCAGCCTGGTGGCAAAGGTGTGCCGCAACGCGTGCAGGTTCGCCCCCGTCGGCACCCGGTCATGAATTCCGGCCGCCCGATAACAACAACTCACCAGGTACTGCAACGCACCCCGCCCGATCGGCTCACCCCGCAGATCCAGCACCAGCGCCGACTCCCGCCCCAGCCGCAACCCGGGGAACCGCGCCCGGCACGAAGCCAGATACCGCCCGATCACCGCCTCCATCGGCGCACTGATCGGAATCGACCGCTCCCGGCTGCCCTTGCCCCGCACGTGCAACCGCTGCTCACCAGGCCGCCCCACCACACTGCTGACCAGCAACGCCCGCATCTCCGCCGACCGCAACCCGGTCACCAGCCCCAGCCCCACCACCAGCAGGTCCCGCTCCGGCCACGGATCCCGCGACTTCCGCTCACCCGAAGCCACCGCCGACAACAACTGCTCCGGCGTGTCCTCACCCCGCAACGGCTTCGGCATCGACGGCGCAGGCCGCGGCCGCGCCACCGCCCCCATCGGATTCCCCGCCACCAACCCATCGGCCACGCAGAAGTTCATGAACTGGTTCCAGGTCGACCAGGCCCGCGACACCGAGGTCTTGGCATGGGTCTCCGCGAACTCCCCGAACGCCGCCCGCAACGCACCCGCCCCCAGCTGAGCCAACTCCAGCTCCGCGGGCGCACACCCGGCCGCATCGGCCAGCAACACCACGATCCCCGCCAGATCACGCCGATACGCCGCGGTCGTGTGCGGCGAGTCCTTCCGCGACCGACGCGCGAGGAAGAACGACTCCTGGGCCTCTGACAACAACACACCCAGAGGAATACCGCACACCACCGACAAAGATCGACACGGCCGGTGACCAGCCACTCACCACCTACTGACCCAACCGCCCGTCGATCAACTCCCGCAGCAGGTCAGCATGCCCCATGTGCCGCGCGTACTCCTCGATCACATGGATCACCACCTCCCGCACCGAGGTCGACTCCCCATCAGCGTCCACCAGCTCCGCACCCAGGTCCCCACACCCGGCCAGGAACCCCTCCGCGTACTCGACCTCAGCCCGCCAGTCCGCCCAGGCCCGCGCCACCACCGCCGGATCCGCCACCGCCTCCTCGAAGTCCGCATCCCGGCACTCCGCCCGCCGGTACAACCACGGCACCTCCTCACCAGCCAGCACCCGCCGGAACCAGAACCGCTCCATGTCCGCCAGATGCCGCACCAACCCCAGCAGCGACAACCCCGACGGCGGCACCGCCCGCCGCGCCAGCTGCTCAGCGTCCAACCCAGAGCACTTCAGCTCCAGCGTCAACCGCTGATCCCGCAGATACCCCGCCAGCACCACCCGCTCATCAGGGCTGTACCCGTCAAAGGTCCGCGGATCCTCCTCCGGCCGCACGAACATGTTCGACCACGCGAACCCCGCGACCTGCTCACCCTGCGTCATGCGCGCGACCCTGACGCGCCGCGCCCCGATGCGCAACGCAATAACCCCGCATCGGTTACGTTGACCGCGCAACCGTCACGAACGCACGGCGGGATGGGTGAGATGCAGAGCATCGCGGACTTCTGGCACTGGTGGCAGCAGGACGGCGCCACCCAACTCGCCAACGCCATCCACACCGGCGACTTCAGCGACCTGCCCGAACAGATGGCCCACCTGGTCAACGCCATCGACAAAGACCTCCAGTGGGAGCTCGGCCCCGGCACCCAGGCCCAGCACTCACTCTGCGTCACCGCCAACGGCGACCCCGCCCTGCGCCCCCTCACCGAACGCTGGCTCCGCGCCGCCCCACCACCCGACACCACCTGGGAATACCGCGCCGCCCGCCAAGCAGACCCCGACGTGCTCAACCAGCAGCTCACCTTCGGCGACTGGGAAGTCGAGCTCGACCAGACCCGGCTCTCCCTCACCGTCGACGAACAGTCCCTGCTCGTCGACGTCACCGTGCACCACCCCACCTTCGCCACCATGCCCGAGAGCGCCGCCCTCCAAGTCGCCTTCCTCGCCCTGACCTGGCTACTCGGCGAAGACGACCTGGAACGCTGGATCGGCGAGGTCAACACCGCCACCGCCGAACCAGCCGACGCCCTACCAGCCGACGCGCTCCCGGAAACCGTGCACGCCATGGCCGCCCGCCACCCCGAACCCACCTGGGTGGTCATGGAAGGGGAGGGACAGGACGGCGCCCAGCTCACCGCGGTCGCCATGCGCCCCCTGCGCTGGATCGACCACCCACTGCTGGACCTGCACGCCGGCATCACCCTCACCTACCCGGCCCTGGACCCCCGCGACCTGCCCACCGGGGAAGACCTCGCCGAGCTCCAGCAGCAGGAAGACGACCTGCTCCGGCTGCTCGACAACGCCGTCCTGCTCGTCGCCCACGAAACCGGCCGCGGCGCCCGCACCCTGCACCTCTACTGCGACTCCACCGACGCCGCCACCCAGGCCACCCTCACCACCTGGACCCAGCGCCAGCCCAACGCCAGCCTGGACACCCAGCCCGACCCCGCCTGGGACCAGGTCAGCCACCTCCGCTGAGGACACGGCTTACAGCTCGGACACGCCCCACTCCAGCACCGACACCTCATCACCCACCGAAACCTTGCCCACCCGCGTCACCGCGAACTTCACCCCGAAAGCCACCCCGCCCTGCGCCGCCCGCCGGTACTTCGCCAGCGACCGCAACGGCTCCGGCCCCCGCTTCACCCCGGACTCCTGGTCCACCGTGGTCACCGCACACCGGATCGCCAGCTTCGTGTAGCCCAGCTCCACATCACCGACCCGCAGCCGCCGCAACCCGTCCTCCACGTGCGGCCCGTCCCACCCGTCGACCACGATGTTCGGCCGGAACCGCGCCATCGGCAGCGCCACCGCCCCCGCCGCCACCATCCGCTCGTTCAACCCGGCCAACGAGGCCGCTGACAACAGGTGCACCGCACTGCTGTCCGCGAAACCCGAGGTCCCCGGCGTCAACCCATCGGTGACCCGGTCATGGTCCGCGGGCACCCGCACCAACCGGCACGGATCACCCACCACCGCCGACAACCACGCCGCGGCCACCTCACCCTGGTCGATCCCGCGGTACGGATCCCCGAACATCTCCACCGGCCGCCCCTGCCCGGTCGCGGCCACCTCGAACTCCACCGGCTCGAACCCCTCGGCCGCCAGCCGCAGCACCTCACCGCCGCCCAGCACCGACGGTCGCACCAGCGCAAGCCGCGGATCCCGCCGCTGCGACCGGAACACCCCCTCCGGGCTGACCACCATGAAACTCCGGTCGAACGCCAGCCCGGCCGGCGTCACCGACACATCCGCCGCCGACACCCCGGCACAGCCCTTGATCGGGAAGTAGTTCAGCTCCAACACCCTCGCCACAGCCCGAAACTACCGCCCAGCCCCACCACCAGGACTCGAATATCGCCACCTTCACCACCGGCAGAGTTAGCTCGGCAACCCCACCGGCGGCCCCGCCCGCCGCACCGAACCGGGGGAGACCCCGGCGACCCGCTTGAACGCCCGGCTGAACGCCGCCTCCGACCGGTACCCCAGCTCCCGCGCCACCTCAGCCACCGATACCTCGCCCGCCCGCAACCGGCCAGCCGCCACGTGCATCCGCCACCGCGTCACGTACCCCATCACCGGCTCACCCACCAGCTCGGTGAACCGCGCCGCGAACGCCGACCGCGACATCGCCACCGCCGAAGCCAGCCCCGCCACCGTCCACGCCCGCGCCGGCTCCCGGTGCACCAGCGCCACCGCCCGCCCCACCTGCGGATCCCGCAACGCCCCCAGCCACCCGGCCCGCGCCTCGGGCGCACTGGCCAGCCAGCTCCGGATTCCCTGGATGACCAGCACATCCGCCAGCCGCGTGATCACCGTCTCGCCACCGGGCAGCAGCACCCGCGCCTCCTCCGCGAACAGCCGCAACGTGCTCTCCAGCGCCGGATCGGCGGCCACCATGAGCCGGGGGAGCAGCGCCATCAGCCCGTACCCGGTCGGATGGTCGAAGCGCACCGCCCCGCACACCAAGCTCGCCGGCGCGCCACCCCCGCCGTGCCGCAGCACCGCGTACCGCTCGCTGACGAACTCGTGCGGGATGTCCTGGATCGCCGGGGGAGCGGGCAGCCCCGGCGCACTCCACAGGTCATGCCCCTGCCCGTGCGGCACCAGCGCCAGCTCACCGGGCTGCAGCAGGCGCGGTTCCTCGCCGGGCACTGCCAGCCAGCACCGCCCGGAGGTGACGACGTGGAACCACAGGCAGTCGCCCATCGGCGGCAGGCTGAGCCGCCACGGTTCGGTCAGCTCGGACCGGAAGTAACAGGCCCCGTCCATCCGCAGGTGGTGCAGCGCGGCGCCCAGCGGATCGCCGACCAGGGCCAGGGGAGAGGTGACAGCCACCTGACCGAGTATCGGCCCGACCTTGCCCAACGTCCACGCCAGCTGGACGCACGAGCACAAAATTCCGCGCCACGAGCATGGATCATCCGCCCAACGGCATCCAGACTGGACGCACTGCACAACACTGGGAGGACACCATGACCGCGCTGACCGTCGCCGCCGAAACCACCACAGCCGTCCTGACCGGCCTGTTCTTCACCTTCTCGGCGGTCGTCATGCCCGCCCTCGCCAAACGCCCACCGGCCGAAGCCGCCGACACCATGCGCCAACTCAACCGCACCATCGTCAACCCCCTGTTCCTGCTGGCCTTCCTGGGCGCGCCGATCACCGCCGCGGCGGTCGCGGTGGTGGGGGAGTTCGCCGTGCTGCCGACCATCGCCGCCGTGCTGGTGGTAGGGGGGATGCTCGCGGTGACCGCGATCGTGAACGTCCCGATGAACAACGCCCTGGAGGCCAGCGACCCGGCCACGGCGGCGGGACAGGAGCTGTGGAGCGGGTACCTGCGGCGGTGGACGGCGTGGAACCACCTGCGCACGGCGGCCTGCCTGGGGGCGACGGTGCTGTACGCCCTGGCGTGACGAAATCCGCCTGACTGTTTACTCCCCCGTAATTCTTATGGATTCGTGCATAATGACGGTTATGCACGAAACACCCGTCTGACCAGTAGCGATAGCGGCCCTGTGCCCTCGGGGGATGCCGCTCTCTGGCGGGTCGCTCAGGTTCGCCAGGACGGCCGTTCCGACGAAACTCCTTGTTGCCGGGGGTGACCTTGGCAGCCGAGGGTGGCGTCTCGGGCTGGGGCTCAGCGGAGGTGATGTGCGGATGATCAGGCGCAGATCGAGCGATGGCCTGAATCCGCACACCTCCAGGGCTAACTAGCGTCACAGTGACGTAAGGACCCGGGATGCCGGGATGCGGCCGGGACGATGATCTGGGGCTCTCAGCGCCGTCTGCCACTCGACGACTCGCCTGTCAGCTCTGCCAGCCGCCGTCTGGACTCACCCAACCGCTTGGCTGCGCGTCGACCGTCCGTCGACACGAGCATCGAGTGCACCGACCGCTGCGGGCCGTCCGCGTTGGCTGTCAGCGCGACGGACGACGCGCTGCGAGACAGCCCGAAATCCAGCTGATCAGCCCCTCTCGAGCCAGCTTGGTTTCTGACCGATAATCTACATTATGTTAAGTAACGGTGCTCAAGATCGGATGCCGTTACTGTCCGGTGCTGGAGCTCACTCTTCGTGCGCGGGACACTCCAGGCATGCGCAGGGGTCCCAACGGGTGGGTGCTGTTCGCGGCGTTCGGCGCGCTCGTCCTCGTCGCCCTGCTGATCCAGGGCCTCACCGTGCACAAGATCGGGTTCGGTCCATTGTCCGTCCAGTTCGGCCAGCCGGAGAAACCCAAGGAACCGCCCACCGTGTCCACCGGCTCCACCGCGGCCGCGGCGAGTTCCGGTGACGCCAAGTCGGTGACCGGGAACTGGCAGCAGACCCGGGTCAAGCTCACCGTGGCGGTGACCAAGGTCGTGCAGAGCGACGGCCGGGTCACCTTGCACGCCAAGGTCAGCAACGGCGCCGCCGACGCGGTCAACCTCCCCCTGTTCGGCTACTTCACCGCCACCGACGACACCGGGGCCACCTACAAGGCCAACCCGCAGGACAGCGACTGGCCGCAGAGCGTCGCCTCCGGGGTGCCCGCCACCGGCACCATCGAGCTGGCCAGCCCCGTCACGGACCGGGCCAGGTCACTGACCGTCTCGTTCACCCAGGTCTTCGGCCTGCGGGCGCCCTCGGGTGGGATCACCATCAGAGGTGTGCCGATCCCCCGCTGAGTCCGGTCGATTTCCTTCCTCGCCGTTCGTCGGTATACCGACAGCAGGCCGACAGAGGGAGGAATGTCATGGTGGACCAGGTGACCGGGGCGCGGACCGAGGTTGAGCTGACCGTGGGGGTCGCGCCGGAGAAGTTCTGGGAGATCGTCGCCGACGTGACCCGGATCGGTGAGTTCAGCCCGGAGTGCAAGGCCGCGGCGTGGCTGGACGCGGACTCCCCCGGGCCCCGGGTCGGTGCGCGGTTCTCCGGGCGCAACGAGTTCGGGAACGGTTTTGTCGGCGAGGTGACCGGTGTGGTGACCGAGTGCGAGTCCGGCCGGGTGTTCAGCTGGGTGGTGCTGGACGGTGCCGAGGACGTGGCGCGGCCGGGGACGACTTGGCGGTACGAGCTCTCCCCCACTGCCGACGGTGGCACGACGGTGCGGCACACCTTCGAGCACGGTCCTGGTGACACCGGGGTGCGGGTGATGGCCGAGGGCAAGACGCCGGAGGAGGTGACCGTGGTGGTCGAGGATCGGCTGGCGCAGGTGCGGGACCACATGACGCAGACGATCAAGGCGATGGCGGGCGCTGACTCCCGGTAGCGAACCGGCTGCGGTGCGTGCGGGCCGGACCGATATCCTCTGTCGCATGATGCGATTCGGGCGGTCCGGCCTGGCCGTCTGCGGGGTGTTGGTGGCGGCTTTGTCCGGGTGCGCTGGTGCGGCGCGTCCGGGTGCCGCTCCCCCGGTCAGCTCGTCGGCGGGGCCGGTGTTCGAGGTGGCGCGGGTGGAGGACGGTGTGCGGAAGGTGCTGGTGGACAAGTACCGGGTGGCGGGGCTTGCGTCGGTGCGCTGTCCGAGCGGGCAGCCGGTGGTGCCGTCGAGCAGTTTCGCTTGTCTGGTGGTGGTTTCCGGGGCGGCGAAGCAGGTGCGGCTGACGGTGCGCGGCGCGGACGGCTCGTACGAGGTGGGCTTGCCGGAGTAATGGGTTCGGCCCTGGCGGCGGGGTTTGTTAGGGTTCGGGCACGCTCTCCGAGGCGAGAAAGGGAGGTGAGGACCGTGATCGCTTGTTCGTTGTCGATCTGGTGCTCCCCCTTCGCTGTGAGGGCGTCGAAGTTCTGAGCGGGGAGCGCTGAGCTTTCCGAAGGGACTTCTTCTCATGACCGATCTGGTCATTCGTTCGATCGTGCCTGGCGAGGAGCGGTTGTTCGCTTCGCTGCCTGATCCCGCTGTGGTGGGCAGGGCCCGGTTCGGACAGGACTACCTCACCATCGCCGCTACCGGCGACTACCGGCCGGAGTGGACCTGGGTGGCGTTGCGCGAGGACGTGGTCGTGGCGCGCGCCGCCTGGTGGGGTGGTCCGCAGGACAGTGAGCCGCGGATGCTGGACTGGTTCGACTTCTCCGATGCCGAGGCGGCGGCGGAGTTGTTGCGGGCCGCTCCCCTGCGCACCGAGTACGAGCTGCGGTTGCCGCCGGGCTGGCGGCAGGATCCGGTGGCCCGGGCTGCTGGTGAGGCGCGGATCGCGGCGGCGGAGGCGGCTGGGTATTCGGTGCTGGTGGAGCGGTTCCGGTACCGGTGGACGCCGGAGTGCGGGGTGCCGGCGCGGCCTGGGCGGTTGGTGTTCCGGCCTGCTCCTGATGAGGAGTCGGTGCTGGCGGCGTTCCGGTTGATCCACCAGGACAGCTTGGACGCGCACGTGCGGCGCACGGTGGCGGCTGAGGGTCTGGAGGCGGCCGCGCAGGAGGAGTTGGACTACCTCAAGTGGCTGCCGAGTGGGCCGGAGACCTGGTTGCTGGCGTACACGCCTGCCGGTGAGCTGGTCGGGATCACGGTGCCGGGGCACACGCCGTCGGATCCGGTGGTCGGGTACGTCGGGGTGGTGCCGGAACAACGGGGCCATGGTTATGCGTTTGACCTGTTGGTCGAGGCGACGCAGGTGCACGCCGCGGCTGGGGTGGACCGCGTTGTGGCCGCCACCGATCAGACGAACACGCCGATGGCGGCGACGTTCGCCCGTGCCGGGTATCCGGTGCAGATGGAGCGCGTCGACCTGGTGTGACGGGTGTGGGGCGGTCTTTTCGACCGCCCCACACCGTTTTTTGCCAGACTGCGGGTATGCGGTTCGCGATCTACGTGCCCTGTTACGGCCCGTACGGGGATCCGGCGTTGCTGGCCGAGTTGGCGGTGGCCGCCGAGGAGTCGGGCTGGGATGGTTTCTTCCTGTGGGACCACCTGGTGGCGGCGCCGCCGGTGGCTGATCCGTGGGTGACCCTGGGTGCGGTGGCGGCGCGGACCAACCGGATCGTGTTCGGGCCGATGATCGTGCCGCTCCCCCGCCGCCGGCCGTGGAAGCTGGCCGCGGAGGCGGGCACGTTGCAGCGGTTGTCCGGCGGGCGGTTGCGGCTGGGGCTGGGCATGGGGGTGCCGAGGGACTACGAGCGTTTTGGCGAGGCGGAGCCGGCCGCGGTGCGGGCTGGGCGGTTCCGGGAGGGGGTGGAGCTGCTGGAGCGGTTCTTCGCCGGGGAGCGGGTGCGGCACGAGGGGGCGCACTTCCAGGTCTCGGACGTGGGGTTCGCGCCGGTTCGGGTGCCGATGTGGACCAGTGGGCTGTGGCCGCGCAAGGCGCCGTTCCTGTCCGCGGCGCGGGTGGACGGGTTGTTCCCGATCATCCGGGATGAGGACGGGTTCGTGTTGCCGACGCCGGAGCAGGCGGGGCGGATCAAGGCGGACTTCGTTGCCTCGGGTGGGCGGGCCGATGCGGACCTGGCGTTGTGGGGCAGCGGGGTGCAGCCGACGGCGGCGCTGGTGCCGGAGTACGCGGAGGCCGGGGTGACCTGGTTGTTGCAGGATGCCTGGCGGCGGTCGGTTGCGGAGTTGCGGGCGGTGGTGGCCGCCGGTCCCCCTCGGTGAGCCTGGTTGTTGTTGTCGTGGGTGCCCTTGTGCGGATGACAGGAGTCTTAGGTGCAGTTGCTTCGCCTTGAGCGGGAATCGTCCGGGTTGGCCGTGCTGACCATCGACGCGCCGCCGTTGAACCTCTACACCGCGGCGTTGCAGGAGGAGCTGCTGGCCGCGATCGGTGAGCTGGAGTCGGAGCGGCCGAGGGCGTTGCTGGTGCGGGCGGCGGGCAAGGTGGTCAGCGGCGGGGTGGATGTGTCGCTGTTCGCCGAGCAGGCGGATGCCGCGCAGGCGAAGGTGTTGTTCGACCGGATGCTGGAGGTGCCGGAGCGGATCGCGGCGCTGCCGTTGCCGACCGTGTTCGCCGCGCATGGCCTGTGCCTGACCTGGACGTTCGAGGTGGCGCTGGCGTGTGATCTGTTGGTGGCCAGTGAGCGGGCCTCCTTCGGCCTGGTGGAGAACGTGATCGGGTTGACCCCGACGATGGGTGGCACGCAGCGGCTGGCGGCTCGGGCGGGGGTGGCGCGGGCGAAGGAGTTCGTGTTCACCGGGGACCGGTATCCGGCGGAGACATTGCGGGAGTGGGGTGTGGTGAACCGGGTGCTGCCGGAGGCGGGTTTCGCCGAGGCGGCGCGGGAACTGGCTGTGCGGTTGGCCGGTGGTCCGACCAGGGCGCACGCGGCGACGAAGCGGGTGCTGGCGCACTACGAGCGGGGTGGGGTGGCGGAGGCGAACCGGGAGGTCACCGGGATCGCGGCGGAGTTGTTCGAGACCGAGGACCTGCGGGGCGGGGTGCGGTCGTTCCTGACCGAGGGGCCGGGCAAGGCGACGTTCCACGGCAGGTGAGCTGCACCCCGCAACCCGTTGCGGGGGTGGCACGTCCAGTGGTCATGGGGACGCTGGGGCGGGGTTTTGGCCGGTTGTGGACCGTCGGCACGGTGTCGGCGGTCGGCGATGGTGTGACCATGGTGGCCGGTCCGCTGCTGGCGGCGTCGCTGACCAGGGATCCGGTGCAGGTGGCCGGGCTGGCGGTGGCGCAGCAGCTGGCGTGGATGCTGTTCGCGCTGCCGAGCGGGGCGCTGGTGGACCGGGTGTCGCGGCGGCGGGTGCTGGTGGCCGCGGCACTGGTGCGGTCGGTGGCGCTGGGCGCGCTGGGGCTGGCGTTGCTGGCTGGTCAGACGTCGTTGTGGCTGTTGTACGTGGTGTTCTTCGTCGTGGGCTGTGCCGCGGTGGCCTTTGAGAACGCGGCGAGCACGCTGGTGCCGGTGCTGGTGCCCCCTGCCGGGTTGACTCGGGCGAACGGGCGGTTGCTCGGGGCGGCGGTGGTGGGGCGGGACCTGCTGGCCAAGCCGGTGGGGGCGTTGTTGTTCGCGGTGGCGGTGTGGGTGCCGTTCGTGCTGGATGCCGTGGCGTTGTTGCTGGTGGCGGTGTTGTCAGCGCGGTTGCCGGCGGGTGTGGCGGAGCGGCGTGCGGGGCGGGCTTCGGTGGGGGCCGAGGTGGTGGCCGGGGTGCGGTGGTTGTGGCGGCACCGGGTGTTGCGGGTGCTGACGGTGGCGGTGGCCGCGGAGAACGTGACCGTGGGGGCGATGACGGCGGTGCTGGTGCTCATCGCGCGGGAGCGGCTGGGGGTGGGTGAGCTCGGGTTCGGTGTGCTGCTGGTGGTGACGGCGGTCGGCGGGGTGCTCGGTGGGTTGCTGGCGGATCGCCTCATCGGGTGGTTCGGGGTGCCGGTGCTGCTGCGGGCGGGGCTCGCGCTGGAGGCGGTGGCGCACCTGGCGCTGGCGGTGAGCCGGGAGGTGGTGGTGGCTGGGGCGGCGCTGGCGGTGGTGGGGGCGCAGCTGCTGGTGTTCTCCACTGTCGGGGCCTCGTTGCGGCAGTCGTTGACGCCGCCTGAGCTGCTGGGACGGGTGCACAGCAGTTATCGGTGGGTGACCGGGGCGGCGATGCTGGCGGGGTCGGCGCTGGGTGGGTTGCTGGCGGGCTGGTTCGGGCTGGCGGCGCCGTTCTGGCTGGGTGCGCTCGGGGTCGCGGTGCTGGCGGTGCTGCTGCCGGCCGGGGTGTTCCACGAGGCCCCTCTCACCACCACCAGGTGAATCCATTTTGGTGTATATAAACCTCGTGGTATGTTCTTCCTGTGCCCGCAACCTTCGAAGTACTCGCCGAACCGACCCGCCGCCGCATCCTCGACCTGCTGCTGGAACGCCCCCGCCTGGTCGGTGAGCTGACCGAGCACCTGGGCCTGACCCAGCCCGGCACGTCCAAGCACCTGCGCGTGCTGCGCGAGGCCGGACTGGTCCACGTCCGCCCGGAGGCCCAGCGCCGCTGGTACGAGCTGCGCCCGGAACCGCTGGCCGAGATCGACGCCTGGATCGCCCCCTACCGCCGCCTGTGGACCGACCGCCTCAACGCCCTGGAAAACCACCTCGACACCATGCCCGCCAACGAAACCGAGTCCGCCACCCGCTCCCAGCCCATCGCTGAGCCCAAGCCCGGCAAGGAAACCCGATGACCACTCCCCCGCCCGGCGACACCACCCGCCTGCCTGACGGCCGCCTCGCCCTGCGCATCGAACGCCACCTGTCCCACCCACCGGAGAAGGTCTGGCGCGCCCTGACCACGCCGGAGCACCTCAGCGCCTGGTACCCCTTCCCCGCGACCGAGCTGGACCTGCGCCCCGGCGGCGTCATCCGCTTCGACAACGGCGAGGGCGGCACCCTGGACGGCGAGATCACCGACGTCGACCCGCCCAAGGTCTTCGCCTTCCGCGAGGTCGACGACCACCTGCGCCTGGAACTGCACGACCAGCCCCCGGGCTGCCTCCTGGTGCTGACCCACACCTTCGCCGAAACCGCCGGCTACGAGAACTACACCACCGGCTGGCACAACTGCCTGGACGCCCTGGCTACCCACCTCTCCCCCTGACCCCGCCCCGCCGGTCCCTCCCCCACGAAAGGCACACAACTCAACCCACACAACCTGCATCGCGTCGCCCAACCGTGTTCCGGCACACGACACGTGGCCGCGCTCAATCTCACCCTTCGCCCTCGACCGGCGACCTCCTCGCCGGACCGAGAAGCCGTTGTCCAGCAACGATTCTGTGCGACCCACGGCGTGTCTGCCCTGGGCGTCGCTGGTGCTGGATTCACCAGGACCGCTGGCTGGGAGCGGCTGCTCAATCGGCGACAGGGCACACTGCTCCGGCGAATCGCCGGCGCGAGGTCCGGGATCGACACCCGGCTGCCATGGTGGCCGGGCGGAGGGATCGGTCTGTGCGACCGCCCCGGTCGTGGCCGGATCGCGGTGGCCGCCGGGCTCGCGCCCTGCGCCGCCAGGTGCCCGGTGGCTGGCCCGGCCAGGTCCGCTGCGCTCGGATCAGCCGAGCTGTTCGGCCAGTTCGATGATGATGCCCTCCGGACCGCGGAGGTAGCAGATCCGGAAGCTGTTCTCGTAGCGCACCACTTCGCCGACGAGTTCGCCGCCGTGCGGCCGCAAGCGGTCGAGCAGCTCGTCGAGGTCCTGGACCGAGAACAGGATGTGCCGGATGCCGAGGGCGTTCGCCGGGGCGCTCGCGTCGCCGGCGGGGCTTGCGGGCGTGTGGTATTTGCACAGTTCGAGTCGGCTGTTGCCGTCCGGGGTGCGCAGCATCGCGACGTCTGACCGGACTCCGGGCAGTCCGACGATGCGGTCCACCATGGGGCCCTCGACCGGCATCTCGCCTTCCAGCTCGAGTCCGAGCTCGACGAAGAAGGCTACGGCGGCGGCGAGGTCGTTGACGACGATGCCGATGTGTTCCATGCGCTGGATCGTCATGCCGGTCTCCTTGGTGGGGGCGGCTGGGGCGGCCGCGTCTGGTCCTGGGACGGAGCCGTTGGGCGGGTCTCGACATCGGTGGCGGGGGTTGGTTGGTTCAGTCTTGGCTGTATGGTTCTGGGTGTGCTGAAGTGTGAGACGCGGGAGGACGCGCTGGCCCGGCTGGGGCGGGCGCTGGCTGATCCGACTCGGTGTCGCATCCTGGTCGCGTTGCTGGACGGGGTGAGTTATCCGGCGGTGCTGGCCGAGCGGTTGGGGCTGACCCGCTCGAATGTCTCCAATCATCTGGCCTGCCTGCGGGGTTGTGGTCTGGTGGTGGCCACTTATGAAGGCCGCCAGGTCCGCTACGCGCTGGCCGATGAGCACCTGGCCCGCGCGTTGCGGGAGCTGGCGCAGGTTGTGCTGGCGGTCGACACGGGGCAGCCCTGCCTCTCCTCGGACGGGGAGGGCACGGCGTGAGCCGCGAGCAAGCCACGACCGGGGACTGCGCGGACGGGTGCTGCGCCGCCACTCCCCCGGCGGCGTCCCCGGGACGGCGAGCGGTGCTCATCCGGCGGGTGCGGCTACTGGTGGCCGCGACGATCACCTACAACGTGGTCGAGGCCGTGGTGGCGATCACCGCGGGGACCCTGGCCTCCTCCACCGCGTTGATCGGGTTCGGGTTGGACTCCGTCATCGAGGTGGCCTCGGCGGTGGCGGTGGCCTGGCAGTTCTCCGGCCGCGATCCCGAGGGGCGGGAGCGGGCGGCGTTGCGGGTGATCGCGCTGTCGTTCTTCGCGCTGGCCGCTTATGTCACGGTCGAGTCGGTGCGGGCCTTCGTGGATGCCGAGACCGCGGCGCATTCCACGGTGGGGATCGTGCTGGCGGCGGTGTCGCTGGTGGTGATGCCGTTCCTGTCGGCCGCGCAGCGGCGGGCGGGGCGGGAGCTGGGGTCGGCCAGTGCGGTGGCCGACTCGAAGCAGACGCTGCTGTGCACCTACCTCTCCGGTGTCCTGCTGGCAGGGTTGCTGCTGAACTCGCTGTTCGGGTGGTGGTGGGCTGATCCGCTGGTGGCGTTGGTGATCGCGGCGGTGGCGGTCAAGGAAGGCCGGGTGGCGTGGCGGGGTCAGCACTGCTGCTGAGTGGCGAATGGGGCTTGACCTTCGAGTCGGGTTGAAGGTCTACCGTCGGGTGGTGAGCGCGATGCGGATCTCCCAGCTGGCTGAACGCAGCGGTGTCCCGGCCAGCACCCTGCGGTTCTACGAGAGCGCCGGGCTGCTGCCCGCCGAGCGGACACCGGCCGGATACCGCCACTACGGCCAGGACGCGGTGGAGCGACTGGAGTTCATCGGGGCGGCCAAACACCTGGGACTGTCGCTGGAGGAGATCGCCGAGTTGCTGGCGGTGTGGGAGTCCGGGTTCTGCGCGGAGGTCAAGGCACAGCTGCGGCCGCGGATCGGCGCGCGGATCGCCGGTGCCGAGCAGCGGGCGGCGGAGCTGGCGGCGTTCACCGCGCTGCTGCGCCGGGCGCTGGCGCACCTGGACGCGCTGCCCGACCGCGGTGGCCGCTGTGACCCGCAGTGCGCCTTCCTCGACACCGACACAGACACAGACACCGATGCCGACGCAGCCCGCGACACCGACGCGGATTCCGCTGGCGACGCGGCGGGCAGCGAGCGGTGGCGCACCGCGCCGTTGGCCTGCTCGCTGACCGAGGCGGGTGTCACCGAGCGGGCGGCACAGTGGCGGCGACTGCTCGACGGTGCGGGCACCGAGGCGATCGCGGAAGGGGTGCGGCTGGTGCTGCCCGCTGGGCGGGCCGGGGAGGTCGCCGCGCTGGCCGTCGATGAGCAGGGGTGTTGTCCGTTCTTCGACTTCCGGCTGCACCTGGACGGTCCGGTGCTGTACCTGGAGGTCCGCGCGCCCGCCGACGGGGCGGAGCTGCTCGCCGAGTTGTTCACGCCCGCCGCCTGATGGAACGCCACCAGGTCGCCATCTACCTGGGCGCACTGGCGGCCGGGGCCGCGGCAGGCTGGGCCGTCCCGGCCGTGGGGCCGGGGCTGGAGTGGGCCATCAACCCGGTGCTGGGTGCCCTGCTGTTCGTGACCTTCCTGCAGGTGCCCGTGGCGGAGCTGGGGCGTTCGCTGCGGGACGGGCGGTTCCTGGCCGCGGCGCTGGTGGTCAACTTCGTGGTGGTGCCGCTGGTGGTTGCCGGGATGTTCGCCTTCCTGCCCGGTGAGCGGGCGTTGCGGCTGGGGGTGTTGCTGGTGCTGCTGACCCCGTGCGTGGACTACGTGATCGTCTTCAGCGGACTGGCCGAGGGCAGCAGCCGACGGCTGCTCGCGGCCACGCCGGTGCTGCTGCTCGCGCAGCTGGTGCTGCTGCCGGGGTTGTTGTGGCTGTTCCTGGGGTCGGAGCTGGGCCAGGTGGTGCGGGCCGGGCCGTTCCTGGAGGCGTTCCTGGTGTTGATCGTCATCCCGCTGGCGCTGGCCTGGCTCACCCAGGGCTGGGCGGCTCGGCGCGCGGCCGGGCGGGCGGTCGTCGCGGCGCTGGGCACGGCCATGGTGCCGCTGATGGCGGCGACGCTGGCGATCGTGGTGGCCTCGCAGGTGCCCAGGCTCGGCGCGGGGCTCGCCCAGGTGGCGGGGGTGGTGCCGTTCTACGTGGTGTTCCTGGTGGTGATGGCCTTCGCCGGACTCGGCGTGGCGCGGTTGTTCCGGCTGGATGTCGCGGCTGGGCGGGCGATCGTGTTCACCGGGGCCACCCGCAACTCCCTGGTCGTGCTGCCGCTGGCGCTGGCCCTGCCCGACTCGCTGGCGCTGGCGGCGGTGGTCGTGGTCGCGCAGACCCTGGTCGAGGTGGTCGGCATGGTGGTCTACGTGCGGGTGGTGCCCCGGCTGCTGCCGGCGCGGTGAAGCGGGCCGTCCCGCGCGGCCTGGGGTGGCGCGGGACGGCCCGGGCGTGGTCAGCGGCAGGTGCCGCCCTGGGTGGTGATGGTCGGGTTGAGCGGGTCCCGGTAGTCCAGCGTGGTGGTGGACTGGCATTCCGGGTAGCTGATCTCCAGGTGGCCCTCGTGGCCCCGGCTGCGCAGGATCGGGCCGGAGACCAGGGGCGCGCTGGTCCAGTTGGCCACCGGCTGGCCGTCGATGGACTTGATCAGAGTCTCGTAGTTGTCGCCGGTGGTGAGCTTGAACTGGTAGCGGCGGCCCTCGGCGGTGGTCATGGTGCCCGCCGACTGGTTGGCGATCTCGGTGGTCAGGTTCGGGTTGCGCTCCCTGGTGCGGGTGTGGAAGGCGGCGAAGTCCATGGTGGTGGACTCCACCGCGTGCAGGACGCCGACCGTGCCGTGCGCGGGGTTTCCGCTGTCCACGCTGTTGAGCGCGACGTACACGCCCAGGTTCCCGCAGGCCGGGGTGTTGAGGTTGAGGAACTCCCAGCGGGCCTCGGTCACCCGCTGCGCGCATTCCCGCAGGAACTGCGGCACGCTCAGGCGCAGGCCGCAGGCGAAGCCGTCCTGCACGCAGGTGTTGACCCGGTCCCGGTCGGCGGGGCCACCGCTGTTGTGGAAGCCGTCGAAGCGGATCAGGTCATCGGCGCGGGTCTCCCGGCCCGGGGAGTTGCCGGTGGGCATCAGGGTGGTGGCCTGGGCCCGGCCGTAGAGCTTGGGACCGCGGAGCTCGTCCAGGCCGTAGCCGCTGTTGCCCCAGATCCCGCCCGCGGTGAGCTGGAAGGACGGTGAGCTGCGGTAGACCTCGATGCCCGGCATGGCGCTGTCGGCGGAGAAGCTCAGCTTCGGCCGCGCGCCGTGGTGGAAGGAGTGCTGGTAGGCCGCGCCGGACTTGTCCATCGCCCGGTGGATCGCGGTGCGCGGCGGCACATAGCCCGACACCCCGACGATGAGCGCCTCACCGGTGAAGTGGTGCGGGATGCGCCCGCCGGTGTTGCCCGCCAGACCGGTCCACAGCAGGAAGAAGCCGGTCTGCGGGTCGGAGTTGCCGGTGTAGTAGCTCTGGTTGTCGGCGTCGGCACGGTCGGTGATCCGGCGGAACGGCCCGGCCCGGCGCAGCTGGTTGCTGCTGAGGGCGAACTTGGTGGTGGCGTAGTCGAGCACGATCTGGGCCGCGGTGCGGATGGCCGGGTCCTGGGCGTGGTCGAACAGGTTGAGCAGCGCGTTGAGCGAGTACCGCTGGTAGGGGCGGGCGTTGTACTCCATGAAGTCGTGCTTGGCGAAGAGTTGCAGCAGCCGCAGCAGGTGCTCGCGCATGCCGTTGGCCACGTTGTCGTAGCGGGCGTCACCGGTGGCCTCGCGCAGCCGTTGGTTGCTCAGGTAGCGGGAGCTCTCGATGAGCAGCCGGTGGTTCTCCGTCTCCGGCACGTTGACCAGGCCGCAGACGGTGATCTTCTCATCGTCCACCGAGTGCGGGCCGTGCTCGCTGAGCAGGTGGTGCAGCAGGTGCTTGCGGGTCAGCGGGTAGACCAGGTCCCAGTACTTGCTGGTGATCACCACCAGGCTCTTGAGCACCGCGTCGTAGTCGGCGTCGCGGTGGCAGGTCGGGATGTCGTCGGTGGAGGATCCGGTCAGGTACGGGCGCATCTGCCGCAGCACCCGGTTGACCAGCTCCTGGCTGGGCGCCTGGTTCTCGCACTGACTGCCCGCGCCCTTGCGGCGCAGCCGTTCCAGGTGCGCCATCAGCGCGATGCCGGTGTCCTCGCCCGCCTTCTCCCCGGTCGGGCTGAGCACGCTCTGGCAGGCCTGGTAGTCCGCGACCAGCTCCCGGCGCTTGTCCAGGTGCCGGGGCGCCTCCGCGGGGGTGGTGGCGGTGACGCCGGTGAGGTCGACGCCGCCGGGGAAGCGCACCGTGGTGCTCACCCGCTGGGTCCAGCCCTGGCGGCACTGCGCGCCGCCCAGGCTGTTGTCGCAGCCCTCGACCTCCACACCGATCTCCCCGCCGACCTCGGCGTTGAAGCTGTAGAAGCCTTCCCGCCGCCGGTCCTGCCGGTACCTGACATCCGCCTGCTTGGCCTCCCGGCCCGGCTGGTACCAGCGCACGATGAAGAAGTCGTAGAAGTAGCCGTCGGTGGGTCCCCACTCGACGTGGACCCGGCCCTTCACCGAGTAGGCAGCCACCACCAGGTTGCCGCCCTGGCCTGGCGACTCGGCGAGCTGGCCGTGCTGGAAGCTCTGCACCCGGCCCTTGGGCGCGGTCACCGCCGCACCGGTCGGGCAGCCGAGCTTGCCGGTGGCCCCGCCCATCTCCCGCCAGCGCCGGCCGAGCGTGCCCTCCACCGCCGCGCCCGGGCAGCCGGTCGGGGTGGCGCCGGTGTCCGGCAGGGTGACGCTGACCGGGATGGCCGCGCCCTGGTCGCACTTGTGCCCGGACTGGCCGGGCAGCTTGTCGCAGCCGGTGACGGTGAAGTCGTAGCGGCCAGGGCCGCGGGTCAGCGGCATGGTGAAGGTGCCCCAGGTGCGCGGGCCGCCGTAGACGTCCTCCACCCTGGACAGGCCGTTGTGGAACCAGCCGATCAGGAAGCCGTCGTAGTTCCACGGGTCGTTGGTGGGACCCCAGTCCACGGTGACGTCGTTGTGCACCCGGTAGGCCGAGACGACCAGGTTCGGGCCCTGGTCAGGGGACCAGACGACCTCGCCGCGCTCGAAGGACTGCTTGCGGCCGCGGCGGCCGGGCACGTCCTGCTCCTGGCTGGTCGGGCAGCCCAGCGGGCCCGCGCCGGAGTTGAGGTCCTGCCAGCGCTGGCCGATCAGGCCGCCCGCGGTGATCGTGCAGGTGACCACGGGCGCTACCGGCTCTGCGGCGGGTGGCTCGGGTGGTCTGGGCTGGGCCGTGGCGCTGGCCGTGAGCGTCCCGGCGGCCAGGGCTGATGCGAGCAGCAGCCCCCACCAGCGCCGTGCGCGCGTTCCTGACACCGTGTTCTCCCCTGGATCTCGTCCTGGCCGATCTGGCAGGTGTTGCCGAGTCTCGGGGCGAGCGGGGTTGTCCGGGCAGGGGTTCGCCGTATCCCAATCGACGGGGAAACCGGGGATACCGGCGGTGAGCTGGGCGGGGAGGGGTTCTACGGGGCCGGTCCCGTGGGTGCCGGGACCGGCCCCGTAGAGGCTTACTCGATCACATCGGCAGCTGGTCGCGGAAGAACTTCCGCACATCCGCCACGAACAGCTCCGGCTCCTCCATGGCCGCGAAGTGCCCGCCGCGGGGCATCTCGCTCCAGTGCGACAGCGTCGGCTGCTGCTTCTCGGCCAGCCGCCGCACCGGCTGGGTGAGGTCGTGCGGGAAGACCGCCACACCCAGCGGGCAGCTCAGCGCGGGCTGGCTGCCCCAGGCGCGGGCGGACTCGTAGTACAGCCGCGCGGAGGAGCCGGCGGTGCCGGTGAGCCAGTACAGCATCACGTTGGTCAGCAGGTGGTCGCGGTCCACCGCGTCCTCGGGCGCGGACTCGGAGTCGGTCCACTCCTTGAACTTCTCCGCGATCCAGGCCAGCTGCCCCACCGGGGAGTCGGTGAGCCCGTAGGACAGGGTCTGCGGCCGGGTGGACTGGATCTTCATGTAGCCCGACAGCTCGTCCTGGTAGCGGCCGAGGGTGGCCAGCCTGGCCCGCTCGTCCTCGGTCAGCTCGACCTCGGGGTCGGGCAGGGTGATCAGCATGTTCAGGTGCACCGCGTGCACGTGCCCGGGGTCGGCCGCGCCCAGCGCCAGGCTGATCGCCGAGCCCCAGTCCCCGCCCTGGGCGAAGTAGCGGTCGTAGCCCAGCCGCCGCATCAGCTCGGCGAAGGCATTGGCCACCCTGGCCACGTTCCAGCCGGTCTCGGTGGTGGGGCCGGAGAAGCCGTAGCCGGGGATGGAGGGCAGCACCAGGTGGAAGGCGGGGCTGCCCTCGGGGGCGCCGTGGCCGCGCGGGTCGGTCAGCGGGCCGATCACGTCCAGGAACTCCGCGATCGAGCCGGGCCAGCCGTGGGTCATGATCAGCGGCACCGCATCCGGCTCCAGGGAGCGGATGTGCAGGAAGTGCAGCCGGTGGCCGTCGATCTCGGTGGTGAACTGCGGATAGCTGTTGAGGCGCTGCTCGTGGGCGCGCCAGTCGTAGCCGTGCCGCCAGTGTTCGGCCAGCTCGCGCAGGTAGCCGAGCGGGACCCCGTAGTCCCAGCCCGCACCGGGCAGCTCCTCCGGCCAGCGGGTCAGGTCCAGCCGCACGTGCAGGTCGTCCAACTGGGACTGGGGGATGTCGATGCGGAAGGGGGCGATCTCGGTCATGACACCACCGTAGGCAGCGAAGAGGACAACTTCGGTCCTCTGTGGTCAGCGGTTACGCCTTGGCCGCCGCTTTGGCCGCCTTCTTGAACTCGCGGACCTCGGTCAGGGTGGCGGTGTCCACCACGTCGGCCACGCTGCGCCGGGCGCCGTCCTCGCCGTAGGCGCCCGCGGCCGCGCGCCAGCCCTTCGGGGTGATGCCGCGCTGCTTGCCGAGCAGGGCCAGGAAGATCCGGGCCTTCTGGTCGCCGAAGCCGGGCAGCGCCTTGAGCCGCTTGAGGACCTCCTTGCCGTCCGGCTCGCCCTCGGTCCACAGCCGCTCGACCTGGCCGTCGTAGTGCTCCACCAGGTATCGCGCCAGCTCCTGGAGGCGCTTGCCCATCGAGCCGGGGAAGCGGTGCACCGCGGGCGGGGTGGCCATCACCGAGGTGAACTCCTCGGGGTCCAGCTCGGCGATGCGCCGCACGTCCAGCTCGCCCAGCCGGTCGGCGAGCACCCTGGGGCCCTTGAACGCCTTCTCCATCGGGATCTGCTGGTCCAGCAGCATGCCGAACAGCAGCGCCAGGTGGCTCTCGGTCAGCAGGGCGTCCGCGGCCGGGTCCTGGGCCAGGCACAGCGTGCGAGTCATGGCGACAAGGATGGCAGTAGCCTCTCGCGGGTGCCTCCCTTGGGTGTGTTCCAGTGCGTCGTCCTGGACTGTCCGGCCCCGCGCCGACTGGCCGCCTTCTACCAGGAACTGCTCGGCGGCGAGGTCAACCGGCCGGACCGGCGGTGGGCGGTCAACGCCGACTGGTCCACCCTGCACCTGCCCGACGGCCAGGTGCTCTGCTTCCAGCGCCAGCCCCGGCACCAGCCGCCGGTGTGGGGCGATCCGGCGCGGCCGCAGCAGGCGCACCTGGACATCGACGTGGCCGACCTGGCCGCCGCGCACGAGCGGGTCCTGGAGCTGGGGGCCACCCTGCTGGACGGCATGCTCGGGCGCGGCTGGCAGGTCTACGCCGATCCGGCTGGGCATCCGTTCTGCCTGCTGGGCCACTGACTGCTGGACCGCTGACCTGGGCTGATGCCTGTTGCCACGGGTGTGGCACCACAACTGGGGTGGTCAGCGGGCCAGGCCGCGCACGATGACTTCCAGGCCTGCCTCGTAGCGGCGGTCGAAGTCGCTGAACAGCTCCTTGCCCGCGGCCACCGCCAGCGGGGTCGCCCCGGCGTCCATCCGGGCGGCGCGGGTGGCGAAGTCATAGCTCGGATCGCGCTCGCCGGGGCGCGGCTGCACCGCCTGCTCCTCGATCACGAAGCCGACGGTGAAGTGGTAGACCGTGGTCAGCGCGATGATCGCGGCGGAGAGGCTGAACCCGGCGGCGGTGAAGATCGCCAGCGTGCGCTCCATCGAGGCGTAGGCGCTGGTGTCGGTCAGGTGGGTGCCGGCCACCATGCGCGCGCCGTCGCGGTGGGTCAGCAGCGCGCGGCGCAGGCCGTGGCCGTTGCGCCGGGCCACTCCGCGCCAGTCCAGCCCGGCCCACTCGGCCTCCGGGACCTCGGTGGCCGAGCGCAGCACCCGGGTGGCCATCTCGTCGACGAGCTCCTGCTTGTTCTTGAAGTGCCAGTACAGCGCCGGGGCCTGCACGTCGAGGCTGGCGGCGATCCGGCGCAGGGTCAGCGCGTCCAGGCCGACCTCGTCGAGCACCGCCAGTGCGGTGCGCACCACAGTGTCGCGATCCAGAGCCATGGTTGACAGCTTAACGCCGTTCAAGCAACCTTAACGACGTTAAATTGAACGTCGTTAAGGAGAGCTCGTGCTGCCCGTCCTCATCGCAGGCGCCGGACCCACCGGCCTCACCCTGGCCATCGACCTGGCCCGCAGGAACATCCCGTTCCGCCTGGTCGACGCCGCCACCGAACCCTTCGCCGGATCTCGCGGCAAGGGCATCCAGCCCCGCACCCAGGAGGTCTTCGAGGACCTTGGCGTGCTGGCACGCCTCCTGGCCCACGGCGGCCCGTATCCGCAGATGCGTGCCTATCGCGGCACCGAGGTGCTCGGGGACCACCGGCTGTTCGAACCTCGCGAAGCCACCGACGCGGTGCCGTACCCGAACGGCCTGATGAGCCCGCAGTGGCGCACCGAGTCGCTGTTGCGCGAGCGCCTGGCCGAACTGGGCGGCGCGGTGGAGTTCGGCACGCCGCTGACCGGCTTCACCCAGGACGCCGACGGGGTGAACGCGACCGTGGGCGGGCACACCGTGCGCGCCTCCTACCTGGTGGGCGCGGACGGCGGCCGCAGCTTCGTGCGCAAGACCCTGGGCGTGGACTTCCTCGGCGAGACCATCGAGACCCAGCAGATGCTCGTCGGCGACCTCCGGCTCACCGGCCTGGACCGCGACTTCTGGCACGCCTGGCCCGGTGGGTCCGGGCCGCTCGCGCTGTGCCCGCTGGCCGGGACCGACACCTTCCAGCTCATCGCCCCGCCCCCGGACGGCGTCGAGCTGCCCACGCTGGCCGGGTTGCAGGAGCTGGTCACCGCCGCGACCGGGCGGGCGGACCTGCGGCTGACCGAGCTGATCTGGCTCTCCCGGTACCGGGCCAACGTGCGGATGGTGGACCGCTACCGGGTCGGCCGGGTGTTCCTGGCCGGGGACGCCGCACACGTGCACTCCCCCGCCGGTGGTCAGGGACTCAACACCGGCGTGCAGGACGCCTACAACCTCGGCTGGAAACTGGCCGCGGTGCTCTCCGGAGAGCCGGATGAGCTGCTGGAGACCTACCAGGCCGAGCGGCTGCCGGTGGCCGCGGACGTGCTGGGGCTGAGCTCACGGCTGGTCGAACGGGACGCCGCCGAGGGCATCCGGCGCGGCAAGGAGACCGACCAGCTCGACATCAGCTACCGCGGCGGGCCACTGGCACCGGCGGGCTGGCAGAGCGCGACCGGGCTGGCCGCCGGGGACCGCGCGCCCGATGCCCGGCTGGCGGACGGGCGGCGGTTGTTCGAGCTGTTCCGCGGGCCGCACTGGACCCGGCTGGAGTTCGGAACCACCTCGGCCACTCCTGAGCTGACCAGCCAGAACGTGCGCACCGTGGTGATCACCGAGGAGTCGGTGCGGGCGAGCTACGGCGTGCCGGAGGGCGCGGTGGCGCTGGTGCGGCCGGACGGCTACCTCGGTGCGATCGAGGTGTCCGCGCGCGCCGCTCACACTGTGGGCTGATAGGTGCCGAAGCACCACACGTTGCCCTCGAGGTCGGTGGCCGCGTACTCCCTGGACCCGTACGGCTGGTCGGTCAGCGGCATGATCACCTGCGCCCCGGCGGCCACTGCCCGGTCGTGGTGGGCGTCCGGGTCGGCCACCACGAGGTAGAGCACGCTGCGGCCGGTGTCGAACGGGCTGGGCTCAGCACTGCGCTGGCTGAGCATGATCAGCCCGTTGCCCCAGGTCAGCTCGGCGTGCTCGATCATGCCCGCCGGGGACCGGGAGACCGACTTCTCGGTGAAGCCGAACACCGTGGTCAGCTGGGTGACCGCGGCGTCGGCGTCGGTGTAGCGCAGGGTCGGGTAGATGCTGGGTGGGGTCATGGCCTGACGGTAGCTAGAACAGGCTGATCTGGCGCGGCTTGCGCTTGCGCGGCACCGCCTCGCCGTGCCGCGCCAGCAGGTCCGCGCCCAGCACCGCCAGGAACGGCGACACCGGCAGCGAGCGCTCGGCGCCGTGCCGGTGCCGCTGGGCGGCGTGGCTGAGGTAGAGCCGGTCCTGGGCGCGGGTCATGCCGACGAAGAACAGCCGCCGTTCCTCCCGCACGTGCTCCTCGTCGACCCCGGCCGCGCCCTGCCAGCGCAGCGGCAGCAGCCCGTCCTCGCAGCCGATGAGGAAGACCACCGGGAACTCCAGTCCCTTGGCCGCGTGCAGGGTCAGCAGCGAGACCCGGTCGGCGCGCGGATCGAGGGCGTCGACCTCCGCGCCGAGGGACAACTCGGTGCGGAAGGCGTCCAGGTCGTGTTCGTGGCGGCGGGTCAGTGGAGCGAGCAACTCCAGCGCGGTGTGGATGTCGGCCTCGCGTTCGGCCAGCTCGGCGGCCGGGATCCGGCTCAGCGCGGTGATCGCGGCCGCCCGCACCCTGGCCGCGACGTCCTGGGCCGCGCCGGGGTCGGTGAAGGTCAGCTCGCGCAGGATCTCGGCCACCCCCGGCCGGTGCAGCAGCCGGTCGTGCGAGCGCTTCTGGAACGGCACCCCGGCCCTGGTCAGCGCCTCCACCACGGCGCGAGCCTGGCTGTCGGTGCGGTACAGCACGGCGAAGTCGCTGAAGGACAGCCCGCCGTCGCCGTCGCCGTCCACCCGGCCGCTGTCCAGGGAGTGGAAGGAGGAGCCGCCCAGCAACTGGTCGATGGTGCGCGCGACGAAGGCGGCCTCCGCGGTCTCGTCCGCGGCGGTGTGCAGGCCGATCGGCGCGTGCTCGGCGTGGCTGCCGCAGGCCAGCAGCTCGCGGCCGGGCACCAGCGTGGTGGGTTCGATGGCCTGGCGGGCCCCGGCGATGATGTGCTTGCCGGAGCGGTAGTTGCGGGTCAGCTGCACGGTGGCCGCGCCGGGGAAGTCCTGCTGGAAGCGCAGGAAGAACCTGACGTCGGCGCCGCGGAAGCGGTAGATCGCCTGGTCGGGGTCGCCGATGGCGGTCAGGTTGGCCCGCTCCCCGGCCAGCAGCCGCAGCAGCCGGTACTGGAGCTCGTCCACGTCCTGGTACTCATCCACCGAGATCCACCGGTAGCGCTCGCGGTAGGCCGCGGCCAGCTCCGGATCCTCCTCCAGCAGCCGCACGGGCTGGCTGATCAGGTCGTCGAAGTCGACCAGGTCCCGGGCGCGCAGGGTCTTGGTGTAGCTCTCCCGCACCTGGGGGTCCCAGTCGGTCTTGCCGTCCAGGAACTCGCGGGCGGTCTTCTCCGCGCCGGTGACCTCGGTGAGGATGGCCAGCTGCGCCTCGGTGCCGGCGATGGTGAAGTTCGGCGAGAGGCCGAGGCGTTCGTGCAGCTCACGCAGGAAACGCACACCGAGGGCGTGGAAGGTGGAGATGGTCAGCCGCCCGGCGTGCCCGGGAGCCAGCAGGGCCAGGCGTTCGCGCATCTCCTCGGCGGCGCGGCGGGTGAAGGTGATCGCCAGGCACTGCTCCGGCGGCACGTCGTGCGTGGTGACCAGGTGGGCCAGGCGGTGGGTGAGGGTGCGGGTCTTGCCGGTGCCCGGTCCGGCGATGATCAGCAGCGGGCCGCCGAGGCGTTCGGCGGCGGCGCGCTGGTCGGGGTCGAGGCCGTCGAGCAGGGACGCCGGCGCCGGGGATTCGGGCGCGGCGGGCATCGGAACGGCGGCAGGTTCGGGAGCGGCGCGCACCGGGTCGGCGGCGAGTTCGGGCGCGGGCTGCGGCTCGGCGGGCGGGTCGGGATCCACGGCGGGACGCGGCTTGGGCTTCGGTTCGGGTTCCGTCGCGAACAGGCTGTCCTCGAACAGCGAGAAGGAGTTGGCCTCGGTGCGGCGGCGCAGCTCACCCGGCTCGAACAGCCGGATCACCCCGTACTCCCCGTCGTAGCCGGAGTCCCTGATCACCGTGCCCTGCCGCAGCCGCCCGATCGCCTCGCCCAGCAGCTCGTGCTGCTCGGCGATCAGGTGCAACGGCACCTCGTCCAGGATGGTCAGCTCCGGGCCCAGCGCGGTGGTCAGCGCGTTGAGCGCGGTCTGCACCTTCTTCGACTTCGGGCCGACGCCGAGGATCTCGCTCATGATCTCCGGCAGCGGCACCAGGCTGCGGAACCCGGCCGCGCCCTCGGGCCGGTAGCCCAGTGGGCGGTCGGCCAGGTCGTTGACCCGGCTGAGCACGCCGACGGTCAGCGGCTTCTTGCACTCCGGGCAGCGTCCGTCGTGCGCGCGGGTCTGCGCCGGGTCGAAGCGGACCTCGCACTTGCGGTGCCCGTCCAGGTGGTACTTGCCCTCCTCGGGGAAGAACTCCGCGGTCCCGGCGAAGCCCTCACCGGTCTCCAGCGCGCGGCGCAGCGCGAAGTAGTCCAGCGCGGTGTCGAAGACGGTGGCCTCCCGGCCCAGCATCGGCGGGGAGTGCGCGTCGCTGTTGCTGACCAGGCGGTACTTGTCCAGGCCGGAGACCTGCCAGTTCATCTCCGGGTCGCTGGACAGGCCGGTCTCCACCGCGAAGATGTGCTCGGCCAGGTCCAGGTAGCAGTCCTCGATGGCGTCGAAGCCGGACTTCGAGCCCAGCACCGCGAACCACGGGGTCCACACGTGCGCCGGCACCAGGTAGCCGTCCGGGCTGGCCTCCAGGGTGATCTCCAGCAGGTCCCGGGAGTCCAGGCCGAGGATGGGTCGTCCGTCCGAACCCAGGTTGCCGATCTTGCCGAGACGCTGGTTGAACCGGGCCACGGCCTCAAGATCGGGCAGGTAGATCAGGTGGTGGACCTTGCGGGTCTTGTCACCGCGCTTGTAGATGGTGGAGATCTCCACCGAGAGCATGAACCGGACGTCGGTGCCGGCGCAGCTGCCGGGCAGGGTCCGGTCGATGTCGCGGTCCAGCTCCGGTTTGAGCCGGTAGAGCCCGGGTTCGGCCGGTTCCAGGGTCTCGGACAGGCGCGCGAACCAGGCCGGGTGGGTGAAGTCCCCGGTGCCGACTAGCGCGATGCCCTTGCGCCTGGCCCACCAGGTCAGGTGTTCCAGGTCGCAGTCACGGCTGCAGGCGCGGGAGTACTTGGAATGGATGTGCAGGTCAGCGTAGAAGCGCACGCGGCGATCTTGCCAGCCCGCACCGACAGCCTCGTCTTCAGACTTCCCTGCGGCGCAAGGTGATCACCGGAATCGTCCGCGCCCCGGCCCTGACCTGGTACTCCGCCAAAGCCGGGGTGCGGCGCACCGCGGTGGACCAGATCCGGTACCGCTCCCGGCCGGTGGTGACCGCGGCGACGGCGGGGAAGGTCTCGCCGTCGAGCTCCACGGTGACCTCGGGGTGGGTGAGCACCTCGTGGAACCAGCTCGGGTGCTGCGGCGCCCCGCCCACCGCGGCGAAGACCACCAGGCGGTCACCATCGGTGTGGTAGGTCAGCTTGGGCCGTTCCCGGCCCGCGGCCAGCGTCAGCGTGTGCTCAACGGTGTCCGCGCTGCTCAGGTAGGTCATGGCCGGGAGCGTAGGGGGCCGCTCTGACGTTGCGCTTAGCGCGAACACAACGCTGCGGGTGGCCCCGCTAAACGCCTACAAACCGCCGGCCACCCGCACCACCGCACCTGTGGTGAACGAGGACTCCGGGGCGAGCAGCCAGGCCACCGCGGCCGCGATCTCCTCGGGTTCGCCGGGCCGCCCGGCCGGGATCCGGTCGGCCAGCCGCCACGGCCGGTCCGCATCGCCCATGGCGGCGTGGATCTCGGTCTGGATGATGCCGGGGGCCACCGCGTTGACCCGGATGCCGTCGGCGGCCAGCTCCTTGGCCAGCCCCACCGTCATCGAGTCCACCGCGCCCTTGGTCGCCGCGTAGTGCACGTACTCGTTCGGGCTGCCCAGGGTCGCCGCGGCCGAGGAGATGTTCACGATCGCCCCGCCCGCGCCACCGGCGGAGGTGGCCATCTGGCGGGCGGCGCGCTGGGCGCACAGCAGGTAGCCGACCACGTTGACCTCCACCACCCGCCGCAGCGTCTGCTCCGACAGCTCGGCGAGGCGGCCCAGCGGCCCGGTGATCCCGGCGTTGTTGACCAGCCCGGTGACCACGCCCAGCTCCTGCCCGGCCAGGTCGAAGAGCCGGTCCACGTCCGCGCGCACCGTGGTGTCAGCGCGCACGCACACGCACTGCCCGCCCGCCGCGACGATCTCCCTGGCCAGCTCCTCGGCCGGTCCGCTGGCCTGGACGTAGCTGATCGCCACCCGGTGGCCGTCGGCGGCCAGCTTGCGTGCGGTGGCCGCGCCGATGCCACGACCGCCGCCGGTGATCACCGTGACCGGTGCCATGGGTTCCTCCAACTCCGTTGTGTTCGGTTCTGGCGCCCGGTGGCGCGTTTGGCACTTGCGTGTCTCAGGCACACTCATGTGATGACGCCTGGGGGCCAGCAACCACGACGGCCGGGACGCCCGGCCCGACTGACACGGGACGCGGTGGTCGCCGCCGCGGTGGCCATCGCCACGGAAGAGGGCTTGGCGGGGGTGAGCATGCGCCGGGTCGCCGAACGCATGCGCTGCTCCCCCATGGCCCTCTACCGCCACATCAAGGACAAGGACGAGCTGGTGGAACTGGTCCGCGACCAGTTACCCGATGATCATTCCAACCGGTAGAGCAGCGACTCCCGCTGGCTCTGCTCGACCATGGCGATGGTCATCTCGGGCATCCGCAGGTGCGCGTGGGTCACCTCGGCAGGGCTGGGCTGGAGACCGGGGTCCAGCCAGTGCTCCGGCTGCCAGGCCTTGGACCGCACGAACGCCTTGGGACAGTGCGCGTAGACCTCCTCCACCCGCACCACCAGCGCCGACCGGGGCGGCTTGCCCACCGCGGTCAGCGAATCCAGCAGCTCAGGGCGCGCGCTGACACAGGCCGAGCCGTTGACCCGCAGAGTCTGGCCGCGGCCGGGAATGACGAACAACAACCCGGCCCGGCCCGTCTCGATCACGTTCTGCCAGGTGTCCAGCCGCTTGTTGCCAGTGGCGTCCGGAACCACCAGGTGCTGCTCGTCCAGCACCGAGACGAACCCGGCCGGCCCGCCGCGCGGGGTGACGTCGCAACTGCCGTTCGCACTGGCGCTGGAGATGAACACCAGCGGCGAGCAGGCGATGAACCGGCGCGCCATCTCGTCGATCTCGGTGATCTGCTTGCGCGCGGCCAGCGGGGAGGGCGCTTCGTAGAGGTCGCGCAGGTGCTCGGGCGAGCGGATGGCGTCGGTGAACAGGTCCCCAGTCATGGGGTCAGGCTAGCCGCGGGTGATCGGGTGAAGGGTGGGGTTGCGGCGGTGGTCACGGTGGGCGAGGCGGGGTTGATCGGAGTGGTGGCGGCGGGCTCGGCCAGTCCGGTGCGTCCGCGGTGGTTGGTGGTTGTTGGCGTTCTCGGTTCGCGTTGGCGAGTCGGGAGTTGTTGACGGCGGCCGGACTGGGGCTGGTCGGGTATCCGCTGGTCGCGGGGGTACGCTGGTGGTGCGGAGCCGGTTGGCCCGGTGCGGCACAAGCGTCCGGATCACCCGATCGAGTGGCAAGGTCAAGACGCGAGGCAACCAAAATTGCGGTTTGCGCGTTCCGCAGAGGAACGGTGGCGGCGGCGGACCCCGTCAGGGGCTCGGACCGGGCTCGGACCGGCGAGTCATACCAGCCGGTTCGGCACAGAAGCCGGTTCGGCACAGACGGCCCGGTTGACACAGTCGGCTCGGGTTTTCGCCGACAGCCCGGTTTGTCGCTGACAGTTCGGCTGGGTACGTCGACCGCCCGGCCGGTACGTCGCCGACAGGCCGATAGCGAATGGATGGCAGCCCAGTCCGGTTGGTGACAGGCCGCCTGGTGCCAGCAAGCGCCAGCGTTCCTTGGCGGGCCGCCTGGCTGGTGGCATCACTTGGGCTTGGTGGCATCGCTGGTCGTTGCCAGTCGTTGCCGGTCGTCCGGGCAGTGTGAGCTCGGTTTGCCGCTACCGCGGGGCCTGACGCCTGCGGGCCGGGGTCCCCGAGTCCCGTGTCAAGTGCCGTCGCCGTCAGCGGTGAGAAGCGGGTCAGCAGGGTTGCGTGGGTTCGCGAACAGCTTCGCGGCCAGGTTGGTCGAGCAGGGTGGTGTTGCGTCGCTGCTGCCGCTCGCGCGGGGCGCTGGGCGGCGCAGGTCGCTGGGTGGCGGAAGTCCGTTGCGCGGGTTGCCGATCATCTCGGGCTGGTGGGTGGCGAGGGGCGCTGGGCGCATGGCTGGTGCGTTCGTCGCGGGGAGGTTCGCGATGTCGCCGGCGGGTTGCCGGGTTCCTCGGTGCTCGGCTGGCAGCGGGCCTGCGCGCCAGCGGGCCGGGCTGGCGGGGCTGGGGCGGCGGGCTGGGTCGGCGTCAGTTGCGTTTGGCGCAAATCGTCATTGCCGAACTTGCGTTGGCAGGCAATCCAATCCGCTTCTAGCGTCAGGGCCATGACGATCACTGATCAGCGGGTCACCGCGGTGCTGGACCGGCTGCACGCCGAAGCCGACCGGGTGGACGACCTGTACGTCGCGGCCGCCAGGCCCGCGCTGGAAGCCATGCCCGATCCGCTTGCCCTGGCCGAGTTGCTCGGCGAGGCATATCTGCCGGTGCCCAGGGAGGTGGGCGAGTTGCTCTACACCCTTGTCCGCGGCAGCCGGGCGCGCACGGTGGTGGAGTTCGGCAGTTCGTTCGGGATCTCGACGCTCTACCTGGCCGCGGCGGTCCGGGACGGCGGCAGCGGGGGGCGGGTCATTTCCACCGAGCTGCATCCGGGCAAGGCGGCGGCCGCGCGGGGGCACCTGGCCGAGGCGGGGCTGGAGGCGTACGTCGAGGTCAGGACCGGGGATGCGCTGGAGACGCTTGGTGATGTGGCGGGGCCGATTGATCTTCTGCTGCTGGACGGGTGGGAGCAGTTGTACCTGCCGGTGCTGGTCTCGCTGCGGGACCGGTTGCGGGCAGGGGCTTTGATCGTCGCCGATGACACCGAGGTCAACGGCGGGCGGCTCAGTGACTACCTCGCGCACGTGCGCGCGCCGGGCAACGGCTACCACTCGCTGCCACTCGCCATTGGCGACGGGCTGGAGCTGACCGTGGTGGCCGACGGTGCACACTGATGGCGTGACCAGCATGAACACCGTCACGGAACGCGTATGAACGGGTGCGCGGCGTGGCTGGGGGAACCCGTGGCGGCCACCGGGCCGACCGCCGTCAACTGGTTGTGCCTGGAGCAAAGCGGGCCGTGGGGGCGCAAGGCGTTGCTGGAGAGCCGGTTGGATCCGGGGGTGGGGGCGGAGCTGGTCCGGCGCAGTGACGGGAGCGGGACCCGGGTTCTGCTGGTTCGACGGCCTGGGCGCAGTGCGCCGGGGCGGGGGCGGCGGGTGTTCCTGGCGCGGACCACGCCGGGGGCCACCAGCCTGCACACCGCGACGATCGACGATCCGCGGGAGCTGCTGGACCTGGACTTCGATGCTCCGCAGCTCGGCGAGGCGAGTGCCGAGCCGTTGATGCTGATCTGCACCAACGGGCGGCGGGACCGGTGTTGCGCGGTGCTGGGGCGGCCGATCGCCGAGGAGCTCGACCACGGGTTCCGGCCTTCGGTGTGGGAGTGCAGCCACCTCGGCGGGCACCGGTTCGCGCCCACCGCGCTGCTGCTGCCCACCGGCTACACCTACGGACGCCTCGACCTGGCCACCGCGCAGGCCGCGTTGCTGGCCGCGCGCAAGGGGCAGGTCGAGCTCGCCGGGGTGCGGGGGCGCAGCACCTGGAGCCGGCGGGGACAGGCCGCGGAGCTGGCGGTGCGGGAGCGGCTGGGCGAGTTCGACCCGGACGTGCTGACCGTGTCCGAGGAACAGGACGAGCCGGTCCGGGTCACGCACCTGGACGGGCGGAGCTGGGTGGTGGAGGTTGTGGAGCGGCCGGTGCCGCCCGCGCCTGCCGGGTGCGGGGAGGAGCCCGCGCCCCGCTCGGCCTTCGTGGTGGCCGGGCTCCACCTGCTCTGAGCTGGGCGGAGATGAGTTTCCGCGGCAGTGTGGGTCATAGGTGGTGACGCGCCGGCAGGCGGTGCGCCGGGAGTCCAGGGAGACGTCATGAACGCCGCGACCACCATGACCGAGCAGGAGTTCGCCGAGCTGTCCGAACGGCACCGGCACGAGCTGCGGGTGCACTGCTACCGGATGCTGGGTTCATTCGAGGAGTCCGAGGACCTGGTGCAGGAGACCTTCCTGCGGGCCTGGCGGCGGCGGGAGACCTACCAGGGCCGGGCCAGCGTCCGGGCCTGGCTGTACAAGATCGCCACCAACGCGACCCTGGACGCCATCGGCAAACGCCCCGCTGACAAGCAGGTCGCGGTGGCCACCCCGGAGACCGCCACCACCGCCGAGGTCAGCTGGTTGCAGCCCTACCCCGACCACCTGCTCGACCTGGCCGCGCCCGCCGAGCAGGAACCCGACGCGGTGGCGGTGGCCCGCGAGACCATCGAGCTGGCCTACCTGGTCGCGCTGCAGCACCTTTCGCCCCGCCAGCGCGCGGCGCTGATCCTGCGCGACGTGCTCGGCTGGTCGGCCGCCGAGACCGCCAAGGCACTGGACACCACGGTCGCCTCGGCCAACAGCGCGCTGCAGCGGGCCCGCGTCACCCTCAAGGAGCACCTGCCCGCCCGCCGCGCCGACTGGAGCATGCCGGCCGAGCCCACCGCGGAGGAGAAGGACGTGCTGGCCCGCTTCGTCGCGGCCACCGAGGCATCCGACACCGACGCGCTGGCCGCGCTGCTGCGCGCGGACATCGTGCACACCATGCCGCCGGAGCCCTTCGCCACCAGCGGCCGGGACACCGTCATCGAGGGCTGGGCCACGGTGCTGGAGGGCGGCAGCGACTCCTGGGGCCAGTGGGCCGCGCTGCCCACCTGGGTCAACCGGCAGCCCGCCCTGGGCAACTACGTCCGCAAGCCCGGCGCGGAGCTGTTCACCGCGACCAACCTGGACGTGCTGCGGGTGGAGGGCGGCCTGGTCGCCGAGGTGACCACCTTCGGCCCGGCGTTCGTCACCGCCTGCGGCCTGCCCGCGACCCTGCCCGCCCGCTAGGCCAGACGTTCGTCAGCGCCCGGCTCGACTTTGGGCAACTGACGCGGTGACCTGCGCCTTCCTACGGTTGTGCCATGTTCGAGGCAGAGAACGTGAGCAAGCGGTTCGGGCGCCGCACGGTGTTGGACGGGGTGTCCTTCGCCGCGGCGCCTGGACAGGTCACCGCGCTGGTGGGCCACAACGGCGCGGGCAAGACCACCCTGATGCGCTGCGCGCTGCGGCTGGCCCGCCCCGGCGCCGGACGGCTGCTGGTGCTCGGCAAGGACGTCCGCGACTACGCCGCCGTCGGCCGGGTGGTGGGCAGCTCGCTGGACGCCTCCGCGCTGCCGCCCAACTGGACCGGGCGGCTGGCCGCGACCATCGTCGCCGACCTGCTCGGCCTGCCGGCGGGCGCGGCCGAGCACATGCTGGAGCGGGTCGAGCTGACCAAGGCCGCCGGGGACCGGATCCGCACCTACTCCCTGGGCATGCGCCAGCGGCTGGCGCTTGGCCTGGCGCTGCTGGGTGAACGGCCGGTGCTGCTGCTGGACGAGCCCACCAACGGCCTGGACCCGGTGGCCCAGCGATTCGTCCGCGACACCCTCGCCGAACGCGCGCTGGCCGGGGCGACCGTGCTCGTCTCCAGCCACGACCTGCACGCGCTGGAGACCTACGTCGACCGGGTGGTGCTCATCCGGGAAGGCCGGATCGTGCTGGACGAGTCGCTGTCCGTGCTGCGCGCGGACGGCGCCAGCCTGGAAGAGCTGTACCTGCGGGCCCACGACACCGAACTGAGGAAAGCCGGATGAGCACCCTCGCCACCACCCCCATCGGCCTGCCCCGCCTCATCCGCGGCCACCTGGGCGCGCTGCGGGCGCACCGGGCCGGGCAGCTCGCGCTGCTGCTGCCCGCCCTGCTCGGCACCGCGGCGCTGGTCGCCGCGCTGGCCAACATCAGCGTCATCGACGCCGAGGTCCAGCGCGCCGCCGTCTCGGTCTACCTCGGCCTGCTGGCCCTGCTCGCCCCGATCGCCGGGGCGGTGCTCGCGGTCGACCCGTGGGCCCGGCGCGGGGTGGCCGTGGTGCTCGGCGTCAGCTCCGACCGCGGCCGCTGGCTCGGCGCCCAGGCCCTGGCCGGACTGCTCGCCGGGGTGCTCGGCCTCGGCCTGGCCACCGCGCTGGGCGGCATCACCACCGCCGTGTTCGCCGCCGCCGACGGGCAGGGCGTGGCCCGGCTCGACGTGCCACTGCTCGAGGGCTTCGCCGGGATGCTGCTGAGCTTCGCCTTCGGCTTCGTGCTCGGCGCGGCCACCCGCGGCCTGCTGTCCACCCTGCTCATCGCGCTCGCGCTGCCGTTGCTGCTGGGCGCCGTGCGGGGGGTGTTCACCGCCTCGCCGCTGCTGGCCGACATCGTGTCCTGGCTCAACGTCAACGCCGCCTTCGACCGGCTGTTCACCGCGGGCCCGCTGCCGCTGTGGCAGGCGATCGTGATCTCGGTGCTGGCCATCGGCGGGCCGCTGGCCATCGCGGTGGGCCGCACCGCCACCGCTGACCTGCGCTGACCCCGCCCGCACTAGGCTGAGCCGATGGACACCACCGCCCGGCGGCCGTGGCTGGGCATCCGCGGCTGGCGGCAGTGGAGCCTGGAGATCGGGCTCTACGCACTGGTCGGGCTGTCCCTGCTGATGCTGCAACTCCCAGCGCACCCCGCGCTGCGCGTCTTCGCGCTGGCGGTGACCCCGCTGTGCCTGTTCGCCCGCCGCCGCTACCCGGCCACCGCGCTGGTGCTCAGCGCGCTGGGCGCGGGCGTGGTGGCGGTCCCGCTGGCCTACGGGGCGGGCCGGCGGATCGGGTCGCTGTACCAGCTGCTCGGCGCGGCGCTGGGGCACTTCCTGCTGGCCGGGGCGGTGTCCCCGCTGTACTCCGAGAGCGTGCTGACCAGCATGCTGGTGCTGGGCATCAACGTGATCATGACGCTGCTGTTCGTCGGGGTGCCCGCGGTGCTCGGCCGCTCCAGCGCCCGGCGCACCCTGCTGGTGGAGGCGCTGCGCGAACGCGCGGTCTACCTGGAACGGGAGCGCCGGTCGCTGGTCGCCGAGGCCCGGATCCGGGAACGCACCCGGATCGCGGTGGACATGCACGACAGCCTCGGCCACCACCTCACCCTGATCTCCCTGCAGGCAGGCGGGCTCAAACTGGCCGCACACGGCGACGCCGCCCAGGCCGAGGCCGCCGGGGTGCTGCACGACACCGCGCGGCGGGCCATGGAGGAGCTGCGCGAGATCATCGGCGTGCTCAGCCAGGACAGCGAGGACGCGCCGCTGCACGCCCGCCGCCTGGACCAGCTGCCCGAGCTGGTGGCCACCGCGCGCAGCAGCGGCACCCCGGTCACCCAGACCGAGACCGGCGAGCCGGTGCCGCTGCCCCGGCCGGTGGAGAACGCGATCTACCGGGTCGCCCAGGAAGGCCTGACCAACGCGCTGCGGCACGCACCCGGCGGAGCGGTCGCCGTCCGGCTCAACTACGAGTCCGACGCGGTGATCATCGAGGTGGTCAACTCCCCCGCCGCCGCCCCGCCCCGCGGCGGCGGCAGCGGGCAGGGCCTGACCGGGCTGCGCGAGCGGGTGCGGCTGGCCGGGGGCGTGCTGCACGCCGCGCCCACCGCCGACGGCGGGTTCCGGCTGGCCGCGGTGCTGCCCTTCGACGGCGAGCCGGCCGAGGCGGTGGCCGAGCTCGACGGCCCGCCCGCGCCCGGCCCGGCCACCCATCCGCTGGCCCGCACCGAGGTCAGCAAGCTGCTCTCCACCATCCGGCACCGGCCGGTGCTCACCGGACTGGCCATCACCGGGCTGGTGCTGGTCAGCGCGCTGTCCTTCGCCGGGATAGTCGCCTGGGTGGTCATCCGCAACGGCGTGCTGCTGGAGGCGGAGAAGTTCGACCAGGTGCGGCTCGGGGAGACCGAGCAGGTCATGGTGGAGCGCTTCGGCGAGGCCAGCCCGGGGGCTGAGCTGCGCATCGCCGACCAGAGCGGCCCGCCGCCGGAGGGCACGCACTGCCGCTACTACTACGTCGACGGCTCCGAGCTGCCGCAGAACCGCGCCGAGGCGTTCCGGTTCTGCTTCCAGGACGGCAAGTTGGTTCAGAAAGATCGGTTGGTGGTCAAGCGGCCGTTCTAGTGTGCGAGCATCACCGGGCACGAAGGTCAGGGCCGGACGCGGCCGGGATGGTGGAGGCAGACGTGGTCCGGGTGATCATCGCCGATGACGAGCCGCTGGTGCGGGCGGGCATCAAGCTCGTGCTCTCCGCGGCCGAGGACATCGAGGTGATCGCCGAGGCCGGGGACGGCCGCGCGGCCATCGCCGAGGTCACCGCCCGCTCCGCCGACGTGCTGCTGCTGGACATCCGCATGCCCGGCATGGACGGGTTGTCCGCGCTGGCCGAGCTGACCGGCCTGGCCCCCGGCACCAGGGTCGTCATCCTGACCACCTTCGGCGAGTCGGAGTACATCGGCCGCGCCCTGGACGCCGGGGCGGCCGGGTTCCTGCTCAAGGACTCCGCGCCGGAGGAGCTGATCCGCGCAGTACGGGTGGTCGCCGCGGGCGAGGCATACCTCTCGCCCTCGGTGACCAAGTGGGTGATCAACCGGGTCTCGGCCACCGGCGGCAACGCCAAGGCGGTGGACGCCCAGCGCCGCATGGACGTGCTCACCGACCGCGAGCGCGAGGTGCTGGAACTGCTCGCCCAGGGCCTGTCCAACGCCGACATCGGCGGCAGGCTCTACATGAGCGAGGCCACCGTGAAGATGTACGTCAGCCGGGTGCTGGGCAAGCTCGACTGCTCGAACCGGGTGCAGGCCGCGATCCTGGCGCACGAGGCCGGACTCGGTGGCACCTGAGATGGACTCCGGGATAGACCTTGGAGAGCAGCACCCCAGACTTCAGAGTGATGTGGCCCCGGCCGCGACCACGGGAGGCTGGCGGGGACAGCGACGGCACTGGGGGAAGGAACGCTCGGGGTGATGAACCGGAAGGTCCGCAACGCACTCGGCATCGGAGTGGGTGTGGTGCTGACGGTGACCCTGGTCGCCTTCATCGCGGGCTGCTGGATCCTCAAGGCCTGGGAGGGCATGACCCTCACCCGCGGCGCCTACGACTCGGTCGCGGTCGGCCAGACCAAGACCGAGGCCGACCGGGTCCTCCCGCACGGCGGCTCCAAGATGTTCGCCAGCTACCGCCAGCAGGGCCCGCCGCTGCCGCGCGGGGCCAAGTGCCGCCACTTCCTGTCCAAGGACGAGCAGGCCACGCTGCGCGGCGGGGTGGTGGTCTACCGGTTCTGCTTCGCCGCCGGCGCGGTGGTGGAGAAGAACCGGTTCGAGGCCGCCCGGGACAAGCGGACTGGCCAGCCCCGGTCCTGAGCTGTCGGCAACCGCTGACTGTCGGTGCCTGCTGCCATAGTCCGCGGCGTGGGGATGACCATCGTGGTGACCGACTCGACGCCGACCGGGAAGCAGACCGCCCGGCTGCTGCTGGCCGAGGTGCCCAGCCCGATCACGCTGCGGGAGCTGATCCGCTTCCGGGTGCGCGAGGAGGTGGCCCGGCGCAACGCCCGGAGCGCCGCCCGCCTGGGCTGGGAGAGCGCCGCTGACACGGCGGTGCGGGCCTTCACGCGCAACGGGTTCTTCGTCTTCGTCGGCGACCGGCAGGTCGAGGACCTGGACGAGCCGTTGAGCCTGGCCGAGGCGGACGAGGTGAGCTTTGTCCGGCTGGTTCCGCTGGTGGGGGGCTGACGTGGGGTGGAAGGAACACGACGCGCGGGCCAAGGAGCTGCTGGCGCCGTTGCGCGAGGGCGGGCACGAGCAGTGGCGGGACAGTCTGGCCGGTGAGCCGCCGGAGCGGATCGGATCGGCGCTGATGACGCTGGTGCGCCTGACGGCCACCGGGCGCTTCGACCGCCACTACTGGCACGACCTGCGGGAGTCGGCGGCGGCCGCGCTGCGCAGGCCGTTCACGGTCACCGCGGCCGAGGCCGAGCTCGTCGCCGGGGTCGCGGCCAAGGCCACCTGCGCCGACCCGGTGGTGCCGTTCAAGATCGCCACCGCGCTGGCCGAGCACGCCGGGTCCGCGGCGGCCCTGCGGATCCTGCTGGCGGCGCTGGACGAACGGGCGGACCTGTTCCCCAGGGACCGCAGCGCGCTGCGGGCGCGGATGGTCGCGGCCCTGCCAGGGGACTCCGGCGAGCTGGACCTGTCCGTGCTGCTGCCGGTGGACGGCTGGTCCGCGGCGGTGCGCGACGCCCTGCCCGCCTACGAGCCCGCCGCCGCCTCCGCGGTGCTGCGGCAGCTGGCCGCGGCCACCGGCAGCAAACCCGGCAAGGCCTGGTCCGCCGCGACCGCCGCCCTGCTCGAAGACCCCGCCGCGGCTGACGTGCTGCGGATGCTGGTGGAGCGGGTGGCCGACGCCCCGGCGTTGCCCAGCAAGGATCCCTGGGGCGAGTTCGCACCCATCGTGGTCGACGACCGCAACGCCGACGTGGTGCGCGCCTCGGCCTGGGCCGCGGCCGGGGTGCCGAGGGAGTGGGTGGTGCCCGCGCTGCTCGGCCTGGTGCGGCGGGCGATGAGCGGCGAGGACGGCTGGATCCTCAGCAAGAAGGTGGTCAACGCGGGCATCCTGGCCCTCGGCCTGCGCGGCGACGCCGAGGCCCTGCGCACGCTGGCCAAACTGGACACCACCACCAGGGACAACGGCGACCGCAAGCGGATCGCTGCCGCGCTGGAGATCGCGGGCGGCAAGCTCGGGCTCACCCCCGGCCAGCTCGCCGAGCAGCTGGTCGACCCGGCCGGGTTCGCCGCCGACGGGACCGCCGAGTACGCCGAGGAGTCGGTGCGCGCCCGGCTCACCCTGGCCGAGGACCTGAAGCTGACCGTGCGCTGGCAGTCCGGCCCGGACTGGCTGGCCAAGCCGCCCGCGGATGCGCCGGAAGCGGCGGTGCGCGCGGTCAAGCGGCGGATCGCCGAGGCCAAGGCCACCATCGCGGCGGAGAAGCGGCGGCTGGAGGGCCTGTTCGCCGAGGACCGCGAGTGGGCACTGGCCGACTGGCGGCGCCACTACCTGGAGCACCCGGTCACCGGCCGGATCGCCACCCGCCTGCTGTGGCGCATCGGCGAGACGACCGGACTGCCCACCGGCTCCCGCCTGGTCACCCTGGACGGCGAGGTCGAGCTCCCGGCCGAGGCCACGGTGCGGCTGTGGCACCCGCTGCGCGCGACCACCGAGGAGGTCGCCGCCTGGCGGACCTGGTTGCTGGACAAGGAGTTCCGCCAGCCGGCCAAACAGGCCTTCCGCGAGGTGTACCCGCTCACCGAGGCCGAACGCGCCACCGGCACCTACTCCAACCGCTTCGCCGCGCACATCCTGCGCTACGGCCAGACCTACGCCCTGTTCAAGGAACGCGGCTGGCCGGCCAACTACCTCGGCCCCTACGACGGCGGCTACGAAGGCCGGGCTCGGCGGGAGTTCCGGGACGCCGGCGTGGTCGCGGTCTTCGAGCACTTCCCGGTGGACCCCGACCACTCCGGCCCGCCCCAGCTGTGCTCCACCGACCGGGTCTGGTTCCACCGCGCGAGCGACCGCGGCCAGACCCCGCTGGCCCTGACCGAGGTGCCGGAGCTGGTGTTCACCGAGGCCATGCGCGATGTCGACCTCTTCACCGGGGTCTGCTCCATCGCACTGGACCCGGACTGGGCCGACCGCGGCCAGGACGCCCACCACGACTACTGGCACCGGGTCTCCTTCGGCGCGCTCAGCGCACTGGCCGAGGTGCGCAGGGACGTGCTCGCCCGCCTGCTGCCCAAGCTCGCCGTGGCCGACCGGGTGGAGCTGACCGACCGGTTCGTCCGGGTGCGCGGCAAGCTCGCCACCTACCGGGTGCACCTGGGCTCGGCCAACATCCTCATCGAACCCGACGACCGGTACCTGTGCGTGGTGCCGGGCGGGCGGGCCAAGGGCGGCAAGGTGCACCTGCCCTTCGAGGGCGATGAGCTGCTCAGCGTGATCCTGTCCAAGGTGCTGCTGCTGGCCGCCGACGACAAGATCACCGACCCGGCCCATCACCAGCCAGCTGGCCCAGCGGACGCCGCGAAATTCGAGGATTGAAGCCTGAGGAATCGGGTATCTAAGCCGGTTGCCATTGGCCACATTGCTTTCACATTCAATCAACGTCAATCAGCTCATGCTTGACGCCCTCCACTCATCCCTGGCACACTCGAATTGCGTTCCATAGGGGGAACATCTGGGGGCAGCACAATCGCGTGCGCGGTTTTCGATTCTCGGAGAATGTCGAAAGCGTTTCACGCTGACACAAAAGGGGGGCTCTTTTGTCTGCTCGTCGAATACTCGTTACCGGCGGCCAGGGCTATCTGGGGACAGCGCTGACCGAGGAACTGGTCAACCACGGGCACCAGGTGGTCGTGGTCGACAACGGACTCACCTCCTCGGTGCGGCTGCCGCTGCCCGGGGTGCGCTACCTCGAAGGCGACGTCCGCGAACCCGGCACGTGGGCCTCGGCGCTGGCCGAGGTGGACGCGGTGGTCCACCTCGCCGCGGTGGTCGGCGACCCGGCCTGCGCGGTCGACCCTGACCTGTCCTGGGAGGTCAACTACCTGGGCACGGCCCGGGTGGCCGATGCCTGCCGGGCGCACCGGGTGCGGGACCTCGTCCTGGCCTCCACCTGCTCCAACTACGGAGTCTCCGCGGCCGCGGCCGCCGATGTGGACTCGCCGGTGTATCCGCAGTCGGTCTACGCCGAGTCCAAGGTGCACGCCGAGCACTACCTGCTGGCCGCCGCGGCCGACGGCGGGTTGCGGCCGGTGATCCTGCGCTTCGCCACCCTGTTCGGGCTGGCCCCTCGGATGCGCTTCGACCTGGCGGTGAACGTGATGACCGCGCGGGCGGTGCACGAGGGGGTCGTGCCGGTGCACGGCGGCACCCAGTGGCGACCGTTCCTGCACGTCCGGGACGCCGCGGCAGCCGTGCGGCTGGCACTGTCCGGGCCCGCGGCGGCCTCGGGCGGCGCCCGGATCTACAACTGCGGCTCTGGCAGGCTCAACCACCGCATCGCCGACCTCGGCCGCATGATCGCCGAGGAGGTGCCGGGGGCCACCGTGTCCATCGGCGGGGGTGACGGGGACTCCCGCGACTACCAGGTCTCCTTCGACCGGATACGCGCGGAACTGGGCTTCGAACCGCGCACCTCGGTGCCCGCGGGTGTCCGTGAGATCAGGGACGCACTACTTGCCGGCACACCCGCCGATTTCACTGAAGAATTCCACAGCGACGTCAGAATGGTCGAACGCGCGGTTCGGGAAAGACGGCCGAACGCCCGCACACGGAATGGCGGAGCGTGGCCGACGTTGATCTTCCGGGCCGGTTGAGGGGGGCTTGAATGGACTACGTGAAGGAATTGAGGCAGGTCCTCGGCTCGCGTCCGCTGGTGCTGCCGGGGACGCTGGTGATCGTGCGCGACGAGGCCGGGCGGATCCTGCTGATCGACCGTGCCGACACCGCGCAGTGGGGGCTGCCGGGCGGCTACATGGAACCTGGCGAGTCGCTGGTGGAGACCGGCATCCGCGAGGTGCGGGAGGAGACCGGCCTCGACGTCACCGGACTGCGCCTGCACGGGGTGTGGTCCGGCACCGACTACTTCGTCCGCTACCCCAACGGCGACGAGGTGTACAAGGCCACCGTCGTCTACACCGCGCGGGTGGCCGCTGGCGAGCTGACACCCGATCCCGAGGAGGCGCGGCAGGCCCGGTTCTTCCCGGTGGAGTCGTTGCCCGGCAACGTCTTCGACCAGGAACTGGCCATCATCGAGCACTACGCGCAGGGGTTGCGGTGATGCGGGTCTGCCTGGAATCCCGGGCCGGGTCGGCCCTGCGTCCCGGCCCGGCCCGGCGGCACAACGAGGACTGGGCGATGGCGCTGCCGGAGGCGGTGGTCGTGCTGGACGGGGCGGGCACGCCCCCGGAGGTCCGCACCGGCTGCACGCACGGTGCCGCCTGGTACGTCCGCAGTCTCGGCGCGCTGCTGGCCGCCGGCCTCAGCAAGGGGGAGGCGCCGCTGGCGGAGGTGCTCGCCGAGTCGATCAGCGATCTGGCCGCCGCCCACGGTCGGGACTGCGACACCACCCACCCCGGCTCTCCCTCGGCCACGGTGGCGATGCTGCGGCGACGCGGTGGCACGGTGGACTACCTGGTGCTCTGCGACGCCATCGTGCTGCTGGATCTGGACGGGGCGGTCGAGGCGGTCAGCGACGACCGCTGCCACCGCATCCCCGTCGCACCCGGCCACACCCCCGAGACCGCGCCAGAGTCGATCCGGCAGGCACAGCGGCTGCGCAACACACCCAGCGGGTTCTGGGTGGCCAGCACCGACCCGGAGGCGGCCCACCAGGCACTCGCCGGCAGCGTGACCGCCCATCGGCTGCGGCGGGCGGCCTTGCTCAGCGACGGCGCGGGGCGACTGGTCACGCTGTTCCACGCCGCGGACTGGGCGCACACCATGGACCTGCTCGAGGCCGGCGGACCGCGGGCCCTGCTGGACGTGGTGCGCAGGCACGAGTCGGCCGATCCGGACTGCGTGCGCTGGCCGCGGCTCAAGCGGCACGACGACGCCACCGCCGTGTGGTGCCTGCCCGGCGGGGAGGACTGATGGCATCGACGATCGGCATGGTCATCCCGGCGCACAACGCCGAATGGTTCCTGGACCAGGCGCTGGCCTCGGTGGCGTGGCAGTCCCGGCCGGTCCAGCAGGTCGTCCTCGTCGACGACGGCTCCACCGACGGGACCGCCGAGCGCGCGAGCCGGTGGACGGACGTGCTGCCGCTGCGGGTGGTGCGGTCCCCGCGCCGCGGCGGGATCGGCCACGCACGCCGACTGGGCATCGAGCACCTGGACACCGACCTGGTGCTCCAGCTCGACGCCGATGACCTCCTGCTGCCGCACCACGTGCGGGCGATGGCGCAGGCGCACGAACGCCACCCCGGGCTGATCAGTCCCCGGCCGCTGCTGTGGGACGGGGCCGGGGACTGGCGGGCCGCGACCTACTACAAGAACCGACTGCCCGCGCCGGGTGACCAGCTGGCCCAGCTGCTGCTGCTCAACTACGTCGTGGTCGGCGCGATGTTCGACCGGCGTCGCTATCAGGAGGTCGGCGGTTACCGCGGCTGCGCCTTCTCCGAGGACTGGGACCTGTGGCTGCGGCTGGTCGCGGCCGGGGAGCGGGTGACCAAGCTGGAGACCGCCACCTACGTCTACCGCAGGCATCCCGGCAGCTTCTCGGTCGGGGTGAACCGGCAGCACGTGCAGACGGTGGTGCTGGAGAACTTCCTCGCCGACTGCGCCGAGGGCCGATACCGGCGGATCGCGAAGCTGTCGATGCTGCAGCGCCTGGGCGCCCGCTACCTGGACCGGCTCCCACCCGTCCGCGCTCCTGAGCAGGTACTGGCGGTGCTGGGCGTCGCGGCTGACCGGCTCGCCGCCGTCGGGCACGACCCCGAACTCGGGCTGGTGCTGCACGAGGCCGCGGCGGACCGGGTGTCGGTGGTGGATCTCGGCCCGGCGGAGGAACTGAGACTGGTGCTGCACGGCCGCGAGCTGCCTGACGGCTTCCAGGTCGACTACGTCCACGACGAGTCGCTGCGGCTGCGGTGGAGCTCGCTGCTGGAGGCGGCGTCATGAGCGAGCGCAGCGATCGGGCCGCCATCGCGGTCATGTTCACCCTGGCCGGTATGGCCAACGGCAACTGGTCCGGCCGCATCCCGTGGGTGCAGGAGGCGCTCGCGCTCGGCCCTGGCGCCATGGGGCTCGCGCTCACCGCGCCCGGGATCGGCTCGATCCTGGGCGCCCCGGTGGCGGCCCGACTGGTGTCGCGGTGGGGCAGCCAGGCGGTGACCACCGGGGCGATGTGCGCCCTGGCGGTGGCGACCGCGCTGGTCACGCTCTCCCCCGGCTTGCCGGCCCTGGTCGGGTTGCTGGTGCTGCTGGGGCTGTCCTCCGGGGTCGGGGACATCGCCGCCAACGCCAACGGCGCGGAGATCGAACGTGGCCACGGCCGCCCGGTGCTCTCCGGGCTGCACGCCATGTGGAGCGTGGGTGCGTTGCTGGGCACGGCCACGGCGGGCGCGGTGGCCGCGGCCGGCGTTCCCGCGCCGCCGCACCTGGCCGCGGTGGGCGTGCTGACCATCGTCGTGGCCGCGCTGACCGGGCGGTTCCTCCGAGCGGAGCCACCGGCGCCGAGGGGTGCGCCGGTGTTCGCCTGGCCGGGCAGGCCGGTGCTGTTGATCGGGCTCATCGGTCTCAGCTCGGTCTTCGTGGAGGCGGCCGTGGCCAACTGGGGGGCGATCCTGCTGATCCAGGAGATGGCGGCCACCCCGGGCGTGGCGGCGCTGGGGTTCGGCGTGTTCTCCGTGGCCCTGGCGCTGGCCCGGCTCAGCGGCGACTGGCTGGTGGCGCGGTTCGACCGGGTGGTGCTGGTGCGGGTGAGCACCGGCGTGGGGGCAATCGGGTTGGCGGTGCTGCTGCTGGGTGGTTCGGTGGTCACCGGGTTCGCCGGGCTGGTGCTGCTCGCCGCCGGGGTGGCGCTGGCCTCGCCGCTGGCCTTCAGCGCCGCGGGCAGCCGGGAGCAGGCGCACGACCGGGGGCGCAACGTGGCCGCGGTGGCGGTGTTGCGGTTCGCCGGTCTGCTCGCCGGGCCGGCCCTGGTGGGGGCGGTCGCCCAGGGCGCGGGCCTGCAGGCCGGGTTCGGCCTCGCCGGCCTCGCCCTCGCGGTGATCGCACTCCTGGCGCACGTGTTGCGAGTGGGGACCGGCGAGCACGCCGGAACGAGGAGGGGACGATGAACACCGAGTTCGCGCGCTATCTGACCGAGGTGGCCGAGCCGAGGCTGCACCTGGGCTGCGGTGCCAACATCCTGCCTGGCTGGTTCAACACCGACGCCCGGCCGCGCACCCCGCGGGTGTGCCCGCTGGATGTCACCGAGCCGTTCCCGCTGCCCGATGAGAGCGTGCACCGGGTCTTCAGCGAGCACCTGGTCGAGCACATCCGCTACCCGGAGGCGGTGCACATGATGCGGGAGAGCTTCCGCGTGCTGCGCCCCGGCGGCCGCCTCCGGGTCGCCACCCCGGACCTGATGTTCCTGGTCAAGCTGCTCACCGAGCCCACCCCGCAGCGGGCGGCCTACCTCACCTGGGCCACCGAGACCTTCATCCCCGACGCGCCCGAACCCAGCCCGGCGTTCGTGGTGAACAACTTCGTCCGCGCCTGGCACCACCAGTTCATCTACGACGTCCCGACCCTGGCCGACTTGTTGCGCACCGCGGGCTTCCAGGACATCAGCCAGGAGGCGGTGGGCAAGAGCGGTGACGTGGCCCTGCAGGGCCTGGAGAACGTCACGCGCATGCCCGCAGGGTTCCTGGAGCTGGAGACGGTGGTGCTGGAGGCGGTCCGCCCGCCCCGATGAGCGGCCCGGCGGCGGTGGCTAGGCGTCGCCGCTGACGGTGGAGGGCACCGGTTCGCACGGCAGGTCCATCACCACCACGGTGGGGCCGCCGGGCGGGCTGGTCACCATCACCCGGCCGTCGAAGGCCGACAGCCGGCGTTCGATGCCGCGCAGCCCGGTGCCGCCGCTGGCGTCGGCTCCGCCGTGGCCGTCGTCGCCGACCAGCACGTGCAGCTGGCCGTCGGAGTGGGTCAGGCGGACCCAGGCCTTGGCCGCGCCGCTGTGCTTGACCACGTTGGTCAGCGCCTCGGCCACCGCGAAGTAGGCCGCGGACTCCACCGGGGCGGGGAGTCTGCCGGGGAGTTCGATCTCCACGTCGGTGGGCAGGGGGTTGGCCATCACCAGTGCCTGCACCGCGCCGGCCAGGCCGCGGTCGGCCAGTACCGGTGGGTGGATGCCGCGGACCAGGTCCCGTAGCTCGGCCAGGGCCTGGGTGTTGGCCTGGCGGGCCTCGGCCAGGAGTTCCTGGGCTGCTTGGGGGTCCTTGGCCATGAGTTGTTCGGCCATACCCAGGCTCATGCCCATGGCCACCATCCTGGCCTGCGCGCCGTCGTGCAGGTCGCGTTCGATCCGGCGCAGCTCGGCGGCCTGGGTGTCCACCGCGTCCGCCCGTGACTCCGACAGCTCGCGCACCCTGGTGACCAGCATGGTCTTCTCGGTGGGGGCCAGCAGCATCCTGGCCAGGCTGGCGTAGCCGCGGAAGATCCACTGGCTGCCGATGTACCACAGCGCCAGGTAGACGATGCCGTGTCCGGTGCCGACGAAGAACGCGCTGGACCAGGAGTCGATGGTCCAGAAGGTCAGGCTGAAGCTCGCCCCGTCGGGCAGGAACGGCCAGATGAACCAGGGCAGCGCGACGATCCCGCCCAGCCCGGCGAAGAACAGGGCCAGGGTGACCGAGCAGGCCGCGATCGAGGCGACCAGGTTCAGCGGCAGCCAGGCGAAGTCCCGCCAGCTGGCCGGGTCGGTCATCACGTGCCGCAGCAGCCGGAAGAAGCCCTTGTTCGTGCGCAGCCGGTACGGGCGGCCGATCCGCACCCCCAGCACCGCGCCTGCCCAGCGGCGGTGCAGGTCGTTGTAGCCGCGCAGGACCGCGAAGCACAGCACCGACATCGGCAGGCCCAGCCACACCGTGTACAGCGCGAAGGAGGCGATCACCAACCCGAACAGCACCATGCCCAGCGCGGCGTACACCAGCAGCGGGATCGTCCAGGACAACAGGGCGAACCTGCCAACGCGGTGTGCCACGGCCATGCCTCAGATCCTCCCAGCGCGAGTGTTGCCCGCTCATTCTCGCTGGCCGTTCCGGCAGGCACAGTGGTGGTGGACCTACTCCTGCGGGTAGTGCCCGGCTGTCGGTGTCAGCCGCTAGTTTCGCCGGGTGGCTCTCCTGGGGATGTTCATCGACGACGAGTACCTGCCCGAGTACGGCACCCTGGTGCTGATCGACGCCTACCGCGGTGGCGACCCGGAACCCCCGGAGGGCGGCGAGCAGCTCAACCCCGGCGCGCTGGAGCTGCTCGGTGGCGGCACCGTGGCCATCGGCGGGTTCGGCTGGCTGCACGGGGACGCCTGCGACGGCTACCACCGGGTCGCCCTGGAGCTGCACGACGGGCCGCCGCCGCCGGAGCGGGCGCCGTGGACCGACGTGGCCGAGACCTCCTACCTGAGCCACTCCGGGTTCGTCGGGCTGACCTTCCTCACCGGCGGCGTGATCAGCGAGGGCCTGGAGCTGGGCGGGCCGGGCGCCTACCGGGTGCGGGTGTGCAGCCGGGCGGCGCAGGACGAGGGCAAGCTGTGGCGGTTGCAGTTCTGGGCCGCCGAACCGGAGGTGCCGCGCTGGTTCGCCCGCCAGGGGCGCACCTACGACCTGATGACCTGGTTCACCTCCGACCTGGTGATGATCGCGGCCTGGAGCGAGCTGACCGGGCGGCGCTGGCGGCTGGCCGAGCTCGCCGAGTGGCTGCTGGTGGAGCCCTCGGTGGTCCGGGAGGCGTTCGAGCTGACCGCGGCCAAGGGATCGGTGGCCGTGGTCGGCGACCTGTCCGGGGAGTTCGCGCTGACCACCAACCCGCCGAAGGAGCCTGCCTACACCAGCGGGGTCACCCAGTCGCCGGCACCGGGCACGCCATGGGATTCCCCCGGCTACCGGCCGCCTGCCGGGCCGCCGCCGCTGGCCGGGATCGTCGGCGAGGACGGCACGCTGACCCGGTGGCGCGAGGGCGAACCGGTCTGCTGGCCCACGGTGGCCGCGCCGCGGCGGGCGATGGAGACCCCGCACGGCGTGCTGGTCTTCGCCGCGGAGACGACGGTGCTCCTCCGGCCGGACGGCGAGCTGCTCGGCCTGGGCAAGGAGCTGCTGCCCGGCACGGCACGGCTGGACCGGGAAGGGCGGTGGCTGACCGTGGAGGAGCACCACATCGGCCGCCAGTCCTACCGGCGGCGGCACCAGGTCGACCTCACCGACGGGTCCCGCCGGATGGAATGGCTGCCTGAGTACGAGTGGCCGACCGGGCCGGTCAGCATGCCGGACAGCCGGTCCGGGCTGATCCTGACCATCGAGGCCCAGGACCGGCTGGTGCTCACCGGGCCCGGCGGGCTGCGCCGCGAGCTGTGGCTGCCGGGCACCGCGCGGCTGGCCCCCGGCGCGGCCGGGCTGTACACGACCAGCTCCGCTCCGCCCGCGCTGACCTGGTTCGACCTCTCCGAGGCCGATCCGTCCGGGGTGGTCCGCTGGCTGCCGGAGCGGACCTGGCCGGAGCAGGGCCTGGTGTGGGAGGCCCCGGACCGGGTGCTGCTGCCGCTGGAGCCGCACGCCGCGATGCGGATCGAGGCGCGCTTCCTCCGGGTCGGCCTGCGCACCGGGCAGTACGAGGCCGTGCCCGGCGGCAGCGGCTTGGTGGTGGAGCCATGGTTCACCGTGGACTAAAAGAATTGGCCGGTGACGCGGCCGGGGCGATGCTGCACCCATGATCGCCCCGACCGCGCCGTTCGAGCGCCTCACCCCCGCTGACCTGCCCGCCTGCTCCGCGCTCTCGGTGGACCGGGAGTGGCCGCGCGAGCAGGCCAAGTGGCGGTTCCTGATGGAGGTCGGCGAGGTGCACGCGCTGCGCGACCCCGACGGCGGACTGGCCGCGACCGCGGTGCTCACCCGCTACGGCGCCGAGCTGGTCGCGGTCAGCATGGTCCTGGTCGCCGCCCGGCACGCCCGCCAGGGCCTGGGCGCCCGCCTGATGCGGCACGCCATCGCCCAGGCCGACGGGGCGACCCTGGCGCTGACCGCCACCGCCCAGGGCCTCGGGCTCTACCAGCAGCTCGGCTTCCACAGCCACGGCCGGATCGCCTACCACCGGGGCCGCTTCCAGGCCGAACCCGGCGCGGCCGGGCACAGCAGGGCGGCCACCGAGGCGGACCTGCCCGCGATCCTGGGGCTGGACCGCGCGGTGTTCGGCGCCGACCGGACACACGTGCTGAACCGCCTGCCCGAGTTCGCCGAACAGCTGCGGGTGGTCGAGGACGGCGGCAGGCTGACCGGGTTCGCCGGGGCCTGGCGCAACGATGACCACCTGGTCCTCGGGCCGGTGGTGGCGCAGACGCCCGAGCTGGCCAAGGCGCTGGTCACCGACCTGGCCGCGGGGGCGGGCGAGGCGGAGGTGCGCCTGGACGTCGACGACGTGCACACCGGCCTGATGGAGTGGGCGCGGGCGCGCGGGCTGGCGCCGGGGTTCCAGTCCACGATCATGACCTACGGCGGCCCGCTGGCTTCGGACCGGGACCGGCTCTACAGCCCCCTGATGCAGGCGCTGGGCTGAGCCATCCGGCCGCATGATTTCGCGGTGACCTGCGGATATCGAAAATCCAACTAATTTCGTTGGCGGGATTCCGGCGACTTGGGCATTATTGGTCTTGCACCACATTGTTTGGTGACAACTGAACTGGGGAGCATTTCCATGGGGGAAAGATGGGGATCGCTCGGCATTGCCAGGGGTAGGCAACGCCGGGCCGGCAGCATCAAGCGGGGCTGGGACCAGTCAGCCCGGGTCAGCACGCAGAGGGGTGGAAGGTGATCACCACCTGATCGATTCGGTGGCCGGAACAAACGCATCCCGCATTTGTTCCGGCCGCCGGAAACGGTGATCTGTTCGTTACTGAAGTTTGGCAACCTTTTATCAGTGCGCGGTGTCCGCAATCAGTTCTCCGCGCAATCCGGCCAGGGTGGCCAGGTCGAGACCGACCAGGGTGTCGCGGAAGACGCGCCGGGGGCCCGGCTCGACCGGCACCTCGCAGGGCACCACCAGCACCGTGCACCCGGCCGCGGCCGCCGCCGCCACACCGGTGGGCGAGTCCTCCACGACCACGCAGTCCGCGGGCTCGACCCCGAGGCGCGCGGCCGCGGTCAGGTACGGCTCCGGGTGCGGCTTGGTCCGGCCGACCTCGTCCCCGCAGAGGGTGAGGTCGAAGAACTCACGGCCGATGCTGTCCAGGGCCAGCTCGGTCAGGTCCCGCTGGGTGGAGGTGACCAGCGCGGTCGGCAGCCCGCTGGCGCGCACCAGGCGCAACGCCGCCAGCGCGCCCGGCCGCCACGGCAGGCCGGCGGAGAACAGCTCGCCGGTGCGCTTGGTCAGCCAGGCCGAGGCCGCGGCCATGTCCGCCGGGTCGTGCGGGCGGCCCAGCTCGGTGAACAGCATCGTGATCGTGCGGTCCTGGCTGGAGCCGGTCATCGCCTTGCGGGTGGCCAGCGACAGCGTGCCGCCCAGCTCGGCGGCCAGGTCGTCCAGGGAGATGTCCCAGACCTTCTCCGAGTCGACCAGGGTGCCGTCCATGTCCCACAGCACCGCGGCGGGCAACCCGGTCACCGCGCCTCCACCAGCGTGAACACGTCATGATCAGACATGCCGACAGCCTACGGGCACCGGCTGGGGGTGCTGGGCCTTAGTCTTGCCCGGTGACAGAACCCGAAGAGCGCCCCGCTGCATCCGAGGACACCCGGGCTGACCCGCCGACCCTCGTCAACCCGGTGCTCATCGCGGCTTTCGAAGGATGGAACGACGCAGGTGACGCGGCCAGCACCGCGATAGAGCACCTCCAGCTCACCTGGGACGCCACCCCGCTGGCGGAGATCGACCCCGACGACTACTACGACTTCCAGGTGACCAGGCCCACCGTGCACATGGTGGACGGGGTGACCCGCCGGGTGGAGTGGCCGACGACCAGGCTGTCGGTCTGCCGTCCACCTGGCGCGGACTTCGACGTGGTGCTCATGCACGGCATCGAGCCCAACATGCGCTGGCGGGCCTTCTGCGCCGAGCTGCTGCACCACGTGGAGAGCCTCGGTGTGACCACCGTGGTGACCCTGGGCGCGCTGCTGATGGACATCGCGCACACCCGCCCGGTGCAGGTCACCGGCACCGCCTACGACGCGGAGTCGGCGGCCACCTTCGGGCTGGAACGCTCCCGCTACGAGGGGGCCACCGGCATCGTCGGGGTCTTCCAGGACGCGTGCGTGCAGATGGGCGTGCCGGCCATCTCCTTCTGGGCCGCGGTGCCGCACTACGTCTCCCAGCCGCCCTCCCCCAAGGCCACCCTGGCCCTGCTGCACCGGGTGGAGGAGGTCCTCGACCTGGAGGTGCCCCTTGGCGCGCTGCCGGAGCAGGCCGAGGAGTGGGAGCGCACGGTCACCGAGATGGCCGAGGAGGACGAGGACGTGGCCAGCTACGTCCGCTCCCTGGAAGAGCGCGGCGACCCCGACGGCGACATCAACGACCGGCTCACCGAGCTGAGCGGGGACGCCATCGCCGCGGACTTCGAGCGCTACCTGCGCCGCCGCGGCGGCCGGGGCAAACCGGGCGGCGACCAGGGTCCGCACGGGCCGGGCGCGCGCTGAGCCGCAGCTGCGGGCGACTGGCGGTCGCCGGGCTGTACGCGGGCGGGTTCCTCGGGCCCTTCGGCGGCGGAGTGGTGGCCTCGATGCTGCCCGAGCTGGGCCAGGCCTTCGGGCTGACCGCGGCCGCCGCCTCGGCCTCGCTCACCGCCTACATGGTCCCTTTTGCCGGGTTCATGCTGTTCTCCGGCACCTGGGGTCAGCGCTGGGGCGCCCGGCGCACGGTGATCACCGCCTACCTGGTGTACGTGGCCGCCTCGCTGGGCTGCGCGCTGGCCCAGGACGAGTACCTGTTCCTGGCCGGGCGCGCGGTGCAGGGGGCGGCCAACGCCTTCGTCACTCCCCTGCTGCTGGGCGCGGTGGCCGCGGTGACCCCGCCGGGGCGGCTCGGGCGCGCGCTGGGCTGGTTCGCCTCCATGCAGGCCGCGGGGCAGACCTCCGCGCCGCTGCTGGGCGGGCTGGCGGCCGAGGTGAGCTGGCGCTACGCCTTCGCCGGGGTCGCCGTGGTGGCCGCCGGGCTGGCCGTGCTGGGCCTGCCGGGGGCCGAGGCCGGGCCGCGGCGGACGGCCAGCCTGCGCACGGCCTGGCGACCGGCGGTGCTGCGCGCCGGGCTGGTCGCCGGGATCGGCTGGGGCTGCCTGGGCGGGCTGTCCTACCTGGTGGCGCTGCGCCTGGACGAGGACTTCCACCTCTCCGCCGCGGCCCGCGGGCTGGTGCTGACCGGGTTCGGGCTGACCGGGATCCTCACCGCGCGGGCGGTCGGCCGGGCGATCGACCGCTTCGGCGCGCGGCGCTGCGTGCTGACCGGGACCGTGGCGGGCGGGGTGCTGCTGGCCGGGGTGGGCCTGGCGCCCTCGCTGGTGGCGGTGGGGCTGCTGTGGGCGGCCGCGGGCCCGGCCATGCAGCTGATCATGGTCGGGTTGAACGCGCTGGTGCTGGCCGGGAACGGGGACAACCGGGGTGGCGCGGTCTCGGTGGTGCAGTCGCTGCGCTTCGGCGGCGGCGCGCTGTCCCCGGTGGCCTTCGTGCCGGTCTACCACCTGGATCCGCTGGCCGCGTTCCTGCTACCTGCGGCTTTACTGCTGACTACCGCACCTGTGGTGCTTCCGCGGATGCCGCCCGCTCCGCCGCGATGACTTTTGGCGGGCCGGTGAGTCTGTACTGGTGACCTGTCGCCTGAGATCACGGAGGACACCATGACGAGCACGCCCGCCCACCCGCCGGTGGTCGACCAGGCCACCTGGCAGGCCGCCAGGGACGAGCTGCTGGTCCGGGAGAAGGCGCACACCCGGGCCGGTGACGCGCTGGCCGCGGCCCGCCGCAGGCTGCCGATGGTCGAGCTCGACGGCACGGTCGAGGTCATCGGAGCCGACGGCCCGGTGCCGTTCCTGGCGCTGTTCCAGGGCCGCGAGGAGCTCGTGGTCTACCAGCACATGTGGTTCGACGGCGCGCCGCACCAGGGGCAGTGCGAGGGCTGCACCACCACTGCCTGGCACCTCGACGACTCGGCCTACCTCAACGCCCGCGGTGTCTCCTTCGCCGTGCTGACCACCGGCCGCTGGGCGGAGGTGGCCGCCTACGTGGAGTTCATGGGCTACCGCCAGCCCTGGTACTCGGTGCGCGACGCGCCCGCCCCGATCGGCGGCGAGATGGGCTACCTGGCCTGCTTCCTGCGCCGGGGCGAGCGCGTGTTCCTCACCTACTCCACCACCAGCCGGGGCAACGAGGTGGTCAACTCCGCCCTCGCGCTGCTCGACCTGACCCCCTACGGCCGCGGCGAGGCCTGGGAGGACAAGCCCGAGGGCTGGCCGGAGGGGCGCGAGTCGTGCTGGTCCTGGCGCTGCGACGCCGAGGGCAACCCCACCTGGGGCCCGACCAGTCGCCCCGTGCCGCAGTGGACCCGCCCCGGCGCGACCCCGGTGGACACCCTCGGCAGGCAGGGCGACTGCCACTGACCACACCCGCCGGAAACCCGGTCGCCACCCCCGTGGCGGCCCGCTACGGTGGCCCGCGTGGCTGATCTTGGACGTGATCCGTTCCCGCTGCGTGGCCGTGTCGCGCTGGTGACCGGGGCCAGCCGGGTCGCCGGCATCGGCTACGCCACCGCCCGCCGCCTGCACGCCTACGGCGCGGACCTGCTGCTGCACCACCACAGCCCGCACGACGCGGACCAGCCCTGGGGCGCGCAGCCGCTGGCGGAGGTGCTGGCCGGGGTCCGCGAGGCCGGGTCGGGTCGGGTCGAGGAGATCGGCGGCGACCTGACCGCCCCGGATGCGCCGGCGGCGGTCGTGGACGCGGCCATCGAGCGGTTCGGGCGGCTGGACGTCCTGGTGTGCAACCACGCGCGCAGCGGCGGCGACGGCACGCTGGCCGAGATGACCGCGGCCAAACTGGACGGGCACTACGCGGTGAACACCCGTTCGGCGCTGCTGCTCGCCCAGCGCTTCGCCCACCACTTCCGGGCCGGTCGCGGCGGGCGGATCGTGTTTATGACCTCGGGCCAGCAGCTCGGGCCGATGCCCGGCGAGGTCGCCTACGCCGCGTCCAAGGGCGCGCTGGCCGCGATCACCCAGACCCTCTCGCACGAGCTGGCCGGGGCCGGGATCACGGTGAACGCGGTCAACCCCGGCCCGGTGGACACCGGCTGGGCCGGTCCTGAGCTCGACGAGTTGGTCCGCACGAGCATGCCCGCGGGCCGCTGGGGCCAGCCGGACGACCCGGCCCGGCTGATCTCCTGGCTGGCCACCGACGAGGCGGAGTGGATCACCGGCCAGGTGCTCAACTCCGAGGGCGGGTTCCGCCGCTAGAACCGGTAGCGCAGCAGCCGGTACAGGCGGCGCAGCGGCCCGACCCGGTCCGCGGCGTGCGCGGCCACCCGGTAGAGCCGGGGCAGCCGGTGCAGGCCGGGCAGCTGGATCGGCGAGCGTTCCTCTGCCAGGCGCGCGCCGGGCACCTGGCGTTCGAGGTCCCTGGCCTGGTCGAGGCCCCACTGGAAGCGGGCCCCGGTCTTGCGCAGCAGCGGGGTGTGGTTGCCCGCGCGGGCGCCGAGCCGGTTGAACGCGTCGAACTGCAGCTCTCCCGCCGGGAAGTGGCCGGTGACCCGGCGCAGCAGTGGTAGCACCTCGGCCTCGGTGAGGTACATGGTCAGGCCCTCGGTGATCATCAGCCCCGGGCGGTCAGCCGGGATCTGCTCCAGCCAGTCCGGGTCGGTGACCGAGGCCCCGAGCAGGTGGTAGCCGGACGGTTCCGGCGGGAACAGGCGGCGGCGCAGCGCCACCACGTCCGGGAAGTCCACGTCGAACCAGTCCACCGTGGCGGGCGGCCGCAGCCGCAGGTAGCGGCTGTCCAGGCCGCAGGCCAGGTGCAGCACCATCGCGTCGGGGTGGCGGCGCAGGAAGGTCGCCGCCCACTCGTCGAACTGGCGGGCCCGCAGTGCCACCGCCGCGGCCGAGGCCCGGTCGATGCGCATCCGCCGGAAGTCGTAGTCGATCCGGGCCACCAGCTCTTCGGCGACCTCGTCCCGCAGGATCGGCTCGGGTTCCGCGCTGTGCACCGCCCGCCCGTACAGCGTGGCCAGGTTGGTCTCCCGCACCTCGCGATAATCGATCTTCTCCCTGCTCACCCCGCCGATGATCGCCCTGTCCCCCGCGCCGCGCATCCGGCAATAGGCTCGAAACGGGAACTCGGGCTGGGCTGTGGACAGGCAGAGGTGTGGGGACATCCATTCGCGCCAGGTTGCGCGCGGGCGATCCGGTCGCCTTCGGAGAGTTGTTCGACGAGCACGCCGCGGCGGTGCACCGGCATGCCGCCCGGGTCACCGGTAACCCGTCGACGGCCGAGGACGTGGTCTCGCTGACCTTCCTGGAGGCCTGGCGGGTCCGGGAACGGCTGGACCCGGAAGGGGACTCGGTACGGCCCTGGCTGTTCGGCATCGCGGTCAACGTGCTGCGCAACACCGCCAGGGCCGCCCGGCGGCACCAGCTCGCGCTGACCAAGCTGCCGCCGCCGGAGTCGGTGCCGGACTTCACCGACGAGCTGGTCGGCCGGTGGCACGACGGGGAGCTGGTGGACCGGGCCAAGGCCGCGCTGGCCAAGCTGCGGCGGGCCGAGCGGGAGGTGGTGACGCTGTGCGTGTGGGCCGGGCTGGACTACGCCGAGACCGCGCAGGCGCTGGGCATCCCGGTCGGCACGGTCCGCTCCCGGCTGTCCAGGGCCAGGGCCAGGTTGCGGTCGCTGGCCGCGGAACCACCGCCGCGAGCCGGACAGGTAGCAGGTGACCAGGCACTGCCGACCCAGGAGAGCTTCCGATGAACGACCATGATGACCGGGCCGAGCTGGCCCGCCTGCTGCCGCCACCGCAAGCCCCGACGCTCCTGGAGCAGCGGCAGGCCGAGCTGCGGACCGACCTGCTCCAGCGGATCGACGCGGCCGCGCCCCGAGCCGGGCGGGCGCGGGTGCGGGTGCGGTGGCCGATGGTCGCGGTGCCGCTCGCGCTGGCGGCCGCGGTGACCGCGGTGCTGGTGGTGGTGCCCGCGCTGGTGCGGCCCGAAGCGGGGCCCTCCGCCGAGGACCGGACGGTCGCCTCGGTGCTGGCCAGGGCGGCCCAGTCCGCCATCGCGCTGCCGGTCGGCATCCGGCCGGACCAGTTCGTCTACGTCAAGAGCCGCAACCAGTGGCGGAGCCGCTCGATCAACCCCGACGGCTCGTTCATCGAGCTGACCGGCCCGGAGCACAACATCGTGGAGTCCTGGCTGGCCATGGACCCGGCCAAGCAGAGCTTCAGCCGGATGAACGGCGGGCCGCTGCGCACGACCTCGAGCTACGACGAGGGCCTTGACCCGACCCACCACTTCGCGCAGACCAAGCTGCCCACCGATCCGGACCAGCTGCTCGCCTGGCTGTACCGGGACATCCCGCCGGACAAGCCACGGCACCTGATCGCGTTCCGTCAGCTCAGCGACCTGCTCAAGTTCCCGGTGGCCTCCCCCGCGGTGATCTCCGCGATCCACCAGGCCGCGGCCAAGATCCCGGGGGTGCGGCTGGCCGGCGAGGTCGTCGACGGGCTCGGCAGGCCGGCGCTGGCGGTCGGCTTCGTCGGCGACAACGGCGCCGAGCGGTTCGACCTGCTCTTCCACCGCGACAGCTCCGACTACCTCGGCTCGCGCCTGGTGACCCTGCGGGACAGCGGCTACGGCAAGGCCGGGCAGGTCCGCGCCCCGGACGAGATCATCCGGCGGGCCGTGGTGGACCAGCCCGGTCAGCTGCCGTGATCACCTCATCGGGTCAGCCGCGGGCCTGACTCTGCTCGCAAATTTGCGTACAGGTATACGTGGGGTCATGTCCAGCCCGAAGCACGCCATCCTGCCTGGGCGCAGTGTGGGCGGTGAGCTCCGCGCCCTGCGCAAACAGCGTGGGCTGACCTGCGTGCAGGTGGCCGCGGAGCTGGGCTGGCAGGCGTCCAAGGTGTCCAGGATGGAGACCGGGAAACAGGGCGTGACCCCGGCTGACGTCGCCTCCATGCTGGCCATCTACCGGGTGGTCGGCGTGGAGCGGCAGCGGCTGCTCACCCTGGCCGAGCGAGCGGGCGAGGACGGCTGGTGGGAGCTGAGCGGGCCGCTGTCGGAGGAGGTCAGGACGCTGATCCGGCTGGAGAACGAGGCCATCCGGATCGACAGCTGCCAGCCGCTGCTCATCCCCGGCCTGCTGCAGACCGCCGACTACACCAGGGCGCTGATGAAGGCCGCGGGCGTGCCGGAGGCCGATGTGGAGCCCAGGGTGGCGATCCGGATGGGCAGGCAGGCGGTGCTCAGCCGGGACATCCCGCCGGAGTACCACGCGATCATGGACGAGATGGCGCTGCGGCGGGTGCTGGGCAGCCCTCGGGTGATGGCCCGGCAGCTGCGGCAGCTGGTGGACACCGCGGAGCGGCCCTCGGTGACCTTGCAGGTGCTGCCCTTCGACCTGGGCGGGCACGCGGGGCTGGACGGGCCGTTCACCCTGCTGGACTTCGCCGCGCAGGGACCGGTGGCCTTCCTGGACCACAAGATCTCCGGGCTGTTCCTGGACAAGCCGGAGGAGCTGGCCTTCTTCCAGCACGAGGTGGACAAGCTCATCGAGGTCGCGCTCAGCCCGGCGCGGTCGGTGGAGTTCATCGCCGGGCTGGCCAAGCAGTACGAACAGGCGTGAAGGAGCAGGAGCGGATGGAGCGATCGGCGAGGCAGCGCTGGGCGCGGGCCCGGTGGCGGCGCAGCAGCCGCAGTGGCACCGGCGCGGACTGCGTGGAGGTGGCCTGGGCGGACGGGCTGACCGGGGTGCGCGACTCCAAGCGGCCGGACGGGCCGGTGCTGGAGTTCTCCCGGGCCGCCTGGCTGGCCTTCCTCAGCTCGGCTCCCGCCACATCCCGAACAGGGTCGGGGCCTGCGGCGGCAGGTCCAGCTTCTCGGTGACGGTGAAGCCGAAGCGCTCGTAGTAGCCGACGTTGTCCGGCACGCATTCCAGGTAGGCGGGCAGCCGGGTGCGGGTCAGCCGGGAGCGCAGCAGCGCGCCGCCGACGCCAGTGCGCTGCCGGTCCGGGTCGGCGGCCAGCAGCGAGAGGTACCAGTGCGGCGTGCGCGGCCGGGCCGCGGTCAGCGCCCGGTCCACCGCACGGCCCCGGTCGGCGAACTCGCGGAAGTTCCGCACGCCCATCGCGGCCAGGATGCCCGGCATCAGCAGCGCCTTGCCCCAGCGGCTGGTCCTGCGCGGGTCGGGCGGGGCCCACACGCCGCCGCCGAGCAGCCTGCCGCCGGCGTCCACCGCGACCTCCACCCCGCCGCCGGGCAGGTAGTGGCGGCGCAGCGCGTCCCCGGTCATCCGGCCGTGCACGCGGGCGCGGCTGGCCGGGTCCAGGTAGACCCAGCCGATGAAATCGTCCGGCGCGAAGGCCCGCACCAGCAGGTCGGTCAGCGCGGGCAGGTCGGCGCGTTCGGCCGGGCGGATGCGGAGCTCGCTCATCCGGCGGCCCGTTCGGCGCGCCAGCGGTCGAGCAGCTTGGGCAGCTCGGTGGTCATGTGCGTCAGGAAGTCCTGGGTGACCAGCATCCGGTGCCCGGCCGGGGTGTCCGCGCCGAGCACGGCCACGCCCTCGGCGGCCACGGCCAGCAGGTCGGTCACCGCCCGGTTCTTGCGGGCCATGGTGTCGTACCAGAACAGCTCGCCGATCCGGAAGACGTCCCGGCGCTGGCCGGGCTCGCGGTCGCGGACGATGAGCCGCAGCTCGGTCAGGTAGCGCACCGCGCCGGAGACCGCGGCCGGGCTGATCTCCAGCCGCTGGGCGATCTCGGCCGCGGTGTGCGCGCCCTCGGGCGAGGCCATGATCAGCGCGAACACCCTGGCCGCCATGCGCTGCATGCCGCCCTCGGTCATCAGCAGGGCGAACCGCTCCACGAACCGGGCCACCGCCTCCTCGTCGCGGGGCCGTTCGGGCTCGATGTCGTTCATGACCCGGGTTTACCACACCCCCGCGTGCACAACTTTCTTTGCACAGGTATCTTTGCAACTATGACCGAGTCTCCCCGGGAGCTGACCGACCCAGCGGCGCTGAAGGCCTTCACGCACCCGCTGCGGCAGCGCATCCTGCGGGAGCTGCACCGCAACGGCCCGGCCACCGCGACCACCCTGGCCGCCGCGTTCGGGCAGAACACCGGGGCCACCAGCTACCACCTGCGCCAGCTCGCCCGGCACGACTTCATCCGCGAGGACCCGGAGCTGGGTCACGGCAAGCAACGCTGGTGGCGGCCCACCGCCAAGGACATCCGCTTCCCCCGCGCCGCCGGGCAGCCGCCGGAGGTGCAGGCCCTGCTGGCCCGGCACGCCGACCAGGGCCTGGCCGCCGACCTGGCCACCTACGCGCGCTTTGCCGAGCGCCGGGCCGAGTTCGGCGAGTGGCAGGACGCGGTGCCCTACTCCAGGGGCGCGCTCACCCTGACCCAGGAGGAGCTGGGCCGGTTCTTCGCCGACTACCTCGACCTGCTCAACCGGTACCGGGAGCAGCACGACCCGGACGCCCCCGACTCCCGCCGCCTGCTGGTGCGCTGGGTTGCCTTCCCCGATCCAGGGGACGGCTGAGAAACGAAGACCGGTGTCGCCGAGTTGCCGCTCGGCGACACCGGAGCAACGGAAGCACGCGCCATTTCCCGTGTACGCAACCTCCGCATGGAAAGGAGAGCACCCTGTGCTGCTCCGGATCAAGCTCGCCACGCTGCTCGCGGTCACCGCGACGCTCGCATCTTGCCCACCCTCAATGGCACAGCCTGGCCACGCCCAACCGTCATCGCGGTCGGAACAGGTCAGCTTCAGCCGGGAGGGACTGAGCTTCCCGACTCTGGTCACCTCCCCCGGCACCCCCGGCCGCCACCCGGCGGTGGTGCTGATCAGCGGTTCCGGGGCCAGCGATGCGAACAACATGCTGCCCGAGGCGCAGGCCTTCGCCAGGGCCGGGATCGTCGCGCTGACCTACCGCAAGCGCACCGAGGGCTACTCCAAGTTCCACCGGGACTACACCCAGCTCGCCGACGACGCCCTCGCCGGGCTCGCGCTGCTGCGGAACCGGCCTGATGTCGACCCGGCCCGGATCGGGGTGTTCGGCTTCTCCGAGGGCGGCTGGGTGGCCCCGCTGGCCGCGACCCGCTCGGCCGAGGTCCGGTTCCTGATCACGGTGGGCGCCAACGGGTTGACCCCGGCCCAGCAGGAGACCTGGGCGATCGCCAACCGGGCCCGCCGCCACGGCCTCCAGGGCTCGCTGAACCACTTCCTGCGCACCGCGATGCGGCAGGTCACCGAGGGCGGGGTGTTCCCGGAACCGTTCTACGACCCGGTGCCCACGCTGGCGAAGGTGACCGTGCCGGTGCTCGCGGTGTGGGGCGGCTACGACGTGCTCACCCCGCCCGGTGAGTCCCTGGAGGTCTACCGGGACACCTTCGCGCGCACCGGGCACCGGCACCACACGCTCAAGACCTTCCCGGACGGTCAGCACCGCGTCCTGGGCACCGACGACCGCGGCTTCACCAAGCGCGCGGACTACCAGCCGGGCTACCTGGACCTGTTGGGCGACTGGGTGAACAACACCGCCTTCAGCACCGCGGCGTCCACTGTGGACGCTCCGGCGAAGCAGGAGGCGCGCACCCTGCCGAGGGAACCGCTGTCCTGGTGGGAGACCGGCTGGCTCCAGCTGGCCGCGCTGGCGGTGATGCTGCTCGGCTTCCTCGGCTTCGGGATCGGCGCGCTGCGGCGGACCCGCTCGGTGCGCCCGGCGCGCTGGCTGGCCGGACTGGGCGGCGTGGCGCTGCTGGGCGCGCTCGGCTACTTCGGATTTCTGTTCAGCAGCAACGCCTCCGTGGTCGGCGGTCCGATCATCCTCGGCCGCCCGCTGCCGTACCTGGTGCTGCAACTGCTGTGGCTGGCGACCGTGGCGGCCGGGGTGCGCACCGCGCTGGCCTGGCGGCGGGAGCGGGCGCAGGTGACCGCGCGGGTGCGGCTGCCGCTGCTACTGGCCGGGACCGCGGTGCTGGTGCCCTTCGGCCTGTACTGGGGCCTGCTGCTGCCCTGATCCACAACCGCTGAACGGCGCTACCCCGTCTCCGGCACCGCATGTTAGGAACTGACTGTTCCTGCGGCAAGGTTGCCAACAGGTAACCAAGCCGTGCCGTCCCCCACCACGGCAGGTGTCCATGACCGGAATTCCGTTACGCACGCTCATAGTCGGCGGCGCCGCCCTGGTGGCGGCGCTGTCGAGCGCCCCGGCCGCGCTGGCCGACTCCTCCCGCTGCACCGCCGACGCCGCCTGCGCCGGGAAGGCCGCGTTCACCTCCCTCGGCGAGGTCTTCACCGTCACCGACCAGGTCGGCGACGGCCACTCCGCGGTGCTGCTCTACTGGCTGCCCGACGGCACCGGCCCGCACCTGGTGTGGAACGCCAAGGGCAAGGGCACCAGCGTCACCGCGAACCTCGAACTGGCCGAGGGCAGCTGGGTGCACTACCGGGTCTGCCTCGGCGAGCACGGCACCAAGGACGTGCTGGAAGCCACCTGCGGCGCCACCGTCACCGACCGAGCCTGACCAGGAGGATCCCGATGTCGCTGAACCGTCGCCTGTTCCTGGTCACCGGCCTGGCCACCACCGGAGCCCTGGCCGCCCCCGCCACCGTGCTCGGCCTCTCCGACGCCCCCGCCCGCCGCCGCGCGCCGCTGGCCGACCCGTTCACCCTCGGCGTCGGCTCCGGGGAACCGCGCCCGGACGGCATGGTGCTGTGGACCCGCCTCGCGCAGAACCCCCTCGACCCCGACGGCGGCATGGGCGCCGCGCCGGTGGAGGTGGAGTGGCAGGTGGCCACCGACGCGGCGATGACCGCGGTTGTGGCCACCGGCAAGGAGACCGCGGTGGCCGCCGAGGGCCACAGCGTGCACGCCGAACCCCGCGGCCTGCAGCCCGGCCGGGAGTACTTCTACCGGTTCAAGGCCGGTGCCGCCCTCTCCCCCGTCGGCCGCACCCGCACCGCCCCCGCGGCCGGGACCGAGCCAGCCAAGCTGACCTTCTCCTTCGCCTCCTGCGCGCACTTCGAGGAGGGCTGGTACCACGCCTACCGCTACCTGGCCGCCGACCGGCCGGACCTGGTGCTCTTCCTCGGCGACTACATGTACGAGAAGCCCTCCGGGCAGGCCACCAAGGTGCGCGGCTACACCGACTTCGACGAGACGGACACCCTGGGCGAGTACCGCATCCGCTACGCCCAGCACCGCCTGGACCCGATGCTGCGGGCCGCGCACGCCGCCGCGCCCTGGCTGGTGGTCTTCGACGACCACGAGCTGCGCAACAACTGGGCCGGTGGCCACACCGAACCCGCCGCGGCTCGCAGGCAGGCGTCGTTCCAGGCGTTCTGGGAGAACATGCCGCTGCCCAAGGCGATGAAACCGGCCAGCGGCAAGATCAACCTCTACCGCGGGGTGGCCTGGGGCTCGCTGGCCCGCTTCCACATGATGGACACCCGCCAGCACCGCTGGCTGCAAGCCCCGGCCGGGTCCTGCGAGGAGATCACCAAGGAGGCGCGCACCCTCACCGGCGCGGCCCAGGAGAAGTGGCTGCTGGACCGGCTCGCGGTGAAGGAGGCGCGCTGGGACATCCTGGGCCAGCAGGTCTTCTTCGCCCAGCGCGACACCGACGGCGCGGCCGGCACCTGCGATGTGTCCACCGACGCCTGGGACGGCTACCGGCGCAACCGGGAGCGGATCACCCAGGGCTGGATCGACCGCGGCGTGCGCAACCCGGTGGTGCTCACCGGCGACGTGCACCGGGCCTGGGCGAACAACCTGCGGCTGAACTACTTCCAGCACAGCTCGCCGATCGTGGGCGCGGAGCTGGTCACCACCTCGATCACCTCGCACAGCTCCACCACCCCGCCCGCGGGGCTGGCCAAGAACCCGCACCTCAACTACGTCGGGCACACCCGCGGCTACGTGCGGGCCACGCTGACCCCGGCGCAGCTGACCGCGGAGTTCATGCAGGTGTCCTCGGTGCTGGAGAAGGATCCGGCCAAGGTGACGCTGTCGGTGGCCCGCAAGTTCGCGGTGCTGGACGGCAAACCCGGGGTGCAGCGGCTCTGACGAAGTACCGTGGGGGACATGGCACAGCTCGGTGAACTGTTCCCCAGCCGCAAGCTCGGCAAGGTGACCTCCGATGAGGACGGCACCGGCGAGAAGTTCGAGCGCGGCCCGCTGGACCTGGACTCCGGTGTCGTGCGGTTCGGCCGCCCCGCCCAGCGCAAGGCGGCCGAACCCACGGACGAGCAGGACTAGGCGGGCCGCTGCCCGATGACGACGGTGGCCCCGGCGTCCTCGTCCTCGGCGATCTCCGGCACCAGCCCGCAGGCGGCGAAGGTGTCGGCGGTGTGCGGGGCCTGCCGGGCGCTGGTCTCCACCAGCAGGTGACCGCCGCGGGCCAGCCAGTCCCCGGCCCCGGCGGCGACCCTGCGCTGCACGTCCAGGCCGTCCGGGCCGCCATCCAGGGCCACCCACGGCTCGTGCAGCCTGGCCTCGGCCGGCAGCAGGCCGATGGCCTCGGTGGGCACATAGGGCGCGTTGGCCACCAGCACGTCGATCCGGCCGCGCAGGTCCGCCGGCAGCGGTTCGTACAGGTCGCCCTGGTGCACCTGGCCGAGGACGTTGCGGCGGGCGCAACGCACCGCGGCCGGGTCGATGTCGGCGGCGTGCAGCTCCACCTCGCCCAGCTCGACCTCGATGGCCGCGCCGAGCGCGCCGGAGCCGCAACACAGGTCGAGCACCACCGCGCCGGGCTTGGCCAGCGCGACCGCGCGGCTGACCAGGAACTCGGTGCGGCGGCGGGGCACGAACACGCCGGGGTCGACCGCGATGCACAGGCCGTGGAACTCCGCCCAGCCGAGCACGTGCTCCAGGGGTTCGCCGGAGATCCGGCGCAGCACCATGGCCTCGGTCGCGGCCGGGAGCGGGGCGGTGGCCAGGATCAGCTCGGCTTCGTCCTCGGCGAAGACGCAGCCGGCGGCCCGCAGGCGGGCGGTGATGGTGGTGAAGACAGACGGGGTCGTCATGGAACGCGCCTTCCGGAATGCCGAGTAGGGGCGCTCGGGATCGACGCGGTCAGGCGAACCGCGGGTCCGGGTGGCGAGAGCACCCCGCTGCACAAGCGGTAATGGGTCCCACCTCCTCGGCCGATCCGATGTTCCGGCCGCTCACGCTACACCAGGAGGCCAGGGCGCCCGGGCCGGGTCGGTGACCAGCAGCGGGTTGTCCCTGGCCAGTTCGGCCAGCACCGCGGCCGTGCCGCCGGCGCGCATCCGGGCCTGTTCGGCCGCGGTCACCCCGACGGCCTGCAGGAACAGCACCTTCCCGTTCGGCGTGGCCAGCTCGCCCAGCTCCGGGTCGGCCACCAGGGTGAAGGCGGTGAGCCCGGTGGGCGGGGCGTCGGGCAGGGCAGGGTGGCCGGTGATCGGGCGGCGCAGGTCCAGGCGGTGGCCGGGTTCCAGCAGCAGCAGGCGGGTGTTCACCTGCCGGGCCAGGTGGTGCACGATGTCGAACGGCCAGCCCGGCGGCTCGGGTTCGTCGCCGCGGCGCACCCGCAGGGTCAGCTCGAAGCCCCAGCCGGAGAACTCCGGGTCCTCCTCGGGGCCCGCCTCGTGCAGCTCGCTGAGGCCGTAGCTGATGTAGTGCCAGTGCCCGGCGGCCGGGTAGGCCACGCAGCAGGCCAGCGCGCCATCGGACGGGAAGCCGACTCTGCGCGGCTGGCTGCCGGGGTAGAGCGCGGCCAGCGCGGCGTCGATCGCGTCCTGGCCGGGCGCCGGGCACTGGGTCATCGGGGCATCATGCCGGTTCAGCCGACCGTGCGCAGGAAGCCGCGCACGGCCTCGGCGAAGGCGGCCGGGTCGTCGTCGTGGATCCAGTGCCCGCACCCGGCCAGCTCCACCAGCTGCACCCCCGGCCGCACCATCTCCTCGGCCAGCGCGGGCGGGAGCATCGGGCTGTGTTCACCGCGCAGCAACAGGGCCGGGCAGGTGACGGCCAGCCAGTCGGCCCAGTGGTCGCCGAGGCCGCCGCGCTGGGTGGCGGCCATGTCCGCGTAGTCGAAGCAGAGCCGCCAGCCCTGCGCGGTCGCGATGGCGCTGGCCATGAAGTAGTCCAGCACCGGCACCCGCCGGGCGATCTGTGCCCGCAGCTCCTCCTCGGAGTCGGCCAGCAGGGGCCAGCCGGTGAGGTCGAGCTCGGGATGCTCGATCTCCGGGGTGCCCATCACCGCGCCGAAGTCCTCCACCACCAGCGCGCGCACCAGTTCCGGATGGCGGGCGGCGAGCTGGTAGGCGTTGAGGCCGCCCAGGGAGTGGCCCAGCACCGGCAGCGGCCCGAGGTCCAGGTGCCGCAGGAAGGCCGCGGCGTCGGCGACGAACTCCGCGCGGCCGAAGTCGCCGCCGTGCTCGCTGCGCCCGTGCCCGCGCTGGTCCAGGGCGAGCACCCGGTACTCCGGCGCGAGGTCGGCGGCCAGCCGGGCGAACTGGCTGCCGCGCCCGAAACTGCCGTGCAGCACCAGGATCGGCGCTCCCGCACCGCCGAAGTCGACCCAGCCGAACCGGCGGCCGTTGAGGTCCACAGTGGACTCGATCATGCCTGGCCGCCCGGCAGCAGCGCGCACAGGCCGCGGATGGCGTTGCGGCGGAAGGAGACGAACTCGTGCCCGCCGGGGGCCTCGTAGTAGTCGACCTGGTTTCCCTTGGCGCGCAACACGGTCCGGAAGTGCCGGTTGGCCGCGCGCGGGTCGACGCCGGGGATCCACGGCACGTTCCCGGCTTCCAGCACACCGCAGTCCAGCCAGAACCGGACCGGCACCCGCGGGGCTTCGGCGTACTGGCGGGTGAGCCACTCGGGTTCGCCGTCCTTGCCGCCGAGCACGGCCGCGACCGGGTGGTCGGCGTAGCCCCACCAGAAGGAGCCGGAGCTGGAGAGCACGTTGCCGTAGACCTCGGGCCGGTGCAACGCGGTGAACGCGGCGGCCAGCCCGGTGAGGCTGTTGCCGGCCAGCACGGTGCGCGCGGGGTCGGTGGTGACGTCGAACTCGGCCAGCAGCGGCGGCAGCTCCTCGGCCAGCATCGTGGTCAGCGCCGGGTCGCAGGTGCTCTCCCGGATTCGCGCGCCCGGCCGGTCGGCGACCTCGGGGGTGTGCACGAAGGCGACCACCACCGGTGCCAGGCTGCCGTCGGCGATCCGGTTGTCCAGCGCGGTGGGCAGGTCGGCCACGCGGGTCCAGCACTCGCCGTCCAGCATGACCACCAGCGGGAACGGACCCTGTCCGCTCGGCGGCCGGTAGACGGTGACCTGGCGTTCGTTGCCCAGCGCCGCCGAGGTCAGCCGCCGCTGGACCAGGGTCCCGGCCGGTGCGCCCGCGGGGGTGAACCAGGGCGCGGGCTCGGTCCCCGGCAGTTCCAGGATCGAGTCCCACTGGTGTTCCGGCAGGTCGAGGCGGCCGGCGATGATGCCGGTCTGCGGGTAGATCCGCCTGGGGTTGAACGGGTCGGCCCGCCAGCAGTCGACCTGGCGGCGCAGCGCCTCGAAGGCGTCGGCGATCAGGTCGCCGGCGGCGGGTTCGTCCACGATGTACTGGTAGCTGCTGGTGACGTCGGCGCGCACCACGGTGGAGCGGTGCCAGATGTCGGTGCCCGGCAGGCGGTCCAGGGCGTGCGAGGGCGCGAGGTGGTCGGCGAAGAGCTGGCCCGCCCTGATCGAGACCCGCTCGGCCTCCCCCAGCCAGACGAAGGTGACCAGCACCGAGCCGAGGTTCTCGGGGGCCGGTTCGACCAGCGGGCCGCCCGCGGTGCTGAGGTGTTCGGCGAGCGCGGCCGGGTCGCCGGCGAGCGCGGCGAGGGCGGGGCTGGTGATCGTCACGGCGACCTACCTTCGACCACCGCGCCCCGCCGCGCAACCGGGTTAGCGGCGCTTGCGGGTGGCCTTGGCGGGGCTGCCCACGTACTCGGCCAGGTGTTCGCCGGTCAGCGTGGAGCGGGCGGCGACCAGGTCGGCCGGGGTGCCCTCGAAGACGATCCGGCCGCCGTCGTGGCCCGCGCCGGGACCGAGGTCGATGATCCAGTCCGCGTGCGCCATGACCGCCTGGTGGTGCTCGATCACGATCACCGACTTGCCCGAGTCGACCAGCCGGTCCAGCAGGGCGAGCAGCTGGGCCACGTCGGCCAGGTGCAGTCCGGTGGTGGGCTCGTCCAGGATGTAGACCCCGCCCTTGTCGGCCATGTGCGTGGCCAGCTTGAGCCGCTGCCGCTCGCCGCCGGAGAGGGTGGTCAGCGGCTGCCCGAGGGTGAGATAGCCGAGGCCGACCTCGGCCAGCCGGTCCAGGATGGCGTGCGCGGCCGGGGTGTGCGCTTCGCCGGAGCCGAAGAACTCCAGCGCCTCGGTCACCGGCATGGCCAGCACCTCGCTGATGTCGCGGCCGCCGAGGTGGTAGTCCAGCACCACCGCGTCGAACCGCTTGCCCTCGCACTGCTCGCAGGTGGTCGCGATGCTGGCCATGATGCCCAGGTCGGTGTAGGTGACCCCGGCGCCGTTGCAGGTGGGGCAGGCACCCTCGGAGTTGGCGCTGAACAGCGCGGGCTTGACCCCGTTGGCCTTGGCGAAGGCCTTGCGGATCGGTTCCAGCAGCCCGGTGTAGGTGGCCGGGTTGCTGCGCCGGGAACCGCGGATGGGGGCCTGGTCGACCGAGACCACCCCGGCGTCGGCGGGCAGCGAGCCGTGCAGCAGCGAGCTCTTGCCCGAGCCCGCCACGCCGGTGACCACGCACAGCACGCCCAGCGGCACGTCCACGTCGACGTCCTGGAGGTTGTGCTTGTTCGCGCCGCGGATCTCCAGCTTGCCGGTGGCCGCGCGCACGGTGTCCTTGAGCTGGGCGCGGTCGTCGAGGTGGCGGCCGGTGACGGTGCCGCTGGCCCGGAGCCCCGCCACAGTGCCCTCGTAGCAGATGGTGCCGCCGGCCGCGCCCGCGCCGGGGCCGAGGTCGACCACGTGTTCGGCGATCGCGATGGTCTCCGGCTTGTGCTCCACCACCAGCACGGTGTTTCCCTTGTCCCGCAACCGCAGCAGCAGCTCGTTCATCCGCTGGATGTCGTGCGGGTGCAGGCCGATGGTGGGCTCGTCGAAGACGTAGGTGACGTCGGTGAGCGAGGAGCCCAGGTGCCGGATCATCTTGACCCGCTGGGCCTCCCCGCCGGAGAGCGTGGCCGAGGGCCGGTCCAGGGACAGGTAGCCCAGGCCGATCTCGGCGAAGGCGTCCAGGTTGGCGCGCAGCTTGGCCAGCAGCGGCGCCACCGAGGGCTCGTCCAGCTTGCCGGCCCACTCGGCCAGGTCGCTGATCTGCATCGCGCAGGCCTCGGCGATGTTCACGCCCTGGATCCGGGAGGACCGGGCCGCCTCGCTGAGCCGGGAGCCCTCGCACTCGGGGCAGGTGGTGAAGGTGACCGCCCGGTCCACGAAGGCCCGGATGTGCGGTTGCATGGACTCCCGGTCCTTGGACAGGAAGGACTTCTGGATCTTCGGGATCAGGCCCTCGTAGGTGAAGTTGCCGCCGTCGATCTTGATCCGGGTCGCGTCCTTGTGCAGGAAGTCGTGCAGCTCCTTCTTGGTGTACTTGCGGATCGGCTTGTGCGGGTCGACGAACCCGGACTCGGCGTAGATCCGCACCGTCCAGTGGCTGTCGGACTTCCAGCCGGGGATGGTGAAGGCGCCCTCGGCGATGGACTTGGCGTCGTCGTAGAGCTGGGTGAGGTCGATGTCGTTGACCTTGCCCTTGCCCTCGCAGCGCGGGCACATGCCGCCGGTGATGCTGAACTCCCTGCGCTCCTTGACCTTCTGGCCGCCCTTGGTCAGGGTGACCGCGCCCGCACCGCTGATGGAGGCGACGTTGAAGGAGAATGCCTGCGGGGAGCCGATGTGCGGGGTGCCGATCCGGCTGAACAGGATGCGCAGCATCGCGTTGGCGTCGGTCGCGGTGCCCACCGTGGAGCGGATGTCCCCGCCCATCCGCTGCTGGTCCACGATGATCGCGGTGGTCAGCCCGTCCAGCACGTCGACCTCGGGCCGGGCCAGGCTCGGCATGAAACCCTGCACGAAGGTGCTGTAGGTCTCGTTGATCAGCCGCTGGGACTCCGCGGCCACGGTGTCGAAGACCAGCGAGCTCTTGCCGGAGCCGGACACGCCGGTGAAGACCGTCAGCCTGCGCTTGGGCAGCTCGATGCTGACGTCCTTGAGGTTGTTCACCCGCGCGCCGTGCACCCGGATCATGTCGTGGGTGTCGGCGGCATGCGGCGCGGCGGTCCGCGTGGTCTTCTTCGGGGCCGTGCTCATCGTCTCTCCATCTGCTGACGCGCCGGCCTGCTGGGCCGTCCTGCTTGCTCGGGGTGGGTGCGGGGTGGGGCTCAGCCGACCTGCTGGACGCGGATCATGTTGCCCGCGGGGTCGCGGATGGCGAAGTCGCGCACGCCGTAGGGCTGGTCGGTGGGCTCCTGCACCACCTCGGTGTCCCCGGCCTGCAGCTTCTCGAAGGCGCCGTCCACGTCGGCGCTGGCCAGCACCAGGCTGGCGTAGGTGCCCTTGGCCATCATCTCGGTGATGGTCTGGCGCTCGGCCTCGGTGACGCCGGGGTCGGCGCCGGGCGGGTAGAGCACGATGGAGGTGCCGGGCTGGCCGGCCGGGCCGACGGTGAGCCAGCGCAGCCCGTTGTAGCCGACGTCGTTGCGGACCTCGAAGCCGAGGGCGTCCCGGTAGAAGGCCAGGCTGGCCTCGGGGTCGGTGTGCGGCAGGAAGCTCGCGTGGATGGTGAAGGTCATGGCGGTCACGCTAGTTGCGCTCGAACACCGGCGCTTCTCGATTCCTGATCGGTCTGGTCACCTGGTTGACCACGCAGGACGGCAGTCCGGCTGGTCCGGCGGCCTGCTGCCGGTAGACGCTGGGCGGCACGCCGACCAGCTCGGTGAAGCGGGTGCTGAAGGTGCCGAGGGACTGGCAGCCGACGGTGAAGCAGACCTCGGTGACGCTGAGGTCGCCACGGCGCAGCAGGGCCATCGCGCGCTCGATCCGCCGGGTCATCAGGTAGGAGTAGGGCGACTCGCCGTAGGCCCGCCGGAACTCCCGGCTGAGGTGCCCGGCGGACATGTTCACCCCGCGGGCGAGGGCCTCCACGTTGAGCGGCTGGGCGTGCTCGCGGTCGATCCGGTCGCGCACGCGGCGCAGCAGCGCGAGGTCGCGCAGGTGCTGCGCCGCGGCGTCGGGCTTGCTGCTCACAGGGCAGATCGTGCCACGTCAGGGCGGTGATGTCCGCGCAAGCGCGCCACCTCGGGCCGGCCGGGATTCCGCCTGTGGCGTAACCGGCCCCGGACGCGCGGCCGGGGCCCTACCGTGGCCGCATGCAGTCACCGATCACCGGCACCGCCGCCGGCGTGCCGTTCACCGCCCTGCCACCGGCCGGGGAGGGCCCCGCTCCGCTGATCGTCACCTGGCACATGCTGGACGCGCCGCGTTCGGACGCCGCCTTCGCCGCCGCGCTGCCCATGGACGGCCTGCCCGCGTGGCGGGTGCACCTGGGCATGCCGATGTGCGGGGCGCGCATGGTCGACGGCTCCATGGACGCGGGCCTGGCGCTGCTGCGGCAGGATCCGCTGATGTCCGTCCTGTACCCGTTCGTGCGACAGGCTTTCGAGGAGTTCCCGGCCGCGCTGGCCACGCTCCGCGAGCAGCTGCCGGTGGCGGATGGCCCGATCGGTGTGCTCGGCGGCTCGCTGGGCGGGGCGGTCGCGCTGCGGGTGCTGGCCGACAGCGATGTCCCGGTCTTCGCCGCCGCCCTGGTCAACGCCGCCATCCGCCTGCGCCCGGTGGTGGACCTGTTCCCCGGCGACTACCCCTACGACGCGGAGTCCACCGCGGCCGTGGACAGCCTGGACTTCCTCGCCAAGGCCGGCCAGCTCGCCGGTCGCGCCCCGCTGCTGGTGGTCAGCGGCGAGCTGGACCACCCCGCGCTGCGCGCCGATGCGCTCAGCCTCGTCGACGAGCTGGGCGGGCAGGCCGAGCTGGCCTCGATCCCCGGGCTGGCGCACCCGCTGGCCGAGGAGCCCGGTATCGAGCCCGCGCCGCAGCTGCCGCTGACCCGCGAGGTGGACCGCGTGCTGACCGAGTGGTTCGGCCGCCACCTCAGCTGAGCCCGGCCAGGAACGCCAGCCCGGCGCGCTCGTCGCGCGGGTTGCCGATCCGCCGGAACTCCGCCACCGCCCGCTCCCCCAGCTCGAGCGCGCGCTCGGTCTGGCCGAGGGCGGCCCGCACCTCGGCGTGCTCCAGCACCGCGCGGGCGGCCAGCATCCGGGAGTCCATCAGGTGCAGGCTCTGCTGCACGGACTCCATCACCGGCAGCGCCTCCTGCGCCCGGCCCAGCGCGCGCAGCACTTGGGAGAGCCGCAGCCTGATCTCATCCGCCACGCCGCCGACCGCCCCGCTCTGTTCGAGCAGGGCTTCCTGGTGGCAGCTCAAGGCTTCGGTGAGCCTGCCCGCCTTGCGGTGCAGCACGCCCAGGACGTTGAGGGCGAAGGCCCGCATCCGGTAGTCGTGCGCGCCCACCAGCCGCCGCCGCACCTCGTGCGCGACGGCGTGCGCCTCGGCGTCGTGCCCGGCCTCGGCCAGCACGTCGGCCAGGAAGACCTGCATGGCGGTGGCGCTGTGCCAGGCGTCGCCGCCGGCGGAGACGGCCAGGGCTTCGCGGAGGTGTGCGATGGCGGGTTCGAGCCTGCCCTGTTCCCAGTGCGCCGAGGCGAGCCCGGCCAGGAAGGCGGCCCGGTCGCCGGGCTCGGAGTCCAGGGTCAGGCCCAGCTCGGAGACCCGGACCAGCTCCGCCAGCTCGCTGGTGGCCCACCGGCCGACCACCAGTACGTAGACCGCGGCGACCTGGCCCTTGGTGTCCCCCAGCTCGGTGCACTCGGCGAGCAGCGCTTCGACCCGGTCGAAGACCCCTGGCCAGTTGCCGCGGTAGCCCTCCAGCAGCAGCAGGTTTGCCCTGGCCACCCGCTCGGTCGAGCCCGCGCCGAGGTCCCGGGCGCGGGTGAGCGGCTCGGTGGCCTGGTTGTGCTGGCCGAGGGTCACCAGCACCTCGCCGAGCACGAGCGCGAGCTTGGCCTCGGCTTCCTGGTCGCCGTCCTTGGCCGCGGCGTGGCAGCCGGCCTCGCAGACGGTGGCGATGGCGCCGGAGAGCCCGTGCCGCAACAGGTCCGGCAGCATCGCCATGACCAGCCGGTGACAGGCGCCGTGCGGTCCCTGTGCGGCGGCCTGTTCGACGGTGGCCAGCAGCACCGCGCGCTCGGCGGCCAGCCACTCCGGTGTGGCGGTGGCCGCGGCGGTGGCGTAGTGCTCGGTGAGCGCGGCCAGGGCGGCCGGGCCGTCGGTGTCCTCGGCGGCCAGTTCGGCGGCGTAGAGGCGCAGCAGGTCGTGGCAGCTGTGGCGACCGTCCTCGCTGGTGAGCAGCCCGGCGGCGGTGAGCTCGGCGAGCAGTCCGGTGGCCTGGGCGCCGCAGAGGGCGGTGGCGGCGGGGGCGGTGATGTCCGGGCCGGGGATCAGGCCGCAGAGCCGGAACAGGCGTCGCGCGGCGGGGCTGAGGCGTTGGTAGGACTGGTCGAACACGGCGCGCACGGCGGCCTCGGGGTCGCCGGGGATGGACAGTTCGGAGAGCCGGTCGCTGACCCGGAGCCGGGCCACGTGCGCGGGCAGGTCGGCCCCGTCCAGGGCGTTGGCTGCGGCAATGCGCAGCGCCAGGGGCAGGCGGCCGCACAGGTCCAGCAGCTCGGCGGCGGCCTCCGGGCAGGCGGCGACCTGCTCGCCGAGCAGGCTGGTGAGCAGGTCGAGGGCGGCCGGGGTGTCGAGCACGCCGACCGGGCAGGTGTGCGCGCCGGGCAGGCGCAGCTCGGCGCGGCTGGTGATCAGCACGGCGCAGTCGCCGAGGTCGGGCAGCAGAGCAGCCTCGGTGAGGTTGTCCAGCAGTACCAGCAGCCGCCGGCCCGCGGTGACCTGGCGCAGCAGCGCGGTCAGCTCCGCGGTGCCGCTGGGCAGTTCGGCCGGGGGCAGGCCCAGCGCGCGCAGCAGCCTGGCCAGCAGCTCGGCCGGGTCGGTGAGCGCGCCGGTGGTGTAGCCGCGCAGGTTGACGTGCAGCTGCCCGTCCGGGAACCGGCCGCGCAGCCGGTGCGCCAGGTGCACGGCCAGCGCGGTCTTGCCGATGCCGGGCGGCCCGGACAGCAGCACCCGCGCGCCGGGCCGCAGCACGCGGTCCAGCTCGGCCAGCAGGTCGGCGCGGCCGACGAAGGCGGCGATGTCACCGGGCAGCTGGTTCACCGGCCGCCACGGCGCGGCCGTGGCGCTGTCACCGGTGAGGATGGCCTGGTAGGCCGCCCGCAGCGCGGGTCCCGGCTCGGCGCCGAGCTCCTGCGCCAGCAGGGTGCGGGCGCGCTGGTAGACGGTGAGCGCCTCGCCCTGGCGGTCGCCGAGGCGCAGGGCGAGCATGAGCAGCCGCCAGAAGTCCTCGTGCAGCGGGTGCCGGACGGTGAGCACCTGGAGCTCGGCGACCAGTTCGGCGTGCGCGCCCACGGCCAGGTCGAGCTCGATCCGGCGTCGCAGGGCCGCCAGGCGTTCCCGCTCCAGCCGGGGCACCTCGTGCTCGTGCAGCTGCCCGGCCGGCACACCTTGCAGCGCGGGCCCGCGCCAGAGCGCCAACGCCTCGTGCAGCCGCTGCCGCTGCCCAGGTCCTTCGGCCACCAGCGCGCGGAAGCGGTGCACGTCCACGGTCTCCGGCGGCACGGCCAGCCGGTAGCCGGTGGGTTCGGTGCGCAGCAGGCCGTCGCCGAGCTGCCGCCGCAGCCGGGAGACGTAGGTCTGCACGGTCGCCTTGGCCTGCTCGCCCGCGCCCTCCGGCCACAGCTCGCGGACCAGGTCGGCCACCGGGACGGTGCGGCCGGCCCGCAACAGCAGGCTGGCCAGCACGATCCGGTGCTTGGCCGCGCGGATCTCGACCTCCCGCCCGCCGATGACCACCTGGAGCGGGCCGAGCAGGCGGAAGTCGAGATCGGGCACGATCGCTAGAGTGCCACGCCCAGCAGCGCGTCCACCGCCGCCCGCACCAGCGCCGGTGCGGCCGGGTCGCCACCGGCGCGCCGTTCGAGGGCCTCGGCGGCCCAGGCGTCCACCGCGGCGAGCGCGCGCGGGGTGTCCAGGTCGTCGGCCAGGTGGTCGCGCAGCCGGTCCACCAGCGCCTGCCCGTCGGGCCCGGCGTCCAGGGCGACCGCGGCCCGCCAGGTGTCCAGCCGCTGCTGCGCGGCCTGGAGCAGGCCGTCGCTCCACGGCCGGTCGCTCCGGTAGTGGTCGGCGAGCAGGCCCAGGCGCACGGCCATCGAGTCGACCTTGTCCGCGCGCAGCCGGGAGACGAAGACCAGGTTGCCGCGGGACTTGGACATCTTCTCCCCGTCCAGCCCGATCATCCCGGCGTGGCTGTAGTGCCGGGCGAAGGGCTGGAACCCGGTCAGCGCCTCGGCGTGCGCCGCGCTGTACTCGTGGTGCGGGAACACCAGGTCGGACCCACCGCCCTGCACGTCAGGGCCGGCGCCGAGCCGGTTGAGCGCGATCACCGAACACTCGATGTGCCAGCCGGGCCGCCCGCGCCCGAACTCGGAGTCCCAGGCCGGTTCGCCCGGCCGCTCCAGCCGCCACAGCAGCGCGTCCAGCGGATGCCGCTTGCCGGGCCGCTCCGGATCGCCGCCGCGTTCGGCGAAGTAGCCGAGCATGGTCGCCTCGTCGTAGTTGGACTCGTAGCCGAAGCGGCCGGTGGCGTTGTGGTCGAAGTAGACGTCCGGGAACTCGGCGTCGTCGACCCGGTAGGCCGCGCCGGAGGCGAGCAGCTTGGCGATGGCCTCGGTGATCTCCGGAATGGCCTCCACCGCGCCCACGTAGTCCCGCGGCGGCAGCACCCGCAGCGCCTCCATGTCCTCCCGGAACAGCGCGGTCTCCCGCATCCCGAGCACCACCCAGTCATCCTGGTCGCGGGCGGCGCGCTCCAGCAGCGGGTCGTCGATGTCGGTGACGTTCTGCACGTAGTGCACGGTGTGCCCGTTGTCCAGCCACAGCCGGTGCACCAGGTCGAAGGCCAGGTAGGTGGCGGCGTGCCCGAGGTGGGTGGCGTCGTAGGGGGTGATGCCGCAGACGTAGAGCCGGGCCGTGTCACCCGGGGTCGTCGGACGGACCTCCGCAGCGGCGGTGTCGTAGAGCCGCAGGGGGCGGGGGGTGCCGGGGAGCCGGGGTACCGGAGTTGACGACCAGGTCTGCATTCCTCAGACGATAATCAACAGCCGCGCATGAGTCACAGCCCATGACGCGATCCCGTGATCCTCCCAACATCAGGGAATGACCTGGTCAGCGGTGTACAGCAACCGTCGGCAGGGTGCGGCCCAGCACCGGCAGCGCCGCGGTGGCCGCCGTCAGCACCGCGGCGAGAACCAGCCACGGCAGCACCGGGTGGACCGCGGTCAGCGAGATCACCGCGGGCGCGACCACGTTCGAGACGCCGAAGGAGTACTGGAAGCTGGCCACGTACCGGCCGCGCGCCCCGGGTGGTGCGCTGGCCTCGGCCAGGGCGGTGGAGGTGGGCGCGTGCACCAGGTTGGCCACGCAGTGCACCAGCGTGATCCCCAGCAGGTAGGCCAGGTTCCACGGCGCGGGCACCCACAGCGCGGCCGCGGTGGCCAGTGCCCAGGTGATCCACAACAGGCCCGCGCCGGTCAGGGCCGTGGTGCGCGGGACGTTGCGCAGCCGGTCCACCGTGGTGACCTGGAAGCACAGCCGGAACACGGTGCTGGTGACGATGACCGCGCCGATCATCCAGGCCGGGGCGCCCAGCACCAGGCGCAGGTAGACCGGGACGCCGAGCACGAACAGGTCCACCGCCAGCGCGAAGGCGAAGTTGACCAGGATCAGGCCCAGGTACGGGCGGTCGCCCAGCAACTGCCGGAAGGCGCCGTCGCCGCGTTCGCTCGGGGTGTGCGGGGCGGGGCGGACGTAGCGGAGCAGGATGGCCGCGCACACCAGGAAGCTGACCGCGTTGCCCGCCGCGACCAGCCGGTACGGCCAGTCCCCCGCCGCCCCGGTGAGCAGCCCGGCCACTCCCGCGCCGAGACCGAAGCACACCGACATGGTCACCCCGGCCAGCGCGAACGGCCGGTCCTTGCTGGTCTCGGCGGACAGGTCGGCGATGAGCACGAACACCGAGCAGTAGAACCCGCGCTGCCCGGTGGCCAGCAGCGCCGCCGCCAGGAACGCCTCCGGCACGCTGGTGGCCACCAGGTACATCCCGGCCCCGGCCGCCTGCACCAGCTGGGCGGTGACCAGCACCGTGCGCGGCCCCCACCGGTCCACCAGGTGCCCGGCCAGCGGCGGCACCAGCAGGCCGACCGCGGTGGCCGCCGCGCCGACCAACCCCGCGGTCGGCAGGTCCAGGCCGATCACGAAGGTCAGGTACAGCACGGTGACCGGCAGGAACACCCCGGTGCCGAAGGAGTCCACCCCGAGCGCGACCAGCAGTGCGTTTCTCCCCATGCGGGCAAGACAACCAGAGTGGTCAGGGTGTGCTGGGCGTCGGCCCGGCCGGATGCCCGTACAGGCCCGGCCCGTCCACCCGCAGCGTGGCCAGGAACTCGCTGGACTCGGCGTAGGAGCTGGCGATCAGCTCGTTGGTGAACCGGAAGTCCAGCGGGGTCACCGGCCGGGCCGGCGCGCCCGGCAGGTAGACGATCGGCGCGGTCTCCGCCCAGCGGGTGGCCTCCAGCACCGCCTGGTTGCGGGTGGCCAGGGTGGCCCAGAACAGCAGCGTCTCCGGCAGCGAGGCGGGCACCCCGGGCAGGTGGCCTGGGAACGCGCAGTCGAGCACGACCAGGGACTTCGCGCCCATGCTCAGCGCCTGCTGCACCGGCACGTTGGCCAGCACGCCGCCGTCGTAGAGCACCCGCTCGCCGATGCGCACCGGCGGGTAGATGCCGGGGATGGCCGCGCTGGCTAGGATCGCCGGGATCAGCTCGCCCTCGGCCAGCAGCACCGGGGAGGCGGTGACCGCGTCCACCGCGACCGCGCCGAAGGGCAGCACCAGGTCGCTGAACCGGCTCGCGCCGTCCAGGCCCTCGGCGAGCACCTCGGCCAGGCCGGTGTTGCGGAACAGGTGGTTGCGCCCGGCGCGCAGGGTGCGCAGCTGCCGGACCGGGCCGCCGGGGAAGACCCTGGAGCGGGTCATCAGCGCCCACATCCTGGTCAGCCTCCCGGCGGCGTGCTCGGGATCCAGGGCCAGCAACGAGCCGTTGACCGAGCCGACCGAGGTGCCGATCACCAGGTCGGGCCGGATGCCGTGTTCGGCCAGCGCGCGGAGCATGCCGACCTGGATGGCGCCCAGGCTGCCGCCGCCACCGAGAACGAAGCCGACCGGGGTCGGCAGACCGTGGTCCCGCACGGCCATCATCGTCTCATGTGGACGGAACGAAAATGCGTTGCGGCGCGAACGGCGGGTGCCTAACGTAGCCGTCGTCCCATTGCCGTCCAGGGGAGCACCGGTTGATCGGCTGAGGTTGCGAGTCACCGCGACGTCGAGGCATGCCCGCCTCCGCCCGTGCTCGGACCCGGCCGCGACTCCCCCGTTGGACGCGCCCCTCTCCTGAGTTCCGTGTCGTCGCTGTGCGCTCGCGTGTCGCCCTCTCTTCTCGCGACGACACCTCAGGAGGTGCGCCATGTCCGCATCCATCACCTGTTCCGCCCTCGGTTTCCACTGGCCCGACGGCGATCCCGTGTTCGAGGACCTCAACCTGCTCATCGGCGCGGGCCGCACCGGGCTGATCGGGGTCAACGGCTCCGGCAAGTCGACGCTGCTGCGCCTGCTCGCCGGCGAGCTCACCCCGGCGGCCGGGTCGATCGCGGTCACCGGCGAGATCGGCTACCTGCCGCAGACCATCACGTTGGACGCTTCCAGGAGGATTGATGACGTACTCGGTATCTCGGCGCAGCGCGCGGCCCTCGCGGCGATCGAGTCCGGCCGGGGCACCGAAGCCGACTTCGGTGTCCTCGGCGAGGACTGGGACGTCGAGGAACGCACCCGTGCCACCCTCGACCGCCTCGGCCTGGGTCGCCTCGGCTCGGGTCACCTCGGTCTCGACCGCACCGTCGGCGGAGTTTCCGGCGGCGAGTCCGTCCTGCTCGCGCTTGCCGCGCTGCTGGTGCGACGGCCGCCGGTCCTGCTGCTCGACGAGCCCACGAACAACCTGGACCTTCGTGCCCGCCGCCTGGTGCACCGCGCCGTAGCGGAGTGGCCGGGGGTCCTGGTGGTGGTCTCGCACGACCAGGAGCTCCTTGACCTGATGGACCGGATCGCGGACCTGCGCGACGGCGAGGTCCGCTACTACGGCGGCAACTTCACCGCCTACCAGGCCGCGGTGGCCGCCGAGCAGGAGACCGCGCTGCGGCTGGTGCGCGCGGCCGAGCAGGACCTGCGGCGGCAGCAGCGGGAGCTCATCGACGCGCGGGTCAAGCTGGACCGGCGGCTGCGCTACGGGCAGAAGATGTGGGACCAGAAGCGGGAGCCTAAGGTGGTGATGGGCAACCGGAAACGGGCCGCGGAGGTCTCGGCGGGCAAGCACCGGATCATGCACCAGGACAAGCTGGCGCAGGCCAAGGACCGGGTGCAGGAGGCCGAGGAGGCGGTGCGCGCGGACGGGCAGATCCGGGTGGAGCTGCCGCACACCGAGGTGCCGCCGGGCCGCGAGGTGCTCCGACTGTCCACAGTGGAGCTCCGCTGCGGACCGGTGGTGGACCTCGACGTGCGCGGCCCGGAACGGATCGCGTTGGTCGGGGCCAACGGCTCCGGCAAGACCACGCTGCTGCGCACCATCACCGGCGCGCTGGCACCGGTCTCCGGCGAGGTGGCGGTGAAGGTGCCGCTGCGCTGGCTGCCGCAACGGCTGGACGTGCTCGAGGACGAGCTGTCTGCCATCGGCAACGTGGCCAAGGCCGCGCCGGAGGCCGGGCAGCAGCGGATCAGGGCGCAGCTGGCCCGGTTCCTGCTGCGCGGCCGCAAGGCCGAACAGGCCGCGGGCACGCTCTCCGGCGGGGAGCGGTTCCGGGCCTCGCTGGCCACGCTGCTGCTCGCCGAGCCCGCGCCGCAGCTGTTCCTGCTGGACGAGCCGACGAACAACCTGGACCTGGCCAGCGTGGCCCAGCTGACCCAGGCCCTGTCGGCCTACGCGGGCGCGCTCGTGGTCGCCAGCCACGACCTGCCGTTCCTGCGCACCCTCGGCATCACCCGCTGGCTCCTGCTCACCGACACCCTCACGGAGGTGGCCCCCATGTGACAGCCCAAAACCCGCCCGCGTGTTGGCCGATCTCGTACGGGGTCTTGGCCGTTGTGGCGCTACCGCGAGCGCCGGTTGCGCAGGTAGTCACTGACCACCGCCGCGCCCAGCCCGTCGAGGTCCGGCGCGACCACACGGCCGTTGCTGCGCCGGGCCATCAGGTCCACGAACCTGGTGAGCCGCGGGTCCTCGCCGAGCCGGAACACGGTCAGGTTGCTGCCCAGCCTGGCCAGCGCGTCCAGCTCGGCGAGGGTCCGGGCCAGGGTCTCCGGCCGGGGCGGGTAGTCGAAGACCGCCTCGCCGTCGGGTTCCAGGTGCGCGGTGGGCTCACCGTCGGTGACCACCAGCACCACCGGCTGGGCGTCGGGGTGGCGGCGCAGGTGCCGTCCGGCCAGCAGCAGCGCGTGGTGCAGGTTGGTGCCCTGCTCCCAGGCGCCCTCCAGCGCGGTCAGCTCGCCGATGTCCATGGTGGCCGCTTCCCGGCCGAAGGTGATGACCTGCAAGGCATCCGCACGGAACCGGGTGCTGATCAGGTGGTGCAGGGCCAGCGCGGTGCGCTTCATCGGCAGCCACCGCCCGTCCTGCACCATCGACCAGGAGGTGTCCACGCACAGCGCGACCGCGGCCCTGGACCGGTGCTCGGTCTCGGCCACCTCGACATCGGCCACGTCCAGGCGCACCGCCCGCTCCCGCTGCCCGGCGGCGCGCAGCACGGCGTTGCGCACCGTCCGCCCCACGTCCCACGGTTCGGTGTCGCCGAACTGCCACGGCCGGGTGGCTCCGCTGAGCTCGCCCGCCGCGCCCGCGGCCTGGTTGTCCCGGTCGCCGCGGCGGGTGCGGACCTGGTCGAGCACGTCGCGCAGCGCGGTGTCGCCGAGCTGCCGCATGGCCTTGGGGGTGAGCCGCAGCTCCCCGTCGGGGGCGCGTTCCAGCAGGCCGCGTTCGCGCAGCTGGCGTTCCAGCTCGGCCAGCCGCCGCATGTCCACAGTGGACTCCCGGCCGAGCTGGCGGGCCAGCGCGTCCAGGTCGATGTCCTCCAGCCGCGCGCCGGGATAGGACTGGGCGAGCTGTTCGGCGAGCTGGTCCAGCTCGGCCAGGTCCTGCAACGCGGCCGCGCCCTCGGCCATGCCGAGCGGGGTGTCGCCGCGGAAGCGCCCGCGCCCGGTCCAGTCCTGGCCGGGCCGCAGCTGCCGCAGCTGGTTGTCCAGCTGTTGCAGGGCCTGGGCGAGCCGGGGGTCGCCGAAGGCCTGCTGGGACAGCTGGGCGAGCTCCTGGCGCTGCTGCTGGGACAGCGAGTTGAGCAGCCGCTGCGCCGCCGCGGCCCGCGCGGCCAGCAGGTCGACCAGCTCGTCGACGGTGCGCGGGTTCTCCGGGAAGAACTCGCCGTGCCTGGCCATGAACTCGGCGAACTTGGCGTCGATGTCCGGGTCACCCTGGGCGCGCTGGCCGAGCAGCGCGGAGAGGTCCTCCAGCATCTCCCGCACCCGCGCCACGTCCTCCGGCGTGGTCGCCTTGAGCGCCTCGCTCATGCCGCGGAAGCGCTGTTCCAGGGCCTCCTGGCCGAGCATCCGCTGGATCTCCTGGTAGGCCTCGCGGGCCTCGCCGGAGCGCCAGTCGTACTCGGTGAGCTCGCGGACCGCCCCGGCCGGGCTGGCCGGCAGCGCGTCCAGTTGGAACTCCTGGAAGCGGGCGTTGTCGTCGAGGTCGCGGGCCAGGGCCTGGCGTTCCTTGGTCAGCGCCCGCTGGAGCAGCTCCTTGACCTGCTCCAGGGTGCCGTCCAGGCGGTGCCGCCGCTGCAGCTCGCTGCGCTTGCGCCACAGCCGCTGGGTGAGGTCGTCGAGCCCGTGCTGACCGGGCAGGCCGCGGCGGAGCAGCTCGCGCAGCGCGGCATCGGGTGAGCGGCCCTCCATCACGTCCCGGCCGATCTCCTCCAGCGCCGCCCGCAGGTCGGGCGGTGGCGCCAGCGGGTCGGGCCCGCCGGAGAAGCGCCCATACCGGTAGCGCCGAACCGGATCGCTCATGTCCGCCACCCTACGCCTGCCGATCTCCCGCCAGGCAACGGGAAAACGGCAGGCCACCGGAGGGATGGTGGCCTGCCGTCGACGGCGTGGTCAGCAGGCGGTGAGCCTGGCGAAGCTCACCGGCTTGGCCCTGGACTCGGTGTGGCTCCACCGGGGCGCGATGGTGGTGCAGGCGCCTGCCGGACCGGGCTCGTAGCCGACCTGCACCCGCACCGGGAAGTCGCAGTTGTTGCGCACCACCACGGTCAGCGTGGTGGTGCCGTCCTGGACCAGGCTCTGCACGCAGCTGGGCACCGAGGCGGGCGCGGCGGCGACGGCGGGCGTGCTGACGGCCAGTGCCGCGCCCCCGGCCAGCGCCAGGCTCGCCCCGGCCACGACGAGCTTCTTCATCGACTCACGCATACCGGCCACGTAACCAGAGCCACTGCGATCTTGGCACCGGATTCGCCCATAACTGAACAGCCCCGGTTCAGGGTCGTGCGCGGCGGGCCACCGGGAAGTCGAAGTAGGTGCCGGGGAAGGGCTCGTTGTTCAGGGTGAAGTGCCACCACTCCTCGGCCAGGTTGCGGAAACCGGCCGCGGCCAGGGTGCCGCGCAGCAGGTCGCGGTGCACGCGGGCCGGGCCGGTGATGGCCGGGTTGTCGGTGTGGGACAACGGGTCGAAGCAGTCGTAACCGGTGCCCATGTCCACCGTGTTGTCCGGGAACCGGATGCCCACCGGCGCGAAGCAGGGCGTGAGCGGCTCACCGGTCCGGTACGGGCGCTGCGGGCGGACCGGCAGCTTGACCAGGGTGACGTCCAGGGTGCTGCCGCGGCTGTGCCCGGACTTCTCCGCGATGTAGCCGTCGGCGAAGAGCCGGTCCTTGGCCACGTTGGGGTAGAACTCGGCCTTCATCCGCTCGTCGGCGAGGTCCTTGGCCCAGCGCACGAAGTGGTCCACCGCGCGCTGCGGCCGGTAGCAGTCGTAGACCTTGAGCGTGTAGCCCTGCCGCAGCAGCGCGCGCTGGGCGGTGCGCAGCGCGGTCGCGGCCTGGCGGGTGAGCACGCACAGCGGCCGCCGGTAGCCGTCGACGCGCTCGCCGACGAAGTTGTGCCGCCCGAAGTAGCGGATGTCGTGCCGGATGGTGGGGTCGACGTCGGAGAGCACCACGAACCCCGGTGGTAGCCCGCCCCCGGCCGCGGTGGCCGGGGGCGTGAGTGTGCCGGTCGCGGCGACCGCGAGCAGGACCGAGCCGAGAACTGAGCGCAGGGACATCGCCCTGTTCTATCAGCCCCCGTAGACCGCGTCCCCGGACTCGACGTCCTTGGCCAGGTTCCGCGACAGGTACAGCGACTCCAGGGCCAGCTCCACCACCGCGGCGATCCGGCCGGGCGGGTCAGTGGGAGCCACGCCGAAGCGGGCGGCCACCTCGTGCAGCACCGGCAGCTCCGGCAGCGCGCCCAGCACCTCCGCGGCCCGCACCCGCGGCCCGGTGCGCACCGGGTGCCCCTCGGCCACCGCTTCCACCAGCGAGCGCAGGTCGATCCCGGCCAGCGAGGTCCGGGCGGTCTCGGCCAGCGAACGCCGCAGCAGGTGGGTGAGCAGCTCCTCGGCCTCTTCCTCCAGCCCGGCGTGGAACTCCAGCTTGCCGCGCAGCACCGGGGTCACCGCGTCCAGGTCCACCGGCCGCGCCACCGCCGGCCACTCCCCGGTGCGCGCCGCGCGTTGCAGGGCCGCGGCGGCCACGGTCTCGGCGGCGGCCACCGCGAACCGGGCGGAGACGCCGGAGCGCTGGTCCACCGCGCTGGACTCGCGCAGGTGCCCGACGAAGCGGGCCAGCACCTCCAGCAGCGGGTCGCCGACCTCGGCCACCAGTTCGGCTTCCTGGCGGATCAGGTTGATCTCGTCGTCGAGGTCGCTGAGGTAGTGGGTGCGGATCTCCGCGCCGAAGCGGTCCTTGAGCGGGGTGATGATCCGGCCGCGGTTGGTGTAGTCCTCCGGGTTGGCGGTGGCCACCAGCAGCAGGTCCAGCGGCAGCCGCAGGGTGTAGCCGCGGACCTGGATGTCGCGTTCCTCCATCACGTTGAGCAGCGCGACCTGGATCCGCTCGGCCAGGTCGGGCAGCTCGTTGATGGCCACGATGCCGCGGTGGGCGCGCGGGATGAGCCCGAAGTGGATGGTCTCCGGATCGCCGAGGCTGCGACCTTCGGCGACCTTGACCGGGTCGACGTCGCCGACCAGGTCGCCCACGGAGGTGTCGGGGGTGGCGAGCTTCTCGGCGTAGCGCTGCGAGCGGTGCAGCCAGGCCACCGGCAGCTCGTCGCCGAGTTCGGCGGCGCGGCGGCGGGAGGCCGGCGTGATCGGGTCCAGGGGGTCTTCGGCGAGCTCGGCCCCCTCGATCACCGGGGTCCACTCGTCCAGCAGGTCGGCCAGGGTCCGGGCGAGCCTGGTCTTACCCTGGCCGCGTTCGCCGAGCAGCACCAGGTGGTGCCCGGCCAGCAACGCGCGTTCCAGCTGTGGCAGCACGGTCTCGTCGAAGCCGACGATGCCGCGCCACACCGGGCGCCCGTCACCGAGGGCGGCCAGCAGGTTGGTCCGGATCTCCTCGGCCACGCTGCGCGGCTGGTGCCCGGCGGCGCGCAGGGCGCCCACGGTGCGCGGCAGGTCGGCGGGAGCCGTTGGCACACTGGTGTTCACCCGCGCGACGGTACGCCTGTCCGCTGGCTGCCCGCCGCCGGAGTTCGATGATCAACCGGAGAGCCGCTGATGCGTCCTGGGAACATGCGGAGATCTGTGCCTCGCCGGTGGCTGGTCTGGACCCTGGCGCCGGTGCTGGTGCTGCTCATCTCGCTGTGGGGGACCTGGCGGGTGAGCGACTCGCGGACCTTCCAGTTCTACGGCGGGCTCACCGACCGGGTGGACACCGGGGACAAGGTGGTCGCGCTGACCTTCGACGACGGCCCCACCGAACGGACCCCCGAGGTGCTCAAGGCGCTGGCCGAGGCGCAGGTGAAGGCCACCTTCTTCGTCACCGGCCAGGAGCTGGCGGTCTACCCCGAGCACGGGAAGGCGATCGTGCGGGCCGGGCACGAGCTGGGCAACCACAGCTACTCGCACCAGCGGATGGTGCTGGTGGGCGGGGACTTCGTGCGCACCGAAGTCGAGCGCACCGACGCGCTGATCAGGGCGGCCGGGCACACCGGGGAGATCCACTTCCGGCCGCCGAACGGGAAGAAGCTGCTCAGTCTGCCCCGCTACCTGGCCGCACACCAGCGACAGACGATCATGTGGGACGTGGAGCCGGAGTCCGACGGCACCGATGCCGCCGATCCGGCCGCGATCACCAGGTCGGTGCTGGAGAAGACCCGCCCGGGGTCGATCGTCCTGCTGCACGTCATGTACCCGGTGCGCCAGCCCTCCCTGGCCGCCGTGCCGGAGCTGGTCGCCGGGCTGAAGGAACGCGGCTACCGCTTCGTGACGGTCTCGGAGCTGTTGGCCCTGCGCCGCTGACCGGGTGGCAGCGCCACCGAGACCTGGCCCTCCACCACCCGGCCGCGCTGGGCCGCCGGTTGCTTCCACCAGCCCGAGCACCCCTGGGTGCACGGGTGGGACAGCTCGGCGAACCGGAAGCTCCCGTCCGCCTGGGGCACCGGCTGGCGCCAGGTGATGAACCCGGTGTCCGAACACCAGTGACAGCGCGGCGCTAAGTCGGGGTCACTGCTTCGGGATGTCTCCGGTGCCACCACATCTCCCACATGGGCCGTAGTCGTTGTCCACGTCCACTCCGGAACCCGCACACTGCGGGCAGGTCTCGAACTCGAACCGCATCCTCTCACCCACATCCGCCTCGGAGCCGTTGCCGCGCAATCACGATCGGGTCGAAAACACGACTCAGCCCACACCACGTTTCGTGGATGAGACGAGGTCCTTTCCGGCGGATGACGAACACGACCGGGTGAACTGTGACCGACCAGAGTGGACTCCGCGGCCGCGGAATGTCGGACCGGCACGGCATGCTGTCGCCATGGCCGCCTCGGTGACTCGAGCCCAGGCCCTGGCGTACCGGATGGCCGCCCAGGGCCTGCACCGCGAACACAAGCACGCCCGCGACCTGGACGTGCTCGCCCTCGGCGTGCAGGACACCCGGGGCTCGGCCCAGCTGGCCCTGGCCGCCCGCCTGCCGGAGCCCCCGGAGCCGACCGAGGACCTGGCCCTGCTGTGGTCGGTGCGCGGCGCCCCGCACCTGCACCGCCGCCGCGACCTGACCACCCTGGCCCGCCACCTGTGGCCCAGGGACGAGAAGGACGCCTTCGCCCGCCTGGGCTCGGAACGCAAACCCCTCAAGGCAGCCGGAATCTCCTCCCTGGATGCCTTCCGCGCCGCCTCGACCGCCCTCCGCGACGCCGTGCCGGCCCCGATGCCCAGGGGTGAGGTCAGCGCCGCGGTCACCCGCCTGCTGCCCCCCGCGTACTCCTACGACTGCCGCACCTGCCAGTCCCACCACATCTACGGCAGCCTGTTCCAGACCATCGGCCTGTTCGCCGGCCTGCGCCACGACCTCACCGGCCCTGCCCTGCTGCTGCGCCCCCTGGAAGACCGCCCGCCCATCCCGGACACCTCCGCCGGCGCCACCCCGCTGATCCTGGACTACCTGCGCCTGCACGGCCCCGCCACCCGCGCCGAGGCCGCCGCCTACCTCGGCACCTCCCAGTCCGCCCTAGCCCCGGTCTGGCCCACCGACCTGGCCGAGGTCACCCTCGACGGCGCCCAGACCTGGCTCCCCGCCGACGCCCTCCCCCAGCTCCGCACCCCGCCGAAGACCCAGGTCGTGCGCCTGCTCCCGCCGCTGGACCCCTACCTCCAGGCCAGGGACCGAGAGCGGTTGGTGCCGGACGCGGCCCGCCGCAAGGAGATCTGGAAGATCATCGGCAACCCGGGAGCGCTGCTGGTCAACGGCGAGCTGGCTGGCACCTGGCGACCCAAGAGCACGGCCAAGCGGCTGGAGCTGACGGTCACCGCGTTCGAGCCGCTGACCAAGTCGCAGCAGCAGGCGCTCCAGCGCGAGGCCGAGCTGGTGGCCACGGTCCGCGGCCTGCCCGAGGTACGGCTCATCCACGCCTGACCAGGCCCCGCCACTGCTGTCCCACCCTTGACAGGCAACCCCCCGGTTGCCTATTTTCAGCTCCGAAAGGCAACCATCCAGTTGCCAATGGAGGCGCCTCATGGACTACGACGCGGTGTTCAAGGCGCTGGCCGATCCCACCCGCCGCCGCCTGCTGGACGCCCTGCACGCGCACAACGGTCAGCGCCTGCACGAGCTCTGCGCGGGCACCGACCTCACCCGCCAGGCGGTGACCAAGCACCTGGCCATCCTCGAGGCGGCCAACCTGGTCGCCACCACCCGCTCCGGCCGGGAAAAGCTGCACCACCTCAACCCGGCCCCGCTCAACGACATCAGCACCCGCTGGCTCGCCAAGTACGACCAGCGGCAGCTCAACGCCCTGGCCACCCTCAAACAGGCCCTGGAGGACGACCGTGAGTGACCTCGACTTCATCTACGTCACCTACATCCGGACCACCCCTGAACAGCTGTGGACCGCGCTGACCAGCGGCGAGTTCACCGAGCAGTACTACGGCGTGCACCTGGTCTCGGACTGGCGGCCCGGCTCGCTCATCCACTGGCGCAACGAGGACGGCAGCCTGGGCACCTCGGGTGAGACCGTGCTGGCGGCCGATCCGCCTTACCTGCTCAGCTACACCTTCAAGGTCGGCGCGGACTACCCGGACCTGCACGCCGAGGACGCCTCCCGGGTCACCTTCACCCTGGAACGCGACGGCGAGACGGTGAAGCTCACCCTCACCCACGACCGGTTCGACCCGCGCGGGCAGGTGCGTGAGTCGGTCTCGCACGGCTGGCCCGCGATCCTCTCCGGCCTGAAGACCCTGCTGGAGACTGGCGAGCGCCTGCCCTGACGGGGGTCGCGGCTAGGGTGTCGGCGTGCTGACCGAAGTCCTGCTCACCGCGCCTGACCAGGCCGTTGACACCGCGACGATCGTGGACGGCCTGCTGGAGCCGGGGGTGCAGGCCGCGCAGGCGCTGCTGGTGCTGGGCAAGATCGCGCGCACCCGGTTCTGGGTGCACCCGTCGATGCTCGCCAGGCTGCTCGCCGAGTCCGACCCGGTGTTCACCGCCGACGGCGCCACCCTGCGCGCCGAGTCCTTCTCCCCGTGCTGCGGGGTGCACGCCCGCCTGGACCTCCAGCCGGTCGGCACGGTCGGCCGCGGCTGCACCAACGTGGACCTCTCCGCCGGCACCCGCGCCGTGCTGGCCGGGGTGGCCGGTGAGGAACCGCTGCACCTGCGGGTGCGCGGGGACGGCATCCGGTTGCGCACCCTCGACGGCGACGGCGCCGAGGACCGGGTGCCGCTGCCGGACCGTTGGGTGGCCGGGTTCGCCGAGATCGCCGCGGTGACCGCGGGCGCGACCCGGCGGGCCGAGCTCGACCAGACCGCGGCCCGCTCCTTCCTGCGGCAGCTGCCCACCAAGGACACCGCCGCCTGGGTGGTGCCCTCCGGCCGGGGTCTGCGCCTGACCGCCCGGCGCACCGCCGAGGCGATCCCGGCGGCCGGGCTGCACCGGCTGCGGGTGGCCGACCCGCTGGTGCGCTTCACCCGCGGCCTGTCCGTCTACGCCGCGCCCGGCGCGGAGACCGCGAGCTGGGTGCTGCACCTGGACCGGGCCCGGCTGACCGTCACCCTGTCCCCCGCGCCCTCCCGTGGCTTCTCCGGCGAGGGCGGCTGGCTGACCACCCTGGCCAACGGGGTCGCGGATCCGGACCTGGTCACCGGTCGTCGCGGCCACGACGTGGTGGAGGGGGTGTGGTTCGACCGCCCGCTGCCCAGTGGCCGTGCCCCGGCCAACGGCCGCCTGACCAAGGCCAGGGTTCTGGTCTCGGCGGGCGCGGTCCGCGCGCTGCCCGAGGGCGGCTTCGAGATCGCGCACGGCTCCTCGGTGCAGCGGGTCCGGCTGTCCCCGGACGGCTGCACCTGCGCCTGGTGGGCGGAGCACCAGGACCGCAGGGGACCGTGCTCGCACGTGCTGGCGGCCCGGTTGTCAGCGGAGCAGTCGTAAGGCCGCCTTCGCCGCCTTCGAGGACCCGGTGAGTCCGGCCAGCCAGTCCCCGGTCGCCGGACTCACCGTGCCCGCGCCGCGCTCGGCCAGGTCCACGGCCAGCTCCAGCAACGCCGACAGCCCGCGCGCCGACCGGTCCAGCAACGGCAGCAGAGCGTCCACTGTGGACAGAACAGCGGCCGGGTGCTCCCCCGCCAGCACGGACAACCGCTTGGTCAGCCGGGTCAGCGTCAGCTCGCCGCCGAAGACGCCCAGTGCCTGGCCGAGCGCCCGGGGTCCGAGCTGCCGGGCGTCCAGCAGGGACAGCGCGGCGTCCACGCCGAGCTGTGCGCCCGAGGCGCGCTGGGTGTTCAGCGCGGCCGCGATCATCAGCAGGCCGGGGTAGGAGGGCACGGCCGGGCGGTCCAGGAACGGACTGAGCCCGTACACCTCGCTGGGGTAGCCGACCTCGACGTCGTTCTCGAACAGGTCCCTGGCCACCTCGGCCTCGAGCACTGCCCGGTCATACGGCGCGCCAACCACCTCGTGCGGGCTGGTGAACCCTTCCCAGCCGTGATCCACCGGCGGCGTGTTCAGCGTGCCCAGCCACGGCGTGTCCGGTTCGGTCTCCGCCGGTGTCCTGGTGAACTTCAGCCTGATCAGGTCAAAGCTGTCGGTCACCAGTCGCGCCGACCAGCCGAACGGCTCGCCTGGCTCGCCGCGCAGCACCGCGACCGGATCGGCGGCCTCCGGGTGCCGGGCCTTGGCCGCCGCCAGTCCCAGCCAGTCCCGCGCCGGTGTCTCCGGCCCGCCGAGGGCGAAGCGCACCGCCACCGCGTACGGCCCGGTCAGCTGCGCCGCGAGCTCGAGGGCCTCGGCCCTGGTGTCCGGGGCCAGCCGCAGCAACCCGTCCACCACGTCATCCAGCGCTGCCTCGGGGCGCCGGGCCAGCCGCCGCACGAACACCACCGGATCCAGCCAGCCACCCAGGTGCGTGGCCGCCGACACCGGCCTCGCGTTCCCGGCCAGCAGCGCCCGCATCCGGTGCCGCAGCGGCCGGGACCACCCGTTGACCAGCTCCGGCGGTTCGACCTCCCGCCCGGCCAGCCCGCGCACCAGCACGCTGAGCAGCTTGGGCATCAGCTCCGCGTGTGCGGTGTCCGCCTTGACCGCCCGCTTGACCAGGGGCTTGAGCGCATCCCGCAGCTCGTCTCCGGCGACCCGGTGCGCACCGTCGAGCGCGGCCAGCAGCAGATCGCCCTGGTAGTGGTCGGCCAGCAGCGCGGAGAACGCCTCGGCCACCGCCGCGGGCGAGTCCGGCACCTCCAGCGGCACCACCAGCAGCCGCCGCTCGGCGAAGGGCGGCAGCACCGGCTCCGGGTAGGCCACCGGCTCCACCCTGGCAGGCGTCTCCACCCGCGTGCCCAGGTGCGCGGCCGCGAGCTCGCGCACCTCGGCCGACTCGTGCGTGGCCGCCGCCGCGAACACCTCCCCGGCCAGCCCCGCCGCGGCCTGTCCGGCCTTGGCCGCCAGCCGCACCGCGAGCTTCGCCGTGCCGGCTCCACGCCCGGCGGCCGCGGCGGGCAGGTGCCGCAGCGCCACCTCGGCGTCGAGCAGCCCGGCCTTCTGCACCGCGGCCAGGGCCTTCACCGCGAAACCCACCGTGCTCGGCACCCCGCTGCCGCACAGCCGCGCGTACCCGTGCTGCCACCCGGCCCGCTCCACTGGACTCGGCGTCAGCGCCTCGTGCAGCGAGGCGTACCACCGGGCCCGGAACACGGCGAAGTCCCTGGCCAGCACCTCCAGGCTGGTCTCCAGCAGCCGCGCCCGGTCCAGCTCGCCGGTGCGGCTCAGCTCGGCCAGGGCGGTCGACCACTGGCAGTCCACCGGCACGTACTTGTCGAAGGCGGCGAAGCTCGCGTCCCCGATCCCCTCGACCGGCAGCAGCTCCCACACCTCGTCCAGCGCCCCAGGTTCGGCCCGCAGCCGCTCGGCCAGTGGTGTGTTCAGGTCTCGCCGCGACCACCGGAACCAGCCCGCGAAGTACTCCGGCGTGCGCACCGGTTCGAGCTCGCCCTCGCGCGCCAGCACCCGGACCGCGTCCCACCCGCTCTGCCACTCCACCAGCCAGCCGGCCAGCGCGGCCCGTTCCCGTGGCGGCCGGGCCAGCAGGATCCGCTTGGTCAGCTCGGGTTCGGGTGGCCGGAGCTCGCCCAGCAGCGGATCGCGCGGGGGCACTGTGGCCAGCAACGCGACAGCAGCCCGCTCAGCCAGCCGCGGGTCCCGTGCCCCGTAGGTGTGCCCGTTGTCGAGCAGCACCAGTTCCAGGCCGTCCCGCAGCACCGCGCCCAGCTCCGGCACGAAGCCGCGCTGCTGCTCGCCGGGCAGCCCGAGCACCCTGGTCAGCACGTCGCCGGGAGTCCCGGCCAGCAGTTCGGTCACCAACACGGGGCCAACCTAACCCGGGCCGCCGACAGCGTTCGCCAGGCGAACTAGAACGCGGGCCAGGGGATCGGCGGCCAGTCCCCGGTCGGGGCCGGGAACACTCCCGCGCCCAGCAGCTTGTCGGTGCGTTCGGTGAGCATCCGGACCTCGGTGATGGTCAGGTGCTCGTGCAGCGCCTCGCCGAACTCCCCGTCCAGTCCCGCGCGCAGCCGCCGCAGCCCCTCGGCCGCCTCCTCGCCCAGCGGCTCGCCGAGCCAGCCCCACAGCACGGTGCGCAGCTTGTCCTCGGCGTTGAGGCAGATCCCGTGGTCCACCCCGTACACCGCGCCACCGAGGGCGTGCAGCACGTGCCCGCCCTTGCGGTCGGCGTTGTTGACCACCACGTCCAGGGCCGCGAGCAGCCGCATCCGCGGGTGGTCGGCGTGCACCAGCGCGGCGGGGTCGCCGAAGCGGTCGTGCGCCCGCAGCACTTCTTTCCAGCCCTCGGGCACGTCATCGGGCGGCAGCAGGTCGACCAGGTCGGCCTCGGGCTCGGTGTCCACCCACAGCTGCACCATGCCCTCGCCGAAGGGGCCCGGCCGCAGCACCGTGGGCGGCACCAGTCCGAAACCGGCCGCCTCCGACACCAGGTAGGTGGCCACCTCCCGCCCGGCCAGGGTGCCGTCCGGGAAGTCCCACAGCGGGCGTTCGCCGCGCACCGGCTTGTACACGCACTCCGCCTGCACACCCTCGTGCTCGATGCCGCAGAACAGCGTCGCGTTGGAGGCGTCGACCAGCCGTCCCCGCACGTCCAGCGTGCCGTGGGTGAGCAGTTCGATCGCGCCGTCGTCCCCAGGGCGCACCGGCGTGCTCAGCTCGGCTCGCCGCGACGGTAGCCGTTCTGCCGCGGGCAGACGTGGCCCTCGGCGTCCAGCGGCTCGTTGCACAGCGGACAGGGTTTGCGACCGGCGCTGACCACCCGTTCGGCGCGCTGGGCGAACGCCCTGGCCTGCACCGGGCTGAGGAAGACGCGGACGGCGTCCGGCCCCTCCTCGGTGTCGTCGAGGACGACCGACTCGTCGATCTCCTCCTCGGTGGCGGCGAGCAGTTCGACGACGACGGCGCTGGAGTCGGCGTCCCAGCCGAGCCCCATGGTGCCGACCCGGAACTCCTCCTCGAGGGGCACCTCGAGGGGTTCGGTGTCGACGACGTCCTCAGGCGCGTCGGGCGGCACCTCGGCGCCGAAGCGCCGGTGCACCTCCTCGAGCAGCGCGCCCAGCCGTTCGGCCAGCACCGACACCTGCTGCTTCTCCAGCAGCACGCTGACGGTACGGCCGTTCTCGCTGGCCTGGAGGTAGAACGAGCGGTCGCCTGGTTGCCCGACGGTTCCGGCTACGAACCGTTCGGGCTGGCGGAAGAGGTGAATGACACGTGCCATGGCACCACTGACCCTAGGCCACGCCCGCGCGGACGGCAGAGGCATCCCCGACATCCGGGATCGAGGACGTGAATTCACCTGCCGATGACCTTTGTGGTGATCTTCTGTCGGCCGGTCGGCGGTGGCCGGTTACCCTCGGCTTCGTGGTCACCGTACTGGGGTATGGCAACTGGACATCGCCGATCAGCGCCGCGGACGCGAGCGCCGTCACCGCGCCGCCGCACTGGGTGCGCGCGCACGGTGGCTTCACCTACTGGACCGAGGGCAGGCCCACGGAGGGCGGCCGGGTCACGCTGCTGCGCGGCAGGGCGGGTGAGGCGGCGCGGGAGGTGCTGGCCGCGCCGTGGAGCGCGCGCAACCGGCTGCACGAGTACGGCGGCGCGCCCTACACCGTGCTGGCCACCCCGGACGGTGACCGGGTGGCCTTCACGCACTGGGCCGACCAGCGGATCCACCTGGTGGACGCCGCCGGTGGCCAGCCGCAGCCGCTGACGCCGAACCCGGACCGCGAGCACGGCCTGCGCTACGGCGACCTGCACCCCAGCGCGGACGGCACCGAGATCTGGTGCGTGCGCGAGCGGATCACCGGCGACCGCCCCACCGACCTGGTCCGCGAGCTGGTGGCCGTCCCGGTCTCCGGGGCCGCGGCCGCCGATCCGGCCGCGATCCGGGTGCTGGCGGCCAGCCACCGGTTCATGAGCGCGCCCAAGGCCAGCCCGGACGGCCGACACCTGGCCTGGATCGGCTGGGAGCACCCCGCGATGCCCTGGGACGGCACTGAGCTCTGCGTGGCCGAGCTCGTCGACGGCGCCGCCGGGCCGCACCGGGTGGTGGCCGGCGGAGCGGCCGAGTCGGTCTGCCAGTTCGAGTGGGCCGATGAGGACTCGCTGTACGCGATGACCGACCCGGACGGCTGGTGGAACCTCCACCGGGTGAACCTGGACGGCGCCCAGCGGGCCCTGCACCGGGCCGAGGCCGACTACGGCGGTCCACTGTGGACACTCGGCGCGACCTGGTTCGTCCCGCTCGGCGGCGGACGGCACCTGCTGCGCGGCAGGCTCGGCCTGTCCCTGCTGACCGAGGACACCGGCGAGCTGACCCCCCTCGACCTGCCGCTGCCGGTGTGGCGCACCACCTTCGCCCACGACGGCGACCTGGTCACCGGGGTCGCCGCCGGACCGGCCGCCGCGCCCGCGGTGGCCCAGGTCGACCTGCGCACCGGGCAGCTGACCACGCTCACCGCCCAGCCCGCCGGACTGCCCGACCCGGCCTACCTGCCGCCGGTGGTCGAGCGGGTGTTCACCGGCCAGGACGGGGTGGGCATCCCCGCCTACGTCTACCTGCCGCACAACCCGGACTTCACCGCCCCCGAGGGCGAGCGGCCGCCGTTCCTGGTGCACGTGCACGGCGGCCCCACCGGCGAGGTCTCCCCCGTGCTCAGCGCCGACTTCGCCTACTTCACCAGCCGCGGGATCGGCGTGGTCGCGGTCAACTACGGCGGCTCCAGCGGCTACGGCCGCGCCTTCCGGGACCGGCTGCGCGAGGCGTGGGGCGTGGTCGACGTGCGGGACTGCGCCACCGTGGCCGAGGCGCTGGCCGCCGAGGGCACCGCGGACGCGCTGCGGCTGGGCATCAGGGGCGGCAGCGCGGGCGGCTGGACCACCGCGGCCTCGCTGACCTCGGTGGCCACCTACCGCGGCGGCGCCGCCTACTTCCCGGTGCTGGACCTGCTCTCCTTCGCCGCGGGCGGCACCCACGACTTCGAGTCCCGCTACCTCGACGGCCTGGTCGGCGCGCTGCCGGCGGCCGAGTCCCGCTACCGCGAGCGGTCCCCGGCCAACCGGGTCGACCAGCTGGCCGGGCCGATCCTGCTGCTGCAAGGCCTGGAGGACCAGGTGTGCCCGCCGGAGCAATGTGAGAAGTTCCTGGAAGCGTTGTCCGGCAAGGGCATCCCGCACGCCTACCGCTCGTTCGAGGGTGAGCAGCACGGGTTCCGGCGGGCGGAGAACATCCAGGCCGCGCTGGAGGCCGAGCTGTCCTTCTTCGGCCAGACCCTGGGTTTCAGCCCGGTCGGGGTGCCCGCGCTGGAGCTGCGCTCATGAGCGGGCTGCGCCGCCCGCCCAGGGTGCCCCGGCACGGCCACGTCGCGGTGATCGCCCCCGCCGGCCCGGTCTCTCCTGCCCAGCTGGACCTCGGGATCGAGCAGCTGCGGTCCTGGGGGCTGACCGTCTCCGAGGGCGCGCACGTGCGGGACAAGCACCCGGAGATGCGGTACCTGGCCGGTCAGGACGCCGACCGGGCCGCGGACTTCGTGTGGGCGTGGACGCGGCCGGAGTTCGACGCGGTGCTGTGCGCCCGCGGCGGCTACGGTTGTCAGCGGATGGTGGACCTGGTGCCGTGGGCGGAGCTGAAAGCCTTGCCGCCCAAGGTGTTCGCCGGGTCCAGCGATGTCACCGCGCTGCACACCCGGATCGCGGGCGAGCTGGGTCAGGTCACGCTGTTCGCGCCGATGACCGGCAGCGCGATGTTCACCGACGACCTGCCGGCCCGCGAGCACCTGCGCTACTCGCTGCTGGACCCGGCCTCGGTGACCAAGCTCGGCCGCGGCGCCGAACCGATCACCGGCGGCCAGGCCCGCGGGGTCACCGTCGGCGGCACGCTGAGCCTGCTCGCCGCCGAGGTGGGCCTGGGCCGGTGGCGGCCGCCGCCGGGGTCGCTGGCGGTGCTGGAGGACGTCACCGAGGACCCCTACCGCCTCGACGGCCTGCTCACCCACCTGCTGCGCGCGGGCTGGTTCGACGGGGTCACCGGCATCGCGCTGGGCTCGTGGACCTCCTGCGGCCCGATCGAGCAGGTGCGCACGGTGCTGACCGACCGGTTGGGCGGGCTCGGGGTGCCGATCGCCTGGGAGGTCGGGTTCGGGCACTGCGCCAACCAGCTCACCGTGCCACTGGGGGTCGCCGCGCTGCTGGACGCCGACGCGGGCACCCTGGTACTGGACGAGCCCGCGCTGACCTAGAGACCAATCGGGTGGTTGCGCCACGTGAGCGGGGCTCCCGCTGAACGGCTCAACCGGGTGGTGACCCAAGGTCAGCGACGCCGGTCCCCGCGGTCTCCCCGTCCGCGTGAACCCTCGCGGGCTAAACCGCCGATTTCGGTGCAACTACCGCTGCGAGTTCCCCGCACCGGATGACCACGCGCCACGGCCGTCATCCGGTGCGGTGGTCTTGCCTGCACGCTCCGCGATGAACACCGGTGTTGCGTTACTCCGCGTCGACCCCCCGCTCCGTCGGGGAATGCCCAGTTCGCCCCGGCGAGACCACGCTCAGTGGTGGGCGAAAGCCCTACCGCCAACCGATCGGGGAAGTCATGAAACGCACGGCCCGGATTCTCACCGCCGCCGCGCTGCTGATCGCCGCCACCACCGGCACCGCGACCGCGTTACCCGCCAAACCCGCTCCCAGCCCGGTGTCGCAGACCGGGGCGAACGTCATCGACGGCCAGTTCATCGTCACCCTGACCAAGGGCGGCACCGCGGACACGCTGCTGAAGCTGATCGACCGGTTCAACATCGAGGTCAAGTTCAGCTACGGCTCGCTGTTCGTCGGCTTCGCCGCCAAGCTCAACCCCCTCGTCGTCTCCGCGCTGAAGCTGCTGCCGGAGATCGAGTCGGTGGTGCCGGACGCGGAGGTCAAGCTCGAGCTCCCCGGTTCCGACGGCGGATCGCCCCGCGCGGTCGGCTCGTGGGGCCTGGACCGCATCAACCAGCGCGCCCTCCCGCTGGACGGCTCCTACACCCCCAGCCACTCCGGCGCGGGCGTGACCGCCTACATCGTCGACACCGGCATCCAGTTCAGCCATCCCGACTTCGGCGGGCGGGCCAGGCCAGGCTTCGACGCGATCGGTGACGGCCGCAACGGCGAGGACTGCAACGGCCACGGCACCCACGTCGCGGGCACCGTCGGTGGCACCCAGTTCGGCGTGGCCAAGGCGACCAGGCTGGTCGCGGTGCGCGTGCTCGGCTGTGACGGCCGGGGCTCCTGGTCCGGCATCATCGCCGGCCTGGACTGGATCGGCGCGAACGCGGTCCGCCCGGCCGTGGCCAACCTGTCCCTCGGCGGCACCCCGGGCATCACCCAGGTCGACGAGGCGGCGAACCGGTTGTCCGACCGGGGCGTGTTCGTCGCGGTGGCCGGCGGCAACTCCACCGACGACGCGTGCAAGTACAGTCCGGCCCGCGCCGCCCGCCCGATCACCATCGGCGCGACCACCCGCACCGACGGCTTCGCCACCTACAGCAACCGCGGCGGCTGCGTGCAACTGCTGGCGCCGGGCACCGAGATCACCTCGGCCTGGCCGGGCAACCGGGTCAACACGATCAGCGGCACCAGCATGGCCACCCCGCACGTGGCGGGCGTGGCGGCGCTGTTCAAGCAGGCCCGCGGCGACCAGCCCCAGCAAATGATCATGGACTGGCTCTGGCAGGTGGGCACTCCGGACCGGATCTCCGGCATGCCGGCGGCCACTCCCAACCGACTGCTGCACACCGGCGGCCTGTGATCAGGCGCGGCGCCGGGGCGGAGGCGCGGTCACCCGCGCCTCCGCCCCCTCTCAACGTCCCAGCTCCGCCAGCACCCCGTCGTTGAACGGCGTCCACGCCTGCACCGCCCACGGCCCGAAGTCCCGGTCCGCCAGCGCCACGCACGCGGCCCCGGCGTCGGGATCAACCCACAGGAACGTCCCGGCCTGGCCGAAGTGCCCGTAGGTCCGCGCCGAGTTCCGCGTGCCGGTCCAGTGCGGCGACTTCTCCCCGCGGATCTCGAACCCCAGTCCCCAGTCGCAGGGCTTCTGCATGCCATACCCCGGCACCACCCCGTTGAGTCCGGGAAAGGCCACCGAGGTCGCCTCGGCCACGGTCGCCGCGGAGACCAAGGTCGGCCGCTGCAACTCCGCCCCGAACCGCACCAGATCCGCGCAGGTCGACACAGCCCCCGACCCGGCCGACCCGGTCAACGCCGACCCGGTCATCCCCAGCGGCGCGAGAACGGCCTCGTGCAGGTAGTCCGCGAACCCGATCCCGGAGCTCTTCTCCAGGGTCTCGGCCAGCACCTCGAACCCGGTGTTGGAGTAGATCCGCCGGCTCCCCGGCGCCGCCTGCACCGCCGCGGAGTCGAAGGCCAGCCCCGAGGTGTGCGCCGCCAGGTGCCGCACGGTCGCCCCGTCCGGCCCCGCGGGCTGGTCCCACTCCAGCGCCCCCTCCTCCACCGCGACCAGCACGGCGTAGGCGGTCAGCGGCTTGGTCACCGAAGCCAGCCGGAACGCCCGCTCCTGCTCCCCGGCCACCCCGAGCACGACCCCATCCGCGCGAACCACAGCCGCCGCGGCATGATCCACCGGCCACTGCGCAAGGACATCCAGGCTCGTCAGGCTGCTCATACCCCTCAACCTAGGCAAGCCACCCCGCCCACGCCCGGCCGGGGGTCAACGGCGCACCTGATAGCGCAGGTGAAGCACCCGGTTGCCCTGGATCACCACGTCAGGATCCGCCAACAGGTGCTGCGCGTCGACCGACCCGAAGTAGCGCTTGCCGGACCCGAACACCACGGGCACGACATCCATGCGCACCTCGTCGACCAGGCCCGCGGCAAGCACCTGGCCACCGACGTCGCCGGCGGCGACCTCGACCAAGCGGTCACCCGCGAGCTCCTGCGCCTTGGCCACGGCTGCCTCCACGCCGTCGACGAAGTGGAACGGCGCCCCGGGATCCCAGCCCTCGGGCGCCGGCCGGTGTGTCACGACGACCACGTGGTCGATCCCGCTCGGTGGCTTGCCGTCCCAGCCGTCCGTCATGTCGAAGACGCGGCGGCCGGCGATTGTCACTCCGATCTGGTCCCAGTACGGCCGGGTGTAGTCGTAGGACGCCTGCGACACCTTCAGCCCGCCGCTCTCGTCCAACGGGACGTCACCGCTGGACAACCAGTCGAACAGCGGTCCGGGCTGGTCATGCTCGTCCGCGATGAACCCGTCCACCGACACCGAGCTGTACATGACCACCTTGCCCACGGGGCTCTCCTCTGCTTTGGGGTGCCCCAAATTAGCGCCTCGTGCGCGGTCGCTCTTGTAAGAAATCAATCGGCGGGCAGCGGCCAGCCGTCCAGCGCGTGGCCGGGATGTTCGCGCAGGAACCGCCGCCGGACTTCGAGGTACCGGGTCGGCGTGAGCCCGGTGAACGCCCGGAACTCGTGGCCGAAGTGGGCCTGGTCGAAGTAGCCCGCGCCACCGGCGAGGTTGCCCCAGTCGATCGGTCCAGCGGGGTTGATCGAGAACACGGTGGCGGTGAAGCGGTAGGTGCGGGCCAGCCGCTTCGGCGTGATGCCGATGAGCTCCTTGAACCGCCGAGCCAGATGAGTGCTGCTGACCCCGGCTGCCACGCTCAGGTCGCCGATCGCCACCGCCCCGCCGCTCGCCGCGATGACGCTGCTCGTGTGGCGGACCAGCCCCAGGCCGGCGGTCTCGCACAGCCGTCGCATCAGCTCCTCCTCGAGCAGCGTCAGCATCTCGTGTGGCCCGTTCGCCGTGGCCAGCCGGTCGCGCAGCTCGGCAACGGCGGGCCGGCCCCAAACCTGCTCCACCGCCACCGGCCGGTCACACAGCTCGGCCGCGGGCATCGGCAGGAACGGCGCCAGCCCCCACGGCTTGAAGTGCACGCCGACGGACCGGGTCCGAAGCGGGTAGCCGAACTCGAATGCGCGGGTGGGCATGGTGACCACACAGCCGTCGGCGTACTCGGCCGTCTCGATGTCGGCGCCGGCGCGGATGCGGAACGGCGCCCCGAGGTTGAGGATGAGCAACGCCGACGGCGCGGGCGGCAGCGTCAGCCGGGCGTACGGCGACGCACCCTCCAGGTAGTAGAGGTCGTCGATCAGCCCGTCCAGCGGCGGTCGCGGCACTTGGGACACGTACTCCACGCGCACAGCATCGCCGACGCCCGGTCAAGTGGCGATCAACCGCACAACGGGATTCCTGCTCCGCGCGGCGAGATGAGCTGGCGGCGTTGCTCTACGGCACCGCGACCGCGCATGCCTGGGATCGGCTGCATCCACGACTGACACGGCGCGCGGCGTGGGCCGGCCACGAGGGGTTGCCGCCGACCCGCGCCGCCCGTGCGAGAAACCCTTGCCAGCCAACAGACTTACCCCCGCCAGGGTTCGCCGCGGAATTCCGGCACATCCGCGCCACAACCCCATCACCAGCCCGTGCGCCGAAACCACCACGACCGGGCCCCGACGGTCCACCGGCTCGAAAAACCGCATCCCGCCGCCCGCCACGACGTCGGGCGAGTCCTCGCCACAGGCGAGCCGTACACCCGGCCCGCCCAGCACCAACCCAGGCGAAAGGTTCAGCTACAGCTCAGCGCAACGCCTCCGCCACCGCCGCCACCGCGTGCAGCCGCGTGGTCGGAAACAGCGGCAGCTCCGAGTCGCCGTCCCCCACCAGCATCTCGATCTCGGTGCACCCCAGGATGATCCCCTCCGCCCCGGCCGCCTCCAGCCGGGCCATGACCTCCCGGTAGCGCGCCCGCGACTCCTCGCGCACAACCCCCTGGCACAACTCGTCGTAGATCACCCGGTGCACCAGCTCCCGGTCCGCCGCCTCCGGCACGATCACCTCGAGCCCATGCCCCGCCAACCGATCCCGGTAGAACTCCTGCTCCATCGTGAACCCGGTCCCCAGCAACCCCACCCGCCGCACCCCGTGGGCGAGCACGGCCGAGGCGGTGGTGTCGCCCAGGTGCAGCAACGGGATGTCCACCGCGCCGGCGACCTGGTCGGCCACCTTGTGCATCGTGTTGGTGCACAACACCACGAAGTCCGCCCCGGCCTGGTGCACCGCCTTCGCCGCCTGCGCCAACCGCACCCCCGCGGCATGCCAGTCCTGGGCGCGCTGCAACTCCTCGATCTCGGCGAAGTCCACCGAGTACAACACGCAGCTGGCCGAGTGCAGGCCACCGAGCCGGTCCCGCACCTCCTCGTTGATCAGCCGGTAGTAGATCGCCGAGGACTCCCAGCTCATGCCGCCAAGCAGGCCGATGGTGCGCATGGCTCCACGTTAACCGCCCCTGGGGCCCGCGCGGGACGCCCCGCGCGTCATGCGCCGGTCGCCCGCCGAGCGGTGTGACCCGAGGCGCGGGACACCGCGGCCGCACGGGCACACCGCGGGCGCACGGATGCGGCACGCGCCCGACACCCGCCGCAGCGCGAACACCCCGCGCCATGCGCACCCCGCGCGCACCCGGCACGCGGCGCGGTGCTCTGCGCACGTCCAGCGCCTGCCGTACCGCGCACCTCGGGCGCGCGAGGCCCGCGCACGACGCGCGCTGCCGCGGCCCAGGCTCACACCCCAGCCCCCAGCCCCCAGCGCCGCGCACCCCAGCCCCGCGCACCACGCCCCGCGTGGCGGCTTTGGGCTTGCTTGGCCAGGCCGGGTGCTCCGGGTCGCCAGCGGCCGGAGTCGCTCGCCGGCAGCCGGACGGCACTCGTCGCGCACATCGGTCGGAAGCCACTCGCCACGGGCACCGAGCCGGAGCCACTCGTCGCGTGCACCGGGCGGAGGCCACTTGCCAGGTGCGGGGGTTGGCGGTGGCCGGTCCGTGCCTTCGGCCCTCCGCCCCGCCACCGCTCTCTAGCGGAACGCTCAAACCCCCGTTTTGGTTGCCTTGGTGTTTTGGCTGTCCACTCCATCGGGTGAAGCGCCCTCTCGGGGCCACGCCTGGATCAGCGCTTTTCGATGATCATCGGGAGGGAAACCGGGTGGTGGGTGGTGTAGGCGACTGAGCGGACCCGGTAGCCCGGTGCGGCTCGCAGGCGCCATTGGCTGGCGATTGTGGCGGTGGCGATCATCATCTCGGCTATCGCGAAGCGTTCGCCGACGCAGCGGTGTCTGCCTCCGCCGAAGGGCAGGTAGGTGCCGGGGGCGGGTGGGGTTGTCCAGCGGTCCGGGTCGAAGTGCAGGGGGTGGGGGTGGTGGCGTGGGTCGCGGTGCAGGGCCAGGGGGCTGTAGACGATCTCGGTGCCGGGGCAGGTTGTGGCCGGGCCCAGGCGGAGGGTGGTTTGGGCGGCGCGCATGGACATGGGGACCGGGTTGTGCAGGCGGAGGACTTCGTCGATGACCTGGCGCAGGTAGGGGAGGTTGGGTAAGTCGGCGAAGGTCACGGGGCGGCCGGCCAGCGCGGTGTCCAGTTCGGTGTGCAGGCGGGCTTCTACCGCGGGGTGCCGGGACAGTTCGTGGAACAGCCAGGACAGGGTGACCGCGGCGGTTTCGGTGCCTGCCACCAGCAGGGTCATGATCTCGTCGCGGACCTGCTGACGGCTCATGCCCTCGCCGGTGTCCTCGTGCCGGGCGGTGAGCAGCATGGACAGCAGGTCGCCCCGGTCGGTCTGGTCGTGGGCGTAGCTGGCCAGGATGCGGTCGATGATCGCGTCGAGCCGCTGCCCGGCCTGGTCGTAGCGGCGGGACAGCACGGCGGGCAGCCAGGGCAGGGGGTTGAGGGAGCGGGTCACCGCGCCGCGCAGCACCAGCGGCAGGGAGCGGTGGATCTCCGCGGCGGCCTCCCCGCCCAGGTCGCTGTGGAACAGGGTCTTGCCGATGATGTGCGGGGTGACCGCGTACATCGCCTTCTCCCAGGCGATGCGCTGGCCCGGCGTCCAGCGCTTGGTCATCCGTTCCACCTCGGCGCGCATCACCTCGCCGTAGCCGGCCAGCCGCCGCTGGTGGAAGGCCGGGCTCATCAGGCGCCGCTGCCGCAGGTGGAACTCGCCGTCGGAGGTGGCCAGCCCGTTGCCGAAGAACGGCTTGGTCTTGCGGAAGATCCGGCCCTTGGTGAACTTGTCCGCATCGGTGACCAGCACCTGGTGGATGAGCGCGGGATCGGTCAGCAGCAAGGCTTCCATCGGGCCGAAGTAGATCCGCACCACCGGTCCGAGTTCGCGCACCGAGGAGTAGAAGCCGACCTGGTCGCGGGCCAGGTAGGGCAGGTGGCCGAGGCCGGGCAGGCGGCCGGGGGCGACGGGGAGCGTGCTGGTCATGGCAGGTTCAGGTCTGGGCCAGCCAGTTCTGCGCGAGGGTGCTCGCGCCGACGCCTGCCGGATCGTCGCCGACGTAGGTCTCCCGGCTGGCCGCCAGCCACTCCTGGCGGCTGATCTTGCCGTCGCCGTCGGTGTCGATCTGCTGGAACAACGCGATCGCGCCTTCCTTGGGCAGACCGCTGGCCACGTAGAGCGTGACGAGCTCCTCCTCGTCCAGCACTTCGTCACCGTCCGTGTCCGCCGCGTCGAAGGCGGTCAGGCCGACCGAGAGCACCCGGTCCAGGTAGCCCGGCTCGGCCATCATGCCCTTCTCGAAGGCGGAGATGAACGAGGGCCGGTCCACCCAGCCGATGTCCCCGTGCCCGGCGTCGTGCTGCAACTGCGCCCACCACCGCCGGTAAGCTTGCAGGTAGAGCACGCACTTGGGGTCCTCGGCGGTCATCCCCAGGCGCGCGATCACGGTCAGCGCGATGCGCTCCATGTCCGCCCACTCGATGCGGCCGAGACCGCTGTGGTCGAACACGTCGAACAGCGCGCCGATGTTCTCGCGCTGCAACGCACTGAGCATGGTCGTCTCCTGGAGCCGTGGCGAAGTGGTCACGCAGAGATACAGCATGCCAAGACTCAGTGACGTGTTCGAGCGCTGAGCGGGTCAACCACGGCATCCGCCCGCATCAGGTGAACATGGGTCCCCGATCAGCTTAGGAACGGCTGGTGCGCGCCATCCAGGGAGAAGAACCACGTGCTCCAGTCGGGAAAACGGCGGCTCAGACGCCGGAAGTGGTCACTGAGCGCATCGGGATACGGCCAGTCGCCCAGCAGCAGCCTGGCTCCGGTCAGGATCTCCGGCAGGTCCGCGACGAACCGGGCGTGGCTCATGCTGGGCGCGCGCGGCCCGCCGGGCTCGATCACCAGCTCCGGATCGGCTTCGAACAGGGTGTAGCAGGGGAACCTGGCCGGGTCGGGCAGCACCGAGTAGAACGGGACGCCGTTGAAGTAGTACTCGGGCCAGCGGTTGCCCGAGAGCGCCAGCCAGGGCACGCCGAGGGTGGAGGCGGTGAAGGCGAACCCGGAGTGCGGGGCCACCAGCAGGTCGCAGGCGGCCAGCGCGGCGAGCTGTTCGACCACCGGCACGTCCACCGCGGCGACGCTGGGGAAGGCGGTGCGCAGACGGTCGAGCTCGCCTGCGCCGAAGCTGGTGCCGGTGCGGCCGTCGCCGCTGTCGAGCTTGCCCAGGAAGCAGAACCGGGCGCCGGGGAACTCCTCCGCGAGCGCGCCGAGGACCAGTTCCCAGGACTCGGTGGCGGGGTAGAGCTCGCGCGGCGCGCTGCCGCCGGGCAGCACCGCGATGGTCACCGGCGCGTCCCCCACCAGCGCCTTGCCCCGCGCGGCCGCGGCGGGCGGCAGGGTCAGGCGCAGCCGCTGGTGCGGCTGGTAGGCGGGTCCGACCTTGGTCAGCCCGGCGAAGCCGATGCCCTTGGCCGGGCGGAAGTGCCTGGCGGCGGTGTCGTAGTAGTGGGCCAGCCCGGGGAAGAGCTGCCGCTGGACGTCCTGGGTGAAGCGGACGTCGCCGACCACCCAGTCCCAGTCCCGCGGGATACCGGCCAGCGCGGCCGCGGCGTCGAAACCGCCGTCGAAGAGGTCCACCTCGACCGGGTACACCTCGTCCACGCAGTCGCAGAGCGCGGCCAGCTCCACCGGCGTGTTCTTGTTCAGCGCCACCGCGATCCGGCGATCCGGCCCGGCCAGGTGGTAGCCGTGCGCGTAGTGCAGCGCCTCGATCGCGTGGCCGACGTTGTGCGCGTAGACGTAGTTCACCAGAACCGACTCGGTAGCCATCGCCGCCGATCATGCTCCCGCCGTCCGGCCGGAGCCAACCGAGTTTCCGCCGTCCTAGGATCGCGGGATGAGCGCGGCGGACTTCGGCAGCAGTGACTGGGCCTGGCTCAACGAGCCGCCCAGGTGGAGCGTCTCGGACGGTCGGCTGACCGTGCGCACCGCGCCGGACACCGACTTCTGGCGGGTCACCCACTACGGTTTCATCCGCGACACCGGGCACTTCCTCGGCCGCCGGATGCCGGGTGACTTCACCGCCTCGGTGACCTTCCGCGCCGACTACCACGACCGCTACGACCAGGCCGGGCTGATGATCCGCCTGGACGAGCGGAACTGGATCAAGTCCGGGATCGAGCTGGACGGCAGGCTGTGGCTCAGCGCCGTGGCGACCAGGGAGTTCTCCGACTGGTCGGTGCTGCCCGCGCCCGCCGGGCTGCGCGAGGTGCGGCTGTCGGTGCAGCGCTCCGGCGACGCGGTGACCATCCGCTACGGCGTGGACGGCGCGGCCCCGGAGACCATGCTGCGGCTGGCCTACCTGCCGCCGAAGCGCCCGGCCTGGATCGGCCCGATGTGCGCCTCCCCCGACGGCACCGGGTTCACCGCCACCTTCACCGATTTCACCCTGACGACCTGACCGCTGTGCCATAGTGGTCGCCGTCAACCATTAGTCAGCGCCAGGTCGGTTGGTGGAGCGCGCTGGGACCTTGAGAGAGGACCAGTATGTCCACCAACCAGTTCGAACCGCTCGACGCCGCCTACCTGCCGGATCCGGCGAGCGAGATTCCCCCGCTGATCGACGGTTTCCTCACCAGGCTCGCCGAGCTGATCCCCGGCTTCGACACCGCCGCGGCCAGGACGACCGGCGCGGAGCTGGCCGCCAGGCAGTCCCACCGGATCGTCGACGAGGCGGCCCGGCACAACCTGGACCTGGTCACCGTGCTGGTGGCCGCGTTCCGGGCGCTGCCAGTCGATGCCGACCGGCACACGCTGTTGCGGCGGGCGCTGACCGAGCCGTTCGCCGAGCAGGTCGCCCAGGGCACCAGGTACGCCCTGGACTACGCCGAGGACGCCTTCGCCACCATGGTCGCGATCAGCAAGGCCAGGGAGGAACACGCCTTCGGCGCGGGTTTCACCTTCCACCGCGCGGCCGACGACGACCGCGCCTACCTGCTGGAGGTGCGGCGGTGCTTCTACCACGACCTGCTCCTCGCACACGACGCCGCCGAGCTGACGCCGGTGATGTGCGCGTGGGATGAGAGCTGGATCGGCGCGATCGATCCGGACCGGCACGGGATGACCTTCGAGCGGCCGACCACGCTGGGCCTGGGCGGCACGCACTGCCCGTTCTCCTTCCGGCGGAGCTGACCGCGCGACCGGGAGCGGCGTGTCCACAGTGGACACACCGCTCCCGGCCCGGCTAGCCCTGGTACTTCTTCAGTTCCCGGCGCGCCAGCGAGGCCAGGTGCACCTCGTCCGGCCCGTCGGCCAGCCGCAGCGTGCGGGCCTGCGCCCACAGGTGCGCCAGCGGGATGTCCTGGCTGACTCCCCCGGCGCCGTGCGCCTGGATCGCCTTGTCCACCACCCATTCGGTCATCCGCGGGGTGGCGATCTTGATCGCCTGGATCTCGGTGTGCGCGCCCTTGTTGCCGACGTTGTCCATCAGCCAGGCGGTCTTGAGCACCAGCAGCCGGGTCTGCTCGATGCGCACCCGCGACTCGGCGATCCACTCCCGCACCACGCCCTGCTCGGCCAGCGGCTTGCCGAAGGCCACCCGGTCCCAGGCCCGGCGGCACATCAGTTCCAGGGCCCGTTCGGCCATGCCGACCAGGCGCATGCAGTGGTGGATCCGGCCGGGCCCGAGCCGGGCCTGCGCGATGGCGAACCCGTCGCCCTCACCGGCGACCAGGTTCTCCACCGGCACCCGGACGTCGGTGAAGACGACTTCGGCGTGCCCGCCGTGCGCGCCGTCGGTGTAGCCGAAGACGTGCATGCCGCGCTTGATGTCCACCCCCGAGGTGTCCGCGGGGACGATGATCATGCTCTGCTGGCGGTGCCGGTCCGCGGCCGGATCGGTCTTGCCCATCACGATGAGCACCGCGCAGTCCGGGCTCATCGCGCCGGAGGCGTACCACTTGCGGCCGTTGACGACGTAGTGGTCGCCGTCGCGTTCGATCCGGGTGGCGATGTTGCTCGCGTCGGAGGAGGCCACGTCCGGTTCGGTCATGCAGAACGCGGAGCGGATCTGCCCGCCCAGCAACGGTTCCAGCCACCGCCGCTGCTGCGCCTCGGAGCCGAACTCAGCCAGCAGCTCCATGTTGCCGGTGTCCGGCGCGGCGCAGTTGAGCGCTTCCGGGGCCAGTGCGGGGCTGCGCCCGGTGACCTCGGCCAGCGGCGCGTACTGCAGGTTGGTCAGCCCCGCGCCGTGCGCGCCGGGCAGGAACAGGTTCCACAGACCCCGCTTGCGGGCCTCTTCCTTGAGGTCCTCCATCACCGAGGGCCGGTCCCACTCCGCGCCGGGCGCGGGCTCGGCGCCGAGCAACTCGCGTTCGGCCGGGTAGATGTGGGAGTCCATGAACGCCAGCAGCTTCTCGCGCAGCTCCAGCGTGCGCTCGTCGAGGGCGAAGTCCATCTAGCTCTCCTCTGCCAGTGCGGTCAACCCGCTGCTCACCAGCAGGGGCGTGAGTTTGCCGATCTTGTCGAAGCCCGCGCCGACGGTCTGGCCGGCCACGAACCGGAAGTGGATGCCCTCCACGATCACCGCGAGCTTGAAGAAGCTCAGCGCCACGTACCAGTTCAGCCGCCCGACGTCCCGGCCGCTGCGCTGGGCGTAGTGCGCGATCAGCTCCTCGGTGGCGGCCAGCCCCGGCACCGAGTTGCTGCCGGAGATCTCCTCCCCCGCGGCCCCGAGGTCGTGGTTGTAGACCGCCAGCAGCCCCAGGTCGGTCAGCGGATCGCCCAGGGTGGACATCTCCCAGTCCAGCACCCCGGTGATCCGCACCGGGTCCTGGCCCACCAGCACGTTGCCCAGCCGGTAGTCCCCGTGCAGGATGGCCGGTGGCCCGGAGTCCGGGATCCGCGCGCCCAGCTGGGCGTGCAGCTCGTCGATGCCGGCCAGCTCCCGGCTGCGCGAGGCGTCCAGCTGCTTCTTCCACCGGTTGACCTGCCGGGTCAGGAACCCCTCCGGCCGCCCGAAGTCGCCCAGCCCCACCGAGTCCGGGGCCACGGCGTGCAGGTCGGCCAGCACCTCCACCAGCTCCAGCGACAACGCGCGCGCCTGCTCCCGCCGCAGCCAGGCCGCGTCGCTCCTGGTCCGCAGCACCTGCCCCGGCGTGCGCTCCATGAGGTAGAACGGCGCGCCGAGCACCTCGGTGTCGGCGCAGAGCAGCACGGTGGTCGGCACCGGCACCGCGGTGTCCCGCAGCGCGGTGATCACCCGGTGCTCCCGGCCCATGTCGTGCGCGGTGGCCAGCACGTGTCCCAGCGGCGGTCGCCGCAGCACCCACTCGTGCACCCCGTCGGTGACGGCGTAGGTCAGGTTCGAGCGCCCGCCCGCGATCAGCTCGGCCCGCAGCTCCCCGGCCCGCAACCCGGGCCGCTGCTCATCGAGGTAGTCCCGGAACCGCCCGAGGTCGAGCCCTGGCAACGCGTCCGAGCCGCTCATGCCGTTCCTCCCGCCAGTCCGGGCGCCAGCGCGGCCACCGCCGCGATGGTGCTCTCCGCGTCGGTGTGCCACACCGCGTGCATGCCCACCGCTCGCGCGCCGAGCACGTTGGGCTCGGCGTCGTCGACGAACACGCACCGCCCCGCGGGCAGGCCCAGCAGCTCCGCGCTGTGCTCGTAGATCGCCGCGTCCGGCTTGCGCAGCCCGACCTCGCCGCTGATCACGATCACCTCGCACAGCTCCCGCAGCCGCGCCATCGGGTAGCCGCCGCCCCAGCTGTTGGACAGCAGCGCGGTGCGCAGCCCGGCCGCGCGGGCAGCCCGCAGCAGGCCGAGCATCGCCTCATCCGGCCGCACTCCGGCGAACATGCGCCGGATCAGCCCTTCCGGCTCGATCACCCGCCCGTCCACGGTCTCCAGCCGGGCGGCCAGGTGCCGCTCGAACTCGCCGGTGTCCAGCTCGCCGGTCTCCAGCAGGTGGATCGGGTTGCCCGCCTCGGCCCGCGCGCCGAGCCAGTCGCCGAGCAATCCGCGCAGGCTGTCCTGGGTGATGCCGTCGGCCTCGCACCAGTCGCGGAAGGAGGAGCGGATCGAGGTGGTCAGCACCCCGCCGTAGTCCACCACCAGGGCGTCGACCTCTCGGGTGTCCGTCAGTGCCACCCCACGGAGGTTACCGACCAGTTGGAATGTCGGCAATGCCGCTCATCGGGTGCAGCCGGTCGGCCCCTTTGCTGGCATTATCAGCACTGTGTCCGCACGATCCGCACCCGAACCTACCGACCGGTTTGTCCCGGAGCGGCTGGTCGAGGCCGCCACCCGCCTGTTCGCCGAGAAGGGCTACCCGGCCACCTCGGTGCAGGAGATCTCCGATGCCGCCGGGGTGACCAAGGGCGGCCTGTACCACTACTTCAAGTCCAAGGCCGAGCTGCTGCACGAGGTCTACCGGCGCCTGCTGTTCCGCCAGACCTACCGCCTGGAAGAGATCGCCACCAGCGCGGGCTCCCCCGCCGATCGCCTGCGCGCCGCCGCCGAGGACGTGGTGACCAGCAGCGCGGGCAGCCTGCGCGAGGTGACGGTGTTCTTCCGGGAGATGCACCACCTGCCGCCGACCACCCTGGCCACCGTGCGCGCCGAGCGCCGCCGCTACCACGAGCGCTTCCGCGGCCTGGTCGAGGAAGGCCAGCGCACCGGCGAGTTCCGCCCGGACATCTCGGCGGACCTGGTGACGCACTCCTTCTTCGGCGCCATCCACCACATGGCGGTCTGGTACCGCCCGAGTGGTCCGAAGAGCGCGGCGGAGATCGGCGCGGACTTCACCGAGCTGCTGCTCAGCTCACTCCGGCCGACCTCCTGACTACCCGCGCAGCGCGGCCGCGGTCGCCGCGTCGGCCGGGAAGAAGGACTCGATGGCCAGTTCGGAGACGGTGATGTCGGCCGGGGTGCCGAAGGTGGCGACCATGCTGAAGAAGGTCAGCTCCCGGCCCTGGTGGCGCACCCGCAGCGGCACCACGACCTCGCCCGGTCCCGGCAGCTCGACCTCGGGTTCCGGCTCGGCGCACGGATAGCCGGACAGCTCGCCGTACAGCTCGGTCAGCACCGGGTCGGCGGTCATCGCCACCTGCCGCCGCAGCCTGCCCAGTAGGTGGGCCCGCCACTCCCCCAGGTTCGCGATCCGCGGCGCGAGCCCGTCGGGGTGCAGGCTGGCGCGCAGCACGTTCACCGGTGGCGTGAGCAGGTCGGGCCGCACGCCTTCGGTCAGCACGCCGATGCTGGCGTTGGCCTCCACCATGGTCCAGGCCCGGTCGATGACAACCGCCGGATAGGGCTCGTGGGCGGTGAGGATCTGCCGCACCGCGGTCCGGACCGCGGCCATGTGCGGGGCGTCCAGCTCCGACTCGGCGTAGACCGGCGCGTAGCCGGCGGCGAAGAGCAGGTGGTTGCGTTCCCGCAGGGGCAGGTCCAGCTGTTCGGCCAGGTGCAGCAGCATGTCCCGGCTGGGCTTGGACCGCCCGGTCTCGACGAAGCTGAGGTGCCGGGTGGAGATGTCGGCCTGCACCGCCAGCTCCAGCTGGCTGAGCCGCCTGCGGTCCCGCCACCCGCGGAGCAGTTCGCCGACCGGCCGGGTGGCCCGGTCACCGGCGGGGGCGTAGGTCCTTGGCTTACCGGAAGTCATCTGCATGATCGGCGGCCCATCGCGCGTAGGGGTGAGCGGGGCGTCCCAGCACCCGCTCGACGTCATCGGTCAACTCCGCCGCCCCTGCGAAATCCGACTCGGCGAACGGGGCGTCCTCAGGTCCCAGCATCCAGTCGATGAACACCGGGTCATGGCCCTGAGCCTGCCAGTTCGCCCGCGCCTGGGCCGGGCTGATCGCCTCGAACCGCAGCTCCCGGCCGATCGCCGCGGCGATCGCGGCGACCTGTTCCGGTGGGGTGACCAGCTCTGATCCGGTGAGCACGTACTTGGCTCCGTGGTGCCCGTCCTGGGTCAGCGCGGCGACCGCGACCGCGGCGATGTCGGCCTCGTGCACCATCCCGCTGGCGATCTTGCCGAAGGGCGAGCTCACCACACCGGTGGTGCGGATGGCCTGCGCCCAGTCCAGGGTGTTGGCCATGAACTCCCCGGCCCGCACGTGCGTCCACTCGACCCCGGCGGCCTCCACCGCCCGTTCCACGGTCACCTCGGCGGCGTGGTGGTAGTCGGCCTCGTCGACACCGGGTTCGTCGTCGACCACCGCGCCTGAGGACAGCGTCACGATCCGCCGCACCCCGGCGGCGGTCGCGGCGGCCACGACCTCCGCCGCCGTCGTGGCGAGCGCGAAGGCGGGTGCCAGGAACATCCGGTCCACCTCGGTGAACAGTCCGGTGAGGGTGTCCGGTTCGGCCAGGTTCCCGGCGACCACCTCGGCGGCTGCGGGCAGGCCTGCCCGGGCCGGGTCGCGGGTGAGCGCCCGCACCGTGTGCCCGGCGGCGAGCAGCTGCCGGAGCACCTCGCCGCCGATGGTCCCGCTGGCTCCGGTGACCAGGATCCGCATGACGTCCCCCAATACTCAAGTTTGAATGGAGCGCCACTGTATCCAGCACCGGAGCCTTCGACAAGTCACCGCACTACCGGGCCGCCCGGCGCAGCCCGACCACCTGGAGCTCGGCGAACACCGCCACCGCGGCCGCCTGGACCAGCACGAACGCCAGACCCAGGCCGGTCATGGACACCGTCGCGGCGACCGCGAGGCTGGCGATGACCCACAGCGCGTTGATCACCACGATCTCCCAGGCGCCGACCCGGCTGAGTCGCTGCCGCATACCCACGGTGGCCACACCGGCGGCGAAGACGACCAGCACCGCGCCCGCGCCGAGCAGCAGCCCGGCGGGCAGGCCCAGCAGCTCGGTGAGGAAGGAACTGCCCAGCAGCAGGAGCAGCCCCATCCCGCCGGAGGCCACCGCGTCCAGGCGCAGTGCCAGGCGGAGCAGGCCGTGGGTGTTGGCAGCGGTGGCGGTGGAGGTCTGAGCGGTCATCGTGACTCCTCGGTCGGAAGATCGTCGTTCGTGCTTGCTGGCATGACGATCTCCCGCCGGGGGTCACGCTGTCGATTACCCCAGAGGTAATGCCCCAGGTCAGCGCCTCACAAGTTTCTGATCACCCGGCAGGGGTTGCCCGCGGCCAGCACCCGTTCGGGCAGGTCCCTGGTCACCACGCTGCCCGCGCCGACCACGGTGTTCGCGCCGATGGTGACGCCGGGGCAGACGATGACGCCGCCGCCGAGCCAGGCGTTGTCGCCGATGGTGATCGGCGCCGCGGTCTCCCAGCGCTGCCGCCGCAGCTCGTGGCCCTCGATCGGGTGCAGCGCGGTGAGCAGCTGCGCCCGTGGCCCGATGGAGACGTCGTTGCCGATGGTGATCGGCGCGCAGTCCATCAGGATCGCGTCGTAGTTGATGAAGCTGTTGTCCCCCATGCGAATCAGGTAGCCGTAGTCGCACTGCAACCGCGGCATGATCCACGATCCCGTGCCGATGCCACCCAGCAGTTCCGTCAGGATCCGCTGGCGTTCCTCGTCCTCACCGGAGCGGGTCGCGTTGAACTCATCGACCAGGCGCTGGCAGTGCCGGCGTTCGGCGAGGAGCACCGGATCGTTGTCCCGGTACAGCTCGCCGCGCAGCATGCGTTCCTTCTGCTCGCTCATGATCACCCACCCTAGCCATCGCCCAGCTCGGCCAGGGTGCCGGCGAGACCGGTCCAGGCCTGTTCGGTGTCGGCGGTGCGGGTGTGCGGGGCGCGGAACCAGGTGAGGAAGGCGGCGACGTCCTCCAGTGCCCAGCGCAGCCGGTACAGCTCCAGGGCCGAGGGGTCGACCGGGTGGCCGCTGATTTCGGTGTAGCGAGCCAGGTCCCCGGCGTCCGGGGCGAGCAGCCACAGGTCGCGTTCGGGCACGGCCAGGGCGACGGTGTCCCAGTCGAGCAGGTAGCGGCGGTGCCGGGTGCGGAGCAGGTTGCCGGGGTGGGGTTCGCCGTGGGTGAGCACCGGGCGGCCGCGCAGGGTGGCGGCTCGGTGGTCGAACTCCTCGAGCCGGCGCTGGAGGGTGGTGGCGTGCCGGGTGAGCAGGTCGCGGGCGGGTTCGGCGAAGGGGCCGCCGGTCCAGGGACCGCGGAGGGTGCTCAGGGCGGTGTTGAGCTGGGTTCGGGAGGGCAGGTCTGGGCGGTGGGGTGGGGTGGTTGGCGGGGGTGGGGTGTGGTGGAGGCTGGCCAGCAGGTCGAGGAGCTCGGCGCGGTCGGCGGGGGTGAGGGGGTCGCCGAAGTCGCCGGTGCTGCCGTCCAGGTAGGGGAAGACGCTGATCGCGTAGTGGGAGCCGAGGCGGCGCAGGGTGTGGCCGTCGGGGGTGCGCAGCGGGGCGGCCACGAAGTCCAGGGGCAGCGCGGCGGCGGTGGCCATGGCCTGGTGGAGGCCGTGCCAGGCGAGATCGGGGGTGGGGCCGCAGTGGGGCTTGCCGGTCAGGTCGGCGACGGTGACGAACCAGCGGGGGCTGTGGTCGTCGGTGGCGGTCCAGTGGTGGTCGCCGAAGCCGACGGGGGCGTGGGTGAGGCTGGTGGGGGTGATGTGCCAGGCGTGCAACGCTTCGCGCAGGACCTCATCGGTCAGGGCGGGTGGCCGGTCCTTCATGGCGGGCAAGCTAGCCGGTGCGGCTGCGACCGGTCGCGGGATTTCCGGCGCGCGGGGTCAGCCGACGCGCAGGCCGAGCGCGGTGACCAGCACCAGGGCCTGGTCCGGGTCGATCCGCGCGCCCTGGAGCTCGGCGTTGCGGGGATCCAGGGCGGTCAGGTCGGTGCCGCGGAGGTCGGCCTGGGTGAGGTCGACCCGGTGCAGCAGCGCGTCGGTGAGGTCGACCCGGTGCAGGGTGGCCTTGCGGAGGCGGGCGGCGGTGAGGTCGGCCTCGCGCAGGCGGGTGCCGGTGAAGGTGGCGCGGGTGAGGTTGGCGCCGGGCAGGCCGACGTAGGACCAGTCGCCGCCGGTGACGGTGAACAGCTCGTAGGTGCAGCCGTCGAACATGCTGCCGCTGAGCTTGCAGTCGACGAACTGGGTGTCGAAGAAGCGGCAGCGGGTGAAGGTGCAGTTGAGGAAGGCGCTGCCGGTGTGTTCGCTGGCGTTGAACCGGCACTGCCGGAAGGTGCAGTCGGTGAAGGTGGCCTGGCGGCTGGACATCTCCGAGAGGTCCACGTCGAGGAAGGCGACCCGGGTGAAGCTCTGGCCGGAGAGGTCCTGCTCAACGTCCCAGTCGCGGTTGTGCACGGTGGTGTCGGTGGCGGGCGCGGGTCTGCCGCCCAGGCGCTCAGCCATCGGCGGGGACGACGCGCAGGCCGATGGGGCTGTCGGTGAGCGCGGTCAGCGGGTCCGGGGCGGCCACGGTGAGGTTGTACTCGGCCAGGGACCGGAGCAGGCGTTCGGCGGCGTTGCGGCGGCCGGCTGGGCTGACCGCCATCACCAGGCTCACGGTCACCCCGTCGGGGGTGGACTCCAGCCGGTAGGTGCCCGCGCGCATGGCGCGCAGCGCGTGCTGGACCAGTTCGACGGGGATGGCAGGTTCGGCTGGCACGGGTTCAGCATGCCCTTCCCGGCTCGTCAGTGGTGCACGGGGGCGGTGGCCAGGTGGCAGGCGACCTCGGTTCCGGTGTCGGCGGTGAGCACGGGCAGGTCGATCCGGCGGCAGGACTCGGCCACCGCCGCCGCGGCGCCACCGGCCAGGGCGGGGCAGCGGGGGTGGAAGCGGCAGCCGCCGGGGACGCGGGTGGGGTCGGGGGCCTCGCCGGTCAGCACGGTGCGGTTCTCCCCGAGCACGGACAGCAGTGCCTGGGTGTAGGGGTGCCGGGGGCTGGTGAGGACCTGTTCGACCGGGCCCGCTTCCACGATGCGGCCCAGGTACATCACCGCGACCCGGTCGGCGATGTTCCAGGCCAGGCCGAGGTCGTGGGTGACGACCAGGGCGGCCAGGTCGAGCTCGGCGCGGAGCTTGAGCAGCAGCGCGAGGATCTCGCCGCGGACGGAGGCGTCCAGGGAGGCCACCGGTTCGTCGGCGATGAGCAGCCTGGGGTGCAGGGCCAGCGCGCCGGCGATGACCACGCGCTGGCGCTGGCCGCCGGAGAGCTCGTGCGGGAAGACCCGGAAGAAGCGTTCCGGTGGGCGGAGCCCGGCGCGGGAAAGGGCGTCGGCGACCTGCTCGGCCTCGTTGCCGGGGGTGCGGTGGATGCGCAGGCCCTCGGCGACGGCCTCGTAGACGGTGTGCCGCGGGTTGAGCGCGCCGGTGGGGTCCTGCAGGATGAGCTGCACCTGGCGGCGGTAGGCGCGCAACCCCTTGGCAGAGCGCGGCAGCGGCTGCCCTTCGAAGCTGACCTGGCCACGGGTGGGGCGTTCCAGGCCGAGCAGGGTGCGGGCCAGGGTGGTCTTGCCGCAGCCGGACTCCCCGACCAGCGCGGTGATCTCCCCGGCGTTGACGGTCAGGTTCACCCCGTCCACGGCGCGGGCGGTGGCGCCGGCGCGGGAGCGGAAGTGCACGGCGAGGTCCTCCGCGCGCAGCAGCGGGCTCATCGGGCGGCCTCCGGGACGTGGGCGTGCACGCAGGCCGCGGCGTGGTCCTCGCCCGCGGGCCGCAGCTGGAGATCGGTGGTGGCGCATTCCGGTCGGGAGACACCACATCTGGGGTGGAACGGGCAGCCACTGGGCAGGTCGGCCGGGTCGGGCGGGTCGCCGGGCAGGCCGCGGGGGGCCATCCGGGAGGCTGGGTCGCCCACGGTCGGGAAGGCCGCGGACAGCGCGGCGCTGTAGGGGTGCACCGGGGCGGTGGTGACCTGCCGGGCGGGTCCGAGCTCGACGATCCGCCCGGCGTACATGACCGCCAGCCGCTGGCAGGTCTGGGCCAGCACGGACAGGTCGTGGCTGATCATCATCAGGCCGATGCCGCGTTCGGCGACCAGTTCGGCCAGCAGGTCCAGCACCTGGGCCTGCACCATGACATCCAGCGCGGTGGTCGGTTCGTCGGCGATGACCAGCCGCGGCGAGCAGGCCAGCGCGAGGGCGATCATCACCCGCTGCTTCTGCCCGCCGGAGAGCTCGTGCGGGTAGGCACGGGCGTGCCGGGCGGGCAGTCCGACGCGTTCCAGCAGCTCGGCCACTGCTGCGTCCACATCGGACTGACGGCTGGAGGCCGCGCCCGCGCCCTTGTGCACCAGGATGGGTTCGGCGATCTGCTCGCCGATGCGGCGCACCGGGTTGAGCGCGTGCATCGCGCCCTGGAAGATCACCGAGGCCGCGGCCCAGCGCACCGCGCGCAGCCGGCCCCAGGACATGCCGGTGACGTCCTCGCCGTCGAGCAGGATCTGCCCGCTGATGGTCGCGCTGCGCGGCAGCAGCCGCAGGATGGACATGGCCACGGTGGACTTCCCGCAGCCGGACTCCCCCGCCATGCCGAGGGTCTGCCCGGCGTCCAGGGTCAGGTTCACCCCGCGCACCGCGGGCACCGGGCCGCGCGCGGAGGCGTAGGTGATGGTGAGGTCGCGCAGTTCCAGCAGGGTCATCTCTAGCGTCCCCCCGGGTTGCGCAGCCGTGGGTTGAGCACGGCTTCCAAGGCCCGTCCGCACAGGGTGAAGGCGAGCACGACGAGCATGATGCCGATGCCCGGTGGCAGCACGTACCACCAGGCCCCGGCGGAGACCGCGCCGCTGTTGAGGGCGGCGCGCAGCATCGAGCCCCAGGTGACCACGGTGGGGTCGCCCAGGCCGAGGAAGGACAGCGTGGACTCCGCCACGATCGCGCTGGCCACCTGCAGCGTGGTGTCGGCGAAGACCAGTGGCGCGGTGGAGGGCAGCACGTGCCGCAGGATGAGGTGACGGTGGCCGCCGCCGAGGGCGCGGGCGCGTTCGATGTAGGGCCTGGCCTCCACCGCGAGGGTCTGCGCGCGGACCAGGCGGGCGGCGCTGGGCCAGGAGGTCAGGCCGATGGCCACCACGATGGTGAGCAGGCTGCGGTCGAGCACGCTGCTCAGCGCGATGGCCAGCACCAGGGAGGGCAGCACCAGGAAGAAGTCGGTGAAGCGCATCAGCACCGCGGCCACCCAGCCGCCGAAGTGCCCGGCCAGCAACCCGACCAGGGTGCCGATGACCATGGTCAGCACCGCCGCGGCCAGGCCGACGGTCAGCGAGACCCGGGCGCCCCACCAGACCAGCAGCAGCACCGAGCGGCCGGTCTCGTCGGTGCCGAGCAGGTAGTCCGCGCTGGGCCCCTGCAACGGCCGTCCGGTGGTCTTGGTGACATCGAGTTGGGTGGCGTCGGTGACCAGCGGGGCCAGCAGGGCCAGCAGCGTGATCAGGACCAGCCCGCACAGCCCGGCCAGGCCGCCGCGGTCGAGCCGGAACTGCCGCCAGGCGCGGCCGGCGGCCTCGCGGCGGCGGGCCCAGGCCAGGGCGCGGGGCGAGACGGGGGCGCTCACGCGGCACGCACCCTGGGGTCGAAGACCCGGTAGAGCAGGTCGGCCACCACGTTCATGGCCACCACGCTGCCGGCCAGCACGGTGAAGACTCCTTGCAGCAGCGGCAGATCGGGCACGCTGAGCCCTTCGTAGAGCAACAGCCCGAGACCGGGCCAGGTGAACACGGTCTCCACGGTCACCGCGCCCTGCACCACCAGGCCCAGGCGCAGGAAGATCAGGGTGATGGTGGGCAGCATGGCGTTGGGCACGGCGTGACGGCGGCGGACCTCGTCGTCGGTGAGGCCCTTGGCGCGGGCGGTGGTGAGGTAGTCCGCGCCGGTCTCCTCCAGCAGCGCCGAGCGCATCACCAGCTGGTACTGGGCGAAGACCACCGCGACGAAGGTCAGGCAGGGCAGCGCCAGGTGGTGGGCGATGTCGAGCAGCTTGGGGAAGAACTCGTTGGGCACCGAAGGGTCTTCCATGCCGCCGGAGGGGAACAGCCTGCCGGTGGCCATCATCAGGATCAGGCCGAGCCAGGCGGTGTGCGCCGACCACAGGGTCAGCGCGCTGCCGGTGGCCAGCTTGTCGAAGCGGCTGCCGTGCTTCCACGCGCTGCGCACGCCCAGCCACAGCCCGATCAGCACCGCGATCAGCGTGCCGGTGCCCACCAGCAGCAGGGTGGGCCCGAGCCGGTCCAGGATCAGCTCGCCCACCGGCCGCCGGTAGGTGTAGGAGACGCCCAGCTCGCCCTGGAACAGCCCGCCGAAGTAGTCCAGGAACTGCATCCACAGTGGACGGTCCAGGCCGAACTCGACGCGCAGCTGGGCCAGCTGCTCGGCCCCGACCGGGCGGCCGCGGGTCATGGTCTGCACGGGGTCGCCGGGGATGACCCGGAACAGCAGGAACCCGAGCACGATCACGAACAGCACGCTGATCAGCGCGCCGCCGAGCTTGCCGAGCACGTAGCGCAGCGTGCCGGTGGACTTCCTACCGGTCTTGCCCGCTGGTTCCAGCTGCTCGGCCGGGGCGAGCAGGTCGGTCACGAGCTCACTCCCGATCGTCGGCGGAGGCCTTGCGGCGGCGGGCCACCAGCAGCACGGCGATGCCGCCCACCACGACCACGGCGATCACGATGCCGATGATCAGCCCGGTGTTGCTCCCGGAGCCGGTGTCCCCGCTGGCGCCGACGGGGGTGGCGCTGTAGTAGCCCCACATGCCGTTCTGCTCGCGGATCACGCCACCCTGGCTGGGCTGGGTGGTGAAGGCGGCGAACTTGTCGCTGCGGTAGGCCTCCATCGCGTTCTCGTAGTACAGGATCACGCTGGCGGCCCGGTCCACCGCGACCTTCTGCATCTGCTTGACCAACTCGCCGCGCTTGGCCCGGTCGAACTCGCCCAGCTGCGCCTTGTACAGCCGGTCGTACTCGGGGTCGCAGAGGTAGGAGTCGGTGGTGCCGCCCTTGCCGTCGGCGCCGGGACGCTGGTCGCAGGTGTGCAGGCTGAGGATGAAGTCGGGGTCGGGGTTGGTGCCCCAGCCGGAGAAGGCGATGTCGTACTGCCCGCCGGTGGTGCGCTCGTTCATCTGGTTGGCCGAGATGGTCTGCAGCTCGACCCCAACGCCGATGTCGGCCAGCCAGCGCTTGACGTACTCGGCGCTGGTGATGTCGTTGGGCCGGTCGTTGCGGGCGAAGAGCCGGAAGGTCAGCGGCTTGCCGTCGGCCCCGGCGCGGATGTTGTTGGCGCCCTTGCGGTATCCGGCGGCGTCCAGGGCGGCGTTGGCCGCGGCGGGGTCGAAGGCGCTGCCCGCGGCCTCGGGGGTGAGGTGGAAGTCGGGGTAGACCGGCGGGATGAAGCCGCCGCCGACCTGGCCGAAGCCCTGCAGCACCCGCTCGACCAGCTGCTTGGGGTCGATGGCCTTGGCGATGGCCTGGCGCACCTTGACGTCCTTGAGCGCGGGGTGCCCGTCGCCGATGGGCGCGCCTTCCTTGGTGGCCGCGCCGGGGTTGAGCACCAGCTCGGAGAAGCGGCGGCCGTTGGCCTTGTTCAGCTTGACGCCGTTCTCGTTCTGCAGGGCCTGGTACTGCGCGGCGGTGAGCCGGTTGACCAGGTCGATCTCGCCCTTGCGCAGCGCCTGCACGGCGGCGTCGCTGTTCTTGAAGTAGACGAAGTGCAGCTCGTCGATCTTGGGCGCGGCGCGCCAGTAGCCCTTGTTGGCCTTGAGCTTGACGTACTGCTCGGCCTTGTGTTCCAGCAGGGTGAACGGCCCGCTGGAGACCACCGGCTGCTGCTCGTTGGTGTAGTCCTTCAGGCCGGCGCCGACCTTGGACCAGACGTGCTCTGGCACCACCGGCACGTCCAGGGCCAGCATGGTGGCCTGCGGCGTCTTGGTCCTGATCACGACCTGCTTGCCGTCAGGCGAGGCGGTGACGGTGTCGAAGTTGGTCACGAAGCTGCCGTTGGCGGTGGCCGCGACCGGGTCCTTCATCATCAGGTTGTAGGTGAAGGCGACGTCCTTGGCCGTGATCGGCGTGTCGTCGGACCACTTCGCGTTGTCCCGCAGGGTGAAGGTCCAGGTCAGCTTGTCCGGCGAGGCGGACCACTCCTTGGCCAGGCCTTCGCCGGGGCTGTTGTCCTCGGCCTTGTAGGAGGTGAGGAAGTCATACATCAGCCTGCCGATCTCCGTGGAGGACTGGAGACTGGCCAGGAACGGGTTGAGCGAGTCGATGCCCTGCAACAGGCCCACCCGCAAGGTGGTGCCCGCTTGCTGCTGCGCGGTGGCCTGCGGCGCCGCCGCGAGCATGGCCGGCGCGGCCACCACCGCGCAGGCGAGCAACGCGCCGAGCAGTCCGCGCACCCTGCGTGCCGAGGTCATCGACTTCCCCTTCCAGCTGGTGCCAAGAAATAACCATCTCGCCACATAACAAGTCAACGAGTACCGCGAAGAACTGTCCAGGTCGTAACGTGATCAACCGTGCGCATTCTGATCTCGGCCGATATGGAAGGTGTCACCGGGGTGACCTGGGGCGCTGACGTCAAACCCGGATCACCCGGCTGGGAGCGGTTCCGGCCGGTGTTCACCGGCGATGTCAACGCCTGCATCTCCGGCCTGGTGGCCGGTGGCGCCACCGACATCCTGGTCAACGAGGCCCACTCCTCGCAGCGGAACCTGTTGATCGAAGAACTGGATGTGCGGGCCCGGATGCTCACCGGCCGGCACAAGCCGCTGTCGATGATGCAGGGCATCGACTCCGGGGTGGACGGCGTGGTCTTCCTCGGCTACCACGCCGCCGCCGGCCAGCAGGGCGTGCTGGCGCACACCTACCTGGAAAACTCGATCACCGGGGTGTGGCTGGACGGGGTGCTGGCCAGCGAGGGCCGCCTCAACGCCGCGCTGGCGGCCGAGCACGGCGTCCCGGTGCTCATGATCACCGGGGACGACCGGTGCTGCGAGGATGCTGCGGCCTACGTGCCGGAGGCCGAGCGGGTGGCGGTGAAGGAGTGCGTGAGCCGCTACGCCGCGATCTGCCTGCCACCCACCCGATCGTGGGAACTGATCATCAGCGCGGCGCAGCGGTCGATGAACCGGGCCGGGCGAAGGGACCCGGCACCGGGCCCGCACCGGATCGAGGTGGAGTTCGACGCCGCGCACCTGGCCATGGCCGCCGCGGTGATCCCCACCGTGGACCAGGTCGACGTGCTGCGGGTGGGCTTCGACGCGCCGAACATGACCGAGGCGATGAAATGCTTCAAGATCGTGACCGCGATCGCGGCCGGGGCGACCGAGCCGGAGTGGGGCTGATTCACACCCGCGCTTCAACAGGGTAGTTGGGCAGCTCGATCGCGTGCGCGGCGTGCTGGATCTGCTCGTGCATCTTGGCCGCGATCCGGTTGCGCGCGCCCTGCGGGGTGAACTTCATCATCCGGAAGGACAGTCCGCGCAGCCTGCGCTGCCAGGCGGTGTCGGTGATCATGCCCTTGGCGCCGTTCACACCGAGCTGCTGGTTGGCCGTCACGTAGGGCCGCATGATCCGCTCGTAGGCGGCGAAGGCGGCGGTGTGGTCCGCGTGCCGGGCCAGCTCCCCGGCCAGCACGTACGCGCCGACCAGCGCGAGGCTGGTGCCCTGCCCGGAGGCCGGTGAGGCGCAGTAGCCCGCGTCGCCGAGCAGGACGATCCGCCCGGTGCTCCAGCTGGGCATCTCGATCTGGGCCACGGCGTCGAAGTAGAAGTCCGGCGCGGTGGCCAGGTCGGCGAGCAGGTTGGGCACCTGCCAGCCGATCCCGGCGAAGGCCGTGCGCAGCGCCTGGTGCTGGGCCTGGACGTCGCGGCCCAGGTTCAGCTCGCCCGCGCCGAACATCAGCAGGCCCTTGGCCGCTTCGCGCGGGCTGGTGCGGTAGATGCTGGCGGTGCCGCCGACGCCGTTGTGGAACAGCTCCCAGCGGTCGAGGTCCATGTGGTGGCGGGTGGTGAAGATGGAGATGTAGCGGCCCAGGTGCCGCAGGTAGTCCGGCTCGGGGCCGAAGGCCAGCGCGCGGGTGGTGGAGTGCAGGCCGTCAGCGCCGACCACCAGGTCGAAGGTGCGCGGCGCGGCGCGCTCGAAGACCGCCTCGACGCCCTCGGGGGTCTGGGTGAGCGCGGTGACCGAGTCGCCGTAGCTCCACTCGACCTGGTTGTCGCAGGCCTGGACCAGGATGCGGCTGAGGTCGCCGCGCCAGAGCTCGGCGTCGCCGTTGCCGCGGCCGTACATGAAGTCGGCGTCCATGCTCGCGATCGGCTTGTTGCTCTCGGTGACGAAGGTGACGCCGCGGACCTTGGTGTCCACCGCCTCGATCGACGCCCGGATGCCCATCCGCTCGCACACGGTCATCGCCGCACCGCGGACGTCGATCTTGTAGCCGCCTTCGCGCGGGGCCGGGGCGCGTTCCACGACGGTGGGCCGGAAGCCGTGGCGGCGCAGCCAGTAGGCCAGGGCGGGACCGGCGACGCTGGCGCCGGAGATGAGCACGGTCTTGGTCATGCCGAGGACTGTACAAGTGTCTCAAACGCTTGTCTAGAACATCTGTGCAAGACAGGCGTCTCAGACGCGGGTTAGGATGGTGACCATGGGAAACAACCGCGAGGCCCTGCTGGCGGGGGCGAAGCAGTGCCTCTACGACAAGGGCTACGCGCGCACCACCGCCCGGGACATCGCCGGCGCCTCCGGGGTGAGCCTGGCCGCCATCGGCTACCACTTCGGCTCCACCCAGGAACTGATGAACCAGGCCCTCTACGCCGCCATCCAGGAATGGGGCGACGAGGTCGAGGCCGCCCTCTCCGCCGAGCTGGACCCCGAAGCCACTCCCCTGCAACGCTTCGAGAGCTACTGGGAACGGGTGCAGGCCAGCTTCCGCACCCACCGCCGGATGTGGGTGGCCACCTTCGAGATCTTCCCCCTGATCGACCAGCTGCCCGAGGTGCGCGCCTCCCTGGCCCAGGGCATGGAACACGCCCGCCTGGGCCTGGCCGAACTGCTCCAGAACATCGGCGCGGCCAGCGGCGACGCCCGCCAGGTCGGCGCCATCCACCAGGCCCTGCTCAGCGGCGTGCTGGCGCAGTGGCTGATCGACCCCGACGCCGCGCCCACCGCCGCCGACCTCTCCGCGGGTCTGCGCCGCATCGCCCAGGACATCACCCATGGCTGACCTCCGCGTGCTGCACACCGCCGACCTCGACGCCACCACCCGCCACGACCTGCGAGACCTGCTCGACCTCGCCTTCGACGGCGAGTTCCCGGACGAGGACTGGGAACACTGCCTCGGCGGCCTGCACGCCCTGCTCTACGACGGCGACACGCTGATCGGGCACGCCGCGGTGGTCCAACGCCAGCTGCTGCACCAGGGCCGCACGCTGCGCACCGGCTACGTCGAAGGCGTCGCCGTGCACCCCGCCCACCAGCGCCGCGGCCACGGCGGAACCCTGATGGCCCCACTGGAGCGGATCATCCGCCACGGCTACCAGCTCGGCGCCCTCGGCGCGGCCCGGGACGCCCAGCCCCTCTACCGCCGCCGGGGCTGGCTCCCCTGGCTCGGCACCACCGCGGCGCTGACCCCCGAGGGCATCCTGCCCACCCCGGAGGAGACCGAGGCCGTGCACGTCCTGCCCGTGCACGTGACCCTGGACCGCACCGGCCTGCTGACCTGCGACTGGCGCGACGGCGACCTCTGGTGAAAGTTCACCCGATCGCCGGATGTACGTAGTTACACCGACGCGACTCCCCACCGGATGCGGCCACTCTTCCCTGGCGCCACCTTTCCGGGAGGGGACTCGCCATGACCAGCACATTCATCGGCCACGACCTCGCCGCCCTGCGCCCGGTCCCGCACGTGGGCGACTGGGCGCCGATCGGCTGCCCCGGCCTGCCCGACCAACCACCGCCACCGGGCGTGCTCGGCGAACACGACGGAGTCCACTACACCGTGAATCCGGCCACCCCGCGGTGGCTGCGCGCGCACGACCCCGCCACGCACACCCCGGACCCCGCCCACGACATCCCGCTCGGCCCGGCGCCACTGCCGCTGACCGGCGTGCGCGGCGGCCTGTTCACCCCGAACTCCCGGGTGCTGCTCATCGCCGAGGACCCGAACACGGTGTTCTGCTTCGACCTGCTCCGCGTGCCAGGCGAACCCCGCCTGATCGGGGTGTGCACCGGCGCCCGCCCACTGCCCGAGCTGCCCGGCCGCACCACCGGACTGGTGCTGCGGTCCTGGTGGCACGACGGGAAGTTCACCCCACTGCACGTGCTCACCGCGCACGGCGGCGCACACGGACTGGCGGTGCCCGAGCCGATCGAGCTGTAGCACCGCCGAACCCGCACCCGATGTCCGTAGTTTCCACGACGCACGGGCGCACACCGATGACAGAAGCTTGGTGAGGTGGGCTCGCCCGCGTTTTGGGGGTCGCGGGCGGTCCCACCACATCGCGCCGGCGCGGAAGGACCCGTCCATGGCCCACACCAGCACCCAGCACCAGAGCCCAGGCCTGGCGCCCCCGGACGTGGCCGCCTGGACCGAGGTCCGCGCCGAGGCCACCACCTCCTGCGAACACGTCTGCTGGTACCTGCCCACCACCGCCGGCGGCCGCCCAGCCCTCGGCGCGCACGCCCACGACGGCGAACAACTCGGCCTGCTGCATCCCACCGCCCCGGTGCCCGCTTCGGCCACCGGCTACGGCGCCCCGGTCTCCCACCGCGGCCACCTCGACGTGCCCGTCACCGGCCCGGCCGGGATCTGGCGCCTACGCCCCGACGGCACCGACCAGAGCTGGCTGCTCGCCAAGGAACTGCCCGACGCCGACCTGTTCACCTGGTGCGGCAGCCAGCTCGGCCTGCTCTACACCAGCGCCGCCTGCCACCCCCGCACCCTGCGCGCCTACGACCCGACCACCCTGGCGCACCTGCCGTACTGGGACATCGACCTCGGCCCCAGCCCCCTGCCGCTGACCCGCGTCCGCGGCGGCGTGTTCACCCCCAACCGCCGCCTGCTCCTGGTCTCCGGCGCGCCCGGCGAACCCAGCACCCTGTCCTGCTTCGACCTGGTGCAGAACCCCCGCCACCACCGCCGTCCGCTCTCCGCCCGGTGCAGCGGCGCCCGCGCCCTGGCCGAGATCACCGGCGAGATCACCGGCCTGGCCATCCGCCCGGTCTGGATTGGCGACACCTACGCACCCCTGCACATCCTGTCCACCGCGGGCTTCCCCGCCCACAGCTTCCGCGTCCCTGACCCCGACAACCTCTGAACCGCACCGGACCACCAACAGGTCAGCACCCCCGGTCAGCGATCAGCTCCGCCACCCGCCCCGCCACCCGCCCCGCCGCACCGGCCGCCGCGATCCGCGCCCCCAGCTCCGCCGCCCGCGCCCGCATCCGCTCATCCCCCGCCACCCGCCGCACCGCCCGGTACAGCGCCGCCGCCCGCACCGGCTGCGCCACCGGCACCGCCAGCCCCAGCCCGGTCAACCGCCGCGCCGTGCCCCGCTGATCACCCAGCCGCGGCGCCACCACCATCGGCACCCCGGCCGCCAACGACTCCAGCACCGAGTTCATCCCGGCGTGGGTCACGAACACCGAGGTGTGCGCCAGCACCGCCCGCTGCGGCAGCCGCCGGCGCGCGATCACGTTGTCCGGCAACCAACCCAGCTCAGCCGGATCGGTCGCGCCGGTGGCCAGCAACACCAGCCAGTCAGTGTCGCCGAAGGCCTCCGCGGCCGCCTGGAAGAACCCCGGCCCCCGCGCGAACACCGTGCCCGGCGAGACCAGCAACACCGGCCGCGCCTCGATCTCCGCCCACGGCAAAGGTTCCCCACCCCGATCAGGTTCACCCAGCAGTGGACCCACGAAGTGGAAGCGGGACGGGAAGCTCGCCCGCGCCGGTTGCAGCTCCGGCAACGTGGTGACCAGCACCGGATCCACCCCCCTCGCCGCGGGCGCCAACCGCGCCAACCTGGCACGCCGGGCCACGGTGGCGGCCAGCTCGCCGTAGCGGTGCCGGGCGGTGTCGGGCGGTGTCGGCCAGCACCGCGTCGTTGACCGCGTAGGTCGTGCTCCACACCATCGCCGGCACCCCGGCCGCCCTGGCCAGCCGACCGGCCCACCCGCTCATCGCGTCCCACACCACCACATCCGGCCGCCGACGCTCAATCTCCCGGCGCAGCAACGCTTTCCCCGCCGAGTCCGCCCGCAACCGGGTCCGCGCCGAGCGCCCCAGCCGCCCCAGCTCCGCCCACCGGAAACGGTCCGGCACCCAGGTCTCGAACCCCACCGGCACCGCCACCACCTCCACCCCGGTGCCCGCCACCACCTCGGCGAAGGCCGGTCCCACCAGCACCCGCACCCGGTGTCCACGCGCACGCAGCTCCCGCAGCTCCCGCAGCACCGGCAACAACGGGTTCACATGACCGTGCGCCGCATACGGCACGAACATCACATCGATCACAACCACCGACGGTAACGAGCCAATCCCCCAAAGGTGGCAGGATGTGCCAGTGCCGACTCACCACGCCGTTGTTCTCGGGGGCGGACTCGCCGGGATCCTGGCCGCGCACGTGCTCGCCGAGCACGTCGACACGGTCACCATCATCGACCGCGACGACCTGCCCGAGAGCCCCGAACACCGCAAGGGCACCCCACAAGCCCGCCACACCCACGTCTTCGTCGAAGGCGGCTACACGGCACTGGAAGACCTGCTGCCCGGCATCACCGACGAGCTCACCGGCCTCGGCGCCCGGCAACTGCACCACCCCGCCGACATCCTCGTCCGCCGCCCCACCGGCTGGCGCGACCGCACGGCCCCCGAGGTCGGCATCATCAGCGCCAGCCGCGCCCTCACCGACTGGGCGATCCGCCGCCGCGTGCTGGCCCACCCCCGCATCACCGTCGCCCCACCGGCCACCGTGGTCGGCCTGCTCGGCGACCGCCGCCGGATCAACGGCGTCCGGCTGCGCGACCGCGGCGCCACCGACACCCGCCGCCTCACCGCCGACCTGGTCATCGACGCCACCGGCCGCTCCTCGCACACCCACGACTGGCTCACCGAGCTCAAACTGCCCGCCGTGCACCGCGAGCACATCGACTCCGGCATCCGCTACGCCACCCGCGTCTACCAGGCCCCGCCCGGCACCCCGGCCGCCTTCCCCCTGCTGCTCATCGAGCCCGACCCCAGCTCCGACCGCCCCGCCGTCGCGGGCATGCTCTCCCCCATCGAGGACGACCGCTGGATCCTCACCCTGGTCGGCCCCAAACACGACCCGCCGCCCACCGAGGAGGACGGCTACCCGCCGTTCCTGCGCAGCCTGGCCGACCCCATCCTGGCCGACCTGATCGCCGCGGCCACCCCGCTGACCCCGCCCTACGGCTTCGCCAACACCGCCAACCACCGCAACTTCTACGAACGCGCCCGCTTCTGGCCGGACGGACTGCTCGTGCTCGGCGACGCCTACGCCACCTTCAACCCCATCTACGGCCACGGCATGGCCACCGCCGTGCTCGCCGCACACGCGCTGCGCCGCCGCTGGCAACGCCACCACCCGCTGCTACCCGGCTCGGCCCGCCGCTCCCAGCGCGCCATCGCCAAGATCACCGAACCGGCCTGGCGAATGGCCACCGCCCAGGACCTGCGCCTGCCGCACACCACCACCACCGGCCGCCACCCCGGCCGCCTGGCCAAGCTCAACAACCGCTACGCCGACCGCCTGATCGCCGCCACACCCGGCCGCCCCGACCTGCAGCGCGCCAGCCTCCGGGTGTTCGCCCTGCTGGACTCCCCGCTGCGGCTGTTCACCCCGCGCGTGCTCTGGCAGATCCTGCGCGGCCCCCGCGGCCAGTACCGGCCCGAAGCGCCACTGACCCCGGAGGAACGCCGCATCCTCACCCCGGCGAGCGGAACGACCGCCGATAGCTAGCCGGCGACACCCCGACCAGCTGCCGGAACCGGTCCCGGAAGGCCGTCGGCGAACCGAACCCCACCTGCGCGGAGATCCGGTCCACCGAGTGACCGGTGGTCTCCAGCAGGTGCTGGGCCCGCCGCAACCGCTCCCGCATGATCCACTGCAACGGCGTGGTGCCGGTCTGCTCGCGGAACCGGCGGCTCAGCGTCCGGGTGCTCAACCGCGCCTGCCTGGCCAGATCACCCAGCGTCAACCGGCGCTCCAGGTTCTCCGCCAGCCACACCAGCAGCGGCTGCAGCGAACCGCCGTCCGGCGCCGGATCGGAGTGCACGATGAACTGCGCCTGCCCACCGGCCCGCTCCAACGGCATCACCGAGAGCCTGGCGACGTCGGCGGCCACCGCCGCACCGTGGTCCCGCCGCACCATGTGCAGGCACAGGTCCATCCCCGCGGCCGCGCCCGCGGAGGTCAGGATCTGCCCGTTGTCCACGAACAGCACATCGGGGTCCACCTCGATCGTGGGATACCGCCGGGCCAGCGCGGCCGCGCCCAGCCAGTGCGTGGTGGCCCGCATCCCGTCCAGCACACCGGCCTCGGCCAGCACGAACGCCCCCGAACAGATCGAGGCGATGCGCGTCCCGGCCGCCGCGGCCGCCCGCAACGCGGCCAGCACCGCCGGGTCCACCGGAAGGCTGACATCGCGGACGCCGGGAACTATCACCGTGTCCGCCCCCGCCAGCGCGCCCAGGTCCCAGCGGGTGCGCACCTCGAACATCCCGGCGTCCACCACACCCCCGGCCGAGCACACCCGCACCTGGTAGGCAGGCCGGCCATCGGGCAGCCGGGTCCGCTCGAACACCTCACACGGAATGGCCAGATCCGAGGGCACCACATCGTCCAAAGCCACAACGGCCACCACCCGCATGACCACACCATACCCATCATCGCAGGTCAGCGACTTGGCGAGAAGTAGGCGGTTATTGGCTTTCCAGCCACTCGCGCCCCGCAGGCCCACCCGCCACAGTGATCACCGACCCCAAGGGGAAAGGATCACCATGCTCGCCCAGATCGTCCTGTTCGACGGCGTCGACCCACTCGACGCGATCGCCCCGCACGAGGTGCTCGGCGCCGCGGGCGCCCACACCGGCGGCGCGATCACCGCCCAGCTCGTCACCGTCGGCACCGCCACCACGGTGGTCAGCGGCAACGGCCTCACCCTGCACGCCCAGGCCGCCCTCGACCCCGACCGCGCCGACGTGCTGATCATCCCCGGCGCGGCGGGCTCCATGGCCAACGGCGCCACCGAGATCACCGACCGCCTCACCGCCGCCCTCACCCCCACCCTGCACCAGGCACTGCACACCTTCACCGCCCGCCCCGGCACCGTGCTCGGCACCGTCTGCGGCGGATCACTGCTGGTAGGCGCGGCGGGCCTGCTCACCAACCGGCCCGCGGTCACCCACCGCGCCGGCCTGGCCCAGCTGGCCGCCTTCGGCGCGGTCGTGGTGCCGGCCCGGGTGGTCGACGACGGCGACCTGGTCACCGCGGGCGGCGTCACCTCCGGCCTGGACCTCGCCCTGCACCTGGTCGAACGCTTCCTCGGCGCGCAAACCGCCTTCGCCATCGAGACCCTGTTCGAACACGAGCGCCGCGGCGTGGTCTGGCGCGCCGACGCGGTGACGACGGGCTGAGCCGATGACGAAGTTCCTGCTCAGCGTGCACGTCCTGGCCGCCATCGTGCTCATCGGCCCGGTCACCGTCGCCGCCAGCCTGTTCCCCCGCTACGCCGGCGCGGCCCTGCGCGCGGAGCCCACCGCGGTCCCGGTGACACTGCTGCTGCGACGGATCACCCGCGGCTACATGATCGCCGGAATCGTGGTGCCGGTGTTCGGCCTGGCCACCGCGGTACAGCTGAAGGTGCTGGGCGACGCGTGGCTGATCATCTCCATCATCCTCACCGCCCTGGCCGCCACCGTCCTCGCCGCGGTCGTCGTGCCAGCACAAACCACGCTGGTCAACGCCCTGCCCAAGGCCACCGGCGACGAGCCGTGGCAGGGCGTGCTGCGCACACTGCGGATGTCCACCGGGATCTTCAACCTGCTGTGGGCGGCCGTGGTGGTGCTGATGATCGTCCGCCCCGGCTCAACCACCGGAGCCTGACATGCGCCTGCTCCGCTACGCCGCCCTGGCCGAGATGATCACGGTCGCGGTCCTGCTGCTCAACCTGGTGACGGTCCACTGGCGTCCGGTCAGCGCCCTCACCGGACCACTGCACGGCACGGCCTACCTACTGGTCATCGCGGCCTGCCTGGTGATCGAGAACACCCCGTCCCGCACCCGCCTGCTCGCCTTCATCCCAGCCATCGGCGGCTACCTCGCCCTGCGCCGCCTCCAGCAACGCTAGGCCGGCCAGCTCCTTCGCCCGCCGCGGCCGTGCCCAGCATCCCCGCGCCAGCACCATTCGCTTGATCTTGAGCTGGGCCGAGATCGAGACGATCGGCACACCCGCCGCTCCGATGCCCATCCCTTTGCGCCGCAACCCTCTTCGCCCATGCGGCCCCGGCCTGCGGTCCGCCTTCGGATGCCCGGCGGAGTGCAACCCCAGCCCCGCGAAACTCGTCGCCTCCCTCGACGAAGTCGATCTGCTGGGTCGCGGGCGGAGCCGGACGCCGGTCGTCTCGACGAGTCGGAGCACCTCCTTGATCAGCCCGAGCCGGGTTCGCTCGGCGCACTCCTCTCAGGCCTCGATGCAGTTTATGGGTTCTTGCTTGTTGGATGGATTAGTTTCGATTCACACTGAAATTATCGTAGGAGATGAGCTTTTGTTGGTGGCTATGGCGATGGCGTGGCTGTTCCGGCACACCATCAAACGGTGGGTCAACCGGTACCGGCGGCGCCCCGGCCCGGAGTCCGGCGAGTGAGACCGGGGAGGTAGGATCAGGCCACTGAAGTGCGGTTATGGTCCGGGCGCGGCAGCAGACACGGCGCAGTTGACCCGATCGAGCGACAGTGATCCAAAACGAAAGGCAACCAAAACCGGGGTTCGAGCGTTCCGCAGAGGAACGGTGGCGGCGGCGGACCCCGTCAGGGGCGGCAACGGCCACGGCTCCCCTGGCCCCGGTCAACGCTCACCTGGCTCCGGCCCAGGAGAAAGATCGGCCGAGCGTCGGTCAGCCAGCGAGCTACGGGCCAGCCAGCGACTCGTGTCGGCTCCACGCCCACGTCCGCTGCCCGCGCGCCGTGGCCCGAGGTCCCGCCCCGGCCGGGTTGGCCAGCGTGGCCCGGCCCCGGCGGCCCGCGGAGCAGGGCTAGCTGGCGCTGGGACTTCGGCTGGTGCGAGCCAAGATCAGGTGGAGCCGAAGCTCGCGTGAGGTGAGCGCGGAAGCCGGGCGGGGCGGCTGGGGCAGGTGGTCGAGCGGCTGGGGCGATGGCTGGGATGCGCGCCGGCGGGTGGGCTGGTGGTCAGCCGAAGCGGGCTTCGATGGCGGCGAGGTTTTCCGTGGTCATCGCGGTGGCCGCGGCGCGTGGGGGGACGCCGGTGGTGCGGGAGCGGTGCAGGATTTGGGTGACCAGGTGGTGCATTTGGGTGCGGACTTTGGTGAAGGAATCGGGGGCGTTGGGGTTGATGTCGCCGAAGAGGGCCCACCACCACCAGGAGTTGGTGGCGGAGTTGGCGACGATGTCGGGGATGACCGTTACGCCCCTGGCGGTCAGGGCCGTTTCGGCTTCTGGGGTGATGGGCAGGTTGGCGGCTTCGACGATGAGGCGGGCCGTGACGCGGGTGTGGTTGGCGGTGTTGACGCAGTAGGAGATCGCGGCGGGGACCAGGACCTCGGTGGGGAGGGTCAGCCAGGCGTCGCGGGGTAGCTGCTCGTCGGTGGGGTGGAGCTGGGTTCGGTCGATGGCGCCGTGGGGGTCGCGGGTGTGCAGGAGGCGTTCCACGTCCAGGCCGTTGGGGTTGGCGATGGTGCCGTGGATGTCGGCGATGCCGACCACGCGCAGGCCCGCCTCGGCCAGGAAGCGGGCCGTGGCGCCGCCCATGGAGCCGAAGCCCTGGATGACCGCGCGGGCGCCTTCGCGGGGCGTTTCAAGCTCAGCCATCGCGGTGAGGGCGGCCTGGGCTACGCCCGCCCCGCCTACCAGCTCGTCCAGGGCGATGCCGTCGACGGTGATGGCGAAGGCGTCGATGAGGCGTTGGGTCGCGGTGGGTTCGTCGTCCAGCAGGGGGTAGACCGCTTGGATCGAGCTGCTCAGGCCCACCTCGGCGATCACCTCGTCCAGGGTGTCCTGGCGCAGACCCAGGTCCTCGCCCGTGGTCCAGACCGTTTCCAGGTACGGGCGGACGGCTTGCAGGTAGCGGCGCAGGACCTGGCGGGACGCCGGGTCGTAGGGGCTGCAGTCGATGCCGCCCTTGGCCCCGCCGAGCGGGAGGTACCGCGCGGCGGGGTCGTAGTTGAGGGCTTCCTTGGCGGTCATGCCGCGGGCCAGGCCCCGGACCTCGGACAGGGTGCAGCCTTCGCGCAGGCGCAAGCCGCCGCTGCACACGCCGCGGACCAGGCGGTCGATGACCAGGAAGCCGCGTTTGCCGGTGACCGGGTCGGTCCAGGTCAGTTCGAGCAATGGAGCGCGATCGTCACCGGCCTGCTCCCGCGCCGGGGCGGCCGGCTGCTGGATGACCTCGATCATGCGCACTCCCCTTGCTGACTGACCAGACAGTTGACTCAGTATCGATCATCGACCGTCGATGTCAACCGACGTCCACCCAGAGCCGTGGGCTGTGCGCCTGGACCACCGCTTGCACGCTGCGCAAACAGTCTTCCGCGGGCATCGCGTCCAGGCGACGGCCGTCGCGCAGACGCAGGGCGACCTGGCCCTCGGCCGCTTCTCGCGCGCCGATCACCGCCTGGTACGGGGCCAGGCGGGCGGCGCGGATCCTGGCGCCGAGCGACCCCTCCCCCGGTTCGAGCACCTCCGCTCGCAGGCCGAGGTCGCGGCAGCGGCGCAGGAGCTCGGCGGCGGGCAGCTCCTCCTCCGGCGAGATGGGCAGGATCGCCAGCTGGCGCGGGGCCAGCCAGGGCGGGAAGGCGCCGCCGTGGCGTTCGATCAGGTGCGCCACCGCCCGCTCCACGCTGCCGATCACGCTGCGGTGCACCATGACCGGCCGGTGCCGTCCGCCGTCGGGGCCGATGTAGTGCAGGTCGAACCGCTCCGGCTGGTAGAAGTCGACCTGGACGGTGGACAGGGTGGACTCGCGGCCCGCGCTGTCCGCGATCTGGATGTCGATCTTGGGACCGTAGAAGGCCGCTTCGCCTGCCACCGCCTCGTAGTCGATGCCCGCGGCGTCGAGGACCTCGCGCAGGATCGCGGCCGCGCGCTGCCACATCTCGGCCCCGGCGACGTACTTGCCGCCCGCGCCGGGCAGCGAGAGCCGGTAGCGGGCGTCCTGGATGTCCAGTGCCGCATGGGCCTTCCGGATCAGCTCCAGCGCGGCACCGGCCTCCTCGGCGACCTGGTCCAGGGTGCAGAAGATGTGCGCGTCGTTGAGCTGGATGGCGCGCACCCTGGTCAGGCCGCCCAGCACGCCGGAGAGCTCGGCGCGGTACATGCCGCCGAGCTCGGCCAGCCGCAGCGGCAGCTCGCGGTAGCTGTGCGCGCGGGAGCGGTACATCAGCGCGTGATGTGGACAGAGGCTGGGGCGCAGCACCATCTTGTCACCGCCTAGATCCATGGGCGGGAACATGTCCTCGCGGTAGTGGTCCCAGTGCCCTGATCGTTCGTAGAGCTCGCGTTTGGCCAGCACCGGCGAGTAGACGTGCTGGTAGCCGGCACGCAGCTCGGCGGAGCGGATGTACTCCTCCAGGCTGTGCCGGATGGCCGCGCCGTCGGGCAGCCAGTAGGGCAGGCCCGCGCCGATCAGCGGGTCGGAGTCGAACAGGTTCAGCTCGCGGCCGAGCTTGCGGTGGTCAGGCATCGTGGTCTCCTCGCTGGATGCGGAGAGCGGGTGACCACACGGCGAAGCCCCGGGGCACCCGCCCCGGGGCTTCGCGTCAAGTCATGCTGTCAGCGCGCCGGGACGTACTCCGGCGTCGTAGTCACGTTGGCGCGCTGCATGTCGATCACCGTAGCAGACCGGTTCAGACCAGCGCGCCGAGTTTGTCCGCGCTGATGCCCAGCTCCCTGGCCACCGCCTCGTGCAGCCACCCGGTCAGGTCCTCCGGACGGACCGTGCCCTGGCGCGCGACCAGCTGCACCGCGAGGCCGTCCAGCAGCGAGGTCATCCGCCAGGCCGCGCCGCGCGGGTCGGGGCAGACGAACGCGCCCTCGGCCACGCCCTCGTTGATCAGCTCCTCGACCGCTTCCCGCCAGCGCAGGTCCAGGTTCTGCGCGACCTTGCGCAGGTTGTCATCGTGCAGCGAGGCGGCCCAGCCCTCGATCCAGAGCACCCAGCCGGTGGCGTCGCCGGTGGGCGCGTAGAAGCGCAGCACCGCGGCGAGGCGGGTCAGGGCGTTGCCGGCGGCGCGCAGCTCGGCCAGGCGGGCCAGGTCGTGCTCGGCGGCGGCGGAGAAGGCCTCGGCGATCAGGTTCTCGATGGTGCCGAAGTGGTAGAAGACCAGCGCGGTGCTGATGCCCAGCGAGGCCGCGATGTCCGCCGGGCGTGTGGCAGCGATTCCCCTGGTGCGGATGTGTTCGATCGTCGCACTGAGGATGTCGTGGCGGCGCCCACCGTTCTGCCTGTTCGACACCTGATCACTCTAACCGCTCTGTCCCAGGTCCTTGCGGGTTGGGGGTTGGGGTTCGTAAGGGGATTATTTTCATTCGACACTGAAATTATCGGGAGGACGAAGCTTTTTGCCACGACGAAGGCGGTGGTGGGACGAGCGGCGGGAGGAGCGAAAGGAGGGCTAGAGGCTGGGAGGGGACAGCGAGGCGGGACGCGGGCTGAGGCTGGGGCTCGGTCAGCCCACCGCGTCACGGATGGCGTTGTAGATGCCGAGCACGGCGCCGGCCAGCGGCACCACCGAGATCAGCAGCGTGTACTCCAGGGCGTCCAGCAGCCGCGCGCCCTGTGGCGAGTGCTTGCCGCGCACGACGCGGGCGGCGTAGCTGATCGACACTCCCCCGCCGACCGCGACCGCCGCCGCGGTGGCCAGCAGCCACGGGGCCGGCAGCGCCCAGCTCAGCCAGACCGCGAGCACGCCGAGGCCGCCCAGTCCGGTGCTGATCACCGCGATCCGTTGCAGGGTCCCGGCGTAGGTCCGGGAGCGCAGCACCCAGGCCAGGCTGGTGACGCCGACCAGCAGCGCGGGCCACATCGAGTCGGACCTGGTCAGCACCACCGCGCAGCCCAGGACCACCGCGCCGAAGGCGGCCAGCAGACCGGTGAGGATCTCCTCCGCGGCGGTGGTCTGGCCGAGGACGTCGGGGCCCAGCGCGGGTTTCTCGTCGGCGCGGAAGGACTTCATGTCGGCCGGGACCGTGGGCAGCGGCAGCCGGGCGAAGCGCAGCGCGATCATCGGGGCGGCCGCGCCGAGCGCGGTGACCAGCGGCAGGGTGACCGCGGCGGCGTGACCGGGGTCGAGATCGAACAGCAGCACCGCGGCGGCGGCGAGCGCGCCGAGGGCGGCCGCGATGGCCAGGGCGCCGAACCAGGCCAGGCGGTGGGCCAGCAGGACCGCGGTGATGGCGGCGTAGAGGGTCAGCGCGGCCAGGCCGAGGGCCAGGGACTCCGGGCGCAGCGGCAGCGGCTGGCGTGGTGGCAGCGCGGACATCCCGGCCAGCAGGGCGGGCAGGGCGCCGGTGGCCGCGCAGGCGCTGCCCGCGCCCAGGTCGGTGTAGGCGCGGGTGAGGGCGCCGCCGATGAGCAGCAGGGCCACCGCGAGCACGCCGGAGACGATGGGGGCGAACAGGTTCCCGGCCAGTGCCGCGGTGGCGAGCAGGGCGGCGCCGCCGAGCAGGACGGCCGCGGCGGCCAGGCCGAGGATGCGGCCGACCTGGGGTTGCCAGGCGCCGGAGCGGGCGGTGGCGGAGCTGGCGATGGCGTCGACGACGTCGTCGAAGAGCAGCGGGGTCTCGTAGCGCTCGCGGGGGTTGAGGTAGAGCACCTCGCCGTCGCGGACCGCTGCGGCGGCCACGGTCAGGCCGGGGGCCAGCGCGGCCTCGCCGAGCCGGGACAGGCCCCAGCCAGGACCCGCCCCGGTGGGCAGGTCCTGGGCGCCGGCCAGGCGGATGAGTTGTGGCAGCAGCTCGGCGACCGTGCTGGCCATGGGCAGAGCGAGGTCCATCCGGGCGCGCGGGGTCACCACGGTGACCCGCCTGGCCGTCGGCGTCATGCGAGTTGTCCTTGTCAGAACTGGAAGTTCTCCGTGCGGGCGGCGGACTCGATCACCGGGGCGAACCGGGCCGTGCTGGCCTCGGCGACCCGGCGCAACCCGTCGTTGACCGCTTCGGCGACGTGCTCGCCGAGTTCGCGGGCGTCGCTGCGGCGCAGCTGCTGGGGGTCGATGAGCACCTCGGTGACCCGGCCGGTGCCCTGCACGGTGACGGTGACCTCGTCGCGCTGGGAACGGCCCTGCACCAGCATGCTCTCCACGTTGCGCTGGATGCGCTCGATCTCCTCCTGCTGGCGGCGCACCCGTTCCAGGAGGTCGTCGACCTGGGGGATGTCGCCGCGGTCGAAGGCGGCAAAGGGATCGGGCTGCATGTGACCGTCCTTTGTGGAGTGTTACGGGGTGATCGAGCCACGCTGGCGCAGCTCGTTCAGCCGGGTGGGGTCGGTGATGTACTGGCGGATCAGGTCCGGGGTCAGCTGCTCGGGCGGCACCTGGCGGAACAGCTGGATGCCCATCTCCACCGCGTACTGGTCGGCCGGGTCGGTCCAGTGCCCGCTGGCCAGATCGGCGGCGTTGGCGCCCTGGTGCAGCTCGAAGCTGCTGAACCCGGACGCGGTGCCGACGTAGCCGTAGTGCAGGTTGGACCAGAAGTCGTGCCGGATCTTCAGGGTAGTGCCGTCGATGCCGGTGAGGAAACCGGTGTGCCGGTTCATGCCCATCAGCTGCCGGATCTCGCCCTTGTGGTCCCACGGGCCGCCCGGCCGGACCAGCCAGGTGAACAGGCCGAGGGCGTGGGTCTTGTCGCGGGTGCTGGTCAGGGGCTCCAGCAGCGCGCCCCAGCCGGGGTTGTTCAGCCGGTGCAGTCCGGCCGCGGTCTGGGAGCGGCCGTTGTAGCTCATCTCGTTGGTGATGTAGTCCACCAGCCGCTGGAACGGGGTGCGCGGGGGCGGCGGGGTGCCGGTGGGGAACAGCGCGGTGAGCTCGGCGCCGAGCTGGGCGACGATCTTGCGGGCGGCCAGCACCGCGACCTCGCCCATGGCGTTGGCGTGCACGATGTAGGGTCGCAGGTCGCCGTTGTAGATCGCGGCGGAGACGGCGAGGCGTTCGACGTTGCGGCCGCGTTCGATGAAGTCGGCGAGCACCTTGTCCATGGCGGCGCGGGCCTTGCGCAGCACGGTCGCGGCCGCGCGCAGCTTCTCGGCCTGTTGCCGCAGCTGCTGTTCCTGGCCGATGCGCAGGCCGGTGCTCCAGCGTTCCACCAGGGCCAGGAAGGCGGCGTAGGCGGGTCCGCGCCAGCCGCTGTTGGCCCGGCGCGCGGCTTCCAGGGTGGCACTGGCCACTGTGGACAGTCGGTCGGCGAGGCCGGTGAGGCGGGTCGCCTCGGCCTCCAGCGCGGCCGGGTTGCCGGTGACCACCAGCTGGAACTGGCGCAGCGCGGCGGCGTAACCGGCCAGCACGGCCGAGACCGGGCTGCCCACCGCGGTGGTCATGCCGACACCTTGCCGTCACCGTCACCGTCGATGGCGACCTTAATCGGCGTGCCGCCGACGGTGGCGTTGACGATGGTGTCCCGCCCCGAGGGCGCGGTCACCGTGGCACTGCCTTCGCCAGTGGTCACGGTGACGCTCACCCCGGCGCCCGTACCGTGACCGCTGGGGGACGGCACGGGGTTCGGGATGCCGGGCGGTGGCGCGCTCGGGGCGGGAGTTCCGGAGGCCGGCGATCCGGGGGACGGAGCGGCCGGGTCGACCGGGATCCACATGTTCTGCCCGTTGCCGGGCTGCGTGGTTCCTGGCTGGGTGGTTCCGGGCTGGGCGCCGCCGAGGGCGGGCGGCTGGTACTGGGTGAAGTCCTTGGCGGGCAAGGTGGTCGGCTGCGCACCACCGGGCGCGGGGGCCGCGCCGTCCTTGCCGGTGACCAGGCCGACCAGCTTCTCCAGCTGGCCCAGCACCTCGGCCATGGTGGTCAGCTTCGCGGCCAGCTCCACCGCGCCCAGGGACTTCAGCAGCGCGCCGAGCGCGGCCAGGAAGCCTTTGAGCGCACCGCTGGTGGCGGTGGACAGGGCGACCGCGGCGGCGTAGGTCCACGGGTTGGACATCAGCCCGGCCACGGTCGGGTTGATCGCGGCGACGATGGTCTTGAACGCCAGCTGGGCCTTCTGGATGATCGAGGCGGCCAGGCCGAGCTTCTGCGCGACCTCCTTCACCACCGAGATGATCTTGGTGAAGGAGTCCAGCAGGTTGGTGATCTTCTTGCTGGCCGCGCCGGAGGCCGGGCCGCGCCAGACCTTGCGCAGCTGCTCCCCCGCCTGCTTGAGCTGCCGGTAGAGCTGGGCGAACTCGTTGGCCTTGGCCAGCAGGTCGGTGACGTGCTTGAGGATCTGGCCCGGGTTGCCGTTGATGATCCAGTTGAGGAAGGTGCCGGGCCCGCCGCCCTTGGCGGTGACGTCCATGGCGGCGCTGACGGGGAAGGCCATCGCGGTCACGCGGATCTCCTCTGCTCGGCCGGCGTCAGGACGCCGAGATCGGGCGGTACACCCGGGTGTCGGCGAGTCCGGTGAAGCTGGGCCGCACCAGGCCGTTGTTGTAGAGCTGTCCGCGCTCGCCGACCACCGCCACCACCGGGTCGCGGTCGAAGGCCAGCACCACGATGTCACCGGCGCGGACGCCGCCCGGCACGTCGCCGAGGTCGCGGGCCAGCCCGGCGTAGACGCCGATCACCCCGGCCCGCTGCTGGTTGCCGGCCTCGGTGTCCAGCCAGCGGGCGAAGGCCACCGGGTCGGCGAAGGAGCGCTCGCCCAGGTCGCTTATCCCGGCGGTGCGCAGGTAGCCGAGCACGTTGTCCACCGAGGCGGGCTGGGCCGCGCCGGAGAGGCTGGCACCGGTCGCGGCGGCGGCCAGCCTCTCGGCATTCGGTGAACTCCACAGGGTGGAGGACACCGCGGCCAGTTCCGACTGCCTGCCGGCGTAGACGTCGGCGATGCGCCGGTCGTGGTCCTGGTAGGTGTCAGCGACCTTGCGCACGTTGTCGTTGAACTCCTGCAACAGCGAGAGCAGCGTGTTCAGCGAGCTGACCTGGGTGGCTTCCAGCTTGGCGTTCATCGCGCCCACCGCGGCGCCGAGGGCGGAGAAGTCCGAGGGGTTCACCCGCATCGAGCGCAGCGCGCCGACCGCGTTGGCCGCCTGCATGATGATGCCGCTGAGGTTGCCGGCCACCGACCGCATCTCCTCGGGGCTGGCGTCGAACCCAGGCAGGCTCACGGCCATCTCACCCTCCCACCTCGCCGGTCATGTGCTCCCCAGCGAGAGTAGGTTCCGCACACCCTGCGCACGGACGGCAAAAGTACCCACCAGCGCGCGGGCCGAAGTGACCAGAATCGGCTGGGTGCAGACCGCGCGGAAGAGCCGACGGGTCCCCGAGCCGCCCGCGGGGGAGATCACCCTGCAGTCCCCGCCCATGCTGGCCAAGGGCGGCAACCAGGGCATGATGGGCCTGCTGTTCATGCTGCCGATGATGCTGGGCATGGGCGCGATGTCCTTCGTCTACATCGGACGCGGCGGCGGGGTGATGACCTACGTCTTCGGTGGCCTGTTCGTGGTGGTGATGATCGGCATGATCGTCATGTCGCTGGCCCAGGGACGCTCCCAGAACAAGGCCAAGATCAACGAGGAGCGGCGGGACTACCAGCAGTACCTGGCCAACCTGCGCAGACAGGTCCGCGAGGTGGCCGCCGCCCAGCGCGCCCACCTGCTCGACTCCCACCCCGAACCCACCGATCTGTGGACCTTCGCCGAGGGCGACCGGCTGTGGGAGCGGCGGCGCTCGGCGACCTCCTTCGGGCAGCTGCGCGCCGGGCGCGGGCCGCAGCGGCTGGCCACTCCCCTGCGCGCGCCGCAGACGGTGCCGCTGGAGGAGCTGGACCCGGTGTCCTCGACCTCGTTGCGGCACTTCATCCGCGCCTACGCCACCGTGCCGGACCTGCCGGTGTCGGTGTCGCTGCGCTCCTTCGCCAGGGTCGGGGTCAGCGGGCCGCGCGCGGTGGTGCTGGACCTGGCGCGGGCGCTGCTGGCCCAGGCTGCGCTGTTCCACTCCCCCGCCGACCTGCGGGTCGCGGTGTGCGTGGCCGCGGACCGGCGCGGGGACTGGGAGTGGGTGAAGTGGCTGCCGCACGCCCAGGACGCCACCGGCGCGGACGCGGTCGGCCCGGCCCGCCTGGTCGCCGGGGACCTGACCACGCTGGCCGACCTGCTGGGCAACGACCTCGGTGACCGGCAGCCGTTCACCAGGCGCGCCGGGATGGGCTACGACGCCCCGCACATCCTGCTCGTGGTCGACGGCGGCCGCACCTACGGCGACCCCCGGCTGGCCCCGGTGGGCGGGCAGCACGGGGTCACGGTGCTCGATGTCGGCCACGAGGTGCCGATTGACACCCCCGGCACGGAGAGCCTGCGGCTGCACGTCTCGCCGCAGCGGATGGGCATGGTCACCGGGGAGGGCGCGGAGTCCAGGGTGGCCTACCTCGGCGAGCCCGACGGGCTGTCCACCGCCGCGGCCGAAGCCCTGGCCAGGGCGCTGACCCCGCGTTTCCACGGGGTGGCCGCGCCGTCGGAGGCGCCGGTGAGCGCCACCTTCGGCCTGGCCGGGCTGCTCGGGCTGGGTGATCCGCGCGATGTGGACCCCGAGGTGACCTGGCGGCCGCGCACCCCGCGGGAGCGGCTGCGGCTGCCGCTGGGCCTGGATCCCGAGGGCAGGCCGGTGGAGCTGGACCTCAAGGAGTCCGCGGAGAACGGCATGGGACCGCACGGACTCGTGGTCGGCGCGACCGGCTCGGGCAAGAGCGAGCTGCTGCGCACCCTGGTCACCGGGCTGGCGGTGACGCACTCCTCGGAGACGCTGAACCTGGCGCTGATCGACTTCAAGGGCGGGGCGACCTTCGCCGGGATGACCGGGCTGCCGCACACCTGCGCGGTGATCACCAACCTCTCCGACGACCTCACCCTGGTCGACCGGATGGCCGACGCGCTCAACGGCGAGATGCTGCGCCGCCAGGAACTGTTGCGCGCGGCCGGGAACTTCGCCTCGGTCCGGGACTACGAACGGGCCAGGGAGAACGGCGCGCCGCTGGCCCCGCTGCCCTCGCTGCTGCTGATCATCGACGAGTTCAGCGAGCTGCTCTCCAGCCGCCCGGAGTTCGTGGACCTGTTCGTGATGATCGGCCGCCTGGGCCGCAGCCTCGCGGTGCACCTGCTGCTGGCCTCGCAACGCCTGGAGGAGGGCCGGCTGCGCGGGCTGGAGGCGCACCTGTCCTACCGGATCGGGCTGCGCACCTTCTCCGCCGCGGAGAGCCGCACCGTGCTCGGCGTGCCCGATGCCTACCACCTGCCCGCGATCCCCGGCTCGGCCTACCTCAAGAGCGACACCGAGACGCTGCAACGGTTCAAGGCCGCCTACGTCTCCGGTGACCTGCCGCCCAGGGAGTCCGGGACCAGCGGCGAGACCGCCGCGCCCGGCCGCCAGGTGCTGCCGTACTCCCTGGAACGAGTGGAGATCGTCGAACCGGTGCGCGCCGAACCGGCCGAGGCCGTGCCGGCCGCCACCGGGGAGACGATCATGGGCGCGATGATCGACCGCCTCATCGGCAAGGGCCCGGACGCGCACCAGATCTGGCTGCCGCCGCTGGACGAGCCGCCTGCCCTCGATCACCTGCTGCCGCCGCTGGGCGCCGATGCCGAGCGCGGCCTGTCCCCGATCGGCTGGGGCGGCAACGGCAAGCTCACCGTACCACTGGCCATTGTGGACAAACCCTTCGAGCAGCGCCGCGACCTGATGTGGGCCGACCTGGCAGGCGCGGGCGGGCACGTGCTGCTGGTGGGCGCGCCGCAGAGCGGCAAGAGCACCTTCCTGCGCAGCCTGATCGGCGTGCTGGCGCTGACCCACACGCCGGTGGAGGTGCAGTTCTTCCTGCTGGACATGGGCGGCGGCGCACTCGGCCCGGTGGCCGGGCTGCCGCACGTCAGCGGCTACGCGGTGCGCAGGGACGCCGACTCCTGCCGCCGGATGGTCGCCGAGCTGTCCACCCTGCTGGCCGAGCGGGAGGCGCTGTTCGCCCGGCACGCGGTGGACTCGATGGCCACCTTCCGCCAGCGCCGCAAGGAGATCCAGGAGAGTGAGCTGGGCGACCGGGAGTTCGGCGACGTGTTCCTGGTGGTGGACGGCTGGACCACGGTGCGCGAGGAGTACGAGCAGCTGGAGGAGTCGATCACCCGGCTGGCCGCCAGGGGCCTGGGTTTCGGCATCCACGTGGTGATCTCGGCCAACTACTGGATGGCGGTGCGGCCACCGTTGCGGGACTCCATCAGCACCCGCTACGAGCTGCGGCTGGGCGATCCCAGCGACTCCGCCATCGACCGCCGCGCCGCCCAGAACGTGCCACCTGACACCCCTGGCCGCGGGCTGACCCCGGACAAGCTGCACTTCCTCGGCGCGCTCCCCCGCATCGACGGCACCCAGTTCGCCGAGTCGATGACCGCCGGCACCGCGGACCTGGTCGAGAAGATCACCTCCGCCTGGCCGGGATCCGTCGCACCACAAGTGCGTCTGCTCCCGCACGAGTTCCCGGCCAGTGATCTGCCTGACGTGCACCAGCATCCGGGCAAGCAGGTGCCCTTCGGCATCGCCGAGAACGACCTGTCACCGGTGTTCCTGGACTTCCAGACCGAACCGCACTTCCTGGCCTTCAGCGACGTCGAAGGCGGAAAATCGGGGCTGCTGCGCACCATCGCCAACGGCATCATGGCCCGCTACACCCCCGAGGAGGCCGCGATCCTGGTGGTGGACTACCGGCGCGGCCTGCTCGGCGCGGTCGACGGCCCGCACCTGCTGGGTTACGCCGGCAGCGCCCCGGTGCTGGACGGGCTGCTCGCCGAGGTCGTGCAAGCGATGCGCGCCCGGCTGCCCGGCCCCGAGGTCACGCCGGACCAGCTGCGCCGCCGGGACTGGTGGCAGGGCCCCGATCTCTTCGTGCTGGTCGACGACTACGAGCTGGTCGCCACCGCCGGCGGCACCGCGCACCCGCTGCTGCAACTGGTCGAGTTCCTGCCCCAGGCAAGGGACATCGGCCTGCACCTGGTCGTGGCCAGGGGCAGCGGCGGCGCGGCCCGCGGCATCTACGACCCGGTGCTGATGCGGATCAAGGAGCTCGGCTCCCCCGGCCTGGTCATGTCCGGCTCGCGCGACGAAGGCGTGCTGCTGGGCGATGTCCGCTGCGCCCCACAGCCGCCCGGCCGTGGCCAGCTGGTGTCCCGGCGGCACGGCAACCAGCTCGTCCAGGTCGCCTGGACACCGGGCAGCTGAGCCGGTGTGGGTACAACTACCGCCACCCCGACCGGCACTTGTGCCGTTGGGCGGCAACAACTCCGTACTTAGGCTCGACACCAAGGAACACCCGGTGAATGAGAGGAGGTGGTTCGCCCATGGCCGGTCCCGGCTTTGAGGCCGATGCCGCCGCGATGACCAAGGCGATCAGCGGCTTCCACCAGTCCGCCACCGCGACCAAGTCCACCATGACCGGACTCCAGAACGACCTCGGCTGGGCGCTGAGCAACTCCTACCAGGGCAACCAGGCCGCCGCCTTCCAGCAGCTGCACACCACGCTGCAGGAGAAGATGGCCAAGGCCACCGCCGCCCTCGACCGGATGTCCAGCCTGATGACCGACGTCAGCCGCAACTACAACACCGGCGACACCAACGCCACCGACGACATCAACAAGGTGGCAGGCGCCGCGGCCAACAGCGCGGCCGGATCCGTGTTCAACCGCCTCGCTGGCTCCTGACCGGGAGAGGACACCAACGCCCATGCATTCCACCGGCAGCGGCGGGGACGTCGTCTCCGTCAACTTCAGCCAGCTCGCCGCCAGCTCCGACGCGCTGTCCAACCGCGCCAACGCCCTGGAACGGCACATGCACGAGCTGGACGGCTCGCTCGGCTACCTCCGCAACACCTGGTACCGCTCGGGCAGCGCCGCGGGCGCGCAGGCCCAGCAGGCCGAGAACGACCTGCGCTCAGCCATCGCGGAGATGGTCGCGGTCATCCGCAACTTCTCCGCCAACACCGGCAAGGCCATGACCGACCAGATGGCCATGGAGCGCACCAACGCGGGCCTGTTCCCCAGCGGCTGACTCATCCCCGCCAGCCGCTGGCCCCTGCCCGGGGCAGACCCGGAAATCTTCGCCCTGGGCAGGGTCCGCGGCCCGCGAGACCGACCACAACCGAGGGGGCAGGGGTGAGCACCGAGAACAACTCCTTCGCCGTGCACCTGGCGTCGCTGGTGGACTTCGCCCGCGAACTGGGCACCCAGCTGACCGGCATGGCGCAGCCGCTGGCCCACCTCGGCGGCCTCACCGAACGCGAGGTCCAGCTGGGCCAGTTCACCGAGGCCGACCTGCTCGGCGCGCACCACCTGGCCGCGGCCGAGGAGATGCACGCCCTGCTCGGGCGGGCCGGCCAGGCCATCGACTTCGCCGAGGACGTCACGCACACCATCGCCGAGGCCTACCGCCGCCAGGACCAGCAGGCCGGGCAGGCGCTGGTCAACCTCGGCAACGTGCTGCAGATCTCCGACCCGCGCACCGACCCGGGGAGGCTGTGACCCCCGTGCACTTCGCCAGCGACGGACAGACCGACTTCGCCCGCTACAGCCACCGCCAGCTCTACGACATGCTGCACGCCGGCCAGCCCAAGACCATGCGCGCGGCCGCCGATGCCTGGGACGCGGTCGGTTCCCGGCTGCACGAGCAGGCGGGCAACCTGGAAGGGCAGCTCGCCCGGTTCCGGCACCAGTGGCGCGGCGGCGCGGCCGAGCAGTACCAGTCGATGATCACCGACCTGGCCGGCGGGCTGCGGCGCACCGCCGAGGCCGCGCACGCCATGCGGGACCTGGCCCACGACACCGCCGAGGCGCTGATCAAGGCCCAGGCGACCATGCCGCCGCCGACCGAGGTGCCCGAGGTCTCCGCGGCCACGCTGCGGATGGCCGGCGCGCCGATCCAGCTGGGGCCGGGCACCTCCCCGGAACTGGCCGCGCGGGTCGCCGCGCAGCAGGCCGAGGCGGTGGCCGCGGTCCGCCAGCAGCAGCAGGCCGCGCAGGTGGCCAACGCCAGCCACGCCCGCGCGGTGCTGATCATGGAGGACCTGGCCAACCGCTACCGGGTCGCCCAGGCTTCCATCCCCGAGTCCCCTGCCGGGCGAGTGCCTGCCGGCCCGCAGGGCGTCGACCACCCCGGCGCCGGGGCCGCCGCACCGGTCAAGCCGCCGCTGTTCGGCGGCATGTTCGCCTCCGGTCTCGCGGCTGCCTCGGCCGCGGCGGCGGGTCGCTTCGCCGGTCCGCTGCCCAAGGTGCCGGACTGGGCGAAGAAGCCCGATTCACAGCAACAGCAACAGCAACAGCAGGTTCAGCCGGGCGCAGTGACCCCCGGGATCGGCGCGGAGGCGGCCAAGCTCGGCGCGGGCGCGGCCGGGCTGGGCGCGGGACTCGGTGCGGGACTGGGCAAACTCGGCGGCGGTGGCGGCGCGGGCGGGCTGGGCAAGATCGGCGCTCCCGGTGGTTCCGGCACGCAGGCGCAGGCCGCGGCCGGGCTGGCCGGAGCGGCGGGCGCGGCAGCCGCCGCCAGGGGCATGGCGGGCGCGATGGGCGCCGCCGCGGCGGCTGCCGGCTCCGCCCAGGGCATGGCGGGCGGCATGCCGATGATGCCCATGATGCCGATGGGTGGCGGCATGGGCGGCGACCTCGCCGGTGGCCGCCGGATCCCGCCCTGGCTGGTGGAGACCGAGGACGTGTGGGGCGAGTCCGCGGTGATCACCCCGCAGGTCATCGGCGAGGAACCCGAGGACCGCCCCGAACCACCGTCCTTCCGCTACTAGGAGGTCTCCGCCATGCCCAGGCTCACCGACCAGGAGATCGCGCAGCTGGCCTGGGACGCCGGGTTCCGCGGCGACATGCTGAACACCGCCGTCGCGGTCGCGCTGGCCGAGTCCAGCGGCCGCACCGACGCCATCGGCGACGTCGCGCTGGAGACGAGCAAGTGGGGTCCTTCGGTGGGGCTGTGGCAGATCCGCTCGCTCAACCCCGGCCACGGCACCGCCCGCGAACAGGCCCAGCGCGACGAGACCGCCAACCTGGACCCGGCCACCAACGCGGCCAACGCCTACGCCATCTCCGGCAACGGCACCAGCTTCCGCCAGTGGTCCACCTACACCAACGGCGACTACCAGCGCTACCTCGACCGTGCCCGCGCCGCCTCGGGCCTGGTCACCGGCAACCCGGTCCAGCCCGTCCGCCAGGCCGAACCCGCGCCCACTCCCGCACCCGCACCCGCTCCGGCGGCTCGCGGCAACGGCCAGGCCTTCCACGCGGCGGGCGGCACCCTCGGCCCACTGGCGCGCACCCTGCACACCGCCGCGGCTGACCTGAACACCTTGCGCGGCAACCTCACCGCGAGCACCCTGCCCGGCGACGCCTTCGGCCAGATCCCGCAGTCCCGGCAGGCCGCCCAGTCCCACGCGGCCACCCTGTCCAGTCTGGCGGGCACCCTCGGCGAGGCCGCCGAGGAGATCGACCGCACCGGCGGAAACGTCACCACCGCCAGGGAGAACTACCTCCGCCAGGACCGCCACCACGCCGAGCAGTACCGCCAGATCATCCTGCGGCTGTTCACCGGCACGAACGTCAGGTGAGCTTGCCCAGCACGTAGCCCGCCGCCTCGGCGACCACCGCCTGCTTGTACTCCGCGTCCTTGGCCGCCTTGCTGGACATCACCGCCACCACCACCGGCGCGCCTCCCGGCGGCCACACGATGCCGATGTCGTTGAGCGTGCCGTAGTCCCCGGTGCCGGTCTTGTCCGCCACCGTCCAGCCCGCGGGCACCTTCGCCCGGATGCGCTGACCGCCGGTGGTGTTGCGCTCCAACAGGTCCCGCAGGAACGCCCGCTTCTCCGCCGGCAGCGCGTCACCCAGGACGATCTTGCGGTAGTCCTCGCCCAGTGCCCGCGGTGAGGAGGTGTCGCGCGGATCTCCCGGCGTGGCCTCGGTGAGCGTGGGCTCGGTGCGGTCCATCCTGGTCACCGTGTCGCCCAGGCTGCGGACGTACTCGGTCAGCTTCGCCGGTCCGCCGACCTCGCGCAGCAGCAGGTTGCCCGCGGTGCCGTCGCTGTAGCGGACCGCGGCATCGCACAGCTCCCGCAGGCTCATCCCGGTGGCCACGTGCTTGCTGGTCACCACCGCGCTCTTGAGCAGCTCCTCCTTGCCGTAACGCACCACAGTGTCCAAATAGGACAGTGGGTGCCGGGCCAGCACCGCCGCCGCGGCCAGGCCCTTGAACGTCGAGCAGAACGCGAACCGCTCCTCCGCCCGGTGCTCGACGGTCGCGCCGGTGCCGGTGTGCAGCGCGTACACCCCGATCCGCGCGTCGAACTCCCGCTCCAGCTCCACCAGCCGGTCGTGCCGCTGCGGCGCGGCAGCGGTCGACGGTGGCGGCGCGCTGGTGGTGACGGCGGGCTTCTCCTGGCTCGCGCAGGCGGCCAGCGGCAACAGCGCCGCCGCACCGAGGAACGCGCGGCGGCTGAAGATCGACGACATGCCCCGACCCTACCCAGGATCACTTGCTGGGCGCGCCCGCCCCGTCCCCGCCGATCCGCCAGCCCCGTGACCGGCCGCGCCGCACCGCCGCGGTGGCCACCACGGCCACGCCCGCGGCCAGCACACCCAGCACCGCCAACGCCCCCGGCAGCCGGTCGTGCCGCACCGGATCGGCCGGACCCGCCGCGATCGCCACCGTGGGCCGCGGCGGGGCACCCGGCCGCTGCCCCGCCACCGGTGCGGCGACTCCTGGCGGCAGCTCCGCCGTCACCGCCGAGTACGCGTCCAGCACACCCCAGCCCAGCACCGGATCATGCGCGCCACCAGCGCCACTGGCCGTCACCAGCAACCGCGTCCGCACCTGCTCCGCCGACAACTCGGAGCGATATCCGCGCACCAGCGCCGCCGCACCAGCCACATAGGCCGCCGCGAACGCCGGGCCGCCCACCCCCCACCGGTGCCCGCGCCCACCGGCGGACACGCTCACCAGATCGGCCCCCGGCGCGGCCAGCCCCAAGTGCTCCCCGGACTCCGCCGACACCGCCGCGCCGTTCTGGTCGATCCAGCCCACCGCCAGCACACCGGGCAGCGCACCGGGGAAGGTCCGGGTGGACGGCTTGTCCCCCGCCGCCGCGGCCACCACGACCACGTTGCGGGACAACGCGTTGCGCACCGCGGCCGACAACGCGCCGCTGCTGCTCGCCGACGGGCTCACCACCGCGATCACCGTCGCGCCACCCTCCACCGCGCGGGTGATCCCCGCGGCCAGGGAGTCCGGATCGGCCTGCGGCACCCGCACCGCCAGCACCTGGCTGCCCGGCGCGATCCCGGCGAACGTGGTGTCCGGATCCGGCCGCGCCGCGATGATCCCGGCCGCGAACGTGCCCCGCCCGTCACAGTCGGCCTGCGCCTCCCGCACCCGCCCGGCCAACTGCCCGCTTGCTTCCACCCCTGGCGCGACCACCGCGACCCGCTGCCCGGCCCCCTCGGTCAACGGCCACAACCGGTCCGCCCCGATGAGCCGCTGCGCCCAGTTCACCGGACCGCCGTAGTTCCCGGCGGGCGCGGCGCACTGCTGCGCCACCGCCATCGGGGTGAACCCGAAGGCGGACAACGCGCACACCGCTACCAGCCCCGCGGCGCGCCGCCCCATCAGGCCCGGCCCGCCCAGTCGGTGGGTGTGCTGTGCGCCAGCCCCTCCTCGATCGCATACCGGGTCAGCTCCGGCCGGCGGCGACAGCCCGTCTTGTCCCGGATCCGGTCCAGGTACGAACGCACCGTGCGCACGCTGATCGCCATCGCCTCCGCGATGTCCTGGTCCCGCTCCCCCGCCGCCAGCAACGCCAGCACCTGCCGCTCCCGCACCGACAGCTCGATCACCGGCCCGTTGTTGCGGTCCCGCGAGGCGTTGAGCACGTAGGAGGCCAGCGTCGGCGACACATAGCTGTTCCCGGCCGCGATCTCCCGCACCGCACGCAGGATCTCGTCCCCGTCGCTGTCCTTGGACAGATAACCCCTGGCCCCGGCCGCGATCGCGCCCAGCACCTCCGACTGCCCGGCGTGCGCCGAGACCACCAGCACCCGGTGCCCCATGCCGACCACCTCCATCACCGCGGCCGCGTCCCGCACCCCCGGCAGCTTCAGGTCCAGCACCACCACCGAACCGGACCCGCTGCGCCGCGCGGCGAACTGCGCCACCGACTCGGCCACCCCGTCCAGCTCGACATCGGGCGCGTCCGCCAGCACCCTGGCCACCGCGGCCCGGTACAGCGGATGATCCTCGATGACCCCGACCCTGATCCGCGCTCCGCTCACCGCGCCACCACCTCCTGCGCCTTGGCACGGTCCAGCACCGGACCGGTCCGCAACAACGCCAGCACACCCGCGGGCACCGGCCGACGGGCCACCGCCCCATATCCCAGAGCCTGCACCGACTCCGCACCCGCCACCGGGAACTTCACCCCGGCATCGGTCACCAGGTACACCGCACCGGAGGACGCCCCCGGCGCAGGCTGATCCGCCACCAGCGCCCCGGCCCCGCCCGGCACCAGCGCCACGTCCGCCACCCGCCCTTGATCGTCCACAGTGGACGGACTGACCGCGGCGTCGCCATAGGTCAGCTTCGCCCCGGTGGCCCCGAAATCGCTCGCGCACACCGTGCCCGGCAACCCGCCGAGGGACACCGGTTCCGGTCGCCGCAACGGATATCCGGTCGGCTCCCGCTCGCCAGGGCTCTCCGCCCTCGGCGCCTCGGCCAGCTCCGCCGCGGGCACCGCCAGCACCCGCGCCCGCCGGTCCGGATAGGCCGCCGCGTTGCCCGGCGCGGCCAGCACCAGCCTGGCCTCGGTCTCGGTCACCGGCGCCACCCCGTCCGCGCGCACCACGTAGAACCCGTCCGCCACCCCCTCGGCCTGGAGCACCTGCCCCACTCGAGTGTCCACAGTGCCCAGTCGCGGGCCCGGAGATCCCGCCTGCCGCAACGGAACCACCGCCAGGTCCCGGCCCACCGGCACCGTGTTCAGCCAGTTCCGCGCCACCGGCAGCGCCCGCACCGGCTCGTACCCCAGCGCCACCACCGCCCGCTCGTCGGCCAGCTTGAACCGGTGCCCACCGGTCAACAGGAACCGCTCCCCGGAGGCCAGCCGCACCAGCAGCCCCTCCCCCGCCCGCAGCTCCCGCCCACCCGGCGCGCGCCCCACCGACACACTCGAACCCGGCTCCACGTTGGCGGGCAGATCGGCCGAACCACGCGAACACGTCGTCCACGGCCCGCCCAGCAGCCGCCCGGTCTCCGGCAACGAGTCCGGCGCGCCCGCGATACCCACCGTCGCGCCCCTGGGCAGGTCGGCCAGGGTCTTGGCGGGCACGGTCACCGTGCGGTCCCCGTTGCCACCGGCCAGCAGCCGCGCGGAGGCGAAGTTCAGCACCGGGTGCAGCAGGTCGCCCTCACCGAGCACGAACCGGGCGCCGGTCTCCTTCTCCACGATCACCTGGCCGCCCTGCTTCCACTCCGCGGCCCGCGCCGGGCTGAGCACCCCGATGATCCCGAACACCGCGGTGACCAGCAGCGCCACCGCGATCCCGAGCACCGTGCCCAGCAACAGCCGCCTGCTCGGTGAGACCGGGTGGTTGGCGTCCCCGGCCACCAGCGCGGAGACCAGCCGCCTGCGCAGGAACTGGTACGCCTGCACCTGGTCCTTCTGGGTCCACACCGCCGCCCCCTCGCGCCGTCGCACTGCTGCGCAATACTATCGATCACCACGGACAGTTCCGGTCATCTGTTGACTGAAATCCTTGTGCCGCAAGGAATTCCCAAACACTCGGTGGTGCATGCGGATGAGCGTTCTCTCGACCGGTCGGCGGGGACGGGTGGTGCCGTTGGGCGCGGGCACAATTGCCGTCGCGGAAATCGCGGCCCTGGCCGTGCTCGGCACCATCGTCCCCTTCGGACCGTGGAGCATCCTCGCCCTCAGCGTCGCCACCATCACCCTCGCCGTTACCCTGCTCCGCGTCCGCGGCCTGCCCGCCTACCGCTGGGCCGCCCTCTACCTGCGCTTCCGGCACCGCCGCCGCCGGCTCGCCGCCCGCGAGGCGGCCACGCCCCTGCGCGCCCTGCTGCCCGACCTGTCCGTGCACACCCAGGTCGACCGCGCGGGCAACAGGGTAGGAGTGGCAACACTGGAGTCCGACGGCAGTTTCTGCACGATGGTGCGAATCGCGCCGGCCGCACACCCTGCGCCGGACGCGCTGACCCGACTGCTCCACCAGGCCTACGAACGCTCCGGCATCCGGCTCACCAGCGCCCAGCTCACCATCTGGGCCGTCCCCGGCCTGCCGGCCAGCACCGGCGCGGCCACCCCGATCCGCGTGCACTGGCTGTCCCTGCGCTACCGCCCCGCCGAGGAACCCCTGGCCGCGCTGGCCCGCGGCGGCGGTGAGGAAGGCAGCCGCCGCGCCATCGCCAGCGCCGCCCACCGCCTGGTCAGCCAGCTCGCCGAAGCCGGCTACCCGGCCACCGCCCTGGACACCCTGGAACTGCACCAGGAGCTGCTGGTCGCCCTCGGCGCGGACCCGGAGGTGGTCTCCGGCCCGGTGGCCAACGACGGCACCGCCCGGCACCGGGTCACCGAGTCCTGGCGCGACGTCTCGGTGGGACGACTGCGCCAGGCTTGTTTCGTGCCGAAGGACCCGGCGGACGCGGTGGCGCTGCTGGGCCGGTGCGCGCCGGAGGCGATGTTCACCTGCACCTCCTACACGCTGTCCCGGGCGGCCCGCGGTGAGCTGGTGGCCAGGGCGCGGGTGCGGGTCGGGGTCGCCGCGGACGGGCTGTGGCTGAGCCCGCAGCGGGCCTCGCAAAGCCTTGGCGTGCCGGTGGTCCCGGTGGACGGCCGCCAGGACCGGCACACCATCGCGACCCTGCCGCTGGCTCTGACGCCCTGACCGCTCAGCCCGGCCAGGCCCGCTCGTCCACCGCCAGCCACGGCTCCCCCGCGGCGGCCACCGGCGTGGTGCCGGTGAACGCGCGGATCTCGTGGTGCAGGTGGGACTGGTCGGCATAACCGCCCTCCGCGGCCACCCGCGCGGCGCTGTGCCCACGCACCAGGCGGTGCACGGCGTGGTCGAAGCGGACCAGCATGGCCGCGCGCTTGGGGGTCAGGCCGAGCTGCGCGCCGAAGCGGGACCACAGTCGCTGACGACTCCACCCGGTCCGCGCCGCCAGTTCGCGCACCCGCACCCGGCCGTGGCTGCCGAGGATCTCCCGCCACACCCAGGCCACCTCGGGATCAACCGGCCGGCCCGCGTCCAGTCGCGCCGCCAGTTCGGCCTCGACCAGCGCGAACCGCTCCGGCCAGGTGCGCGCGTGGTGCAGCCGCTCGCGCAACGCCGAGGTGCCACGGCCCCACAGATCGTCGAGGGCGAGGACCTGCCCGCGCAACTCCGCCAGCGGCAGCCCGAGCACCGGGTGCGCGAGCAGCGGGGACAGCCGCAGCTGCACGCAGTCGACCCCCTCGGCCCGCACCCGGAACACGGTGAAGCCGAGCCCGGCGGCCAGGCTGGTCATCCGCCGCCCGCCCACGGCCACCGGACGGTCGCCGAACTCGACGGCCACGGTGACGGCCGGATGCGGGATGGCCCGCAGCTCGGCCGGGCGGTCGCCGGGAATGCGGAACCCGGCCATGTCCGCACCGGGCCGCGCCCGCGACGGTCGCGCGATCTCCCAGGCGGCGGTGTCTGACACGCCCCGACCCTAGGAGCGGCGCGGACATTTCGCCAAGACTCCTCGCCCCGCTCCCCGCGAAGGTGTCGCCATGGAACAGAAACCCACCCCGCGGCGACGGCGGATCACCCTGCTGACCCTCGGCGGCCTCGCCCTCCTGCTCGCGGCGAACACGGTGGCCGTGCGCGCCGAGACCACCGAAGCCACCGGCGCACGGATCGTGCGCCTGCCCGGCGGGGACATCCACCTCGTGCGGGAGGGGCCGCCCGGCGCGCCCGCGGTGGTGCTGCTGCACGGACTGAGCGGCTCGACGGCCTGGTGGGAGCCGGTGCTGCCGGGCGTGCGCGAGCTGCACGTGCTGCGGCTGGACCTGCTCGGGCACGGCGGATCGGCCAAACCGCGCACCGGCTACGGCATTGCCGAGCAGGCCGACCGGGTCGCCGCCGTGCTCGACCACCTCGGCATCCGCCGCGCGACCATCGTCGGCCATTCCACCGGCGGCTACGTCGCCACCGCACTGGCCGAGCGCCGCCGCGACCTGGTGGCCGCGATCATGCTGATCTCCACCGGCCCCCGGCTGGACGCCTTCCTCGGCAACAGCCCCGCCGCCGGCCTGCTGACCACCCCGGTGCTCGGTGAGCTGCTCTGGCGGCTGCGCACCGAGAGCATGATCCGCGACGCGGCCGGCACCGCGTTCACCCGCGAGGTGCACGTCCCCGACCGGCTCATCGCCGACATCCGCGGCATGACCTACCGCGCCCTCACCGCGACCGACGAGGCCGCCAGCGCGTTCCTGACCGAACGACCCCTCCCCGACCGGCTCACCGGGATCGGCCTGCCGACCCTGGTGCTCTTCGGCGCGCGGGACCGCCGGTGGCAGCCGTCCTCCGCCCAGGACTACCGGCGGGTTCCGGGCGCGCGGATCGAGATCCTCGACGGGATCGGCCACACGCCCATGTTCGAGGACCCCGGGACCACCGGGGCCCTCCTGCACCGGTTCGCCACCGAGGCACGCTGAGCCGCTCGGCCGGCATCGGCTTGTCTGGCCGGTCTCGGCGGGGTTGTCATTCGTTGTTCCGTGGCTTAATTTCGCTCGACACTGAAATAATCACACTGGCAAAATTCACAGGCCAGCCTCGGCCACCCGGCGGACCTGCGGAGTTACCTCGGCTAGCGAGCGGGGAAAGCTCTGCGGAGAACTTCGGCATCGCCCCGGATGCCTCCCGCGGCGACCGCCTGGTCGACCGTGAGCGCGCCGGTCGCGAGCCCGACCACAACCTCCGGCGCGGCCGTCAGGACCGTCTCCGGCCGGCGGTCGGGCTCGGCCACCGCGCGCGGACCGTTCTCGTCGATGTGCAGGACGATGAGGAAGCCGTCGACCTCGAAGCCGAGTTCGACCGCGGGAGTGGCGGTCGCGCCCGGCAGCAGCGCGGGCAGCGCGAGCACCAGCCAGCGCGGCTGGAACGAGTCGCCGCCACGGCCGGTCGTCATCAGCGGCGCGCCCCACCGGCCCAGCGCCTCCATCGGCTCGCGCAGCCCCGCACCCCACGGTGTCAGGGCGTACAGGACCCCCGCGTCGCCCAGCCGCCGCTCGACGATCCCGTGCCCCTCCAAGCTGCGCAGTCGCTCCGCCAGCAGGTTGGTCGCGATCCCGGCGAGGAAGGACTTCAGCTCGTTGTAGCGCAGCGGGCCGGGCAGCAGCTCGCGCACGATCAGCAGGTTCCAGCGGTCGCCCACCACGTCCAGGGCGCGGGCGAGTGCGCAGAACTGTCCATAGGAGCGGCCGGGAGTTCGCTTGACTTTTTCCATCGAGGTTGATTTTATCACGCTCATCGACGATCAAGGAGTCGCACCATGGGGATCAACTGGCTGGCCACCGTGCTCGCGATCGTCGTCGGCATGGCCGTGGCGGGCCTGTGGTACAGCAAGGTCGGCTTCGTGTTCGTGTGGTGGAGGCTGACCGGCCTGACCCCGGAACGGTCCAAGAAGGCCAGCCCGCGGAACATGGCCCAGTTGCTCGTCGCGAACAGCGTGACCGCGGTCGGACTGGCGGCCGGCATCGGGATCACGTCGGCGGCCACCGGCGACGAGTCGGCAGGCCTGGCACTGCTGGTCGGTCTGGTGGCCTGGTTGACGATCTCGGCGACCACGCTCCTCCAGCACAACGCCTTCGAGCTGAAGCCGCCGAAGCTGACCCTCATCAACTGCGGCTACCAGCTGGTGCTGTTCCTCGCCATGTCGCTGGTGATCGGACTGTTCTGACCGCCCGCCGCGGACCGGTTGATGGATGGACTAGATTTAGGTCGTGCAACCTAATCCTGGGTCGAGCGAACTGACGTTCACCGAGGCCGCCCGCCGCAAGCAGATCGTGCTCGCCGCGATCGAGACCATCGCCGAGCTCGGCTACGCCAAGGCCTCGTTCGCGCAGATCGCCCGGCGGGCCGGGCTGAGCAGCCCCGGGCTGATCTCCTACCACTTCGACGGCAAGGACGACCTGATCGGCCAGGTGGTCGCCGAGGTCTACGCCACCGGCGGCGCGCTGGTGCGCCCGGAGAGCGCGGAGGCCACCTCCGCCTGGCAGGCCCTGCGCGGGTACCTGGAAGGCAGCATCAGGTTCTACGACACCCACCGCACGCACATGCGGGCGCTGGTGCAGATCCTCCAGGGCCACCCCGAGGCACTGGGCCGGTGGGCCGGGCCCGCCAACGCCGCCGAGCTCGCCGGGCTGACCGAGGTGCTGGAGCGCGGACAGCGCGCGGGCGAGTTCCGCGAGTTCGACCCCGGCACCGTCGCGGTGATCATCCGGCAGCTGCTCTCCGGCGCGCTGCAACACCTGCTCACCCAACCGGACCTGGACCTTCCCGCCTACACCCGCGAACTGGTCGCCCTGTGCGAGCACGCCCTTCACAACCACGGCAAGGAGCAGCGATGACGAACGGTTTCACCCCGCGCGAGGACGCCGAGGACCTGGCCAAGGTGCTGCGCGAGGCCCGCGAGACCCAGGGCGTCACCGCCGCGGAACTGGCCCGGCGCACCGGTATGCGCACCACGGACGTGCTGGAGTTCGAGGCGGCGAGGGTGATTCCGGCCGGGGAACCGTTCGCGGTCTACATGCGGGCGCTGGGGTTCGAGGCCTGAGCCGCGCGGCCGGGCTGGCAAAAAGCGTTTCGGGGCAACAGAATCTCACCCCATCAAGTGACGCTGCCGATTTACCTTGCCAGCCTGGCAAAGCCAACCATGAAGGGCGTGACCACCGACCAGCTCCTCTACTGCATGCACTCCTGGACCTGGAGCACCCAGCGCATCCCGCTGATCCCGCCCACCGGCCCCGCCTGGCGCGTGCAAGCCACCCCGCGCCCCTACGGCGTCACCGTCATCCTCACCGTCTTCCACCCCGGCGAGCCCTGGCAGGACTCCCGGCACATCCTCACCGCCGAGATGCTGCGGGCCAAGGACTCCGCCGCGGTCAACCGGATGCTCAACAAGATCGTGGCCGGGCTGTTCCGGCGGGCCGGGGTCGAGGTGCCGCTGCGTTACGAGCCGGCGTGATCGCGCAGTCGCCAGGCCAGCGCGGTGTGGCGGCGGCCCGCGCCCACGGTGCGCACCGCCTGGCCGATCGCGCGCCGCGACCCGACCAGCACCACGATCCGCTTCGCCCGGGTCACCGCGGTGTAGAGCAGGTTGCGCTGCAACATCATCCAGGAGCTGGTGGTCAGCGGGATGACGACCACCGGGTACTCGCTGCCCTGGCTGCGGTGGATGGTGACCGCGTAGGCGTGGGTCAGCTCGTCCAGCTCGCTGAACTCGTAGTCGACGTCCTCGTCCTCGTCGGTGCGCACGGTCAGCTTCTGCTCGTCGTTGTCCAGCGCGACCACCACGCCCAGGGTGCCGTTGAAGACGCCGTTGGCGCCCTTGTCGTAGTTGTTGCGGATCTGGGTGACCTTGTCCCCCACCCGGAACACCCGGCCGCCGAAGCGGCGTTCTGGCACGTCGGGGCGGCTGGGCGTGAGCGCCTCCTGCAGCACCAGGTTCAGCGTGCCCGCGCCCGCCGGGCCGCGGTGCATGGGGGCCAGCACCTGCACGTCGCGGCGCGGGTTGACGCCGAACTTCTTCGGCAGCCGCCGGGCCACCACGTCCACGGTCAGCTCCGCGGCGGCCTCGGCCTCCTCCACCGGGAACAGGAAGAAGTCGTCGAGGCCGTCGGTCACCGGCGGCTCGCCCGCGTTGATCCGGTGCGCGTTGGTGACCACGCCGGACTGCTGCGCCTGCCGGAACACCTGGGTCAGCCGCACGTGCGGGATCGGGCTGCCCTCGGCCAGCAGGTCGCGCAGCACCTCGCCCGCGCCCACCGAGGGGAGCTGGTCCACGTCTCCCACCAGCAGCAGGTGCGCGCCGGGGCCGACCGCCTTGACCAGCTTGTTGGCCAGCAACAGGTCCAGCATGGACGCCTCGTCCACCACCACCAGGTCCGCCGGCAGCGGGCGGTCCCGGTCGTAGGCGGCGTCCCCGCCGGGTTTGAGCTCCAGCAGCCGGTGCACGGTGGCCGCCGGGTGGCCGGTCAGCTCGGTGAGGCGCTTGGCGGCGCGGCCGGTGGGCGCGGCCAGCAGCACCCTGGCGTTCTTCGCCCTGGCCAGGGTTACGATCGAGCGGACGGTGAAGCTCTTGCCGCAGCCCGGCCCGCCGGTGAGCACCGCGACCTTCTGGGTCAGCGCGAGCTTGACCGCCTCCTCCTGGGCGGGCGCCAGCTCGGTCTTGTTCTGCCGGTGCAACCAGGCCAGCGCCTTGTCCCAGTCCACCGCGGCGAAGTCCGGCATCCAGTCCGCCCCCGCGCGCAGCAGCCGCAGCAGCGAGGCGGCCAGGCTGACCTCGGCGCGGTGGAAGGGCACCAGGTAGATCGCGCCGACCGGGGTCTCCGCGTCCTCGCCGGGCACCTGCTCCCGGACCACGCCCTCTTCCTCGACCAGCTCGGCCAGGCAGTCGATCACCAGGCCGGTGTCCACCTGGAGGATCTTGATCGCCTCGCTGATCAGCCCCTGCTCCGGCAGGAAGCAGTTGCCGTTGCCGGTCGCCTCGGACAGGGTGAACTGCAACCCGGCCTTGACCCGCTGCGGGCTGTCGTGCGGGATGCCCACCGACTTGGCGATGGTGTCCGCGGTGCGGAACCCGATGCCCCACACGTCGTTGGCCAGCCGGTAGGGCTCCTGGCGGACCACCTCGATGGACTTCTCCGCGTACTGCTTGTAGATCCGCACCGCCAGCGAGGTGGACACCCCGACCCCTTGCAGGAAGACCATCACCTCCTTGATCGCCTTCTGCTCCTCCCAGGCGGCCGCGATCAGCTTGGTGCGCTTGGGTCCCAGCTTGGGCACCTCGATCAGCCGCTCGGGGTGCTGCTCGATCACGTCCAGGGAGTCCACGCCGAAGTGCTCGACGATCCGGTCGGCCAGCACCGGCCCGATGCCTTTGATCAGCCCGGAACCCAGGTACCGCCGGATGCCCTGCACGGTGGCCGGCAGCACCGTCGTGTAGTCCTCCACGTGGAACTGCTTGCCGTACTGCGGATGCGAACCCCACCGGCCGCGCAGCCGCAGCGACTCCCCCGGCTGCGCGCCCAGCAGCGCGCCGACCACGGTCACCAGGTCGCCGCCGCGCCCGGTGTCCACCCTGGCCACGGTGTAGCCGGTCTCCTCGTTGGCGAAGGTGATCCGCTCCAGCACCGCTTCCAGCACCGCCTGCCGGACCGGCTCGCCCGCGTTCATCCCCGCTGCTCCTCCCCCGCGCCACCGTCAGGAGAACACCTACCACAACGCCTGGCACAGACCCGGTGTGCCAGGCCAGCTCCGGCCCAGGCAGCATTGCGGTGTGGCTGGCACACCGTGGGTTTCGGCGTTGCGCACCGCCCGGCTGCGCAGTGGGCTCACCCAGGAGGAGCTGGCCGCGCGGGCCGGGCTGAGCGTGCGCACGGTGCGCGGAGTCGAGCAGGGCGAGGTGAAGGTCCCGCGCGGGGACACCCTGCGCCGGCTGGCCGCGGTGGTCGGCCTGCCCGATCCGGAGCTGCCCGAGCCGGGCGAGCTGCGCGTCGGCGTGCTCGGGCCGCTGCTGCTCTCCCGCGGCTCGACGGTGCTGGACTCCTCGGCGGCCATGCCCCGGCTGCTGCTCGGCCTGCTCGCGCTGCGGGCGGGACAGCTGGTCAGCCACGGCGAGATCACCCACGCGCTGTGGGGCGACCGGCCGCCGGAGTCCCGGCAGAGCCTGGTGCACACCTACCTCAGCCGGCTGCGCAAGCAGCTGCCCGACGGCGACCGCGACCGCCTGGTCACCCTGCACGGCGGCTACCTGTTCAACCCGGGCCCCGGCCAGCTCGACCTGGCCGAGTTCGCCGATGGCCTGGACCGCGCGGAGAGCCTGGCCGGCACCGACCCGGTGGCCGCGCTGGCCGAGTACGAGCAGGCGCTGAACCGGTGGCGCGGCCCGGTGCTGGCCGACCTGCCGGGCAGGCTGCGCGAGCACCCGGTGGCGGTCGCGGTGGGCAGGCGCCGGATCGAGGCCGCGCTGGCCTACGGCGAGCTGGCCGTGCGGCTGGGCCGGGCCGAGCAGGCGGTGCGCGCGCTGCGCCCGCTGGCCGCCGAGCACCCGCTGCACGAGGACCTGCACGCGGTGCTGCTGCTCGCCCTGGCCGGTTCTGGCCGTCAGGCCGCCGCGCTGGAGGTCTTCACCGACATCCGGGACCGCCTGGACGCCGACCTCGGGGTCCGGCCCAGCGCCGCGCTGCGCGAGGCGCACCTGCGGGTGCTGCGCGGCGAGATTCCGGCCGCGCACAGCACCTTCACCACCGTGGTCCCGGCGGCCGTGCCCCGCCCGGCGCAGCTGCCGCCCGCGATCGGCGGGTTCACCGGCCGCACCGCCGCGCTGGCCGAGCTCGACGAGCTGCGGCCGGGCAGCGAACCGGTGCTGCTGACCGGCACCGCCGGGGTCGGCAAGACCGCGCTGGCCGTGCACTGGGCACACCGGGTGCGCGCGGAGTTCCCGGACGGCCAGCTCTACCTCAACCTGCTCGGCCACACCCCCGGCCAGCCGCTGACCCCGCTGGCCGCGCTGGACCGGCTGCTGCGCGGACTCGGCGTGCCTGCCGAACGGGTGCCCGCCGAGGTGGCGGCCGCGGCGGACCTGTACCGCTCGTTGGTGGCCGAGCGACAGCTGCTGGTGTTGCTGGACAACGTCTTCGACGACGAGCAGCTCCGTCCGCTGCTGGCCGTCGGCCCCGGCGCGCAGGTCGTGGTCACCAGCCGCAACCGGCTGGCCGGGGTGCGCGCGATCGTGCTGGACGTGCTCGACGACGAGGAGGCCGGACAGCTGCTGGCGGCCACCGTCGGCGCCGAGCGGCTGGCCGCCGAACCGGACGCGGCCGCGGAGCTGATCAACGCCTGCGCCCGGCTGCCGCTGGCGCTGCGGATCACCGCGGCGAACCTGGCCGCGCACCCGGCCTGGCCGCTGTCGGAGATGGTCGGCGAGCTGCTCGACGGCGACCGGCTCAGCGCGCTGGAGATCGGCGAGCACGAGCTCAGCGGGGTCCGGGCCACCTTCGACTGCTCCTACCTGGCCCAGGAACCACCGGCCCGCGCGGTGTTCCGCCTGCTCGGCCTGGCCCCCATCGCCGAGTTCAGCGCCGAGGCGGTCGCCGCGCTGGCCGGCTGTCCACTCGCCGAGGCCGCGGACGCGCTGGCGCGGCTGAGCACCGCGCACCTCATCCGCCCGGCCGCGAACGACCGGATCACCCTGCACGACCTGCTCCGCGAGTACGCCGCCGAACGCGCCGCCCTCGAGCTCACCCCGGCCGAGCGCACGGCGGCGGTGCTGCGGCTCTACGGCTGGTACACCCAGACCGTGGAGACCGCCTCGTGGGCGCTCTACGGCCACTGGCGGCAGGTGCCGCTGGCCCCGACCCCGCCGGTGCCCCCGGCGGTGAGCTTCGCCGACTACCGGGTGGCCACCGACTGGCTGGACGCCGAGATCGGCAACATCACCGCGCTGATCGCGCACGCCGCCGAGCGGGGCCCGCGCCCGGCGACCTGGCGGCTGATGGGCGTGGTGCGCAACTACTTCCTGCTCCGCCCCAGCCCGGCCTGCCTGCCCGCGGCGCAGGCCACCCTGGCCGCGGCGCAGGCCGAGGGCGACCCGGCGGGGCAGGTGGTGGCGCTGATCAGCCTGGCCGACGCGGAACGGTACCGGGAGCGCCGCGAGCAGGCCCTTGAGCTGTACCAGCTGGCGCTGGACCGCTACGCCGAGGCCGGGCTCACCGCGGGCGCGGCCGCCATCCACACCGACATCGGCTCCTACGGGCTGCGCGAGCAGAGCCTGGCCGCGATCAAGGCCAACGAGCTGCGCATCCTGGCGCTGCACCAGGCCGAGCAGCACGACCCGATCTCGCACCTCACCACGCTCAACGCGCTGTTCTACGTCTGCCACCGCCTCGGCGAGCACGAGGAGGCGCTGCGCCACCGGGACGCGGCCGAGGAGCTGGCCCGGCACCCCGCCATGCCACCGCACAACCCCTGGGTGCTCTACCTGCTGGGCTCGCACGCCAGGGTGCTGGGCCAGCGCGAGCTGGCCGAGCGCAGGCTCCGGCACGCCCTCGCGGTCACCAGACAGGTGCGCGCGGACTGGGCGCAGCGCTACGTGCTGGCCGAACTGGCCGAGCTGCACATGGACACCGGCAACCCGCGCGAGGCCCTCGAACTGGCCAGGGAGTCCCTCGAGCTGGCCAGGCGCTGCGCGGACACCATCGCCGAGCACCACTCGCTGATTGTGCTCGGCCAGGCGCACACCCGGCTCGGCCAGACCGACGAGGCCCTGCACTGCCTGCGCTGGGCACGGCAGCATTACCGCCGGGACCGCAACCACTACGGCGAGGTGGACGCGTTGCTGGCGCTGTCCCGGGCCTGGTCCGCCCGCGACCCGCGGCCGGCCCGCGCCTACGCCCGCGCCGCGGCCGAGCTGGCCCGGCGGATCCAGGACAACTTCCTGGTGGCCGAGGCCGGGGCGCTGCTTGCCACCCTGGATCCTGCCGGTGGCTGTGCGTAATCGATTGACCGCATAACGTTTCAGGCACTCCGGGACCGTGCCCGGACCGCGTGGTTAACGTCGGGCCATGGGCCGATCACGCAGTGCAGCCATGCGGCTGGTCCGGGAGCTGATGTCCCGGCCGGAGCAGCACGGGCGCCCGACCAGCCAGCGCTATCCGGTGCTGGTGGTCACCGGTTCCCGGGGCAGCGGCAAGACCACGCTGCTCACCGAGCTCGGCGAGCGCCTGGACCAGAACGTGCCCTACGCCCGGCTGGACCTGGAGTCCAGCAGGCACGCCTCGGTCGCGCAGCTGCTCTCCGCGCTGGCCTTCCAGCTCAACCGCTGGTGCCGCGGCTACGGGCACCTGCGCTTCCCCCGGCTGGCCGCGGCCAACGTGGTGATCGCGCTGGACCTCGACCAGGAGGACCGGCCCGCCGCCCGCCGCACGGTGCTGGCCACGCTGCAACAGCGGCGCAGGCTCGACGCCCTGGCCCAGATCCTGGAGACCGCGGCCGGGGACGCGCTCAACGCCGCGCAGCTGCCCGCCGCGGTGCCGGCCGGGCTGATCGGCAAGCTGACCGGCGCGCTGGTCGGCTGGGCCAGCGGCTGGCGGTGGACCAGGGTGGCGCTCGGCCGGTTCCTGAGCTGGTTCAAGCACCAGGACCGCACGCCGGACCGGGACGAGGACCCCCTGGAAGTGTTGGTGGACCTCAACCTGTGGGCCCGCGAGGGGGCCGACGACCACGAGCGCTACCTGCTGGAGCAGCTGCTGTGCCGGGCGTTCCTGGCCGACCTGCGCGCGGCCTTCCGCACCCGCCGCGCGCAGGAGTGGTCGCTGAACTGCGTGGCCCTGCTGGACAACGCGGACACCCTGCTGGGCCGCCGGTTCCTGGACCGGCTCACCGACACCCGGCAGCAGTCCGACCCCGATCCGCTGACCCTGGTGGCCACCAGCAGAGGGCTGCTGCTGGACCGGGTGGACCCGGCCGACGTGGCCGCGCTGACCGAACGCGACCGGAGCTACGCCGAGCTGTGCCGCAGGCTGGACCCGCGTCGCCCGCGGTGGTTGCGGCTGCGGCTGCCCGACCTGACCGAGGCGGAGGTGCGCGAGCGGGTCGCCGCGCTGGGCAAGCGGATCGGCGACGACCGGCGGATCGCGCACACCATCCACCGCTTCACCGGCGGTCACCCGGCCGCGGCCCGGCTGCTGGTGGACGCGCTGCGCGCACACGCCGAGGAACGGCCCGAGCTCGGCGAGCTGCTCACCCGGCAGGAGCCGCACGGCCTCGGCCAGGAACAGCGGCTGTGCGTGGCCGACCGGATGCTGCACCGCCTGCTCCAGGACCAGCCGGTGGAGCTGGACTTCCCGGAGCTGACCGTGCTCGACGACCTCATCACCTGCGCCGCGGCCCGCACCGAGGACGACGGCCTGTGGCTGGCCGGGCAGCAGCGGCTGCACGCCGCCGACGGCACCCCGCTGGCCGAGATCAAGGCCGCCCAGCTGTGGCCGGAGCACGGGAACCTGTTGCGGCGCCTGCTGTTGCGCCGGTTGGCCGAACGCGCGGACACCCACACCGCCAGCTGGACCGCGGTCTTCGGCGCGCTGCGCGAGCACAGCCCGGCGGGCTCGGTGGCCGCCCGCTACTACGCCCTGGCCGCCGGTGACCTGGCCGCCGTCGCCACCGCCGAGGCCCAGCGACTGTCCGAAGTGGACACCCAGGTCTGGCTGGCCGAGCTGCACCAGGTGACCGCCGCGCCCAACCGCCTGCCGCACCGGGAACCCGCGGTGGCCGAGGTGCGCGCGCTCACCAGGGACCTGCCCCTGTCCGACCGCGTGCAGCGCACCACCGCGGGACTCATCGCCGCGCTGTGGCTGGACGCGGACCCGTTGCGCCGCAACACCCGGGGCGAGCTGTACCAGGAGATCGCCTCCTTCTGCACCGACCTGGCCACCTCCTCCGGCGCGGCGCCCACCGTGCTGCTGGAGGAGGCCCGCCGTTACCACCGACTCGCGGAGCAGTCATGATCGCCGAGGTCGAGCAGGACCTGTTCACTCCCCCGCCCACCAGGGCGCGCCGCCGACGACGGCTGGTCAGGCTGCTGGTGCTGACCGCGGTGGTGGTGCTGCTGGCCGGGGTCGGCACCTGGGCGGCCGGGCGGCTGCTGGACGCCTGCGGCGGGCCGTCCTCCGGAGTGTCCGATGTGGACGGTGAGTGTGTCGGGATCACCGACGGCTCCTACGAGTTCCACCCGGACCTGGCCGAGGTGCAGCGCAAGATCCTGGCCGAGAACGAGTGGGTGCTGGCGCAGAACAAGCCCTACGTCAGCGTGGCGCTGCTGTCCCCGCTGACCTGGAACGGCACCAGCGCGCTGGACGGGGCCAAGATCCTGCGGCTGACCCAGGGCACCTTCCTCGGCCAGCAGCGGGTCAACCGCAGCTCGCTGGCCGGTGACCCGCAGCCGCTGGTCCGGCTGCTGCTGGCCAACGCCGGATCGGGGCTGCGGCACTGGGAACCGGTGGTGGCCGAGCTGGCCAACCGGATGAGCGGCGCGGACCGGCTGGTCGCGGTGGCCGGGCTGGGCATGAGCGTGGCGCAGACCGAGGCGGCGGCGAAACGGCTCTCCGCGCTGAAGCTGCCCATGATCGGCGCGCTGATCACCGCCGACGGCCTGGACCACGAGCACATCACCGGCCTGATCCGGGCGAATGCCACCAACACCGACTACGTGGCCGCGCTGGCCCGCCACCTGGCCACCCGCCCCGACCTGCGCGAGGGCCTGCTGGTCTACGACGCCAACCAGCCCGACCTCTACACCCGCACGCTCAAGGAGGCCCTGGAACGGGAGTTCGGCCACCGCGGCGGTTACCTGCGCTACCCGCCGCAGAGCTTCGTCGGCGCGTCCATCCCCGGCGAGGCCACGCCCAACATGTTCGACGGCATCACCAAGAACATCTGCACCGTGCACCCGCAGCTGGTGTTCTACGCGGGCCGGGAGAGCGACCTGGTGGCCTTCGTCGAGGCGCTCAGCCACCGGGTGTGCCGGGCCGAGCCGCTCACCGTGCTGACCGGGGCCACTGGTTTCGGCCTGGTGAAGGTGCTCATCAGCAAGCTGGTCGCGGCCAACGTGACCGCGGTCTACGCCTCCTCGGTGGATGCCGAGCGGTGGCGGGAGGGGGCGCCGGAAGCGCCGAACTACCGGGACTTCCACGCCGCGTTCACCGAGCACTTCAGCCAGGCCTCGCTGGATGACGGCTACGCGGTGATGCACCACGACGCGGTGGTGACCGCGGCCCGCGCGATCCGGCTGGCCGCCGAGCAGTCCAGGGCCGCGGACCGGCTGCCCACCCCGGCGGACGTGCTGAGCCAGCTGCTCAACCTGAACAACGCCTACCAGGTGCCCGCCGCCAGCGGCCAGCTCTCCTTCAGCGCCAAGACCAAGGGCAACCCCGGCGGCAAACCGGTGCCGGTGCTCCAGGTGCCGCCGCCCTCGGCCGGGCCGCCGACCACGCCGTACTTCACGCCGAGTGGCTGACCCCGGCGCGGCGCGCGACGTGCAGCACCGGGGTGACGTCCACGCCGGTGACCTCCGGCAGCGCGCCCAGCGTGCCGGTGATCAGGTCGTAGAGGTCCTCGCCGTCCCGGCAGACCACCGAGACCAGCAGGTTGCTGGGCCCGCTGGTGGTCGCGGCCATCGCGGTGGCCGGGTGCGCGGCCAGCACCTCGGCGACCCGGCCGAGCCCGGCGGGCTGGATGGTCAGCCACAGCAGGGCTTCCAGGTGGAAGCCGAGCAGCCGGGGCTCGGCCGTGGTGGAGATGACGATCGCGCCCTCGCGCAGCAGCGCCTCGACTTTGCGGCGGGCGGTGGACTCCGAGACGTTGCTCTGCCTGGCCAGCTCGGTGTAGCCCAGCCTGCCGTCGGCCCGCAGCAGCGCGATGAGCCGCTGGTCCACCTCGTCCGGCACCGGCCGGGGCCGGGTGGCGGGCAGCGCGGTCGTCTCCCCCAGCCGCACGCGTTCCTCCGGGGTGAGCAGTGGCGCGCGCCAGCCGAGGGAGTGCGGGTAGATCCACAGCAGCCGCCTGGTCTGCCAGGAGTCGATCGCGCCTAGCCGGGGAAGTTCCTTGAGCAGCAACAGTTTCAGCCGCTCCGGCGAGCTGACCCAGACGGTGGCCGCGATCTCGTCGCCGCCTTCCAGGATGAGCACCTGCCAGACCTCGGGCAGGGCGGAGAGGGCCTCGGCCACCTGCGGGGTGCGGCCGGGACGGCAGCGGATGCGCAGGGCCAGTCCGGTGACGCCGGGGTCGAGCACCGGGTTGCGGATGGCGGCCACCCGCACTGTGCCGCCGGCCAGCAGCGGGCCGAGCCTGCGGGTGACGGTCCGCTCGGAAACGCCCAGCGCGGCCGCGATGCTCGACCAGGTGGCCCGGCCGTTGACCTGCAACGCGGCCACCAGCCTACGGTCAAGATCATCCATGGGTGCCGGTTCTCGTCATCGTTGCCCGCCGTTCGCTGGTTTTCGTCACCTCAGCGTACGGGACGACCGGTTTCGGGCATTCCGAGGTGAACTGACAAGCGAGAACCGGACACAGGAGGCTGGCATGGCAGAGGTGGACAGGCGGACGGCGCTCGGACTGGCCGGGGGCGCGGCGCTGGCGGCGGCGCTGCCGGGCACGGCGGCGGCCGCGAGCGGGGACGACTCGGACGTGCTGGCGCGCACCCCGCTGGGCAAGCTGCGCGGGGTCCGGCAGGACGGGATCACGGTGTGGCGCGGCATCCGCTACGCCGAGGCGCCCACCGGCGAACACCGGTTCACCGCGCCGAGACCGGTGCGGCCCTGGCGCGGGGTGCGCGCGGCGACCGAGTTCGGCCCGGTGGCCCACCAGCTCGCCGGGCCGCCCCGGCCGCCGGGTCCGCAGAGCGAGGACTGCCTGTTCCTCAACGTGTACTCCCGCGGCACCCAGGGCTGCCGCCCGGTGGTGGTGTGGATCCACGGCGGCGTGTTCATCAGCGGCGCGGGCAGCGACTACGACGGCACGGTCTTCGCCGAGCGCAACGACGTGGTGCTGGTGACCATCAACTACCGGTTGCACGCCTTCGGTTTCCTGCACCTGCCCGGCAGGCCCGGATCCGGCAACACGGGGCTGCTGGACCAGGTCGAGGCGCTGCGCTGGGTGCGCCGGTGCATCGGCGCTTTCGGCGGGGACCCGCGCAACGTGACGGTGATGGGCGAGTCCGCGGGCGGCATGTCCATCGGGTCGCTGCTCGGCGCGCCCGCCGCCGCCGGGCTGTTCCGGCGCGCGGTGACGCAGAGCGGCGGCGCCCGCCCGCACTTCACCCCGGCCCAGGCCCAGCGCACCACCGACTTCGTGCTCAAGCGGCTCGGCATCCCCTCCCCCGACTCGCCCAAGCTGTTCACCGTCCCGGCCGCCGACGTGGTGGCCGCGGCCGCCGAGGCCAGCACCGCCCCCGAGCTCGGCGGCGAGGTCTTCCACCAGGTCCTGGACGGTCACGTGCTGCCGGTGCACCCGCTGCGCCGGATCTCCGCGAAGGTCGACGTGCTGATCGGCACCTGCCGGGACGAGTCCAACCAGCTCGCCGGGATCTTCCCGATGTTCGTCCCCGGCATGGAGAACAAGCTCAGGTCAGTCGCCGGCGCGGATCGGTTCGCCGCCATCCAGGCCGCCTACCGCGAGCACACCCCGGCCGGTCGCGATCCGCGCCTGGACCTGGCCAGCGACATCTTCGTCCAGCTCCCCTCGATCTGGCTGGCCGAGGCCGTGCACCGCGCGGGCGGCCGCGCCTGGGCCTACCGCTTCGACTACGCCCACGCCTCCCCGCTGGGCCCGGTGCACGCCAGCGACCTGCCCTTCACCTTCGGCAAGGCCGACCCGCAACGCCTGCACCCGCAGGCTGATCGTCAGGTCGCCGACCGGCTGGCGCGGCAGCTCAACGACTCGCTCAGCGCCTTCGCCCGCACCGGCGACCCGCGCCTGCCCAAGCTGCCCCGCTGGCGACCGTTCGACCCGGCCGACCGGCACACCCTGCTCTTCGCCGAGCACCCGTCGATCAGCAACGACCGGGTGTCCGCCGAGCTGCGGGCGGCCTGGGCCGGGGTGCCGCCGACCGCGTTCTGAGCCGCGGACCGCCCGGCCCGGCGGTAGCGTTCGGCCCATGCGACTGACCAAGTACGGGCACGCCTGTGTCCGGGTCGAGCACGAGGGCGAGACCATCGTGCTCGACCCCGGCGCGTTCACCGAGCCCGAGGCGCTCACCGGCGCCACCGCGGTGCTGATCACACACGAGCACTTCGACCACTTCGACGGCCAGCGCCTGCGCGCGGCCCTGGACGCCGACCCGGCGCTGCGGGTCTGGACCACCGACGCGGTGGCCGCGCAGCTCACCGGGCTGGGCGGGCGGGTCACCGTGGTCGGGCACGGCGACCGGTTCGACATCGGCGCGGTCGCGGTGGAGGTGCACGGCGACTGGCACGCCGAGATCCACCCGGAGATCCCGCTGGTGCGCAACAGCGGTTTCCTGCTCGGCGGCACGGTGTTCCACCCCGGCGACGCGCTGACCGTGCCGGAACGCCAGGTGGACACGCTGCTGCTGCCGCTGCACGCGCCCTGGTCCCGGCTGGCGCACCTGGTCGACTACCTGCGCGAGGTCAAGCCGAGGCAGGCGTACCAGGTGCACGACGTGCTGCTCAGCGAGGCGGGCCGGGGCGTGACCAGCAGCCTGCTCGGCGAACGCGGTCCCGGCACCGGCGTGCCGCTGACCCTGCTGGCCCCCGGCGAGAGCGTCGAACTCACTGCCTGAACAACCCGGTGATCACCACGACGGCTACGCTGCGTCCGGTGATCGCTACGGGTTGGGGGGTCGGTGGGCTTCGCGGTGGTGGACGTCGAGACCACGGGGTTCGCCGCGGGCCGCGACCGGATCATCGAGGTCGCCGTCGTGCAGGCCGACGCCTCGGGCGCGGTCACCGACGAGTGGTGCACCCTGGTCAACCCCCATCGTGACCTGGGCGCCCAGCACGTCCACCGGATCAGCGCCCGCGAGGTCCTGCCCGCGCCGACCTTCGACCGCATCGCCGGCGACCTGGTGGCCCGCCTCACCGGCCGCGTCCTGGTCGCGCACAACCTGACCTTCGACGCCCGCTTCCTGCACGCCGAGCTGGCCAACGCCGGCCTCCCCCTGCCCGCCGTGGCCACCGAGGGCGTCTGCACCATGACCCTCGCCCCGCGCTACCTCAGCACCGACCGCCGCAACCTGGCCGCCTGCTGCGCCGCCGCGGGCATCCCACTGACCAACGCCCACTCCGCCCTGCATGACGCCCGCGCCACCGCGGCGCTGCTGGCCCACTACCTCTCCGCGGGCGAGGGCGACTGGGCGCAGTTGATCGCGGCGGCTCGCGCCCGCAGCTGGCCCTTCGTGCCCGCGCTGGACACCCCCGCGGTGCACCGGGGCGCGCCCGGCCACCCGGTCGCCCGCCGCCCCCGCCGCGCGGACGCCCCCGCCTACCGCCAGTCCCGCCGCACCTCCGCCTACTACCGCGCCCGCCACGCCCCGGACTCCTTCGTTCCGGCTCCGGCCGCCGAGCCCGCTCCCCTGCCTGCCGGGTTCCGCCTCGACCCCGGCGACCGGATCGCCTTCACCGGCCAGACCGACCAGCCCCGCGAGCTCCTCCAGGCCCACGCCAGCGCCGCCGGACTCATCACCCACCCGGAGAACGTCTGCCGCTGGACCAAGGTCGTGGTCGCCGCCGACCCGGACTCCCTGTCCGCCAAGGCGCGCAAGGCCCGGGACTACCGCATCCCGATCATCACCGAACCGGTGTTCGCACAGCTGCTCGACGAGCTGCGAACGCCACGATGACCAGGAACCCCAGCGGATAGGCGTTCTGGTACAACAGTTCCAGCCCGCCTGCGGCCGGCAGCCCGATCAGCCCCAGCGGCGGCAGGTCCATCCGGTGCCCGTCGAAGAAGTGCAGCGGCCAGGCGAAGCTCAGCAGCGCCGCGAACACCCCGGCCGCGCGCACCGCCACCCCGTCCACCAGCAGCGGCGGCAATCCGATCAGCAGCGGCACGAACCACACCCAGTGGTGGCTCCACGAGATCGGCGACACCATCGCCGCGGTCAGCCCGACCAGGGACACCGCGAGCAGCCGCCGCCCGTCCCGCTGCGCCCGCCACGCCACCCACAGCCCGGCCCCCGCGGCGAGCAACGCCAGTGGCAGCCACAGCCACAGCGGGGTGCTGTCCACCCCCAGGATCCGGGACAGCAGGCCGTTGAGCGACTGGTTCATCGGGCTCTCCACATCGCCGACCCGCTCGGTCATGGCGAACGTGCCGGTCCAGAACCGCAGGGTGTCCCCCGGCAGCAGGACCAGGCTCACCAGCACCGTCGCGACCGCGGTCCCGGCGGCCGTGGCGGCCGCGCGGTACTGCCGGGTCAGCAGCAGGTGCAGGATGAAGAAGGCGGGCACGATCTTGATCCCGGCGGCGATGCCCACCCCCACCCCGCGCCAGCGTCGCGGCAACCGCAGCAGGTCCACCACCACCAGCGCCATCAGCAGCAGGTTGACCTGCCCCAGGTACACCGTCCAGGACACCGGTTCCAGCCAGAACAGCAGCGCGGTCAGCACCATGGTCAGCCGCCCCAGCTCCCGGCCGCGCGGCGCGCCGACCGCGCGCAGGCCCACCCACACCACCGCGGCCAGCGCGGCGACGTTGGCCAGGAACACCAGGTACTGCCCCAACTGCTCCGGCCCGAAGGCCAGCGGCAGGAACAGCAGCGCCGCGAACGGCGGGTAGGTGAAGGCGAACATCCCGCCGGCGAGCTTGCCGGGGTAGAGCGGTTCCCCGGTCAGCACCGCCTCGCCACCGGCCCGGTAGACCTTGAGGTCCCAGAAGTCCGACATCACCACGTACCCGGTGATCGCCCAGTGCAGCACGGCCAGCGCCAGGAACAGCGCCACCGACACCGCGGTGATCGGCACCGCGTGCCGGGCCAACCGGCGCAACTCGATCATCGGGCACCTGCCTGGCAGTCGTAGAGCGTCTCGGGCGCCTCCGGCGGCCCGCTGGGTCCTCGGTAGTCGGCGAAGGGCACGGCGGCGCAGTGCTCGGCGACCCACCGCTGCCGCTCCTGGGCGACCGGCCCGCCCATCCCGCCGTGGAACCCGGCCACCATGACGAACCGCAATGCCTTGGTGCGCACCAGGTTATCCAGTTCGGCCAGGGTGGGCACCGCGGCCGCGCCGGTGAACCCGCCCATGGGCAGCACGCTGTGCCCGAGCCGCAGGTAGGGCGCCGCGGTGTTCACGGTCGGCACCGCTAGCAGGTAGCGCTCCCCCCGGTGCTGTCTCTCGACATAGCTGAGCAGCCCCCGGTTCGGGGTGACCATGTGCATGTCACCCAGCCCCGGCGGCAACGGGGTGTCCGGCGGCAACCCGTGCATGGCGGCCATCCCCGCGGCCGGCAACGGATCACCCGGTCCCGCGACGGGGTTGAGCGCGGTCAGGCTCGGGAACGCCTTGCCGGAAGCCGCCACCGACCACGTCGCCGGAGCGACCAGCAACACCAGCACGGAGCCGACGACCGCCGGGATCGTCAAGCGTGGCAACGGGTGCAGCGCACCCACCACCAGCGCGACGACCGTCACTGTGGTCAGGCCGAGCACCAGCGCGGTCAGCCCGTCCACCCCCGCGGGCAGCACCGAGCCCCGCGCCGACAGCACCGCGGCCCAGGCCCCGCTCACCGCCACACCCAGCGGCAGCAGCCACGCCGCACCCCCACCCGCGCGCCACAACCTGGCCAGCAGCACCAGGCCCGCCCCGGTCAACGCCGCGATCGCCGGGGTCAGCGCGGCCGCGTAGTACGGATGGATGCCGGATGCCGCACTGAACACCACCGCGTGCACACCCAGCCACAACCCCCACAGCAGCCATCCGTCCACTGTGGACTGGCACTTGCGCCCGGCCACCAGCCCGACGGCCAGCGCGAGCACCGCGAACGGCAGCAGCCAGGCGATCTGCGTGCCCAGCTCGGCATTGGCCAGCCGACCGATCCCCGGCGGACCGCCGAAGTCGGCGAGGAAGCTCGCCACCTGTCCGGCCGCGGCGTCGGTGTGCGTGAACCGGCCGAGCCCGTTGTACCGGAAAGCCATGTCCCACACCGAGTTCCCGGTGCTGCCATCCACATACGGCCGGTTCGCGGCCGGAGTCAGCGCGACCAGCACCAGCCAGGCGCAGCTGACCACCGCGGTCACCAGCCCGGCGAGCAACAGCCGCAGCAGCCGCGCCCGCACCGGCACGGAAGCCGCTACCAGGTAGGGCACGGCCAGCGCGGGCAGGACCAGCAACGCCTGCCCGAGCTTCATCTGGAACCCCAGCCCCACCCACACCCCGGCCAGCGCCAGTGGCCAGGCCCGCGGCGAGCGCAGCGCACACGTCGTGGCGTGCGCGGCACCCACCAGGCACAGCACCAGCAGGGTGTCCGGGATGTTCACCCTGGCCAGCACCACGGTGATCGGCGTCAGCGCGAACACCAGTCCCGCCAGCAGCCCGGCCCGCCGCCCGGCCCAGCGCCGCACCGCGTCGTAGAGCAGCGGCACCGTGGCCGCCGACGCGAGCGCCTGGGGCAGCAGCAACGCCCAGTCGTGGAAGCCGAACACCCGCGCGGACAAGGCCTGCGCCCACAGCGCGCCCGGGATCTTGTCCACGCTCAGCGTGCCCGCCGGGTCGATGGCGCCGTAGAGGAAGGCGTGCCAGTCGGCGCTCATCGCGCGCACCGCGACGGTGTAGTAGTAGTGCGGCTCCACCGAGCCCGCCGCCCAGAACGTCAGCCCGAAGGTGCCGACGGTGAGCAGGGCGACCGCGATCGTGTTGCGGTTCACCGGTTCTCGGCCCGCTCCTCGCTCGGGCTGGCCGGGTTGCGCAACGGCGGTTCGCCGAGCACGTGCACCCGGCGGATGTGCCGGGGCGCGCGGTGGGTGAACGCGGTCCGGCCGTGCAGCAGCGTGTAGTTGTCCGCGATGACCAGGTCGCCCTGCTGCCAGCTGTGCTCGTAGTACCAGCGCGGGTCGTGGGTGGCGGCGTGCAACTCGGTCAGCAGCGCGGGCACCTCCTCGGCGGGCAGCCCGGCGAACTCGTGCTCGGGCCGGTTGAGGAAGCTGTCGTCGTCGGCGCGCGGCGGCTCGTTGTAGCGCAGGGTCGCCTCGCTGGTGCGCGGGTGCGGCACGATCAGCGGGGAGACGGCCTTGCCGCCGTAGTGGCTGAGGTTGGGGATCCGGTAGGTCACCTCGATCCGCGACCAGCGGTCGAAGGTGGCCCCGTCGGTGTGCGCGAGCAGCTTCGCGCTGTCGCAGAAGGTGGTCGCGCCGCCCTGGCCGCCACCGGGCGCGCTGACGCAGTGGAAGACCTGGAACTCCGGGATGTAGGGCCGGTACATGCCGTCCCAGTGCAGCGGCACGTAGGAGTGGTCGAAGATGTGGTCGGCGGGCGCCTCGGCCTCGATGAGCTCCAGCACCGCGCCGAAGGGCCACATCATGATCTCGCCCCAGCTCTCGCTCCAGGCGGTCAGCTCCGCCGGCCCGGCAAAGGAGGCGAACCCGCGCAGCAGCAGGAGGTGGTGGCGGCGGGCCAGCTCGCGCAGCGCGTCCACGGGCAGGCGGCGCGGGTCCTGGCCGGGCGCGGCAGGCTCGATCAGCAGGCCGAGGGCCTCCAGGTTGGACACGGTGACGCCGGGCAGGTCGACAGCGAGGTCTGTCATGGCGGTGCGCTCCAGTGCTCAGGGCAGGACGTAGTGGCTGGGGCGGCCGGCCCGGTGCACCAGCCGCGCACCCAGCCGTTCGGCCTCGATCCGTTTCATCAGGGTGAATCCGCCTGGCTCGTGCACGGCCACCGCGTGCCAGGGGGTGAGCCAGGCGTCCGGGGTGCGGCCCAGCAGCAGGCCGAGCTTGGCCGAGCCACAGGGCTGCGGGTGGATGGAGAGCCGGACCGCCGCCGGGAACCGGGCGCCGACCAGCTCACCCCAGGCCCGGCTCCGGGCGAGCACGCCGTAGGCGCGGTGCCTGCTCTCCCGTTGCAGGGCGGCGCGGGTGCCGGTGTAGTCCGGGCCGTAGCGGTCCTCCAGCAGGAACCGGACCAGGCCGAGGTACATGGCGCGCAGGTCCGGATCGGCGCGGACCTTGGCGCGCAGGCAGGACAGCGGTTCGGTGTACTCGCGGTCGAGCAGGTCGCGCAGCGAGACCGGGCTGGCCCCCGGCGCGTAGTCGTCCAATGTGTACAGAGCCAGCCGGTCCGCGCCGGTGGCGCTGATCAACGCGGCCATCTCGTGCTGGTAGGCGGTGATGTGCTCATCCGGCACGCCGATCAGGTCGCCGAAGACTCGCCCGTCGGAGCAGATGGTCAGCCGCACGCCCGGCGGGTACACCTCGGCCAGCTCGGCGCACAGCTCGTCCAGGAAGGTGACCGCTAGCTCCTCGGCCAGGTCCGGGAGGTGTCCGAGCACCTTCTCCCGGTTGGGCGACTTGACCGGAAAGGCGGGCAGCACGAACTGGATCGGCCGGTTCGCGGAAATGGCGTCGAGCACCGACGGCAATTGCGCGGAAAGGCAACGCGGGCACGGATCTTGCCGACAGGATCGGTCGCCGCGCGCTTTTCGTTGGTGCGCCAGCACAAGTTCGAGCACCCGCGTGGCCAGCCGCACCGGTGTCGTCGAGGACAACATGAAACTCATTAGAATTTGAACAAACCGGCGGGGCCACTGACAGTTGACCATGACCCGATGGCATGGATCGGCCAGTCGGGGGACCGATCAGCGGCTACGGCACCAGGTCCAGGCGTCCTAGCATCGGGTTCATGGACGTGGAGATCCGGCATCTGCGGATGATTCGGGCGATCAGCGAGGTGGGCAGTCTCAGTGGCGCGGCCATCCAGCTCGGCCTCACCCAACCGGCGCTGACCCGTCAGCTCCAGCGGCTGGAGCGGGCCTTCGGCGGCACGCTGTTCCACCGCGACCGCAACGGAACCCGCCCCACCGCACTGGGCGAGCTGGTGGTGCAACGGGCCAGGGTCCTGGTCCCCTCGGTGGACGAGCTGATCCAGGAGGCCCGCCAGCACACCGCCCCACTGCACACCGGTCCCACCCAGATCCGGATCGTCGCCCACCCGACCCCGCTGCCGGGGCCGGTCACCGAACGCCTGTACGAACTGGCCCCTGAGGCCAGCATCACCCTCCGGCAGGAACGCTCCGGCCAGACCGCGATGGAACTTCTGGCGGGTGGCGCCGCCGACCTGGGTGTGCTTGCCGAGCACCCGGCCATGCCGCTGGACCGCCTGCCAGGTGTGGCGGTGCACACCATCGCCACCGAGCCGCTGTTCATCGCCGTCGCAACAGGACATTCGCTAGCAAACGAATTCGAGATCTCCCTGGCCGACCTTTCCGAGGAGAACTGGATCCTCCCCCAGGGCCTGGAGATCCGCTGTGCCGAATACCTCCGCGGCCTGTGCGCGAATGCCGGATTCATCCCGCGCATCGCCTACCGACTGGACAGCGCCAACGCCCGCGAATTCATCCGCACCGGCCTGGGCGTCATGCTGGCCCAGGCGACCTTCCGGCTGGAGGAAGGCATCTCGGTCCGCCCCTTCCACGGCGCCCGCCCTGACTTCCGCCACATCCTGGCCGTGCGCACCGACAGCCCGGTGGCGCGACTGGCCGACACCCTGGTCAGCAGCGCCATCCGCGCCTACTGGGCCAAGGCCGACCAGGCCCCGGTCTACCGCAGCTGGCTCTCCCGCACCGACGAGCTGGCAGGCTGACCCGCCGGCCGCCCGGCAGCGCCTCGCCACGCCGCCACGCCTGCCCGGATGACACAATCCGTCTCATGACGACGAACGGGCGCCTGTACGAGATCCGCTCCGGCCGGCACACCGCGGTGGTGGCGGGAGTGGCCGCCACCCTGCTGTCCTGGCGGGTCGACGGCGTCGAGCGGCTGCTCACCCACGCGGCCGAGGAGCTCGGCGACAGCTACCAGGGCAAGACCATCGTGCCGTGGCCCAACCGGATCGACAACGGCGCCTACACCTTCGACGGTGTGCGGCACCAGGTCCCGATCAACGAGCCCGACCGGCGCACCGCCCTGCACGGACTGCTCAGCTGGACCGAGTGGTCACTGGTCGAGCACACCGAGGACCGCGTCGTGCTGTCCCAGGAACAGCGGCCGCAGTACGGCTACCCGTTCCAGCTCTCCCTGCGCATCGAGCACCAGGTCGACGCCGAGGGCGTGCGGATCACCTTGCACGCCACCAACACCGGCCACACCCGGGCGCCCTTCGGCGCCGCGCACCACCCGTACCTGGCCACCGCCGGACTGGTCGAGCTGACCCTCCCTGCCGCCACCTACTACCCCACCGACAACCGCCTGCTGCCCATCGGCAAGGAGTCGGTGGCGGGCACCGCGCTGGACTTCCGCACCACTCGCGCGCTCGGCTCAGTCGCCCTGGACACCGCGTTCACCGACCTGGTCCGCGACGAGCAGGGCCTGGCCGTGGCCAGGGTCGCCGACGCCACCGGCACGACCACCGAGCTGTGGATGGACGGCGGCTACGACTACCTCCAGGTCTACACCGACGACTACGCCCCGGCGGCCCGCACGCCGCGCTCCGGCATCACCATCGAGCCGATGACCTGCGCGCCGAACGCCTTCAACAGCGGTGACGGGCTGATCGTGCTGGAGCCAGGTCAGGACTGGAACGGCTCCTGGGGATATCGGTCCATCGCCTCCATCTCCGCCAGCGCGGCCTCTGCCTCGGCCTGATCCTCCGGGGTCTGGTACGCCAGCATGCCGAGCAGTTGCAGGCGGTCGTGGCTCACGGTGCCCACCTCCGCGGCGTAGAACAGCAACCGCTGGTCGTGCTCGGGGGTCAGCAGGATCTCGCAGCGGGTCTCGATCAGCCCCATCTCCGGGTGCAGGAACCGCTTGTGGTCCGAGCGCCGGACCGCGACCTCGTGCTGGTCCCAGAGCTCGGCGAACTCCGCGCTGGCCGAGCGCAGGGCCCGGACGAACTCGCGCACGTCCTGGTCCCCGGCCCGGCGGGCCGCGGTGGCGCGCAGGTCCGCGACCTGCACCCGGGAGTGCTCCGCGTGGTCCTCGGCGGGGAACAGCGCGCGGCTCTCCGGCCGGGCGAACCAGCGCCAGTGGAAGCTGCGGTCCCAGCCGTGCGCCGCCGCGAGATCACCCATCAGTGCGCGGGCCAGGGGGTTCTGGGCCAGGCAGACCCCCAGGTCGGAGATCACCATGGCCGGGTAGTCCCACAGCCGGTAGAGCAGCGGGATCATGCTCGGCCGGAGCTCGGTGGTGCGGGGCGGGGCAGGTGGCTCGTGTCCGGCGAGCAGGTACAGGTGGTCGCGTTCGTCGTCGGTCAGGCGCAGCGCGCGGGCCAGCGCGGCCAGCACTTGGGTGGTCGGATGCCGGCCTCTGCCCTGCTCAAGGCGGGCGTAGGTGTCGGTGGCGATGCAGGCGAGCCTGGCCACCTCCTCCCGGCGCAGGCCGGGGGTGCGGCGGCGGGCCAGGTCGAGGCCGCCCACCTCGGCGGGTTGCAGGCGGGCCCGGCAGCGGCGGAGGAAGTCGGCGAGTTGGTTTCGGTCCACGGCTCCACCCTGCCCTGCCGCACCGACAGTTATCCAGGACCTCCCCGTCCCTGGATCGGGGCGTCCCCGGGACGGGGAGTCCTCTCCTCAAATCGCGGCGGGCGGGGCAGGCTCGTGGCAGCGGCACCACCGCCGCCGAACCGACCGGAGGAAGCAACACCATGATCACTCGTCCCCTTGGCGCCACCGGACCGGCGGTCGGCGCGCTCGGCCTGGGCTGCATGGGCATGTCGGACCTCTACGGCCCAGCCGACCGGACCGAGGGCATCGCCACCATCCGCGCCGCCCTGGACGCGGGCGTGACCGTGCTGGACACCGGCGACTTCTACGGCATGGGCGACAACGAGCTGCTCGTCGCCGAGGCGCTGCGCGGCCGGGCCCGCGACCAGGCGGTCATCAGCGTCAAGTTCGGCGCGCTGCGCGACGCCGACGGCGGCTGGCTCGGCTTCGACTGCCGTCCGGCCGCGGTGAAGAACTTCGCCGCCTACTCGCTGAAACGGCTGGGCACCGACCACATCGACGTCTACCGCCCGGCCCGGCTCGACCCCGCGGTGCCGATCGAGGACACCATCGGCGCGATCGCCGAGCTCATCCAGGCCGGGCACGTGCGGCACATCGGCCTGTCCGAGGTCGGCCCGGAGACCCTGCGCCGGGCCGCCGCGGTACACCCGATCGTGGATCTGCAGATCGAGTACTCGCTGATCTCCCGCGGCATCGAGGCGGAGATCCTGCCGGTCTGCCGTGAGCTGGGCATCGGCATCACCGCCTACGGGGTGCTCTCCAGGGGTCTGCTGTCCGGGCACTGGTCGGCCGACCGGCCCATCCAGGCCGGGGACTTCCGTGGCCACAGCCCGCGGTTCGCACCGGAGAACCTCGGGCACAACCTCGGTTTGGCCGAGGCGCTGTCGGCGGTGGCCGCGGCCAGGGGCGCCAGTGCCGCGCAGGTGGCCATCGCCTGGGTGGCGCACCAGGGACAGGACATCGTGCCGCTGGTGGGCGCGCGCAGCCGGGAGCGACTGGCCGAGGCCCTGGGCGCGCTCGACCTGGAACTGTCCGATGTGGACCTCGAGGCGATCGAGCGCGCGGTGCCGGCGGACTCCGCCGCCGGACCCAGATATCCGGAACCGCTGATGGCGCATCTGGACAGCGAGCGGTGACCCCGGATCGGCCCATGTCGCCCGCTGGGGCGGGTGAGCGATGATGGGGGCTCCCCCTGGAGGAGTCAGCCATGACCGCACCCGGTCCCGGATCGCTGCACTGGCGTTACTCGGGTGACCGCCGCTCGCTGCTGCTGCTCGGGCGGGTCGGCCTGCTGGAGCTGATGTTCCCGGCACTGGGCGCCGGCGTGGTGCAGCACTCGGCGTTCTACACCGAGCCGTGGGCCCGGACGCTGCGGTCGATCCCGCAGATCGCCGGGGTGGTCTACGACGGCCCGGCCGCCGAGGACACCGCGCGCGGCATCCGGGAGCTGCACCACGGCATCACCGGCCACGACGAGCAGGGGCGGCGGTACCACGCGCTGGATCCCGAGGTGTGGTTCTGGGCGCACGCGACCATGCTCGACGTGGTGCTCCAGACCGCGGAGGTCTTCGACCGGCCGTTGACCGAGGCGGAGCGGGAGCAGCTGTACGCGGAGTCCCTGCTGACCTATCGGCGCTACGGGGTGAGCGATCGTCCGGTGCCGAAGGACTGGGCGGAGTTCCAGGCCTACTTCGACCGGGTGTGCGCCGAGCAGCTGGAGCTGACTCCGGCGGCGCGGGCTCTGCTGGGGTTCGTGGAGCGGCCGGAGACGATGCCGCAGCCGTGGCTGCCCGCGCCGTTGTGGCGGTTGGTCGCGCCACTGGTCGGCCGGGTGCTGTGGTTCCTCACCAGGGCGCTGCTGCCGCCGGTGGTGCGGGCCAAGATCGGCGCGTCCTGGCGGCCGGTGGACGAACGCCGGTTTCGCCGGTTCGCGGCAGTGGTAGCCCGGCTCTGGCCGTTGCTGCCGTACCGGCTCCGCTACATCCCGAGGGCGCGGGCTGCCTTCGCCCGGGTGCGCGGCGGCGACCGGCAGTCTTGGCGTCGCCGCAGGTCAGCGCCGTTCGCGGATGCGCGTTCCGGAGGCGGCGGCTAGCGTCGCCAGGCGGGAGACGCGGCGAGCGGAGGAGGGGGACTTGCCTGTCGAACAGGTGGTGTTCGCTGCGGAGCTGACCGAGGCCGGGCTGGAGCCGGCCATCGAGGAGTTCCTCCAAGCGCGCGGGGACAGCGATGTGCGCGGTGGTGTCGATCCGGCGCTGGTGCGGGCCCTGACCGAGCTGGCGCTGGCCGGGGGCAAGCGGATCCGGCCCGCCTTCGCCTGGTGGGGCTGGCGGGCCGCCGGTGGCGACCCGGCTGGGGAACGCGCCGACTCGGTGGTGCGGGCGCTGGTGGCGCTGGAGCTGCTGCAGTGCAGCGCGCTGGTGCACGACGATGTGATGGACCGGTCCTCCACCCGGCGTGGGCGGCCCGCGGCGCACGTGGTGTTCGCGGGGCGGCACCGGTCGGCCGGGTGGTCGGGCTCCGCGGAGCGCTTCGGCGACGGCGTGGGGATCCTGATCGGGGACCTGGCGCTGGCCTGGGCCGATGACGCGCTGGTCAGCTCAGGGGTCAGCCATGACATGTTGCGGCGGGCCTGGCAGCCGTGGCAGGCGATGCGCAGCGAGATGGTGGCCGGTCAGTACCTGGACCTGCGGGCCCATGCCAAGGGCGAGGACTCGTTGCCCGCGCTGTTGCGGGTGGCGCGGTTGAAGACGGCGAGCTACACCATCGAGCGGCCGTTGCAACTGGGCGCCGAGCTGGCCGGGGCGCCCGCGCCGATGGTGCGGCAGCTGCGGGCGTTCGGGCGTTCGCTGGGGGTGGCCTTCCAGCTGCGTGATGACCTGCTGGGGGTCTTCGGCGATCCGGCGGTCACCGGCAAGCCGGTCGGGGACGACCTGCGGGAGGGCAAGCGCACTCCGCTGCTGGTGCTGGGCGCGCAGCTGGCCGAGCGGGCCGGGCGGACGGCGATTGCCGAGCTGCTGGGCGGAATCCTTGCCGGGGGCGGGAATGCCGTGGTGGATGAGTCCACTGTGGACCGGGTTCGGCTGGCGCTGACCGAGGTCGGCGCGGTGGCGGCGGTGGAGCGGATGATCACCGAGCACACCGCGGCCGCGCTGGCGGCGCTGGCCGCGGCGGACCTTGGTGCGGGCCCGTCCGGGCAACTGGGTACGTTGGCCAGGGTGCTGACCGGACGCGACCACTGATCGGGTGGTGGCGGGCGGGTGAGGCGAACGGAGCGCGGACCATGCGGCGGGTGACCGGACGGAGCGACCACGTCCTGGTCGTCGGCGGTGGGTTGGCCGGGTTGTCGGCGGCGTTGCACCTGCGGGGCAGCGGCCGCGAGGTGACCGTGGTGGAGCGCGAGCCGCACCCGGGCGGCCGGGCCGGACGGCTGGACGTGGACGGGTTCCGGCTGGACACCGGGCCGACCGTGCTGACCATGCCGGAACTGGTCGAGGAGGCGTTGCACGCGGTCGGGGACTCGCTGGAGCGACGGCTGGAGCTGTTGCCGCTGCATCCGGCCTACCGGGCGCGGTTCGCCGACGGCAGCAGCGTGGACGTGCACACCGGGGCCGAGGCGATGGCCGAGGAGGTGCGGCGGTTCGCCGGTCCTGCGGAGGCGCAGGGGTACCTGCGGCTGCGGGAGTGGCTGGGCCGGATGTACGCGGTGGAGCGGGACCGGTTCATCGGCGCGAACTTCGACTCGCCGCTGGACCTGGTCGGCTCCTCGCTGGCGAAGCTGGTGGCACTGGGCGGGTTCGGCAGGCTGGGCCCGGCGGTGGGCAAGTTCATCCGGGATCCGCGACTGCAACGGGTGTTCTCCTTCCAGTCGCTCTACGCCGGGGTGCCGCCGCAGCGGGCGCTGGCCGCCTACGCGGTGATCGCCTACATGGACACCGTGGCCGGGGTGTGGTTCCCGCGCGGCGGTATGCGGGCCCTGCCCCAGGCGATGGCCGAGGCCGCCGAGGCCGCCGGGGTGCGGTTCCGCTACGGCGAGACCGTGGAGTCCCTGGAAGGCAGGGCGGGCCGGGTGCTGGCCGCGCACACCGCCACCGACCGGATCACCTGTGACGCGGTGGTGCTGACCACCGACCTCGCCGAGACCTACGAACTGCTCGGCCACCGCCCCCGGCGACCGGTCCCGCTGCGATGGTCCCCCTCGGCGATGGTGGTGCACCTGTCCGCCGAGAAGACCTCCCCGGACCTCGCGCACCACACGATCAGCTTCGGCGAGGCGTGGGAGCAGACCTTCGCCGAGATCACCGACCGCGGGCAGTTGATGTCCGACCCGTCCCTGCTGCTGACCACCCCCTCGCTCACCGACCCCACCCTCGCGCCACCCGGCCGGACCGGCCACTACCTGCTCGCCCCGTGCCCGAACCTGGCCGCCGCACCACTGGACTGGGACCGGCTGGGCCCGCGCTACGCCGAGGAGATCGTGACCGTGCTGGCCAAACGCGGCCTGCTGCCCGACCAGGCCGCGGTGACCCGGCTGTCTCTGGTGACCCCGGCGGACTGGGCGCGGCAGGGCCTGTCCGCGGGCACCCCGTTCGCGCTGGCGCACACCTTCGCGCAGACCGGCCCGTTCCGGCCGGGAAACCTGCCCCGGGCGTTCGCGAACGTGGTGCTGGCTGGGGCGGGCACCACACCGGGGGTGGGGATTCCGCCGGTGCTGATCTCCGGGCGGCTGGCGGCCCAGCGAATCACAGGCTGAGGCCAACACCGCGGCAGAGCGACCAAGCAGCCACACAACGGCGGCCGGGCGGCCCGCGCGGGTGGGGCGACTTCGGGGCAGCGGCGCGAGACGGCGACAGGGCGGGCGGCCAAGCGAGCGGGCCGCGCGGCAACGCGGCGGCGAAGGGCCACCAGCGGCGAGGCGACGGGGCGACGAAGGGCGACCGGCGGCGAGGCGACGGGGCGGCCGACGGCAGGACGGTCGAGCTGCGAGGCCACGGGGCGGCCAGACGGCGGACAGTCGAGCCACGAGACCACGAAGCCACGAGGCGGCCGGGCGGCGGGACGGTCGAGCTGCGAGGTAACGGGGCGGCTGGACGGCAAGCCGATCGAGCTGCGAGGCCACGGGGCGGCCGGGCTGCGGGACAGTGGCGAGGCTGCGGGATGGCCGGGCCGCGGGCTGGTGATGGGAGGACGGGCGGCGAGGGCCGGGGGACTCAACCCGGCGACTGCCTGGTGGGCGGGCTGCCGGTTGGCGCGATGGCGCTGACTCCACCGCTTTGAGCATTTGCTCAACTTGTGCTTAGAATTGAGCATCCGCTCAACCCTGGGGGTCATCATGGACGTGCTCGCCTGCCGAACCGGTGGAGTGCTCGCGCTGAGTCCGCCGCGCTGGCTGTGGCGGCTGACCGGGCTGGCGATCGTGGTGTCGATGACCGTTGGCGTGTTGATGTCCCTCGCCATTGGTCCGGCCAGCCCGTTCTTCCTCGCGGTCGCGTTGCTGGCCTTTCTGCCGCTGGCCGCGCGGCACACCTGGCTGCTCGGTGGGCTTTGTCTGCTGGTCGGGGCAGTCCAGGTGGTGGTGGGTCTGATTCCCTTCCTGATCCTCTACGCCGTCAGCGGTGGGGTGCTGATCCTGGTGGGGCTGCTGAGTTTCCTGGCGCGGGGACCGGCAGCCGGAACTCCGGGCGGGTCCAGGTGACCCGGGGCGGGCTTGGTGGCAGCAGCTGGACCTGTTGTGCGCCTTGGCGACGGTAGAAGTCGGCGGCCGGCGGGTGGGAGACGATGCGCACCGCGGCCAGGCCCCGCTCCCCCGCCACCGCCAGCATGTGCCGGATCAGGTGTCTGCCCAGGCCGAGGCCTTGCGCGTGGTCGGCGACGAAGAGCAGGTCGAGCTCCGGTGGGTCTGGGATCAGGCGGTAGAAGCCCAGGGGTTCGGTGCCGCGGCGGGCGACGAAGGTGGGTGCGGTGGTCAGGTCTGCTGGGGTGAGCCGGTAGCCGTGCAGGATTGAGGCGTACTCGCCTTGGTAGGCCGAGGAGTTGTGCATCAGGGCGGTCAACTCGTCGGCCTGGCTGGGGTCGGCGGGGTGGATGTCCGGGGCGCTCACCTTGGCAGGGTAGGCGCGCGGACCGGCAGGGGGCGGCTCCAGGTTTGGCCGATGAGGTCCTTGCCGAAGCTGTAGTGGGGTTCTTCGGCGACCAGTTCGAAGCCCGCGGCCTGGTAGATCTTGCGGGCGGCGGTGAGGATGTCGTTGGTCCACAAGGTGATTGACGAGTAGCCCGCTCGTTCGGCGAAGCGCAGGCATTCCTCGACCAGGCGGGAGCCGATGCCCAGGCCGCGGGCGGAGGGTTCGACCAGCAGGAGGCGCAGGCGGGCCGTTTCGGCGTTCTCGGCGACGCAGAAGACGCAGCCGACCGCTTCACCGTCGACCTCGGCGATCCAGGCGGATTCCCTTGCCGGGTCGTGGTTTCCGGCGTAGTCGGCGACGATCCTGGCGACCAGGGTCTCGTAGGTGTGGTCCCAGCCGAACTGTTCGGCGTAGCGGACCGCGTTGCGGTTGATGACCCAGCCGTAGTCGCCGGGGTTCGGGGGGCGCAGGACCACTGTGGGCGGGCGGGAGCGGGTGGGTTCGAGGACCGCGCGGATGGTGTTCATCGCTTCAGTCAGGCGGCGCTGGTCGGGTTCGGCGAGGGTGGCGAGCAGGTCGCGGACCTGGTCGGCGGAGCGGGTGTCCAGGTCGGTGTGCACGGCGCGGCCGCGTTCGGTCAGGCGGAGCACCTGGCGGCGGGCGTCGGCCGGGGACTTCTCCTTGACCAGCAGCCCGTCGGCGGCGAAGCGGGCCACGATCCGGCTCAGGTAGCCGGCGTCCAGGCCCAGGTCGCGGCGCAGGTCGGCGACGTCGGTGGCCTCCTGCTGACCCAGCTCGAAGAGCACCCTGGCCTCGGTGAGGGTGTACGGGGTGCGCAGCAGGCCCTCGTCCAGCACGCCCAGCTGAGCCGTGTAGCACCGGGTGAAGGCCCGGATGGCGGCGATCCGCTGCGTCGTGGTCATCGTTGCCCCAGTCTACTAAGTAATTGACTCAGGCAAACGTATCATGAGGGCTTGACCTGGAGTTCGCTCCAGCACCTAGGGTCCGCCCCGAAGATCACCACTACTGGGGAGCAGGACTTATGCGTTACCGCACGCTTGGCGGCACCGGGATCGAGGTCAGCGTCCACTGCCTGGGCGCGATGATGTTCGGCATGGTCGGCAACACCGACCACGAGGACAGCGCCCGGATCATCCACACCGCGCTGGACGCGGGCATCAACTTCGTCGACACCGCCGACATGTACTCCAGGGGCGAGTCCGAGGAGATCGTCGGCAAGGCCCTCGAAGGCCGTCGCGATGAGGTGGTGCTGGCGACCAAGGTGCACTTCCCGATGGGCGAGGGGCCCAACCGGGGCGGCAACTCCCGGCGCTGGATCACCCGCGCGGTGGAGGACAGCCTGCGGCGGCTGCGCACCGACTGGATCGACCTCTACCAGGTGCACCGGCCCGACCACACCACCGACATCGAGGAGACCCTGGCCGCGCTGACCGACCTGGTCCGCCAGGGCAAGGTGCGCGCCATCGGCTGCTCCTCCTTCCCCGCCCAGGACATCGCCGAGGCCCACCACGTGGCCGAGCGCCGGGGCCTGTACCGCTTCCGCACCGAGCAGCCGCCCTACAACCTGCTCGCCCGCGGCGTGGAGACCCACCAGCTGCCCACCGCGCAGCGCTACGGCATGGGCACGCTGACCTACAGCCCGCTGGCCAACGGCTTCCTCTCCGGCAAGGTCCGCAAGGACCAGCCGGTGGACCTGACCACCGGGCGGCCCGCGCTGACCCCGTTCCGCTTCGACGCCTCGCTGCCGGAGAACGCGGCCAAGTTCGACGCGCTGGAGAAGCTGACCGAGCTGGCCGCGGACCTCGGGGTGCCGCTGGCGCAGCTGGCGGTAGCCTTCCCGGCCGCGCACCCCGCGGTGACCTCGGTGATCATCGGGCCGCGCACCATGGAGCAGCTGACCTCGCTGCTGGCCGGGGTCGAGCTGGAGCTGGACGACGCGACGCTGGACCGGATCGACGAGATCGTGCCGCCGGGCACCGACCTGTACCGGGCGGACGGGGCCTGGCAGCCGCCGTCGCTGGACGCCTCGCGCCGTCGCCGCCCGGCAGGTGAGCGCGCGGCCGCCTGAACGGGCACCGAGGGTGGTCGCTTCAGGAACCCTGTGGTTTCACACTGCAACCACCCTCACCCGATCGGCGTCATTCGGGCATGCGAGTACGACTATGGCTGCCGTTGGGGCTGGTCGCCGTCGTGGCGACGACGGTGGTGCTGACCACCTCCTTCGGCCGGGACCCGTGGCGCACCGACTGCGCCGGGCCGCTGGTCGCGCCCAAGGCGGCCAGCGGTTCGGCCGCGGCGGTGCAGGCGGCGGTGGCGGCCTCGGCCAAGGGCGCCACGGTCGGCTACGAGGTGCTCGACCTGTCCGCCTGCCGGGTGGTGGCCGGGGTGAACTCCCAGCAGCGGTTCGCCGCGGCCTCGGTGGTCAAGCTGCTGATCGCGCTCGACGCGCTGGACCGGCAGGGCGAACAGGCCGAGGACCGGGTGCAGCGGATGCTCTCGGTCAGCGACGACGCCACGGCCAGCGCGCTGTGGACGGCCCACGGCGGGCCGGAGATCGTCAAGCGGGTCGCGGGCAAGCTCAAGCTGGGCGGGGTGCGGCCGCCGGAGCGGGCCGGGCAGTGGGGCGACACCCAGGTCACCGCGCACGACGTGGCGCTGGTCTACCGGCACATCTCGGCCGCGGAGACCAAGGACCGCCGCCGGTTGCTGACCTCGGCGATGGCCGAGGCGCCGCGGGCCGCCGCGGACGGGTTCGACCAGCACTTCGGCATCCCGGACGGGCTGCCGGGCAGCCGGTGGGCGATCAAGCAGGGCTGGGGCAGCAGCGGCGAGCGCACCGTGCTGCACAGCACCGGCCTGGTCGGCGGCGACCGGCAGTACGCGGTGGTGCTGCTGTCCAGCTGGCCGCTGGGCATGGACCGGATGGCCGCGGGCCGGGCGTTGACCGCGGGCGCCGGACGGGTGAGCGAACCCGCCGCGGCGCACTGACCTGGTTGCCCTGCCCGCAGGCGGGTATCTGGGGGCCATGGCCAACGTCTCCTACTGGATCTCCAGCACCCCGGCGGCCGTCGCCGACCGCCCTGAGCTGCCCGAGCAGACCGACGTGGTGGTGCTCGGCGCCGGGATCGCCGGGACCACGACCGCCTACCTGCTCAAGCAGCTGGGCCTACGGGTCGCGCTCATCGAGGCCGGAGACCTGGCCGCGGGAGTCACCGGGCACACCACGGCCAAGGTGACCGTGCAGCACGGGCCGATCCACCAGCGGCTGCGCCGGTCCTTCAACGCCGGGACCGCGACCGCGCACGCCCGCGCGCAGACCGCGGCGCTGGAGTGGCTGGCGGCCACCTCGGCGCGGCTGGGCATCGACTGCGAGCTCACCCGCTGCGCCAACGTGCTCTACACCGAGCAGCCGGGCAGTGTGGCGACGCTGCGCGCGGAGGCCGAGGCGGCGGCCGCGGCCGGGCTGCCCGCGGCCTTCGCCGAGGACACCGACCTGCCGTTCCCGGTGGCCGGCGCGGTGCGGCTGGCCGACCAGGCCAAGTTCCACCCGAGGCGGTGGCTACTCGGGCTGGCCGCGCTGCTGCCCGGCGACGGCTGCTCGGTGCACACCGGGGTGCGGGCGCTGGCGCTGACCGAGGGCGACCCGTGCGTGGTGACCACCACCGAGGGCCGGATCAGGGCCGAGCACGTGGTGGTGGCCACGCACTACCCGATCTTCGACCGGGGCGCGTTCTTCCCGAGGCTGCAACCGCGCCGGGACCTGGTGGTGGCCGGACCGGGCGAGGGCCCGCCGGGGATGTACCTGGATGTGGACTCCGGGCACTCGGTGCGCACCGCGCCGCTGCCCGGCGGCGGGGAGCTGCTCATCGTCGGCGGTGAGGGCCACCTGGTCGACGAGGGGGACAACACCGCGGAGCGGTTCGAGCGGCTGGCCGGGTGGGCGCGGGAACGGCTGGGGCTCACCGAGATCCGCTACCGGTGGATGGCGCACGACCTGTCCACTCCGGACGGTCTGCCCTACATCGGCCGGTTCCACCCGTTCACCAAGAAGGTGTGGGTGGCCACCGGGTTCGGGCACTGGGGCATGACCAACGGGACCCTGGCCGGGCTGATCCTGCGCGACCTGATCTCCGGGGTGGCCAACCCGCACGCCTCGCTGTTCGACCCGCTGCGCACCACCCTGGCCCAGTCCGCGCCGAAGTTCGTCAAGACCAACGCGCACGTGGCCGCCCGGATGGTCGGCGACCGGTTCGCCGCCGCGACCGCGGGCGGGGTGGATCAGCTGGCCGAGGGGCAGGCCGTGGTGACCACGGTCGGCACCAAGGCGGTGGCCGCCTACCGCAAGCCCGGCGGTGAGCTGTGCGCCCTGGGCGCGCGCTGCACTCACCTGGGCTGCCTGGTGGCCTTCAACGACGGCGAGCAGACCTGGGACTGCCCGTGCCACGGCTCCCGGTTCGCCCTGGACGGCTCGGTCATCCAGGGCCCGGCGGTGCGGCCGCTGCCGAAGGTGGACCTCGGGGACGGGTGAAGCCGGCGGCGGCTGGGTATCCGGGGCGGGTGACTGCCACCAGACATCGAGTCGTCATCGTCGGCGGAGGCTTCGGCGGGCTGGCCGCGGCACGGACGCTGCGCAAGTCCGATGTGGACGTCATCCTCATCGACCGGATGAACCACCACCTGTTCCAGCCGCTGCTCTACCAGGTGGCCACCGCGCTGCTCTCCCCCGGCGACATCGCACCCGCGCTGCGGGACGTGCTCCGCTCCCAGCGCAACGCCAGGGTGGTGCTGGGCACCGCGACCGAGCTGGACGCGCAGGCCCGCACGGTGACCGTGGAGCTGCCGGACCGCCGCCAGGAGGTGGTGGCCTACGACAGTCTCGTGGTCGCCGCCGGGTCCGCGGACAGCTACTTCGGCCACGAGGAGTGGCGGGAGGTGGCGCTGCCGATGAAGACCCTCTCCGACGCGGTGCGGCTGCGCTCCCGGCTGCTCACCGCCTTCGAGAACGCGGCCAACGCCCAGGACCCGGCCGAGCGGGCGCGCTGGCTGACCATCGCGATCGTCGGCGCCGGGCCGACCGGGGTGGAGCTGGCCGGACAGGTCGCCGCGATGGCCCGGCGCAGCCTGCGCAACCAGTTCCGCGACATCGACCCGGCCTCGGCCAGGGTGGTGCTGATCGACGCGGTGGACACCGTGCTGCCGCCCTTCGCCGAGCCGCTGCGCGCGCACACCCGCAAGACGCTGGGCAAGCTCGGCGTGGAGGTCCTGCTCAGCAAGATGGTCGCCGACGTGGACCAGGAGGGCGTGTTGTTGCGCGCCAAGGACAAGAGCGAGTCCCGGCTGGCCGCGCGCACGGTGATCTGGGCGGCCGGGGTGAAACCCGCGGCCTTCGCCGACCAGCTGGCCAAGGCCACCGGGGTGGAGACGGACAAGAAGGGCAAGATCAAGGTGCGGCCGGACTGCTCGCTGCCCGGCCACCCCGAGCTCTTCGCCGTCGGCGACCTGGCCAACCTGGACGACCTGCCGGGGCTGGCCGCGCCCGCGATCCAGCAGGGCGAGCACGTCGGCGAGGTGATCAAGGCCAGGCTGGGTGAGCGGACCCCGCCGCCGGCGTTCCGCTACCGGGACCGCGGCACCATGGCCACCGTCTCCCCCGGCGACGCCGTGGCCGATGTGCGCGGGCTGAAGCTGCGCGGGCTGATCGGCAAGGCGGCCTGGCTCGCGGTGCACCTGGCCTTCCTGGTGGGCTGGCGCAACCGGATCGCGGTGCTGGCCGAATGGGGCTGGCTGCTGGCCACCGGCCGCCGCTCCCAGCGGATCATCCTGGAGGCCGCCGACGAGGGCATGGCGCGGGGGAAGCGTTGACCACCACCGAGAAGCGCTCACTGAGCCGACTATCCACTGTGGACACTGCCAAGGTGGTCGCCAACGTGCTGGTGCCCATCCTGGTGCGCGGCGCGGTGATCCGCCGCCCGCGTGCGGCGGCCTGGGCGCAGCGCCTGGACCTGGACCGGCGGGCGGTGCGGCTGCTGACCCGGTTGCGCGAGCGCTACGGCGACGCGCCACTGCGGCTGCGCCTGCCGGGCCGGGACCTGGTGCTGCCACTGGACTCCTCCGACGCGCACGAGGCGCTGGCCCGCTCCCCCGAGCCGTTCAGCCCGGCCAGCCTGGAGAAGCGGCACGCGCTCGGACAGTTCCAGCCCGAGGGCCTGCTGATCTCCCCGGCCGAGCAGCGGGCGCACCGGCGGGAGTTCACCGAGGACGTGCTGGCCACGCCCCATCCGGTGCACCCGCAGGCCGCCGACTTCAGCGCGATCGTGGCGCAGACGGTGAAACCCCTGCTGGCCCAGCCGGAACTGGACTGGCCCGCCTTCACCCGGCAGTGGTGGCGACTGGTCCGCCAGGTGGTGCTGGGCACCGGCGCCGCCGGGGACGACCTGCTCACCGACCGGCTCTTCGCGTTGCGCCGGGCCGGGAACTGGGGCTGGCTGCACCCCAGGGAGACCAAGCACCGGGAGATGTTCCTGCGGCACCTGCGCGGCGTGATCGACCGGGCCCAGCCGGGCAGCCTGGCCGCGCGGATCGCGGAGAACCACCCGGGCCCGGACATCCACCCGGAATCGCAGGTGGCGCACTGGCTGTTCGCCTTCGACGCGGCCGGGATCGCGGTCTTCCGCACCCTGGCGCTGCTGGCCACCCACCCGGAGCAGGAGACCAAGGCGCTGGCCGAGTCCGCCGGGTCCACCCCGGACAGCTTCTGGGAGCTGCCCTACCTGCGCGGCTGCGTGCAGGAGTCGCTGCGGCTGTGGCCGACCACCCCGCTGATCCTGCGCGAGTCCACAGTGGACACCACGCTGGGCGGGCACGAGATCCCCCAGGGCGCCACGGTCATCCTGTTCGCGCCCTACCTGCACCGCAATCCGGCCGGGTTCACCCCGGAGATCTGGCAGGACGGCACCGCGCACTTCCACGGCGCGCTGGTGCCCTTCAGCGACGGCCCCGCGGTCTGCCCCGGCCGCAACCTGGTGCTGCTGCTGACCACCCAGGTGCTGGCCACCCTGCGCCGTGAGCACGAGATCGGGCTGCTGACCAGGGCGCACCTGCGGCCGGGGCGCCGGCTGCCCAGCGTGCTGGACCACTTCGCGCTGCGCTTCGCCCTCACCCGGCGCGGCTGAGCGCGGCCGCGGCCACCTTCAGGTCCTGCACCAGTGCGGCGTAGGCGGCCTCGCGGTCGGGCGCGCGCAGTACCGCGGAGGGGTGCTGGGTAGCCAGAACCCGCGCCGGAAGCGGGAACTCCTCGGGTAGTTCGAGCAGCTCCCCTCGATGCGCGGTGAGCCGGAACGCCGCACCCAGGACCGACTGGGCGGCGGTGGCACCCAGGCACACCACCAGGTCCGGCCGCACCGCGCCCAGCTCGGCCACCAGCCAGGGGCGGCAGGCCACCACCTCGGAACGGTTGGGCTTCTGGTGGATGCGGCGCTTGCCCCGGGCGTCGCGCTGGAACTTGAAGTGCTTGACCGCGTTGGTGACATAGGCCGTGGCGCGGTCGATCCCGGCCTCCACGAGTGCCTTGTCCAGCAGGCGGCCCGCCGGTCCGACGAAGGGTTCGCCGGCCTTGTCCTCCTGGTCGCCGGGCTGTTCGCCGATGAACATCACCCGGCCGTTCTCGGGGCCGTCGCCGAAGACGGCCTGCGTGGCATCACGGTAGAGGTCGCAGCCGCGGCAACCCTGCACCGCGGTGCGCAGTTCGTCGAGTCCGGCGTCCCCGGGTGGGTTGGCGCCAGGGTATTTGGCCATCTCAGCTGCTCTCCCGTTTCTCCAGGCCCACCGCGAGCCGCAACTCCCTGGCATCGTCCGCCTGGTCCTGCCGGTTCATCAGGTCGGAGAGGGCGTCGGCGATCGCGTTGAGCTTCTGCTGGGTGGCCTCATCGGAGCGGGTCTGGGTGTTCTGCAGCAGGGCCACCAGCAGGAAGGTGACGATCGTGGTCAGAGTGTTGATCACCAGCTGCCAGGTGTCCTCGGACTCGAAGAGGAAGTACGACGGAGCCCAGATGACCACCATGGCCAGGCACAGCGCGAAGAACCAGGCCCGCGAGACGAAGGTGTTGACCTTGGTCGCGAACCGGTCGAAGAAGGAGGGGCGCTTGTCCGCCTCGCTGGGCATGACCGCGCCGGCGTGCTCGCTCATGGCCTCGGATTCCCCTACTCGGGTGCCTTCAACCGCCGTTTGCCGCAGGCGGCACCGGGTAGCCGGAGCCATTGGCGCAATCTCCCTCATGAGGTGACAACCATGGCTCAAGCGGTGACCAGCCGGCCGGTGCGCACCGCGGTACAGGCCGCGGCGGTGCTGGTGGCGATCGTGTTCGTGGCCGTCGGCGTGCTCGGCTTCGTCCCGGGGGTGACCACCAACTTCGACGACCTGCTGGTGGCGGGTCACCACTCGCAGGCGTTGCTGCTGGGCGTGTTCGCGGTCTCGGTGCTGCACAACATCGTGCACCTGATCTTCGGCGTGGCCGGGCTGCTGCTGGCCCGCACCCCCGGTGGCGCGCGCGGCTTCCTCATCGGCGGTGGGGTGGTCTACCTGGCGCTGTGGGTCTACGGGCTGGTGGTGGACAAGGACAGCCCGCTGAACTTCGTGCCGCTCAACACCGCCGACGACTGGCTGCACCTGGGCCTGGGGCTGGGCATGATCGCCCTGGGCGCGCTGCTGGCCCCGAAGGCGGTGCGATGAGCAAGCCGGACCACTCCCGCGCGCCGGTCCTGGAGGCGATGGCCGCCCACCGGGAGCGCAACCCGATGACCTTCATCCCGCCCGGCCACAAACAGGGCAGGGGCGTGGATCCCCGGGTCCTGGAGGTGATGGGCCGGGACCTCTTCGCCGCCGACATCATCATGATGAACGGCATCGACGACCGGCGGATGAGCCAGGAGATCCTCACCCAGGCCGAGGAGCTGATGGCCGATGCGGTGGACGCCGACCTGGCCTACTTCTCCACCTGCGGCAGCTCGCTGTCGGTCAAGGCCTGCATCATCACCGTGGCCGGTCCCGGCGAGCAGCTGCTGATCTCGCGCAACGCGCACAAGTCGGTGATCGCCGGGCTGATCATCAGCGGGGTGCGCCCGGTGTGGGTGCACCCGCGCTGGGACCCGGAGTGGCAGCTGGCGCACCCGCCCGGCCCGGAGGCGGTGGCCGAAGCCTTTGGCCAGGCCCCGGATGCCAAGGGCCTGCTGCTGATCACCCCGACCGACTACGGCACCTGCGCGGCGATCAAGGAGACCGCGGACCTGTGCCACGAGCACGGCAAGCCGCTGATCGTGGACGAGGCCTGGGGCGCGCACCTGCCCTTCCACCCCGGCCTGCCCAGCTGGGCGATGGACGCGGGCGCGGACCTGTGCGTGACCAGCGTGCACAAGATGGGCGCCGGGCTGGAACAGGGCTCGGTGTACCACCTGCAGGGCGACCGGGTGGACCCGAAGGTCCTGGCCGCGCGGGCGGACCTGCTGAACACGACCAGCCCGTCGGCGCTGATCTTCGGTGGCCTGGACGGCTGGCGGCGGCAGATGGCCGAGCACGGGCACGCCTTGCTGGACAAGGTGATCACGCTCTCCGCCGAGACCAGGAAACGGCTGGAGGCGTTGCGCGGGGTGCGGGTGATGGGCCGCGCGGAGTTCGTCGGCCCCGGCCGCGCCGACGACCAGGACCCGCTCAAGCTGGTCATCGACCTGCGGGAGCTGGGCATCAGCGGCTACACCGCCTCGGAGTGGTTGCGGGAGAACCGGAACGTGGAGGTCGGGCTGGCCGACCACCGCCGCTTCGCCGCGCAGCTGACCGTGGCCGACGACGAGCGCAGCGCGGACATCCTGGTCTCCTCGGTGCGGGCGCTGGTGGAGGCCAGCGAGGACCTGCCAAGGGCCAAGCCGATCGACCTGCCCGCGCCGGGTGAGCTGGAGCTGGAACAGGTGCAGCTGCCCAGGGACGCCTTCTTCGGGCCGTGCGAGGACGTGCCCGCGGAGAAAGCGGCCGGGCGGATCGCCGCGGAGACGATCAGCCCGTACCCGCCCGGTGTGCCCGCAGTGCTGCCGGGCGAGCGGATCACCCAGGACGTGGTGGACTACCTGCGCACCGGGCTGGACGCGGGCATGTACATCCCGGACTCCGCCGATCCGGAGCTGAAGACCTTTCGGGTGACCGCGCGGTGATCAGCGGTGCCGCAGCGGGATCAGGAACCACAGGGAGCCGAAGCCGATCGCGGCGGCCACGCCGAGTGCGATACCGGCCCAGCCGCCCATGATCATCTCGCCGAGCAGGAGCACCGTGCCGGTCAGCGCGATCGCCAGCGCGGCCAGGCCGAGCACGGTGAACCTGTTGGCGGAGCTGATGATCCGCTCTCGCTTGCCGCGCCGGAACAGCAGCCGGTGCCAGGCGGCGGGTGCGGTCAGTAAAGCGACCGCGGCCCCGGCGAACAGGATGGTGACCAGATGGGTGATCCGGATCTCGGTGCTGACCTCGGTGTAACGCTCGGTGAAAGTGATCGACAGCAGGAACCCGAACAGGATCTGCACGCCGGCCTGGGCCACGCGTAGCTCCTGGAGAAGCTCGTTGAGGTTGCGGTCCAACCGCTCCTCGGGATCAGCCTCCGGCACGCTCATGCCAGGTCAGTACCCGGTTCTTGCATGGGCAAATCCAGGTTTGCCCCGGTCAGGGAGGGTACTCCGGCCGCATGCGAGCTCTTGTCCTCAACTGCACCCTGAAGAAGTCACCGGATACCTCCAACACCGAACTGCTGGCGAACGTGGTGGTCAGCGCGCTGCGGGAGCGGGGCGTCGAGGTCGAGGTGGTGCGGGTGGTCGACCACCGCGTCTCCCCCGGCGTCAAGACCGACATGGGCGGCGACGACGAGTGGCCGGGCATCCACGACAAGCTGCTGGCCGCCGACATCCTGGTGATGGCCACCCCGACCTGGGTGGGCCGCCCCTCCAGCATCGCGCAGCGGGTGCTGGAGCGGATGGACGCCATGATCTCCGAGACCGACGACCAGGAACGGCCGGTGGCCTACAACCGGGTGGCCGGGGTGGTGGTGACCGGCAACGAGGACGGCGCGCACCACGTGATCAGCGAGATCAGCGGCGGGCTGGCCGACATCGGCTACACCATCCCCGGCCAGGCCTGGACCTACTGGAACCGCGGACCCGGTCCTGGACCGTCCTATTCGGACACCGAGGAAGGCCACCAGTGGTCGCACAACACCGCGCGCACCATGGCGGCCAACCTGGTCGCGGTGGCCAACGCGCTGCGGGTGACGCCCATCCCGGCGGGCTGACGCTCACCCCAGCCGCGCGGGCTCGGTGTGCACGACCTTCATGGTGACCAGCTCGTCCAGCAGCTCCGGTCCGTAGCCGAAGCCGTCGCCGCTGGCCCCGCGCGGCTGGGCCGCCCCGCCGGGCGCGCCGCCGAAGACCGCGTTCACCTTCACCGTGCCGACCGGCAGCTCCCGCCAGGCCAGCTGGGCGTTGGCCATGTCCGCGGTGAGCACGGTGGCGGCCAGGCCGTAGCGGTCGCCGGCGGCAAGTCGCACCGCCTCGGTGAAGCTGCTCACCACCCGGATCGGCGCGACGGGGCCGAAGGTCTCCTCGGTGAGCACCGCGAGCTCGTCGGCGCAGCCGGTGAGCACGGTGGCCGGGTAGAACGCGCCGGGTCCCTCGGGCAGCTCACCGCCGGTGAGCAGGGTGGCCCCGGCGTTGACCGCCTCGCTGACGTGGCTGTGCACGTGCTCGCGGTGCCGCCGGTCCACCAGGGGCTGTTCACCAGGCCAGTTCTGGGCCTGTTTGACCAGCTCGTCGTGGAAGCGGTTGGCGAGGTCCCGGTGCAGGTAGATCCGCTCCACCGAGGTGCAGATCTGGCCCTGGTTGGTGAAGGCGCCGATGGCGGCCTGTTCGGCGGCCCAGGCCGGGTCGACGTCCCGGTCCACGATCAGCGCGTCGTTGCCGCCGTTCTCCAGCAGCACCTTGGCTCCGGTGGCCGCGGCCTCGCGGGCGATCACCCGGCCCGCGGCGGTGCCGCCGACGTGGGCGATGACGTCGACCCCGGCGCGCACCAGGGCGGCGCCGGTGGTGGCGTCACCGACCACCGTGGTCAGCACGCCGGCGGGCAGGCAGTCGGCGAGGATGTCGCCGAGCAGGGCGCCGCTGTGCGGGCAGCGTTCGCTGGGCTTGTGCAGCACCGCGTTGCCGGTGGCCAGGCCCGCGCCGAGCAGGCCGCAGGCCACCGCGACCGGGTCGTTCCACGGGGTCAGGGCCAACAGCACGCCGCGGGGCTCGGGCACGGTGAAGTCGGTGGCGCCCCACTGCCCCAGCAGGGTGCGGCCGCCGCGCAGCGGGCCCAGTTCGGCGTACTGCACCAGCGTGGCGGCCCCGGCCTCGATACCGCCGAGGGCCTGCTCCAGCGGGCGGCCGGTCTCGGCGCGCTGCACGGCGGCCAGATCTTCCGCGCGGGCGCGCAGGGCCGCGGCCGCGGTGTGCAGCGCGGCGCCGCGTTCGGCCGGGCTGGTGCGGGCCCAGGCGTGCTGGGCGGTGCGGGCCGCGGCGACCGCCTCGGCGACCTGCTGGGGGTCGGCAGCGGGCAGGGTGCCGACGAGGGAGCCGTCCAAGGGGCTGTGAATGCTCAGCTGGGGCGGGGTCATGCGCCCCGGTTACCCGGCCGCGCGGCTGTTTCACCTGCACGGGGAGGGGAATCCCCAGGGTGGAGGTGATGATCATGCCCGGCAGGCAGGAGCTGCCCAGCACGCTGGAGCGATCGCCGAAGAAGGCCCAGGAGACCTGGATCAAGGCGCACGACTCGGCGGTGCAGACCTACGGCGAGGGAGAGCGAGCGCACCGCACCGCGTTCTCCGCGCTGAAGCACTCCTTCGAGAAGGTCGGCGACCACTGGGAGCCGAAAAAGAAGAAGGGGCCTTCGGACCAGCAGGCCAAGCGCAAGGCCGGTGCGAAGAGCGTGGGCACGCACGAAGGCGTGGATGCCAACGCCAGCAAGGAACACCTGTACGAGGTGGCGAAGAAGCTGGACATCGCCGGCCGGTCCAGCATGTCCAAGCCGCAGCTCATCGAGGCGATCAAGAAGGCCAACAACCGCAAGACCGCCAAGGCCCGGGGCGACTAGACCCCGGGCCTGAGCGAAGGAGGAGGAACCGTCACGGCCAGGACGGTTCCTCCTCGTGGCACACCACCAGTTCGCGCAGCTGGCAGCCCGCAGGCTGGCGCAGCGCGAACAGCACGGTGTCGGCGACCCGTTCCGGCGGGTTGAGCTTGCTGTCATCGGCCGGGCGGTACTGCTCGGTGCGGGAGTCGAAGAACCGGGTGCGCATGCCGCCGGGCACCAGCAGGGTCACCCCGACCTCGCCCGCGGTCTCCATGGCCAGCGCGCGGGTGAAGCCGACCACGCCGAACTTCGAGGCGCAGTAGGCGGTGGCGTCGCCGGCCACCCGCAGGCCGAGGGTGGAGGCCACGGTGACCACCCGGCCCCGGCTCACCTTCAGGTACGGCAGCGCCGCGCGCACCACCGCCGCGGTGCCGAACAGGTTGACCCGCACCACCCGCTCCCAGTCCATTGTGGACACACCGTCGAGCGGGCCGCAGCTGTCGATGCCCGCGGCGGTGACCACCCCGTCCAGACCGCCCGCGCGTTCGGCGAGCTTGGCCACGGCGTCTTCGGCGGCCGCGGTGTCGGTCAGGTCCACGGTCAGGGCGTCCTTGGCCGGGATGTCCGCGGCCGGGGTGTCCTTGTCCAGCACCAGCGCGGTGCCCCCGGCCTCGTGCACGGCACGCACCACGGCCGCGCCGAGCCCGGACGCGCCGCCGGTGACCAGGATGACGCCTACCTCGTTCACGGGTTCTCCCTCTCAGCTCAGTCGGTCCAGGGCGGTCACCAGCCTGCTGGTGGAGCGCCCGGGGTGGTAGGGCACGACCACGGTGCGGCCGCCCCAGCCGCGCAGCAGCCCGGCCTCGGGCAGGGTGTCGGCGTTGTAGTCCGCGCCCTTGACCCAGATGTCGGGGCGCAGCCTGCGCAGCGCGGCCTCCGGGGTGTTCTCCTCGAAGACCACCACGGCGTCCACACTGGAGAGCGCGCGCAGCAGTTCGGCGCGTTCCCTGGCCGGGTTGACCGGGCGGCCGGAGCCCTTGAGGCGGCGCACCGACTCATCGGAGTTCAGGCACACCACCAGGCAGTCGCCGAGACGCCGGGCGGCGGCGAGCATGCGCACGTGCCCGGCGTGCAGCAGGTCGAAGCAGCCGCCAGTGGCCACCACGGTGCCACCCCTGGCCCGCACCGAGCGCAGCAGTCCGTCCACAGTGGACTCCCGCTCCGGCGGTGGTGTGCCGAACCCGGCCGCGCCGCCCCTGGCCAGGAAGTCGGCGGCCTGCTCGACCGCGGCGGCCACCGCCTCGTCCACCGCGGCACCTCGGCGCAGCGCGCAGGCGGCGGTGGCGGCGAAGCGGTCGCCCGCGCCACAGGGGTCCAGCGCGGTGATCTCCGGGGCGGGCACGGCGACCGGGGTGCCGCCGTGCTCCAGCAGCGCGCCCCTGGCGCCGAGGGTGACCACCACCGCACCGGCCCGCCAGCGTTGCCGCAGCAGCGCGGCCGCGGCGTACTCATCCGGCGCGCCGGTGGCGGCCAGGGCCTCGGCCCGGTTGGGGGTGGCCAGGCGGACGCCGGGCACCGGGTCCGGGCCGCGCGGGTGCGGGTCCCAGACCACCGGGATCCGGCTGGCGCGGCTGGTCAGCAGCTCGCGCAGGCGTTCGTCGGCGGCCAGGCCGCGGCCGTAGTCGGAGACCAGCACGGCGGTGGCGTCGGCGACCGCGTCCAGCATCTCCTCGGTGGCTTCCGGGCGGGCGCTGTGGCCGTAGTCCAGGCGGGCCAGGGAGCGGCCGTCGGCGCGCAGCCTGGCTTTCACCGTGGTGGTCCCGGGCAGTTCACCGGCCACTGTGGACACTCCGCCGAGGGCGGCGCGCAGCCGGTCGGCTTCGGCGTCGTTGGCCAGCGCGGTGACCAGGGTGACCGGTTCGCCGTCGGCGGCGGCCAGGCTGGCGGCCAGCGCCGCGCCGCCGGGGCGGTCGCGGCGGTCGTCGAGGTCGAGCACCGGTGCGGGGGCGTCGGGGCAGAGCCGGTCGGCCCGGCCGTCGAGGTCCACGTCCAGCAGCGAGTCGCCGACCACGACCAGGCTCATGACACCCTCCTGCGCGCAAGTGTGTCCATTGTGGACAGTTCGGCTTCGAAGGCGGTGCACAGCAGGTGCACCAGCACCAGCTGGGCCTCCTGCACGTTGGGGCTGGGCCCGTCCAGGGCCAGGGTCTCATCGGCGACCTCGGCCAGCGGGTTGGGCGCGGGGCCGGTGCAGGCCCAGCTGGTGGCGCCGGCCTCGCGGGCGGCTTCGGCGGCGCGCAGCAGGTTGGGGCTGCGGCCGCTGGTGGACAGCAGCACCACGATGTCCAGCGGCCCGGCGTGCGCGCGCACCTGGCGGGCGAAGACCTCCTGGTAGCCGTAGTCGTTGCCGATGGCGGTGACCGAGGAGGACTCCGCGCACAGCGCGATCGCGGAGAAGGGCCTGCGGTCCTCGCGGTAGCGGCCGACCAGCTCGGCGGTGAGGTGCTGGGCCTCGGCCGCCGAACCGCCGTTGCCCGCGGCCAGCAGCCGGTGCCCGCCGCTGAGCCGGTGCGCCAGCACCCGGCCCCAGCGGCGCAGCAGCGGTTCGTGCCGCCGCAGGTTCTCCAGGGTTTGGTGCAGGCCGTCGAGGTGGCCGCCGATCAGCTCACCGCTCATCGCCCCTCCCCCACGACCGCGTCCTCGGCCGCGCCGACCCGGACGATCCGCTGGTAGGCGCGCACGGTGTCGGCGGCGATCCGGTCCCAGCCGTAGCGGGCGGCGACCCGGTCGTTGCCGGCCACCCCGAGGGCCTGGGCGAAGGCGGGGTCGCCGGTGACCTGGCGGATCGCCTTGGCCAGCGCCTCGGGCTCGCGGGGCGGCACCAGCACGCCGGTGACGCCGTCGACCACGGTGTCGGTGAGGCCGCCGACCGCGGTGGCGATCACCGGCCGGGCGCAGCTCATCGCCTCCAGGGGCACGATGCCGAAGGGCTCGTACCAGGGCGCGCAGACCACGGCGTCGGCCGAGCGCAGCAGCGGCGGCATGTCCTTGCGCGCCACCTGTCCCAGCAGCACCACCCGGTCGGCCACGCCGTGCCGTTGCGCGTGCGCGCGCAGCCGCCTGGCCTCGGCGTCGTGGGCCAGGTCGCCCTCGGCGGGGCCGCCGGCGATGACCAGCTCGACGTCGGGGGTGGCCGCCAGCGCGCTGATGATGAGGTCGAAACCCTTGCGCGGCACCAGTCTGCCCACCGAGACCAGGCGTTTGCGGTGGTTGCGCGGGGCGGCCGGGCCGAGCTGGTCGAACAGCTCCAGGTCGACCCCGCAGGGCACCACCGAGATCCGGGCCCTGGGCACGCCGATGCGGACCAGCTCGAAGACCTCGTCGGAGCAGGTGGCGATGACCCGGTCGGCGGCGCGGCCGACCACGCGTTCGATGCCGATGCGTTCCGGCGGGCTGGTGTCGGCGCTGCCCTGGTGGCGGCGCTTGACCACGCCGAGGGCGTGGAAGGTCTGGGCCAGCGGCAGTTTCAGGTCGCGGGCGGCCAGCTCACCGGCCAGCCCGGACATCCAGAAGTGCGCGTGCGCCACCTCGGGCCGCTCGCGGGTCCAGTGTCCGCGCAGCCGCCTGGCGAAGTCGCCCATGTGCGGCAGCAGCTCGTCCTTGGGCAGCTGCCGGGCCGGCCCGGCGTCGATGTGCACCACGGTGTAGCCGGGTTCGACCTCGACCCGCTCGGGCAGGTCCGGAGCGTCGCGGCGGGTGTAGACGCTCACCTCATGTCCGCGCCGGGTCAGTGCGGCCGAGAGCTCGGCCACATGCAGGTTCTGACCGCCCGCGTCGACTTCACCGAGCACGGCCAGCGGACTGGCGTGCTCGGAGATCATGGCGATCTTCATCGGGTCACCTCCGTCAGGATTCGGTCCCAGTGGTCGACGAAGGCCGTCAACCCGTGGTGTGCCAGAACGTGTTCGCGCGCGCCCGCGCCGAGCTCGCGAGCCAGCGCGGGATCGGCGGTCAGCGTGTGCAGCGCTTCGACCAGGTCCTCGACCCTGGTGGAGAGCACCCCCGCGGTGGGTGGCACCGCGCGCGGCGCCTCGGTCACGGCCAGGGCGAGCACCGGCATGCCGAGGTGCATCGCCTCCAGCATCGCCAGGCCGAGTGAGGTCCAGCGGTAGGGGTGCAGGTAGACCCGGCGCCGGGCGAGCTGGGTGTGCAGGTCCGCGGTGGTCAGGTCGCCGCAGGCGGTGAGCCGGTCGGGGCCGAGGCCGAGGTGTTCGCCGAGGCCGTCCAGGCCCATGCCGAAGACGTCCAGGGGCGCGGCGGCGGCGAAGCGGGGCAACAGGTCGGTGCCGGCCACCCGGCCGCGCCGGATGGGTTCGTTGACCACCACCCCGGCGTGCGGCAGCTCGCCGGTGTAGCGGTGGCCGGGGTCGGGCACGCCGTGCTCGATCACCACGGTCGGGGTGGTGCCGCAGTCCCAGACGAGGTCGTTGAAGTGGGTGACGTGCGCCAGCAGCAGTTCCGGGTGGTCGGCCAGCGGGTGCCTGGCCTCGCGCACGGCCATCGGCGGGGTGTTGTGCTCGACATAGATCGCGGGCAGGTCCTTGCCGGGGGTGCGGCCCAGCCAGCGGTGCACCAGCTCGATCTCCTCGGCCCGTTGCAGGACAACGACATCGACCTCGGTGTTGACCAGCTCCTCCACCGGGACCTCGGTGGCGCGCGGCCAGTCCCGCCCGGCCAGGCCGAGTCCCCACTCGCCGCCGACGGGCAGGCGCGGGATGAGGTAGTCGTGCTCCCCGCGGACGAAGGAGTTGAGCCAGCCGCCGTGCACGTGCCAGACCAGCACCCTCACACCGTCACCCCCAGCAGGCTGCGCACCGCCTCGGCCACCGCGGTGGCCGGCACGCCGTCCAGGCACGGGTGACCGGGCACCGGGCACACCCTGGCCCTGCTGTCCCGGCAGGGCGCCCACTGGTCGCCCAGCAGCACGTGCGGACCGTGCGGGGCCCAGCGGATCGCGGGCACCACCGGCGCGAACAGCGAGACCACCGGGGTGCCGACCGCGGCGGCCAGGTGCGCGGGGCCGGTGTTGCCGACCACGACCGCGGCGGCCCGGGCCAGCACGCCGGCGAGCTCGGCGAAGCTGGTGCGCCCGCCCAGGTCCAGCGCGTGCGACCCGGCGACCTCGGCGGTCAGTCCGGTCTCGCCGGGCCCGCCGGTGACCACCACCCGGTGGCCGTCGCGGACCAGCTCGGCCACCGCTTCGGCGCAGCGGCGCGGCGGCCAACTGCGGGCGGGCACCGAGGCGCCGGGGTGCAGCACGACGTAGCCGGGCGGGCCGGTCAGCTCGCCGGTGCCGGGGTAGCCGGTGATCGCGAGCCGCCCGTCATCGCCCGGGGGCAGCGGGAATCCGGCCGCGGCGGCGATGGCCAGCGCGCGGCCGGCCTCCGGCTGGTCCTCGGCCAGGTCCTGCCCGGGGCGCAGGCGGATGTCCAGCAGTGAGCCGGGATAGTCCACCGAGGCGGCGGTGAGGTGCCCGATCCCGGCCAGCCGCAGGGCCAGCGCGGTGGGCAGCGGCGACTGGTGGAAGGAGGTCAGGATGACGCCGCGGTCGCAGCCGAGTCCGCGCACGGTGTCCACCAGCGTGCTGAAGTCCTGCGGGCGCACCGGTTCCGGCTCGGGGTCGATCCACGGGCAGTGCCAGGTGAGCACAGTGGACACTCCCGGCAGCAGCCCGGCGGCCTGGGCGCCGCGCGGTCCGCACAGCAGCGTCACCTCCGCAGTGTGCGCGATCGCCCTGATCGCCGGTCCGGCCAGCAGGACGTCGCCCTCACTGTCCAACCGGCACACCAGCACCCTGCTCATCGCCGGACCTCCGTGGGCAGCACCAGGTCGAGCGCGGCGGTCAGGTCCGGGGCGACCACCGGGGCGTTGCGCACCTCGTGCGCACGGGTGACCGGGGTGGGCACCAGGATCCCGTGCGCGCCTGCGGCTTGCGCGGCCCGCACATCGGACTCGATGTCGCCGATCACCACGGTGGCGCAGGGTGGCACGCCGAGCTCGGCGCAGGCGGCCAGCACCATGCCCGGCCGGGGTTTGCGGCAGCGGCAACCCTCCAGTGGCCCGTGTGGACAGACCTGCCAGGTGTCGAAGGGCCCCAGCAGCTCCACGATCCGCCGGTGCACGGCCGCGACCTGCGCCAGGGACAGCAGTCCTCGTGCGACGCCGGACTGGTTGGTCACCACACCGGTGCGCACGCCCCTGGCGCGCAGCGCGGCCAGTGCCTCGGCGGCGCCGGGCATCGGCGTCACCAACTCGGGATCCCCGTTGTACGGGACATCCCGGACAAGAGTGCCGTCCCGGTCGAAGAGCACCAGACCGGGCCAGGCGGAGTGCACGATTCCGCTCACCTGGCGAGGCTTGCCGAGCGAAGAAGTACTAAACACTTCTCCGAGAACCGCTACTCAGCGTGACATCGGCGGGCGTGTAGGGCGGTCGGACCCGGGTACACCATCCCCGAACCCCCATCTTGTGAGGAGGCGGCGTGACCACGATCGAGAAGTCGGTGGACGTCCAGGTGCCGGTGAGCACCGCGTACAACCAGTGGACCCAGTTCGAGACCTTCCCCCGGTTCATGGAGGGCGTGGAGCGCATCACCCAGGTCACCCCGACCCGGACGCACTGGCAGACCAAGATCGGTGGCGTGGAACGGGAGTTCGACGCCGAGATCACCGAACAACACCCGGATGAGCGAGTGGCGTGGAAGACCATCGACGGCCCGCCGCACGGCGGGGTGGTGACCTTCCACCGGCTCGACGACAAGACCACCAGGGTCAGCCTGCAGATGGAGTACCAGCCGGAGTCGCTGACCGAGAAGGCGGGCGCGGCGCTGGGGGTGGTGGAGCACCGGGTCTCCGGGGACCTGAAGCGGTTCAAGGAGTTCATCGAGCAGCGGGGCGCGGAGACCGGCGCCTGGCGCGGTGATGTGGGCCGTTCGCCGCAGCAGGGCGAGCTGTAACCGGGCGAGCTGCAACCGGACACACGTGAAGGGCCGGGCACCCCAGGCGCCCGGCCCTTCACGTGTGCGGGCTCAGCCGCTGAGCCGTTGGGCGAGCATGGCCTTGGCCTGCTCGGCGCCCTTGCGGCTCTCGCCCTGGGCCTTGCGGAAGAACTCGGCCAGCTCGCTGTCGCCGGCCTTCTCCGCGTCCTGGATGTAGGTCTCCAGGCGCAGCACGTTGGACAGGCATGCCTCGGTGAACCAGATGATGTTGTAGTCCTTGTCCCTGGTTCCGGTCACGGAGCCGGTTTCGCTGGTGGACACGGATCCTCCTCCACTGTCTGTGGTGTCGTGGTTCCCTGTTGGCCTACCCGGCCTGGCGCGCTCCATGCCTGGCGTTGGAGTAGCGCCAGCCGTTGTTCCACCTCCGCGGGCAGGCGTCGCCGGGCGCGCAGCACGCCGGGCAGCCGGGCCAGCGCCGCCAGGAGCACCCGGAGTTCTCCCGCGCGCAGCTGTGCCCCGGTGGCCGCGGCGATCTCCGGCCACGGTCTGCGCAGCCACACGGTGAGCAGGGCGTTGCGGGCCTGGAGCCGTCGCCGGGCCGCCGAGGGTGGCCGGATCCGCGAGGGGTGGTGGTGGGCGACGAGTTCGGGCACGTGGCACAACGCCCAGCCGGCGGCGGCCAGGTCCCAGGAGAGCAGCTGCTCCTCGCCGGGGAAGAACAGCACCGGGGAGAACCCGCCGCAGGCCAGGAACGCCTCCCGGCGCACGATCGCCGCGCAGGCCAGGAAACCCAGCACCGACACCCCCGGCAGCCCGGGTTCCCGGCCCAGCGGGCTGGCGGCCAGCTCGGCGCTGAGCGGGTCCAGCCGCTGCTCCGGCCCGACCAGGGTGCGCGCGGAGACCACCCCCAGTCGCGGGCAGGCGTCGAAGAGCCGCTCGGCCTGCTGGAGCGCGCCGGGCGCCCACCAGGAGTCGTCGTCGCTGAAGGCCACGTACGGGGTGCGCGCGACCGCCACCCCGTGGTTGCGCGCGGTGGCGCCCCGGTTGCCGGACAAGGGGATCAGCCTCACCTGCGGGAACTCCGCGGGCAAACGTTGTCTGGTGCCGTCGCTGGAACCGTTGTCCACCACCACGACCGGCGGTGCCGGGTCGAGCTCGGCGAGCCGGTGCAGGGTGTGCCGCAGCTCGTCCCAGCGGTCCCTGGTGGCGATCACCACGGTGGTGCGCGCGCTCGTCATGCCTTCGAGCTACCCCGCCCCGGCGCGGCCGACACCGACGTTTCCCCGGCCAGGCCCCGGGTAGCCGCCGGGGTGGAGCGGATGAGAAAGGGGCTCGCGATGCGGTTCGAACGGGTGGTGGTCACCGGGGGCGCGGGCTTCCTCGGGTCCTACGTGTGCGAGGAGCTGGTGTTCTCCGGGGTGTCGGTGGTGTGCGTTGACGACCTGTCCACCGGACGTCTGTCCAATGTGGACACTGTAGCGGAGCATCCCCGGTTCCACTTCCAGCACGCCGACATCACCGAGCCGCTGCGGGTGCCTGGCCCGGTGGACGCGGTGCTGCACCTGGCCTGCCCCGCCTCGCCAGCGGACTACCTGCGCGAACCGGTGCGGACCATGCGCACCGGCTCGCTGGGCACGCTGCACGCGCTGGAGCTGGCCAAGGCGCACCGGTCCCGGTTCCTGCTGGCCTCCACCAGCGAGGTCTACGGCGACCCGCTGCGGCACCCGCAGACCGAGGACTACTGGGGCAATGTCAACCCGGTGGGCCCGCGCAGCGTCTACGACGAGTCCAAACGCTTCAGCGAGGCGCTGACCACCGCCTACCGCGGCCAGTACGGCCTGCGCGCCTCGATCGCCCGGATCTTCAACAGCTACGGCCCCCGGATGCGGCCCGACGACGGCCGGATGATCCCCACCTTCATCCGCCAGGGCCTGGCCGGGGAGCCGATCACCGTCTTCGGCGACGGCGCGCAGACCCGGTCGCTGTGCTACGTCAGCGACACCGTCCGCGGCCTGATCACCTTGGCCCGCAGCGGGATTCCCGGCCCGGTCAACATCGGCAGCCCCGAGGAGCACCCGGTGTCCCGGATCGCCGAACGCGTCCGCGAGCTCACCGGCAGCTCCGCGCCGGTGGTGCACGAGCAGGCGATGACCGACGACCCGCGCCGCCGCTGCCCCGACATCGCCGTGGCCGCGCGGGAGCTGGGCTGGGCCCCGGAGGTCTCGCTGACCGAGGGGTTGCGGCGGACCGTGGACCACTTCGCCGCGGCCTCGTTTGCCCACCGGGCCGCCGGGTAGCCGATCGTCATGCGCGTCCTGGGAATCAACGCCATCTTCCACGACCCCGCCGCCGCGCTGGTGGTGGACGGCCGGGTCGTCGCAGCGGCGGAGGAAGAGCGGTTCAGCCGCCGCAAGCACGGCAAACGACCGGTGCCCTTCTCCGCCTGGGAGCTGCCCGAGCAGTCGGCTCGCTGGTGCCTGGCCAAGGCCGGGCTCACGCCGTCGGATCTGGACGCGGTGGCCTACTCCTACGATCCCGGCCTGGTCGAGCCCGGCCAGCAGGGCCTGGACGGCGACTGGGAGGAGCTGCGCACCAACTACGCGCGGCGCGCCCCCCGGTTCCTGGCCACCGCGCTGCCGGGCCTGGACCCCGGCATCGTGCGCTTCGTGCCGCACCACATGGCGCACGCCGCCTCCGCCGGGCTGGCCGCCCCCTTCGGCGCGGACTCCGCCGTGCTGGTGGCCGACGGCCGCGGCGAGTGCGCCTCCCACCTGGGCGGCAGCTACCGCGACGGGCAGCTGGAAGTGCTGGCCTCGCAACGACTTCCGCACTCACTCGGGCTGATGTACGAGTCGCTGACCGAGCACCTGGGCTTCCTGCGCTCCAGCGACGAGTACAAGGTGATGGCCCTGGCCTCCTACGGCACCCCGGCGCACGCTGATCTTTTCCGCGAGCTGGTGCGCACCACCGACGAGGGCGGCTTCCACATCGAGCCCATCGACTGGAACGCACTGGCCAAGCGCCGCGAGTCCGGTGAGCTCGGCCCCGAGCACGCCGACCTGGCCGCCAGCGTGCAGCTGCGGGTGGAGGAGGTGCTGCTGGAGCTGGCCCGCTGGCTGCACGAGGCCACCGGTCACCGGCGGCTCACCATGGCCGGCGGGGTGGCGCTGAACTGCGTGGCCAACACCAGGATCCACGCCGAGGGCCCGTTCGAGGAGGTCTGGGTGCAGCCGGCCGCGGGCGACGCGGGCACCGCGCTGGGCGCGGCCCTGCACGTCACCGCCACCGAGGACGCCCCCGCCGCGCCGATGCCGGGCGCGGACCTGGGCCGGGAGTTCTCCGCCGAGGAGATCCGGCAGTGCCTGGAGACGGCGAACCTGGTCTACACCGAGCCCGCCGACATCGCCGTGACAGTGGCCGAAGCGCTGGCCGATGACCAGGTCGTGGCCTGGTTCCAGGGCCGAGCCGAGTACGGTCCGCGCGCGCTGGGCCGCCGCTCGCTGCTGGCCCATCCCGGCCGGGCGGAGAACCTGGCCCGGCTCAACGACGTCAAGGGCCGCGAGCAGTTCCGGCCGGTCGCGCCGATGGTGCTGGCCGACCGCGCGGCCGAGCTGTTCGAGCGCGGCCCGATCCCCAGCCCGCACATGCTCTTCGTGCACGACGTGCGCCCGGAGTGGCGGGAGCGGATCCCGGCGGTGGTGCACGTGGACGGCACCGCCCGGATCCAGACCGTGGACCCGGAGCAGGATCCGTTGATGGGCCGGGTGTTGCGCGAGTTCGCCGCCCGCACCGGACTGCCGGTGGTGGTCAACACCAGCCTCAACACCGCAGGCCGCCCGATGGTCGATGACCCGAGGGATGCCTTGGAGTGCTTCGGTTCCGCGCCGATCGACCTGCTCGCCATCGGCCCGTTCGCCCTGCGCAGAAAGGGACTGTCCGGATGACCTCCACAGTGGACTACGCCGTGGTGGTGCCCACGATCGGCCGGGACAGCCTGTGGCGGCTGCTCAACTCCCTGGCCAACGCCCACGGCCCGCAACCGGCCGAGGTGATCGTGGTCGACGACCGCCCCAATCCCGAACCCCTCGGCCCGACCCCGATCCCGGTGCGGGTGCTCACCTCCGGCGGCCGCGGCCCGGCGGCGGCGCGCAACGTGGGCTGGCAGGCCACCGAGTGCGAGTGGATCGCCTTCCTGGACGACGACGTGGTGGTCAGCCCCGACTGGCCGGAACGCCTGGCGGCGGACCTGGCCCGCTTGGACGCGAAGGTCGCCGCCAGCAAGGCCCGCATCACGGTGCCCCTGCCGACCGACCGCGCGCCGACCGATGCCGAACTGGGCACCGCGGGCCTGGCCCAGGCAGAGTGGATCACCGCGGACATGGCCTACCGGCGCTCCGCGCTGGCCGAGGTCGGCGGCTTCGACGAGCGGTTCCCCCGGGCCTACCGGGAGGACGCCGAGCTGGCACTGCGGGTGCTGGACCAGGGCCTGGAACTGACCGAGGGTGAGCGATCGACCACTCACCCCGTGCGCGAGCAAGGATTCCTGGCCAGCGTGCGGGCACAGCGCGGGAACGCGGATGACGCGCTGCTGCGGCACCTGGTGGGGGCGGGGTGGCGGGAGCGGATCGGCGGACAGCCGGGGCGGTTGCGGTGGCATGTGGTGACGACCGGGGCGCTGGTGGCGGCGGTGGGGTTCGGGCTGGCCGGGCTGCGGCGGGGCGGGACTGGTGCTGGGTCGCTGGCGGGACGGCGGGTGGGGGTGCTCGCCGGGCTGCGGACCGGGGCGCTCGGCGGGACTCGGGCCACGACCTTCGCCGGTAAGCGGGCCGAAGCGCTCAGCGGGACGCGGGCCGCGACGCTCGTCGGCAAGCAAGCCGGAGCGGTTGTCGGGAAACTGGCCAGCGCGGTCGCCGGGCCGCGAGCTGGCGCACACGCCCGGCGGCAGGCCGGAGCGCTCGTGGGAGCGCTCGCCAGTCACCGGACGGCGGACGAGACCGCAGGCCCCGTCTGGCCGCGGCGGGCGGCGCTGGTCGCGGGGCTGGTGTGGGCGGGGCTGACCACCGAGTTCGCCGCTCGGCGGATCCGGCCCGGGCCGCGCACCCCGGATGAGATCGCCCGCATGGTCGTGACCAGCGTCATCATCCCGCCCATGGCCTGTCTGCACCGGCTGCGGGGTGAACTGCGGTTCTGGCGGGTGCGCCGGTGAGCGCCCCGGAAGTCCTCGTGCTGCGCGCGCTCGGACTGGGCGACCTGCTCACCGCCGTGCCCGCACTCCGCGCGCTGCGCCGGGCGCACTTCGACGCCCGGATCACCCTTGCCGCGCCGGAATGGCTGGCCGAGCTGGTCGGTGACATCGGCGCGGTGGACCGGCTGCTCACCACCGAGGGCCTCGATGAACCGCTGCGCTGGCAGGCCCGGCCGCCTGATCTCGCGGTCAACCTGCACGGTCACGGGCCGCAGAGCACCGCGCTGCTGCGCGAGCTCGAACCGCGACGACTCATCACCTTCGACCGGGACAGCTGGCGGGAGCAGGAGCACGAGGTGCGCCGCTGGTGCCGGTTGCTCACCGAACACGGCATCCCGGCCGATCCGACCGACCTGCGGCTGCCCAAGCCGTGGTGCCCGGCGCCGGTGCGCGGGGCGGTGGTGATGCACATCGGCGCCAGCCACGGGTCCCGGCGCTGGCCGGTGGACCGCTTCGCCGAGCTGGCCCGGCGGCTGCCCGGGCATGTGGTGCTCACCGGCAGCCTGCCGGAACGCCCGCGCGCCAAGGAGGTCGCCGAACTGGCCGGGCTGCCGCCGGAGCGGGTGCTGGCCGGGCACACCTCGCTGGCCGAGCTGGCCCCGCTGGTGGCCACCGCGCGGCTGGTCATCTGCGGCGACACCGGGGTGGCGCACCTGGCCACCGCGTACGGCACCCCCTCGGTGGTGCTGTTCGGACCGGTCTCCCCCGAGCTGTGGGGTCCGCCGCCGGAGCGGCCGGAACACCTGGCGCTGTGGGCCGGGATCAGCAGTGACACCTTCGCCGACACCCCAGCCCCCGGCCTGTCGCGCATCTCGGTGGACGAGGTGCTCGACGCGGCCCGGCGGCTGCTCCCCGGAAAGGGCTCCCTGGCATGGGCGCGCAGCGGATAGGCGTCATCGGCGCCGGTTATGTCGGGCTCACCACCTCGGCCTGCCTGTCCCAGCTGGGACACCGGGTGGTCTGCTCGGATGTCGATCAGTCCACAGTGGACGATCTTCGGCACGGAGTGGTCGGCCTGCACGAGCCGGGACTGGCCGAGCTGGTCGCGGAGGGGCTGGCCGAGGGCACCCTGGACTTCACCACCGACAACCTGGCCGCGGTGCGCGAGGCGGAGTTCGTCTTCCTGTGCCTGCCCACCCCCGCGTCCGAGTCGGGGGCCGCCGACCTGGGCGCGGTGCACGCCGTGCTGGCCCAGATCGGCCCCGAGCTGCGACCGGGGAGTGTGCTGGTGGTCAAGTCCACCGTGCCGCCGGGCACCACCGACGACCTGCGGGCCAGGCTCGGCCGCGACGACGTCGCGGTGGCGGGCAACCCGGAGTTCCTGCGCGAGGGGCACGCGGTGGCCGACTTCCTGCACCCGCAGCGGGTGGTGGTCGGCGCGAGCGAGCAGGAGACCGCGCGCCGGGTGCTGGCCCTCTACCGGGACACCGGCGCGCCGACCCTGGTCACCGACCCGGCCAGCGCCGAACTGGTCAAGTACGCCAGCAACAGCTTCCTGGCCATGAAGCTCTCCTACGTCAACACCCTGGCCGAGCTGTGCGAGCGCACCGGGGCCGACATCGCCGCGGTCACCGAGGGCCTTGGCCAGGACGAGCGCATCGGCCCCGCTTTCCTGGCCCCGGGGCCGGGCTGGGGCGGGTCCTGCCTGCCCAAGGACACCAGGGCGCTGCTGCACACCGCCCAGCAGGCCGAGGTCGAGTTCCCGCTGCTCTCGGCCGCGATCGAGACCAACGACCGCCAACCGGCCCGGATCATCGAGGCCCTGGCAGGGCTGCTGGCCCGCCCGCTGCGCGAGGCCCGGATCGGCCTGCTGGGGCTGACGTTCAAGGCGGGCACCGACGACCTGCGCGACTCCCCCGCGCTGGCGGTGGCCGAGGCGCTGGCCGAGGCCGGTGCCCGGCTGCGCGGCTACGACCCGTGTGTGCCCGCCGAGCGGGGCCGGCTCGGACCGGTCTCCCTGGTCTCCCGGGCGGCGCTGGCGGCCGAGGGCGCGGACGCGGTGCTGCTGCTGACCGAGTGGCCGGAGTTCACCGAGCTGGACTTCCCCGACCTGGCTGCCCGCATGCGCTCCCCCGTGCTGGTGGACACCCGCGACCACCTGCCGGCGAAGGTGCTGGCCGCCGCGGGCTTCCGCCACCGCCGGCTGGGACACGCCAGCTAGCCCAGCGTGCTCTGGTAGTGCTCGGCGATCTCGTCGCTGGTGGTCAGCCACACATCCGGTTGCGCGGCCAGGAAAGCCAGCGCCTCGTCCAGGTACTTGGCCCGGAACGGCTGGCCGATCACGAACGGGTGCAGCGCCAGGGGCAGCACCCGGCCGCTGTGCCCGGACTCGGCGTGCAGCACCTCGTAGGCGTCCCGCACCATGCGGGCGAACTCCGGGCCGGTGTGCTTGGCGAAGACCATCAGGTCGTTGAGCTCCACCGTGTAAGGCACGCTGAGCATGCCGGGCACGGTCAGCGGGTAGGGCTGGTCGTCGTTGGTCCAGTCCAGCAGGTAGCTCAGGCCCAGTTCGGCCAGCAGGGCCGGGGTGTTGGCGGTCTCGGTGAGGCCGGGGCCCATCCAGCCGCGCGGGGACTTGCCGGTGGCGGCGGTGATGGTGTGCACGATGTCGGTGAGGACGCGGCGTTCCTCCGCCAGGTCCAGGCCGGTGTGCAGGATCGAGTTGGTGCTGCCGTGGGCCAGCCAGGCCCAGTCGCGGGCGTTGCCGGCCTCGATGATCTGGGGGTAGTGCTCGGTCACGGTGGAGTTGAGCAGCACGCTGGCGCGCAGGCCGTGGCGATCCAGGATGTCGGCGATCCGCCAGATACCAACCCGGTTGCCGTAGTCGCGCCAGCCGTGGTTGAGCGGGTCGGGGGTGAGCTCGGCGGTGCCCGGCCAGATGCTGGTGGAGGGGTGGCCGGGCAGGAAGTGCTCGATGTTGAGACCGACGTAGACGGCGATCCGCTTGCCCTGCGGCCAGTGCAGGGGCGGACGGTCGATGATCGGGCTGTAGGTGTAGGGCGGGTTCGTCATGCCGGTACGGTAGAACCTGACACCAGTGTGAAGTTCAAGTCGCGGAGGGCCGATGCGGATCGGGGAGCTGGCGCGGCGGACCGGGGTCAGCGAGCGGTCGCTGCGCTACTACGAGGAACAGGGCCTGCTGATCCCCGAGCGCACGCCGGGCGGGCAGCGGGAGTACCCGGAGTTCGCGGTGGACCGGGTGATCCGCATCCAGGAGCTGTTCGCCGCGGGCCTGCACAGCCGGAAGATCGCCCGGCTGCTGCCCTGCATGCGCGATGCCGACGGCGGGCCCTCCGCGCGGGCCACGCCGAAGCTGGTGGCCGAGCTGACCGAGGAGAAGGCCCGCATCGAGCGCACCATGAAGGAGCTGGCCAGCTCCCGCGACCTCCTCGAAGAGGTCATCAACGCCGCCGCGAAACGCTGACGCCGAAAGGACTGTGCCGCCCCCCGTGGCGAATGGGGGCGGCACAGTCTCTTTTCCGTGCGGCGAGGCGGGCCCTGCTTCCCGCTCGCGCGCTCTTCTATCTGTTGGTCGGGTCGTCGACCGGGCGGACCTGGCCGCGCCAGCCACCGGTCTCGTGGCCGCGCTTCTCGATGAACTCCTTGAACCGGCCCAGGTCACCGCGGACCCTGGTCTGCACGAAGCCGAGGGTGTCGCCGATCTTCTCGGCCGCGCCTTCGGGCTCGAACTCGATCCGCAGCGACACCTTGGTCTCGGTGCCCTGCGGGGTGAAGGACACGGTCCCGCGGTGCTTCGGCCCGGACACGACGGTCCAGGAGATGCGCTCGTCGGGGACCTGGTGCAGGATCTCGGCGTCGAACTCGCGTTCCACACCGGCGATGCTGGTCTTCCAGTGGGTCAGCGTGTTCGACACCTGGTCGACCTGCTCGACGCCCTTCATGAACTCCGGGAAGGTCTCGAACTGGGTCCACTGGTCATAGACGGCGCGTACCGGGGCATGGACTTCCACGCGTTCCTCGATAACGCTCACTGTCCAACCATCTCCTCTCTGTGTCGGTCACGCACTCTTCGGCTACCCACCGTCTCCGGGCGGAAACGTGTGGCGAGCGAGGAATTCGGGAAACCCGGTTCCTGTGATCGACACCGCGGCTGCCCGCCGCTACCGCCGAGCCGCGGACTACCTGGCCGCGGCCCAGATCTACCTGCGGGACAACGTGCTGTTGCGCGAGCCGCTGCGCCCGCACCACCTCAAACCGCGCCTGCTCGGGCACTGGGGCACCTGTCCGGGCATCACGTTTGTCTACAGTGGACTCAACGCGCTGGCCAAGGCCACCGGCCAGCGCACGTTGTTCGTGGTCGGGCCTGGTCACGGCGCGCCCGCGGTGCACGCGAACCTGTGGCTGGAGGGCACGCACGCCCGGCACGATCCCGCGTTGTCGCTGGATGAGGCCGGGCTGACCGAGCTGGTGCGCCGTTTCTCCTGGCCCGGCGGGTTTCCCAGCCACCTCTCCCCCGAGGTGCCCGGGGTGATCCACGAGGGTGGCGAGCTCGGCTATGCGCTGGCCACCGCGTTCGGGGCGGCGCTGGATGATCCGGAGCTGCTGGTGGCCTGCCTCATCGGCGACGGGGAGGCCGAGACCGGGCCGACCGCGGGGTCCTGGCACGGCGGCAAGTTCCTCGACCCGGCGCACGACGGCGCGGTGCTGCCGGTCCTGCACCTCAACGGGTCCAAGATCTCCTCGCCGACGGTGTACGCCTCGATGGACGACGACGAGCTGGCCGCCTACTTCCACGGCGCGGGCTGGACCCCGCACCTGGTCGATGTGACCACGACCGCCGAGCCGGACGAGCTGCTGGCCAGCACCCTGACCCTGGCCCGCACCGAGATCACCGGCATCCGCGACCGCCGACCGGACCGGCCGCGCTGGCCGATGATCCTGTTGCGCAGCCCCAAGGGCTGGGGCCTGCCCGCCTTCGACGCCGAGGGCACACCCCTGGAAGGCAGCTTCCACGCCCACCAGGTGCCGATCGAGGCGGACAACCTGGAACTCCTCGAACGCTGGCTGCGCTCCTACCGCCCGGAGGAGCTGTTCACCCGGCACGGCGCACCCCAGCCGGACCTGCTCGACCTGCTGCCACCGGAGGAGCTGCGCCTCGGACGCGTGCCGCAGGCCAACGGCGGCGACCTGCGCCGCGAGCTGCCCCTGCCTGACCCGGCCGAGTTCGCCGTCGAGGTGAGCAAACCCGGTGCCGCCCAGGCCAGTCCGACCGCGACCGCGGGTGAGTACCTGGCGGAGTTGTTGCGGCGCACCGAGGAGAGCCGGAACTTCCGGATCATGTGCCCGGACGAGCTGGCCTCCAACAAGCTCGACGCCACCCTGAGCGCCACCGACCGGGTCTTCGCCTGGCCGCCGGGCAGCCCGGCCGAACACCTCGGGCGGCACGGCCGGGTGATGGAGGTGCTCTCGGAACACCTGTGCCAGGGCTGGTTGCAGGGCTACCTGCTCACCGGCCGGCACGGCCTGTTCCCCTGCTACGAGGCCTTTGCCTCCATTGTGGACAGTATGGTCAACCAGTACGCCAAGTTCCTCAAGATGGCCGCCGAGACGCCGTGGCGGACCCCGGTGGCCAGCCTCAACTACCTGCTCACCAGCGAGGGCTGGCGGCAGGAGCACAACGGTTACAGCCACCAGGGCCCCGGCTTCATCAACAACCTGCTGACCAAGAAGTCCTCGGTCAGCCGGATCTACTTCCCGCCGGATGCCAACACCCTGCTGCACACCCTGCACCACTGCCTGTCCTCCACCGACCGGATCAACCTGGTCATCGCGGGCAAACACCCTGCCGCGCAATGGCTTTCCGCCGAGGAGGCGGCCCGGCACTGCCGCGCGGGCGCCGGGGTGTGGGACTGGGCGGGCACCGAGCAGCATCGCGACCAGCCGGAGGTGGTGCTGGCCTGCGCGGGCGGGGTGCCCACGGTGGAGACCCTGGCCGCGGCCGACCTGCTCCGGCGGCACGCCCCTGACCTGATGGTGCGGGTGGTCAACGTGGTTGACCTGCTCAGCCTGTCCACCCCGCGCCGGCACCCGCACGGCATGGACGAACGCGCCTTCGAGGCATGCTTCGGCCGCGGCCTGCCGGTGGTCTTCGCCTTCCACGGCTACCCCTCCGCGGTGCACGAGGTGCTGCACGGCCGCCCCGACCCGGCGCGTTTCCACGTGCACGGCTACCTGGAGGAAGGCACCACGACGACCCCGTTCGACCTGCTGGTGAGCAACCGGATGAGCCGCTACGACCTGGCCGCCGACGCGCTGCGCCGGGCAGGTGGCTGGGCCAGCGCCGGTGGCGGCCTGGCGCAGCGGCTGCTCGCCGAACGTGACGAGCTGCGCGCCCACGCCTTTCGGGAAGGCAAGGACGCCAAGGAGATCACCGAGTGGAGCTGGCCCGCATGAGCACCGTGCTGACGATCAACCCAGGTTCCTCCAGCCTGCAGGCGCACCTGGTCTCCGGGGACACCGAGCGGGTGCTGGACCAGATGCACGTGGAAGCCCCGCCGGACTCCGAGGAGGCCGCGGCGGAGCTGCGCAAGCTGCTGTTCCGGGTGGGTGACCGGGAGCTGACCGCGGTGGCGCACCGGCTGGTGCACGGCGGCGAGGCAGTGCGCGCCCCAACCGTGGTCACCGACGAGCTGGTGCGGGCCCTGGACCCGGTGGCCGCGCTGGCCCCGCTGCACGTGCCACGCACCCTGGCCCTGCTGGCGAAGCTGCGCGGACACCTCTCCGGGGTGCCGCACGTGCTGTGCCCGGACACCGCGTTCCACAATGGACTCTCCGACCTGGCCACGACCTACCCGCTGCCCGCGGAGTGGCGGCAGCGGTTCGGGTTGCGGCGCTACGGTTTCCACGGCCTGTCCTACGCGCACGCGGTGCGCCGGGTGGCCGCGATGACCGGGGTCGGCGAGGACCGGCTGAGCCTGCTGCTGGCTCATCTGGGCGGTGGCTGTTCGGTGTGCGCCTACCGGGACGGCCGCAGCGTGGACACCTCCATGGGCTTCACCCCGCTGGAAGGCGTGCCCATGTCCAAGCGCTCCGGCTCCATCGACCCCGGTCTGCTGCTGCACCTGCTCGAGAAGGGCCTCACCCGGGAGCAGCTTTCCGAGGGCCTGTACCGCCAGTCCGGTCTGCTGGGCCTGTCCGACGGCCGCTCCGGCGACACCCGCGAGCTGGTGGCGGCGGCCAGGGACGGTGACCCGGCGGCGGATCTGGCGTTGCGGGTCTTCGCGCACCGGGTGGCCCGTGAGCTGGCGGCCGCGGCGACCAGCCTGTACCGGGTGGACGCGCTGGTCTTCACCGGGGAGATCGGCTGGGACCAGCCGGAGCTGCGGGAGGCGATCACCGCGCGGCTGGGTCAGCTGGGCGTCCGGCCCGCGGTGGCGGACAACCGGGAGGACGACGGGCCGGTGCACACCGAGGGGGTGCCGGTGCTGGTGGTCAAGCCCCGCGAGGAGCTCCAGCTCTGCCGGGATGCGCTGACGGTGGTCTAGACCGAACGTGCGGCGGGTCCCCGCTGAGGGCAACTCAGCGAGGACCCGCCGCACGTCCAGTTACGCCGAGGTGCCCACCACTGCCGGTTCCAGGCAGTAGATCTGGTAGGCGGCCTTGATCACCGGCTGGGCCACGTTGCGGACCCGGACCCCGCCGGGGGTGCTGCCGTGCTCGGTGCCGAAGTGGGCGTGGCCGTGCAGGGCGAGGTCGGTGCCCGCGCTGTCGATGGCCTCGGCCAGCAGGTAGGAACCCAGGAACGGGTAGATCTCCGGGGGTTCGCCCTTGAGGGTGTCGTTCACCGGCGAGTAGTGGGTCAGCGCGACCTTGATGTCGCACTCCAGGCTGTTGAGCGCGTCGGCGAGCTTGCCGGAGACCTCGGTGGTGTGGTCGATGAAGGCCTTCATCTCCCGTTCGCCGAAGGAGCTTCCGCACTTGCCGGCGAAGCCGCCACCGAAGCCCTTCACCCCGGCCACACCCAGGGTGCACTTGCCGACCTCCAGGGTGACGCCGTTGCCTTCCAGCACGGTGATGCCGTGCTCGGTGAGCAGGTCGGCGACCTGGTCGGGGATGTCGGCGTGGTGGTCGTGGTTGCCCAGCACGGCCAGCACCGGCACCGGCAGGTCGGCGAACTCCTCGGCGACCACCTTGGCCTCGTCCAGGCTGCCGTGCTTGGTCAGATCGCCAGCCAGCAGCAGCACATCGGCGCAGTCGCCCAGCTCTTCCAGCGCGGGTCGCAGGTGGCCGGCGGCGTCCGGTCCCAGGTGGACGTCGCCGACCGCGGCTATCCGGATCACCGTAGCTCCTCCCGTCCAGTCGGCGCACCGGCCTGGACCACGTGGGTCTCGTTGTGCACCACCAGGTCCGGCGCCAGTTCGCCGATCACCTCATCCAGCTTCTGCCGCCGCTGCTCGCTGGCGACCTCGCCGGAGAGGAAGACGTGCTCGCCGCGCACGGTGACCTTGACCCCCTGTTCGGCGGTGCGGGGATCCTCCACCAGCGCGCGGCGCAACCGGCCTACCTCGTACTGCGGGGTTCGTGCTTCGCTCACCCTGTCCTCCTCGGCTGGCCGACCGCGCCCAGGGTCGGGGCGATCCGCAACCGCTTGAGCAGCAACAGGAAAGCCTCGGCGTACGGGGAGTCGGCGGTGTCGGTGGCGACCCGCTCCCAGTCGACCTGCTCACGCAGGGCGCGGGCCATCGGCAGCAGTTCGGTGAAGTCGCAGCGGTGCGGTCCGAGCACCAGCAGCTTGTCCACCACCAGGTCGGTGGCGCGGGCCACCGGCGCGGTGACCGAGCCGATCCGCAGGTCCTCGGCTCGCGCCAGCTGCTCGTGGGTGACCGGCCGGTCGTTGGGGCGGAAGATCAGGTCGATCAGCCGGTCCCCGTCGTAGGCCTTGAGCAGCCAGTCCTCCGGCGGCTGGGCGCCGCGCATCCCGTTGTCCACCAGGGCTTGCACCGCGCGGCGGGCGTCCTCGACGGTGACCAGCAGGTCGATGTCGTGGTCGGAGGCCGCCCCGCCGCGCGCGTAGACCGCCGCGCCGCCGGTGACGGCGAACGGGATGTCCTTGGCGCGCAACGTGGTGACCACTTTGACCAGGGTGCGCAGCAGCGCGTCCGGGTCCGCCGTCGGCGGCTCCTCCGGGGGTTCCTCCAGCGGTAACGGGGCCAGTTCCTCGCTCATCCGCGCTCGATTCGCATCGCCAGCTGTTCCGGGCCACCGCGCCGCGGGACCTCCTCCTCGCTGGACTCGATCTCGCCCAGCTCGGGGTCGGCCTCCGGCGGGGCCTCGTCGATGGTCTCGTCCAGCTCGTCGTCGGGGGTGGCTCCCAGCGGCCGCTCCGGCGGCAGTTCCGGTTGCTGGTCGGGGACCTCCTCGGCCAGCCGGTCGGCCATCGGCTCGCCCTCGGACTGTTCACGGGCGGTGGTGCCGTGCCGGTTGGCCTCCGCCCAGTCCTCCGGCGGCTCCACCCCCTCTTCCAGGGGGTCCACGCCGATGCGGTCCTCGTCCAGGTCCTCGGCCGCGGTCAGGTTCGCCGGGTCCTCCGGGGCGTGCTCGGTGGTGCCGAGCTCGTCCGGGGGCGGCGGGCTGTACTCGTGCTGGGTCATCTCTCTCCCTCCTCAGGCCAGTGCGGTCGCGGTTTCCTTGGCCCTGGGCAACACGTGCTCGGCCCAGTTGCGGAAGAACTCCTCCTGCTCGGGCCCGATCTGCTGCACGTAGACCTCGTCGAACCCGGCGTCCACATAGGACCGCAACGCGGCCAGGTGCGCGTCGACGTCCGGGCCGCAGGGCACTGCCTGCCTGCTCATCTCCGGGGTGATGAGTTCGGCTGCCTGCTCGAAGTGCCGGGGCGCGGGCAGCACCTGGGCCAGCTCGCCGGGCAGCGACTCGTTGGGCCACAACCGGTGCACGGTCTCGACAGCCTTCTCCTCGGTCTCGGCCCAGCACACCTTGAACCCGCCCTGGGCCGGTTTGCCCGCCCCACCGTGCTCGCGGAAGATCCCGAGGGTCTCCGCGTCCGGTTTGGTGCTCATGAACCCGTCAGCGACCCGCCCGGCCAGCTTGGCGGCCTTGGGGCCGAAGGCGGAGAAGTAGATGGGCACCGGCTGCTCGGGCAGGGTGTAGATGCGGGCGTTCTGCACGGTGTAGAACTCGCCCTCGTGGTCGACCTGCTTGCCGGTGTGCAACGCCCGGATGACCTCGATCGCCTCCTCCAGCATGCGCAGCCGGACACCGGCGGAGGGCCACGGGTCGCCGAGGATGTGCTCGTTGAGCGCCTCGCCGCTGCCCACCCCGAGGGTGAACCGGCCCTCGCACTGCACCGCCGCGGTGGCCGCGGCCTGGGCGATCACGGCGGGGTGGGTGCGCACGGTCGGGCAGGTCACCGCGGTGGTGATGGGCAGCCGGGTGGCCTCTGAGAGCGCGCCGATCACCGACCACACGAACGGGCTCTGGCCCTGCTCGCCGTTCCACGGGTGGAAGTGGTCGGAGATCCACAGCCGCTCGAACCCGGCCTGCTCGGCCAGCCGGGCCTGGCGGACCAGCTCCCGTGGGCCGTGCTCCTCGCAGGACAGGAAGTATCCGATGCTGACCATGACGCCCGGTTACCCAACGGCGCGCAGCTCACACCAGGTCGTGTCCGCCCCGCCGCGTCTGCGAGAGCCGTGATCGAGTCGGCCGCTGGCGGTGCGGCCGAAGTGGCCTCATACCGGGTCGTGTTCGGGCGCTTCGGCCGTGCCGCCAGCGGCCGGCTCGGCGCGGCTGTCGCGGGCGCGGTGGGGCGGACACGACCTCCACTACCGGGGGAAACAGGTATATACGCGCGCGTGTCTGGGTAACCCGGGTGGCATGAGAGCGATGTGGCGGGGCGCGATCTCCTTCGGGTTGGTCACCATCGCGGTGAAGCTGTACGCGGCCACCGAGGAGCACGACTTCCGCTTCCACCAGGTGCACCGCGCCGACGGCGGCCGCATCCGGTACAAGCGCGTCTGCTCGGCCTGCGGCGAGGAGGTCGACTACGCCGAGATCGACCGCGGCTACGAGCTGGAGGACGGCCGCCTGGTCACCCTGACCAAGGAGGACTTCGACTCCCTGCCCATCACCACCGACCGGGCCATCGACGTGGTGGAGTTCGTCTCCGCCGAGCAGATCGACCCGATCTACTTCCAGAAGAGCTACTACCTGGAGCCCGACAAGGCCGCGGTCCGCCCCTACGTGCTGCTGCGCACCGCCCTGGAACAGGCCGACCGGCTGGCCGTTGTCAAGATCACCCTGCGGCAGCGGGAGACCCTGGCGATGCTGCGCGCCCGCGAGGACGTGCTGGTGCTGCACACCATGATGTGGCCGGATGAGATCCGGGTGCCGGAGTTCCCGTTCCTGCACGAGGACACCGAGGTCCGCCGCCAGGAGCTGCAGATGGCCGGCTCGCTGGTGGAGAGCATGTCCGGGGACTTCCACCCCGAGGAGTTCGGCGATGACTACCGGGTGGCGCTGCAGGAGCTGATCGAGGCCAAGGCCGAGGGCGCGGCCCCACCGGCGCGCGGCGAGCAGGAACAGCACGCCGAGGTCGTCGACCTGATGACCGCCTTGCAGCGCAGCGTGGAAGCCGCGGGCGGCAAGCGCGAGCCCGCCAAGCGCACGACTGCCAGCCGTGCCAAGCCCGCCGCGGAGAAGACCACCACCCGCGCCCGCACCGGCGGCACGAAGACCACCGCGAAGTCCAGCACCACCAAGACCGGCACCACCAAGTCCAGCACCGCCAAGAGCAGCGGCACCAAATCCACCGGCAGCCGCAGCACGGCCAAGTCGAGCACCAGCAAACCCCGCACCCCGAAGCGATCCGCCTAGCCCGTGGGCGATCTCACCGAGTACCGCCGCAAACGGGACCCCGCCCGCACCCCCGAGCCGGTGCCCGGACCCGGACCGCTGCCCCGCGGCCAGGACGACACCTTCGTCATCCAGGAACACCACGCCCGCCGCCTGCACTGGGACGTCCGCCTCGAACGCGCCGGGGTCCTGGTCTCCTGGGCCGTGCCCAAAGGACTGCCCACCGAACCCGGGGTGTCCCGCCTGGCCGTGCACACCGAGGACCACCCGCTCTCCTACGCCACCTTCGCCGGGGAGATCCCGCGCGGGGAGTACGGCGCGGGCACCATGACCATCTGGGACGCCGGGCACTACGAGACCATCCAGTGGACCAGGGCCAGGGTCGAGGTCGTCCTGCACGGCCGGCGCGCCAACGGCCGGTACCTGTTCTCCCGCAAGGGCGAGAACTGGATGGTGCACCGCCTGGACGCCCCGGAGAACCCCGACTGGCTCCCGCTGCCCGAAGCCGTCCCACCCATGCTCGCCACCCCCGGCACCCTGCCCCCGGCCGAGCAGGACGAGCTGTGGTCGTATGAGTTCAAGTGGGACGGGGTCCGCGCGATCGCCCGCGTCGACGGCGGCCGCCTCACCCTGCACTCCCGGGCGGGCGGCGAGATCACCGCCACCTACCCGGAGATCCGCGGCCTCGGCGACCAGCTCGGCAGCACCCAGACCCTCCTCGACGGCGAGATCGTGGCCTTCCGCGACGGCAAACCCAGCTTCACCGCCCTGCAACGCCGCATGCACGTCAGCGACGCCGCCACCGTGCGCCGCCTCACCGAGTCCCAGCCGGTGCACTACCTCATCTTCGACCTGCTGCACCTCGACGGACAGTCCACAGTGGACTTGCGCTACGCCGAGCGCCGCCGCCTGCTCGACGAGCTCGCCCTCAGCGGCCCCCGCTGGCTCACCCCACCGGCCTACCCCGGCGCCGGCGCCGCCGTGCTGCGCGCCGCCCAGGACGCCGGCCTGGAAGGCGTGCTCGCCAAACGCCGGGACTCCCGCTACCACCCCGGCCACCGCGGCCCCGACTGGATCAAGATCACCGACCTGCGCACCCAGGAGGTCGTCATCGGCGGCTGGCGCACCGGCCACGGCCGCCGCGAAGGCCTGCTCGGCTCCCTCATGCTCGGCATCCCCGCCGAGGGCGGCCTGCGCTACGTCGGCCAGGTCGGCACCGGCTTCACCCAGGAGATGCTGCGCCTGCTCACCCGCCGCCTGACCGCGCTGGCCCGCAAGAGCTCCCCCTTCCTCGACCCGATCCCCGCCGACCGCGGCCGCACCACGCACTGGGTCACCCCGTCCCTGGTCGGCGAGGTCGCCTTCCGGGAGTGGACACCGGAGGGGAAGCTGCGCACGCCCTCCTGGCGCGGCTTGCGGCCAGATCGCCGCCCAGAGGAGATCACGGCCTAGGATCAGGCGGGTGGACCGGAACATCCGCAGCGTGGAGGACGTGCTCCGGCTGCTCGACGGCCTCTTCGCCCGCGAGGCCGACCGCTGGACCAGCGACGGCGGCGCCACCTGGTGGGACCGCTTCTACGCCGACCGGGACAAACCGGTCCCCTTCTTCGTGGCCAAACCCGATGAGAGCCTGCTCGACTGGCTCGACCGCGGCCTGCTCACCCCCGGCCGGGTCCTGGACCTGGGCTGCGGCGCCGGCCGCAACGCCATCCACCTGGCCGCAGCCGGGTTCACCGTGGACGCCGTCGACCTCTCCCCCACCGCGATCACCTGGGCCCGCGAACGCGCCGCACAAGCGGGCGCGGACATCCGCTTCCACCACGGCGATGCCTTCCAGCTCGACCTGGACGGCCGCTACGACCTGATCTATGACTCCGGCTGCTTCCACCACCTGCCCCCGCACCGCCGGATCAGCTACCTCGACCTGCTCACCCGCCTGCTCGCCCCCGGCGGGCACTTCGCCCTCACCTGCTTCGCCGCCGGCGGCATGGGCTCGGAGGTCCCCGACGCCGAGCTCTACCGCGAAGCCAGCCTCTTCGGCGGACTCGCCTACACCGAGGCGGAACTGCGCTGGATCTTCCACGGGCTCACCGAGGTCGAGCTCCGCCGCATGCGCCCCCAACCCGCCGAGGACCCCGCCTTCGGCGAGTCCTTCCTGTGGACGGCCCTGTTCCGTGCGCCCGCGTAACGAGCACACCGGCGAGGTCCGCGGCCACCTCGTCCAGGCGAACTCCATCACCGGCGGCATCCACCTGCATGCCCCGCCACCGCCGATCCCCCGCCAGCTGCCACCGGCCCCACCGGCCTTCGTCGGCCGCACCCCCGAACTGCACGCGCTGGGCCGCACGCCGATCACCGCACTGGCCGGCACCGGCGGCATCGGCAAGACCGCACTCGCCCTGCACTGGGCCCACCAGCGCCTGGAGGCCTTCCCCGACGGACAGCTCTTCGTCGACCTGCGCGGCTTCAGCCCCGAAACCGACCCGCTGACCCCGGCCGCCGCCGTCCGCGGCTTCCTCGACGCCCTCGGCCAGGACCCCGCCCACCTGCCGGCCGACCCCTTCGCCCACTACCGCAGCCTGGTCGCGGGCAAACAGCTGCTCATCGTGCTGGACAACGCCGCCGACACCGCCCAGGTCCTGCCCCTGCTGCCCGGCAGCCCCGCCTGCACCGTCCTGGTGACCAGCCGCAACCATCTGCCCGGCCTGCTCAGCACCCAGCACGCCCAGCACGTCCCGCTCGACGTCCTGCCCGGCCCGGAGTCCCACGACCTGCTCACCAGACGCCTGGGCGCGACCGACCCCGCCGCCTTGGACGAACTGGTCGCACTGTGCGGCGGCCTCCCGCTGGCCCTCAACATCGTCGCCGGACGAGCCCAGACCCAGCCCCACCTGCCCCTGGCCGAGGTGGTCGCCGAGCTCCGCGAGACCGGCCTGGACGAGGACGAGCCCACCGCCAGCATCACCGCCGTGCTCTCCTGGTCCCACCGCGCCCTGACCACCGAACAAGCCAGGGCCTTCGGCCTGCTCGGCATCGCCCCCGGCCCCGACATCAGCACCGCCGCCGCGACCGCCCTGCTCGGCTCCCCCGGCAGCCGCCGCACCCTGCGCGCCCTCGAACAAGCCTCACTCCTGCACCGCGACGCCACCGGCCGCTGGCGCATGCACGACCTGGTCCGCGACTTCGCCGCCACCCAGGCCACCGACGCCGACCTGACCGGCCTCACCGACTTCTACCGGCACACCGCACTGCGCGCCCGCCACCACCTCGACCGCCTGCACCAGCTCCCCCTCCCCCTCGACCCACCCCGCACCCCACCCCTGGACCTGCCCGACGAACCCGCCGCACTGGCCTGGTTCGACGCCGAACACGCCTGCCTGCTGGCCACCCTGCCCCTGGGCGATGCCACCCTGACCTGGCAGCTGGCCTGGGCCATGACCACCTTCCACCAGCGCCGCGGCCACCGGCTCGAACACCACGAGACCTGGACCCTCGGCCTGGCCGCCGCCGAAGCCCTCGACCACCCCGAGGCCCGCTACACCGCGCTGCGCCTGCTCGGCCGCGCCAACCTGCGCCTGGGCCGCCCCCAGGAAGCCCTCGACCAGCTCACCCGCGCCGTCGAGCAGTCCATCGAGGCCGACGACCTGGCCGGACGCGCCCACACCGAACGCGCCCTGGCCCTGGCCTGGCAGGAACTGGGCGACCACCAACGCGCCCTCACCCACGCCACCCACGCCCTGGACGCCTTCGAACAGCTCGACGCCCCCGAATGGCGGGCCAAGGCGCTCAAGGGCTACGGCTGGCACCTGGCCAACCTCGGGCTCCAGCTCAAAGCCCTCGACTACTTCATGACCGCCCTGGAACTCTCCCGCGAACACCACTACCGCGACGGAGAAGCCGGGGCACTGCACAGCCTCGGCAGCATCGGCCTGCGACTCGGCCGCCACCAGCAGGCCATCGACTACCTCAGCCAGGCCCTGGACCGCTACCGCGAGCTCGGCGACCACTACGAACAGGCCGACATCCTGCGCCGCCTCGGCCTCGCCCACCACGCCCTCGGCCAGCCCGAACAAGCCGGGAAAGCCTGGCGGCAGGCGCTGGAGCTCTACCGCGCCCAGCACCGCCACCCCCAAGCCGACTGGCTACTTGCCCGCCTCGGCGAAACCTGACACCAGCCGCCCCACACCCGGCCCCGACAACCCCGCCAAACCCGAGGGCCGCCCGGTCGCCAGCATCAACAGCTCACCCACCGGACCACGCACCTCCACACCCTCACCGGAGCAGAAGTCGGCGTCAGTGGCCACCAGCCGCAGCCCCGCGAACCGCTTGCGCGCCCCGTAGAACGCACTGCCCAGCACGTGCTCCAGCGCCGCCAGCGCCCGCTCCACCGGCAGCACCCGCACCCGGCCCAACGGCCGCGCGATGTCCTGCCCGTGCACCAGCGTGTCCGTCAACGGATCCAGCACCCCCGACCCCGGCGTCCGCTTCGCCGAGCCCGCGGTCTCCCGGTACTGCGCGATCAGCTCCGCCGGGGAGAACCGCGCCGCACGCTCCCGCGCCAGGTTCGTCTCCATCCGGTCAAAACTGCCCCGCGCCCGGATCGCCGCCCACACCGTGGCCCCCCACGACATCCGGGTGGCCACGGTCAGGTGTGCCACCACCTCGTGCACCGTCCACTCCGCACACAACGACCGCACCCGGAAGTCGTTGTCGCTCAACGTCTCCAGGAACTCCGCCAGGTCAAGACGCTCGGCGTGGGTCCAGGCCAGGATCTGCTCACGGTCCATGGTCGATCTTTCCTTCCACAGCGACAAGTCGATGGCGCAGATGCGCACGCTCGGTTTCGTTCCCCACCAGCTCCAGGGCCTGCCGGTAGGCATCCGCGGCCTCAGCCAGGCGGCCAAGACGCTCCAACAGGTCCGCCCGGGCCAACGGATACAGGTGATAGCCACGCAGCTTCGGCTCCGCCGCCAACCCGTCCAGCAGCGCCAGCCCCACCGCCGGACCATCCCGCATCGCCACCGCCGCCGCCCGGTTCAACGCCACCACCGGCGACGGAGCGATCTTCACCAACACGTCGTAGAGGGCCACGATCTGCGGCCAGTCCGTGCTCTCCACATCAGCGGCCTCATCGTGCAACGCCGCGATCGCCGCCTGCACCCCGTACTGCCCCGCCGGACCACCGGTCAGCGCCGAGACCACCAACCGCTGCCCCTCCTCGATCAACACCTGGTCCCAGCGACTCCGGTCCTGATCGGCCAGCAACACCACCTCACCCGCCGGCCCAGTACGCGCCGCCCGCCGCGCGTGCACCAGCAGCATCAGCGCCAGCAACCCGGTCACCTCCCGCTGACCCGGCAACAGCCGGTGCAGGATCCGCGCCAACCGGATCGCCTCCTCAGCCAGGTCCAGCCGCTGCAACTCCGGACCCGAACTGGCCGCATACCCCTCGGTGAAGATCGAGTACAACACCGAGAGCACCCCCGGCAACCGCGCAGGCAACTCATCCGCCCCCGGCACCCGGAACGGGATCCGCGCCTCCCGGATCTTCTTCTTCGCCCGCACGATCCGCTGCGCCATCGTCGCCGCGGGCACCAGATAGGCCCGCGCCACCTCACCCGTGGTCAACCCGGCCAGGCACCGCAACGTCAACGCACCCCGGTCCTCCGCGGGCAACGCCGGATGCGCGCAGGTGAAGAACAACTGCAACCGCTCATCCGGCAACTCCGCCCCCGCGTCGGCCGAGGGCACCGGATCCGCCCGGTCCGCCTCCACCTGCAAGATCGCCAACCGCGCCGCATACACCTGGTCCCGCCGCAGCCGGTCCACCGCCTTGCGCCGCGCCGTGGTCAGCAACCACGCCCCCGGACGCGCGGGCACGCCATCGACCGGCCAGTGCGTCAACGCCGCCTCGATCGCCTCCGCGGCGACCTCCTCGGCCAGATCCAGGTCACCGAAGCGCCGCACCAGCGAGCCCAACAGCCTGCCGTGCTCCTCCCGGAAGATCGACTCCACCGACGCCGCCGAGGCCGCCCGCCCGTCCACGACGATCAGCTCCCGAAGTCCGCGACCGGCCGCACCACGACCGCCCCGCCATCCCGCGAACCAGGGCACCGCGCCGCCCACTCCAGCGCCACATCCAGGTTCGGCACATCGATGATGTCGTAACCGCCCAGCACCTCACGGGTCTCCGCGAACGGCCCATCCGTGATCGTCCGCTCCCCCGACGCGCTGACCTGCACCGTCGTCGCCGTGGTCAGATCAGCCAGCGCATGCCCGGACACCCAGATCCCGGCCGCCTTCATCTCCTTCTCGAAGGCGACCCAGTCCTCCACCGTGCACTGCGGCTCCTGCGCCGGGTCCCCACTGAACATCAACAGCATGTACTTCACAGTTCGGCCTCTCGTCGGTTCTGGTGCTGGCGTACACCATGACGACGAACGGCGACCCCCGATATCGACACGCCCGCGAAAATTTCTCCACCGCGTAGTCCCAGCCGACCGTGGGTACCCCACCCCGGTGGACGCCGACACCGTCACGGTCGCGGTCGAAGACCGCCGGGTACGCCTGACCAACCTGGACAAGGTGCTCTACCCGCGGGCCCGCACCACCAAGTCCGAGGTCATCGACTACTACGCCCGCATCGCCCCGGTCATGCTCCCGCACCTGCGCCACCGCCCGGCCACCCTGCGCCGCTTCCCCGACGGCGTCACCGGCGAGAGCTTCTACGAGAAGAACACCTCCCGGCACGCCCCCGACTGGGTCGCCACCGCCGAGATCCCCACCCCCGGCAGCAGTCGCGGCCGCGACAGCGCCCACTTCCTGCTCGTCAACGACCTGGCCACGCTGATGTGGGCGGCCAACCTCGCCGCCCTGGAACTCCACGTTCCACAGTGGACGGTCGGACCCCGCGGCGGCATCAGGGAACCCGACCGCCTGGTCTTCGACCTCGACCCCGGCGCACCCGCCGACCTGGTCCTGTGCTGCCGCGTCGCCGAACACCTGCGCACCGTGCTCGCCGAGGACGGCCTCACCGCCTACCCCAAGGTCAGCGGCGGCAAAGGCCTCCAGCTCTACGTCCCGGTCCGGGTCAGCACCCCCGAACGCACCAGCGCCTACGCCAAGGCCATCGCCGAACGCCTGGCCAGGCAACTGCCCAACCTGGTCGTCTCCCGCATGACCAAAACCGAACGCACCGGCAAGGTCCTCATCGACTGGAGCCAGAACAACCCCGCCAAGACCACCGTGGCCCCCTACTCCCTGCGCGCCCAGCCCACCCCCACCGTCGCCGCCCCCATCACCTGGGCCGAGGTGGAGAACTGCACCAAACCCGCCCAGCTCCGCTTCAGCCCGGCCGAGGCCATCGACCGCGTCGAGGACGACGGCGACCTGTGGGCCGCCCTGCTCGACCCCGGCCGGGCCCAGCACCTGCCCCGCTAAAGAACGTCGATCAAGCCCACGATCTGCGCCACGATCATCGCCACCACCAGCAACGTCACCACACCCACCAGCACCAGGGTCACCCGCCCCGTCACGGCCGAGGGCTCCGGCTCCCGGTGCGACAACCCCGACATCCCACCCTCCGCAGGCGGCGTCTCACCGGGCGGCACCCCGCCACCAGGCTCCAGACCAGGGGTTCGCTCCGGCTCGGGATGCGGCGGTCGCTCACTCATGCCACCCGGGTAACCCGTTTTCCCCCGAACACACCGGGTAGGCCCTCCAACATGGCTGACATCTGCGCGCAACGCCTCATCGGCCGCCTCGCCGAATGGGGCGTGGACACCATCTTCGGCCTGCCCGGCGACGGCGTGAACGGACTCATGGAAGGCCTGCGCCGCCACCGCGACCAGGTCCGCTTCGTCCTCGTCCAGCACGAGGAAGCCGCCGCCTTCATGGCCACCGCGCACGCCAAGGCCACCGGACGCCTCGGCGTCTGCCTGGCCACCTCCGGCCCCGGCGGCATCCACCTGCTCAACGGCCTCTACGACGCCAAACTCGACCACGCCCCCGTGCTCGCCCTCACCGGCGCCCAGGAAACCGGCCTGCTCGGCTCCGGCTACCAGCAGGAAGTCGACCTCACGGCTCTTTTCGCCGACGTCGCCGAGTACAACCTGCTGATCACCAACCCCCAGCAGGTCCCCGGCGTCCTCGACGGCGCCGTGCGCACCGCACTGGCCCGCCGCGGCGTGGCCCACCTGTGCCTGCCCAACGACGTGCAGATCGCCCCCGCCGACGCCGACCCCTACAGCCACGGCGCACCCGGCATCCCCCACCACGGCGCACCGATCTTCCCCGAGCACCGCCCCATCCCCGACCAAGCCCAGCTGCACGCCGCCGCCACCCTGCTCAACGAGGGCACCCGCCCCGCCATCCTGGTCGGCGCCGGCGCACTCGGCGCGGGCGCCGAGGTCACCCAGGTCGCCGACACCCTCGGCGCACCGGTGCTGAAAACCCTGCCCGGCAAAGCCGTCCTGCCCGACGACTCCCCCTACACCGTCGGCGGCCTCGGCCTGCTCGGCACCACACCCAGCGCCGAGCTCGTCGACGACATCGACACCCTGCTCATGGTCGGCACCAACTTCCCCTACACCCGCCACCTGCCCGACCCGGACAAGGTCCGCGTCGCCCAGATCGACACCTTCCCCGAACGCATCGGCGTCCGCCTGCCCGTCACCGCCCCCGTCGTCGGCGACGCCCAGGAGTCACTGCGCCGCCTGATCCCCTTGCTGGACAAGCGGGACCACGACCACCTCGGCAAGTACCAGTCCAAAATGGACAAATGGCGGCGCGACCTGGCCAGCCAGCAGAACCCGGACCGCTCCCCCATCGCACCCCAGTACCTGGCCCACCTGCTGGACACCCTGGCCACCGACGACGCCATCCTCACCTGCGACTCCGGCACCGTCACCACCTGGGCCGCCCGGCACTGGACCATCCGCGGCACCCGCGAGTTCTACCTCTCCGCCACCCTGGCCACCATGGCCTGCGGCCTGCCCTACGCCCTGGCCGTGCAACACGCCCACCCCGGCCGCCAGGTCATCGCCTTCATCGGCGACGGCGGCTTCGCCATGCTCATGGGCGAGTTCCTCACCGCGGTCCGGCTGAACCTGCCGGTCAAGGTCATCATCAACAACAACGGCTCCCTCGGCCAGATCCTCTGGGAGCAGATGGTCCTGGGCTACCCCGAACACGGCGTCCGCTTCGGCGAGCCCCGCTCCGACTTCAGCGGCTGGGCCCGCTCCTGCGGCGCCTACGGCGCGAAGATCGACTCCCCCGAGGCCCTGCCGGAGGCCGTCCGCGCCGCACTGGCCCACCCCGGCCCCGCCCTGCTCGACGTCGACGTCAACCCCGACGAACCGCCGCTGCCCGGCAAGATCACCTACGAGCAGGCCACCAAGTTCGCCCAGTCCTTCCTCAAGGGCCAGCCCCGCGCCAAGCAGATCGCCACCACCCTGTTCAAGGACCGCATCCAGAAGCTCTGACGACACGGCCTACGGCACCCGGTCCCCCGGCCCCAAGCGCTTCGGCGGCACATAGCCGTCGTGGTCCTTGGGGTCGCCCGCCTTCGGGCCGGGGTCCATCTGGTCCGGGAACAGCAGCACCTCCGCCGTCCGGGACAGGTCGACGCCCTCCGCCGGACCCAGCCACAGGTCGGTCGTGGAGTTCGCGTACGCCGAGGAGCACAGCAGCACCACCCGCCGCTGGTCCACCGCGCACACCAGCAGCTCCACCGACGAGGACGGGATGTCACCGGTGAACCGGTAGCTGAGGTTGACCGCGGGCCCCTGCTCGGGCACCTGCGGATGCGGCTTGACCGCCCACCCAGTGATCTCCGCGGTGAGCCGGTACACCTGCGCACCCCGCACCACGGTGACCCGCTGCCCCGGCGTCCCCAGCCCCGGCGGCTCCGGCGGCCCGAAGAGCCCGCAACCGGCGACCACACCCAGCGCGACCAGCACACCGGCCAGCCGCGACCACCTTCCCGCCACCACGCCTCCCCCACGCACACCTCACCCTATCCGGCGCCCCCGGGTTGACATGCAGCCAGACAGCTGCCTATCGTTCAGGCAGTCAATCGGCTGCATGTTCGAGAGGATGCGATGGACGAGGTGTTCAAAGCGCTGGCCGATCCCAGCCGCCGCCGGCTACTGGACAGCCTGAACCACCACAACGGCCAGACCCTCCGGGAACTCTGCGCCGAACTGGACATGGCCCGCCAGTCCGTCAGCAAACACCTGACCGTCCTGGAAGAAGCACACCTCATCACCATCACCTGGCGCGGCCGGGAAAAGCTGCACTACCTCAACGCCGAACCCATCAACGCCATCGCCGACCGCTGGATAACCCACTACCACCGGCACCGCGCGCAGGCACTGGCCAACCTGAAAACCGCATTGGAGCTCACCCCCATGAACCCCTTCGTCTACACCACCTACATCAACACCACCCCCGAGCGCCTGTGGACCGCCCTGACCACCCCTGAGTTCACCAAGCAGTACTGGGGCGCGGAGCTGGCATCGGACTGGCAGCCCGGCTCCACCATCACCTGGACCCAGGGCTCCTGGACCCACACCGACCCCGACCAGGTGGTGCTGGAAGCCACCCCGCACACCCGCCTGTCCTACACCTGGCACACCTTCACCCCGGACTTCGGCGCCAGCGTCGGCCTGGACGACGAGCTGGTCGCCAAGCTCGCCGCCGAACCCCGCTCCAAGGCCACCTTCGACATCGAACCCCTCGGCGAGGTGGTCAAGCTGACCGTCACGCACGACGGCTTCGCCCCGGACTCGGTGCTGCGCGGCATGATCAGCGAAGGCTGGATCCCCATCATCGCCAGCCTGAAGACGCTGCTGGAGACCGGCAAGGTCCTGCCGGAACCGAAGACCGGCGACGCCTGAGCAGATCACCGTGACCGGTCAGGCCGCGGACCACTCGGCGGCCGACCGGCTGCGCCTTGGCAATGCACCGGGAAACCGCCACACCTCATCCAGGCGCTTTTGTCCGGCTTGTCCCCTCCCCGATTTCTTTCACTCTTCACTGAAGTAATCGTAGCTACCAATCACAAAGTTTGATCGTCGCCAGAGCTGTGCCTACGATGCGCACACCTCGTCGACGGCAACGGGAATCCGACCTGTTCGGAGCGGTCGCGCCACTGTGAAGCCAGACCCCGTGCCGTCCACACCGCCACCTAGCGGGCCGCGTCAGCCCGGGGAGGTTCCACCGCGTGCGTCGTTCCAGGACCGGCCCCGTCCTACTGGTGCTGGCGCTGTCGACGCTGCTCACGACCGCCTTCTCCACCTCGGTCGGCGCTGAGCAGCTACCCCTCCCCGCCGTGCTCGAGGTCCTGGCCGCCCGCCTCACCGGCTCCCCCGGCCCGGACCTCACCTTCGACACCATCGTCTGGCACCTGCGCCTGCCCCGGACCCTGCTCGCCCTGGTGGTCGGCGCGGGGCTGGCGATCGCGGGCGCGGCGATCCAGACCCTGGTCCGCAACCCGCTCGCCGACCCCTACCTGCTCGGCGTCTCCTCCGGCGCGAGCGTCGGCGCGACCGCCGTGATCACCACCGGGCTGTTCGCGGGCGCGGGGATCTGGGCGTTGTCGGCGGGCGCGCTGGTCGGCGCGTTCGGCGCGGCGGCGCTGGTGTTCGCGATCGCGGCGGCCCAGGGCGGGCTGACCCCGCTGCGACTGGTGCTCACCGGGACGGTGCTGGGCTCGGCGTTCTCCGCGATCGCCAGCTACCTCGTCTTCCGCAGCGCGGACGCCCGCGCGGCCGAGTCGGTGCTGTTCTGGCTGCTGGGCAGCCTGGCCGGCGCGGACTGGGACCGGCTCGGCCTGCCACTGGCCACCGTGCTGCTGCTGGGCGGCCTGCTGCTCGCGGGCAGCGGCTGGCTGGACGCCCTGGCCATCGGACCGGACACCGCCGCGGCCCTGGGGGTTCCGGTGCGGTTCCTGCGCAACGCCCTCTTCGCCGGGCTGGCGGTGCTGGTCGGGGTCCTGGTGGCGATCTCCGGCGGGATCGGCTTCGTCGGACTGGTGATCCCGCACATCGCCCGGCTGCTGGTCGGCGCGCGGCACCGGGCGATGCTGCCGGTGGCGGCGCTGACCGGGGCGCTGTTCCTGCTCTGCGTGGACATGGCCGCCCGGGTGCTGGTCCGCCCGGTGGAGGTGCCGCTCAGCGTGGTCACCGGGCTCGTCGGCGCACCGGTGTTCCTGCTCCTGCTGGGCCGCCGCCGCTACCGCTTCGGGAGCGCCGGATGACCGTGACCCTGCGCGCCACCGGCCTGGACTGCGCGATCGGCGGCCGCACCATCCTGCGCGCGGTCGAGCTGGCCGTCCGGCCCGGCGAGGTGCTCGGCTTCGTCGGCCCCAACGGCAGCGGCAAGTCCACCCTGCTCCGCGTGCTGGCCGGAATCCGCCAGCCCGCCGCCGGAGAGGTCCTGCTCGACGACCAGCCGTTGTCCGCGCTCTCCGCACGGCAACGCGCCCAGCGCATCGCCATGGTCGGTCAGGAAGAAGAGCTCCCGGCTGACCTCCTGGTCGGCGAACTGGTCGCCCTCGGCCTCACCCCGCACCGCGCCCCCTGGTCCGGCGGCGACCGGCGCGAGCTCGACGCCGTCCGCACAGCACTGTCCACAGTGGACTTAGTGGACGCGGTGGACCGACCGGTGGAACAGCTCTCCGGCGGCGAGCGGCGGCGAGTGCTGCTCGCCAGGGGGATCGCCCAGGACGCCCCGCTGCTGGTGCTGGACGAACCCACCAACCACCTCGACATCCGCCACCAGCTCCAGCTACTGGACCTGGTGCGCGCTCTGGACCGCACCGTGCTGCTCGCGCTGCACGACCTCAACCTGGCCGCCGACGTCTGCGACCGGGTGGTGGTGCTGCACAACGGCCACGCCCGTCCCGCCGCGCCACCAGAGCAAGCCCTCACCCCGGAGCTGGTGCGCGAGGTCTTCGGCGTCCGGGCCACCCGGGTCACCCACCCGGACACCGGACGCCCGCACCTGCTGTTCACCCCGACCCTGGAGCGCCCATGAGCCGTCCCCTGCCCCTGCTGATCGGCGCGGTCGCGCTGCTCGCCCTGCCCGCCTGCGGCAGCGGACCGGCCGCGCAGCCCGGCGCGAGCTCGGTCACCGTCACCAACTGCGGCAGCCAGGTCAGCTTCCCTGCCCCGGCCAAGCGGCTGTTCGTCAACGACGGCAACCTGATCGCGCTCACCCTGGCCCTCGGCGCGCAGGACCAGATCGCCGCCGTGTCCAGCGTCCAGCGCGACGCGGCCACCCTCAAACGGCACTACGGCGAGGTGGTGGACAAGCTCAACTCGGTCGCCCCGGAGTACCCGTCCCGGGAAACCGTGCTGGCCCAGCGCCCGGACGTGATGGTGGCCGGCTGGAGCTACGGCTACGCCGAGGACAAGCAGCTCACCCCGGCCACCCTGCGCCAGCAGAACGTGGCCGCCTACGTGCTCACCGAGAGCTGCCGCCAGTCCGACGGCAAGGCCGCCCGCGGCGTGGTCGAGCCCTGGCAGGCCCTGCGCGAGGACCTCACCAACCTCGGCAAGATCACCGGCCGCACCACCGAGGCGGACAAGGTCACCGCCGACCTGGACACCCGGCTCAAAACCCTGCGCCAGGCGCCCGAACCGGCCACCCCGCCCACGGTGTTCCTGTTCGACTCCGGCACCGACAGCGTCTACTCCAGCGGCCGCTTCGGCGCGCCCGAGGCGATCATCACCGCCGCCGGGGCGCGCAACGCGCTCGCCGATGTGGACGACACCTGGACCAAGGTCTCCTGGGAACGGGTGGCCGCGGCCAAGCCGGAGGCCTTCCTGTTCGTGGACTACCCGCCGCAGCGCTACGCGGACAAGGTCGCGCTGCTCAAGGCGCGGGCCGGGATCAACGAGCTGCCCGCGGTGAAGGAGAACCGGTTCCTGAACCTGCCCTACGCGCTGTGGACCTCGGGGCCGCTCAACATCGACGCCGCCGAACAGGTCCGCAAGGCCCTGGAGGGCTGGCGGCTGGTCCCGGCCTCGGGCGTCACCCCGAAGTCTGACGACCGGGTCGCGAACTGAGCAGGTCCGCCGCACCGGTGGCACCATGGTCGGCATGAGCTTCCTGGACAAGGCGAAAGAGCTGGCGGGGCAGGCCAAGGAGAAGGCGGCCGAGCTGGCGCAGGGCCCCGCGGGCGAGAAGGCCCGCGAGCTGGCCGCCAAGGGTGTCGACGCCGCGGCCAGCGGAATCGACAAGGTCACCGGCGGCAAGTACCACGACAAGATCGAGAACGTCAGCACCAAGGTGGAAGGTTTCCTGGACAAGGACGGCAAGCCGGGCGGTGACGCCAAGCCCTGACTTGGCAGACTGACCGGATGCTGCGGACCGATCACGGGCTCGTCCACTCCCCGACCGACCTGGTCGACCTGATGGAGTGCGGGCACCGCAGCAGGCTCAACCAGGCAGTGGCGCTCGGCCTGCCCGGCGCGCCGGTCCCGGAACGCGGGTCGGCGGCGCTGGTGGCCAAGCACGGTCTCGCGCACGAGCAGGCCGTGCTGGAGCGGCTCAAGCAGCGGCACGGGGCCGGGGTGGTCGAGATCGACACCCCGGCCCCGCACCCGGACGCGCTGGCCGCGGCCGCCGAGCAGACCCGCACCGCGCTGGCCGCCGGGGTCCCGGTGGTCTACCAGGGCGTGTTCTACGACGGCGAGTTCTCCGGCCGCGCCGACTTCCTGATCGCCACCGAGGGCGGCTACGAGCCGCACGACACCAAGCTGGCCCGGCACGCCCGCCCCGCCGCGGTGCTCCAGCTGACCGCCTACGCCGACGCGTTGACCAGGTCCGGGTTCACCGCGGGCCCGCTGATGCACCTGCTGCTCGGCGACGGCAGCGCGCACGCCCTGCGCGTGCAGGAGTTCCTGCCGCTGCTGGCACACCTCCGCGGCCGCCTGCGCGGCCAGCTCACCGCACCGGCCGAGCTGCCGCAACGCCTGTGGGACGACGAGCGCCCGGCCTGTGCCACCTGCCGCTTCAGCAAGCACTGCGCCACCGGCCGCTCCACCGCCCGCGACCTGTCCCTGGTCGCCGGGATGCGCACCGACCAGCGCCGCAAGCTGGCCGCCGCCGGGCTGACCACCATCGAGGCGCTGGCCGCGGCCACCGAGAACGAGCGCCCGCCCACCCTGTCCGTGGCCACCTTCACCGGCCTGCGCGCCCAGGCCACCCTCCAGGTGCAGCAGGACCTCACCCGCACCCCGGAGGACCCGGTCGGCAAGGTCTCCTACGAGATCCTGGCCCCCGAGGAGCTGGCCGCGCTGCCCCAGCCCAGTCCCGGCGACGTGTTCTTCGACATGGAGGGCGACCCGTTCGCACTGGACTCCGACGGCCTGGAGTACCTCTTCGGCGCGGTCACCCTCTCCCCCGCCGGCGACGAGGAGTTCACCCCGTTCTGGGCGCACAGCCGGGTGCAGGAGAAACGCGCCTTCGAGTCCTTCGTGGACTTCGTCACCGGCCGGCTCGCCGAGCACCCGGACCTGCACGTCTACCACTACGCGCCCTATGAGACCAACGCGCTCAAGCGGCTGGCCGCGCTGCACGGCACCCGCGAGGAGGAGGTGGACACGCTGCTGCGCGGCGGGGTGCTGATCGACCTGTACACCGTGGTGCGCAAGGGACTCCGGGTCTCCCAGCGGTCCTATTCGATCAAGTACCTGGAACCGCTGTACATGCCGGAGTCCAGGGCGGGCGAGGTGCAGAACGCGGTCTCCAGCATCGAGGCCTACGAGGACTACCTCACCCTCTCCGAGGTCGGCGACGCCGAGCGCGCGGCCGAGGTGCTGCGCGGGATCGCCGACTACAACGAGTACGACTGCGTGTCCACCCACCGCCTCTACCGCTTCCTGCTCGACATCCGCGCCGAGGCGGGCATCGAGCCGGCCCCGCCGGTCGATCCGTCCACATTGGACGCCGCCATCGACTCCGCGGCCGACGAGCTGGCCGCGCAGCGCAGGGCCGAGCGGGCCGCCAAGATCGCCGCCCTGGTGGACCCGCTGCTGGAGGGCCTGCCGGAGAACCCGGCCGCCTTCACCGCCGAGCACCGCGCCCGCGCGCTGCTGGCCGCCTCGGTCGGCTACCACCGGCGGGAGACCAACCCGGCCTGGTGGGAGTTCTTCCGCCAGGTCACCGCACCCCTGACCGACCTGGAGTCGGACAACACCTGCGCGGTGCCGGTGTCAGTGTCCACACAGGACTGGACCGCGCCGTCCGGGCGGGTGCGCAACGCCAAACGCGAGGTGCGGCTGCACTGCGACCCGGACCGGCCACACCCCTTCGCCCCCGGCGACACCGTGCGCCTGCTCTACCCCGGCCAGCGGACCAGGGACGCGCTGGTCGTGGACGCGGGCGCGGACGGCCTCACCGTGCAGGAGAGCGCGAAACCCGCTGAGCTGGACGGCTTCGACGGCCGCCCGGCGGCGGTGCTGCCCGGCAGTCCGGTGCGGCCCAGCCCCAAGGACGAGGCCGTGGCCGACCTGGCCCGGATCACCGTGGACGCGCTGCCCGTGCTGCCCGCGCACCCCGGCATCGACCTGCTGCGCCGCCGTCCCCGGCTGCGCGGGGGCCGGGACCTGCCCGACCCGCGGGAGTTCGGCGGCGACCTGGTGGCCACCGTGATCGCCGCGGTGGACGCCCTGGACGGCTCCACCCTGGCCGTGCAGGGGCCGCCGGGTGCGGGCAAGACCTACCTCGCGGGCAGGCTGATCGCGCACCTGGTGGCCAACGGCCGCAGCGTCGGGGTGACCTCCAACAGCCACAAGGCGGTGGAGAACGTGCTCAGCGCCGCGCACGAGGCCGCGCGGGCGACCGGGGTGCCGCTGCCGATGGCCAAGCGCCCCAAGAAGAACCCGGAACCGGACTGCGTGTGGGAGCAGCCCAAGTCCAACAACGACCTGGCCCGCTGGCGGGAGGAGCAGGGCGGCGGGCACCTGGTCGGCGGCACCGCGTGGACCTTCGCCAACGCCGCGCTGCGCGCCCAGCCCTTCGACGTGCTGATCATCGACGAGGCCGGGCAGTTCGCCCTCGCCGACGCCCTCGCGGTCTCGCTGTGCACGAAGAACCTGGTGCTGCTGGGCGATCCGCAGCAGCTGCCCCAGGTCGTGCAGGGCACCCACCCGGCAGGCGCGGACGCCTCCGCGCTGGGCCACCTCATCGGCGCGGCCGACGTGATGCCGCCGGAGCTGGGCTACTTCCTGGACCAGTCCCGCCGCATGCACCCCTCGGTCTGCCGCCCCATTTCCAACCTGTCCTACGCCGGCCTGCTGCACGCCCACCCCACCGCCGCCGGACGCGGGATCGACGGTGTGCCACCGGGTCTGTGCCTGTACCAGGTCGACCACCGGCACAACCTGGCCTCCTCCCCGGAGGAAGCCGCGGTCGTCGTCGAGCTGACCCGCGAGCTGGTCGGCCGCACCTGGACCGACGGCGAGCGGACCCGGCCCCTGGAACAGTCCGACATCCTGGTGGTGGCCCCGTACAACCTCCAGGTCCGGGTGGTGCGCCGCGCGCTGGAACGCGCGGGCTACCCGGAGGTGCGGGTGGGCACGGTGGACAAGTTCCAGGGCCAGGAGGCCCCGGTGGTGCTGGCCACCATGACCAGCTCGGCCGCCAGCGACCTGCCCAGGGGCCTGGACTTCCTGCTCTCCCGCAACCGGTTGAACGTGGCGCTCTCCCGCGCGCAGGCGCTGGCCGTGCTGATCTGCTCGCCGCGGCTGGTGGAGGCCGACATCCGCAACGTGGAGCACATGCGGCTGCTGGCCGGCATGCTCGGCCTGCTCACCGAGGCCCGCCCCTGGCCTACCAGGTGACCGGCAGCGCGGCGATGCCGCCGCCGAGCTTCACCGCGTCCGGGTCCATGCTCATCGGGATCTCCTCCACCGGCACGGTCAGCGCCAGCCCCGGCATCCGGGTCACCAGCGCGCTGAACACCTCGGCCAGCTGGATCTTGGCCAGCGGCGCGCCGATGCAGTGGCTGATGCCGTGGCTGAAGGCCAGGTGCGGGTTGGGCGCGCGGGTGATGTCGAAGCGCTCGGAGTCGGGGAAGACCAGCTCGTCGTAGTTGGCCGAGTAGTGGTCGCACAGCACCAGGTCGCCGTAGCCGATGGTGACCCCGCCGATGGTGATGTCCTCCGCGGCGTAGCGCGGCATCACCGACTCCTCCACCTGACCCATGCGCAGCACCTCGTCCACCGCGCTGTCGATCAGCCCCGGCTCGCGCGCCAGCAGGTCCCGCTGCTCGGGATGGGCCGCGAACAGCGCGGTGCCCACGCTCTGCACGCCGGGCGTGACCAGGAACGGGAAGCTGATGGTGGCGATCAGCCCGGCGATCTGCTCCACCGGCACCCCGGCCTCGGACAGCTCGGTGATCACGTCCGGTCCAGGGTTGGCCTGCCGCCACACCACGGCCTCGGCCAGGTAGGCGAACACCTCGCCGACCTTGGCCGGATCGTCCATGCCGGTCAGCATGCTGATGAAGGTCTGCTCGTCCGGCACGCCGTGCAGGTCGCAGAGCACCCCGTGGGACAGCGGCAGCGAGAAGTCGTTGTGCAGGTCGGCATCCGGGCCCTTGGCCAGCAACCCGTCCAGCAGCCGGTGCACCCGGTCCCGGACGCCGTCCCGCAGCACGGCCATCCGCCGCGCGGCGAACAGCGGGGTGAGCGCGGCGCGGAACTCGCGGTGCTGCGCGCGAGCCTCGTCGAAGTCGGTGCCGAGCAGGTTGTAGTCGAACACCGGACTGTCCAGGTAGCGCGCCCGGTTCGCCGGATCGGGGTGCGCGTTCTCCATCCTGCCCTCGACCAGCAGTTGCCTGAGCTCGGCGTAGCGGGTCACCAGCCAGGCCTGGTCACCGGTCCTGGTGCGCACCTTGAGCACCGGCGCGCGGGACTGCAAGTCGCGCAGGAGCGGGTCCAGTCTGCCCACCACGGGTCGCTGACAACGCAGCAGGGGTAGTTCCTCGACGTCGGGCGCGGTGCTCACTCCGGCATTCCTCCTGGTTGGCGGACCAGTTCCACTCTGCTGATTCGCACGTTATCGACGGCGATCCCCGATTTTCCCGAGTGTTGTGCCGGGTTCCCGCCAACCTCCGCGACAGCCGCGTCAGTCGAGCAGTTCGCCTACGGCCGTGACGATTGCGAGGGCAGCGGCGATCGCCAGCCGAAGGAGGTTCGTCATGATTCTTCCGTTCGTCCGACTCGATACTGACCCACACCCTGGGACCGGTCCCAAGCGACTATGGGTGCCGTTGTGCGTCGGATGTTCAACCCAGTTTCGAGGCAAGCGCCAACACTGGGTACGACAACGGCCAACACACCGTACGAGTTCGGCCAACACACCGTGCGAGTTCGGCCAACACACCGTGCGAGTTCGGCCAACACAGTGGCTGAAGGGCCGCGCGGCCGGCCCTCGGCGGTGGGCCGGGCGCGCGGGTGCCGGGTCAGGCCGGGTTGCCGGCGTGGGTGAGGGTCTGCCAGGCGACGAAGAGGATGTTCGTGCCGTGCGGGCGCCGGGACTCCACCAGGCGCTGGGTGTTGGCCATGCTGTGGCCCATACGGTTGGCCAGCGCGTTGTAGCCGACCTCGGAGACCGGGCCGAGGCCGCGCTTGATGGTGCCGCCGCACAGCCAGCCCGGCGCGGGCTCGCCCAGCTCGTACTTGGCGTGGAAGCCCAGCGCGTGCCGCAGCCGGTCCGCGATCTCCGGGTAGAGGTCCTGGCCCTGGTGCCGGGTGGTCTCGGCGAAGTTGGCGATGCTGGCCAGGCCGTAGCCGGTGTGGGTGAAGTCGCGGCAGGTCTCCTGGCTCAGCCCGTCCACGAAGGTGTTCTGGTTGTGCCAGTACCGCACGATCTCCTCGCGGGTGTCGATGCCGCTGCCTGCCGGGCCCTTGGCGTAGGCCCCGTCACTGCTGACGTAGAGGAAGGCGGGCACCCGCTGGCGGAACTTGGTCACCGCGCGGTCGTAGGCCCCTCGGTCCTCCAGGAACACCGCGATGCCGATCGCGGCCTCCATCATGGTGAGCTCCCAGTTGCCGTTGCTGGTGGTGGCCCCGTTGATCACCCTGGGCAGGTAGACGTTGCGCAGCATGGTGCTGAACCGGGTGACCCCCTCAGCGGACCAGCCGCCGCCGGTGTGCCGGATGATCTCCGCGGCCTTGGCCCAGGACACCCCGGCCCACGCGGTCTGCAGCGGGGCGTTGCTGTTGGTGTGGTCCCTGATGGTGGCCGACCAGGCGTCCATGAGCTGGATCGCCTTGTTCGCATAGCGCTGGTCCCTGGTGATGTACCAGTTCAGCGCGCTGGTGAAGGCCGCGATGGCGTCCTGGCGCTCATCGGTGCACCCGTTGTTGGGGTTGGAGTAGGGACCGCACTCCACCACCGCGCGCGGTTTCGGGTTGCGGGACAACGAGGCCAGGCCGTGGCCGTTCATCTGGTCATAGGCTGCCTTCCAGGGTTGCGCGCCCGCCTGCACCTTGCCGCGCACGAAGTCCAGCTGACCCCGGCTCACGTACACCCCGGGATGGGTGAAGGCAGGCGGGGCCGCGGCGGCTGCCGGTGCGGCAGTAGGCGCGGGGGCCGGATCGGCGGAGGTGGGCGAAGCGCTGGCGAACAGGGCGGTGGCGGCGGCGAGCGCGGTGAGGACGATCCCGCGTCGATGCAGGGTTGTCATCGGTCTCCTCAGGGATGGATACCCGGTTGCGCGTCGCGGCGTGAAGCGCGGTGAACGCAAACGATGGTGTGGTCCAGACCACCTGAGGTCAATACGCCGATATTCACAAACACCTGAAAAGAGGCATCCCCCGGTTCACAACCGTGAATTTTCACGGTTGTGAACCGGGGGGTGATTGGTCACTTCATTGGAAAGGAATTGTCAGCACGGACTGCTGGCCTTGGCTTGCGGAAGCGTTGACCCGCAACGAGGTCGACCCGGTGCCGATCGCGCTCCACACCTCCAGCCGGACACAGCCATTGCGCAGTTCGGCGAATGACCCGGAACTGGAATGCAGTGCGCCCGCGGTGTAGTTCTCCCACCCGGTCACCGGGTCGGTGGCGAAATAGCGGTAGGTCTCCACCCGGCCATAAATCCCGGAGCCGGTGAAGTCGTAGGAGACCCGCGCCTGCACCGCGTTGGCCACGCCCGTGCCGGAGTCGACGTACAGGTTGAAGCCGGTCTGCCGGGCCGGGTCGTGCGTGCCGGAGAGGCCGCAGGCGGTGTAGGTCCGCGGGTCGCGCGGTGTGCCGTCGTTGTTGCCGCCGCCGGCCCCGGCGATGGTGTCGGTGCGCGCGCCGGCGGGCTCCGCGGCCGACAGCGCGCCGGGGTTGTTGACGAAGAACCGGTTGGCCTTGACCGGCGGCGGCCCGGTTGTCGTGGTCGTCGTCGTGGTGGTCGTGCTGCTGGAGGTGGGCTGGCCGCCGGAGCCGTTGCCGCCGCTCCAGGTGATCGCGCCGGTGGTCGCGGTCTTGCCCGCGCCGACGGTGAGCGTGGTGCCGTTGGAGAAGGTCACCGTGATCGGCTGGTTGCCGGTGTTGGCCGCCACGTAGGTCTTCGCGCCGTTGCGGGTGAACACCGCGTGCAGCGGGTGGTTCGCGGTGACCGAGCGGTCGACCTGGCCGAGCGAGCTGAGGTTGCGCAGCCACTGGAAGGTGCGCGCCTTGCTCTCGCCCTCCTCCACGGTGTAGCCGCCCGCCCGGAACTCGGCGAGTGCGGTGTCCGGTGTGGACAGTGCCTGGAAGGACCAGATGATGTCCCGCCAGACCGTCGGCGGGCCGCCGTTGTTGGTCACCAGCTCGCGCAGGTTGCGGTCGATGTAGGCCGGATCATGGCCCAGGTACAGGGATCCGCCGGTGATCGGCAGCATGTTGATGCCCTGGATCATCTCCGGCTCGGCGCTGAACCAGGTCGAGTACGCGCCGCCGTCGCCCCACACCATGCCCACCGTGGAGTGCTGGAAGGCGCTGGGGAAGTTGGTGTCCCGGTTGTCGAACCAGTACTCCTTGATCGCCTCGCCCTGGGTGGTGTACATGAACAGCCCGGCATCGCGCGCCGCGGTGTCCCCGGTGGCCAGGCCCCACTGGATCACCGCGTTGGCGAAGTTCATGCCCTCGGAACTGGACTCCTGGTTGTTCCCGGCGAAGAACGCGCCGTGCCCGGCCGCCCAGTCGTGCCCGGCGTAGATGTCGAAGTCGCGCAGGAACGGGAACATGCTGTCGTCGCGGTTGAACCCGTTGGCGTCCCGGATGAGCAGGTTGACCATGCCGCCGTACTGGCTCGGTGAGGCCCAGGCCGGGTCGAACTTGGCCAGGGTGGCCGCGGCGGAGATGTAGTAGCCGTAGTGGAAGTGGTGGTCGTTGAGGTCGGTGTCGGAACCGAAGGAGGCCGGGAAGCCGACCAGCGAGCCCCAGTTGCGGTCGTAGTAGAAGACCCGCTCGCTCTTGCCGTTCGGCGCGGTGAACCAGTCGGTCAGCCGGGTGCGGACCGCGCCGATCAGCTTGTCCCGCACCGCCAGGTTGCCGACCTGGTCGGCGATCTCGATCATCCGCGCCGCCCGGCCGAGCGCCTTGCCGGTCCAGTAGGTGTCGTTGTTGAACCCGGCGAACGGGTCACCGCCGCCCGCCTCGTTGAGGTAGCCGTTCAGCGTGGCCAGGTCGCCGCCAGTCATACCGACCTGGGGCAGTTCGGGCAGCACGCCGTGGTAGCGGATCGCGGTGGTGAACGCCGAGGCCCCGACCAGGGTCTTCAGCTGACCTCGTGGTGAGACGTAGGTCTGCGCGATCGGCGTCGACCCGCTGAGGTCCTGCCACTGGTGCGGGTACAGCGCGACCACCGCGCCGCTCTGGCCGCCCTCCATGGCCTGGGTGGTCAGCCGGTAGGTGGCCCGCACCGTGCTGGCCGCCTGGTCGTAGGCCCACTCCACCCTGGTGCCGGTGACGTGGGCGTGCGCGTGGCGGCCGTAGGAGCTCAGCAGCGCCTGCCGGTCCGCGGCGCTGCTGGCCGGGGTGGTCGGCAGCACCGCCACCGAGAAGAATCCCTTGCCCGCCAACGAGGACGTGATCGCGTTGCCGCCCACGTTCCAGCTCGATCCGCTCGGCGCGTAGGCCACGTAGTCGTGCCCGTCCACGCTGAACCCGATGGTCGCCCCGCTGTTGGACCACACCGTCGGCGCGGCCCCGAAGCCCAGCCGCGCGTCCCCGCCGGTGACCTTGGCGTAGACGAAGGGCAGGCCGTGCCCGATGGTGGTGCGCAGGGTGCGCGCGCCGTCGCTGAAGTAGGGGCTGACCGTCCAGTCGGTCCAGCCGTCCACCTTGACGTCCGGGGAGTTCAGGCCGGTCACGCCGAGGGTGAAGTCGGTGGAGTACGGGTAGTGGTACTCGCCGACGCCGGTGGCCGTGCCGCTGACGGTGACGTTGGTGGCGTAGTCGACGCCGAGGCCGTTCGCGCTGGTGTTGAAGGAGAACGGGTGCGCCATCAGGTTGTCGGAGTAGGCGCAGTCGTTCCGCTTGAAGATCAGCGAGGACCACCAGTCGTTGGTCGGCACCGCGCCCGCGGGGGCGTTGCCGGTGACGTACTGGCGCGGGTTGCGCGGGATCTCGCCGCAGGCGGTGGGCAGCTTGGCCCCGGCGGGCAACGTCGTGGTGTAGCTGCCCGCGCCGATGGGTTCGGCGCTGGCCTGGCCGGAGCCGACCGTGACAGCGAGCGGGACTAACACACCGAGCGTGAGGACCGCGGTGACCGCGGCCAGCCCACGACTGAGCAGGCTCATCTTTCCTCCGAGCAGGGGTGGAGGGCAGGGATTGCGGCGGCCTAGCTTGAAACCGGTTTCAACAGGGTTTCGGGAATGTAACATCCGTCACAGGGGCGGTCAACGTTCCGGTGGACGGGGAGGGTGGGCCGGTGGCGGGCAGGAAGGCGACGATCACGGACATCGCGGCGCGGGCCGGGGTGTCCAAGGCGACCGTGTCCAGGGTGCTGACCGGCAACGCCGTGGTCGCCCCGGACAAGCGGGACGCCGTGCTGACCGCGATGGCCGAACTGAGCTACCGCCCGAACCTGATGGCCAAGGGCCTGGCCTGGGGCCGCACCTTCACCGTCGGCGTGCTCACCCCCGACCTGGCCAGCCCGCTCTACGGCCTGATCATGGCCGGGGTGGAGGCCGAGCTGCACGGCCTGGGCTACCAGGCCCTCTTCGCCAGCGGCGCCTTCCACACCGAGACCGAGCGCCGCGCGCTGGAACACCTGGTGCAGCGCCAGGCCGACGCGCTGATCGTGCTCGGCGGCCGCCTGCCCGGCGCGGACCTGCTGGCCGTCACCGGCGACCTGCCCCTGGTCACCGTGCTGCGCGCCGGCCCCGGCAAGCTGGCCATCACCCTCGACAACCACTACGGGGCCCGCCTGGCCACCGAACACCTGATCTCGTTGGGGCACCAGGAGATCGCGCACATCACCGGCGAGTCCGGCCAGCCCGACACCGAGGAACGCCTGCACGGCTACCGGGACACCATGACCGCCGCCGGTCTCACCCCGCGCACCATCCCCGGCGGCTACCACGAGGACGACGGCCGCCGGGCCACCCATCGGTTGCTGGACAACGGGATCCGGTGCACCGCCCTGGTCGCGGCCAACGACCAGGTGGCCATGGGCGCCCGCCTGGCGCTGTCCGAACGCGGGCTGCGGGTGCCCGAGGACGTGTCCCTGGTGGGCTTCGACGACCTGCCCAGCGTGCGCTACGCGGTGCCGCCGCTGACCACGATCCGCCAGCCCGCCAGGGAGATGGGGCAGGCGGCGGCGCGCGCGGTGCTGGGCCTGCTGGACGGCGTGGAGGTCCAGCCGCCCGGCTTCACCGCCGAGCTGGTGGTGCGCGCCTCCACCGCGCCGCCGGGCGGCTACTGACCGCCGAACTTGCGCAGCCGCATGCTGTTGGAGACCACGAACGCCGAGGACAGCGCCATCGCGGCCCCGGCGATCAGCGGGTTGAGCAGCCCGAGCGCGGCCACCGGGATCGCGGCCACGTTGTAGCCGAAGGCCCACCACAGGTTGCCGCGGATGGTGTTCAAGGTGGCGCGGGCCAGCCTGATCGCGTCCGGCACCGCGATCAGGTTGTCCCGCACCAGGATCAGGTCAGCGGCGTGCAGGGCCACGTCCGCGCCGGTGCCCATGGCCATGGCCAGGTCGGCCGCGGCCAGCGCGGGGCCGTCGTTGACGCCGTCGCCGACCATGGCCACCCGGCGGCCCTCGGCCTGCAGCGCGCGCACCACCTCGACCTTGCCCTGCGGCAGCACCCCGGCGTGCACCTCCTCGATGCCCACCGCCTCGGCCACCGCGCGGGCGGTGCTCTCGTTGTCGCCGGTGAGCAGGACCGGGGTCAGGCCCAGTGCACGCAGGGCGCGGACCGCGGCGGGCGCGGACTCCTTCACCGTGTCCAGCACCGCGAGCAGCCCCCGCGCCGCGCCGTCCCAGCCGGCCACCACCACGGTGCGGCCCAGCTGTTCCCATTCCGCGCACCGCTCGCGCAATTGCGCATCCACCGTCCAGCCGCGTTTGGTGAACAGCAGCGGGCGGCCGATGAGGATTTCCACCCCGTCGACCCGGCCGGTGGCGCCGAGGCCGGGCAGGGCGGCGAAATCGGCGACCTCGGGCAGGGCGCCGAGCTCGGCGCGGGCCGCGGTGGTGATCGCGGCGGCGATGGCGTGTTCGGAGGCGGCCTCCACCGCACCGGCGTAGCGCAGCAGCTCGGCCCGCTCGCCCCTGGAATGCGTCTCGGCCAACGACATCCGGCCGGTGGTGACGGTGCCGGTCTTGTCCAGCAACACGGTGTCCACCGCCCTGGTCTGCTCCAGGGCCTGGGCCCCGCGCAGCAGGATGCCCAGCTGCGCGCCGCGGCCGGTGGCCACCAGCAGCGCGGTCGGCGTGGCCAGGCCCAGCGCGCACGGACACGCGATGATCAGCACGGCCAGCGCGGCCCCGAACGCCGGCTCCGCGGAGGAGCCCGCGAGCAGCCAGGCCGCCAGGGTCAGCGCGGCCAGCACCAGCACCACCGGAACGAACACCCCGGCCACCCGGTCGGCCAGCCGCTGCGCACTGGACTTGCCCGCCTGGGCCTGTTCCACCAGCGCGGTCATCCTGGCCAGCTGGGTGTCCGCGCCGACGCCGGTGGCGCGCACCACGAGCCTGCCGCTGTGCGAGATGGTGCCGCCGATGACCTGCGCGCCGGTCTCCACCTCCACCGGCACCGACTCGCCGGTGACCATGCTCAGGTCCACCACCGAGCGCCCGGACTCCACCACCCCGTCGGTGGCGATCTTCTCCCCCGGCGGCACCGCGAACAGGTCCCCGACCACCAGCTGCCCGACCGGGACCCGGACCTCTTTCCCCTTGCGCAGCAACAGGACGTCCTTGGCCGCGAGCAGGGAGAGCGAGCGCAGCGCGTCCCCGGCCATCCGGCGGGCGCGGGCCTCGAAGTAGCGACCGGCGATCAGGAAGGTGGTCACCCCGGCGGCGACCTCCAGGTAGATGCCGCCGGTGACCGTGGTGCTGAACATCGCGTAGGCCGACCAGCCGAACGCGCTGAGCACCCCCAGCGAGACCAGCGTGTCCATCGAGGCCGCGCCGTGCCTGGCGTTGCGCAGCGCGGCCCGGTGGAAGGGCAGTGCCGCCCACAGCACCACCGGGGCCGCGAGCGCGAGGCAGACCCACTGCCAGCCGGGGAACCGCAGCCAGGGCACCCAGGCCATGGCCAGTGCGAGGTCGGCGAGCGGGAAGGTGAGCAGCACCGACACGACCAGCCTGCGCCACAGCGCGCGCACCGGGTCCGGTCCGTCCGTTGCCGTCGTCTGGCGGACCTCGTGCGCGGTGTAACCGGCGGCGGCGACCGCCTGGACCAGGCGGGTGACATCGATGGTGGAAGGGAAGGACACCGAGGCACGCTCGGTGGCGTAGTTGACCACGGCGTGCACGCCGTCGAGCTTGTTGAGCTTGCGTTCGATCCGGGCCGCGCAGGCCGCACAGGTCATGCCGGACAGGGCCAGCTCGACCGTGCTCAGTCGCTCCGGGGTCTCGGTCGCGCCGGTGGCGACACTCTGCTGCACTGCACTCTCCAGGGGACGCCGCCGTCTGCTGTGGACGCTGGCCGGCCCCGCGAGACGGTGCGCGAACGCACCGCAGCGGAGCCGACCACGCCAGTCAGGTCGGTCATCTGGTCCACCCGGTTCCCCCCTGTGACCTGAGCCACCCTGCAATGCGCTAGTCGCACCGCTTCCAGGAGAAGTGGTAGGTGGTGCGAATGCTGCCGTCCGTGGAGTCCATCGTCATAAAGCTGGTCGTGGTCGACGGATTCGAGGAACCCGCCTGCACGCGCAGCTCGGTGTTGACGTTCAGGTTCCTGGTCTCGCCGCAGGGGGCGTAGACCATGTTGGGCCCTTCGGAGGTGTCGGTCGCCTGCCAGCTGTCGGCGTACGGGCCGTTGAACCAATGGCTCCGCGACTCGGTGGCCGACATTCCCTGGAAGTAGTAGTTCGCCCGCTGGAGTCCGCGCGCCCCCGCTTGGAGATTCGCGTAACCCCGGTAATCCGCTTTCTGGATCGCGTAGGTGAAACCCTGTGGGTAGTGGATGCGCAGGGCGAGCTGACAGTTCTTTCGAACATCGGTCGGTTTCGCGCCCACCCCGACCTGAGCGAGATAGTCGCTGTAGGTCACGGTAAAGGCGGTCTTGTCGTGCGCGACGGCCACGGCGGACGTGCCGGGCGGGCAACCCGATCCGTTCGCCGTGATCACCTCGACTGTCACCCTGTCCGGCGGCGCTGATTCGGCCGCCGGAACCGGAGAGGCAAGCAGGGAAAAAGCCATTCCAGCCGCGGCCAGCATGGTAATCATGGAATCCCTTCCCAATCGTCTGAATTTATCGACGACGGCGACCCACGATATCGTAAACGGGAGTATTCAACAGCGGCCGTATGGGGCAACCGCGAAAGTAGTGCGATCGACTGAGATCACATTTGGGGATCCCATGTGCCCATGAACCCATCAGCCGCGAATGGTTTCAGGACTCATTGTATGTGACTGCATTCTCTGCTGCCAAGAAAAACTTGGCTACACCCGTCGCCAGGAGTCCGAGTCCAGCGCGGTGCCGGCCTGCGGGCCCATCAGCAGCAGCCCGCCGTCCACTGCGAACGAGGCCCCGGTGACGTACCCGGCGGCCGGGGTGGCCAGGAACGCGATCACCGAGGCGACCTCCGCGGCGTGGCCGGTCCGTCCCAGCGGCACCCCTGGCCTGCGCTGCTCGGTCGGGTCGGCGTCCTCCTGGCCGGTCATCGCGGTGGAGATCTCCCCCGGGGCCACCGAGTTGACCGTGATGTGGTGCTCGGCCAGTTCCAGCGCGAAGGTCTTGGCCAGCATGCCGAGCCCGGCCTTGGCCGCGCAGTAGGGCGCCGCGCCGACCCTGGGCTGGTGCTCGTGCACGCTGGTCACCATGATCACCCGGCCGCCCCTGCCTGCCTCGACCATGTGCCGGGCGGCCCGCTGGGTGCACAGGAAAGCGCCGTCCAGGTCCACCGAGAGCACGTGCCGCCAGGTGGCGAAGTCCATCTCCAGCGCGAGTTCGGCCGAGCCGGTGCCCGCGCAGTTGACCAGCACGTCGATGCCGCCCAGCTCCTCGGCCAGCTCGTCGATGGCGTCCACGGAGGCGGGCAGGTCGCCGAGGTCCAGCCGCCGGATGACCGCCCGCGCGCCGCGTTCGGCGACCTCGCGGGCGGTGTCCCGGGCGCCCTGTTCGTCCTGGTGGTAGGTGATGCCGATGTCCAGGCCACCGCCGGCCAGCGCGACCGCGGTGGCGCGGCCGATGCCGGAGTCGGAGCCGGTGATCACGGCGGTGCGGGGTCGCCCGGCCGCGGCGGGCAGCGGGGCGACGGGATGTGGTTCCGTCATGCGCCCCGGCTACCCGCTCAGCTCCGGCTCATGCCCCCAGCTGGTTCGCGGCCTCGGCCAGCAGCTCGCGCTGCTGGAAGCGGTCGGCCGGGAACGGCATCGCCACCACCCGCTCCGCGCCCGCCTCGGCGAAGGCGGCCAGCTGTTCGGCGGCCTGGGCCGGGGACCCGACCACCAGCGCCTTGCGGGCCTGCGCCTCGCCCATGCCGTAGTCGGCCAGCCCGCGCACCCGGTCGTCCACAACGGACTGTTCGAGCGGCCCGAGCCCGACGCTGACGCCCACGGTCACCGGGGCTTCGATGCCGAGCTCGCGCAACTGCCGGATGCCGTCGGCGACCACTGAGGGCGGCACGAACGCCGGGTACCAGCCCGCGCCCAGCCGCTGGATCCGCCGCCAGGCCACCGGTCCGGACCCGCCGATCAGCAGCGGTGGCACGGTGGCCGGCGGGGACAGCCGGACCACCTCGCCGTCGATGGCCGCGTCCCGGCCTGCCACCAGGTCGGGCAGCACGTTCAGGACCGCGTCGGTGCGCTTGCCGCGTTCGCGGTAGGGCACGCCGACCGCGCGCCAGGCCGCGTCGCCGTGCGGGTCGCCGCCGCTGCCGATGCCCACGATCAGCCGGTCGCCGGAGAGGTGTTGCAGGGTGGCGATCTGCTTGGCCGCCCAGGCCGCCCCGCGCAGGGCGGGGATCATGACGCCGAAGCCGAGCTTGACGGTGCTGGTGCTGGCGGCCACGGTGGCCTGGACCAGGGTGCTGTCCAGGTAGGGCAGGGCGGGGATGAGGTGGTCGCCGGTCCACACCGACTCCAGGCCCAGGCCCTCGGCGTGCCGGGCGTGCTCGGCCGCGGTGGCCGAGGGGTCGACCCCGAAGGAGGGCAGTTGCACGCCGATCTTCACCGGACCTCCAGCAGGGTCTTGCCGATGGTGCCGCGGCCGGCGATGGCCGCGTGCGCGGCGGCCGCCTCGGCGAGCGGGAAGCGCTGTCCGATCACCGGCCGCAGCCGCCCGGCCGCGGCCTCGGCGAGCACCTGCCGGGTGGCCTCGCGGACCAGTTCTGGGTTGGGGCGCAAGGACACCAGCGTGACGCCGCGTTCGGCCGCGGTCTCCTCCGGGATGCCGGTCCACTCGCCGCTGGCCAGCCCGTAGCTGATCATCCGGCCGCCGGGGCCGAGCAGCTCGAAGGCGTCCCGGCCGATCTCGCCGCCCACCCCGTCGAAGACCGCGTCCACCTTGCCGATCCGCCCGGTCCAGCCGGGTTCGGTGTAGTCCACCACCTCGGCCGCGCCCAGCGAGGCGGCCAGTTCGGTCTTGCGCGCCCCGCCCGCGGCCGCGACCACGGTGGCCCCGGCCGCGGTGGCCAGCTGCACCAGCAGCGAGCCGACCCCACCGGCGGCGGCCTCCACCAGCACCCGCTCCCCCGGCTGGACCGCGACCGCGCCGAGCAGCATGGCCGCGGTGCGCCCGTCGGCCAGCAGCGCGACCGCCGCGTCCAGCGGCAGCTCCGCGGGCACCCGGTGCAGGGTGTCCGCCGCGGCGACCGCCAGCTCGGCGTACCCGCCGGTCCCGCTCAGGCTGCTGATCACCTTGGCTCCCACCAGCTCCGGGTCGACGCCGGGGCCGGTGGCCAGCACCGTGCCGCCGACGCCGTTGCCGGGGATGACCGGCAGTTCCACCCGGAACGGGCTCTGTCCGCCCGCCCGGAACTGGGTCTCCACGAAGGTGATGTTGGCGTAGGCCACCTCGATCAGCACCTGTCCCTCACCTGGCACTGGATCAGGGGCTTCGCCGAGGGCGAGCACCTCCGGCCCGCCGAACTCCCGCAACCACACCGCACGCATGTCTTGTCCCCTCAGTAGGTCTGCCGAGGAGAGCAAACAAGCTCCAGCTAACTGGAGGTCAACCTCTGGCGCGCATGACTTCGAACACACTGGACGCGCTGTCCGCGCCGTGCCCCTGCTCGACCAGGCCGCGCACCAGCTCCAGCAGCGGCACGTGCAGCCCGGGATCGACCCCGGCGGCGCGGCTGGTGACCACGATGTTGGCCAGCGCGGCCAGGTTGATCTCCAGGCTGGAGTCGCCGCCCGCGTAGTCCTTGGTCTCGGCCTCCCTGGCCAGGTCGCTGAGGAAGGCGATCATGCCGTTGAGCCAGGGCACCGCCATGCCCAGGAACTCGGTCGGGCGCACTCCCGCGGAGTCCAGCATGGCCGCGCCGTGCAGGAAGCCGAAGATGGTGCCGTACCCGGCGCTGAGCAGCGCGTAGCTGTACAGCTCGGCCACCCCGGGGTCCTCGGCCACGTACCGGGCCGCGCCGAGCACGCCGAGCTGGTCGCCGAGGCGGTCGAAGACGGCGCGGGAACCGCTGTAGAGCACCTGCGCGTCCGGGGTGCCGATGGCGGCGGGCACGGCCATCACCGCGCCGTCCAGGTAGTCCGCGCCGTGGCCGTCGGCCCACCCGGCCAGCGCGCGGATCTCGTCGGGGGCGCTGGAGCTGATGTTGAGCAGGGTCCGGCCGCGCAGGTCGTCCGCGACCGGGTCGAGCAGGTCGCGCACGGCGGCGTGGTCGAGCACCACGGTCAGCACCAGCGGACTGGCCCGCACCGCCTCGCCGACCGAACGCGCCACGACAGCGCCCTTGCCCGCCAGCGCCTCGGCCTTTTCCGGTGAGCGGTTCCACACCGTCACGGCGTGTCCGTTGGCCAGGAAGGTCTCCGCGATGGCCGCGCCGAGGCGGCCGAGGCCGATGATGCTGACCGGGGTCTTGTCGCTGGTCACGATGATCACTCCTTGATCGCTGTTGTTGCTGTGATCAGCGTGCTCGCCTGCGCTTTCGGTCTGCTGGCGGTTCGCTGGCGGTTAGGGTGTCGGGGTGCGATTCGGGGTGCTCGGTCCGCTGACCGCGTGGACGGCGGAGGGCACACCGGCGCCGGTCCAGGAGGCGAAGGTGCGCCTGCTGCTGGCCGCGCTGCTGGCCCGTGGCGGGCGGCCGGTGTCGGCGGACCGGCTGGTGCTGGACCTGTGGGGCGAGGCGGTCCCGGCGAACCCGCTGGGCGCGTTGCAGACCAAGGTCTCCCGGCTGCGGCGAGCGATCGGCCGGGACCTGGTGGAGTCCGGGCCGGCCGGGTACCGGCTGCGCGCCGACACCGACGCCGACCACTTCACCGCCCTGCTGGCCGCGGCCGGGGACGCGCCGCCGCGCGAGCGGGCCGAGCTGCTGGTGGCGGCGCTGGAGCTGTGGCGGGGACCGGCCTTCGCCGAGTTCGCCGACGAGGAATTCGCCCGCCCGGTGGCGCACGCCCTCGCCGAACGCCGCCTCGAAGCGGTCGAGCTGCTCGGGGAGACCCGGCTGGCGCTGGGCGAACCCGCCGAGGCCCTGGCCGCCGTCGACGACCTGGCAGCCCGGCATCCGCTGCGGGAGCGGCTGCGCGCGGTGCAGCTGCGCGCGCTGTACCTGGCCGGACGGCAGGCCGAGGCGCTGACCGCCTACGCCGAACTGCGCGAACGGCTGGCCAAGGAGCTGGGCGCGGATCCAGGTCCGGAGCTGGCCGCGCTGCACGAGTCGATGCTGCGCCAGGACCCGGGACTGCGAGTGGCGGTCCGCCCGCGCGGCAACCTGCCGGCCGCGCTCACCGAGCTGATCGGCCGCGAGCACGCCGTGCGCGCGGTCCGCGGCCTGCTCACCCGGCACCGCCTGGTCACGCTGACCGGCCCTGGCGGTGTCGGCAAGACCAGCCTCGCGCTGGCCGCCGCCGAGGCGGGACCGGAGTTCCCGGACGGCGCGTGGCTGGTCGACCTGTCCGGCCACCCCGGCACCGCGGGGCAGGCCGAGCTGGCCGACTCGGTGGCCGGTGCCCTGCACATCCGCGCCGACCCCGGCGCGGACCTGGCCACCGCGCTGCGGGACCAGCGGCTGCTGCTGGTGCTGGACAACTGCGAACACGTGCTGGCCCCGGCCGCCGGCCTCGTGGCCCAGCTGCTGCGCGCCGCCCCCGAGCTGCGCGTGCTGGCCACCAGCCGCGAACCCCTCGGCGTCCCCGGCGAACGCCTGGAAGCCGTGCCGCCACTGGCCCCGGCCGACGCGGTCCGCCTGCTCACCCAGCGCGCCGAGGCCGCCGGGGCCGACCTCAGCACCGCCGACCCGGACACCCTGGCCGCACTGTGCCTGCGCCTGGACGGCCTGCCACTGGCCCTGGAACTGGCCGCGCCCCGGTTGCGGGTGCTGGGTCTGGCCGAGCTGCTGTCCAGAGTGGACGATCGTTTCCGGCTGCTCACCACCGGCGGCCGGATCGCCCCACCCCGGCAGCGCACGCTGCGCGCGGTGATCGACTGGAGCTGGGACCTGCTCACCGAACCGGAGCGGATCCTGTTGCGCCGCCTGGCCGTCCACGCCGAGGGCTGCACCCTGACCGCCGCCGAAGCGGTCTCCGCCGCCGACCCGCTCACCGAACCGGAGATCCTCGACCTGCTGGCCCGCCTGGTGGACCGCTCCCTGGTCCTGGTGGCCGAGGGCCCGCGCTACCGCCTCCTCGAATCCATCGCCGACTACGCCCGCACCCGCCTCACCGAGTCCGGCGAGCTCCCCCAGCTCCGCGACCGCCACCTCACCCACTACCTGGACCTGGCCGAAGCCGCCCAGCTGCGCGACCACCGCCAGCGCGACTGGCTACCCCGCCTGGACCGCGAGTCGGCGAACCTGCGCCGCGCCCTGGACACCGCGGTGCACAACGCCGACACCGACCGCGCCCTGCGCCTGGTCCGCGCGCTGTCCTGGTACTGGTACCTGCGCGGCCGGCTGAGCGAGGCCGAACGCCAGCTCCGCCTGGCCCTGTCCGTGCCGGGCGAACACCCGTTGCGGGACACCGTCTCCGCCTGGCTGACCGGCATCACCCTGCTCCGCCGCGGCGGCGCGGACCCGAACGCCCGCCGCGAGCTGACCGAACAGTCCACTGTGGACGCCGAAGCCACCTGGTTCCAGGCGTTCTCGCTCAACTACACCGGCGGCGACCTGACCGCCAGCGCCACCCGCCTGGCAGGACTGTCCACAATAGACCCCTGGCTGCGCGCGGCGGTCCTGGCCACCACCGCGCTCCAGGCGGTCATGCGCGGCGACCTGGCCACCGCCACCACCCAGGCCACCGAGTCCCTGGAGCTGTTCACCACCCTCGGCGACACCTGGGGCCGCTCGCTGGCCGGGTACGCCCGCTCCGCCGTCGCCGAGATCACCGGCGACTACGCGCTGGCCACCGAACTGCGCACCGCCGCGCTGGAACTGGCCCAGGCCAACGAGTTCTGGACCGACGCCGCCGACCAGCTCACCGGCCTGGCCCGCCTGGACCTGCTCGCCGGCGACCACGCCCGCGCCGAGTCCCGGCACCGCCAGGCCCGCCGCCTGGCCGCCGAACACGGCTACCAAGCCGGCGTCATCCACGCCGAGCTGGGCCTGGCCCTGGGCGCCCGCCGCACCGGCGACCTGGCCACCGCGCACACCCTGCTCACCGGCGTGCTGGCCTGGCACCGCCAGGTGAACTACGCCCCCGGGGTCGCCCTCGCGCACAGCGAACTGGGCTTCATCGCCGAGCTCCGCGGCAATGCGGGCGAGGCGATGTCCCTGCACACCAGGGCCCGCGCCGCGGCCGAATCCAGCGGCGACCCCCGCGCCATCGCGCTGGCCGAGGAAGGCCTCGCCGGAGCGCATTCCCTTGCCGGTGAACACGATCGGGCCGCCGAACTGCTCGCCTCGGCCGCCGCGCGCCGGGCCGCCACCGGCGCGCCACTGCCACCGGCGGAACGCGGCGACGTCGCCCGCATCACCGCCCGGCTGACGGTCCGTTAGGGGCCGCGATGTGCCGATCGGCGAAGCCCTCGCTGATCAGCCCAGACCGGCCATGTCCCACAAGCGCACGGAGTTGTCCATCATCGCGGTGGCCAGCGTCTGCCCAACCGGGCTGTACGACACGCTGGTGACAGCACTGCCAGGCCCGATGGGATCACCGCGCGGCTCACGGCTGGCCACATCCCACAACTGCACCCCCTGCCCCGCGCTCGCGGTGACCAGCCGGGTGCCATCCGAGCTGAATGCGAGGCTCGCGGCGCTGTTGTTGATGGGCTCGCCGAGCCGTTGGCGACTGGCCACATCCCAGAACTGCGTGGTCAGGCCCGAGACCGCGCAGGCCAGGACGCGTCCGTCCGGGCTGAACGCCAGGCTTTGCACAGAACCGGGCGACCCGATGGGAAGCTGTCCGAGCTGTTGGTAGCTGGTGACGTCCCACAGTCGCACCGTGTTGTCCACGCTCGAGGTAGCCAGCACCCGGCCGTCGGCGCTGAACGCCATGGCGAGCACGCCGGAGGTGTGACCGACGAGCGGCTTGCCGACCCGCCGGTGGCCAGCCACGTCCCACAACCGCACCTGACCGCCGACCTCCCCGACGGCCAGCACACGACTGTCCGGGCTGAACTCCACGGTCGAGGCCATGATCGGCAGCCCGCGCAGGCCTTCGGTCTCGCTGAGCGACTCGCCCAGCTGCTTGCGGTCGGCCACATCCCAGAACTGCACCCCGCGGCCCGAGGGCGCGACCGCCACGGTGCGCCCGTCCTGGCTCACCGCCACCCCGTTGACGTGGCCAGTGGCCAGTGTGCCGACATCCTTGTGGTTCCGCGCGTCCCACAACCGAACGGTCTTGTCCACACTCGCCGTGGCGAGGACCTGACCGTTCCCGCTGAACCTCATCCCCGTGACCATCGCGGTGTGGCCCGACAGCAGGCCGATCTCGCGTGCCGTGGCCGGCGGTGCCAGCGGGTTGCCGGTGGCCGGCAGCGTGCCACGGTCGGTCAGCCAGCGCACCAGGACCAGAGCGGCCACCAGCAGCACCGCGCCCGCGACCGCGCCGATCAGCAGCACGCGCGGGCTGCGCCACCCATGATGGTGGACGCCCCCGGAAATGGTGTGCGCCTGCACCACCAGGTCCGTCTTCCCCGACCACGTCAGCTGGTTGTCCACCCGTGGACCTGCGGAAACAGGCGTGCCGGCCTCTTCGCCGGCTCCTTCCGGGACTTCGGCCACCCGCACCCCCTGTCCGCGACAACGGAACACGCTAATGGCACCACGTCCCCGCTAACAGAATTGTCCTGAACCGGACTGCCGAGGCCGCCCCGGCTCAGTCCAGCGGCAGCACCACTCCCGCGTCCTCGGCCACCGAGCACAGCGGCGTCACCGTCGGACACCCCTGCGCCAGCAACGCCACATCGCTCCCGGCCTCGATCTCCCCCTCGACCTCCACCGTCACCAGCTCCAGCCCGCCGCCGTCGAGGTGCCGCACCCGCGACTGCACGGTCCCGTGCTCGGCCAGGCTCGCCCGCCGCAACGGCCCCAGCCTGCCCACCGGCACGTTGGGCACGTTCAGGTTCAGCACGCTGCCCGGCGGCAGCTCCCACAACAGCTTCAGCACCGTGCCCGCGACCTCCACCGCGGTCTCCCAGTGGTGCTCCTCCGGCGCGCGCATCCCCACGTCCAGGGACACCGCCAGCGCCCGGATCCCGTTGATCCCCGCGGTCAGCGCCGCGCCGACGGTGCCGGAGTGCAGCACCGCGCGCCCGACGTTGGCGCCCCGGTTGACCCCGGAGAGCACCACGTCGGGCCGCCCGCCGAAGGCGCCCTGGGCCGCCAGCAACGCGATCAGTCCCGGATGCCCGGCCACCGCGTAGCCCGGCACGTCCAGGCCTTCCAGGCTGCGTTGCCGCACCGCCACCTGCCGCCGGTCCTCCGCCGCGGTCAGCCCGGCGCTGGTGCCGCTGGCCTCGCTGGCCGGTGCGGCGACCACGGTGGTCAGCCCGCTCCGGTCGGCCAGTCCGGCCAGCGCGGCCAGCCCCGGTGACAGGATGCCGTCGTCATTGGTGATCAGTGCCGTCTGCGTGCTCATCCGCTCCCTTTCTCGTCCCACGGCCGGAGCTCCACCCGCTCTGCCAGCGAGGCGATGGCCTCTCCGCTTCCGGTGCCCAGCCCGTGCCGGGCGATGTTCAACGCCCCCGCCGCCGCCCCCACCCGCAACGCCGAGGCCAGCGACTCCCCTCTGGCCAGCTCCGCGGTGAACCCCGCGGTCATCGAGTCGCCACCACCCCGCGTCTCCACCGGGTGCAGCGCGGGCACGTGCACGGTGCACAGCTCCCCGTCCAGCAACGCCAGCGCGGGCTCGGCGGCCCTGGACACCACCACGGCCCTCGGCCCGTGCCCGGCGATCTCGCGCGCCGCCGCGACTAGGTCGGTCAGCTCGTCACTGGCGGCCCGCCCGTCCTCGATCAGCTCCTCATGACTCACCTTGACGAAGGTCGGCCCGCCCCGCAACGCGGTGGCCAACCGCTCCCCGGCCAGGTCGATCACCACCTGGCACCCGTTGCGGGTCAGGTCCTCGGCCAGCCGGTGGTACAGGTCGTGCGGCACCACCCGTTCGTCGCTGGGCCCGCTGAGCAGCGCGGTTCCGGCTTGCAGGGCCTCGGTCAGGGTCAGCTCGTACAGGTCGTCGAGCTCGTGCCGGGACAGCGGATCCGCCGGCATCTCCACCACCGGCTCCCGCTCCCCGCCGCGCCGGTCGTGGATGTAACACCCGTTCCGCCCAGCGATCCCCCGCAACCGCAGCCCCACCCCGCCTTCGTCCAGCAACCCGCGCAACACCTGCCCCGTCTCACCCCCGACGGTCGCGCACAACACCACCTCGGCGCCGAGCGAGCGCATCATCCGCGCCTGCCAGACGCCTTGGCCGCCGGGGTGCAGGTGGATGTCGGGTACGCCGTCGAGCGACTCGACGGTGACGGTGAGCTGGGGCGAGGGCGCGAGGACTACCACGGTGCCGGTCACGCCCCGGGGCTACCCGGAGATCAGGTATGTCACTCAACCAGGTGACGGGCTCAGACGATGCCCACCGTGTAAGGCGCGAACACCGGCATCCGGATGCCGGAGCTGTTCTCGACGTAGAAGAGGCTGTCCTGCGCGTCCACCGGGAGCACACACGGCCGGGTGGGGCACTTCTGGTCCAGGACGGCGGGGTCCTTGAGGATGTAGCGCACCTCCAGCACCGCGTTGCGCTCGGCGGAGATGGTCACCGGACTGGACAGCAGCTTGCAGAAGGCCACCGTGTGCCCCTGCCCGATCGGGCCGCACTCGGCGGTGTGGGCCTTCTCGTCCTGCCACACGATCAGCACGATCTCGAAGTAGTCGAGCTTGTTGGCGACCTGGAAGATCTGGTGCCTGCTCCGGGGCAGGGTGTAGGTGGCGGGCTTCCGGCCGTCCGGGTACTCGTTCCACTTCGAGTTCAGTAGCAAGGTCTGGGTGGCGACCAGCTTGTCCTTGGCGAACACCACGTTGGCGGTGCGGTCGCCGACCTTGTGCTCGGTCCACTTGATGTCCGCGCCAGAGCTGAACGTCCGGTTGAAGACGCCGACCGGATCGGTGAACCAGTTGCGGAACTTGGCCTGGTAGTAGTTCCACATGAACTTGGCCAGCCCGTAGATCGCCACGCCGGCCGCGATGGCCGCACCGGCTGGCGGGAAGGCGAGTCCGATCGCGGTGGCGGCCAGGCCGAGCACCGCGGTGATGCCCTGTTCGACGTCGCCCACGGCGACGGCCTCGGCCAGCCCGATCAGGTCTCCCAGCGGCGGCACGGTGCTGGCGGCGAGGTAGAGGGCGGTCCGGGCGTACTCCTTGAGCCGATCGGTGTTCGCGGTGAGCGCCCCACCGCCGGTGGTGGCCCGGCCCGCGAAGTCGGCGAACTCGCCCGCGCGGGAACTGAGGTTGCGCACGGCCGGGTTCTTGCTCGCCGTGGTGATCGCGCGCAGCGCCTTGGCGATGTCCGCCCTGGTGCGCGGCTGGGCTCCGGACTGGGAGCACTCGGGAAGATCCCGGCACAGGTCGGTGAACTCCTCCGCGGCCCGCTTCAGCTGGCGGGGCAGGCCGTGCACCTCACCGCGGTCCATCCGGCAGAAGCGTTCGTCGGCCTCGCCCTGCTCGCAGGAGATCTCCAGCTCCTTGATCAGCTCCTCGTCACTGGCGTGGAAGACGCCGTCCAGGACCTGCGCCACGGTCGGCACATCGTCCGGTGGCGCGGCGATCGCGGGCGCCGAGGAGAGGAGGAGCGTCACGCCCAGCGTGGCGGCGAGCACGGCCCTGCGGGAACTGCCCATGACCTGGGGAGTCTAGGCAGGACCGGCCCTCGGCGAACCACTCCGTCAGGTGCCGCGGGCAGTCCCCTTCGGGACACCGCGCCAACGGAACGTGACCCCTAGCGCAGCGGCGCGCACTGACCTGTCGCCGGACCGGTTCCGGTGATCGGCGCGCCCAGGTTGTCCGGCGCGGTCGCGTTCCCGCCGCACCGCACCGGGCCGATCACCTGGACCCCGGCCAGCACCGGGCCGCGGTCGGTCGCCGTGGAGTCCTCGACCCGCAGCGGTCCCACGATCCGGCCGCCGACCACGGTCACGTCGCCGGTGGTGCCGGTGAGGGTGACCGGGCCGGTCACGGTGGAGTTCAGCAGGTGCACGCCGCCCGCGCCCTTACTGGTCACCGGGCCGGTGATGGCGGACTCGGTGGCCACCAGGGTCGCGCCGGGCTTGACCGTGACCGGGCCGGTGACCGTGGCCGACTCCAGGCAGGTGACGCCGGTGGTGACGGTCAGCGCACCGAGGTGGCGGCCGCTGACCTTGGCGGTGCAGGCCGGGGGCTGGCGGAGCAGGGTGACGGCGAAGCGACCGGGGGTGGCGGTGTTCCCGGCGGGGTCGATGGCGCGGTACTCGATGGTGTGGCGGCCGTAGCCGGGGGGCACCTCGTCCCACGGGGAGAGCCTGGGGGTGCCGAGCTTGCCGTAGACCAGGTCGTCGATGTTGGTGCCGTCCGGGGTGAACCGGAACGGCGCGTTGGCGTCGGTGGGCCAGCCGAAGTAGTTGAACCAGCCGTCGCCGTTGGTGCGGAACTCGGGCACGACGAAGCCCTTGGTGTCGTCGGTGGCCTTCAGGCGCATGGTGAACGGCGCGTTGAAGACGTACTCCGGGTCGCCGGTCGGCGAGGTCCGGGTGAGCAGCGGCTTGGACAGCTCGAAGCTGGTCGCCGGGGTCTGGGCGTCCACGGTCCAGGTGCGGGTGGCGGCGCCGGTGGTCGCGGTCAGGGTGTGCCGGCCGGGGGTGAGCTTGAGGGACTTGAGGTCGAGGTCGCGGTTGTCCGCCGAGGTGGTCACCGGGCGGCCGTCCAGGGTCCAGCCGACCGCGGGTTCCTGGGCGGCGGGGCGGGTGGTCCGCACGTGCACCACGTCGGTGGCGCCGACCGGCCGGTCGGTCGGGGTGCTGCTGACGAACTCGGCCGGGACCTGCGGGCGCGGGGTGGTGAGGCTGGTGTCGACGGTCCAGGTGCGGGTGCGGGTCAGCGCGGCGGAGGCGCGGATGGCCGGGTCGCGGACGAACTCGGTGGGGTCGGTGACCGTGGCGACCAGGGTGTGCTTGCCCGGCGCGAGGTTCTGCTTGGCCAGGTCGACCGAGCGGGAACCGTTGGTGGACAGGGGTTTTCCGTCCAGGGTCCAGCTGACCGCGAGGCTGTGGCTGACCGGGTGCAGCGGTTCGACCCAGACGATCCGGTCCGCGCCGATGGGGGCGGTGTCGGGGGTGCCGTCCTGCAGGATGCTGGTCTTGGCGGACAGGCGCTGGACCATGACCTCGCGGGTGGGCTGGTCGAAGTAGTAGCCGAGGGTCTTCATCATGGAGTGCTTGCTGGGCCGCCACACGCCCTTGCTGTGGTACAGCCCGGCCTCGAACCGGCCGATCACACCGCCGGAGTCACTCGGCTCGCCCAGCCAGCGCCACCACTTCTTCCGCTGCTCGCGCATCTGCGCCTCGGCGAGCAGGGTGTGGTGCGCCGAGTCGGGTTCGCCGCCGGTGTAGGTGCCGCCGCGGACTCCTCGGTTGAGGTAGTCGTACTCGTCCTGCAGGCCGCCGAGGGAGTGGCCCAGCTCGTGCGGGGTGATCAGCGCGGACAGCGCGTTGCCGCCGGAGGCGGTGGCGTAGGTGCCGCCCGCGCCGCCGTAGGTGTCGCTGTTGGCGATGGCCAGGATCTGGCGGTTGGCCGCGGTGGTGCCGGGCACCAGGTTGGCGTAGTTGTTCACCGCGGTGCTGTCCACGGTGAGCAGGCGGCGCACACCGCTGGGGTTGCAGCCGCCCCAGAAGGCCATCCGCAGCGGGGTGTTGCGGCGCGGCGAGCCGATGTCGGGGTCGCAGCTCACGCCGGACTCCGGGGAGGCGATCTCCACGGTGTAGACGTTGAGGTAGCTGCGGTAGGACTTGAACGGCTCGATCGTCCACAGCACGTTGAGGTGCTTGTCCACGTGCTCGCGGAACTTCGGCAGGTCGGCGGCGGCGTAGCCGTCCGGCACGATCACCAGGTTGAACCGCTTGGCCGCGTCCCCGGTGACCTGCACGGGCACCACGGTGCCCGGCGGCGCGGTGGCCTCGGCCTGGGCCGGGCCCGCGACCAGCAGCACACTCGCGGCCAGGGCCAGCGCGCCCAGCAGCGCGGCGGTTCGTCTCACCATGCCCCGGAGCCTAGATCGCGTTCTTGGCACGCACGCAGTGCCAACCGTCGTAGGCCGAGTGGACCACTCGGCGCAACCGCACGGTCAGGGTTCCTCGATCTCCCGCAGCACCCGCTGGGCCACCGCGTAGGCGGCGTTGGCCGCGGGCACCCCGGCGTAGACCCCGGTGTGCAGCAGCACCTCGCCGATCTCGGCCGCGGTGAGCCCGTTGCGCACGGCCGCGCGCACGTGCAGCGCCAGCTCCTCGTGGTGCCCGAGCGCGGTGAGCAGGGCCAGGGTGAGGCAGCTGCGGGTGCGCCGGTCCAGGCCGTCCCTGGTCCACACCGAACCCCAGGCGGACTCGGTGATGTAGTCCTGGAACGGCGCGGTGAACTCGGTGGTGCTCGCCACCGCCCGGTCCACGTGCGCGTCACCGAGCACCTCGCGCCGCACCCGCATGCCCTCGGTGTGGCGGTGGTCAGTCATCGCGGCCTCCCAGGTGCTCCAGGATCAGACGGGTGAACTCCGCGGACCGCTCCAGGCTGCCCAGGTGCGCGGCGTGCTCGACCACCTCGAACCGTGCGCCGGGAATCCGGTCGGCGATCAGGCGGCCCTGCTCGGGCGGGGTGGCCGGGTCCTCCGCACCGGAGATGACCAGTGTCGGCGCGGTGATCCGGGGCAGTACGGGCAGCAGGTCCATCCGCTCGATCGCTCCGCAGCAGGCGGCATACCCCTCGGCGGGCGTCGCGGCCACCATCGCGCGCAGCTCGGCCACCAGCTCCGGGTGCCGTCGCGCGTAGTCCGGCGTGAGCCAGCGCCCGACCACCGCCTCGGCCACCGCGCCCGTGCCCTCGGCGCGCACCAGCCGGGCCCGGTCCGCCCAGCCCGAGCGCGGGTTGAGGTCAGCCGAGGTGCAGCACAGCACCAGCCCGCGCACCCGCTTCGGCCGGAACGCCCCCAGCCACATGCCCACCATGCCGCCCAGCGACAACCCGGCGAAGTGCGCCTCCGGCAGGTCCAGCTCATCCAGCAACGCGGCCGCATCCGCGCCCAGCGCCGCCAGGTCGTAGGGCCCCGGCGGGGTCAGCGACTCGCCATGCCCCCGGTGGTCATAAGTGATCACCCGGTACCCGGCCGCGGCCAGCGCATCCACCTGCGGCCGCCACATCCGCCGATCGCTGCCGAGCGACCCGGACAGCACCACCGGCGGCCCGTCCACCGGACCCGCCACCGAGTGCGCGGGAAGGATCGTCACCTGTCCTCCTCCTGCCAGGCCGCCAGCGCCCGGTCCACGAACAACCCGGCGCTGCCCACATATCCCGCCGGATCCAGCAACTCCGCGATCCGCTCCGCCGACAGGTGCTCCCCCACCACCGGATCCGCGGCCAGCACCGCGGCAAACCCGCCCTCTGCCGCCGCCTGCCGGGCGCACCGGGCGACCGCGTCATGCGCCGCCAGCCGTCCGACCTCGTCCACCAGCGCCGAGGTCACCCGCTCGGCCAGCAACAACCCGCCGGTGCGGTCCAGGTTCGCCCGCATCCGCCCCGGATCGACCCGCAACCGCGCCAGGCTCTCCGCCACCCAGTGCACCGCCGACCCGGTCACCCTGGCGAGCTCGGTCAGCGGCCGCCACTCGGCATGCCAGTTCCCGGCCGCCCGCTGGTACTCCTGCGGCCGCACCGCGAAGACTGTGGCCACCAGCCCAGGCGCCTGCGCCGCCGCCCCCGCGGCCAGCACCGCGGCCACCGGATTCCGCTTGTGCGGCAACGTCGAAGACCCGCCACTGCCCGGCGGCCCCTCCTCGAACACCTCACCGACCTCGGTCTGCGCGAGCAGGACGATCGTGCGCGCGATACCCTTAGCAGCCCCGGCCACCTCACCGAACGCGGCAGCGATCGCGGTCAGCCGAGACCGCTCGGTGTGCCAGGGCAGAACAGGCTCATCCAGTTCCAGCTCACGAGCGAGAGCAGCGAGCACCGTAGGCCCGCTGTCCTCCAACGAGGCGAGCGTGCCAGCCGCACCGCCCAGCTGAGCCGCGAACCGCAAGCCGCGCAACCGATCCCGGGCAGCCGTCAGCGCGGACAGCCAGGTCGCCGCGGTGAACCCGAAGGTCACCGGCAACGCCTGCTGCCCCAGCGTCCGCCCGGCCTGCGGCGTGTCCCGGTGGGCAGCCGCCAGCTCCGCGGCCCGCGTCCCCGCTATGTCCACAGTGGACAACAGCGCGCGGGTCGCGCCGCGCAGCACCAGCATGGCCGCGGTGTCCAGCACGTCCTGGCTGGTGGCACCCTGGTGCACGTACCGGCTCGCCGCGCCACCAACCCGGGCGGTGAGCGCGCGCACCAGTGGCGCGGCGGGGTTGCCCACGCCGGACGCCTCGGCACCGATCTCCGCCGGATCGATCTCCACAGCGCCGATCTCCGCTGGGCGAGCCTTCGCAGCGCCGATCTCCGCCGGGCCAAGCTGCGCCGGATCACCGCCCGCCACATCACCAGCCGCTGGATCAGCGGCCGCTGGATCGCGCGCCACGGGGTCACGGGCGGCCGGATCGCGCGCCGGGTCCCGGACCGCCGAGTCCCGAGTCACCGAGTCCCGGGCCGCCGAATCCCCGACCGCTGGGTCCCCGACCGCCGGGTCCCGAACCGCCTGATCACACGCCCTGGCAATGGCCGCCGCGTGTTCCGGCGCGAGCAACCCCACCTCCGCCTGCGCCGTGGCCAGGGCGCGCTCGAAGGCGAGCATGGCGCGCAGCCACGCCCGGTCCCCGACCTCAGCTCGCACCGGGCCGGCCGCTGACAATCCGTCGAACAGGTCAGACATCGAAGAACACGGTCTCCTGTCCGCCCTGCAACCGCACGTCGAACCGGTAGCCGTCGCCGGTCCGCTCGGCGATCAGCGTGGCCCGCCGGTGTTCCGGCACCGAGCACAGCACCGGGTCGCTGCGGTGCGCCTCGGTGTGTTCCGGGAAGTAGATCCGCGTCACCACCCGGTGCAGCAACCCGCGCGCCAGCACGGAGACGTCGATGTGCGGAGCCTGCACCAGCCCAGCCTCAGCCGGCACCGCACCCGGCACCACCGTGCGGATGCCGTAGCTGCCGTCGGCCGCCGTGGTGCAGCGTCCGAAGCCGCGGAACCCCGGTGCGGCCACCGCGCCGCGGGGATCGGCCGGGTGGTTGAAGCGCCCGTCCGGATCGGCCTGCCAGGTCTCGATCACCGCGTCGGGGACCGGCTCGCCCGCGCCGTCCCTGACCGTGCCCCGCAACCATACCGCATCCGGCATATTCGGTGAAATCGCGTCCGGGCCGTCCGGCCACGCCAGGCCGAGGGCGAGGTAGGGGCCGACGGTCTGCGACGGGGTGCTCATTCGTCCTCCGCCTCGTCCTCGAACACCGAGGAGTCGCTGCCGCGCAACACGATGTCGAACTCGAAGGCCAGCGCCCAGTCCGGCCGGGTGCGCGCCAGGTCGAAGCGGGAGACCATGCGCTGGCGGGCGCGTTCGTCGGGCACCGAGTTGAAGATGGGGTCTTGGCCGAAGAGCGGATCGTCCGGGAAGTACATCTGGGTGACCAGCCGCTGGGTGAACGCGGTGCCGAACACCGAGAAGTGGATGTGTGCGGGCCGCCAGGCGTTGTCGTGGTTCTTCCAGGGATAGGCGCCCGGCTTGATGGTGGTGAACTCGTAGCGGCCCTCGTCATCGGTCAGCGTGCGGCCGGTGCCGTCGAAGTTCGGGTCCACCGGCGCGGGCCAGCGGTCCCGCACGTGCTTGTACCGCCCGGCCGCGTTGGCCTGCCACAGCTCGATCAGCGAGTTGCGCACCGGCCTGCCGTCGCCGTCCAGCAGCCGCCCGTGCACGATGATCCGCTGGCCGTGCGGCTGGCCGGCGTGCTGGCGGGTCAGGTCGTTGTCCAGCGGGCCGAGGCGGCCAGGGCCGAGCAGCGGGCCGGTCACCTCGGTCAGCCGGTGTGGCAGCACGACCAGGGGTTGCTTCGGGTGGCGCAGCGCGGTGGAGCCGTAGCCCGGACTGTCCAGCGGCGGGTGGGTGCCCGGCGCGTCCCTGCGGTAGCGCGGCAGCGCGAGCCGCCGCCCCTCGGTGGTCGACATCGTCTCCCCTTCTGACCTCAGCAGCCGATCGGCAGACCGGCGTAGTTCTGGGCCAGCTCGGTGGCGGCCGCGGTGGAGGTGCGCACCGCGTCGAGCTGGGCGAGTTGCAGGCGGGCGTCGAAGTCGTCGCCGTGCCGGTGCAGCATGGTGGTCATCCACCAGGAGAAGTGGGTGCACCGCCAGACCCGGCGCAGCGCGGTGTCCGAATAGGACTCGGCCAGCCCTGGTTTGCCGTCCACCAGCCAGGCCACCAGCGCGCGGTGCAGCAGCACCACGTCGGCCACCGCCAGGTTGAGGCCCTTGGCCCCGGTGGGCGGCACGATGTGCCCGGCGTCCCCGGCCAGGAACAGGCGGCCGTGCCGCAGCGGGGTGGCCACGAAGCTGCGCATCGGCAGCACGCTCTTCTCGGTGATCGGGCCGGTGGTCAGCTGCCAGCCGCCGTCACTGGCGCCGAGGCGGGTGGCCAGCTCGGTCCAGATCCGCTCGTCCGGCCATTCCGCCAGGTCCTCGCCGGGACGCACCTGGAGGTAGAACCGGCTGACCGTGCTGGAGCGCATGCTGTGCATGGCGAACCCGTCGGTGTGCCAGGCGTAGATCAGCTCGTCGGTCGAGGGCGGCACCTCGGCCAGCACACCCAGCCAGGCGAAGGGGTAGTCCCTGGTCCAGGTCTCGCGCAGGGGCGAGGGCAGCGCGCGGCGGCTGGGCCCGTGGTGGCCGTCGCAGCCCGCGATGACCTCCGCCTCGACCTGGCGCGGCTGCCCGTCGGCGTCGAGGAAGGTCACGTGCGGCGCCTCGCCGTCCACCTCGTGCAGCTCGACCTGGCTCGCGCCGTAGAAGGCGGGCCGGCCGGCGTGCTCGCGCGCGGCCATCAGGTCCTTGGTGACCTCGGTCTGCCCGTACACCGACACCGAGCGCCCGACCAGGTCGACGAAGTCCACGTGCTCCCGGTGACCGGGCCACTGGAGGTAGATCCCGCGGTGCCGCAACGCTTCTGCCCGCAGCCGCTCGCCCACCCCGGCATCCCGCAGCACCTCGACCGTGCCCGCCTCCAGGATTCCGGCCCGGATGCGCGACTGCACGTGCTCCGCGCTCTGCCGCTCGATCAGCACCGAGTCCACGCCGTCCAGGCCGAGCAGGTGCGAGAGCAGCAGACCGGCGGGCCCGGCGCCGATGATGACCACCTGGGTGCGCATCCACTCCCCTTTCTCCGTGGACGCACCTTCGCCGCCGCGAGCAGCGAACAGCTACCTCACTTTCATTGAATGAGACACTAGTGGTGCGCCGAGGGCGCGCGAAATGCCCCGCGCCGCGGTTTGCAGCGCGGGCAGGTGGCCCGGCACCGCGGCGTCGTCCGGCATGATCACCGCCAGGGCCGCGGCCACCTCGCCGTCCGGGCCGCGCACCGGCGCCGCGATCCCGGTGACCCCGTCGTCGATGAACCCCCGGCACAGCGCGAACCCGCCGCGCCGCACGTCGGCGAGGAAGGCGCGCAGCCGCGCCGGATCGGTGATGGTGCGCCGGGTGTAGGCGCGCAGCGGCGCGGCCAGCACCGACTCCTGCAGCTCCACCGGGGCGTGCGCCAGCAGCACCAGCCCCGCCGAGTTGACGTGCAGCGGCAGCCGGCCCGCGATCCGGATGACATTCTCCACCGCACCCGGGGCGGACAGCCGCTCCACGAACAGGACTTCGCGACCCTCCAGCACGCCGAGCTGGGTGTGGTGGCCGACCACCGCCTGCAGGTCCTCCAGGAACGGCATCGCCGCCTCGCGCAGGCTCAGCGCGGGCGAGGCCCTGGAGGCCAGCTCCCAGATCCGCAGGCCCAGCCGGACGCTGCGGTCGGGTTCGCGGTGCAGCCAGCCGTGCCCCACCAGCTCCTCGATCAGCCGGGAGGCGGTGGGCACGGGCAGGCCGGCCCGCCGGGCGATCTCCGAGACCCGCAGCGCCGGGGTGTCCGAGCCGAAGGTCTCGAAGATCCGCACCACCCTGGCCAGCACGGACTCCCCGGCCGGCGAGTTGGCCACGCTCAGCCCTGCGCCGGGTACAGGCCGTGCAGCCACCGCGCCCACGCCTCGTCGGCGGCGGCCCGGTCGACCGGGGTGTAGACGTGGTGGCCGACCGCGATGGTCATGCCCAGCGCCGCGCGGCCGTGGAAGCGGTACAGCCCGTCCTCGGTGCGCACGGCGAGGAAGTCGCCGTCGGGCTCCTCCACCCAGTCCACCACGCCCTCGATCGGCGGCAGCCCGGCCGGGGTCAGCCGCACCCGCTCGCCCAGCGCGGGCGCGCGGTCCAGGCCCAGGCCGCGCAGCAGCACCGGCCAGGCCTCCGGCTTGGCCGAGACCTCCGGCCCCTCGGCGGTGAGGTAGACCGCGGGCCGTCCGGCGAAGTGCCGGAAGTACTCGGCCAGGGTGTGCAGGTACATGTCCCAGCCGCGGCTGGTCATGCCCTCGTACTCCGCGCCCCAGTCATCGCCGAGGAAACCGCTGTGCACGAACCGCAGCACGGTGCTGCCGCCGTCCCTGGCCTCGATCAGGTACTCGAAGGCGTGGAAGGAGCCGTCCGGGCCGGCCGGCGTGGTGATGGACAGGTGCGCGGGTGGCTGCCACACCTCGCAGGCGCCCGCATCCGGCGCGGGCTGGGCCATGAACCAGGCCTCCATGCCCGGTCCGGTCGCGATCGCGTCCCACACCTGTTGCGAGGTGGCCGCCAGCTCGACTTCCTTGCGCAGCTCGAACTTCCGTCCCATCAGGACTCCTTGCCAGTGTTGTCGTCCTCGGCGAGCACCGGTCGCACGCTCGGGTGCACGGCCACCAGCACCCGGTGCGTGCGGCCGCCCGCCGCTGTCTCATCGTGGTACTTGCCCACCAGCCCTGCCACCGCAGCGGCCAGCTCACGGGCGAAGGCGGCCCGGCGCTCCGCCGAGGCGAACCTGATCTCGCCGTCCAGGGCGTAGGTGGCCACCGGCTTGCCCGCCTTGCGGCTGCCGGTGATCAGGTGGCCGACGTCGCGGACCAGCCGGGCGGCCAGCGCGAGCAGCCAGCGCGCGGAGAGCTGGTCCGGCGAGCGCGCCGGATCGGGCTGCACCGCGCCCAGCGCGGCGGGCGAGATGACGTAGGAGGCGGCGGTCGCGCGCAGCACCCGCTCGGTGAAGTTGCCCTTGCGGCGCTCCTCCACCAATTCGACCAGGCCGTGCTTCTCCAGTTCCCGCAGGTGGTAGTTGACCTTCTGCCGGGCCACGCCCACCCGCGCGGCCAGCGAGCTCGCCGAACCGGGCTCGGCCAGCTCGGCGAGCAGACGCGACCGCAGCGGATCCAGACTGCTCTCCGCCGCGGCCGCGTCCTCGATCACCGCAACCTCATCCATGCGGCCATCGTGGCTTGGACAAATTTTTTTGTCAAGGGCTCCCGGTGATCAGCACCCGGAGGTGGCGGGCTTGCCGGCGAACCGGTCGGCGAGGAACTGGTGGGCGGCCTCGTTGCCGGTGTAGACCAGGGTGATGTGGTCGCTGGGGTAGCCCTGCCAGCGCGCGTTGACCCCCAGCCGGCAGTAGGCGGCGAAGAGCTCCTTGGCCTGCGGCGGGTACACCAGGTCGTCGTTGTCACCGTGGTACTGCAAGACCGGGACCTGGATCTTGTTGCCGCCCAGCTTGTTCTCCCTGACCCTGGCCAGCCAGGGCGGGGTGAGCACCGGGCTCGTCGTGGTGTGGTCGGCCAGCCTGCCGTTGGGGTACCAGGTGAGCAGCTCCACCGTGCAGGCCTCACGCTGCATCCGCGCGTACTCCGACCGCCCCTTGTCATTGAGGTAGTCGTCCAGCTTCAGCTCCGGATAGGCCCGGTCCAGGCCCATCAGCGCGGTGGCCAGCAACCCGTAGCCGCGCTTGCCGTCCAGCGGCAGCGCCACCTGGATCAGGTCCGCGGGGACCCCGCCACCGACCACGCCGACCAGGTTCAGCTCCGGGGCGTAGGACGGCTGCAGCTCCCCCGCCCACATGGCCGCGCCGCCGCCCTGGGAGTAGCCGCGCAGGGCGACCTTGGCGTTGGCGGACAACCCGGTTCCGGGCAGCCGCAACGCCGCCCGGACCACGTCGAGCACCGCGGTGCCCATCGAGCGGCCGACGGTGTAGGTGGTGCGCGGCTCCGGCCGGTAGCCCTCGTAGTCGGTGATGGCCACCGCGTAGCCGCGGGTCAGCAGGTCGGTCACCGCGGGCTGCTCGTACAACGCGCCGACGTCGATCATCCGCGAGGGCGTGCAGCGGAAGGCCGGGCCGTGCGTGCCCACCGCCAGGCCCACCACCGGCGCGGTCTTCGCATCGACGTCCTTGGGCACCAGCACGGTGCCGGTCACCGCGTGCCGCTGGCCCAGCGCGTTGGTGGACAGGTACATCACCTGCCAGGCCTTGGCCTTCGCCCTGGTCGGCGGGTTGTCCGAGACCCGGGAGCGGACGAGGTCGCCCGGCGCGCCCGCCGGCAACGGGTCCGGCGGCTGGTAGAAGCTGTCCTCCGCGAGGGCTGCCGGCGGCAGCAGCGCCGCCAGCAGCAGGGCGCTCAGCAACGCCGGCACAACGCGGCGAATGGAACGTGACATCGCTCGACCTCCGAGCCGCACGACTTGGGGAAAACAGGGAATTGGCCAGCTGGCCGACTCCGCAAAACTACCACCGACCGCACGGCACCCGAAGTACTATTCTTTGTCATCACCTCACAAAACCACCGCCGGAAACACGCACCCCACCACGAGGACCTCACACGATCAGGCGACGTCTCTCGACAGAGAAACGTTCACATTTGACAGAATTGGCGGCGCGCAAGCTAATACACGGTATGCGTCTGGCGAGTCGACTCTGGTCGACCATCCCCAAGGAGTTCGCCCGCCCGTTCCGTCCGCACGTGGCGCGCATGACCGCGGACATGATCCAGGAGATCCGGCGCGCGGTGCCGGAGTACGAGGCGATGCTGGGCAGCGAGCACGAGGCGGTCATCGTCGAGGCGATCGAGAAGGCCATCCTGTACTGCATCGACCACATCGGCGACCCGAAGTTCCGCAGTGACGAGTGGGCCAGCTACCTGCGCCACCGGGGCATGGTGGAGTTCCACGAGGGCCGCAGCGCGAACGCCCTGCAGACCGCGTACCGGGTCGGCGGCAAGGTGGCCTGGCGGCACGTCTCCGCGGTCGGGCAGAGCTTGGGCGCGCCGCCGGAGTTGCTGTTCACCGCCGCCGAGGCGATCTTCGCCTATGTCGAGGAGCTGTCCGCGCTGGCGGTGGACGGCTACACCGAGGCTCAGCGCAGGGCCGCGGGCAGCCGGGAACGCAGGCGCCGCCGCCTGCTGGAGCTGATCCTGGCCGACCCGCCGCCCTCCCGGCGGGTGCTGCTCCAGCACGCCGAGGCGGCCCGCTGGACCGTGCCGGAGACCGTGGTCGCGGTGGCCCTGGAACCCCGCGGCGACCAGCACACGCTCAGCGCGCCCGCGCTGGCCGCCGAGGTGCTGGTCGACCTGGAGGGCGAGCTGCCCTGCCTGGTCACCGCCGATCCGGAACGGCACCTGCGCGACCTGGCCCGCAACCTCAACGGCTGGCGGGCCGCGGTCGGCCTGCCGGTGCCGCTGGCCGAGGCGGCGGTCTCGCTGCGCGGCGCGCGCCGGGCCCTGCGGCTGGTGCAGCGCGAGCTGCTGCCGGACCGGCCGGTGACCTGGTGCGCCGACGAGCTGCCCACGCTGTGCCTGTTCGCCGACGAGTTCCTCATCGGCGAACTGGCCCGGCGCTGCCTGACCCCGCTGGACGACCTCACCCCGAAGCAGCGCCGCCGCCTGGCCGACACCCTGCTGGCCTGGCTGAGCAGCCGCCGCAACGCCCTGGAGATCGCCGCGGACCTCGATGTGCACCCGCAGACCGTGCGCTACCGGTTGCACCAGCTGGAGCGGCTCTTCGGCGACCAGCTCACCAACCCGGACCAGCGGCTGGCGCTGGAGCTGGCGTTGCGGGCGGAGCGGCTGCTGCACCCGCACCCCTGAGGGTCAGTGGTACTCCACGCTCATCGACTCCGCGGACATGGTCAGCTCGGCGATGGCGACCTGGTCGTGCCGGGTGTCGAAGCTGGGCGCGGCGATCCGGGTCGGGAAGGCGCTGCGCACCCGCCAGGTGACCAGCAGCTCGGGGCCGGGATCGTTGGTCAGGCTGATCGACAGGTCCCGCTCCGCCACTCGGTCGCCCCAGGCCGTGCCCAGCCAGTTCCACAGTTCGCCGCGCACCGCGCACACCCCCCGGGTGAGCGTGAAGTCGACGTTGTGCCGCCGTGCCCCCAGCGGTTCTCGCCCGGTCTGCAGGCCAGTGACCCGGACAAACGCCATCACGTCGCCGTCCACCGCCACCCGGAACCGATAGGACGGCATCGGGGGACGCCTAGTGGTCAGTTCGGACGACGCGCGCATGGGGTGCCCTCTCACCTGGACAAAGATCAGTGCCCCCAGCATGCGACGACGGAGCGTGACGCCGCCGTGACGTGGCGCACAAAGCGGCCTCAGTTCCGCAATCGCAACGTCGTGACCAGTTGGTTGTCCGGTCCTGACACCAGGCCGGAGAACAGCGGGCTGAGGTCCTCCCGCACCCCGCACCCGGTGAACGGCGGGATCCGGAACACCGAGGTGTAGCGGTAGTCGGTGTTCGGCAGGATCGGCAGGTCCCCCACCAGCCGGACGACCATCGGCTCCTCGGTGCGGCAGTCGGGGCCGACATCGAGGGGCAGGCCGGCTTGATGGACGTCGCGCAGGCGCAGCCGCAGGTTGACCGTGATGTCCAGCTTGCCGCCGGGCAGCGTGCCCGCCGCGGGGCCGACCGGCTCGAACTCGACGGTGGCGGTGGAGGGCACGAAGCCCAGCACGACGAAGTAGGACTTGCTCGGCGGGATGGCCAGGGTGCCGGTGAGCTTGCCGGTGCCGAGGTTGACCGTGGTCTGCATGACGCCGGGCGCGGTGGTCAGTTCGGAGCCGAGCTTGCGGATCCGGGAGGTGGTGCGGACGTCGTGGCGCAGCTCGATGTCGGCGGCCGGGGACGCGCCGGGGATCAGCACCGGTGGGCAGGGGCCGGGGCTCGGGAGCGGGCTTGAGCTCGGACCGGGCGAGGGACTGGGCCGCGTGCTGGTGACTGGCGGTGGAGCGGAGCTGGTCGTGGAGCCGGGGCTGCTCGACGGGCCGGGACTGGTCGATGAGCCGGGACTGGTCGTTGGACCGGGGCTGGTGGTGGGACCGGGGTTGGTGGTGGGACCGGGGTTGGTCGTGGGACCGGAGCTGGAGGTTGCGCCGGGGCGGGCGGGGTCCGACGGCGTGGACTGCCCGGCTGCCTGCGCGGGGCGCGCCGACCCCGGGGCCGTCGGAGACCCCGGGATCGGCGCGGTGGGTGTGGCCGACGGCTCGATGGCGGACCGAACCGTCGGCTGGTCACCAGGCAGTGGTGCCTGGCGCTGTGGGGAATCAAGCTGGGGGGACACAAGCTGGGCTGCCGAGGGCGGCGCGGGGAGCGCGCTGGTCAGGCACGGGCTTGCCTGACCAGCGTCACTCCCCTGGCCCGGATCGGTGGTCAGCAGTGCGTTGTGCTCGGCGGGTGCGGCGCCGGCGGTGATCACCACGGCTGTGGTGGCCAGGACGGTGGCGAGACCGGTCAACCGCCATCGCCACTGGTGGGCGGCATAGGACTCCCTGGTCATTTCTGGGCCGGGATCTTGGGGAACTCGGCCAGCTGGTCGGGGGTCGGCGGGTCCACCACAACCGGGGCGCCCCAGTCGCGGTAGCTCGCCGAGACGGTTCCGATCGACGCCCGCACCGGCCGGTCGTGTCCGTCCAGGACCAACTGGATCCTGTGACCGGCTGGCACGGCAACTTCGTAGCTCACACCTTCGGGTGAGGTCTGCGCGGTGGCCAGGGTGGCGCCGGCCGGGACGAGCTTGCGCGGGTCGGACAGGTCGCGGATCCGGTCGGCCACCTCGGCCATGGGTTTGGCCAGCTCAGCGCCGTCGCCGGAGAGGCGGAGCCAGGGCTTGGCGCCCGGTGCGCGGTGGTCGTCGGGGATCCGGACGAAGGACGCGTCGGGCAGGAACGCGTACGTCACCGGCTGACCACCTTGCTGGGTCAGCTCGCACCGGGCGCTGGTGGTGTCCCGGCGGCAGGCGGCCCGGCCGGTCACCCCCAGATCGAGGTCCACCGCGACGGACTTCTGCTTCTCCGCAGCGGTGGTGATGGCCCTGGACAGGGTGTCGGCGTCGGGGTGACCGGGCGCGGCGGCCGGGCTGCCGCAGGCGGTCAGGAGGAGCAGCGCGAGCAGGCTGGGGATGGTGGCACGCATGGCGGTCTCCGGCAGGTTGGGTTGGGACCCGGGCGCGGACGGGCTGGCGGCGTCGCCGTCCGCACCCGGGAGTCGGGCTACTTCTTCTTCAGGTCGAGCGTGATCGAGTTGCCGGGGCCGGAGGTCACGGCGCTGACCACATCGGTGATGAAGGTGCCGCAGCCGGCGAACTTGGCGATCTCGTAGTCGCCGGTCAGGGTGCCGCCGACCATCGGGTTGAAGTTCGGGCCGGAGGTCAGCGCGATGTCCGAGGGCTTGGTCGTCTTGCAGGTGTCGCCGATGACCACCGGGATGCCCCACACGCGCACGTCGGGCAGCTTGATGGTGACCTTCGAGTTCGACTTGACCACGCCGCCGGTGAACGTGCCGGTGGTCTTGCCCTCGGGCACCAGCTCCACCACGGACTCGGTGGGCAGGAAGCCGAAGAGCTTGAAGCTGGCCTTGGTCTTGGGCAGGGACAACTCGCCGGAGAGCGCGCCGGACTGCAGGTTGACCTTGGCGTCGAAGTTGCCGGGGCCGAGCACGACCGCGGTGTTGAGCTTCTTGATCTGGGACTTGCCGTTGAGGGCGTAGCTGATCTCCAGGTCCGACGGCGGGTTCGACGTCGTGGTGGTCGGCTGGGTGCTGCTGGTGGTGGTGCTGGTCGGGCTGGTCGTGCTGCTCGAGGTGGTGGTGGGCGTGGTGCTGCTGGTCGTGCTGCTGGTGGTCGTGGTGGTGGTCCCGCCGCCGGGCGGCAGCACGTCGACCTCGTAGAGCCTGGTCTTCTGCGGCGGCTCGGTCTTCTTGATCGTGCAGGCCGAGTCGAAGGTGCCCAGGCCGGTCGGCGTGCCGTCGGCCTTGAGCGGGGTCAGCGTGGTCAGGAAGTCACCCACGTCGATCGTGGTGCGGCCCGGGTTGGGCAGCGCGAAGGACGGGGCCTTGCCCTTGGCCACCACGTCGAAGGCCCCAGCGTCCGGGATCGGGGTCTTCGGGAAGGTCATCGGCACCTTGAGGTCCAGGGCGAGCCCTGCGTTGTCCAGCTTGGTGTCGGCGGTGGCCTTGCCCTCGATGGTGGCCGCGGAGACCAGCTTCAGCCCCGCGGTGGCGTCGGCCGGGACGGTGGCCACCGCGGTGACCTCGACCTCCGGGGTGGGCTGACCGGCCACCGGCTTGTCCGGCAGGCCGACCACGGTGATCTTGACCGACATGTCCTTCACGCCGATCAACGGGAACGGGCAGCTGTACACCAGGGTCAGCTCGGCCGGGGGTGCGGCCACGCCGGTGCCCGCGCCCGCCAGCACACCGGCGGCGGTCAGCATCGCCCCGACGGTCACCGTGGCCAGTGCCCCGGCAAGCCTGCTGCGATTGTTCATCTTCATTGACTCCTCATCGCACGGGATTGGCTCACCCCACCCAACGGCATTCGAGAAGGCTGGTTACGGGAAATTTTCCGGACTTCTATTTCTTGTCAACGGGCGCTAATCCATGATCATCGTGATTGTCATCGAGTGCGCACACACAAAAGGCCCGACGTTTGGGTGTTGACCCACTTGATTATGCGGCAATAACGTCCGCCGGACCCGTAACCGATTCGAAAGGCTTATTTCCATGCCCGAAGTAGCGATACCGGTCGCGGTGGACGCCGACGAGGTGCTCGCCGACGTCGTCGAGATGATCCGGACCCTGCTGGCGCACTACGGCCTCGAGGACGTGGCCATCGGCCGCTGGTGCCGGTTCCACGACGACCTGGACCTGGAGAGCATCGACCTGGTCAAGCTGGCCACCGCGCTGCGGGACCGCTACGGCGAACCGGTGAACCTGGCCGCGTTCCTGGCCGGACTGGACCTGGACGCGCTGATCGGGCTGACCGTCGGGCACCTGGTCGACTACATCGTGGCCGCGCTGCGCGCCGCCGGAACGGAGCAGCGCCGGTGACCCTGTTGACCGTGTGCGGCCTGGACACGCACGTGCAGCGGATGCTGCCCAAGGGCGACCGCCCGGAGGCGCCGCTGGTGGTGTGCGTGCACGGCATCCTCACCGACAGCCTGGCCAGCTACTACTTCACCCTGGGCCCGGCGCTGGCCGCCGCCGGGTACGAGGTGCTGATGTACGACCTGCGCGGGCACGGCCGCAGCCACCGCCCGGCCACCGGCTACCAGCTGGAGCGCTTCGTCGGCGACCTGCGGCACCTGCTGGACCGGTTGCAGGTGCGCCGCCCGGTGCACCTGATCGGCAACTCCTTCGGCGGCACGGTCGCCTTCGGCCTGGCCGCGGCGAACCCGGAGCTGGTGGCCAGCCTGGCCTTCATCGAGTCCGAGCCGGCGCTGGAGCCGTGGCGGCCGAAGATGGCGGCCAACCTGGCCAGGGCCAAGCGGGAGCTGGTGCGCGAGGAGTCGCTGGCCTGGATCGCCACCGAGTACAACCCGCACACCGCGCGGCTGGCCAAGGGCGCGGCGAAGTTGTTGCACAGCACCACGATCGCCGAGGACATCCCGGACAGCGAGGTGCTCGACGAGGCGAGGGTGGCCGCGATCGAGGCGCCGGTGTTCGGCATCTACGGCGACCGCTCGGACCTGGCGGTGCAGGCGCCGTGGCTGGAGGGACTGCTGCCGCGCTGCCGCACGGTGGTCATCCCGGACCAGGAGCACTCGGTGCTGATCGAGCGCACCCCGCTGACCAAGGCGCTGCTGCTGGAGTGGCTCAACGAGCACGCGCTCAGCGCACCGGCAGGTCCCGTTCCGCCCACTCGGCCATCGCGGTGAACACCGGCCGCAGCCGGTAGCCCGCCTCGGTCAGCTCGTACTCGACCCGGGGCGGCACCTCGGCGTAGGCGGTCCGGGTGAGCAGCCTGGACCGCTCCAGCCCCTTCAACCGCGCGGAGAGGGTCTTCGGGCTGATGCCGGGCAGCGCGGCGCGCAGCTCGGTGAACCGCCGAGGGCCCGCCAGCAGCTCGCGGACCACCAGCGTGGCCCACGGTCCCTCCAGCACGGTCAGGAACCGGGCGATCGGACACTCCGGCAAGGTGTGGTCCGGCTCACTCATCCAAACTCCGTTAGTTCATTTGAGGAAACTGGTTCCCCATCGGAACTATAGCGGGCATGACCTACCTCGTACACGGCGCCACCGGCGCCCAGGGCGGCCCCGTCGCCGAGCTGCTCAAGGCCGCGGGCCAGGACGTCCGCCCGCTCACCCGCGCCCTCGCCGACCTCGACGACACCGCCGCGCTGACCAGCGCCTACGCCGGGGTGGATGCCGCTTTTGTGCACCTGCCGGTCACCCCCGACCCGACCGCCCCCGCACGCTGGACCGAGGCGATCGGCACCGCCGCGCTGGCCGCCGGGGTGCGCCGGGTGGTGATCTCCACCAGCGGCGGCGTGCCCGAGGCGCCCTCCCAGGCCGACCGGATGGCCGCGCTGCACGGGCTGGCCGCGCGGCTGCGCGCGGGCGGGGCGCGGGTCACCGTGCTGGCGCCCCGGTTCTTCCGGGAGAACCTGCTGCTGCCGCCGATCCAGGACCGGCTGCGCGCCGACGGTGTGCTGGCCTACCCGATCCGCGCCGACCAGGTCGTCGCCTGGGCCGGCCACCTGGACGTGGCCGAGGCCGCGGTGGCCGCGCTGACCGGCGCGGACGCGCCCGAGCTGGTCCAACTGGGCCGGCCGCTGACCGGCGCCGAGCTGGCCGAGGGCTTCGCCGCGCACCTCGGCAGGCCGGTGCGCTACGAGCAGCTGACCCCGGAGCGCTTCGCCGAGCTGCTGGCCCCGCTGCTGGGCGCGGGCGCGGCGGCCGGGATCGCCGCCGCCTACGCCGAGCTGGTCACCCTGCCGGGCGCGAGCTTCCCGGCTGACCAGGGCGGCGAGGCCTTGCTGGGCACCGGGATCCGGACCGTCCAGGCCTGGCTGACCGAGCTGGGCGTCCCCGCCTGAGGCAACCGGCGCCGGGTCCACGATCACGAAGTGCAAGAACTCACGCTGCCTGGGACACCTGTCCGGCGGGTCGGCTAGGCCGACCGTGCGTAGGGTGTTGCGGGTGAGTACACATTTCGATGTCGTGGTGCTCGGCGCCGGACCCGGCGGGTACGTCGCGGCAATCCGAGCCGCGCAACTCGGCCTGCGGACCGCGGTCGTCGAGGAGCGCTACTGGGGCGGGGTCTGTCTCAACGTGGGCTGCATCCCGTCGAAGGCGCTGCTGCGCAACGCCGAGCTGGCGCACATCTTCCAGCACGAGGCGCAGGAGTACGGGTTCTCCGTCGAGGGTGGGAAGGTCAGCGTCGACTACGGCGCCGCCTACAGCCGCAGCCGCAAGGTCGCGGACGGGCGGGTCAAGGGCGTGCACTTCCTGATGCGCAAGAACGGCATCACCGAGTTCACCGGCCGGGGCGCGTTCCTGGACGCCAACCGGATGCAGGTCGCGCTGGCCGACGGCGGCACCGAGACGATCAGCTTCGACCACTGCGTCATCGCCGCGGGCGCCTCGCCGCGACTGCTGCCGGGGACCTCGCTGTCGGACCGGGTGGTCACCTACGAGGAGCAGATCCTCGCCGACAGCCTGCCGGGCAGCATCGTGATCGCCGGCGCGGGCGCGATCGGCGTGGAGTTCGCCTACGTGCTGGTCAACTACGGGGTCGACGTCACCATCGTGGAGTACCTGGACCGCCTGGTGCCGCTGGAGGACGAGGAGGTGTCCAAGGAGCTGGCCAAGGCCTACCGCAAGCTGGGCATCACGCTCAAGACCAGCACCAGGGTGGACCGGATCGACGACTCCGGCGACCAGGTCAAGATCGAGGTCACCGGACCGCAGGGCGCGGAGACGCTGCACGCGGACAAGGTGTTGCAGGCCATCGGCTTCGCGCCCAACGTCAACGGCTACGGCCTGGAGAACACCGGCGTCCGGCTCACCGAGCGCGGCGCCATCGACATCGACGGGCGTGGCCGCACCAGCGTGCCGCACATCTACGCCATCGGCGATGTCACCGCCAAGCTGATGCTCGCGCACGCCGCCGAGGCGATGGGCGTGATCGCCGCGGAGACCATCGCGGAGGTGGAGACCATGGAGCTGGACTTCACCATGATCCCGCGCGCCACCTACTGCCAGCCGCAGGTCGCCAGCTTCGGCCTCACCGAGAAGCAGGCCAGGGACGCCGGGCACGAGGTCAAGGTGGCCAAGTTCCCGTTCACCGCCAACGGCAAAGCCCCTGGGCTCAACGACACCCGCGGCTTCGTCAAGCTGATCTCCGACGCCAAGTACGGCGAGCTGCTCGGCGGTCACCTGATCGGGCCCGAGGTCACCGAGCTGCTGCCCGAGCTGACCCTGGCGCAGCAGTGGGACCTGACCGTGCACGAGCTGGCCCGCAACGTGCACGCCCACCCGACCCTGGGCGAGGCGGTCAAGGAGGCCCTGCACGGCCTCGCCGGACACATGATCAACATGTGATCGCGGGGTTCCCCGGGGCCACTTGCGGGTACCGCCCCGGGGAACTCCCCGCCTGGCGCTGATCGTCGCCGCGGCCGCTGAACTGACGCGTTTGGACAGTCCGCGGCGAGGTATTCGGGTGTCGTGGAACTGCTCCGAAGTCTGGGTGTGTACGCGCCGCAGCGCGACACCACGCTGCTGGTCGACGCCATGCTCGCCGCGCCTTTTCCCACCGGGGCGCGGGTCCTGGACGTCGGCACCGGTTCCGGCGCGCTCGCCGAGGCCGCGGCCGTCGCGGGCGCGGCCGAGGTGACCGCGATCGACGTGTCCCGGCGCGCGGTGCTCACCGCCCGGCTACGCACCCTGCGGCACTGGCCGCGGGTGCGGATCCGCCGCGGCGACATGCGCTTCTGCCTGCGCGGCAAGGAGTTCGACCTGGTGCTGGCGAACCCACCGTACGTGCCTGCCGTCCGGCCCGGACTACCGGAGCGAGGTCCGGCCAGAGCCTGGGACGCCGGGCCGGACGGGCGCGCGCTGCTGGACCCGCTGTGCACGCGGGCGCCGGAGCTGTTGGCGCCCAAGGGAACCATGCTGCTCGTGCAGTCGGCCTTGGCCGGCACCGAGGACACCCTGGACCGGCTGCGCGCGGGCGGGCTCAAGGCCGCCGTGGTGGCCAGGGACCGGATTCCCTACGGCCCGGTGCTGCGCGAACGAGCGGAGTGGCTGGTGCGCAACGGTTTCACCGATCCCGGCGAGGACGAGGAGGAGCTGGTGGTGATCCGTGCCGACCGGACCCGATGAGCGACCACGCCGGATGCGCCTGGTGACCGGCGGCCCGCTGCTGGTGGAGGGTCCGGTCGACCTCGAGCTGCCCGACGGCGAGACCCTGCACTGCTCCCGGTTCCAGGTCGCGGTGTGCCTGTGCCGCCGCAGCAAGAGCTATCCGTTGTGCGACACCAGTCATCGTCGCCGGGCGAAGTCCACTCAGGACGGTTGACCGCCCACCGCGGGCGCGAACTGGGCCAGCGACACCTCCACCGCGGCGGCCAGCTGTTCCTCGGTCGCGGTGCCGGAGGCGCGCACGGTCTCCGCCCAGGCCCGCACCGCGCCCGCGGAGAAGTTCTGCGCCTCCAGGGAGTTGGCCGCGGCCACCGGGTCCTCGGACACCTCCCCGGCCAGGTACAGGGCCAGGCCGAGGAACGCGCCGTCCCAGCCGGGTCCGGGGTAGAGCGCGCCCGCGCCACTGCCGGCGAACTCCAGCGGCACCGTGTGTTCCAGCTCCAGCGTGGTGGTCTCCGGCCGCGCTCCCTCGGTCAGGGTCAGCGTGACGAAGCTGATCGGCCCGCCGAAGGTGACCTTGAGCAGCCGGGGCGGTTGACAGGTCAGGATGTCACCGCCCGCGTTGCCCTCCAGCTGGAAGTTCCCGCCCTCGCGCAGATCACCCGAGAGGGGCAGGAACCAGCGGCGCACCCGCTCCGGCTCGGTGATGGCCTCCCACACGTCGGCGACCTCGGCCTGGTAGTCCCGGCGCACGGTGATCGCGACCACCTCGGTCTCCTCCAGCACGCGGTTGCCGACCGCCCGGTGGATCGCGGCCAGCTGCTGGGCGATGTCGATCATGACTTGTCCTTTGTCTCAGCGGTGCGGCGGGCGCGCTTTCCCCTGGCCAGCTCGGTGGCCAGGGCGTCGAGGTGCTGGTGCCAGAACCCGCGGAACTGCTCCAGCCAGCCGTCGACCTCGCGCAGCGGGGCCGGGTCCACCGCGTACAGCCTGCGCGCGCCCTCCGCGCGCACGGTGGTGAACCCGTTGTCCCGCAGCACTTTCAGGTGTTGCGAGACGCCCGGCTGGGAGATGCCGAACTCGGCCCGGATGATCGCGGTCAGTTCCCCTGAGCTCTGCTCACCGGCGGCGAGCAGCTCCAGGATCCGGCGGCGGACCGGGTCGCCCAGTACGTCGAAGGCGTGCACCCCGACATCATCACTGCCGCCGCTTATATAAGTCAATACTTAAATCAGGGAGGTCCGTCCGGTCCGCCAGCAGCCCAGCAGGTGCTCGGCCAGCCGCTGTTCCAGGAACTCGGTGGCCTGCACGCCCAGCACCACGTCGGCGGCCAGTTCCGGTTCACGCGCCAGCAGGTCGCCGAGCACGTCGTGCCGCAGCACCTGCTCGTGCACCGCGTCGGCCTCGATGTGCTCGGTGAAGAACTCCACGCAGGCCGGATCGGCGTTCAGCCGTTCCAGCGCCTGCGCCATCCGGCGGGCACTGGGCGCGGTGGTGATCTCGGCGGCGGCGAAGTGCCCGACCAGCGCGCCGCGCAGCGCCCGGCGCAGCCCGAACAGCGACATCATGTTCACCGGCGCGAGGGCCACCGCGGGCACCCGGTCCAGGTAGGCGAGGTAGCCGGGATCCAGCCCGGCCCCGGTGAGCAGGTCGGCGTAGAGCTGGGAGTGCATGCGGTCGGCGCGGCCGCCGCCGAACTCGTCGAACTCCACCGCGACCAGCGCCGCCTTGGCCTTGCCGCGCAACCTCGGCAGCACCCAGGCGTGCGGGTCGGCTTCCTTGAGGTGGTAGAGCGAGCGGTGTGTGAAGTACTCCCGCACCTGCCACCACTCCCCCTCATCGCGCAGGAAGTGCGAGACCCCGTTGCCCTCCACCGGTTCCACCAGCAGTTCGTCCACTGTGGACCAGACGTCCGCGCCGCCTGCCACCTCGTGGCGCAGCGCGGCCAGGAAGGTCCGCTCCAGCGCGGTGCGGAAGGCGATCATCGCCGGGTCCCACTCCCAGTCCGGGTCGGCCTCGGCGAATCCCTGGTAGTGCAGCTCGTAGAGGGTGTAGAGGGCGAGGTGCAGGTCCTCGCCGAAGGGCTCCGGCGCCCCGGGCGCCGGGAAGGTCGCGGTGCCGGGCTCCTCGCGCAGGATGCGCACCACGGCCGCGGACAGCGGGCCGCGCGGGCGCGGGAGCACCGGGCTCAGGGACACAGCGGTCATCGTCACCTCCCGCGAGTACCCGGATCCGGCCCGCTCAAGCGCGGGTCAGCTCGGCGGCCAGCAGCGCCACCACCGCCCCGGCCCCGTGCGCGGCCGCCGCCCGCTGGCGCTGCGCGCCGGTGCCCTCGGCGAGCACCCGTGCCAGCAGCCGGGTCACCAGCGCCAGATCGCCCGCGGCGACCAGCGCCGGGCGCACCCAGTCGAGCAGTTCGGCCAGCAGCTCGGTGGCGGGCAGCCGCTTCTCGTGCACCGGGTGCACCGCTGGCCCGCTGAGGCCGTAGCGGGCGGCGGACCAGACCGCGGCCGCGCCGACCTGCTCGCGCACCACCGGTTCCGGCCTGCCCCGCTCCACTTCGGACAGTCCGGTGTGGACCAGAGCCCGGCTCAACGCGGCCTGGGCCAGCGCCTCGGCCGCGGTGGGCACCGCGTCGGCGACCCGGAACTCCAGGGTCGGGAAGCGCGGGGACGGGCGCAGCAGCCAGAAGCTCTGCGTGTGGTCGACCAGCGCGCCGCAGTCCACCAGCCGGGCCACCTCGGCGTCGTACTGCTGCGCCGAGCCGAAGGAGGGCGGCAGCCCGGAGCCGGGGAACCGGGACTGGCACACCATCCGCCAGCTCGCGTACCCGGTGTCCCGGCCCGCCCAGAACACCGAGTTGCCGGCGAGCGCGAGCAGGGTCGGCAGCCACGGCCGGAGGTGGTTCATCACCGCGACCGCGGTCTCCCGGTCCGGCACGCCGACGTGCACGTGGCAGCCGGAGACCTGGTAGTCCTCGACGATCCCGGCGTAGCGCCGCCCGATCTCGGCGAACCGCTCCCCCTCGGCCAGCCCCGGCGGCGCGCCGTCGAGCACCGGGGTGCCGGTGGCCAGCAGCAGCAGGCCCTCGGCGCGGGCCGCCGCGTCCAGCTGCCGCCGGGCCGCGAGCAGCTGCCCGCCCAGTTCGGTCAGGTCGGCACACACCCCGGTGGCCGCCTCGACCTGGGTGTCCATCAGTTCGACGTGCAGGTTCCCGGCGGCGGGCGGACCGGCGCGGCGCAGCACCGGCGCGGCCGCCCGGACCGGCCGTCCCGAGGCCGGATCCACCAGCAGGAACTCCTCCTCGACCCCCACGGTCAGCGTCATGCCCCGCAGGTACCCCGTTTGGCGGGCCGTCAAGACCGGGGTTGAGCCGCACCGGTCCGGGTATGTCGGTGGGCGGGCGCGCCGAGGCCGAGGAGGAGACATGCGGTGGGGTTACACGCTGATGACCGAACAGGCCGGACCGGCCCAGCTGGTCCGTGACGCCGAGGCCGCCGAGGGGGCCGGGTTCGACTTCGAGGTGATCAGCGACCACTACTCGCCGTGGCTGGACAGCCAGGGCCACTCCCCGTACGCGTGGAGCGTGCTGGGCGCGGTCACCCAGCGCACCGAGCGGGTCGAGCTGATGACCTACGTGACCTGCCCGCTGATCCGCTACCACCCCGCGGTGGTCGCGCAGAAGGCCGCCACCATCCAGCTGCTCTCGGACAACCGGTTCACCCTGGGCCTGGGTGCCGGTGAGAACCTCAACGAGCACATCACCGCGCAGGGCTGGCCACCGGCGAACATCCGGCACGAGATGCTGGAGGAGGCGGTGCGGATCATCGGCGAGCTCTTCGACGGCGGCTACGTCAACTACGCGGGCAACCACTACCGGGTGGACTCGGCCAAGCTGTGGGACCTGCCCGAGAAGCGCGTCCCGGTGGCGGTCGCGGTCTCCGGCAAGCAGTCCGTGGCCCGCTTCGCGCTGGCCGCCGACGCGATGATCGCGGTGGAACCCGAGGCCGAGCTGTGCGCGACCTGGGACGCCAGCCGTGGCAACCACTCGCCCAGCCGCAAGATCGGCCAGCTGCCGGTGTGCTGGGACGAGGACACCGAGGCCGCGGTGGCACGAGCACACGAGCAGTTCCGCTGGTTCGGCGGCGGCTGGAAGGTCAACGCCGAACTGCCCGGCCCGGCTGGCTTCGCCGGAGCTACCCAGTTCGTGACCAAGGAGGACGTGGCCGCCTCCATCCCCTGCGGCCCGGACGTGCAGCCGATCCTGGACAGCGTGCGGGAGTTCATCGAGGCCGGGTTCACCGATGTCGCGCTGGTGCAGATCGGCGGCGACCACCAGGACGGCTTCCTGCGCTTCGCCGAGTCGGCCTTGCTGCCCGCGCTGCGCGAGCTGGGTTGAGCGGCACGGGGCCCGGGAGATCGTCCCGGGCCCCTCTGTGCGCTGTTCAGTTGGTCAGACCGGGTCGGGTCAGACCAGGAAGGTGCGGTCGAAGGAGCAGTTCAGCACCGGGGTGTTCAGACCGGTGCACTGACGGGGCGCCTGCCGCCAGACCTGGCCCTGGGGCGCGATCAGCGTGGTGGTGTAGCCGAGGATCTGCTCGGCGCCACGGGTCACCGGGGAGTGGGTGGCTGAGCTGACGCCCTGGTAGAGGTAGGCGAACCCGAACCGGGGTCCGGCCTGCTCGACCTGGCGGGTCTCGGAGTAGAGGGTCGCCTGGCCGGTCATGATCACCGGCAGGCCGCAGTTCGTGCGGCCCTGGAACGAGATCCGGACGTTCTGGGTGTCCGAGGGCCACTGCGCCCTCAGCTGGATGGTGCAGATGGTGGCAGCCGAGACACCCTGGGCGCGGACCTGGAACTGGTCGCTGATCACCGTGTCGGGAATCGGGGCGGCATTGGCGGAGACGCCGGCGACCAGCGTGGTCAGGCCGACGAACGCGGCGACTACCAGTGCGCGCAACCGCATGACTTCTTACCTCCGAAATGGGGGTGGACTTGCTAACGGTCACTATTCAGACATGCCGACCGGCTACCGGTCCAGTAATTCCGACTGCGATCAATCGGGGATACCGAGCGTCTGTGTGCAAGCAATTACCGGGGTTGGATGTCGAAAACCGGACCGGTGGATGCGGCGAGTACGCACTGGTTGGGGTAAGTGCGCTGGAATCGAATCGGGCGCCCCTGCCAGTGCCCGCGGGCGGTGGCCGTCACCGGGCGGTAGTCACGCGGGCAGCCGGGATTCGCCGGATCGCCGGGCAACTGGGCGAAGTCACCGTTTGCCCTGGTCAGATCGGCGCAGGCGGCTGCGGCGCGGGGGTGGTCGCCGCCGGGCGGCTGGCAGGTGAGGGTGCGGCGGTGCGCGACCGGGGCCGGTTCCTCACCCTCGGCGATGGTCAGCGTCAGGCGGCTGGACTGAGCCGGTCCGGCATTCACCGGCCCGGCGATCAGCCCGGCCCCGGAAATGGCCGCGAGAACAGCGGCGGTCGCGAACAAGCGTTGGCGCATAGTGTTGCCTCCACACAGAAAACCGACGGGAGCGGTTCTCGCTCCCGTCGGTATACGCGTGGGACAATTCAAAGCTCGCGCCCAGGACGGCGGAACCCACTGAAAGCAGGAGTCAGACCGTTTCGGCGTGTTCCCGGTAGGCGGCCAGCCCCTCGACCAGTCGCGCGCGGGAGGTCGCGCGCAACCGCGGCGGGCCGGGCTGACCGAGCCGGTGCTCCCCGGCGCGCACGTCGTCGAGGAACCCGCGCACCTCGGCCGGTGCGGGCAGCAGGGCGTCGCCGAAGTAGGCCAGGGTGATCAGGTCCTCGCCAGTGCGGGACTCCAGGGCGGCGTACCAGCCCTGGCCTTCGTCCCACAGCAGCGCCAGGTCGAGGCCGGGGAAGCGTTCCAGCCGCCAGTCCAGCGCCAGGTAGGCCGAGGCGGGCGACTCGGGGTCGATCGTGCAGGATTCAAGGCCGATACCGAGCAGTCGCGCCACTTCCGCGATGTAACCCTGCAGGCCGCGCGCGAAGGCGTGTTCGGTATCCATCACCGCACCCGTCATGGCCCCCTCTTTCCATTTGTGGCTCATAGTTCGTGCCAGAGGGATTCACCGGATGCCCGTACCGCAAACTCTTGCAGGACAAGATTCTTGGGTGGTGTGGATCACCGTTGGTGCCGGCGGTCGGCGCGGCCGCCGGCACCGGTGACCCGGTTCTTCGGTGGAGCCTGCGGATCAGTACACGTAGACGCTGTTGGCCGCGATGTCGATCGAGGAGTCACCGCTGCCGGGGCTGATCGGGTAGGGCCGCCCGGTGCAGTCCCGGCTGGTGAACAGGGACGCGGTGCGCGAGCCGTTGTTGAAGCCGGACTTGGCCCGGCCCTCACCCCACTTGTGGTCGAACAGGTTGACGCAGGTGCCACGCTCGGGGTCGAGCGCCCGCACGTTGAACGGGTTGCCCTGGAAGTTCTCCTGGTCCCACAGGCACAAGGCGCCGGAGTGCGGACAGGGCGAGGCGGGCGCCGCCGCGGCGGTGCCGGCCAGCGCGGAACCGGCCAGCGCGGTCACCGCGAACGCGGTGAGGACCAGCCGGGCGGTACGGGAAACGGACTTGCGCACGACAACCTCCAGACACGGCCCCGGTCCAGGGACACCGGCGGCCGCCCCCGGACCGAGGAGTGGATACCTCGGTGGTGAGTCCTCGGTTGCGAGGACGAGGGCAGGAAGCACCGCGACCCCCGCCCCGGCCCACGCCGCGGAAAGGGCTTGCAGTCCCCCAGGACCTCACCACAGAGCCTGGCACGAACCGGACGTCCCGTCCATGCCCGGAGAGTTAAGCACCGAAGTGGACGAATGGCCCCCAGACCGCGATGAACAGGCCGTGACGGTGCGCGGCGCCAACGACCTGGGCGAGTGAGCAGGCGTCCGGGACGCCGACCAGAGCGCGGTGGAGGTGGGCGAGCAGGTCGGCGGTGTGGGCGGGGTCGGGCAGGGGCCAGAGCGCGCCGAGAACGGGGAGGGTGTCGAAGGCGGCCAGGCGTCCCCCGGAGAGGATGACGAGGGGGTCCGCGGAGGGTCCCGGGGACGGCTGATGTTCCAGGAACGGCTCGCGTTCCAGGGGCGGCTGGCGATCCAGGGACAGCTGGCGGTCCAAGGGTGGCTCGCGATCCAGGGACGGCTGCCAGCCTGACCGTGGTTGCGGTCCCAGGGACGGATCGCGATCTCCGGACGGGTGGCGATCCGGGGACAGCTCACGATCCGGGGACAGCTCGCGATCCAGGGACGGCTGGCGATCCAGGGACGGCTGGCGATCTGGGAGCAGCTCGCGATCCGGGAAGAGCTGGCGATCCAGGGACGGCTGCCGGTCCGAAGGGGGTTGCGGTCCCGGGGACGCGGGGCGGTGGCCGAGCAGGACCGTGCTGCGCCACGGCTCGTCCGCGTCCATGATCCCGTGGCAGGTCCGCCGCTCACCCACCCCACCGCGCACACCGTCCCGCACCCCATCCCGCGTACCGTCCCGCAACCCACCCGCCGCCCCCTCCCCCAGCGACACCGGCAGCATCGCCGGGGCGTGCACCGGCACCCGCACCGACAGGTCCAGCAGCACGCACGCCGGTGTCCCCTCGACCAGCGCCGTGTGCAACGGCAGGTACAGGATCTCGCCGACCGGGGCCAGTTCCACCTTGGTGCCGCGCAGGTCCGGCCACTCGGTCAGGATCGGGGTCCAGATCAGGTGGCCGGTGGTGGTCAGGGACTCGGTGAGCAGGCGGATCCGGGTGGCGGCGTCCAGGGGCGCGGGGCCGGTTGCCTTGGCCAGGGTCTGGACGGCGGCGGTGACCTCGGGGGTGCTCAGCCCCGGGAGCTCCAGGGTGCCGGTGATGGCGCCGGTGTCGCCGCCCACGGCCTGCCGGACGGCGACGCCCGCGTGCGGGCCCGCCATCAGGTAGAGCAGGGTGCGCTGTGCCGGTTCGGCGAGCGTGGCCCGCCCCGGCCGGAACCAGGACAAGCCGGTTCCCCCTCACCACAAGTGTCCACTGTGGACCAGGTCGTGTCCCGTGGATCTCGTGCGATCCACGGGACCCGACCTAGCACAGTCTCCGGTCGCTGACTGCCGTCAGCATCGGTGAGAGCGTCCGCGGTCCGCGACGGCCGGATGCCCGATCGGTATCTGCCGCGGGGTTTCCTGCCCTCTCCGCCGCCCCATCGGGCAGCGCGTTCACCTGTCCGGACTCGCCCGTTCCGCTCAAGAGCGCACGGTGCGGCCCCGGTCGATGATCGCCTTGAGGTCCAGGCCCGGCGGCAGGGTGCCGAAGGCCACGCCCCAGTCGCCGGCCAGCCTGCTGGCGCAGAAGGCCTCGGCGACCGCGGGGTTGCCGTGGCGGAGGAGCTGCACGCCTTGCAGCAGCAGTGCCATCCGTTCCACCACGCGGCGGGCGCGGGCCTCGATGTCGGTGAGGTCGCTCAACTCGGCGCGCACCTTCGCCGCGAAGGCGTCCAGCCTCGGGTCCAGGCCGCGGGCGGTGTCCACCTCGGCGAAGTAGGCCCGCACGGTCTCCGGCTGGCGGCCCATGGCGCGCAGGGCGTCCAGGGCGGCCACGTTGCCGGAGCCCTCCCAGATCGACATCAGCGGGGCCTCGCGGTAGAGCCTGGGCATGCCGGACTCCTCCACGTAGCCGTTGCCGCCCAGGCATTCCAGCGCCTCGGCCGCGTGCGCGGGGCCGCGTTTGCACAGCCAGTACTTCGACACCGCCAGGCCGATCCGGCGGAACAGCGCCTCCTGCTCGTCGCCGCGCTGGGCGCGGTCGGTGGCCCCGGCCAGGCGCATCGCCATGGTGGTGGCGGCCTCGGACTCGATCACCAGGTCGGCCAGCACGGTGGCCATCAGCGGCTGGTCGACCAGGGCTTTGCCGAAGGCCCAGCGGTGGGTGGCGTGGTGCACCGCCTGCACCACCCCGGCGCGCATCCCGGCCGCCGAGCCCAGACAGCAGTCCAGCCGGGTCATGTTGACCATCTCGATGATGGTGCGGACCCCGCGGCCCTCCTCGCCGACCAGGTAGCCCACCGCGTCCTCGTACTCGATCTCGGCGGAGGCGTTGGACTTGTTGCCCAGCTTGTCCTTCAGCCGCTGCAGCCGGATCCGGTTGCGGGTGCCGTCGGGCAGCACCCTGGGCAGCAGGAAGCAGGACAGGCCACCGGGCGCCTGGGCCAGGGTGAGGAACACATCCGACATCGGCGCGCTGGTGAACCACTTGTGCCCCACCAGGGTGTACGCGCCGTCGCCGATGGGAGTGGCGCTGGTGGTGTTGGCCCTGACGTCGGAGCCACCCTGCTTCTCCGTCATCGACATGCCCGCGATCAGCCCGCGCTTGCCCGAGGGCTCGCGCAGCCCGAAGTCGTACTCCGTGGCGGCGAGCAGCGGTTCGTAGCGCGTGGCCAGCTCGGGGGTGGCGCGCAACGCGGGCACGGCGGCGTAGGTCATCGAGATCGGGCAGCTGTGGCCCGGCTCGACCTGGCCCCAGGCGAAGAACTTGGCCGCGCGGGCCACGTGCGCGCCCGACCGCGTGTCCCGCCAGGGCGCGGCGTGCAGGCCGTGGCCGACCGCGACCGTCATCAGCTGGTGCCAGGCCGGGTGGAACTCGACCTCGTCGATCCGGTGCCCGTACCGGTCGTGCGTGCGCAGCACCGGCGGGTGGTCATTGGCCTGCCGGCCCCACTCCTGGGCCTGCCCGCTGCCGGCCAGGCGGCCCAGCTCGTGCAACTCGGGCTCGGCCCAGCCCGCGCCTTCCCGGTGCAGCGCCTCCACCAGGGCCGGGTCGGCGGCGACGTCGTGGTCGAGCAGCGGGGGGACCTGGTTGGTGACCTCATGGGTGGGCATCGTGGGCTCCGATCGCGCGCAGGCAGAAGGAGATCAGGTTCGGGATGGTGTCCGGGTCGGCGTGCCCGGCGGCGAGTGGGCCGATCAGCACCTCGCCGACCGCGCCGACCAGCGCGGCCGCGGTGACCGCCGGGTTCTGCGGTGGCAGCTCGCCCCGTTCGACCGCGGTGGCCAGCACGCCGGAGACCAGGTCGCGGAAGGCGACGCGGAAGCGCAGGCGCTCGCGTTCCACCGCGGCGTCGATGGGTTCGGCCAGCAGCGCGTAGGCCAGCCGGGGCGACTTCAGCGCGCGCCCGGCGAAGGTCTCCACCACCGCGACCACCCCGGCCCGGTGGTCCGGCGCGGCGGCCACGGCCTGGGCGACCGCGGCCACCTCGTGCCCGACCACCACCCGGAACGCCTCGGCCAGCAGGTCGGCCTTGTTCGGGAAGTGCAGGTACACCGAACCGGCCGCGACCCCGGCCCGCCTGGCCACGGCCGCGATCGAGCAACCGGCGTACCCGGCCTCGGCCAGCAGCTCCCTGGTCGCGCCCAGCACCCGGTCCCTGGTCGCGGCGCGGCGCGCGTCGACCGAAGGCGTGCGGCGGTACGGCATACAAGGAGTGAACCGCGATTCAGTCCTTCATGCAAGCCAGTCCCAGCGAGGTCCACAGCACCACCGCGCCGTCGCCGGTCGGGGTGTGCCCGGAGACCGAGTCCCGCCAGGCCGGCACGGCCAGCGCGCTGCCGCCGCGCAGCAGCCCGCGCACCGAGACCACCATCCGCTGCACGTCGGTCCAGAACTGCAAGGTCACGCACTCACCCCGCTCGGCGGCGGTGTGCGCGACCAGGTCGGCGGCCACCGGCGGCAGCACCTCGGTCAGGCCGGGCAGCCGCCAGCTCTGGCAGATCTGCTCGGCGGCGGCCCTGGCCAGCAGCTCGCCGGAGGGCGAGGCCGGCACCGGCAGGCGTAGTCGCCGCCCGCGCGGACCGGTGTCCAGCGCGGCCATCGCCTCGGCCACGCTCTGGCAGGCCAGCACCCGTTCCGGCAGCCGCACCGCGGCGAAGATCAACCGCACCGAGGGGCTGGTGATGGCCAGCAGCACCGGCACCCCCGGCCAGTCGGCGACCTCGGCCGCGACCACGTCGAAGACCACCAGCAGCGCGGGCGAGGCGACCTTGATCTCGCCCAGCTCCACGATGATCGCCTTGGGCCGCTCCACCGCCAGGCCGAGCAGCAGCTGCCGCACCTCGTAACACGCGATCCGGTCCAGCTCGCCCGCCAGTCCGACGACCCGTACCCGCGCCTCGTCCCGAACCTCGACATCCAGAAAACCGGTGCCGTCCACCGGGCGCCTCCTACCGAGTTGCCCTTCGCTGGGTACCGGAAGCGTCACACGGCGTGCTCTACCGGCACATCGGGAGTACTACTGCTTTTTGTGTTATTTGCAGTTTGCATGTGTCTGTAACCATCCCCAGCAAGATGATCATCTACGGAGAGTGCCGTAATGTGCACGCAATGGCTTCGGCGGCACCAGGCAACCTGCCGGTCGAGATGAGCTCCTTCATCGACCGGGCCACGGAGACCGCACGGGCCCGCAGGCTGCTGCTCGACCACCGGCTGGTCACCCTGACCGGGCCGGGCGGGGTGGGCAAGAGCAGGCTGGCCGCGCGGGTGGCCGGGCAGTCCCGGCGGGCCTTCCCGGACGGGGTGTGGCACGTGGAGCTGGCCGCGCTGGACGATCCCGGCCTGCTCGCCCAGACCGTGGCCGACCGCCTCGGCGCCACCGAGCGCTCGTCCCGGCCGCCGATGGCCGCGATGCGGGAGTTCCTGCGCGAGCGGCGGGTGCTGCTGGTGCTGGACAACTGCGAGCACCTGGTGGCCGCCTGCGCCGAGCTGGTCGGCGCGCTGCTGCCGCACGCCCCCGGCCTGACCGTGCTGACCACCGGCCGCCAGGCCCTGGGCATCGGCGGGGAGCACCTGCTGCCGGTGCCGCCGCTGGACGTGCCACCCACCGGCAGGCGGCTGACCCTGGAGGAGCTGCGCGGCTTCAGCTCGGTCCGGTTGCTGCTGGCCCGCGGCGGACTCAGCGTGGACGGCCGCAACCGGGAGCCGATCGCCCAGCTCTGCCGCCGCCTGGAGGGCATCCCGCTGGCCATCGAGCTGGCCGCCGCCCAGCTGCCCGGCAGCGGGCCGGAGGACCTGCTGGCGGAGTTCGAGCAGCGGTTCGACCTGCTGCTCTGCGCGAGCACCTCGGTGCCCCGGCAGCAGACCATGCGGGCCACCGTGGAGTGGAGCTTCGGCCTGTGCTCCCCGGCCGAGCGGATCCTGTGGGAGCGGCTGTCGGTGTGCGTCGGCGGGTTCGACCTGGCCGCCGCCGAGGAGATCGCCACCGGCGAGGACCTGACCCGCGGCCAGGTGCTGGACGCGCTGACCGGGCTGGTGGACAAGTCGGTGGTCAGCCGGGTCGAGGGCGAGGGCACGGCCAGGTACCGGATGCTGGAGACCATCCGCCAGTACGGCCGGGACCGGTTGATCGGCCAGGGCCGGCTGCTCCGCTGGCGGCGCCGGCACCGGGACCACTACCTGCGGCTGGCGATCGCTTTCGACCGGGGCTGGCACGGACCGGAGCAGGCGCGCTGGAGCAGGCGCTGCGACGCCGAGCTGGGCAACCTGCGGGCCGCGCTGGAGTTCAGCCTGGCCGAGCCCGGCGGCGCGCAGGTGGCGCTGCGGCTGGTCACCGCGCTCAACTGGTACTGGGCGGTGTGCGGGGCCACCGAGGAGGGCCAGCTGTGGCTGACCCGCGCGCTGGGCGCCGCCCCGGAGCCGACCGAGCTGCGGGCCACCGCGCTGTGGGTGACCGCGCAGGTCGCGGCGGTGCGCGGGGACCTGGCCACCATGCACGCCGCGGTGCTGGAGTGCGAGGAACTGGCCCGCGAGCTGGGCTCGGCGCGCGTGCTGGCCTACGCGGTGCAGTACCGGGCCACTTGGGTCATGTACGCCGGCGACACCAGCGCCGGGGTCACGCTCTACCAGGAGGCGATCGAGCGCCAGCTCGACGTCGGCGACCAGCTGGGCGCGAGCTTGGCGATGGTGCAGCAGGCGCTGTGCCACTGCCTGCGCGCTGACCCGGCGCAGCAGGACCTGGTGCACGCGGTGGCGCGCTGCGAGGAGGCGATCGCGATCGCGGAGCCCACGGGCGAGGTGTGGATCCGCACCTGGGCGCAGACGCTGACCGGGCTGGCGCACTGGCTGGACGGGCAACCCGCGGCGGCGCTGCCGTTGCTGCTGGAGAGCATCCGGGGCAAGCGCAGCTTCGCCGACCGCGCCGGCCTCGGCCTGACCCTGGAGGTCCTGTCCTGGGCCTTCGCCGCGCAGGGGCGGCACACCGCGGCGGCCTGCCTGACCGGCGCGGTGGAGTCGGTGCTGACCCCGGTGGGCACCAGCTTCTTCAGCGCCGACGCGATAGCCCGGCACCGGGCCGAGACGACCGCGCGGATCCGCCAGGCCCTCTCCGCCGGCGCGTTCGAGGCCGCGCGGCGGCGCGGGCTGCGCTTCGACCTGGACCAGGCGGTGACCTACGCCGAGGCCGAGCTGGTCGCCCCGGCCGTGCCGAGCACGCTGACCCGGCGGCAGCTGGAGGTGGCCCACCTGGTGGCGCGGGGGTTGAGCAACAAGGAGATCGCCCGCGAGCTGACCATCGCCCAGCGCACCGCGGAGGCGCACCTGGAGCACATCCTGGCCCGGCTCGGGCTGCGGTCCAGGGCGCAGGTGGCGGCCTGGGTGGCCGAGCAGCTCAGGCCGTGACCAACCTGGCCTTCTCCTCGCCCACCGCGACCACGTCGCCGTCGCGCAGCTGGGCGCCGCGCCGGGTCTCCACCCGCCCGTTCACGGTGACCTCTTCCTCCTCGATCAGCGACTTCGCCTGCCCGCCGTCCTCGGCCAGCCCGGCCAGCTTGAGGAACTGACCGAGCCGGATCATGTCGTCGGTGATCTCCACCGTGCGGATGCCCATGGCGGGAATCATCTCAGGCGTTGAGCCAGTCGGCCGCGGCCCGGGCCGCTTCCAGGGTGAGCTGGTGCCCGCCCGGGTGGCGGAAGGCGGTGACCTCCGCGCCGCGGGCCCGCAGCGTCGCCTCCAGTCGGTCCACCGAGGCCAGTGGCGCCATCTGGTCGGCGGTGCCGTTGGCCAGGAACACCCTGCTGCCGGTGAGATCCGTGCCGGGGTCCTCGGGCAGCGGGCTCATCGCGGCGAACAGGGCCGCCTCGCGCAGCACCTCCGGGTGCAGCAGCGTGACCGCGGCGGCGATGTTGGCCCCGTTGGAGAAGCCGACCGCGACCAGCCGCCGCTCCCCCAGCCCGTACTCCTCCTTGGCCGCCAGGATGAACTCGGCCAGCTCGCCCGCGCGGCGGCGCACGTCCTCGTGGTCGAAGACGCCCTCGGCCAGGCGGCGGAACCAGCGGGCCATGCCGTGCTCGGACACCGGGCCCAGCGGCGCGAGGGTGGCCGAGGCGGGACTCAGGTGCTCGGCCAGTCCCAGGAGGTCCTCCGGGCCGCCGCCGGTGCCGTGCAACAGCAGCAGCACCGGCGCGGCAGGGTCGCCCGCGCGGAACCGGTGGGTCAGGCTCACGCCGGGAGCTCCAGCTTCGGCAGCGCGCGCTGGATCTGCTCGCGGCTGGGCTCCAGCCACGGCGGCAGCTTCAGCGCGCGGCCCAGCTCCAGCAGCGGCTCGTCGGCGGCGAAGCCGGGGCCGTCGGTGGCCACCTCCAGCAGGGTGCCGCCGGGCTCGCGGAAGTAGATGGACCGGAAGTACTGCCGGTCCAGGATCTCGGTGACCCGGACGCCCCGGTCGAGCAGCTCGTCCCGCCAGGACACCTGGGTGGCATCGTCCGGCACCCGCCAGGCCACGTGGTGCACGGTGCCGACCGCGACCAGCCCGCGCTCGTCCCCGGGACGCACCAGCACGTCCACCAGGGACCCCGGACCGCCGTCCCCGGCCTCGAACCGCAGCCGGTTGCCCTCCTGGCCGACGAAGCGCAGGCCGAGGTCCTCGGTCAGGGTGCCCGCGGTGGCCTGTTCCGCGGTGACGGACAGGGTCACCGAGTGCAGGCCGCGGATGGCGTGCTCGGGCGGGACCAGGCCGTGGTCCCAGGGATCGCGCGGATCCTCCTGCGGGTGCGCCACCAGGGACAGCTCCAGGCCGTCCGGGTCGCGGAACAGCAGGGCTTCCTCGCCGTCGCGGCCCTTGATCTCGCTGACCGGCGCGCCGGCCTCGGCCAGGTGCTGCCGCCACCAGCCGAGCGAGGACTCCGGCACGGAGAAGGAGGTGGTGGTCGCCTGCCCGGTGCCGTGCCTGCCCAGGGGCGCGTCCTTCCACGGGAAGAAGGTGATCAGCGAGCCGGGCCGGCCGGAGCCGTCGCCGTAGTAGAGGTGGTAGGTGCCGGGGTCGTCGAAGTTGACCGTGGTCTTGACCAGGCGCAGACCGAGTGCGCGCAGGTAGAACTCGACGTTGCGCTGGGGGTCGCCGCCGATCGCGGTGACGTGGTGCAGCCCGCTGGTCTGGATGCTCATGCCAGAGACGCTACGCCGGGATTATCTTCCTCGCAAGAAGTTTCCCCGGAAGGGGTGCATGGCTATGCTGACGGCATGACCGAGCCGGACAAGATCGCCGATGACGAGATCATCACCTGGTGGGGACTGGTGATCGAGGGCTACCTGGCCACCCAGGACCGCCTGATGAGCGAGATCGCGGAGAAGTTCGGCCTGCAACCGGCCCCCTTCGACATCCTGCTGCGGCTGATCCGCTCCGAGGGCCACCGGATGCAGATGACCAGGCTGGCCACCGAGGCCGCGCTCACCAGCGGCGGGTTCACCAAGGTGGCCGACCGCATGGTCAAGGCGGGACTGATCCGCCGGGAGCCGTGCGAGAACGACCGCAGGGTCACCTACGCGGTGCTGACCGAGCACGGCGCGGAAGTGGCGGCGGCGGCCCGCCGGGCCGGTGCGGACAACCTGCGCCGCACCGTGCTCACCCCGCTCGGGTCCGAGCAGGCCGCCGCCCTCGCCGAAGCCATGCGCACGTTGCGCGAGACCAACGGCACGCGCTCGACGGTGAGCTGAGGGAGGACTCCCAGGACCGGGTCGGGCCTCAACGGTGTGGTGGCGCGGCGCTGGTTCGCGGGATCACCGCGTCAGCGCCTCGATGCCGTCCACTCCGGAAATCACCCGGTCGGGGAAGGTAAAACTGTCGGTCCGGATCTCGGAGGGGTCGTCGAGACCGGGACGTTATTACGAAACGAGTCAGTCCAGTCCGCGCACAATGTGCGGCTCGAACGTCTCGTCGTCCAGCAACCACTGCGGGATCGGGCTCCCGGCCACCTGGCGCGACCTGCTCTGGCGCTCGGCCTGCACCGGGAGCCCGACCCTGGGCGCGGGCTCGGTGCGTTCTCGGACCTGTTCCATCATGACGGCTACCGCCTTTCGTGTGTGTCGGCTATCACGTTAGAGGAAGGGTGGCCTTTCGCGCTCGGGTATATGCAGAACACTGGTCGAAATACGGATCGCTTATCACTCCTTCCGCTCCGGCCCGCAGGGTGGAGGCGGGTGATCATCTTCCGCGGGCACCCCATAGGGTGTTCGCGCAGACACGGAAGGTGGGCGGGATCGTGGGCGCGGTCGACTACTACGAGCTGCTTGGCGTCGGCCGGACCGCGACCGCGGCGGAGATCAAGACCGCCTATCGCGCGCTGGCCAAGGTCATGCACCCGGACGCCGGTGGCACCTCGGGCTCCTTCCGGCTGCTGCGCGAGGCCTACGAGACGCTCAACGACCCGGACCGGCGGGCCGACTACGACCGCGGCGAGGACGACGAGGACGACTGGGACGAGACCGAGGACTGGATCGACGAGTCCGACATCGAGGTCACCGTCGAGGCCCCGGAACCGCCCCGCCGCGGCACCCGGCAGCGGGCCAGGCCGTGGCCGCGCACCGGCGCCGCGCGCAGGACCCGCACCTTCGGCCCGGACCCGGAGTTCACCCCGGCCATGCCGCGGCTGGACCCGGACACCATCCCGTGGTGGCCCGAGGTCGACCCGGTGGAGCGGGTGCGCCTGGTGCCGCCGACCGGCCCGGGCCACGGGCCCGCCTTCGGCTCGCTGGCGGCCTGGCTGGCGATGTGGGTGCTGCTGCCCGCGCTGACCGGCTCGGCGTGGCTGATCGGCCTGTGGCTGGCCGTCTTCGCCGGGGTCACCGGGGTGACCCTGCACCTGTGGCGCGGGCAGCTGGCGGCGGGCCGCGCGGACCGGGAGTTCACCGCCGAGTTCGGCATCCGCACCGTGTTCGGGCGGCCCGGCGCGGAGGAGGGCGATGTCGCCGAGCAGCTCACCGCGCGGCTGCTCGGCCGCTACCTGACCCGGCTGCCGGGGGTGCGCATCTTCCACGGGCTGGCCTGGCCGGACTCGGTGTTCGCCGACATCGACCACGCCGTGCTCTGCGGGCGGCGGCTGGTGCTGATCGAGTCGAAGCTGTGGCTGCCCGGCCACTACACCGCCGACGACACCGGCGCGCTGCGCCGCAACGGCCACCCCTACCGCGGCGGCGGCACCCGGCTGCCCGAGGGCGTGGAGGCCTTCCGCGACCTGCTGCCCGAGGTGGAGGTGCGCGGGGTGCTGGTGCTCTACCCCAACCGGGCCGGGGAGATCACCACCGGCGAGGCGCCGGAGGTGGCCGCCCCGCCGATGAGCCCTGAGCAGTTCATCGCCGAGATCGGGCAGTGGCTGGCCGCCGAGCCCAGCACGGTGGACCGGGACCTGTTCCGGGTGGTGCTGGGCCAGGTGGTGCAGCCGGAGAGCGCCAGCTAGGACGGCACCGGGGTGCGGCGGCGGGCCACGCCAGGGGTGTATCCCGCCTGCTCGGCCTCGGCGGCCGAGGCGAACCAGATGTCGCCCTTGGTGCGGTTGAAGTAGGGCGAGTCCGGGGTGTGGTAGCGCTTGGTCCGGGTGTTGCCCTTGACCGAGCCGAGGATGACCTCCGCGGCCGGTTCCGGTTGCGGCAGCGCGGTTTCCACCACCTGCGGCAGGACCTCGACCACCTCGGTGACCACCGGGGTCGGTACCCGGCGCTCGGCCAGCGGGCGCACCAGCAGCAGCCAGCTCAGCAGGCCGCCGGTGAGGAAGGAGGCCAGGCACAGCAGGAAGACCTGCCAGAACAACCACATCATCGTTTCGCTCCTAGCTGACGGCGACCCGCGCGCGGCGCAGGTGCGGGACGAAGGTCTCCGGGCCGGGCTCGACCCTGGCCACGGTGGTGATCAGCTCACGCGGAACCCCTTGTCCGGCAAGCAGGTCGCGCACCAGCTCGGCGCGCCGGCCGGCCAGCTTGCGCGGGTCGACGCCGGGCGGCTGCTCCTCCGAGGCCCAGGCGGTGACCGTGATCAGCGACTTGGGCGCCACCCGCAGCAGCCTGCCGACCCGCTCCACCAGCCGGGGCCCGTGCCCCTCGCCCCAGCGCACGGTGGCCGCCTCGAAGCTGATCCCGCCCGCGCCCTCGACCATCCGGCCGACCGCGGCGTCCAGCGCCCGGATGTCCACAGTGGACGGCAGCGGCGAGGGCCCGACGGTGAGCCCGTCCGCGCTGACCGGCCCGGCCCACCGGGTGCGCAGCCGCTCGATGAGGGTGTTGCGCTGGTCGGCGTCGGCGACCACCCCGCGCACGGTCACGGCCTCGGGCCGGATGGCCACGGTGAGGTCCGCGCCCCTGGTCTCGGCGGCGGCCTGGGCCAGCCGGGCCAGCTCCTCGGCTGGCAGGTCGGGACCGGTGCCGTGCGCGGTCAGCGTCAGGTCGGTGACCTGGTGGCCGGGACAGCGGGCGGTGACCGCGTCCAGCAGCCGCCGGGTGGCCAGCTCGCTGTGGCCGGTGGCCGAGACCATTAACTCGCCGTCGCGCACCCGCAGCTGCACCGGGGTGGTGGCCAGCTCGCGGGCCACCACCGAGTCCACGCCGGGCAGGTTGGCCACCATGGTGCTCAGCGCGGCCAGCCGCTCCCCCGGCAGTCCGGCGAGGGTCAGCTCCCGGCCCGCCGCGGCCACCTGGGCGTCCGGGTGCCCGGCCCCGCCCAGCGCGGCACGGGCCTTGGCGCTGAGCTCGTGCTCGATCCTCGGCCCGGCCACGGCCACACCAAGACCGGCCAGCAGCACGGGCACCACGACCGCGGTCAGCGCCCAGCCGATCCACTGTGGACGGGGGTGCGGCGGGGCTTGCGGGTCTGCTGTCTGGTCCATGGGCACCGGGTTGTAGCGAAACGCGCCGCGCTCGCGCCAGCTCGCTGCGGGCTATCCTGGTGACACGCCGGAGAGTTCACCTGGTTCAGCGATCATGAGACTGGGAACCCTTGTCCGGTCAAGGAGTCGGGGAGGTCGGGTGCTGGTTCTCGGGGTGGCGCTGCTCGCGCTGGGCGGGCTGGCCTTCTGGCGGCTGTCCTCATCGGTGCTGTGGCTGGAGCCGACCACGGTGGCCATCGTGCTGACCGTGCTCGGCGGGCTGTTCCTGGTCGCGGGCGCCGTGCGCGCGGTGCGCAGGCGCAAGGGCCTGGGCTCGCCCAGCACCGTGCAGCGGGCGCGGGCGCTGCCCAGGATGCTGCGCGCGATGCGCGACCGCCGCTATCCCGCGCCGCCGTGGTCCAAACGGTTGTTCTGGATCGCCGGGATCGTCTACATCATCTCCCCGATCGACCTGCTGCCCGAGGTGTTCCTGCCGTTCATCGGACTCGCCGACGACGTCGGCCTCGGCGCCTTCCTGCTGGCCCAGCTGCGCGCGGAGACCGGCCGGTTCGTCGAGGTGGAACGCGGCAATTCCACGCCGGAAAAGTAGACCGGCCAGTTTCTATTCAGGCCGGTGGCGATTGGGCCGAAAGGACGCTCCCCGGTGCGGCCACAGTGCGTAGCATCGATCGACGGGACATCGATTGCACCTGCGGTTTCGCGTCCTGGTGTGGTGCGCGGGGTCGCCAGGACCCGAAACCGGTAAGTCCCCGGACCAGCTGCCGTCGCGGCCTGCCCGCACGGGCAGCGGAATGCGACCAAAGGCCCATCCGAGGCGACGAACGACATCGTTCGTAGGGACTTGAGGGGGCCGAAAGGCGTTTCTCTCACCTGAACCCACGGTCGAGTCAGTACCGTTCTCGGTGTGCAGGCACCATCACGCCGGCCATGGTGGCCACCGCGCCGGGCGAGTCCCGCGGACGCGGCGGTCGCGCTCGCCCTCCTCGCCATCGGTCTGCTGCCCCCGCTGCTCGGCTCGCTCTGGTGGCCGGCCGACGCCTACCCGTGGCCAGGGGTGCTCGGTCAGGCCGTGGCCAGCCTGCTGGTGCTGGGCCGGAGCGTGGCCCCGGCGGCGGTGGCCTTCGGGCTGACCGGGGTGGTGCTGGCCGAGCTGGCGGTGCCGGGCCTGCTGCTGCCCTCGAACCTGGCCACCGTGCCCTGGCTGGCCGCCGCGCTGGGCCTGGCCGCGTTCACCGTGCCCCGCGCCCGGCAATGGTGGTGGTGGCCGCTGGCCGGGGTGGCCGCGGTGCTGGCCGCCCAGCCGTGGCGGCTGGACCTGGGCATCACCGCCACCGGCCTGCTGCTCACCCTGCTCCCGGTGCTGCTGGGCCGCCACCTGCTGGCCCGCCGCGCGCTGGCCCGCGCCGAGGCCGAACGCGCCGGGCACGCCGACACCGAGGCCCGGCTGCTGGCCGAACAGGCCCGCGCCGAGCAGCGGGTCCGGCTGGCCGGGGAGATGCACGACGTGCTGACCCACCGGGTGAGCCTGATGGTGCTGCAGGCGGGCGCGCTGCGGATGACCGCCCCCGACGAGGCCACCCGCCAGGCCGCCGAGGACCTGCGCGCCGCGGGCTGCCACGCCCTGGACGAGCTGCGCGACCTGGTCGGCGTGCTGCGCACCCTGCCCGCCAAGAGCGCCAACGGCGAGGCCGCGGTGGAAGCCCCGGCGACCGCGCTGCCGGACCTGTCCGCGCTGGTCGCCGAGACGGTGTCGGTGGGCATCGGGGTGGACCTGGTGCAGGACGGCTCGCCGGTGCACACCTCGCCGGTGGTGGGCCGCACCGCGTTCCGGATCGTGCAGGAGGCCCTGGCCAACGTGCGCAAGCACGCCCCGGGCAGCCAGGTCAGGGTGCACGTGCGCTACGGCGCGGACCGGGTCTGGCTGAGCATCCGCAACACCGCCCCCGCCGTCGCCCGCCTCACCACCGCCCCCGCCGGCCCGCCCACCGGCGGCGGCCTGCTCGGCCTGCGCCAGCGGGTCGCCCTGGTCAGCGGCACCATCAACGCCGGCCCCCGCCCCGACGGCGGCTACTCCGTCGACGCCATCCTCCCCGCCTACATGCCCACCGGCTCCCACGCCGACCTGGCCCGCCACGCCCGCTGACCCCTCCCCCATCGTGTTGGCCGATCTCGTACGGAGTCTTGGCCGATCTCGTACCCGGTGTTGGCCGAAGTGGTACGGGGTGTTGGCCGCTCCGGCGCGCCAGCGGCCAACACCCCGTGCGAGAACGGCCAACACACGGTGCAGGTTCGGCCAACACGGCGTACCAGAACGGCCAACACGGCGGGTGCTGCCGGGCGGGTGGAGCCGCCCGGCAGCTTCGCCTCAGCGGATCTCACTCCGCAGGACGCGGTCGGAGCCGGGGCCCTGGCCGCCGTTGCCGTCGGCGTTGGTGGTGCCGATCCAGATCGCGTTCGCACCCGGCACCTTCACCACCGCGCGCAGGCGGCCGAAGCTGGTGAAGTGGCTGGTGGTCGCGCCCGCGCTGGTGCCGTTGAGCTCGACCCGCCACAGCCGCTGCCCGCGCAGGGCGGCGATGTAGGCGGTGTCGTTGACGATGGCCAGCGAACTGGGCGAGGCCTCCGCAGTGGTCCAGGTCCGCTTCGGGTTCTCCATGCCGCTGACGTTGCAGTTGCCCTCGCACTGCGGCCAGCCGTAGTTGCGGCCGGGCAGGATCAGGTTCAGCTCGTCGGTGGAGACGTTGCCCAGCTCCGCCGACCACAGCCGACCAGCCGAGTCCCAGGCCAGGCCCTGGGCGTTGCGGTGGCCGTAGCTGTAGACCAGCGAGTTGAACGGGTTGCCCGGCGCGGGCGCCCCGGTGCGGGTGAAGCGCAGGATCTTGCCGGCCACGCTGCCCAGGTTCTGCGCCAGGCTGGTGTTCTGCGCGTCACCGGCGGTGGCGTAGAGGAAGCCGTCCGGGCCGAACTTGAGCTGGCCGCCGTTGTGGAAGCGGCTGGCCGGGATGTTGTTGACGATGACCTGGCGGTTGCCCAGCGTGCTGCCGTTGAAGCTCATCCGCACGATCCGGTTGGCCTGCGCGCCGCCGTCGTTGGAGGTGTGGAAGAAGAACACGTCCTGGTCGCTGGTGCCGTTCCAGGTCGGCGAGACCGCCACGCCCATCAGGCCGCCCTCGCCGCCGGTGGTGGTGCTGTTGGGCACCGTGCCCACCTGGGTCCTGCTGCCGTTGAGCCCGGCCCGGAACACCCGGAAGGTGTCGCGTTCGGTGATCAGCGCGGACTGGCCGTCCGGCAGGAAGGACACCGCCCACGGGATGGACCAGCCGGTGCTGACGTTGGCCGGCGGCTGCGGGTTGCCGCGACCGGGGGCGGGCGCGGTGTCCACGTCCAGGGCGTCCAGGTTGGGTCCGCCCGCGGCGGTGGCCCCGGTGGCGCGGATGGTGTTCGCGCCCGCGTTGAGCGCGGTCGTCACCGTGACCGACTGGTAGGTGGTCCAGCCGTTGCTGGGGAAGGCCAGGTCGTTGGACACCAGGTTGCCGTTGACCGTGATGTCCAGCGGCCGGTTCGCCCCGCTGCCGTTGGCGTAGCGGAAGGACAGCACCGCGTTCGGGCTGGCGGTGGCGGCGTTGACCGTCCACTGCACGTAGCTGCCCGCCACGTTGTCGCTGTTGACGAAGCCGCTGCCGCTGAAGCCGGCGTGGTTGGACTCCACCACGCCCTGGGAGATGGTCGCGGTCTCCGCCTCGTGGCGCACCGGGGCCGCACCCGCCTGCCCGGCGGGCAGCACCAGCGCGCCCGCCACGACCACCACCGGCAGCCCCGCTCTGGTAAGCGCTTTCATGCCAGTTCTCATAACCGTTCCTCTCGAGTGTGCGGTGAGGGAAGGCGGTTTCCCGTGGCGGCGGGATTCTCGGGAGAACCAAAAACATGGTGCGGCAGCCCGGTCGGCTGCCGCACCGGCCATTCGTCAGGAGCCGGACCGGACCTGGCGGATGGTGTCCCGGTACCACAGCGCGCTGCGCTTGGGCGTGCGCCGCTGGGTCTCGTAGTCCACGCGGACGATGCCGAACCGCTTGTCGTAGCCGTAGGACCACTCGAAGTTGTCCATCAGCGACCAGGCGAAGTAGCCGCGGATGTCCGCGCCCTGCTCGCGCGCGGCCGCGACCGCGGCGATGTGCCGGCGGAAGTAGTCGGTGCGCTCGGTGTCCTCGACGAAGCCGTCGGCGTCCGGAACGTCCACAAAGGCCGATCCGTTCTCGGTGATCACCATCGGCACGCCGGGGTAGTCCCGGCCCAGCCGCACCAGCAGCTCGGTGAAGCGCTCGGGCACGATCTCCCAGCCCATCGCGGTGACCGGTTTCCCTTGCGGGATCTGGCGATCGACCGGGTTGCCGTCGGCGTCGCGGGTGTTGCCGTGCTCGTCCCGGCCGGAGAAGACGTGGCCGGAGTAGAAGTTGACGCCGAGCACCTCGATCGGAGTGGAGATGATCTCCAGGTCGCCGTCCTGGACCGGCAGCTCGATCTTGCGGTCGGCCAGGTCGGTGACGATGTCGGCCGGATAACGCCCGCGCAGCAGCGGATCCAGGTAGATCCGCGCGCCGAGACCGTCGGCCCGGCGGGCGGCCTCGCGGTCCTCGATGGAGTTGGTGGCCGGGGTGGCGGTGCCCATGTTCAGGGTGATGCCGAACTCGTGCTCGGGGTCGCCCGCGGCGCGCATCCGTTGGGTGGCAAGGCCGTGGCCCAGCAGCAGGTGGTGCACCGCGTGGATGGCGTCCTCGAAGTTCTGTCTGCCGGGGGCTTGGCGGCCTTCGTAGTAGCCGAGCATGGCCGAGCACCAGGGCTCGTTCAGCGTGGTCCAGTCCCGCACCCGGTCCCGCAGCTTGTCGAAGACCAGCATGGCGTAGTCGGCGAAGCGGTAGGCGGTGTCGCGCACCGGCCAGCCACCCGCGTCCTCCAGCTCCTGCGGCAGGTCCCAGTGGTACAGCGTGACCCAGGGGTCGACGTCCTTGGCCAGCAGCTCGTCGACCAGGCGGTCGTAGAAGCCGATCCCCTTGGCGTTGACCGGACCCGTGCCGCCCGGCTGGACCCTGGGCCAGGACACCGAGAAGCGGTAGGTGTCCACGCCGAGGGAGCGGATCAGCTCGACGTCCTCTGGCATCCGGTGGTAGTGGTCGCAGGCCACGTCGCCGTGGTCGCCTTGGTGCACCATGCCCGGTGTTCGGCAGTAGGTGTCCCAGATCGAGGCCGTGCGTCCGTCCTCGAAGGCCGCGCCCTCGATCTGGTAGGCCGAGGTCGCCACGCCCCAGCGGAAGGACTGCGGCAGGGTGCGGATCAGCTCCTCCGCCGCGGTGCTCGCCGGGGCTGCCGTCGTGATGTCCACGCTGTCTCCTTCTCCCTCAGGTCGGAACTCGGTCGCCTGCGTGCAGGTGGCACGCCACGGTGCGGTCGGCGTTGCCGGCAGGCGGTCCGAGCACGGGAACCCGTTGCGCGCACGGGTCGAAGGCCCGCGGACATCGGGGGTGGAACGCACAGCCGCTGGGCAGCGCCCTCGGGTCCGGTGGCGAACCCGGGATTCCGGACAGCTCCCGGCGCGGGCCGCGCAGGGCGGGGAAGGAGTGCAGCAGGCCGTCGCTGTAGGGGTGCAATGAGTCTCGGTACAGCTGTGCCGAGGGGGCCTGCTCGACGATGCGTCCGCCGTACATGACCGCGATCCGGTCGGCGAACTCCACCAGCAACGACAGGTCGTGCGTGATGAACAGGACGGAGAAGTCGAGTCGTTCGCGGAGGTCGACGAGCTGGCGCAGGATCTGCCGCTGGGTGACCACGTCCAGCGCGGTGGTCGGCTCGTCCATGATCACGATCTGCGGGTGCAGCGCCAGCGCCATGCCGATCATGACGCGCTGGCGCATGCCGCCGGAGAGCTGGTGCGGGTAGGCGTCCAGGCGGTCGGCCGCGATGCCCACCAGGTCGAGGAGCTCCTTGGCGCGGGCCCGGCGGGAGCGGGCGGTGCTGCCGGGGTCGTGCGCCTTGATCACGTCGGTGAGCTGGGCAGAGACCTTGTGCACCGGGTTGAGCGAGTTCATCGCGCCCTGGAACACCAGCGAGGTCTCCGCCCACCGGAACCTGCGCAGCTCCGGCACGGACAGGCGCAGGATGTCCACCGGTTCGCCGCCGGGGTCGTGGTAGATGACCTGGCCGCCGCGCACCACGCCGGGCGGGGGCAGCAGCCGGGTGAGGCCGTAGGCCAGGGTGGACTTGCCGCTGCCGCTCTCCCCGGCCAGGCCGAGCACCTCGCCGCGGTGCAGGGTCAGGTTGACCTCCCGCACCGCGCGCACGGCGCTGTCGCCGAGACCGTAGTCGACGTTGAGGTCCTTGATCTCCAGCACCGGCCTGCTCATCGCGCACCGTCCTTTGTGGACTTCCCGAGCACGGGGGTGAAGCCGACCCGCATCCGCACCACGCGGCCGTCGGCGGTGCGCGTGCGGCGTCCGCCGGAGCTGCGCAGCCGGGGGCTGACGAACTCGTCGATGCCGAAGTTGAGCAGCGAGAGCGCGGTGCCCAGCAACGCGATGGCCAGCCCGGCCGGCACGAACCACCACCAGGCGCCCTGGGCCAGGGCCTGCTGGCTCTGCGCCCAGAACAGGATGGTGCCCCAGTTCCACTCCGAGATGCCGGAGATGCCGATGAAGGCCAGGGTGATCTCCGACATCACCGCGAAGATCACCGTGCCGACGAAGTTGGAGGCGATCACCGCGCTCAGGTTGGGCATGATCTCGAAGATGATGATCCGCCAGCTGGTCTCGCCGGTGGCTCTGGCCGCTTCCACGTAGTCCCTGCGCCGCAACGACAACGTCTGCGCGCGCAGCACCCGCGCGCCCCAGGCCCAGGAGGTGAGCCCGATGACCAGCGCCACGGTGAGGTCGCCGCTGCCCGGCAGGGTCGCGGTCACGATGATCACCAGCGGCAGCGCGGGCAGCACCAGGAACACGTTGGACACCACCGAAAGGCTCTCCCCCGCCGCGCCGGAGAGGTAGCCGGAGGTGACGCCGATGAGCACCGCGAGCACCGCGGCCACTCCCCCGGCCAGGAAGCCGACCAGGATCACGCTGCGCGCGCCGACCAGGACCTGGCTGAAGATGTCCTGCCCGATGTGCGTGGTGCCGAAGAAGTGCGCGGCCGAGGGCGGTTCCAGCAGCGCGGAGCTGCGCTGGGACGGGTCATACGGCGCGATCCACGGCCCGATCACCGCCAGCAGCACGAAGAAGCCGATCAGCGCGAGCCCGGTGGCCACCTTGGCGTTGGCCGCGAAGCGGAACCGGCGACGCCTGCCGACGATCAGCGCGGGCTGTTCCGGGGGCAGGTCCGCGGCGGCCAGCAGGTCGGTGGTGGGCATGGCCACGGCTCAGCCCTCCTTGCGGGTGCGCGGGTCAAGGGCCAGGTAGGCCAGGTCGGCGAGCAGGTTGGCGACCAGCACGGACAGCGTGATCACCAGGAAGATGCCTTGCAGCAGCGGGTAGTCCTTGGCCCCGACGGCCTGGAAGAGCTGGAAGCCGACGCCGGGATAGGAGAAGACGATCTCCACCAGCAGCGTGCCGCCGACGATGAAGCCGAGGGAGAGCGCGAGGCCGGAGACGTTGGGCAGCACCGCGTTGCGCGCGGCGTAGCTGAGCGCGACCCGGCTCTCCGACAGGCCCTTGGCGTGCGCCACGGTGACGTAGTCCTCGGCGGCCACGGTGACCATCATGTTGCGCATGCTGAGGATCCAGCCGCTCATCGAGGAAATGATGATCGTCACCGCGGGCAGGACGCTGTGGTAGAGCGCGCTGCCGACGAAGTCCAGGTCCCAGCCCGGCACCAGTCCCGCCTCGAACCCGCCGGAAGCCGGGAAGGCGCCGTCGATCCCGGCGAACAGGGTGATCGCGATCAGGCCGAGCCAGAAGTAGGGCACCGAGGACAGGAAGGTGGTCACCGGCAGCACCAGGTCCACCCAGGACCCGCGCCGCCACCCGGCCAGCACGCCCAGTCCGGTGCCGATCAGGAAGCTGGCGACGGTGGTGACGCCGACCAGGACCACCGTCCACGGCAGGCTCTGCGCCAGCACGTCGGAGACCGGCGCCGGGAAGAAGGTGAAGGACAGGCCGAGGTCGCCGCGCAGCAGCTGAGCGCAGTAGTCCAGGTACTGCGCCACCAGGCTCTGGTCGCCGTCGAGTCCAAAAAGGACATAGAGCGACTGGATGTTCTCCGCGCTCATCGCGCCCTGCTGCCGGGACAGCAGCGAGGTGACCGGGTCGCCGGGGATCAGCCGGGGGATGAAGAAGTTGATGGTCACCGCGGCCCACGCGGTGAACAGGTAGAACGCCAGGCGTTGCAGCACATGCCTCACGTGAGCGGCTCCTCGGCCGGATCGCCTGCCGCGTACAGCCAGCAGGCCGCCCAGTGCCCGTCGGCGTCGCCGATGTCGAGGCGCGGCGGGACCTCACTGGCGCAGCGGGCCATGGCCTGCGGGCAGCGCGGATGGAACCGGCAGCCCGAGGGCGGGTTGATCAGGCTCGGCGGTTCGCTGCCCGCCTTCGCCAGGGAGTTCACTTTGTCCGGCACGGCGGTCTCGTGCGCGCTGCGGTCCGGGTCGGGCGCGGAGTCGATGAGCAGTCGGGTGTAGGGGTGCGCGGGCCGCTGGGTCACCGTCTCGCTGTCGCCACCCTCCACGATCCGGCCCGCGTACATCACCAGCGTCTCATCGGCGAAGTAGCGGGCCGAGGCGATGTCGTGGGTGATGTAGAGGATGGCCAGCCGCAGTCGTTCCTTGAGGTCCCGCAACAGGTTCAGCACGCCAAGGCGGATGGAGACGTCCAACATGGACACCGGCTCGTCGGCCAGCAGCGCGTCCGGGTCCGCGCCCAGCGCGCGGGCGATGGCCACCCGCTGGCGCTGGCCGCCGGAGAGCTCGTGCGGGAACTTGTCCAGGTAGCGTTCCGGCGGGGTGAGCGAGACCCTGGTGAGCAGCTCGTGCAGCGCGGCCTCCAGCTCGGCCCGGTTCGCGCCGCCGTTGCCGTGGATCTTCAGTGCCCGGCCGAGGTGGTAGCGCACGGTGTGCACCGGGTTCAGCGAGGCGAACGGGTCCTGGAAGATCAGCTGCACTTTTCTGCTGTAGGCGCGGAACTTCCGGCCGCCGCGCACGGTCACCGGCTCGCCGTGCAGCCGGATCTCGCCGCCGGTGCGCGGGTACAGCTGGGCCAGCAGCCTGGCCACGGTGGACTTGCCCGAACCGGACTCCCCCACCAGCGCGGTGACCCGGCCACGCCGCAGGCGCAGGGTGACCTCCTCCACCGCGTGCACGGTCCGCGCCGTGCGGGAGAACACTTCCCTGGCCCCCTTGCGGACCGGGAAGTGCTTGGTCAGGTCCTCGGCTTCCAGCACCACCGCCGTAGTGCCGGAAGCCGAGGCAATCGTGCCCTCACTCATACCCGTGAGTCCTCCTGTCCTTCCCAGGCGCCGCTCAGGAGGCGGGTTTGAGGTGGAGCACGACATCCAGTGAGGTGCGCAGGCTCGGCTGAGCCGGCGCGTAGGGGTTGCTGTCATCGGGCCAGCCGACCCAGTTCCTGGTGCTGTACATGCCACCCACGTTGGCCGCGCCGGTGACCGCGACCGGCTGCTGCTCGATCATGATGCGCTGCAGGTCGTGCAGCGCGGTGGTGCGACCGGCGTCGTCGGTGGCGTTGGCGTACTGGCGCAGCGCGGCGGTGGCCTGCTCGTTGCGGAAGCGGCCGTAGTTGCCGATGGTCTGCCCGGTGCCCAGCGGCTTGTACAGCTCGCCGTCCATCATGTACCGGTAGGCCTGGTACGGGGTCGGGCCGTCCTCGGTCCAGTGCAGGACCGCCTCGAAGTTGCCCGCCTCCACCGCCTCGGTCCAGGCGTCCTGGTTGGTCTTGTCCACGGTGGCGGTGATGCCGATGCCGGAGACGTTGTCCTTGATGATCTCCAGCGTGGTCACGTAGTCCGACCAGCCCGAGGGCACCGACATGGTGAGCTTGACCGGCTTGCCCGCCGGGTCGATGAGCGCGCTGCCCTCGTAGCGGAACCCTGCCGCGGTGAGCATCCGCTTGGCCTCGTCCACGTTGGGGGTCAGCGTCTTGCCCCGGTACTCCGGCGCGATGAAGGCCTCACCGCCCGGCGTCGGGATGCCGGTGACGTTGTCGATCTTGGGGTAGAAGTACCCGGCCTCGGCCTGGATGAAGATGTCCTCGCGGTTGATCACCAGGTTGATCGCCTTGCGCAGCGCCGCGTTGTCGAAGGGCGCCTTCTCGGTGTTGAACCACAGGCCGTGCACGCCAAGGGATGCGGGGAACCACAGCTTGTGGTGCTGCGGGTTCTTGCTGGTGTAGACCGCCTTGTAGTTCGGGATGAACACGAAGGCCCACTCCGAGGCGCCGGCGGCCAGCGCGGTGGTCTGCGCGTTGTTGTCGTTGTAGGAGGTGTAGCGGAGCTCCTTGACCTTCGGCAGCTCCTGCCAGTAGCTCTCCCGCGCGGTGAGCGTGACGGTCTGCTGGGTGAAGGACTTCAGCGTGTACGGGCCGGTGCCGACCGGGTTCTTGTTCAGCTCCTGGGCCGGGTCCTTGACCTGCTCCCAGATGTGCTTGGGCACCACCGCGGCTTCCAGGATCATCAGCTGGTTGGTGAACTGGGACCTGGGGAAGGTCACCGTCACCGTGTTGCCGCTGGGGGTGATCTCGCCGTAGGGGATGGCGTGCAGGTTGAACGCCGGGTGCTTCTTCAGCAGGCCGAGGCTGAAGGCCACGTCCTGCGCGGTCATCGGCTTGCCGTCGGAGAACTTGACGTTGTCGCGCACGGTGATGGTGAGCTTGGTGTAGTTGTCCGCCCAGTCCCACTTGCTGGCCAGCCAGGCCCTGCCGGGGTCGGTGGGGCGGGCCTTGTTCCGCATGACCAGCGGCTCGTAGATCATCCACCGGTAGCCGAGCGAGCCGGCGGCCGAGGTCTCCAGGAACGGGTTGTGGTTCTCCGGCTGCGGCCCGTTGGGCGCGCCGATGTTGAGCACCGCGCCGGCGTTGCCCCCGGTGCTGCTGTTCCCGCTGCCGCAGGCGGCCAGGGCCGCGGCAAGGATTCCCGCGAGGGTCAAGGCCGCGATGCGCTTGACTCGCATGGATCCTCCTTCGACGTCGATGGCGGCTCGCTGTGTCCCGGGAGACCCTTGGAAGCGCTCTCTCGGTCAGCTTGTGCGAGGCAGTCAACCGGCCGCACCCGGCCACGTCAATAACGAGAACATAACGTATCTCGGCTAAATTTAAGCCATGAAGTAAGCACGACGGCGTGGCTGGGCGCGGAAGATCCCCGTTTGGCCCACACTGGTGCCGAGGTTGTTCACATACTTGTTTCAAGGGGGGAGGAAACCACCATGACGGCACGACGGTCCACGGTGCGGGACCTGCGCCGCAGCAACCGGTCCATGCTGCTGTCCAAGCTGTTCTTCGACGGCCCGCTCAGCCGCCAGGAGCTCAGCCAGCAGACCGGCCTGAGTGCGGCCACGGTCAGCAACGTCACCGGGGAGCTGGCCGAGGAGCGGCTCATCGTCGAGGCGGGCCTGGTCGAGTCCGACGGCGGACGGCCCAGGGTGCTGCTCCGGGTGGACCCGGAGTACGCCCACGTGGTCGGCATCGACGTCGGCGAGACCGGCGTGAAGGTCGAACTGTTCGACCTGGGCATGACCCGCCTGGCCGCGGTGGACCACCCACTACCCAGCTCCCGCCCCCGCCCGGCCGCGGTGGTCACCCAGGTGGCCTCCGGCCTGCGCGAGGTGATGGCCACCGCCGGGGTGAGCGCGGGCACGGTGCTCGGCGTCGGCATCGGCGTGCCCGGCACGGTGGAGCAGGGCAGCACCGTCCGCGTACACGCCCAGACCATCGGCTGGGACGGCGTGGAACTGGAAAACCTGTTGCGCGCCAAGGGCGTCGAGCTTCCCCTGTTCATCGACAACGGCGCCAAGACCCAGGGCCAGGCCGAACTGTGGTTCGGCGCCGGCCGAGGCGCCCGCCACGCGGTGGTAGCCCTCCTCGGCTCCGGCGTAGGCGCCGCGGTCATCACCGACGGCGCCACCTACCGCGGCTCCACCAGCAGCGCCGGCGAGTGGGGCCACACCACCATCGTCTACAACGGCCAGGAATGCCGTTGCGGCGCAAGGGGTTGCCTGGAAGCCTACGTCGGCGCGGAAGCCATCCTGGAGCGCTACCGCAAAGCCCGCGGCGGCCGAGCCGTCCCCGGCACCGACGAGCAGAGCAGCCTGGCCGCCCTGCTGGCCGCCGCCGAACGCTCCCGCACCGCCGCCAAGGTCCTGGAGGAAACCGCCGGCTACCTGGGCGCGGGCATCGCCAACCTGGTCAACCTGTTCAACCCCGAACGCATAGTCCTGGGCGGCTGGGCAGGTCTGTCCCTGGGCGCCACGCTGCTACCCGCGATCCGCGAGGCCACCGCCGCCCATGCGCTACGCCACCCCTACGGCCAGACCACGATCGAGGTGGGCCAGCTCGGCCCGGACGCGGTCGCGGTGGGAGCGGCGACGTTGCCGGTGGCCTCCCTGCTGGACCAGGGCTGCGACCCGAGGGAGACCGCGGGCGACGACGCGGCCTGAGGCTCGCCGGCGGGCCGCCGCCACGGCCCCTCCGGCACATCAGCGCGGCTGCTCCCGGGAGACTCAGTTCAATATCGGAAGCGGCTCCGGCCCATGCGCCAGCAAGTGCGCACCTATGGGCTCAATCCCCTCACCTATCACGGTGGTCTCGATGCGGGAAGCTCCAGCTACCTCTTCGACATCGACACTGAGCAGTGACGCCCTGTCGGACGCGAACAGGACGAACCCGTCAGTCATCCATTCCACCGCCGAGGGAATCAGCTCGAATTGAAAAACCTCCAGGGGGATCGCGATCCATGCCGCATCCGGCCCATCCAGGACGGAAGCAACAAGCCGTTCTTCGCGCAATTCCGACAGATCACACGATCGTAGGATCTCGCCGAGTCTCTCCTTGACGACCCAACGCTGGATGACTCGCCCGGGAGACGAACCGATACTGGCGACTTCCGTGGAGAGCCGATGTGACTCCGCGTAGTCGCACCATTCACCCCGCAGTTGGCGCCCGTGCATCTCGAAGGTGGCGAAGAGTGCATCCCTGGCCTTTTTCACCTTCCAGTTCCATCGCGCGAACTCGGCTCGCTTCGCGACATCACTCACAGGCAGCCTCGCTCCTTCAAGTACTTGGCGATGATGAGGGGCGCGCGGTGCGGACCGTTCCTAGCCGCCAGAAACAAGTCAAGCTCCTCGAACAGCACGTCGAGAGCTCTCAACTCGTCAGCAGCGGAAAGTTCCGTCCGTAGCCCAGTTGACCCCACCGCCATCCTCAGAACCAGGGCAGACCATGTGAGGTTGGCTTCAGCGTCCGCCTTAAGAGCAAGCCATTCGCGGAATCCGATGAGCAGACCCCACGAGTTCCCAGCGTCGCAACCGCCAATGAAGGCCACGGCTTCCCTGAAAGAGCCGTTCAACCCATAGCTGTCGGGCCTTTTCCTGAGGTCAGCAAAAAGTTGTCGATACTCCATGACACCCACTCAGTCCAGGGGTTCTCCGGGCGTTGGGCAGACCTTCATCTAATCAGTCGGGAAAGCCATGCACAACTGCACCTTCGACGCAAAGTCCAGATCATCGACCAGTGCTTTGATTCTTATCCGGCCAGCCCTGCAACGAAGCTTCATCTGCACATTTTCGTTCGGGTCATGAACGGCAAGCCAACCGGTGTCCAACAACAGTTCCTCATCAAACATCTGAAGAGGCAAGGGACTCGTCGGCTCTCCCCGCCAAACCTCGCAGTCCAGCCAGCCTTCCGACCCGTGCAGAACCGCGAAAATGATCGAGCTTCCCACCTTGTACCAGTTCGCTTCGGCTGGTTCCCAGTCCGACACATCGTCCATGCCGCTCATCTCCCGAACAATGAGGCAACCATGCTCTGCCTTGGCACTAAAAGACATCTCAGGCCTTGTCATCCCAACCGATCCCCCTCTCACACCTTGTCCGCAGTGAACGCCAGCAGTTCCGCATCCTCAGGATCAAAACAGTCAGGCCCCTCGTGCCCTTCCAGAACAAATCCGAAGCACTCCCGCAGGACCGCGTTTCCCAGCTCCAGCGGATGGAACGGGAGCGGGTACTCCGGAGCATGCCGCACCGGATGATCGCCCTCCCAAAAGGCGCCTTCACAGGGCAAGCGATCGCCCTCGTCCTCCAACACGCCATCCCCGGGACTGATGCTCATCGAGCGGACAAGGCCGCCCCCAGCCCACACCGCGAAGGCCGCCCAGTCCTCCGCGCTGTGCATGAACGCGGCATACGCACTCCGTCCGTCAGCGAGTCCCACAACGTCGTCCGTCAACCGACTGGGCCGCGGCGTGGTCAGCGCCCGAGAGCAGACGATATCCAGACCTGGCAACGAACCCGCGCACACAACACCCGGATCAGGCCAGACCGCGAGGTCCAGCGCCAGCGCACCAGCCGCCCGTGCCGAAGTTCCCAGCATCCGCTCAGCAAGAGCACCAGACCGTCGCTGGTCAAGGCCGGCATTCGGCCACAACCAGTTCCGGGGGACGCCCTGGGCAAATCCCAGAACAGCGGCCTTCGAACCCACGCAACCCTCCTGCAGCCAGATCCATGAGGCAGCGCTCGAGGCCGAACCACAAACCAGCTCCCCCTCATCAAGCACACGTGATCCCAAGATGACCGAACGTGGCTACGCCCCCCAGACGCGCGGCCGAGACCGCGACGCGACTATGGCAGGTCCCCTGAGCACCGGCGATAGACCGAATGGCGTCAATGCCCTGAGTCACCAAGGACGCGCAGGCCGGTGCCTGGCTCCCGTCATGAGGCGGGTGCACCGCCTGCCGCTCACCTGGCAGCCTGGCCGGGACCCGTTGCCGAGGAAGGGATCCGCCGTGCTGCGTGCCGTCGTGCTGACCGTGGCGCTCACCGCGGGGCTGGTCGCGCCCGCCGGAGCCGCCCCCGCTCACTGCCCATCCGTCATCCAGGGCAGCGGTCCCTCGATCCATCCCGAGGGCGTGGCCTATGACGCGGTGCGCGGGCGGTTCCTGATCGGCTCGGTCACCCATGGCACCGTCTCGGTGGTCGGTCCTGACCATCGGGCGGTCACCCTGGTCGACGACCCTCGCCTGGTCACCACCATGGGGCTGGCCGTGGACCACCGCCGGGGCCGGGTGCTGGTCACCAACGCCGACCTCGGTCGTGGTGACCGGACCAGTCCGGAGACCAGGAACCAGTTGGCGGGGCTGGGAATCTACGACCTGCGCACCGGGCGGGCGCTGCACTACCTCGACCTCGGGGCGCTCATCCCCGACACGCAGAACTTCGCCAATGATGTCGCACTCGGACCGGATGGCACGGCCTATGTCACCGACTCGCTGGCCGGGGCGGTGTACCGGGTCACCACGGACGGGCGGGCGGATGTGCTGGTGCGGGATCCGGGGTTGGCCGGGGCGGTCGGTAGCGGTTGGGGGCTGAACGGGATCGTCCACACCCCGCACGGCCTGGTCGGGGCGCTGTCGGCCAAGGGATCGCTGGTGCGGATTCCTTTGTGGGGGCCGGAAAAGTTCCAGCTGGTGAGCGTGGACGCGCCGATCGGGAAGCCGGACGGGTTGCTGGTGCGGCCGGGGAACCGGATGCTGGCGGTGGACAACACCGCGGCCAACCGGGTGGTGGAGCTGCGGTCCACCGACAGCTGGCGGAGCGCGGTGGTGACCGCGTCCACACCGTGGGCGGACAAGGCGCCGACCACGTTGGCCGCTACGCACTGCGGGCCGTACGCGCTGGCCGGGCGGCTGGACGTACTGCTCGGGGGTGGGCGCAGCGACGAGTTCGTGCTGCGCCGGCTGAGCTAGGGCGAGACCGCCGCTACCCAGGCTCCGGATCAGTTGGACCCGAGCGGCAGAACGCGGACGGCTTCGAGGTCGAGCTCGTCGCGCCCGGACCACCCGCGCCCCAGCCCCCGGACCGCGCCGTGTGAGGATGGCGGCATGGGGCGGAGCAGGGGGATGCGGTTCGCGGCCGTGGTGGTGCTGGTCGCGGGGTTGTCGCTGGGGGTGGCCGGGGACGGGTCGGGGGTGGCCGCGGACCGGGCGAGCGCGTTCGGCGACCGGGTGCTGGCTCGGGCGGAGAGCTGGTACCGGGTGAACCTGGAGTACTCGCAGGAACGTTGCTACCACACGGGATCCGGGTACCGCGCGATCGACTGGAGCGGGCCGCTGGGTGGGTGCCGGCAGCCGTTCCACCGCACCGACTGCTCCGGTTTTGTGTCCATGACCTGGGGGCTGGAGTTCAGCTACGCCACCCCGCGGCCGGGCGACAGCCCGGACCTGGCTGACGTGGCCCACCCGATCCAGCTCTCGCAGTTGCGCGCCGGGGACATCCTGGTCGCCGACGGCAAGCACGTGCGGCTGTTCGAGCGCTGGCTGGACTACGCCGCCGGCCGCTACCGGGCCTACGACTTCGGGGCCACGCCGGTGAAGCACCAGGACTACGTGTGGCGCGCGCCGGGCGAGCACGACTACCGGCCGATGCGCGACAACCGGCATCCCTAGGACACCAGGGTCTTCACTCGTTCGGCCCAGTCCGGGTGCCGGTCGGCAGCGGAATCGTCCCGGGTGCTGGGACGGAAACCGCGCCCCTGCCCGGTGCGGACGATCGCGGTTAGCGTCGCCTGCCATGACCGACTCCCGGCCCGCCCGGCGGCTGAGCGAGGACTGGCTGGCTGTCCTCGTCGGCCTCGCGCTGCTCGCCCTCGCCCTCACCGGTGTCCTCCCGCCGGGGCTGGTGCCGTGATGGCCACCACGACCACTCCCCGCCGCTCCCCCGCGCTCGCCTGGGCCGGGCTCGGCGTGCTCGTGGTGCTCGCGCTCGCCGCGCTGGCCCACTACCTCTCCGCCGCGGTGCCCGAGCTGACCAAGGGCACCGCGCTGGCCGGGATCGGGGCCTCGGTGGAGTTCCCGGTGTACGCGATCCTGTTGGGGCTGCTGGGCAACCTGGTGCTCACCGGGACCGGGTTGCGGGATCGGCTGGCCGGGGGCTTCCGGACCGAGTTCTTCATCAAGACCGGACTGGTGCTGCTCGGCGCCTCGATCAACCTGGCGGTGATCGTGCGCGCGGCCGGACCGGCGATCGTGCAGTCGCTGCTGCTGATCACCATCGTCTTCGGCTTCAGCTGGTGGCTGGGCGGGCGGCTCGGGCTGGAGGACAAGCTGCGCGCGCTGCTGTCCTCGGCGGTGGCCATCTGCGGGGTCAGCGCGGCCATCGCGGCCGCGGGCGCGGTGCAGGCCAAGAAGGAACAGCTCGCCTACAGCGCCAGCCTGGTGATCGTCTTCGCGCTGCCGTCGATCTTCGTGCTGCCCTGGGCCGCGGCCGCGCTCGGCCTGCCCGACGAGGTGGCGGGCGCGTGGATCGGCGGCAACATCGACACCACCGCGGCGGTGACCGCGGCGGGCACGCTCACCGGGGAGAAGGCGCTGGAGATCGCCACCATCGTCAAGGTCACCCAGAACGCGCTGCTCGGCGTGGTCGCGGTGGCGCTGACCGCCTACTTCACGCTCAAGGTGGAGCGCAGCGGCACCACCGACCACTCGGTGGCGCGCGGGCTGTGGCAGCGGTTCCCGAAGTTCGTGCTCGGCTTCCTGGCCGCCTCGGTGCTCACCACCGTCTACATCGGACTGGTGCCCGCGGCGGAGAGCAAGGCGGCGCTGGGGGTGGCCAACGACCTGCGGACCTGGTTCCTGATCCTGGCCTTCGTCAGCATCGGCCTGGAGTTCCGGGCCGGGGCGCTGCGGGCGGCCGGGTGGCGTCCGGTGGGTGTTTTCGGTGCGGCGACGGTGGTCAACATCGTCGCCGCACTCGGCCTCGCGCTGCTGTTGTTCGGCTAGGCGAACAACCGCTGCACGAAGGTGATCACCGACTCCGCGGCGTTGCGGAGCATGCCCAGGATGCCGTGCACACCGCCGGCGGCACCCTGTGGGTCGTTCATGATCAGGTAGATCACCAGAACGACCGCCAACACCACGATCAGCTTCTTCGCATTCACCGGCTCGAGTCCATCCTCATCACTGCCCGTCTACCCAGGACGCGGAACAGCCTCCCATCGAGGGACCGCGATCGTCGAACCGACACCCCGTTGGCTTGCACACACCTGTCTGGACCAAGTCTAAATTGAAACCCGCCCCCAGCGGGTGAAATTCAAGTTCCCGGATGTCCGGCTCTAACTCATGATCATCCATCCGACCATCGGACAACCCGTCTGCCTGCGGAAACAGGCGTACATAGGTAACCGCTTGCTCGATGAAGCAGTCCTTTTCCGCCCTTGGTTTCATTCCGCCGATGCAACAACTCGACCGGACGCACAACGTCTGCCACAAAGACCGGATGCTCTCACCCGTTCCGGTGAACCACCAGGTGGCGGCCAGTCCCCGGCCGATACGTCAGTGGTTCTGGCTCAGCTGTGGTGTCTTCGGTGTGCTCGGCTTCGGCAGCGCGCTGCTCGGCCCCACCCTCGGCGACCTGGCGCAGACGCTGGCCATCACCCTGCCGATGGCGGGCTCGATCCGCTCCGGCCGCCAGCTCGGCCAGTTCCTGGCCTCGGTCAGCTGCGCCTGGCTCGGCGCCCGCCTGTCCACCGCGCTGCTCGGCCTCGCCGGGTTCCTCTGCTACTCCGCCGGCCTGCTGATGTTGCTGCTGCCGGCCGGACTGCCGGTGGCGGTGATCGCCTCGGTGCTGTGGGGCCTCGGCCAGGGCGGACTGCACGTGGTGTGCAACGCCGAGGTGGTGGCCAGGATGGGCGAGCAGGCGCCGCGGCACGTGGCCGCGCTGCACTTCTGGTACAGCCTCGGCTCGATCGCCGGGCCACTGCTGGTCTACCTCTGCCGTCTCACCGGGCACTGGGGCGCGGCCTACGCGCTGGCCGCGGGCACCATGGCCGTGCTGGGCAGCCGCCTGTTCGCGCACCGGGCCGCGCCCGTTTCCGGACTCACCCGGGCAGCGGCCCCGCGGCTGCCGATCGGGCTCGGCGTGCTGGCCGCGCCGATGGTGGCGGTGTCCGCGGTCAACATGATGAACGCCGGGCTGGCCGACTGGTCCTACCAGAACGCGGTGCTCGTCGCGGGCGCCGGCCCCGGGGCCGCCACCGCGGTGACCTCGGCGTTCTGGGTCAGTGTCGCGGTGGGCAGGCTGGCCTCGGTGCGCCTGGTCGACTGGCTGGGCACCGGCCCGCTGCTGATCGGCGCCGCCGTGCTGGCCACCGCGGGCACCGGCGGCATCGTGCTCTACGGGCCGGACGTGCCCGGTCTGACCGTGGCCACCGCGGTCGCCGGGCTCGGCATCGCTCCGCTGTACCCGCTGGTCACCGCGTTGGGCGCGGCCGCGACCGACTCGCCGACCACGGCGGCGGGCGCGTTGTCGGCCGCCGCGGCGGCCTCGGCGGCGGTGGGCCCGATGGTGCAGGGACTCCTGGGCGGCGGGCACGACGGCGGGATGGTCCTGGTCGCGGCGCTCTCGCTGCCGCTGGTGCTCGGCGTGGTGTGCACGGTCGGTCAGGACCGGCGCCGGAAAGCCACCCTTCCGAGTGACTGCTGACCGGGTGCGGACCGCGATCCGGGCGCGTGGATCACACCAAACGGACACCGAGGCCGACCGGGTAGATCGATTACCTGGGAAAACCGCTGGTAGTCCGGCGGTAAAACGGACACCGAACGGGCAATGACCGGCTGGGTTGTGGTGCTGGCCACACCGTTTCGGCGGTGTTAAACCTATGCGCAGCCCGAACGGGCAAGGTTGAGCCCAGGTTCGAAGCCCGAACGGACAAGGAGGTCTGGATGCAGGCGGAAGACCGCAAGCGGCGCATCCTGGCCAGGGCGCGAGCCGACGGCAAGGTCGACGTGATGGCCATGGCGGTGGAGTTCGGGGTCGCGCCGGAGACGGTGCGCCGCGACCTCAAGACCCTCGGCGAGCACGGGCTGCTGCGCCGCACGCACGGCGGCGCGCTGCCGGTGGAGAGCGCCGGGTTCGAGACCGGGCTGGCCTTCCGGGCCGCGTCCATGGTCCCGGAGAAGCAGCGCATCGCCAGGGCCGCGGCGGAGCGGCTGGACGAGGCCGAGACGGTGTTCATCGACGAGGGCTTCACCCCGCACCTCATCGCCGAGAACCTGCCCACCTCCCGGCCGCTGACCGTGGTCACCGCCTCGCTGCCCACCGCGGCGGCGATGTCGGAGCAGCCCAGCTGCACCGTGCTGCTGCTCGGCGGGCGGGTCCGCGGCCGCACCAAGGCCACCGTGGACCACTGGGCGATCCGGATGCTGAGCGAGCTGGTCATCGACCTGGCCTACATCGGCGCGAACGGCATCTCCCGCGAACACGGCCTCACCACCCCGGACCCGGTGGTCAGCGCGGTCAAGGCCCAAGCCATCCAGTCCTCCCGGCGGAAGGTCTTCGTCGGAGTGCACACCAAGTTCGGCGTGGCCAGCTTCAGCCGCTTCGCCACCGTCTCGGACTTCGAGGCGATCATCACCGACACCACCCTCTCCCCCACCGAGGCCCACCGCTACGCCCTGCTCGGCCCCAAGGTCATCCGGGTCTAATCCCACCGCCGTGTTGGCCGTTCCCGTACGTCGTGTTGGCCGTTGTCGTACGGGGAGTTGGCCGTTGCTGACGGCTTCCCACCCACAACGGCCAAGACCACGTACGACAACGGCCAACACGCCGTGCCAGATCGGCCAACACGGGGTTGGCTGGGAAGGAAGGACGATGAGGTCTCCTACCCGACGCAGGCTCGCGGCGCTCGCGGTGTGCTCGACGTTGCTGGCCGCCGGCTGCGCGGGCGCGGGCGGCATCGGCGACCCTGACGACCCGAACTCGATCAACGTGCTGATGGTGAACAACCCGCAGATGCTGGACATCCAGCGGCTGACCGCCGAGCACTTCAGCAAGCGCACCGGTGTGAAGGTGAACTTCACCGTGCTGCCGGAGAACGACGTCCGCGACAAGATCAGCCAGGACTTCACCAGCCAGGCCGGGCAGTACGACATCGCCACCCTGTCCAACTACGAGGTGCCGATCTACGCCAAGAACAAGTGGCTGGCTCCCCTCGACGGCTTCATCGCCGCCGACCCCGGCTTCGACCAGCAGGACGTGCTGGAGCCGATCCGGCAGTCGCTGACCGCGGCCGACGGCAAGGTCTACGCCCAGCCCTTCTACGGCGAGTCCTCCTTCCTGATGTACCGCAAGGACATCCTGGCCGCGAAGAACCTCACCATGCCGGATCGGCCGACCTGGCAACAGGTCGCCGAGATCGCGTCCACAGTGGACGGTGCGGAGCCCGGCATGAAGGGCATCTGCCTGCGCGGCCAGCCCGGTTGGGGCCAGCTGATGGCGCCGCTGACCACCGTGGTGAACACCTTCGGCGGCACCTGGTTCACCCAGGACTGGCAGGCCAAGCTGGACTCCCCGGAGTTCACCGAGGCCACCAAGTTCTACGTGGACCTGGTCCGCAACCACGGTGAAGCCGGTGCGCCGCAAGCGGGTTTCGCCGAGTGCCTGAACAACATGACCCAGGGCAAGGTCGCCATGTGGTACGACGCCACCTCCGCGGCCGGTCTGCTGGAGGCGCAGGACTCCCCGGTGCGCGGCAAGCTCGGTTTCGCCCAGGCCCCGGTGGTGCGGACCAAGAGCTCCGGCTGGCTCTACACCTGGGCCTTCGCCGTGCAGCAGGCCTCGAACAAGCAGCAGGCGGCCTGGAAGTTCCTGTCCTGGGCCAGCGGCAAGGACTACGAGACCGTGGCCGGGCAGCAGCTGGGCTGGTCCAAGGTCCCCGACGGCAAGCGGGCCTCGACCTACCAGCGGCCGGAGTACCTGAAGCTGGGCGGTTCCTACGCCGGCGCCACCCGAGAGGCCATCGCCACCGCCGACCCGCGCAACCCCGGTGTGCAGCCGCGCCCGGCCTACGGCATCCAGTTCGTCGGCATCCCGGAGTTCACCAACCTGGGCACCCAGGTCTCCCAGGAGATCAGCTCCGCCATCGCCGGGCGCGAGTCGGTGGACGAGGCGTTGCGGGCCGCGCAAGGGCTGGCGGACAAGGTAGCCAAGAAGTACCGGAACTGAGAGGAGGAACGATGACCACCCTCGACACCCGCCCCGCGCCGGTCACCGGTCCGCCGGCCCAGCCGCGCAGCGCGTCCAAGGCGGCCCGCTGGGCCCGGCGCGCGCCGCTGCTGCCCGCGCTGATCTTCACCATCGCGGTCACCCAGCTGCCGTTCGTGGCCACCCTGGTGATCTCCTTCCTCCAGTGGAACTCCCTGGCCCCGGAGAACCGCGGTTTCGCCTTCCTGGACAACTACCTCGCCGTGGTCACCGACCCGAACCTGCGGTCCTCGGTGCTCACCACGATCCTGCTCACCGCCAGCGTGGTGCTGGTCAGCCTGATCCTCGGCCTGGGCCTGGCCCTGTTGCTGGACAACAAGTTCCGCGGCCGCGGCCTGGTGCGCACCATGCTGATCGCGCCGTTCCTGGTGGTGCCGGTGGCCGCGGCGCTGCTGTGGAAGCACGCGCTCTACAACCCCGAGTACGGCCTGTTCAACGGCCTGCTCGGCACCGAGGTGGACTGGATCAGCGAGATGCCGCTGGTCGCGGTGGTCGCCTCGCTGGTGTGGCAGTGGACGCCGTTCATGATGCTGATCCTGTTGGCGGGCCTGCAATCCCGGCCGCTGGACGCGGTGGAGGCCGCCGCCATCGACGGGGCCAGCGGCTTCCAGGTCTTCCGCTACCTGACCCTGCCGCACCTGCGCCAGTACCTGGAGCTGGGCGCGCTGCTGGGCTCGATCTACATCGTGCAGAACTTCGACGCGGTGTTCACCATCACCTCCGGCGGCCTGGACACCGCCAACCTGCCCTACACCATCTACCAGACCTTCTACCAGGCACACGACTACGGCCAGGCCTCCGCCGCCGGGGTGGTCGTGGTGATCGGCTCGATCATCATCGCCACCTTCGCCCTGCGCGCGGTGTCCTCCCTGCTGAAAGACGAGGTGACCCGATGACCCGCCGCGCGTGGCGCCCGTGGGGCGCGCTGGCCTGGTTCGCCGGCATCCTGTTCTTCCTGCCGGTGGCCTGGATGGTGCTCACCTCGCTGCACAGCGAGTCCGACGCGGCCACCAACCCGCCGTCGATCCTGGCCCCGCTCACCCTGGACGGCTACGCGGAGTTCTTCGGCGCCGACGGCGGGGCCAGCCCGTGGCCGCCGCTGCTCAACTCGGTCAGCGCCAGCGTCGGATCGACGATCCTCGTTCTGCTGCTCGCCGTTCCGGCCGCGTACGCGCTCTCGATCCGGCCGGTGCAGAAGTGGAGCGATGTGCTCTTCTTCTTCCTCTCCACCAAGATGCTGCCGGTGGTCGCCGGGCTGCTGCCGATCTACCTGATCGCCCAGTACGCCGGGCTGCTGGACAACATCTCCTTCCTGGTGGTGCTCTACACCTCGATGAACCTGCCGATCGCGGTGTGGCTGATGCGCTCCTTCCTGGCCGAGATCCCCAAGGAGATGCTGGAGGCCGCCGCGCTGGACGGCGCGGGCCTGGTCACCACGCTGCGCCGGGTGGTCGCGCCGGTGGCCATGCCCGGCATCGCGGCCACCGCGTTGATCTGCTTCATCTTCAGCTGGAACGAGCTGTTGTTCGCCAGGGTGCTGACCGGGGTCGTCGCGGGCACCGCGCCGGTCTTCCTCACCGGGTTCGTCACCAGCCAGGGCCTGTTCCTGGCCAAGATGTGCGCCGCGGCCACCGTGGTGTCACTGCCGGTGCTCATCGCCGGTTTCGCCGCCCAGGACAAGCTGGTCCAGGGCCTGTCGTTGGGAGCTGTGAAGTAATGAAGGCCGCCGTCATCAGCGGAGTCGGTCAGGTCGAGGTCACCACGGTGCCCGATCCCGCGCCGGGTCCCCGCGAGGTCGTCGTCGAGGTGGCCGCCTGTGGCCTGTGCGGCACGGATCTGCACATCCTGCAAGGGGAGTTCGCCCCGACGCTGCCGGTGATCCCCGGCCACGAGTTCGCCGGGGTCGTGGTGGCGACCGGCAAGGAGGTCACCGAGGTCCGCGCCGGGGACCGGGTCGCGGTGGACCCCTCGCTGTACTGCCACGAGTGCCGCTACTGCCGGGTGGGCCGCAACAACCTGTGCGAGCGCTGGAACGCCATCGGGGTCAGCAAGCCCGGTGGCGCGGCCCAGTTCGCGGTCGCGCCGGTGGCCAACTGCGTCAAGCTGCCCGAGCACATCCGCACCGAGGACGCCGCGCTGATCGAGCCGCTGTCCTGCGCGGTGCGCGGCTACGACATCCTCAACGCGCAGCTGGCCAGCCGGGTGCTGATCTACGGTTCGGGCACCATGGGCCTGATGATGCTGGAGCTGGGCAAGCGCACCGGCGCGGCCAGCATCGAGGTGGTCGACCTCAACCCGGACCGGCTGGCCACCGCCCAGCGCATCGGCGTGACCGGCACCGCCACCAACGCCGACGAGCTGGACCGGCCGGAGGGCTGGGACGTGGTCATCGACTGCACCGGCAACGAGAAGGCCATCCAGGACGGCCTGGGCCGGGTGGCCAAGGGCGGCACCTTCCTGCAGTTCGGCGTCTCCGACTACTCCGCGCGCGCGGTGATCGAGCCGTACAAGATCTACAACCAGGAGATCACCATCACCGGCTCGATGGCGGTGCTGCACTCCTTCGAGCGGGCCGCGGACCTCTTCGCCGCCGGCGTGCTGGACCCGGAGGTCTTCATCAGCCACCGCCTGCCCCTGGACGACTACGCCGCCGCGCTGGAGTCCTTCCGCCGCGGCGAGGGCCGCAAGATCCAGGTCCTGCCCGGCAGCTGACCGCGTCCAGCGCCCCCGGCATCCGTTGGGGGCGCTGGCGGGTGAGCCGAGTGTCAGGCCCTGCCCCTAGCCTCCCGGTATGACCCGCACCACCCACCCGCCCGCCTACGGCGTCGCCGCCCGGTTCCCGGCCCTGGCCGCCTACGCGCGCGTCACGGTTCGCCTGCACCCGCGCCGCGGCAACCCCACCGCCTACGACAGCCACCTCGGCGGACCGCTGCTGTGGCCTGCGGATGAACCCTGGCCGCGGTGCGGACGCCCGAAGTGCTTCATCCCCGCACCCGAGCAGCCGGAACCAGCCGTGGTGGCCGGGCAGTTCTGGGCCAGGGACCTGCCTGACCTGCCCTTCCCGGCAGGAACCGACCTGTTGCAGGTGCTGTGGTGCCCGCACGAGCACGACGAGTTGCAGGGCGGCATCGGCCCGTACGTCTACCTGTTCTGGCGGAACTCGCACTCGATCACGCCTTCGTCGGAGCCGCCGCCGGAGCCGATGCTGCTCAACGGTGACGACAGCCTGGTGCCCCGGCCCTGTGTGCTGCACCCCGAACGCCTCACCGAGTACCCGTGGCACGAGGAACTGCCCGCCGATCTGGCCGAGGCCGTGCAGAGCATCCGGGAGGAGTACCGAGAGGGCCTGTCCATCGCGCCGGGCAGCAAGATCGGCGGCTGGGTGTCCTGGGCGGTCACCGACCGGATCCCGCAGCCCTGCCTGGAATGCGGCACGCCGACCGAGCACCTGCTCAGCATCGCCGACACCGAATGGGGCAGCCGCGAGTCCCGCTGGCGGCCGTTCGAGGAGGACGCTCTCGGGGACCGGGACGCGTGGAACCCCATCGGCACCTACATCAAGGACGCCGTGCGGCTGTTCGTCTGTCCACAGTCGACAGACCACCCGGTCCGGTTCGACCGGCAGTAGCGGGGTACACCAGGCCGCCGACGCGCAGTTCCCCCAAACGCGCCACTGCTCTGCGCCGGGTGGGGTGGGCTGGGCTCAGCTTCCGGCGCGATCTGGACGGTTCGCCCACCCGGTAGCCCGCGGGCGCGGCACACTCATCCGGTGATCCTCCGAGCACTGGCCGCCGCGGTCGCGCTGACCGCCACCGGCCTCCAGCCAGCCGCGGCCGCCCCCGCGGCGATCGAACCCTGCTCCGCCGTCTCGGTCGGCCCGGCCCAGGTCGTGGTCGACAACACCACCCGGCTCAACCTCGGCCTCAAGGGCTGGCCGGACACCGCCTTCGGGGTGCTGCCCGAGGGCAACGGCCAGTACCGGTTCCTGTCCACCTCCGCACTGGTCGGCTCCGGCACGATGCCGCAGAGCATCGCCACCACCAAGGGCACCCTGGACAACCCGGTCGCCGGCGGGGTCAGGCACGCCGCGGTGCGCAACATCCCGCCGGGCTACCAGTACGCCGGCGGCGGACCGGTCTTCCGCGACCCGGCCAGCGGCCTGGTGCTGCAGATGGTGCACCTGGAACGCACCCTGGACGGACCGAACCACCAGTTCTACGCCGAGCTGCACCTGGGCCTGCACGACCTCGCGACCGGTGAGACCCGGTTACTGGGCGAGATCATCTCCCCGGACATGGACTTCGCCACCGCGTACCGGCACAAGCTGACCGCCGACATCGGCACCTCCTCCTTCGTGCTGCGCGACGGCTACCTGCACGCCTACTTCCCGGACTACTCCTACGACGACGGCAAATGGGTCAACACCCCGCTGTCGGTGGCCCGCGCCCCGCTGGCCGAGGTGGTCGCCGCGGCCAAGCAGGGCAAGGCCAGCGAGTGGCGCAAGTACCACGGCGGCGCCTGGAACTCCCCCGGCCGCAACGGTCCCTCCACCGCGGTGCGCGAACAGGGCGTCGGGGCCTGGCACCCGAGCGTGGTCAAGACCACCAGGGGTGGCACGATCATGGTGGCGGGCAACAGCATCACCGAGTTCGTGCTGGCCACCTCGCCGGACGGGCTGACCGGCTGGTCCGGCCCGACCACCCTGTTCCGCGACCCCGAGCGCGGCAACGCCTACCCGACCATCGTCGGCACCGGCAGCGATCCGTCCATTGTGGACAACGAGTTCTACCTCTACTACCTCCAGTGGGCCAAGCCCGGTGACTGGGCGAACGCGGTGGCCATGCGCCGCCACGTCACCTGCGTCGCGGGTCGCGCGCTGCCGAGCGTCCCGTTGACCGGCTACGCCAACGGTGCCCAGCACCGCACCAGCACGATCACCGAACGCGCCACCGGTTTCGCGCCCGAACCCGGTCGCCTGTGGCGGCTGGAGACCGCGGCCGTGCCGGGCACCGCGCCGCTCTACGGCTGCCGCAACGGCTCCGACCACTACCTGTCCCTGGCCCAGGGCTGTGAGTCGCCGCAGGCCGCGGTGCTGCAGAGCGAGGGCCGGATCTACACCGCCGCGCCCTCGGCGCCCTCGACCCCGTTGTACCGCTGCAAGTCCGGCGCGGACCACTTCACCTCCGCCGCGGCGAACTGCGAGGGCCGCGGCACCCAGGACAAGCTGCTCGGGCACGCGCTGACCACCACCCAGCGGGTGTTCAGCCGGTTCTACGACGGCCGGGAGCACTGGGACACCAGCGGCCCGGTCACCGCGAAGTACGCGCTGGAGCACCGCTGGTTCCTGGAGTCGGCGAGCAAGCCGGGCACCCGCGCGCTCTACGGCTGCGCCTACACCAGCGTGAAGGGCCTCAACCACTTCGTCTCCACACAGCCGAACTGCGAGGGCCAGCAGGTGCTGCGCACCGAGGGCTGGGCCTTCGTGGACCAGCCGAGCGCGCCCTCGGTGCCGCTGTACCGGTGCTACTGGCCGGAGCAGGACGACCACTTCCTGTCCCCGCACGAGAACTGCGAGGGCGTGCCCGGCGGCCGCAACGAGGGCCGCCTCGGCTACGCGCTGAGCTGAGCCAGGGGTCGAGGGCCCGGCACCCCCCGGCGCTGGGCCCTCGACCGGTCGGCTAACGGCTCAGTACCACCGGCTGCACACCGAGCTGCCGCCCTCGTACCAGCCGCAAGCCCGCATCTTCCAGGCCGGATCGGGGCTGGTCACGTGGATCCGCGAGTCCACGCTGTCGCCCCAGGTCTCGAACGGCCCACACTGGATCCAGCTCGCGCCCCGGTTGAACGAGACGTCCATCCACACCGACTTGTGCCCCGCGCGCCCGCCGAAGTGGTGCGCCCACACCACCGAGGCGCCATCCCGGTTGCGGCGCCCGCCCTCCAGCTTGATCGAGCCGCCGCCCACCGGCGCGGCCACCGTGGTGCGCGGCACCGAGCCGGTGAAGGTCGCCGCCCCCACCAGGTCCCAGCTCCGGCACTCGCGCGGCTCGGCCGAGGCCGTGCCCACCAGCAGGCCGGACAGCAGGGTGGTGGTCGCCAGGACCGCCAGCGTTCTCTTCATGTGTTCCCCTCGGCAGCCGTCCCCCACCGGGACGGGCAGCTGAGGTTGTACGTCAGGCGCGATGTTCGGTTTCTCCCCGCCGCGCCGAACAATCAATCGGCGAACGTGCGCCTGAGCGGGTGCCCGCTCAGGCACGGACACCGCCGGCTGGGCTGATCGGATTACAACGTTGGCGGTCCATTTCCGGACAGAGTTGTGTCCGTTGTTGACTGGTCACGATCGGTTGTTGTTAATGAGAGCGGTTCCACATCGGGGTGGACCGCGCTGCCCGCTCCTGCGCGCCCACCCCGCCTTCGGTTGTGCTCTCCCCGCCAGGAGGTAGGCGCCCATGTCCCCGTCCCGATTGCGATCCGGCCCGCTGGTGGCCGTCCTAGCGCTGGTCGCCTCGTTGGCGACGTTCACACCCCCGTCCGCCCAGGCCGCGCAGGCCCAGCGCACGGTCACCGGGCAGGTCCGGGACGCGGTCTCCGGCGCTCCGGTGGCCGGGGCGGTGGTGCACGCGGCGGCCCAGACCACCAGCGTGCGCACCGGGCCCGACGGGCGGTTCAGCCTGCCGGGCGTCCCGGCCGGGGCGGTCGGGGTGGTCGCGGCCAAGCAGGGCTACGACTTCCACTGGCTGCCCCTGGAGTCCCGCGGCGACACCGCGGTCACCCTGCGCCTGGACCGGGAGACCCCGCGCACCCTGCCGCACCCGGACTACCCGCGACCCGACCTGGACCGCCGGGCCGGCGCGGACGGCAAGTGGCTCAACCTCAACGGAACCTGGTCGCTGAGCTTCGACCCGCGCGATGTCGGCCTGAAGGAGAACTGGGCCGCCGGCGGGCACGAGTGGCAGCACGCGGTGCGGGTGCCGTTCAGCTACACCTCACTGGCCGGGGTCGGTGAACAGGCGCGGGCCAACAACCAGGTCTACGCCAGCCAGTTCGAGGCCAACAAGGGCGCGGCCTGGTACCAGAAGCAGATCACCGTGCCCGCGGACTGGCCGGCCGAGCGCAACGTGCTGCTGCGCTTCGGCGCGGTGGAGTGGCACGCGCAGGTGTTCCTGGACGGCGTCAAGCAGGCCGAGCACGACGGCGGCTACTCCCCGTTCGAGGTGGACCTGGGCCGCCTGGCCCCCGGTTCCACGCACTCGCTGGTGGTGCGCTCCTTCGCGCCGGACAACAGCGACCGCACGCCCTACCCGCAGGGCAAGCAGATGGGCTGGTACGCCGACACCGGCGGCATCTGGCAGTCGGTGTGGCTGGAACCGGCCGACGCCGCCCGCCTGGACACCGTGCACGTCACCCCGCAGCTGACCTTCAACGGCGACCGGCTCACCAGCGCCAAGGCCGAGGTCGCCATCACCGGCAACGCCGCCGCGGCCGGGTCCACGGTCAAGATCACCGTGCGCGAGCAGGCCGGGAAACCGGGTGTGCAGCAGCGTGGGCTGGAGCTGCCGAAACCGGTGGAGCCCAAGGCAGGCCGGGTGGTGGCCAGCGCGACCCTGCCGCTGTCCGGCAGCACGGTTAAGTCCACTGTGGACATTCCGGAGGCCAGGCTGTGGTCGCCGGAGACGCCGTGGCTCTACCAGGTCCAGGTTGAGCTGACCGGCAGCCAGGGCCGGGACGCGCTGCACACCTGGACCGGGCTGCGCACCGTCTCCCGCAACTGGGCCCCGGGCCACTCCCCCGCCGAGCAGTCCGACCCGAAGCAGCAGTACCAGTACCTGCACCTGAACAACCAGCCGATCTACCTGCGCTCGGCCCTGGACCAGGCGTTCAACCCGTGGGGCACCTACTCCTACACCGGCCTCTACCAGGGCGGTGACCTGCGCGCCGGGTCGCTGGCCGAGCCACGCAAGGGTTCGGTGCTCTTCGACCTGGCGCTGGCCAAGCAACTCGGCCTCAACTCCACCCGGCTGCACATCAAGATCAACGATCCGCTGTACTACCACTGGGCCGACGTGATGGGCCTGATGGTCTGGTACGACCAGCCGAACTTCGGCTACAACGGCTACCAGGCCAGCGCGGAGAAGCTGTTCGAGGGCGTGCTGCACGATGCGGTGAAGCGGGACTACAACCACCCCTCCATCGTGATCTGGGACGTCTTCAACGAGGGCTGGGGCATCACCGACGGCAACGGCATCCGCGAGGAGGCCAAGCCCTGGATCGAGCGGATGGTGCAGCTGACCAAGCAGCTCACCCGCGGCGGGCGGCTGATCGTGGACAACTCGCCCTGTTGCAGCAACCATCATCCCAGCGAGAGCACCGACCTGCTGGACTTCCACGGCTATCTGTCCACTTGGGACGAGTGGAAGGCCAACATCGACAACTACGTCCGCAACACCTATCCCGGCTCCACCTTCAACATGGAGGAGGGCAAGAAGCAGTCCGGGCAGCCGCTGCTGAACTCCGAGTTCGGCCCGTGGACCGGCGGCCGGGAGAAGGACCAGGACGTGGCCGCGCCGTTCCGGTACACCACCGAGCTGTTCCGCAACCAGCCCAAGATGAACGGCTACCTGTTCACCGAGCTGGCCGACATCGAGTGGGAGTGGAACGGCTGGTCGGCCTACGACCGCACCCTCCAGGTGCCCGGATACCTCGACGCGGAAGGAAAACAGGGCGGGGTGCACCTGGCCAACGCCGACGACGTGCTGTTCTTCGACGCCCGCCCGGTGCAGCGGGTCACCCCCGGCCAGGCGGTGTCGCTGACCGCGAAGTCCTCGCTGTTCTCCGGCCGCGACGTCAGCGGAACCCAGCTGCGGTGGCGGATCTCCGGCACCGACCACACCGGCGCGGCCATCCGCAGCACCGACTGGCGGCAGCGGCCGGTCTCGCCGGAGAAGTACACCACCAGCGACCTCGGCAAGGTCGAGGTGACCGTGCCGGTCGAGCTGACCTCCGGCCGCCTGGACATCCAGCTGGTGCGCGGCAAGGACGTGCTGGCCACCGGCCAGACCTTCCTGGCCGACTGGAGCAACCGGACCGACCGGGCCACCGTGCTCGGCGAGCACGCCACCAGCCAGTCCAGGGTCGCGGGCACCATCCGGCTGGACCCGGCCGCGGCCAAGGCGAACTGGCCGCAGGGCCACGACACCTTCCGCAACGACGGGGCCAGCGCCACCTGGGGCTACGGCGACGGCGACTTCCAGTGGACGGTGGAGCTGCCCGAGGAGCTGCGCACCGGCCGCTGGCACACCGCCCAGCTGGTCCTGGAAGCCTCCGCCTCGCGCACCAGCTCGCCGCGCACCCGGTTCCCGCAGACCTCGGAACGCCGCTATCCCACCGAGTTCCGGGCCTCCGTGGACGGGGTGTCCACCAAGTCCGTTGTGCTGCCGGATGATCCGGCCGACGCGCGCGGCGCGCTGTCCAACGAGTCCGGCTTCGACCCCGGCCAGTACGGCTACCGGGTGGTGCTGGAGCTGGACGCGCGCAAGCTCAAGGAGGCCGCGGCCGACGGCAAGTTCACCTTGTCGCTCAGCGGTTCCGGCGGCGGGCTGACCGTGCACGGGCCACGCACCGGCCGCTTCGGCATCAGCCCGCAGCTGGTGCTCTCCCAGGGCCGGGGCGTGTCCGGGCCGCCGGTGCAGCAGTCCGAGCCGTACGTGGGCACCCCCGAGGGCGCGGGCGTCAACACGCACTTCGTGCCGGGCACGCTCAAGGAGGGTCAGCCCACCACGGCGAACGTGCTGGTGGTCAACGACTCCCCGCGCCCGGTGCGCCAGGTCCGGCCGGAGCTGGTGCTGCCCGCGGGCTGGCGAGCCGAGCCGGTCGGCCAGGTGTCCACAGTGGACCTGCGGCCCGGCGAGTCGGCGGTGGCGCGATTCCGGCTGGTGCCCGGCAGCGTCGGCGAGAACACGGTGACCACCAGGGCCTTCTACACCGGTGAGGCCGGTCGCCAGGTGGTCGACGAGCCGTGGCTGGTCAACGTGCCCGTGCCGGAACCGAGCGAGGCCAACTACCCCAAGCGCACCGTGCACGACGGCTTCGACAGCGACACCAGCGCGAACTACCGGAGCTTCCAGCCCTTCGGCGGGGAGGCCGCGCCCGCGCCCACGGTGTCCGGCTCGAAGCTGAAGGTCAGCCACCCCAGCCCGTTCTTCACCATGCTCGGCTCCAACTCCGCGCCCGGCGGCAACCCGACGGTGACCATCGTGGAGGTCGGCGAGCTTGCCGGTGGTAGCTCGCGGGAGAACAGCCTGTTCACCGGGCTGGTGAAGGACCAGAACACCTATGTGGTGGCCTGGTACAACCACTTCCGCAAGGAGACCGGCTTCGACGTCCGGCTCAACGGCCAGTTCCTGCACGGGAACCCGACCGCGCGGCTGGACCTGCAACCCGGCGACAAGTTCGCGCTGGTGGTCTCCGGCAAGACCGTGGACATCTTCCACGGCCGGGAAGGACGGTGGACCTCGGTGCGCACCGGATCGGTGGACTCGCGGCTCAACCTGTCCGATCCGGCGGTGCTGAGCCAGTTCCGGCACGGCGCGGCCATGCGCGGCGACGGCGGCACGGTGTCCATCGAGTCCCTGGAAGGCCGGACCCGCTGAACCCCAGCCCGGCTGGCGTCGTCCACTGTGGACGGTGTCAGCCGGGCCGCTCCCATTCGCCGATGTGCTCGTGGTCGGTGCGGCGCAGCTGCCGGTAGCGACCCGCGGACATGCCGTACTCGCGTTTGAAGGCGTTGGCCAGGGCGAACTGGGTGCCGTAGCCGCAGCGCTGCGCGATGGTGGCCAGGGTGGCGTCGGTGGTGCGCAACAGGTGCGCGGCCGTGGTCAGCCGCCACCAGGTGAGGTAGCCCAGCGGCGGCTGGCCGACCAGCTGGCTGAACCGGCGGGCGAACGCGGCCCTGGACAACCCGGCCCGCGCGCCCAGCGTCTCCACCGTCCACGGCGCGGCCGGGTCCTGGTGGATCGCCCGCAACGCCGAGCCCACCACCGGATCCCGCAGCGCGCCACCCCAGTCCCGGTCCGCGCCGTGCTCCTCCAGCCAGGCCCGCAGCAGGTAGACCAGCAGCACCTCCAGCAGCGCGGGCAGCACCGCGTCCCGCCCCGGCCGCACCTCGGCCAGCTCCGCGCCCAGCACCGAGACCACCCCGTGCAGGGCAGCCTGCCGCACCGGATCAGCGGCCTGCACCAGCAGGTCCGGCAGCTCGGCCAGCAGCGGGTGCACCCTGGCCTGCTCCAGCTGGAACGCCCCGCACAGCAGCCGCGCCGGCACCCCCGCGTCACTGAGGTCGTGCGCGGCCCCGCCGGGCAGCACCACCGCCTCCCCTGGTCCGAGCTCCACCGGCTCGCGACCGGGCAGCACCACGGCGATCGCGCCGGAGAGCACCACGTGCAGGCGGGCCCCGGCGAAGTCCGGGAAGTGCCGGGACCACGGCCCGGTGGCGTCGGTCAGCGCCGAGTAGGGCCGCCCGCTGCGCATGGCGGCGATCGCGTCGCTGAGCACATCCATCGGCACCTCACCTCGGGAGATCAAGACGTAGACGTAAACGGCCGAGACGCTGAATCATTCCCGGCCGCCCGGCGCCAACCTAACGTGACCGGCGTGGACACCATCACACTCGGCCAGGTCGAGATCACCAAGGTGCTGGAGTGGTCCGGCCCCTTCGCCCCCACCAGCGCCGTCTTCCCCACCCTGACCCGCGAACACTGGCAGGCCAACGAGTCCTGGCTCAGCCCGGACCACTGGGACCCGGCCACCGACATGGCCCTGGCCAGCACCCAGCCCTGGGTGCTGCGCAGCGAAGGCCGGATCATCCTGGTGGACACCGGCATCGGCGATGACAAGGAGCGGCAGATCCCGGTCTTCCACCGCCTGCGCACCGGTTTCCTGGACCGCCTCGCCGCCGCGGGCGTCCAGCCGGAGCAGGTCGACCTGGTGGTCAACACGCACGCGCACTCCGACCACGTCGGCTGGAACACCCGCCTGGCCGACGGCGAGTGGATCCCCACCTTCCCCAACGCCCGCTACCTGCTGCACACCGCCGACGCCACCCCCGGCCGAAGCGACCCCCAGGTGCACCGCGACAGCATCGACCCCATCCGGCACGCCGGACAACTGTCCACATGGGACGGTCCAGCGCTGCGCATCGACGCGAACCTGACCCTGACACCGGCTCCCGGCCACACCCCCGGTTCCGCGGTGCTGCGCCTGGTTTCCGGCACCGACCGCGCGCTGTTCATCGGCGACATCGCGCACAGCCCGCTGCAGCTCGTCGAACCCGACCACGAGCCCTGCCTCAGCGACGACGTGCCCGCCGCCATCGCCACCCGCCGCCGCCTGCTGGCCGAGGCCGCGGACACCGGCGCGCTGGTCATCCCGGCCCACTTCGGCGGCAGCGGCGCGGCCGAGGTCAAGCGGGACGGCAGCAAGTTCGCCATCACCGGCTGGGCGGCCTTCGAATGACCCGCACCGCACAGGGTTTCCTGGCCGGTGAGCAGCGTGCGGACGTGACCGTCTACCACACGGTGCCCTACGCCGCACCGGTCCACGACCTCGACACCCGTTTCACCGCCCCGACTCCTCCCCTGCCGTGGTCCGGCATCCGCGACGCCACCACCCCCGGCCCGACCGCCCCGGCCCCACCGCGCCCTTCCCTCGGACTCCTCGACCTCACCCCGCTCAACCCGCCGCCCATCCCCGGTTCCGACTACCGCACCCTCACCATCTGGGCCCCGCCGACCCCCGCGCCGCCGCGCCCGGTGCTGGTGTTCCTGCACGGCGGCGGCTTCCAGGTCGGCTCCGGCTCCGCCCCGCTCTACGACGGGACCGCCTTCGCCCGCGACGGCGTCCTGCTGGTCACCGTCAACTACCGCCTCGGCGTCCCCGGCTGGCTGCACCTGCCCGGTGTCCCGGCCAACCGGGGCCTGCTGGACGTGATCGCCGCGCTGGAATGGTTGCGTGACAACATCTCCGCCTTCGGTGGCGATCCGCACAACATCACCGTGGCCGGGCAGTCCGCCGGCGCGGTCCTGGTCGCCGGGCTGCTCGCCGCGCCCCGCGCGCACGGGCTGTTCCACCGGGCGGTCAGCCAGAGCGGCAACCCCGCCGCCGTGCTCACCCCGGACCAGGCGCTACGGGTCACCGGCTCACTGGCCGCCGAACTCGGCCTCGCCCCCGCCGAGATCCCCGGCGTCCCGGACGCCGACCTGATCGCCGCGCTCGCCCGGCTGCCACTGCCGCCGGACGGGCCGCTGCGCGGGATCACCCCGTTCAGCCTGGTCCTGGACCCGGAAACGCTGCCACAGTCGCCGATCGAGGCCGAGCTGCCGCCGGTGGACCTGCTGATCGGGACCAACACCGACGAGGCCAACCTGTACCTGGTCCCCACCGGCCGCGAAGCCCCGTGGCTGACCACCGAGGCGCTTTTCGGCGGGGGCAGCCGCCGGTTGGCCGAGGCGCACGCCGCTCAGCAGCCCGGCCGCACCCACCGCTACGAGTTCGCCTGGCGCTCAGCGGCTTTTGACGGCGCGCTCGGTGCCTGTCACTGCGTGGAGCTGCCGTTCGTCTTCGGCCACACCGCGATCCCGGCCCTGCACGGCGAACACGGTCTGCTCGGCCCCACGCCACCCTCCGCCGAGCTGGTCAGCCGCACCCACGCGGCCTGGAGCAACTTCGCCGCCACCGGCGATCCGGGCTGGCGCGCCCCGAGCCAGCGCATCGACGAGCGCTGGGAGTGAGGCAACAGGCGGACCATCCGATCGTCCCGCGCGCACGGGAAGATCGGATGGCCACCCGTTTCGGCCGCCGTGTCCCACCATGGATCGCGTCGGCAGGGGCACGGTACCAAGGGGTCCCGGACGATTGACGCGTCTTCAGCCCTGCCTGAATGGCGAAATGCCGCCACCCCGGGAACCAGGATGGCGGCACTCATCGTGCGGCAGCGGTCAGGGCTGCATCTTCTTCAGCGACGCGAGCAGGTGGGTGAGCCGGTCGCGCATGGTGTCGCCGATCTTCATGCCACCACCCAGCGCGTGCTCGCAACCCCTGATCATCTTCTCCCGGTCCTTCGCCGAGCCCTTCAGGTGCCTGATCGCCTCGTCGATCTCTTTCTCGTTGGCGTACTTGCCGTTGGCCGAGATGGGCTTGCCGAACAGCTCGCCCTTGGCGTCGGCGTGGATCTCGATCTCGGTCCTGTTGTCGGCCATCTTGATGTGGATGCCCTTGGTCTGGGTGTCGCTGTGCGCCTGCTCCACGTGCCCGAAGGGCTGGCACTTCCGTTTGCCGGCCGCGGCGAACCCGGAGAACTCGGCAGGGGCCTCCCACTCGCACGCCTCGATCTCCGGCGTGCGCTCCTTGCGGGCGTTGGTCAGGACGTTCTTGACGCCCTCCAGGAACCGCCGGCCCTTCTCCTTGAGCGCGAAGAAGTTCGCCAGGCCGTCGATGACCTTGACGATCGCCTTGCCCACCGCGGGCAGCTTGCCGACGGCCAGGAAGAACGAGCCGACGTCGACCAGGCTCCACAGGCAGGCGCCGAGGTCGCCGTCGCTGACGCACTTGACGATGTTGTCGATGCCCAGCAGCGTGATCAGGATTTCCGCGCCGTTCTCGGCCAGCCACTGCCCGAGGCCCTTGTTGGCATCGGACAGCGCCTTGCGGTACTCGTCGACCATCTGCTGGCCGCCCTGCGCCCGCAGCGCCTCCTCATCCGCGGAGGTCAGCTCGCCGTCGGCCTGCCGCTCGGCGTCGATCTGCCGGGTGGTGGCCTCCTCGGCCCGCTGCTTCTCGGTGGCGATCTCCTGCGCCTCCTTGGCCGCGGCCGCCGCCTCCTGGGCCAGCGAGCCGGCCGCGATGGCGTCGGCACGCGCCTTGGCCGCGGCCTCCGCGGCGACCGCCGCGTAGTTGCGGGCCTGGGAAGCGCTGGCCTCGGCCTGGCTGGCCGACCTGGCCGCCGCCGCGGCGGCCCGCTGCGCGTCCTGGTCGGCCTGCTGCGCCTGGCGGGCGGACTCAGCGGCCTGGTCGGCCGAGCGCTGCGCCTTCTCCGCCTCCTGCTTGGCCTTGTCGGCGAACTCCCTGGCCTTGGCCGCGGACTTCTGCGCCTCGGCCGCCCAGTGCCTGGCCTCATCGGCCGCCCCGCGCGCGGTGTGCGCGTAGGACTGGGCCTGCAACGCCGCCTGCCGGGACTCCGCGGCGATCTTGTCCGCGTCCGCCAGGTAGGACTCGATCTTGGCGACGTGGCTGGCGGTGTCCGCGTCCCGCTGCCGCGCCTTGTACTGCTCGCTGGTGAGGAACTTGCGCCACAGCGAAGGCGGGCCGTTCAGCGCGGCCTGCGCGGCGGCCTTGACCTCCTTGCCGCCGTTGGTCATCGCCTGGGTGACCAGCACGTGGTCGTCGTCCTGGCGGGCCTTGTGCTGCCCGGTGGCCAGGAACGCGGTGCGGTCGGCCGGGGTGCCGCGCAGCGCCTTCTGCGCCGCGGCCTTCACCCCGGGACCACCGGCGTTCATGATCTGGGTGATGGCGACCTGGTCGTCCTCGTCCTTGCCCGCGTACCAGCGGTCCTGCAGGAACTCCTTGACCATGCCGGGCTTGGCGGTGAGCATGTCCCGCGCGGACCACCGCAGGCCCTCGTTGCCGGTGGTGTCGGCGATGTGCAGCACGCTGGCCCGGTCGTCCTCCTCGACCGCCTTGCTCACCCCGCCGCGGACGAAGTTGAGCACCTCGTACTTGTCGCCGACCAGCGCGTTCTCCGAGGCCGCCCGCACCCAGCCGCCACCGGTGGTGACCAGCCGCGCGGCCACCTTGCGGCCGTTGGCGACCGCGGTCTCCTCCGGCGTGGCCGGGTCCTGCGCCTGGGTGAGCAGCCGCTGCGCCTCGGTGTCGAGCTTCGCGGCCTCACCGGCGACCCAGGTGGTCTCGGTCTGCTTGTTGTCCTCGGCCAGCTTGGCCTCGACGGCCTCCTCGATCGCCTTGGCCTTCTGCGCGGCCAGGCGCTCGTCCTCGGCCGCCCGGCTGGTCGCGGCGATCGAGCGGGCCAGGTCGGTGAACCTGGTGGCGTCGTCGGCGTACAGCTTGGCCTTGTCCGCGGCGGCCTGCGCCCGGTTCGCCGCGCCTTCGGCGTCGTTGGCGTGCTTGACCGCCTCATCGGCCAGGCGCGCGGCGTTGTCGGCGTGGTTGGCGGCGTCGTTGGCCGCGTCCCTGGCCTGACCGGCGTAGCGGGCGGCGTCACCGGCGATCCGCTTGGCCTCCCCGGCGGCGCGCTTGGCCTCGGCGGCCTTGCGCTTGGCCTGCGCGCTGGCCTGCTTGGCCTGCGCGGAGCTGGCGCCGGCCTTGGCGGCCCAGTCACCGGCCTCACTGGAGGCGCCACCGGCCTCATCGGCGTGCACACCCGCGCTGGCGGCCGACTCGGCGGCCTTGCCCGCCGCGGTCGCCGCGATCGCGGCCTGGTCGGCGGCCTCGGCGGCCAGCCGAGCGCCCTTGGCCACATCACGCGCGGCCTTGGCGGCCTGGGTGGCCTGCTCGGTCTGGCTGCGGTCAGCGGAGGCGAGCGCGGCGGCGTTGCTGGCCCGCGCGGCCGCCTGTCCGGCCATGTTCGCCGCGTGCGCGGCCTGGCTCGCCGCACTGGCGGCGACCCTGGCGGCCTCGTTGGCCGCGGCGGCGGCGCGGATCGCGGTCTGCGCGGCCCGCGCGGCCCTGGTCGCGGCGTCCGCGGCCCGGCCTGCGGCGTCGGCGGCCCGGACCGAGGAGTCCTGGGCGGCCTTGGTCTCCTCGGCCGCCTTCAGCGCGGCCTCCTTGGCCAGCCGCGCGGCGGTGACCGCCTGCTCCGCGGCGACCTTGGCCGCCTCGGTCTGCTCCTTGGTGCGCTCACCGGCCAGGCGGGCCAAGTCGACCAGCTGGGAGATGTCCTGGACTTCCTGGTCCCGCGCGGCGGCGACCTCGTAGCCGTAGCGCAGGAAGTACTCGATGTCCTCGCGGCTGCCGTTGAGCGCGCGCTGCGCGGCCTTGCGCACCTCGGGCCCACCGATGGTCAGGATCTGGGTGACCCGCACCTGGTCGTCATCGGACTTGGCGTCGAAGAACCCGGCGAGCAGGAACCGCCGCCGGTCATCGGCCGTGCCCCGCAGAGCCTTCTGCGCGGCCGCCTTCACCCCGGGGCCGCCCTCGTCCATCGCCTGGGTGACCCGCACCTGCAGGTCGTCCTCGGCCGGCCGCCGCCAGCCATCCTCGACGAAGACCTTCTGCTCGGCCTGCGTGCCGAACAGCGCCCGCTGCGCCGCGGCCTTGACCGCGGGACCACCGGCGGCCATCAGCTGCGCGACGCGCACCTGGAGGTCGTCGGCCTCCGGCTTGGCCCGGCCACTGGCCAGGAACGTCCGGACGTCGTCATCGGTGCCCGACAGCGCGGCCGCGGCGGCGCGCTTGAGGCCAGGACCACCGGATTTCAGCAGCTGCAAGGTCTCCGCCCGCGCCGCACCGGCCGGAACCTCCTCGGCGAGCGCGGCCGGAGCCGCCCCCACCAGGAGCGAGGTCACGACAAGCGCCGCGGTGACCGACCGTAGCGAGCGCAGCACAATACTGCGTTTGCGCACAGTAAATCCCCCAGGACCGCGAGTCCCTGACGGACTCGACCAGGAAGAAATTTAACCACCGAATTTTTCAACACCGTGGTGACGCTGCTCACATTATTTCCGGACCCGGGGTGCGAATGCCTACCTTTTCCTCGGACCATCCGGCATTCGGGTGCGCCGATCCAAACCATCTCGTCACTGGGGGCACAACCGTGCGCTTTTTGTCCCGACTCGGAGTTCTCGTCTTCGCGGGCAGCACCGCGCTGCTGGGTGCGGCCACCGCCGCCGTGGCCGAGGACAACCCGCCTCCACTGGAGGAGGAGTACGACTACCCGGGCGCCGACAAGATCTTCGCCGAGCGCGGCATCCGCCTGAAGAAGGGCGACGGCAACGTCACGCTGACGGACTGCGTCACCGGCGCTGACCTGCTGGAAGTCCGCGCCCGCAACCGCTCCCCGTTCTGCTTCAACGTGCGCGGCAACACCGGCTTCCTGACCATGGAGCTCACGGAGTCCTTCGTCGTCTTCAGCAACAGCACCCACACCACGGTCGCCAACTACACGGTCAAGGGCGTCCCCGGCTCGACCACCGTGGCACCGGGCGGTGCCGAGGGAATCGGCGAGGGCGAGGGCCCCGGCAAGTCGGCGACCCTGCTGGAAATCCGCGTCAAGCGCGGAAACTAAGGGCTGATTGGGTGTTTATCGCGTGATCACCGCCATCCGTTACAGCGTGTCGGTGATCACGCGTTCAGCCCAATCCTTTTGTCCAGTTCCGGCCTCACTGGAACGCACTTCCCGACCATTCGGCGCTATCCGCACCGGCTGTTGACCTACTCTTCCGGGCCACTGTTCCCCGCACCGCTCCCAATCACCACTCCGCCGGATCGCCACTCCGCCAGATCGCCGCCACCGGTGTCTCGCCACCGCCCGGCCATGTCATCGCTCCGGCACTCGGCCATCACCCTGTCGCCCGGCCACCGCTCCGGCACTCGGTCACCGCTCGGCCTGGCCCGGCCTCGACCCACCCGCCCCGGCAACCCGCCCCGGCAGGGTCCCGCCCTTCTAGCCTGGCCTCGTCCGCGCCCGGCTCTCCGCGCCCCGAAATAGCGGAAGCCGCCCGGTCCGACTAGGCGGAGGGCGGCTTCCCGATGATGAACGGCGATCACGTCGGGCAGCGCGACTGGAGCAACGGCGCGCCCTCTCGGTCGACGCCTACGCCCGCGCAGCTTCCCGGTGCCGTTCATCGTGACGCTGTGGATTGAGTTGGTTCTGCTAACAGGGTGACGCATCGACCCGATTGCCGCAACGGGTTTACCAACTTCAGTTACACCAAGTAGGACTCCACCAGCTCCAGCATCGCGTCCAGCCCAGTCTCCAGCGCCACTGTGTCCCGCCGGATCTGGGTGAGCAGCAACCCGCCCTGCAACGCGGTGAGCACCGCGAGCCCCAGCCGATCCGGATCGGTCCCGGCCCGCAACTCCCCCCGGTCCCGCATCGCCCGCAACCCCGCCGCGATCGCCTCGGCCCACCGCGCGAACCCCGCCGCGACCTCCACCCGCGCCGCGGTGTCCACGTCGGCCAACTCACTGCCCAGCGACCCGATCGGACACCCACCCGCGCAGTCCCGCGACCGCTGCAACTCCACCAGCGCGTCCCGCCACGCCCGCAGCCCGTCCATGCTGTCCAGCCGAGCGAAGAACGCCTGCTGCGCGGTCATGATCTGCTCGGTCTGGCGGGTGATCACGGCGCGCACCAGCGCGGGCTTGTCCCGGAAGTAGTGGTAGATCTGCGAGGTGCTGACCCCCGCCTCGGCCCGCACGTCCTCGGTGCTCGTCCCCGCCACCCCACGTTCGAACATCAACTGAGCCGCGGCAGCCACGATCCGCTCCCGGGTCGCCCGCCCCTTGGCCGTCAACCGCCCCCCGCCCCCACTCGCGTCACTCACGCCTGCACCCTATCCCGCCCGAATCGGCAGTCTGGAGTTGACACTCCAAAAAATCCGGCTAGATTCTGGAGTATCCCCTCCAGACTGTCTGGATCACCAAACCCCTTGCCCCGAAAGGCAATCCCCCATGCCCAGCTACGCCGAACAACGCGAGGCCCTCGTCACCCACCTCGCCACCCTCGCCCCCGCCGAAGTCCTGGCCCCCTTCGCCCAGGAACAACACGCCCGCGAAACCCAAGGCCTCCCACCCGGCCTCCCCGCCCCGGGCACCCCCATCCCCGAAACCCCTCTCCTGGACGCCCACGGCAACCCCACCACCCTCGCGGCCACCCGCAGCGGCAGGGCAGCCGTGCTGGTCTTCTACCGCGGCGCCTGGTGCCCGTACTGCAACCTGGCCCTCCGCACCTACCAGGAACACCTCCTGCCACAGCTACGAACCCGGGACGTCGCCCTGATCGCGATCAGTCCCCAGCGGCCGGACGGCTCGCTGAGCACGCGGGAGACGAACGAGCTGGCGTTCCCCGTGCTGTCCGATCCGGGCAACGAGCTCGCGCGGGCGCTGGGCATCGTCACGGAGGCGACGGCGGAGTCGAAGGCCGCCCAGGTCAAGCTCGGCATCGACGTCGCCGCCGCCAATGCCGACCACACCGCACAGGTGCCGATGCCGACGGTGCTGGTGCTGGATCGCGGCGGGGTGATCCGGTGGCTGGAGGTGCAGCCGAACTACGCCAATCGCACGGAGCCTGCTGCGGTTCTCGCGGCGGTGGTTGCGCTGGAGTCAGCGGAGGCCGTGCAGTCCGTGTAACCCGCGTGGCTTCGTAGTCCGCGTGGCTTTGCGGTGGCGGGTGGTGTGGCTGGCTCGGTGTCGCTGGTAGTCCGGGCTCGGCTGTGGTGGGTTCGGCCCGGCCCGGCTTAGCTGGGTTCGGCTCGATTAGCTGGGGCTCGGCTCGGTGCGGCGGGACGGGGCGGAGCGGGGGTTGGGTTTCGTTGGGCGCTTGGGGACCGTGACCGGTTGCCCGCGCCGACCTCCGCTTTCTCTGCGGTAACGAAACGATCATGCGGGTGGGTTCCGGGAGGGGTTCTGCTATCGGCGAACACGGTGGGGGTGGGGGTTGACGTGGGAGGGGTGTGGGGTGGGTGGGTTTGTGGTGGGGGTGGGTTGACAAACGCCGACCACGTCTGGGGGGACGTGGTCGGCGTTGGGGTGCGTGGGGCTTGGGGGTTAGGCGGGGGTTGGGGTGGAGTGGGGCTTTAGGCGGGCGGCTGAGGTGCCTAGGCCGGTGGGGCCGCTTGGGGGAAGTGGGGTGGGTGCGGAGGGGGTGGGTGAGGGTTGGGGGGACGGGGATGGGGCGGTGGGGTTGTGGCGGTGGAGGGCGGGTTCGTTGTAGCGGGTGCAGCCCTCGTGCCAGATGTGGATGCCGGCCATCCAGTGTTTGAGGTCTTCGGCGTAGTGGAGCAGGGTTTGCTGGGCCTTGCGGTCGAGGTTGTAGTCGCGGAACAGGGCTGGGAACTCGACGGCGAGGATGTGTTCGAACTGGTGCATGCGTTCGGTCATGAGTTTGTTGACCAGGTGGGCGGCGCGGGGCAGGTCGCAGTCAAGGAAGTTCTGGGTTACCAGGACGGCGTTGTGCAGCTCGCCCTCGAACTGGATCTCCTTTTGGTAGGAGTAGATGTCGTTCATCAGCATCGAGTAGTCCTGGGCGGACTTCTCCAGGGACTGGACCGGGCGAGAGCGGTAGATCTCCGGCGGGACGGACTGGCCCAGTTGCAGGCGGCACAGGGCCATCGTCATGTCTGAGCCGAAGGTGGCGCGGCGCATCTCGATGTAGTCCACCGGGTCCGGGACGCGGTTGTTGAACTGGTTCTCCAGTTCCCACACCCAGCTCTCGGTCATGTCCTCGTTGGCCTTGCGGAAGATCTTGCGGTGCGCGTCGGTCATCGGGCCTGCGGTGCGGTTCCACAGGTCGGCCAGGGCGCGTTCCATCGCGTTGAGCGGGGTTTCGGTCTGGGTGGCGTCCAGGGGCATGAAGAGCTTGAAGCGTTCGGTTTGCAGGCGGGCGGCGGCCCGGTTGCGGGGGTGGCCGAAGATCAGGGGGTAGGTGTCGTCGCCGTAGGTGCCCCAGGCCAGCCAGGCCGAGCTGAGGTCGAGGCCGTCGGGGGTGGCGTTGGGGTGGATGCCGGCGGCGCAGAGGGGGAGGTCGTAGTCGCGGATTTTTTGTTCGGTCCAGATGGTGCGGTCGGGCGAGGCGGGGTGGGGTTCGTCGAGGATGCCCATTTCCTTTGCCCAGACCACCACGTTCTCCCTGGCCTGGTCGAGGTGGGGGCTGAGGGTGGTGCTGTAGGGGAGGTAGAAGTCGGGGCGGGGCAGCGGGCCGCACTGGCGGAAGGGGAGGTTGGTGACGCTGCGCAGGCGTTGCGGCATGGTGCGCAGGACGGACGGGATGATCTGGGCGGCTGAGGTGCCTAGGCCGTTGGGGCCGGACAGGGCCGTGGGTGCGGCTTTGCCGCCCTTGTTCATGTAGCGGCTGGAGCGCATGTGCCACTCGTGGCCGCCGGACTGCCAGTCCTGCAAGCCCTTCACGTAGGCCAGCACGGCCAGGCGCTGCTCCGGGGTGACCGCGAAGCGTTCGAACAGCGGGGGCAGCTCGGTGAGGGTGGTGTGCTCGAACTGGTGCAGGCGGGAGGTCAGCAGGTCGTTGACGGCCTCGGCGGCCTGCTGGGTGGGGATCTCCAGGAACTTCTCGAACACCAGCACGCCGTTGCTCAGCTCGCCCTCGTCGAGCACCTCGCGCTCGTAGGAGAACAGGTCGTTGCGCAGGTGCACGGCGTCGGCGAAGGTGTCGCGCAGCACCTCCAGCGGGCGGGCGGCGGCGATGCTCTCCGGCACCTCGGCTCCGGTGGCGTGTTCGATCAGGTTGGCCGACCAGGGCGCGCCGCCGACCTTGCGGCGCATCTCGATGTACTCGACCGGGTTGGACACCCGCTCGGCGTTGATGTTGGACAGTTCCCACAGCGACTCGTCGAGCAGGTTCTTGGTGCTCTCCACGAACCGCCGTCGCCAGTCCGCCGAGTGTGCGGGCACGGTGCGGTTCCACAGGTCCGCCAGGCCCTTCTCCACCGGGTTGGTCGCTTCCTCGGTGATCTGCCCGGTGACCGGCATGAACAGGCGCAGCCGGTCCAGGTAGCCGACCGCGCTGCCCATGTCGCGGGTGCGCTTGTACATCTCCAGGAAGTGGTCGTCGAAGTAGAAGACCCAGACGTACCAGTCGGTGATGAGGTTGAGCGTCGCGGTGTCGCAGTCGGGGTGGGTGTAGGCGCACAGCAGGGCGTAGTCGTGCGAGTCGAGGTCGTGCTCGTCCCAGATGGGCACGCCGTGCTGGGGCACGTCGATCATGTCCATCTCGTACGCCCACGCCTTGCTGTGGACGCGCGCCGCCTCCAGGTTGGGGTTCAGCCTGGCCGGGTAGGGCATGTAGAACTCGGGCAGCTCGAATGGCTGCATAACCTCGCACCTGTGCCTTCTCGCGGGGGACGTCGGACTGGCGGCGGAGGGGTCGCCTGGGGCCAGGCAACCAGGCGATGCGGGCGGGGCCAACCACTCTGGGGTGGTTGCACACTTTAGGGAGTGGTCATCGCTCGACCAGCCCAACCAGGGGCGGGGAGGATGACGGAAGGTGCCGGATCGGGGGTTCGGTTGTCCGGGTTCTGGGGCCGGGAGTGCCAGACAAATGGCGGTACCGGGGGCATCGGCCCAGCTCGCCTCGTTCGGGGGCGGTCACCTGTTCGGTGAAGGAAGGTGGCACCCCGCGAGACGGGGGCGCGGGCGCGGGGCGCCACCTGGGCCAGGGTTCCGCAATCGTTGGCGACGTGCGGAAACGCTGGGTAGACCATGCCTGGTGAACCGCGCGGATGATTGCTCCCGCAACACGTTCGTGTCCTGATCGAGGCGGCCGCGCAGCCTGCGGGGGCGGTTGTGTCCGCCACTGTCCGGATGCTGTTGGCTGTTGTGGGAAACCGTGTCGTTTCTACCGGCCGCGCCGCCACTCGTGGGCCAGCAGCCACACCAGGTACAGCCCGCCGATCGCGCCGGTGACGATGCCCACCGGCAGCTGCACCGGGGCGAAGATCCGTTGCACGGCAAGGTCGCTGACCACCAGCAGCAGCGAGCCCATCAGCGCGGAGGCGGCCAGGTTCGGGCCGGCCGCGCCGGTGAGCCTGCGGGCCAGCTGTGGGGCGGCCAGCGCGAGGAAGGCGATGGGGCCGGCCGCGGCGGTGGCCAGCGAGCACAGGGTGACGCTGACCGCGATGAGCACCAGCCTGGTGGGCTCCACCCGCACGCCCAGCGCGGCCGCGGCCTCGTCGCCCATCTCCAGCACGGCCAGCCTGCGCCCGTGGTGCAGGGCCAGTGGCAGCAGCAGCACCATGGCCGCGCCCAGCGGCAGCAGGTGGCCCCAGGTGCGGCCGTTGAGCGAGCCGGTCTGCCAGGCCTGCGCCTGGAGCGCGTCGTAGATGTTGGCCTGGGTGACCAGGTACAGGTTGACCGCGATGAGCAGGCTGCTCACGCCGATGCCGACCAGCACCAGCCGGAAGCCCTGCACGCCCCTGGAGAAGGCGAGCAGGTAGGTCAGCACCATGGTCAGCGTGCCGCCGGCCAGCGCGCCGAGGGAGATCTCGGCCATGCTGCCCTGGCACCAGACGATCACCACGATCGCACCGGTGGCCGAGCCGTGCGTGAAGCCGATGAAGTCGGGGCTGCCCAAGGGGTTGCGGGTCAGGCTCTGCAGCACCGCGCCGCTGACCGCGAGCGCGGCGCCGATGACGAGGCCGGCCACCACCCTGGGCAGGCGCAGGGTGAGCACGATGAACTCGGTGGGCCCGTCGCCCAGGCCCAGCAACGCGTTGACCACCTCGCCGGGGGTGAGCGGGAAGTCCCCGGTGGTCATGCCGAACACGCCGGCGGTGGCCGCGCCGAGGGCCAGCAGCAGGCAGACCATCAGCGCCCTGGGGTCCAGGCGCAGGGACAGCCAGCCCCTGTGGACACGCAGCACCCGGCCCCTGATCGGGGTGGTACGTTCCTGGACACGGGTCACGAGTGCACCAGCTTCCGGCGGCGGCACAGGGCGAGGAACACGGGCGCGCCCAGTACCGCCGTCACGATCCCGACCGCGAGCTCGGCCGGCGCCACCAGCAGGCGGCCGAGGATGTCCGCGCCCAGCAACAACATCGGCGCGAGCACCGCGGAGTAGGGCAGCACCCAGCGCTGGTCGGCGCCGACCAGCAGCCGGGCGATGTGCGGCACGGCCAGGCCGAGGAAGCCGATCGGGCCGGCCGCCGCGGTGGCCGCGCCGCAGAGCACGGTGATGGCCAGCGCGCCGAGCCAGCGGGTCCGTCCGATGTGGACACCGAGGGCGCGGCCGGTCTCCTCGCCGAGGGCGAGTCCGTTGAGCGGACGGGCCAGCCCGAGGGCGAGCAGGGTGCCGCCGAGCAGGAACGGGGCGACCGCGGTCACCACGTCCATGTGGCGGCCTGCCAGCGAGCCCACGTGCCAGAAGCGGTACTGGTTGAAGGCGCCGGGGTCGAGCAGCAGCACCGCGGAGTTGAACGCCAGCAGCACCGCGGTGATCGCCGCCCCGGCCATGATCAGCCGGTCCGGGGTGACCGCGGCGCGGCCGGTGGAGCCGAGCACGTAGACCACGACCGAGGCGAAGGCCGCCCCGGCGAAGGCGAGCCAGACGGAACCGGAGGTGCCGGAGACACCCAGGAATGCGATGCCGATGACCACCGCCGAGGAGGCGCCCATGGTCACGCCGAGCAGGCCGGGTTCGGCCAGGGCGTTGCGGGACAACGCCTGCATCAGCGCGCCGGAGAGTCCCAGGGCGGCGCCGACCAGCAGGCCGAGCAGGGTGCGCGGGATGCGCAGCTCATGCACGATCACCGCCTCGGCGCTGCTGTCGTTGTGCCACAACACAGACCAGGTGTCGGCGAAGGGGATCGACTTCAGCCCCAGCCACACGCTGAGCAGGCACACCAGCGCGAGTGCGGCCAGCGCGAGCAGCAGCCCGCCCGCGCGCGAGGTGAGGCCGCGCAGGCGGGCCGGACGCGGCGGTGTGCTGCCCCGAGCGCCGAGCACCTGGACCATGTGGATCTCCATCCGCGGCACGGGATTCCCTGCCCCGGTCACTGCTTGGCGAGGATCGGCACCAGGTTCTTCAGCGCGAAGGGCATGCTCAGCACGGTGTTGAACGAGATGGCCGCGCCGATGGGCGGCTCGTAGTAGGAGACGAACAGGTCCCGCTTTTCCTTGGCCACCTTGAGGCGCTGGTACACCGGGTCGGCCTTGACCTTCGGCTCGCTGGTCGCGTCGCTGGTCAGCCAGACCAGGCGGTCCACCTCGAACAACTCCGGCAGGCCTTCGGAGCCGACCTCGATGATGTTCTGCTCCTTGGGCGCCTGGCGCAGGCGGTCCGGGGTCTGGAAGCCGAGGTCGAGCAGGAAGGCCAGCTTCGGGTCGTGCGCGGCGAAGGCGGCGAAGATGCCGGGCTGGAAGTTGTCGGCGACCAGCGCGGTCTGCTTGGCCCACTCGGGGTGCTCGGCGCGGGCCTTGGCGAACTGGGCCTTCAGGTCGGCGATCTTGGCCTCGAGCTCCTTGTCCTTGCCCAGCGCCTTGCCGATGGTGCGCGCCATCTCCTCCCACGGGGTGGCGTAGTCCGGGTGCTTGCCGGACTGGGCGACCACCGGGATGTTGAGCTTGGTCAGCGTCTCGTACTGCTCCTTGGTGATGCCGGAGTACTGGGCGATCACCAGGTCCGGGCGCAGCGAGGCGACCTTCTCCATGTTGATGTCGTCGCGCTCGCCGACGATGGTGGGCTCGGTGCCTGCCCACTTCTCCGCCTGCCACGGGAACTTGCCGAAGGGGCGTTCCTTGAACCAGTCCACGACGCCGACCGGCTTGACGTCCAGGGCCAGCGCGGTCTCGTGGTCGGACAGGCCCAGGGTGACCACCCGCTGCGGGCGCTTGGTGATCTCGGTGCTGCCGTACTTGTGTTCGATCTTCACCGGGAAGACGCCGTCTCCCCCGCCCGGCCCGGCGGCGGGTGCCGTGCCGCCCGATCCGCAGGCGGTGAGCACCAGGGTGGTGGCCAGGGCGATGGCCACGCCGGGCAGCCGAGTTCTCATGGACATGCGCTTTCCTCCCAGTGACGTTCTTAGGAAAGCCTAACCTCTCCTGCGAGGACCGCCGATGCGGCCCTGGGCGATCAGCTCCACGGTGACCAGCACCGCGACCGCTTCCACGGCGAGTAGTCCGATGAGCACGACCAGTTGGGTGGCACCGGCTGCCAGCGGGGTGGCGCCGCCGAGCAGCATGCCGACGAAGGCGCCGGGCAGGGTGACCAGTCCGACGGTGCGGGTCTGGTCCAGGGCGGGCACCAGGGCCTGACCCGCGGTGGGGCGGCAGAGCGCCAGCACCGCGTCCCGGTGGGACAGGCCCAGGGCCAGTGCGCCTTCGTACTCGCCGTGCCGGGTGTGCCATTCGTCCAGCGCGCGGCGGCCGGCCAGGCTGGTGGCGGTCATCGCGCCGCCGATGAGGATGCCGGCCACCGGCAGCACCGCGATCGGCGCGGCGGGCACCACCCCGCTGGCGGTCAACAGCAGCAGCACCGGGAGCGCGCCGCCGGCGATGGCCAGGGCGAGCCAGCCGCTGTCCCGGGGTGCGCTGACCCGGCGGGCGGCGGTGAGCACGGCGACCGCGCACATCAGCGTGATGAACACCGCGGTCCATCCGGCCGAGCGCAGCACACCCAGCAGCACCAACGAGATCAGCGTCAGCTGGAGCGCCGCGCGGGCAGCGGCGGTGAGCACCGGGCGGGCCGGGCCGAGCCCACCGAGACGGACCACGGCGGCGGCGAACACGGTCAGCAGCAACAGCACGACCGCAAGTGACGGCCCAAGGTCAACACGCACCAGCGGAGTGTCCCCCCGCCGCCTCAGACGGTGAGGAAGCCCTCCGCCCACTGGTCGGCGTTGACCCGGTACTCGGCGATGTGGAAGCCGTTGGGCTCCTCGCGGAAGCCGGGTAGCGCGCGGGAGCGCTGCACGCGCGCCTCGGCCTCGGTGCGGGTCGCGTAGACGCCCAGCAGCTTCTCGTCCCGGCCACCGAGATGACTGGTGTGCCACAACAGGTAGACGTACATCAGTGGGTGCGTCCCCTTCCGGACGGGGGTGGCGGTCCCTGGTACGGCGGCCAGGCCACCGCGGATGGATGCGGAGGTGGTCGCTGCGCCGCTTCGGCGGCCCGGCGCCGGCGCCGGTGGCGCAGCCACAGCAGCAGGCCGGTCAGGCCGCCGGCGAGCAGCACCGCGAGCAGGATGAGCACGACCGGCAGCCAGAACCCGAGGCTGCCATCACCGGTGGCCTCCTCCAGCTGGGGGTTGCGCTCGCCGAGCCGGTCGGTCAGCTCGGCGTGGCTGGCGCGCAGGACCACCCGTCCGTTGAGGGTGATCTCGAGCTCGTCCACGCGCCGCGGGTAGGTGTCCCACACCACCTTGGCCGCGCTCTGCCCGGCCGCTTCGGCATCGGCCCTGGGGTCCTTCAGCTGCGCCTGGACGCGCAGCCGGACCGAGCCGTTGTTGCTGGAGTGCTGGGTGGAGACCTGCGCCAGACCGGTTTGTTCCAGTCTGCCACCGAGGTCGACCAGTTCGGTGAGGCCGGCGCAGCCGGTGAGCAGGAGTGCGCACAGCACCGCCACGAGCACGCACGGGCCGGGGCGGCGGCCGGGGCGCGGAGCGGGCGGCGTGGGTGTGGGCACGGTTCCAGTGTTACCGGGTAATCGGCTGGGGAGCCCGGGGTCGGGTCATAGGGAAAGCGCGACGAGATCGGACCGTCATCTTTCGCACCGGTGGAGTGTCGTGACGAGTGCTGCGCGTGACAAGCTCCGGGTGCCGGTCACGCGCAGCGCCTGGGCTGGGTCAGTAGCCGCCGACCGACCGCAGGATCATGTCGAAGCCACGCTTCTCGTAGTACCTGATGAGCACGTTGGTGCCGGTGCAGTTGGCGTTGGTCCAGACCCGCTGGTAGTGCTCGGTGTTGTTGTCGATCTGGTTGAACTGCCTGCCGAAGGTGGCGCACTGGCCGGAGGGGACCGCGGCGAACTCCGCGACGGGCCTGCTGAGGTCGAAAACGCAGGCCCAGCCGACGGAGCAGTCCGGGAAGGGCTTGGGCGCGGGGGCCGCCGAGGCGGGGGTGGCCAGGCCGGCGGTCAAGGTGGCCGCGGCCGCGAGCGCCAGACCGGTGCGGGCAAGACGAGAAGTCAACTGAACCTCCGATGGGGAAAATCCTCAACGGGAGGAGTCTGGTCAGCGCCACCGCGGCGGGAGAAGCCTTTCAGCTATGTCCTAAATCGCTTGCGCCGCCCGGTTCAGGCGCCGGTGACGCCGTCGATGCCCTCGCGCAGGAGGTCGGCGTGGCCGTTGTGCCGGGCGTACTCGTGGATCAGGTGCAGCATCACCAGCCGCAGGGACACGTGCTCGCCCCAGCGCGGCTGGTAGCCGGTCACCTCCAGCGATTCCGCGGCCAGCTCGATCCGCCGGGCGTGCTCGACCTCGGCCTCCCAGGCGGCGAAGGCCTCCTCGCGGGTGCAGTTCGTGGCGTCGTAGGCGGCCTGGAAGTCGAAGGTGTCCGACCAGACCAGGGGGATGTCCTCGGCGTTGATCACCCGGCGGAACCAGGTGCGCTCGACCTCGGCCATGTGCCGGACCAGGCCGAGCAGGGACAGTGTGGAGGGCGGTGAGGACTGGCGGCGCAGGTCTTCGGTGGACAGGCCTTCGCACTTCATGGCCAGGGTGGCGCGGTGGAAGTCCAGGTAGACGCGCAGGGTCTCGCGTTCGCTGCCCTGGTAGGGCGGCTCGGGGCGTTCGGTGATCATGGCGGGCAGGGTAACCGGCGGCGCTGGCGGGCGCCGCCGGTTATCCGCCTCAGCTCGCCTTGATCAGGTCGGCGCACTTCTCGCCGATCATCATGGTGGTGATGCACGGGTTCACGGTGACCAGGAACGGCATCACCGAGCCGTCGGCCACCCGCAGGCCGTCGATCCCCTTGACCCGCAGCTGTGGGTCGAGCGGGGCCTGGGCGTCGCCGGGCGCGCCCATCCGGACGGTGCTGGAGGGGTGGTAGACGGTGTTGTGGGTGCGGCGGATGTAGTCGAGCAGCTCCTCGTCGGTGGTGGCCGCCGGTCCGGGGAACAGTTCGGGACCGGCCCACTCCGCCATCGCGGGCTGGGCGACGATCCTGCGGGCCAGCCGCAGGCCGTGGGTCATCACGCGCTCGTCGTGCGGGTGGCTGAAGTAGCGCGGGTCGACCATGGGCTTGTCCCGGTAGTCCCTGCTGCGCAACCGGACCGTGCCCAGCGAGCGGCTGCGGGTGACGTTCGGGGTCAGGCAGAAGCCGTTCTCCGTGGTCGGGTAGCCGTGCCGCAACGTGTTCAGGTCGAAGGGCACCGAACCGTAGTGGAACATCAGGTCCGGGCGGTCCAGGCCCTCCTGGGTGGTGGTGAAGATGCCGATCTCCCACCACTGGGTGGACTTGCGCGCCATCGGCTGCTTGGCCTGCCACTGGATCACGCCCTCGGGGTGGTCCTGCAGGTTCTCCCCCACCCCCGGCGAGTCGACCACGACGTCGATCCCGTGCTGGCGCAGGTGTTCGGCCGGGCCGATGCCGGAGAGCATGAGCAGCTTCGGGGTGTCGATCGAGCCGCAGCTGACCACGACCTCGCGCCTGGCCCGCACTTCCAGGCTGTGGTGCAGGTCCGCGGCCAGGTACTCCACCCCGGTGCACCGCTTGTGCTCGTCGATGAGCAGCCGCTTGACCCGGACCCCGGTGCGGATCTCCAGGTTGGGCCGCTGGCCGATGATCGGGTGCAGGTAGGACACCGAGGAGGAGGAGCGCACGCCTTCCTTGGTGGCGTTGATCTGGAACCAGTTGGCGCCGTTGACCACCGTGGTGCCGCTGTTGAACGGGGTGGTCGGAATGCCTTGCTGGGCACAGGCTTCGAGCAGCGCCGCGCCGCAGGGGTCCTCGCCGGGCACGGTCATGATGTTGACCGGGCCGGAGCGGCCGTGGTGCTCGCCGGGCGCGTCGTTGGTCTCCAGCCGTTGGTACAGCGGGAAGACCTCCGCCGCGCTCCAGCCGGTGCAGCCCATCGAGGCCCACTCGTCCAGGTCCTCCGCGGGCGCCCAGAAGGCGATGCAGGAGTTGTGCGAGGAGCAGCCGCCGAGCACGCGGGCGCGGGCGTGCCGGAGGAAGGAGTTGCCGGTGGCCTGGGGTTCGACCGGGTAGTCCCAGTCGTAGCCGGACTCCAGCAGCGCCATCCACCGGTCCAGCCGCAGGATCGCCTGATCGTCCACATCGGACGGTCCGGCCTCCAGCAGGCAGACCCGCACGTCCGGGTCCTCGGACAGCCGCGCGGCGACCACCGCGCCCGCTGTGCCGCCGCCGGCGACCACGTAGTCGAACTCCTCCATCAACGCACCTCCGGCATCGGGGCCGCCACGGCCGGCGTGTGCGCGTGGTCGGCCAGCACACCGCTGCGGTGGCGCTGGACGAACCAGTAGTACGCGAAGCCGATGATCGTGACGGCGCCCACGAACAGGACCGCGCCCCACTGCAGGTACCAGTGGAACGGCGGGCTCGGGTTGTAGATCGCCTGCCGTGGCCACAGCAGGTTGACCACCATGGCCGCACCCCACAGCACGGCCACGATGTTGACCGGCAGCCCCCACTTCCCAAGCCCGAAGCGGGGTTCCGCACCCTCCACTGTGGCCAGTGGCCAGCGACCGCGGAACCTGGCGATCAGCAGCGGCACGGTGACGAGCAGGTAGGCCAGGTAGATCAGGATGATCGCGATGCTGGTGACCACCGAGAAGATCTGCGGCTGACCGATGTTGACCATCAGGAAGGCGATGCCGAAGGCGCCGATGAGCAGCGCGGGCAGCACCGGGGTCTGGAACCGGGCGCTGACCTTGGCCAGCTTCGCGCCGCCGGGCAGGTTGTTGTCCCTGGCCATGGCGAACATCATCCGGATCGCCGCGGTGTGCACCGCGAGCACGCACACCACGATCGCGATGGCCACGGTGACCAGGAAGATCTTGCCGACCACCGGGCCGAGCACGTCCAGCACGATGTACTGCAGGCCGATCGTGCCCAGTTCCGGGGCGTTGATGTCGCGCACCGCCATCAGCGCGAACAGCAGCAGCAGGCCGCCGATGACGAAGGAGGCGGTCACCGCGCGCAGGATGGACTTGGGCGCGTTGCGGCAGGGGTCCTTGGACTCCTCGCCTAGGGAGGCCGCGGTGTCGAAGCCGTACATCACGTACAGCGAGGCCAGTGAGGCGGCCAGGAACGCGCCCATGTAGCCGAGCGGGTTGCCCTCGCCGGTGCCGTGGGTCTCCAGCACCACCGACGGTCCGCGGACAGCGAAGGCGGCCAGCACCACCACCATGATCACCGCGGCGATCAGCTCGATCAGCACGCCCGCACTGTTGATCCGGGCCATCAGCTTGACCCCGCAGGCGTTGATGATGGTGGTGAACACGATCAGGATGCTGGCCAGGACCACCGCGTTGGTCGGGTTGTCCGGCACCAGCTGGAAGCCGTCCCAGATCTGCGGCAGTGTGATCTGCAGGGCCAGCGCGGTCGCGGCCACCGTGGTGGCGGAGGCGGCCAGCATCAGCCAGCCGGCCAGCCAGGACACGTGCGGGTTGCTGAGCCGCTTGGCCCAGTTGTAGATCGAGCCCGCGATCGGGTAGCGGGCGGCCAGCTCGGCGAAGCAGAGCGCGACCATGAGCTGGCCGGCGAAGACCATCGGCCAGGACCACCAGTAGGCCGGGCCGCCCTGGGCGAAGCCGAGGTAGAACAGCTGGAAGGTGCCGGTGAGGATGGAGATGTAGCTGATCCCGGCGGCGAAGGTGTGGAAGTTTCCGAGGGTCCTCTTCAGTTCCTGGCGGTAGCCGAACTCCTGGAGCTCAGCGTCGTCCGAGCGGACGGTCGTCATGGCAACCTCCGAGCGTGGTGGGGTGCGGGGGCAGGGTCACTCGCCGGAGAACCACTTCTGCGGCGCCGGCCGAAGGTTGTGCCAGATGTGCTTGGCCTCGCGGTACTCGTTGAGCCCGCTGGGGCCTAGCTCACGGCCGATGCCGGACCGCTTGAAACCACCCCATTCCGCCTGGGGCAGGTACGGGTGGTAGTCGTTGATCCAGATGGTGCCGTGCCGCAGCCGCCCGGCCACCCGCTCGGCCCGGCCCGCGTCGCCGGTCCACACCGCGCCGGCCAGGCCGTAGTCGGTGTCGTTGCCGAGCCGGATCGCGTCCTCCTCGTCGGTGAAGGTCTCCACCGTGAGCACCGGGCCGAAGGACTCCTCGCGCAGCACGGACATCCCGGACCGGCAACCGTCCAAAATGGTCGGTGGGTAGTAGAATCCGTCGGCCAGCGCGGGGTCTTCGGGCCGCTTGCCGCCGCAGCGCAGCACCGCGCCCTCGGCGATCCCGGCGGCCACGTAGGCCTCGACCTTCTCCCGGTGCGCGGCCGAGATCAGCGGACCGGTCTCGGCGAGCTCGTCGAAGGGTCCGCCGAGGCGGATCTTCTGCGCGCGCTCCACCAGCGCGTCGACGAAGCGGTCGTGCCACTCCTGCTGGATGATCAGGCGCGCTCCCGCGGAGCAGACCTGGCCGGAGTGCAGGAAGACCGCGGTGAGCGCGTAGTCCAGCGCGGTGTCGAAGTCGGCGTCGGCGAAGACGATGTTGGGGTTCTTGCCGCCGAGCTCCAGGGCGATCTTCTTCACCGTGCCCGCGGCGGTGGCCATGATCCGCTGCCCGGTGGACAGGCCGCCGGTGAAGGAGACCAGGTCGACGTCGGGGTGCTCGGACAGTGGCGCGCCGGCCTCGGGGCCCGCGCCCAGGACCAGGTTGCCCGCGCCGTGCGGCAGTCCGGCCTCCACCAGCAGGCGCATCAGGATGATCGCGCTGCTGGGGGTCAGCTCGCTGGGCTTGAGCACGAAGGTGTTGCCGGCGGCCAACGCGGGGGCGACCTTCCACGCGGTCTGCAACAGGGGGTAGTTCCACGGGGTGATCAGCCCGCACACGCCGACCGGCTCGTAGACCACCTTGCTGGTGGCGTCCGGGTTGCCGGTGTCGACCACCCGGCCGGCGTCGGTGGCCGCGGTCGAGGCGTAGTAGCGGAAGCAGGCGGTCACGTCGTCGATGTCGTACTCGGCTTCGACCAAGCGCTTTCCGGTGTCCATGGCCTCGGCGCGGGCCAGCGCGACCTTGTCCCGCTGCAACAGCTCGGCCACCCGGAGCAGCAGCCGCCCTCGCTCGGGGGCGGGGGTGCGCGGCCAGGGTCCGGTGTCGAAGGCGGTGCGCGCGGCCGCGATCGCCGCCTCGGTGTCGGCGCGGGTCGCCTCGGCCACGGTGGCCACGACCGAGCCGTCCGCGGGGCAGCGGATCTCCCGCTGGCCGCCCTCCTGTGCTGCCAGCCATCTGCCGCCGATGAACAGCTCGGCCATACAACCTCCTAGGTATGTCTGGCCGCTATCTAATTCAATCTTCGGGTTTCGCGCACCCCGAAGTGGGAACGAACTTCCCGGTTGACGCCTGAACCCACTGGTGGAACGCCTCGATGTGATGTTCGCTGGGTACGAGTACACCACCATCGCGGTAGGCGCGGGAGGACATGGCAGGTTGTGTCCGCTCGCAGGCGTCGAAATCCTGCTGGTTCACCCGGTGGAACAGCTCGACCGAGCGGGAGACGTCCTTGCCGGTGGCCACCACCTCGTTGGTGTAGAGCCAGTCGCACTCCACCACGGTGCGGTCGGGCGCCAGCGGGAACATGCGGTGGAAGATGATGTGGTCGGGCACCAGGTTGATGAAGACCTGCGGTTTGACGGTGATCGCGTAGTAGCGCCGGTCCTGGTCCTCGCGCAGGCCGGGCAGGGGTTCGAAACCGGGGCTGCCGTCGACGGTGAAGCCCTGGATGTCCTGTCCGAATGCGGCCCCGTGGCCGACGTAGTACTGGGCGGCGTAGCCGTCGGCGAACTCGGGCAGCACCTCGGTGAGCTCGGGGTGGATCGTGGCGCAGTGGTAGCACTCCATGAAGTTCTCCACGATCAGCTTCCAGTTGGCGCGCACGTCGTAGACGATGCGGCGGCCCACCGTCAACGCCTCGATGGTGTAGGAGTCGATGGCTGCCAGGGAACCGAGGCGTTCGGTGACCGCCTGCTGCACGGTCTCGGCGAAGGACGGTGGTTCCGCGGCGAGGCAGACCCACAGGTAGCCCAGCCATTCCTTGACCTGCACGGTGACCAGGCCGTACTCGACCCGGTCGAGGTCGGGCATCTTGGTCAGGTTGGGCGCGGCGATGAGCTTGCCGTCCAGGTCGTAGGTCCAGGCGTGATAGGAGCATTGGAAGTTGCGTTTGACCGCACCGCTGTCCTGGGTACAGATCCGCGCGCCGCGGTGGCGGCAGATGTTGAGGAAGGCCCGCAGCTGCCCGGCGCGGTTGCGGGTGAGGATGACGCTCTCCCGTCCGATCTGGACGGTGCGGTAGGCTCCCGGACCGTCCAGATCGGACAGCCGCGCGGCGCAGAACCACATGGCCTCGAACAGGTGCTGCTGCTCGGCGGTGAAGACCTCGGGGTCGGTGTAGGCGCTGCCGGGCAGGGTGGCCAGCAGGCTCGGGGGCAGACCGGTTGCGGTCACGGGGTCACCTCGGAGAGCCGTTCGGGGCGGAACAGGTCGATGGGGTGCGCGGTCGCGCCGGTGAGCGCGAGGTCGGCGAGGATCTCGCCCACCACGGGCACGAACTTGAAGCCGTGCCCGGAGAACCCGCAGGCCACGGTGACCCGCTCGTGCGCGGGGTGGGTGGCGATCACGAAGTGCTCGTCGGCGGTGTTGGTGTACATGCAGGTGGCCGCGCGCAGGAACTGAGCGGGCAGGCTGGGGATGCGCGGCAACATCTGCGCGCGCATGGCTTCGACCTCGTGCGGGTGCACGGTGCGGTCGATGGTGTCGGGGGTGCAGGTCTGGCCGCCGCGGAAGAAGGCGACCTTGGCCCCGTCCTCTGGGCCGTCGCTGGCGGGGAAGCCGTAGGCCTGGACGCCGTCGGCGGCTTCCCAGATGTAGATGGGGTGCACCTCGGGCCGGAAGGGGCCGGTGCCGCCGGTGGGGGCGAACCAGTACTGCACCTGGCGTTCGATCACGAACGGGATGCCGAGGTCGGCGAGCAGCTCGGGGGCCCAGGCTCCCGGGCAGATCACCAGTTTCTCCGCGCGGTACTCCCCCGCTCCGGTGCGCACGCGGACGCCGTTGCCGTCGCTGGTCCAGTCCAGCACGGGTTCGTGGTAGCGCAGGTGTGCTCCGGCCTTGCCGGCCAGTTCGAGGTGGGCGGTGACGGTGGCTTCCGGGCGGACGAAACCGGCTTTCGTTTCATACAGCGCGATCTCGTCCTCGACCGGAGTCATGGTCGGGAAGCGGCGGCGGATCTCCAGCGCGTCCAGCATCTCGTGCGGCAGGTCCCAGGTTTCCGCGGAGAGCTGGCTGCCCTTGACGGTGAGGCTGTCCGGTCGGCCGATCATCACACCGCCGGTGACGGTGAGCACCTCGCGGCCCGAGTCGGCGGCGAGCCGGTCGAAGAGCTCGTAGGAACGCAGCAGCAGCGGCACGTAGGCCGGGTCCTCGAAGTAGGACTGGCGGATGATCCGGGAGCCGCCGTGGCTGGATCCGTTGTGGTGGGCGGGTCCGAAGCGGTCCAGGCCGAGCACCCGGCTGCCGCGGGCGGCCAGGTGGCTGACGGCGGCGCTGCCCATGCCGCCGAGGCCGATCACGATCACGTCGTACATCGGGCTGGTCTCCTTCAGCGGCGGATGCGGGCCATCTCGGGGTCGAACAGCGGTTCGGCGGCCACGGTGGCGTGGAGCCTGCGGCCGAAGTACTCAATCTGCACCGGGGTGCCGGGGGTAGCGGCCCCGGCCGGTAGCCAGGCGTAGGCGATGGGTCTGTCCACTGTGTACCCGTAGGCGGCCGAGGTGACGTAGCCGACCGGTTCGCCTTGGTGGAACACGGGTTCCTTGCCCAGGACGTTGGTGGTGCGGTCGTCCAGGGTGAGGCAGGACAGGCGGCGGGCCGGGTTGTCCGGGTCGAGCTTGGCCAGGGCGTCGCGGCCGAGGAACTCGCCCTTGTCCAGCCGGACGGCGAAGCCGAGGCCGGACTCGTACGGGTTGTGCTCGTCGGTCATGTCGGTGCCCCAGGCGCGGTAGCCCTTCTCCAGGCGCAGGCTGTTGAAGGCGCTGCGCCCGGCGGCGATCACGCCATGTTGCTGGCCTGCCTGCCAGAGCTCGTCCCACAGGCGGGGGCCGAGTTCGGCGCTGGTGTAGAGCTCCCAGCCGAGTTCGCCCACATAGGACAGTCGCATGGCGGTCACCGGGATCAGGCCGACGTGGATGCGCCTGGCCCGGAAGTAGCCGAAAGCCTTGTGCGCCAGGTTCTCCCGGACCAGGGGCTGGAGCAGGTCGCGGGCCAGTGGGCCCCACAGGCCGATGCAGCAGGTGCCGCCGGTGATGTCCCGGATGTGCGTGGCCGGGTCGGTGTTCTGGCGGAGCAGCCAGTCCAGGTCGAGGTTGCCGTTCGCGCCGACCTGGAAGTGGTCGGGGCCGAGACGGGCCACGGTGAGGTCGCTGCGCACGCCGCCGGTGTGGTCCAGCAGCAGGGTGTAGGTGACCGCGCCGGGTTTCTTGTCCAGCTGGTTGGTGGTCAGTCGCTGCAACAGCGCCAGCGCGCCGGGGCCGCTGACCTCCAGTCGTTTCAACGGGGTCATGTCGTACAGGGCCACGCGTTCGCGGGTGTGCCTGGCCTCGGCGGCGGCGATCGGCGACCAGTAGCGGGCGGCCCAGTCATCGCGCTCGGGCAGCTCGATGCCTTCGGCGAGGCAGGCGTTGGCCTCGTACCAGTGCGGGCGTTCCCAGGCCGAGGCCTCCAGGAAGTACGCGCCCAGCTCCTGCTGCCTGGGGTAGAACGGGCTGGTGCGCATCGGGCGCGGATACTCCATGGGCTGCAAGGGGTGCAGCACGTCGTAGACCTCGACGAAGTTCCGCGCGCCGCGGGCTTCGACGAACTCCGGGCTGAGCTGGACCTCCTCGAAGCGGTGCAGGTCGCACTCGTGCAGGTCCAGCTCGGACTTGCCCGCCACCAGCCACTGGGCCAGCGCGCGGGCGACGCCTGCGGAGTGGGTGACCCAGACCGCCTCGGCGGTCCAGAAACCCTTGACCTCGCGGTGTTCGCCGATCAGCGGGAAGCCGTCCGGGGTGAAGGAGAAGATCCCGTTGAAGCCTTCGTCCACTGTGGACTGATCGAGGGCGGGCAGCAGGGCGGTCGCGTCGGCCCAGGCCGGGTCGAAGTCCTCCTTGGTGAACGCCAGCATCGACGGCATCGCGGACTCTTCGGCGTCCGGAAGCGCGTCCAGGCTCACCGGCATGGGACGGTGGGCGTAGGAGCCGATGCCGAGGTGGTCGGTGTGCTCGCGGAAGTACAGGTCCCGGTCCTGGTGGCGCAGGATCGGCCGGACGGCTTCCAGCGCGGGGTCGATCGTGCCCAGCCCGGGCAGCGTGCTGGTGCGGACGTACTGGTGCGCCAACGGAAGCAGTGGCACGGTGAGGCCAACCATGCTGCCGATCTTCGGGCCCCAGAACCCGGCGGCGCAGACCACCAGGTCGGCCGGGAAGTCACCTTGATCGGTGCGCACGCCGCTGACCCGGTCGCCGGTGGTGAGGATGTCCAGGACCTGGTGGTGGGCCAGGAATCGCGCGCCCCGAGCGATCGCCCGGTTGGCTTGGGCTTCTCCGGCGCGCAGGGCGCTGGCCAGGCCGTCGTCGGGCACGTGCAGGCCGCCGAGCACCAGCTCCGGGTTCAGCATCGGCCACAGCTTCAGGCATTGGGCGGCGTCCAGCAGCTTGGCTTCCACACCCCAGGAGGTGGCCCAGCCGTGCTTGCGGTGCAGGTCGGTCCAGCGTTCCGGGGTGGTGGCGACCTCGAGGCCGCCGACCTTGCGGAAGCACCACCGGTCGTTCAGGGTCAGCTGGTCGTACTTGCGGACGGTGTAGGCGGCGAAGGCGGTCATCGTCTTCGACGGGTTGGTCTGGAACACCAGGCCGGGGGCGTGCGAGCTGGAGCCGCCCGCGGCGAACAGCGGTCCCTGCTCCAGCACGGTCACCGAGGTCCAGCCCCGCTCGGTCAGCTCGTCAGCGAGGGCGCAGCCGACGATCCCGGCCCCGATGACGACCACGTTCGGCTGCACGGCTGACTCCTCTCCGCCCGGCGGCGGGGTGGTGGACGGAGTTGCGTATCGCGCACCGGGTTGTGCGATGCGAAACACGGTGCGGCCGTGCGGGCAGCCTTGTCAAGACCGGGTCCCGCTGATGGCGCAGCGGTGCCCAGGCAGGTGAACCCGCTGTTACGACAAGGGATCCGGGCTCAGGCCCAGCCCATCCGCCTGGAGACCTCGGCGCCGGCGGCCACCACCTGTTCGGCGACTTCCGGCAGGCGCTCTTCGGTGAGTCGATAGGACGGGCCGGAGATGCTGATCGCGGCGATCACCGCGCCCTCGTAGGACCGGATCGGGGCGGCGAGGGCGTTGAGCCCGATCTCCAGCTCCTCGACACAGGAGGCGAAGCCGCGTTGCGCGACCACGACCAGCTCCTCGCGGAGCCTGCGGGTGGAGGTGATGGTGTGGTCGGTGAAGCCCTCGAGGCGGCGGCCCAGCACCCGGCGCACCTCGTCCGGGCGCATGTGCGCCAGCAGCACCTTGCCGCTGGAGGTGGCGTGCAGCGGGGTGCGCCTGCCGACCCAGTTCTGGCTGCTCACCGCCGCGGTGCCGCGGGCCTGGGTGACGTTGACCGCGGCCGCGGCCTCCAGGTCGGAGATGGCCACGTTGACCGTCTCGCCCACCTCCTGCGCCAGCTCCGCGCACACCTGGCGGCTCTGCTGGGTGATGTCCAGGCGGGCCGCGGTGGCTCCGGCCAGCCGGATGATGCCCAGGCCCAGGTGGTACTTGCCACGGTCCTCGGTCTGCGCGACCAGCCCCCGGTCCTCCAGCACGCCGAGCAGCCGGAAGGCGGTGGACTTGTGCACGCCCAGCTCGGCGGCGATCTCGGTGACCCCGGCCTCGCCGTCCCTGGCCAGGATCTCCAGCACGCTCACCGCCCGGTCGACGGACTGCACCGAACCGGCGGCACGGGGTTCGCGGTCGCAATCGCTGGGCATGAACCCCACGGTAACCACTCTGCCGAACGGACGCCGTCCAAACGCGCAACGCGTTGGCAACACATTTCGCCGGTTTCACCTCTTGACGGGACCGGGCAGCGGGACGGACGCTGTTGCGCATAGCACATCGCGTCGCGCACTACGCAACACCTCCCACTCCGTTACCCCGCCATGGAGGGCGTGATGATCGCCGTCTGCCGCCTCGACGAACTGCCCCCAGGAGAGGCCGTGCGGCTGCTGGCCGATGTGCCGGTCGCCGTGTTCAACGTCGACGGCGAGCTGTACGCCATCGACGACACCTGCTCCCACCAGGACGCCAGCCTCGCCGAGGGCTACCTGGAGGGCTGCTTCGTGGAATGCCCGCTGCACGCGGCCAGCTTCGACCTGCGCACCGGCCGCCCGACCTGCCTGCCCGCGAAGAAGCCGGTGCGCACGCACCGGGTCAGCGTCGCGGACGGGGTGATCTACCTGCACAGACCGGCCGAGCAGGGCGTCGCATGAGATCCGTGGCGGTCATCGGCGCCGCGCTGGCCGGCCTGTCGGCCGCGCGGGCGTTGCGGGACCAGGGTTTCCAGGGGCGGCTCACCATCATCGGCGCGGAGTCGCACCGGCCCTACGACCGGCCGCCGCTGTCGAAGAACTTCCTGCTCGGCACCATCGGCCCGGCGGACCTCGCGCTGGCCGAGGAGTCCGAGCTGGCCGAGCTGGACGCCGAATGGCTGCTCGGCCAGACGGTCAGCCACCTCTCCCCCGGCCTGGGCGCGCTGGAGCTGGCCGATGGCAGGCGGCTGCGCTGCGACGGCGCGGTGATCGCCACCGGCGCGACCCCGCGCAGCCTGCCCGGCGCGGAGTTCCTGGCCGGGGTGCACGTGCTGCGCACCCTGGACGACGCCGTCGCGCTGCGCGCCGACCTGGTCCAGGGCTCGCCGAGGGTGGTGGTGGTCGGCGCGGGCTTCATCGGCGCGGAGGTCGCGGCCAGCTGCGCCGCGCTCGGCCTGCACGTGACCATCGTGGAGGCCGCTCCCCTGCCGCTGGCTCCGGTGCTGGGCCAGGAGATGGCCGCGCACTGCCTCGGCCTGCATGCCGACCACGGCGTCCGGCTGCTCTGCGGGGTCGGGGTGGGCGGGCTGCTCGGGCAGGGCCGGGTCACCGGGGTGGAACTGGCCGACGGCCGCCGCCTGCCCGCCGACGTGGTGGTGGTCGGCATCGGCGTCCGGCCCAGCACCGGCTGGCTGCACGGTTCCGGACTGCCCCTGGACAACGGCGTCAGCTGCGACGCGGGCGGGGTGACCAGGCTGCCCAACGTGATCGCGGTCGGCGACGTGGCCAACCTGGCCGGCCGCCGGGTCGAGCACTGGACCAACGCCGCCGAACAGCCCACGGTCGCGGTGGCCAACCTGCTGGCCGGGCGGACCCTGCACACCGGGCGCAGCGCGCCGTACTTCTGGTCCGACCAGTACGGGGTGCGCATCCAGTTCGCCGGGCACACCCGGCCGGGCGATGAGGTCCGCATCGCCGAGGGCGAACCGGACTCGCGCAGCTTCCTGGCCGTCTACGAACGCGAGGGCCGGACCGTGGCCGCCCTCGCTCTCAACCGCGCCAAGCCCTTCACCCGCATCCGCCGCGCCCTGGCCGCAGTCTGACCCCACCCGCGTGTTGGCCGTTCCGGGACGGCGTGTTGGCCAAAGTCGTACGCAGTGTTGGCCGAAGTCGTACATGGTGTTGGCCGAAGTTGCACGTCGAGCCGGGCCGACTGGCCAACACCCGGTACGAGATCGGCCAACACTGCGTACGACTTCGGCCAACACTGCGTGCGAGATCGGCCAACACGCGGGTTACTGGAAGATCGCGATCGGGAGGACGACCAGTTCCTGGGTGTCGTGTTGCCAGGACTGGACCTTGCCGAGGCAGCGGGCCTGGAACCAGCCGTCGGGGACCTGGTCGTAGCGCAGGTCGTCGGGATGGCAGTCCAGGCGGATGGTGGCGGTGGTGGCCGGGGACTCCGGGGTGCCGTAGGCGGCCTGGAAGGTCGCGGGCGCGCCGGTGCGGTTGAGCAGGCGGAACTGGCCGCGGATGGAGACGTAGCGGTCCAGGTGGCGCAGGTGGGCGTGTTCGCCGGTGGTGTCGGGGTCGAGGGTGGCCAGGGCCTTGGTCAGGGCGGGGTTGCGGCGGATGGTGCGGCGGCGCAGGTCGACGTGCACCACGCCGTCGGCGGACTCCAGGGCGCGCAGCACGTCGCCGATGACCGCGATGGGCTGGTTCTGCGCGATGTAGCGGACGACCACCTCGCGGCCCGCGGTGTGGCCCGCCCCCGCGCCGCCGCGGAGGACCTTGAAGCCGAACCAGCGGGACTTGGCCGTGTCCACCTTCTCCCGCACCTCCCGGCGCAGCGCGTCGCCGTAGCCGCCGGAGAGGTAGAGGTTCATCACCGACTTCTCGTGCAGGTAGAAGGCCAGGTCGGGGAAGACCGCGGGGCGGCGGTTCGCGCGCACCGCCAGCGCCAGGGCGACCAGCATGGTGAGCACGGCCAGCGCGGTGACCAGCCAGACCACGGCCCAGAAACCCCAGACCGACCACCAGAGCTCGTTATCCACAGCCACGGATCTCCTTCACCGCCGCGAGCAGCGAGGTCTGGGCGGCCTCGACCAGGCGGCCGCCGGTGGCGCGCGCGGCCCTGGTCAGTTCCGCCGGGTCGGCCGAGCCGAAGCGGATCGCGTACGTGGGCGCCGACTTCGCCTCGGCGGGCAGGGTTTCCCGCTCGCGCAGGAACTGCTCGAGGCCGATGCCGGTGTTGTTCTCGCCGTCGGTCATCAGCACGACCGAGGCCGGGCCCTTGACCGTGCGGTATGCCTGGGCCAGCGCGGACCAGATCGCGGTGCCCTTGCCCAGCCCGCCGGTGGCCAGCGCACGGTTGACCGGGTCCAGGTCGTCGGGGCCGGACACGGTGACCGTCTGCTCCTCCAGCACCTGCCCGGCGAAGCGGAGCACGGTGATGGTCTCGCCGCGGTGGAAGCGGTCGAACCCGCCCGCGCCGCTGAGCTCCCGGAACGCCGCCCGCAGCTCCTCGATCCGGTTGCCCGCCATGGAGGCGGAGAAGTCCAGCACGAACACCACCTGCCTGCCCGCGCCGGAGGTGGCCCGGTCGTAGGCGGCGAGCAGGGTGTCCACCACCTCCTGCCGGTCCGGGAAGTACAGCGAGTTGCCGATCTCCGGGCGCAGCGCCTCGGTGCGCGGCAGCGCGGGGTCGATCGGCCGCCGCGCGGTCCGCTCCATGATCATCCGCTGTGCGCGTTCGGACCGCAGCCATTCGGCCACCTTGTCGTAGGCGGCGCGTTTGGCGTTGTCCAGCAACAGCAGCGGGTAGTCCGACAGGACGATGCCGTCCCGCGGGTAGAGGATCTCCAGCGGTTCCCTGAGCTGTCCGCCGGCTTGCAGGGACAGCAGCACCGACTCGTGGTTGACCAGCGCGTCGACCTGGTCCTGCCGTTTGACGTACTCCGTGGCCAGGCCGGTGGTGCTGTTGGCGGTGAAGGCCTGGCCGGTGAAGAAGCCGCGCAGCTTGTCACAGGCCACGTCCTCCGGCCGCAGCGAGACCCCGGTGCCGGCGGCCGCGGTGGCCACCCCGATCAGCGCGGACAGTCCGCTGCCGGTGACGTGCGGGTCAGCCATGCCGAAGCTGAACTCACCGGCGGCGGCCTTGGCCGCGAGGTCGGCCCAGGTCGGCTGGCCGCCGGGCACGCTCGCCCGCAACTGCTTGGCCTTGCTCGCTTTCACGCCGACCACCAGCGGGGAGAGCATGGTGCGGGTGCTGACCGGGGCCGGGCCGTGCTGACCGGACTTGCGGGTGCGCAGCTGGAAGTAGCGGTCGGAGGACAGCCAGGCCAGGTCGTGCCGGTACTCGCCGGGGTTGAGCGCGTTGCTGGCCTCGACCGTGCCCCGGTAGTCCATGGCCAGGTCGACCCCGGTGTCCCGCTTCAGCTCCGCCAGCACCGGGGCCAGGTCGGCCAGCTCGGAGCTGGCCAGCACGGACAGCCGGACCGGCTCCGGCGGACTGCCGGTGCAGGCGGCGGCCAGGGCCAGCACGCACGCGGCGGCGGCCAGGCGTCTCATCGGGGCACCTCGGGGCACTCGCCCACCCTGGTGATCATCTTCTCCAGCAGCGGGACCGAGGGCAGGAAGGTCTCGGTGTCGCCGATCCCGGTCTGCGGCACCGGCAACCCGTTGCGTTGCAACAGCTCCGAGAGCTGACCGGTGGCCAGGGTGCCGTCGGGTTCGAGCACCCGCAGGCCCAGCGCCAGCGCGCGGGCGCGCAGCTCGGGGTGGGTGGTGATCAGCTCGCCGAGCCGGGCGCCGCCCGCGGTGAGCGCGATCAGCTCGGGCACGGTCTGCAGCTGCGCCTCCGGGTAGAGCAGCACCCGCTGGTGGTCCGGCTGGCCGGTCTGCTCCTTGACCCGGAGCTGGTGGGCCAGGAACTGGTGCTCGTAGATCACCGCCACCGGGGCCAGGCCCCTGCCCTCCGGCGCGAAGTACAGCCGGGCGACCTCCTCGTTGGCCAGGCCCTGGCTGGTCAGCCAGGGTTTGATCCGGTCGGCCAGCCGCAGCGCCTCGGCCTCGGTCACCGGCACCTGGTTGTTGTTGGCCACGAAGGCGATCAGGCCGAGGTAGACCCCGGCCGAGTTGGACCAGCACACGTCCGAGCTCTGCGCGAGCACCCGGTTGCCGTTGGCCGGTCCGAGCTCCCGCCAGCTGGTGCCGGCGTCCATCAGCCGGACGAACTCCGGCATGACCAGGTTGTAGTAGTAGTCCTGCCTGCCGTCCGCGCTGTCCTGTTTGCTGGCGGCCTTGCGGGTGGCCAGGCCCTCGGCGTAGTTGCGGAAGGTGGCCAGCACCAGTGGGCTGAAGAACGGCTTGTACACCTTGAAGTACTGCCGGTCCCGCTGCCGCTGGTCGCGGATGATCTTGGCTGCGGGCTGGCCGGAGGGGAAGACGAAATCGTAGGCACTGACGTCGTTGTTGGCGATGTCGCGCGAACCGGCCTTGGTCAGGTGCACCTGGATGCCGTGCCGCATCAGGATCCGCCGGACCTGCTCGTCGGCGAAGAACTCCGACTTGGAGGCGAGCTTGCCCTCCAGCACCACCGTCCGGTTGAACGGCAGCGTGATCGTGCCGGAGACCACCAGCGAGACTGTGCCCGAAAGGGCGATCAGCGCGGCTGTCCAGAAGGGCACCAGGAACCGGCGCCGCCGGAAGGCCGAGCGGGGCGGATCGACTATGCGCAGGGCCGGGTCGTCGGTCGTTGTCTGGTTCGCCACCACGAACTCCCCCAGGGATTCGACAGTCCCGGCAGTGCGTCGCGGAACCGGAGCCGAACGTTACGCGTCGACTTCCGGAAGTGTCAGGAACTTCAGACGGCCCGGTGTGCGCTCCGCCGAGGCGCCGCGGGCCAGCCGGGGCGCGATCAGCAGACCACCCAGGTGCCACAGACCGCGGGCGCGGTGGACCGGGTCGAGGTGGCGGGCACGCGGCGCGGAATGAGCAGTCGACCGCGCAGGAGATCCTGGAGCTCTTCTCCTCGCTCCACAATGGACAGACAGCGGGTCAGGAACATCGTGCTGCGGCTGCACGCGGAGGGCGCCAAGCACGACTGTTGCCCGGCCGGTGAACAGCAGCAACCCCTTGCTAGTCCACCCCGATGTCCTCGTGCCACAGCTCCGGGTTCGCCGCGATGAACTCCGTCATCAGCGCCACGCACTCCGGATCGTCCAGCAGCGTCACCCGCACCCCGTGCTCCGCCAGCCACTCGTGCTGACCGGTGAAGGTGCGGGACTCGCCGACCACCAGGTTGCTGATGCCGAACTGGCGGATCAGGCCCGAGCAGTACCAGCACGGGGACAGCGTGGTGACCATGGTGGTGCCCCGGTAGCTGGACTGGCGGCCGGCGTTGCGGAAGGCGGCGGTCTCGCCGTGGGTGGAGGCGTCACCGTCCTGGACGCGGCGGTTGTGGCCGCGGCCGAGCAGGGTGCCGTCCGCGCCGAAGAGGGCGGCCCCGATCGGGATGCCGCCCTCGGCCAGACCGGCGCGGGCCTCCTCGACCGCGACCGCCAGCATCTCCTGCGGGGTCACGGCTTGCCGTCGCCGTGGGCGGCGCGGAGCACCTCGACGTAGGCCTTGCGGGCGGCGTGGCCGTGCACGGCCTGCGCGGTGCGGAAGGCCGGGATGCGCCGGTAGGTCAGCTCGGCCAGGGTGTTCACCGCACCCGCCACCCGGACCAGTGCGCGGGCGACCGGGTCGTCGGGCATGCCGAGGGAGTCGGCGCTGGCCGGGCCGATCACGATCCGGCTGATCGCGGTGTGCACGCGTTCGGCCCAGCGGGCGCGCAGGGCGCTCTGGTCGGGGCGGGGGCGCTGGTAGGCCGCGCGCAGGTCGGCGGCCAGGGTGCGGGAGTCCTCGTCCGGGATCAGCTCGGTGGCGGCCTGTTCCCAGAGGTGTTGCCAGGCTTCGGCTTCGTCGGCGGGGAGCATGTCCTCCTCGATGCCGACCAGCCAGCCGACGTAGCGCCACAGGTGCAGGATGTCGGCGCGTTCCTGTGCGGTGTAACGGATGCCGAGGACCTGGGTGGCCTCCATGACGCCCAGGGAGAACATCAGGGTGAGCTGGTTGGCCTGGGCGTCGTTGAGCGGCTGGTCCCAGGCGGCCAGGTCCCAGTCGCCGCGGCGCAGCAGCACGTCGCGGATGTGCGCGTGCACCAGGCGGACCCGCAGCGCGGCCGCGTAGCCGGCGCCGCCGCGGACCAGGCTGCCCGGGGTGCTCACGTCCAGCCACCAGCTGGCGGTGTTGAGCACCCGGCGGCTGGTGGCCTTGCCGGTCTGGCCGGTGGAGGTCAGCGTCTTGCACACCCGTAAGGAGTGGAAGCCGACCACCAGGTAGACATCGCAGAGGGTGAACGCGGCCAGCTTGCCGCCGCGGCTGACCGCCTCCGCGCCGCGGCGCAGCCGCTGCTGGTCCACCCAGGCGGGGGTGCGCTCCACCGCGCGGAAGAACGCGACCAGCTCCTCCGGCGGGTTCTCGATCGAGTCGATGCCGTCCTGGCAGGCCCGGGTGAACAGCTCGCGGCCCTCGCCTTTGAGCCGGTGCATCATCGCGACCAGGCCGTCGCCGAGGGCGTCGACGGTGGTGGCTCGGTGTCGCAGGTGGGCCAGCCGCTCCGCACTCGGGGTGCGCGCGGAGTGTCCGCGACGGGCGGCGGTGGTCCGGAACGCGCTGTTGGTCAACGCGGCGGTGTGGTCCAGACTGACCGTCGTCATGCCAGGCTCCTCGCAGGGGGTCGGGGGCCGATCATCTCCCCGGATTCTCACTCGTGCCGGGCAGGTTTCGCCAGGGTTTGCCCGGTCTCGGTTAGGAATCTCCCAGCTTTGTCCGGACCCCTTCGCGACACGGACCCGGGTTCTCGTTGCGGGCCAAGCGAAACCGCGCGGGGACCGTCCAACTCGGACTTCCCGCGTGTTCAGCCAGGCACTCTGCGTATCCTTCACAGCCAGCCGCGGTCGGCCGCGGCGCGCACCGCCTCGATCCGGTTGCGGGTGCCGGTCTTCTGGATCGCCGAGGACAGGTAGTTGCGCACCGTGCTCTCCGAGAGGAACAGCTGGGCGGCCAGGTCGGCCACGGTGGCCCCGTCCGCGGCGGCGGCCAGCAGCTCGCGTTCCCGCTCGGTGAGCGGGTTCGGCCCCGAGCGCAGCGCCGCGGCGGCCAGTCCGGGGTCGATGACCTGCTCACCGGCCAGGATCCGGCGGATCGCGACGGCCAGCTGCTCCACCGGGCCGTCCTTGACCAGGAACCCGCTGGCCCCGGCCTCCATGGCCCGGCGCAGGTAGCCGGGGCGGCCGAAGGTGGTGACGATCAAGACCCGGCAGGACGGTAGCTGTTCGCGCAGGTCAGCGGCGGCCTCCAGACCGCTGCGGCCGGGCATCTCGATGTCCAGCACGGCGATGTCCGGGCGGGTCTCCAGCGCCTTGGGCAGTACCTCGTCGCCGGTGGCGGCCTCGGCCACCACCTCGATGTCCTCCTCAAGGCCGAGCAGCAGGGCCAGCGCGCCGCGCATCATGCCCTGGTCCTCGGCCAGCAGCACCCTGATCACGACGCCTCCCCGGTCGGCAGGCTCACCCGCAGCGTGAAACCCGCGGCGTTGCCCTGGGCGAGGAGCTCGCCACCGGCGGCGCGCACCCGTTCGGCCAGTCCGCGCAGCCCGTTGCCCTCGGCGACCGCGTCACCCGGCTCGTGCGGACCGCTGCCTGGGCCGCCCGCCCAGCCGTCCCCGTCGTCGGTGACGCTCAGCTCCACCCGTTCCTCCAGTTGCCGCAGCTCGATCACGCACCGCCGGGCCCGCGCGTGCCGGAGCACGTTGGTGACACCTTCCCGCACCACCCAGCCCAGCAGCGCGCCCGCCTCCCCCGGCAGGTCCCGCGGCTCGGGCAGCTCCGCGGCCACCCCGGCCGCGGTGAGCGCCGCCCGCGCCCCGGCCAGCTCCTCGGCCAGGCTTGGCGCGCGGTAGCCGGTGACCGCCTGCCGCACCTCCAAGAGCGCCCGCCGCCCCACCGTCTCGATGTCGGCGGCCTGCTCCCCCGCCGCGGCCGGGTCGCGCGGGATCAGCCGCCGCACCGCCTCCGCCTTGACCACCACCAGGGAGAGCGTGTGGCCGAGCAGGTCGTGCAGGTCCCTGGCGAAGCGCAGCCGTTCCCTGGTGACCGCGGTGTGCGCCAGCTCCTCCCTGGCCGCCTCCAGCTCGCGGACCGCGCCGCCCAGCCGCAGCACTACGAAGGTCAGCATGCCGGCCAGGAAGGTGAGGAAGGCGCCGATCACGATCTGCGCGGCGTCGCTGCCCACCCACGCGCCGAGCAGGTGCACCACCACCACACCGGCCACGTTCACCAGCGGCGCGCCGTACTCGACGGTGATCAGCGACCAGACCGCGAACACGAACGGCATCGGCAGGTACCAGAACTCGCCGAGCTTCGTCGCGAACACCAAGGCGATCGCGGTGAGCAGCACGGCCAGCGCGATGGACGGCCAGCGCGGGCCGCGCCGTTCCAGCAGCAGCCACACCGCGGCCGCGTAGGCCAGCGCGAACACCCCGAGCGCGGTGGCGCCCAGGGTGTCGGCGCGCAGCGCAGGCAGCAGCAGGGAGGCCAGCCAGGGCAGCATCACCACCGGTGGCAGCTGACCGTGGATCGGGTCGGTCACCGGCCTCGTGCGCATGCCCGCACCGTAGATCATGCCTGCCGTCCCCCACGCTGGTATGCGTAGACCGCGAAGCCCGCGGCCAGTGCCAGCCACCCGATCAGGATGCCGATCCCGGCCGCCGAGGGCCCCTGCTCGAAGACCACCCGCCAGGACAGGTCGGCGTAGCGGTTGGTCGGGGTGTAGCGGGCCAGCTCGGCCAGCCAGTCCGGGAAGGCGGCCAGCGGCATCCACAGTCCGCCCAGCAGCGACAGTCCGATGTAGACGAAGATGCCGGCCAGCTGGGCCACCCGGACCGAGAGCAGGTAGCCGATGGCGATACCGGCCGCGGCGAAGGGCGCGGTGCCCAGCCACAGCAGGCCCACCACGGCCAGCCAGCGGCCAGCGGACAGCTGCACGTCGTTGACCAGCACCCCGGCCAGGCAGACCGAGAGCACCGGCGGCAGCGCCAGCAGCATTGAGATCAGCACCCTGCCCAGCACGATCCGCAACGGGGACAACGGGGTCAGCCGCAGCTGCCGCAGCCAGCCCATGGCCCGGTCCTCGGCCACGCCGATGCTGCTGTTGAGCACGCCGCTGATCGCGCCGAAGGCGGACATGCTGATCATGGTGTAGAGCGCGGCCTGCGTGGGGTCCTGGCCGATGGCCACGTTGAGGTTGTTGAACACCACGTACATGATCAGCGGAGTGAGCACGCTCATGAACAGGAACCCGGTGTCCCGGCCCAGGCGCTTGCACTCGATGAGGATGTAGCCCAGCATCAGACGGCCGTCCGATCTTGCGCGGTGAGGGCCATGAAAGCCTCCTCCAGTCCGGCTCCGGTCACTTCCAGTTCGTGGATCGCGCCGATCTCGGCCAGCCCCCGCACGGTGGCGTCGGAGTCGGCGCAGCTCAGATGGGCGCGGCCGCCGCGCATGGCCACCGAGAGCACCCCGGGCAGCCGGTGCAGCTGCGCCGGGTTGAGCCCGCGCGGGTCCAGGGACACCGTGGTCCCGCCGACCTGGCGGCGCAGCTCGTCCGGGGTGGCATCGGCCAGCGTGCGGCCCGCCGAGATCACCACCACCCGGTCCGCGTTCTCCTGCACCTCCTCCAGGTAGTGGCTGGAGAACAGCACGGTCCGGCCGCGGGCGGCGAAGGCCCGCAGGTAGGACCAGAACTCGCGGCGGTGCTCGACGTCAAGCGCGGTGGTGGGTTCGTCGAGCACCACCAGCTCCGGGTCACCGGCCATGGCCAGCGCGAACTGCACCCGACGCGCCTGCCCCCCGGACAGGGCGTCGGCCTTGCGCGTGGCCAGGTCGGTGAGCCCGGCGAGTCCCAGCACTTCGGCCAGCGGCAGTGGAGAGGGATAGGCGCGCCGGACGAAGTCGACAAGCTCGCCCACGGTGACCCGCGGGATGAGCTTGGCGTCCTGAGGCAGCACGCCGACCCGGCCGGCCCTGATCGCCGACTCCGGGGTGCCGCCGAACAGCCTGACCTGCCCGGAGTCCGGGGCCAGCAGACCGAGCATCAAGTTGATCGTGGTCGACTTCCCGGCGCCGTTGGGACCGAGCAGTGCCACGGTCTGCCCGGTGGGCACGCTCAGGTCGACGCCGTTGACCGCCCGGACCGGCCCGTAGGCCTTGGTCACCGCGGTCAGCTGGACTGCCTCGTTCATGGCACCAACCGTATTTTCTGGCGTTTCCGCAGGTAAGAGTGCTTTGTCCAGCGTTGGCCAGTACACATGTCCCGACCCGGCTTTGTTCAGTCCTGATTGATTGAGTGTTGACTAATGATGTTTAGCGCCATAGAACAAGCACATTCGCGCAGTCGATCGTGGAGGTGCCCGTGTCGACCCGCCTGTCCCCCGTGGTGTTAGCCGCCGCCCTGACCCTGCTCGCCCCCGCGCTACCGGCCGCCGCCGCCCAACCTGAGCTGACCCTGCGCTCGGCCGAGCTGAGCGTGGCCGTGGGTGCGGAGTTCCCCCGGGTGGTCAGCTACACCGACCGCCGCTCCGGCGCGGTGCTGCACGGCCGGTCCGCGCCGCTGACCTCGCTGCGGCTCAACGGAACCGACTACCGGACCAGCGCCACTGCCCGCCCGGCCGGTGGTGCGATGCGGTACGCGCTGACCTTCCCCGACCTGCCCGGCGTGCGCCTGGCGGCGAGCCTGGCGCTCCAGGGGCGCACCGTGACCTTCCGGATCGACCAGGTGCGCGACACCCCGGCCTTCCGGGTGGGCACCATCGACATCCCCGGCCACGACCTGCTCACCGTGCGCGCCGCCGACCCCGCCGCGCAGGTGGCCGCGGCCAGGGTGGAGCTGAACAAGAACGGCAACGGCGACCGGATCTACCCGGTCAACGCCCAGACCCAGCCGGACGCGCAGCCGCAGGGCTCGGCCTACGGCATGGTCAGCACCGGCACGCTGGCCGCCGCGATCGAGACCAACTCCACCTACGACCAGGACGGCGGTCCGGGCGCGGATGAGAACGGCCGGATCTGGCGGCAGGCCAGGGCCACCGCGGACGGGCCCGCGGTGAGTGTCTGGAGTGGACGGTGGACGCACCGGGCCAAGGACGCGCCGGACACCGAGCCCGCGCCCTGGGCCAAGGTCACGCTGACCGGGGAGCGCAACGGCGACGGTGTGCTGGACTGGCAGGACGCGGCGATCGCCTTCCGGGACATCATGTGGCAGCCCAAGGGCTGGCAGCGCACCAAGGACCGGGTGGTGCAGCGGATCCCGTTCAACATCGCCTCCTCGGCCACGCACCCGTTCACCCGCACCCTGGACGACACCAAGCGGGTCAACCTGGCCACCGACGGCCTCGGCCAGTTCGTGCTGCTCAAGGGCTACCAGTCGGAGGGCCACGACGCCGCGCACCCGGACTACGGCGGCCACTACAACGAGCGGGCGGGCGGCCTGCGCGGCCTGAACACCCTGCTGGAGAAGGGAAAGCGCTGGAACGCCGACTTCGGCGTGCACGTCAACGCGACCGAGTCCTACCCGGAGGCGAAGGCCTTCTCCGAGACGCTGGTGGACAAGAACAACAAGCAGTGGGCCTGGATGGACCAGTCCTACCGGATCAACCAGCGCCGCGACCTGACCTCCGGCGACCTCGAGCGCAGGCTGGCCCAGCTCCAGCGGGAAACCAAGGGCGGCTTGGACTTCCTGTACTTCGACGTGTTCCGGGAGACCGGCTGGACCGCGGACCGGTTGCAGCGCGAGGTGCGGCAGCTGGGCTGGGAGATGGCCACCGAGTGGTCGCACCGGCTGGAGCGGGAGACGCTGTGGACGCACTGGGCCACCGACATCGACTACAGCAGTGAGACCCACCGCGGCATCAACTCCACCATCATCCGGCTGGCCCGCAACCACCAGAAGGACGTCTTCGTGCACCACCCGCTGCTGATGGGCGCGCGGATCGTGGAGTTCGAGGGCTGGACCGGCGAGACCGACTACCGGGCGTTCCTGGCCAACACCTTCGAGCAGAACCTGCCCACCAAGTACCTCCAGCACTTCCCGGTGCAGCGACTGTCCACTGTGGAGGCTGTGCTGGACGGCGGGCTGAAGGTGACCGCGCCCGGCGGCAAGCGCCAGTTCCACCAGGACGGAAGGCTGATCTATGACAACGGCGCCTATCTGCTGCCCTGGTCGCCTGCCGCACCGGACAAGGCATACCACTGGAGTCCCGCTGGTGGCACCAGCACCTGGGCCCTGCCGCCCGCACTGGCCAAGTGGCCCAGCCTCCAGCTGTACCGGCTCACCGACGACGGCCGTGCGCACGTCGGCGCGCTGCCGGTGCGCGACGGGAAGGTGACCATCACCGCCGACGCGCGCACCCCGTACCTGGTCACCGCCCAGACCCCCGCACCCGCGCCCAAGATGGGCTACGGCGAGGGCACGCCGACCGCCAACCCCGGCTTCGACTCCGGCGACCTCACCGGCTGGCGGCACAGCGGCGCGGTCAAGGTGGAGACCAACGACCGCGGGCAGCGCGAAGCCGTGGTGCGCGGCGGATCGGCCACGCTGAGCCAGCGGGCGCAGCTGCCGCCGGGTCAGTACGCGGCCTCGCTGATGGTGGAGGTCGAGCCCGGCAAGTCCAGGCCGGTCACCGTGTTCGCCGGTGACGAGGAAACCCGGCTGGACCGGTCCACGGTGACCAACATCGTGGCCTCCGAGGAGAAGAAGGGCACGAAGTCACAGCGGATCAGGGTGTTCTTCACCAGCACCGGTGGCACCGAGGTCGGCGTCCGGGTCGGCGAGGGTGACGCGGCGGTCCGGATAGACGACCTGCGGATCACCCAGGCCCCCGATCCCGGCAGCCGCTGGGACTTCGAGCGGGTCGACCAGGGCTGGGGCCCGTTCGTGCCCGGCGGCGAGATCGCGCCCACCGACGCCCGCACCCACCTGGCCGAGAAGCACGCCCCGTTCACCCAGCGCGGCTGGAATGGCAAGGCGGTGGACGACGTGATCGAGGGCGACTGGAGCCTGAAGTCCTTCGAGTACGCCGCGCACCTGGTCTACCGGACCACCCCGGCCACGGTCCGCTTCGAGCCGGGCCACCGCTACCGGGTGAGCTTCAGGTACGCGGCCGCGGGCGGCGCCTACAGCTGGGTGGTCGGCGAGGACGCAGCCGACGGCAAGCCGAGGGACGTCACGGTGACCCCGCTGCCGGCCCGCGCCGAGCCCGGCACGCACACGGTGGAGTTCACCGCGTCCAGCTCCGGGGACAGCTGGGTCGGGCTGCGCAGGGCGGTCGGCGGCGACGCGGAAGAGCTGTCTTTGGACGAGTTTGCGGTGTTCCATCTCGGCCCGGCGGGGCGGTGATCCAGAATGGCCCCGTGCGTGTCGTCATCGCTGAAGACCTCGTCCTGCTCCGCGACGGCCTGATCAGGCTGCTCCAGGCGCACGACTTCGAGGTGGTCGCTGCCGTGGACAACGGCCGTGACCTGCTGGAAGCCCTCGTCAGGCATCGACCGGACGTGGCGGTCTGCGATGTGCGACTGCCACCGACGTTCACTGACGAGGGCCTCCGCGCCGCCATCGAGGCCCGGCGCAGGCTGCCGGGCCTGCCGGTGCTGATCCTGTCCCAGTACGTCGAGCAGCTCTACGCCCGCGAGCTGCTGTCGGACTCCGCGGGCGGCGTCGGCTACCTGCTCAAGGACCGGGTGGCCGACGTCGGGCAGTTCGTGGACGCGGTCCGGCGGGTCGCCGCGGGCGGCACCGCGATGGACCCAGACGTGATCGCCCAGCTGCTGGCCAGGCACTCCAGGGACAAGCCGGTCACCGCGCTCACCCCGCGCGAGCGCGAGGTGCTCAGCCTGATGGCCGAGGGCCGGTCCAACGCCGCCGTGGCCGCCCGGTTGTTCATCACCGAGAAGGCGGTCTCCAAGCACACCAACAACATCTTCAGCAAACTCGGCCTGCTGCCAGCCGAGGACGACAACCGCAGGGTGCTCGCGGTGCTGGCCTACCTCAATGGCTGACCCCGCGCGGCACATCCCGCTCTACGCCCGCCTCGCCCTGGCCGTGCTGCTCGGCGGCTTCGCGGCCGCACCCCTGGTCACCACGGTGCTGGTGGGGCTGTTCGCGGACACCGTCTGGCTGTGGGTGGTCGTGCTCGGCGCGCTGGCCCTGGCCGTGCTGTGGCTGCTGTGCTGGGCACTGGCCGCCGCCACGCCCACGGTCACCCCGCGCACCGCGACCCCGGCGGGCCGCCGCGGCTGGGCGCTGGTGATCGCCCCGGCCGCGGCGGCGCTGTCGGTGCTGCTGTGGCTGCCGATCGACCTGCTGGGGCTGGTCAACGGCCTGGAAGCCATCCCGCTCGGCCTCGTCGGCGGGCTCGGGCTCGGGCTGACGGTGCTGGTGGACTGGCTGCTGGCCCGGCGGGTCACTGGTTGATGAACCAGCCGAAGGCGTCGTGCACCTCTTTGTCGGACTCGGTGACGTAGACCTGGGAGGGCGGCGGGCCGTCGTTGAAGATGGTCCGGTAGTGCAGCACCCTGGGGCAGACCGAACCGCCGACCTCCACCTTGGCGTCCACCACCCGCTTGCCGGTGCGCAGCTCGTAGGCCCGCACCGGGATGGCGATCTTGTGGAAGGCCACGCTGTGCGGGACCCGGGGCAGCATCTTGTTCTGGTACAGGCAGCTGCGCACCATCGCGCCGTACTCCTTCCGGCCTGCGCAGACCACCAGCACCGCCTGAGTGGGGTCCTCGGTCTTCCACTCGCCGGGCAGCCTGCCGGTGTACTCGCCCTCACCGGCCATGATCGCCCGGTTGGTGCCCTTGCCGTAGGGCGGGGCCGCGCTGTACTGCGCGGGGCTGGCGCAGTAAGCGGACTTGGAGCCGCGGAGCAGGCCGCGCACGTTGTCCAGCTCGATGGCCAGGGTCGCCTTGCGCACGCCCTCCTCGGCCCGGCCGGTGAGCTCGTGGCCGGGGTACTGGTCGATCAGCTGCTGGTACTGCGCCTTGGCCTGCGCCCACTGCTTGCCGTCCATGATCAGGTCCCCACACTCGGCCAGCGCGAGCGGCGCGTGCTTGTCCACCACCTCGGCGGCGCGGTCCAGGGTGTTCTTGGTGGCCTGCCGCTGCCGCAGCCAGGTGGTGACCACCACGGTGTGGCACGGACTCTTCGCGGGCAGGCTCCCGAGGAAGGCGTTGAGCACGGTGTCGGTCATCTTCTCGTGGCCCGGCAGGTTGGCCAGCACGTTGGCCAGCTCGTCGAACCCGGCCTTGAGCGCCTCGGTGTTCCCGGTCAGCGCCGCGGTGAGCTTGTCAGCGGAGCGCCGCAACCGCTGACAAGCATCCGCGGTCTGCTCCCCGCGCACGGTCAGCGGCGCATCGGCCACCCGGTGCCCGAACCCGACCTGGTCCAACGCGGACAACGCCTGCCCGCAGTCCCCGCGTTCCTTGGCCGCCGTGACCTCCCGCTCGATCCCGGCCGCGTCGAACCGCAGAAACCCGACCACCAGCAGCACCACCAGCGCGGTCGCCAGCGCCCACAGCCGCTGGCCCTTGCGCACCACCGGCTCGGCGCGGCGGGCCAAGAACCAGCCGTGCCAGACCAGCAGCAGCCACCAGCCGAGCAGCGTGAACTCCAGCCAGGTCTCCCGGACCGTCCCGGCCTGCGCCGCGACCAGGGCCAGAGTGATCAGCAGTGTGATCACGCCGAGCCTGACCCTGCGCATCAGGAAGTAGCCGACGCTCAGCAGGGAGGCGTTGCCCAGCGCCACCGCCAACGGGTCCTGCGGGCGGGGCGGGGGCGGCGGCTCCGGGGCCCAGCCCGGTTCCGGCGCGGGGGCTGGCTCCGGCACCGGGAGTGTCGGGTAGTCCATCGGGCTCCTCCGTCGCGGATCGGGCTGTTGCCGTCACTGATTGTGGACACCAGCCTGGGGAGCCCTCCCCGGTTTTGGCCAACTCGTGACAGCAAGCTGCCGTTCAGCCCAGCAGCTCCGCCAACCGCGCCAGGAACACCCGCTGTCCCTTGACCAGCTTCACCGCCGCGGTCTCCAGGTCGAACCAGGCCACCCGGTCCAGCTCCGGGAACTCCGCGAACTTCCCCGACCGCGGCGGCCACTCCATCCGGAAGGTCCCCGGCACCACCCGGTCCAGGTCCACCGAACCCTCCACCGCCCACACCGCGACCACCTTCGCCGACTGCCGCGCCTGGCCCAGCGGCAGCAGCTCCCCCTCCGGCGCGGGCAGCCCGAGCTCCTCCAGGAACTCCCGCCGGGCCGCGGCCTCCGGCGCCTCGTCCTCGGTGTGCTCGCCCTTGGGGATGGACCAGGCCGCCTCGTCCTTGCTCGCCCAGAACGGGCCGCCCATGTGTCCGAGCAGGACTTCCACCCCGTTCTCGCCCCTGCGGTGGACCAGGATGCCCGCACTTCGCCGCGTCACCGGAACAGGGTAGAGCCGTCGACTACGCTTTCGGCGGAACTGGAGGGGGCAGGGTGTCCGACGATCTTCTCCGGCCGACGATTCGCACGTCAGCCGGGACCGCACGGCCGTGGCGGGTGAGCAGCCAGGCCTATGTCGCGTTCTTCGGCGGCGTGCTGGCGGTCACCACCATCGCCTTTCTCAACTCCGGCAAGCTGGGCATGGCCGCCCGCGAGCGCCGGCTGGTGCTGCTGATCGGCGGGGTGGCGCTGGCCACGGAGCTCGTGCTGGCGCACCTGATCGCCGACCTGGTGGCGCTCAACGCGCTGCGGCTGATCATCCGCGCGGTGGCGTTGCTCGGCTACTTCGCCCAGGCCCGCCTCCAGCACACCGCGGAGCGGGTGTTCCAGCTGCGCGGCGGTGAGCACGCCTCGCTGTGGGGACCCGGCTTCGGCGCGGTGTTCGGCTGCGGCGTCCCGGAGGCGCTGCTGGTGGCCGTGGTGGTGTGGACGGCATGAGCGAGGAGACCTTCGCGCTGGTGCGGCACTGGATGTCGGTGCGCCAGCCCGAGCGCGCGCTCGACGCGCTGGCCCAGCTGCCCGGTGAGGACGCGGTCGGCTACCCGGCCACGGTGTTCCGGGCCAGCGCGCTGTGGATGCTGGACCGCAACGAGGAGGCGGCCCGGGTCGCCGCCGACGGCATCAGCCGGTTCGGGCCGGACCTGCCGCTGCTGCAGGTGCTCGGCAACACCCGGCACGAGCTGGGCCAGTGGCCGGCGGCCGAGGAGGCGCTGCTGGCCGCGCTGCACCAGGACCCGGAACAGCCGCAGCTGCTCTGCGACTACGCGCGGCTGTGCCTGTCCGCCGGGCAGGTGGACAAGGCGGAGCGGCTGGTCGCGCGGGCCGCACACCACGATCCGCACCTGGAGGCGGCCGGCCAGGTCCGGGCGATGATCGCGCTGGCCCGCGGCCAGGACGCCGAGGCGGTGCGGCACAGCGCGGACACCCTGGCGCAGGACCCGGACTCCACCGCGGCGCGGGCCATGCACGGCAACGCCGCGGCCCAGACCGGGGACGTGGACCAGGCCTACCGGTCCTTCCGGGCGGCCGCGGCCGCCGAACCCGGCAACGCCGCCTACGTCGCGGCCGCCCGCGAGGCCAGGGTGGCCGCGCACCCGGCGCTGCGGCCGCTGCGGCTGATGTACCGGATCGGGCCGATGAAGCTGTGGCTGGGCTTCATGCTGGTGCTGCTGGGCCTGCGCGCGGCCGGGTTGCTGCCGCTGGCCCTCGGGCTGACCGTGATCTGGGTCCTCTACTGCGTCTACTCGTGGGTGGCGCCGCCGCTGGTGCGCCGCTGGTTGGAGCGGAACCGATGAGCGAGCACCGGATCGAGTCGCTGCGCCGCGCGGTCGCGGCCAGTCCGGAGGACCCCATGCTGCGGCTGATGCTGGCCGAGGAGCTGGCGAACGCGGGCCAGACTTCAGCGGCGCTGGACGAGTACGACTGGCTGCTGCACCACGACGCCGACCTCACCGAGTCGTTGGTGCACATCGGCGAGCTGGCCGCGGCCGAGCAGCGGCTGCCGCTGCTGCGCGCCTGCCTGGAACACGCCAGGCAGGCCGGGATCGTGGAGGGCGTCGGCAAGCTGCAACGGCTGGTCGACGAGCTGCTCACCGCGCGCGGCGCGATCAGGGTCACCGCCGAGGGGCGTGCCGGTGAGCGGCCGGAGGGTCCGGCGGCGCGGGCGGAAACGCTGACCTTCGACCAGATCGGCGGCATGACCGAGGTCAAGCAGCTGATCCACCGCATGATCATCCTGCCGCTGTCCCGGCCGGAGCTCTACGCCAAGTACGGCCGCCGCACCGGTGGCGGCGTGCTGCTGTACGGGCCGCCCGGCTGCGGCAAGACCATGATGGCCCGTGCCACCGCCGGGGAGTGCGGGCTGCCGTTCGTCAACGTCCGGATCGAGGACGTGATGGACCCCTACCTCGGGGTGTCCGAGCAGAACCTGCACGCCGCCTTCGAGACCGCCCGCGCCCAGGCGCCCTGCGTGCTGTTCCTGGACGAGCTGGACGCGCTGGCCTTCGCCCGGCACAAGCACCACGGCTCCGACGCCCGCCGGCTGGTGGACGTGCTGTTGCAGGAGCTGGACGCGATCGGCTCGGACAACGACGGGGTGCTGGTGCTGGCCGCCACCAACGCGCCGTGGGACGTGGACGAGGCGATGCTGCGACCCGGCCGGTTCGACCGGGTGGTGTTCGTGCCGCCGCCGGATGCCCCGGCCCGCGCGGAGATCCTGCGTGTGCTGCTGGCCGCCGCGCCCACCGACGGCGTGGACCCCGGCAGGCTGGCCGAGCCGACCGCGCTGTTCAGCGGCGCGGACCTGCGCGCGGTCACCGAGCGCGCGATCGACGCGGTGATCGACGAGGCGCTGCGCACCGGCGCGGAGCCACCGCTGCGGATGGCCCACCTGGAACAGGCCCTCGCCCAGGTTCGTCCGTCCACTGTGGACTGGCTGGTGCGGGCCAAGGCGTACGTGGAGTTCGCCAACCAGTCCGAGCGCTACTCCGATGTGGCCGAGTACCTGGCGGCCAAGGAGGTCCGGCGCAGGCTCAGCCGGTGACCCGCCGGAACACGGTGGCGATGGTGAAGTCCTTGTGCGGCCCGGCCACCTCGTAGGAGATGTGGAAGGTGTCCGGGTCGGCCAGCCGGTAGTGGCCGGTGTAGACGTCCGCGCCGCACAGGTGGGTGGCCGCCTCGGCGTCCGGGCGCAGGGTGTGCATGATCCGGCCGTCCGGGAAGCAGACCTGGAGCGCCTCGCCGTCGAGCCGGTAGCGGTACTCGCGGTAGGCGGGCCCGGTGTAGCCGGCGTCCAGGGTGAGCGTGCCGTCCTCGCGGTAGTGCAGCTCGTCTGCTCCGGCGGGCTGGAACCGGGCCAAGCCGCTCGCGGTGCCCTGCCCGGTGATCACCCGGCTGAACCGCCATTCGCCGGGCAGCGCGGCGAACAGCTGCTGCGCGCTGACGTTCACCCCGGCCTCCTCCCGATCCGCTCCCACGCCGATCGTAACTGCCGCGCGGCCAGCTCCGGGTTCGCGCCAGGACCGCTGAGCCGGTAGTGCCCGGCGACCACCGGCCCGTGCCAGAGCTGCTCGTACCACTCCCCCGCCGGATCCAGCGACGGCAGCACCCCGAACTCCCCGGCCAGCCGGTCGGCGAAGCCCACGTAGTCGCCGTGCGGGAACTGCGGCCGCGGCCGGGCCAGCCGGATGTCCAGCTCCGCCTGGATTCCGGCCCGCATCACCTCCGGCGCAGGGGGCGGGATCGCGCCGGAGAGCACCTCGACCGCCCAGCGGGCCTGGAGCTCGATCACCGCGAAGAACGGCCCGCGGTACACGCCGACGAAGGCCAGTCCGGGCAGCGCGGGGTGGAAGGTGCAGCCGTGCAACAGGATCGGCTGCAACCAGTCGTCGGCGAAGGAGACCTCGGCCAGTAGCGGCGCGGGCAGCGGCAGCTCGGGCCGGTAGCCCGTGCACCAGACCACCGCGTCACAGTCCACAGTGGACCCATCAATGAGCACCAAACCGTTGTGCGACAACGCGGTCACCTGGCCGACCGCGATCCGCAGCGCGCCGTCGGTGAGCAGGCCGGGCAACCGGTCGGAGGTGACCAGGTGCGGCGGCTCGGTCGAGGACGGGTCCAGGGTGAGCCGGGCGTCGAACTGACCAGGGTTGCCGCCCAGAGCGTCGTAGCGGGTGTTCGCCGCGCGGTTGGCCTGCGCCCTCGGCAGCCGGGTCCGCTCCTGCTGACGGTGGCGGGTCATACCGCGCAGGTCGCGCGGCACACCGTCCTCGTAGCGCGGCAGGATCCAGAACGGCCTGCCGGTCACCGCCGTGGTCGCCACCCCCGCCCCGGCCAGCTCAGCCGCGATCTCGGTGCCGCTGAAGGACATCCCCACCACCGCGACCCGCTTGCCCGCGAACCGCTCCGCACCCCGGTACCGGCTGCTGTGCAGTGACTCCCCGTCAAATCGCCCCGGCAGCTCGGGCAGCCAGGGCCGGGAGAACACCCCGGAGGCGAGCACCGCCGTGTCGAAGACCTCGCGATGTTCCCGCCCCGCCTCGGTCCAGGTCACCGCCCAGCCGCCACCCGAGGGCGCGACCTCGGTGACCGCGCAGCCGTAACGCGGACCGAGCCCACTCGCGTAGGCGGACAGGTACCCGTGCACCTCGCCCTGGAACGGGAAGTCCCTGGTCCGCTCCGGCCAGACCTGCTCGGAGAACGAGCACAGCTGGTGCGACAGGTTGGTCGTCATGCCGGCCCAGGCCGCACCGTCGCCGGGCCGCCACACCCCGCCCAGCTCGGTCTCCCGCTCGAACAGCACCGGCTCCAGTCCGGCCGCCCGCGCCGCCCGTGCCGTGGCCAGTCCCGCCGGACCCGCGCCAATGATCGCCAGTCTCGCCCCCACCTCACCAACTGTACGGCCTGGCGCATCAACCGATCAGCTGATTCCCGGTCAACCAGCCGCCCTCCCGGTCCACCGATCCGAGTGATGCCGTGCCGCACTGGCACAGGACAAGCTCATCCCATGCCAGTCATCGAGGTCGACGCCCTGCACAAGCGCTACCGGAACCACGTGGCCGTGGCCGAGGTGTCCTTCACCGTCGAGCGCGGCGAGATCTTCGGCATCGTGGGCCGCAACGGCGCGGGCAAGACCACCACGGTGGAGTGCGTGGAGGGCCTGCGCCGCCCCGACCGCGGCCGGATCTCGGTGCTGGGCCTGGATCCCCAGCGCGACGGCCCCGCCCTGCGCGCCAAGGTCGGCGCCCAGCTCCAGCAGTGCCGCCTGCCCGACCGGATCACCGTCCGCGAAGCGCTCCAGCTCTACGCCACCTTCTACCCCAACCCCCTGCCCTGGCAGCAGTTGCTCGCCGAGCTCGGCCTCACGAAGCAGACGAACACCCGCTTCGAGAAGCTCTCCGGCGGCCAGCAGCAACGCCTGTCCATCGCGCTGGCCCTGATCGGCAACCCCGAGATCGCCGTCCTGGACGAGCTCACCACCGGCCTGGACCCCCAGGCGCGCAAGGACACCTGGGCGCTGATCGAGGGCATCCGGGACCGGGGCGTCACGGTGCTGCTGGTCACCCACTTCATGACCGAGGCGGAACGGCTCTGCGACCGGATCGCGGTGCTGGACGCCGGCCGGGTCGCCGCGATCGACACCCCAGCCGGACTGATGTCCACAGTGGACAGCGAGCAGACCGTGCGTTTCCGCCCCTCCGCGCCCCTGGACCCACACCCGCTGACCACCCTGCCGGAGGTGCGCGCGGTACGCCAAGACGGCCCGGAGGTCACCGTCACCGGACACGGCAACCTGTTGCACGCCTTGACCTCCGCCCTGGCCGCCCAACAGGTGATCCCGATCGACCTCCGCCTGGAACGCGCCACCCTGGACGACGCCTTCCTCGCCCTCACCGGCCACCACCTCATCGAACCCGAACCCGAGACCGCCGCATGACCAATCCCGCCAGTCCCGCCAAGGCCACCTGCACCGGCACTCCTCCGGCCACCCCCGCCTCCTCAGCCGCGCCTGCCCCTGCCACGCCGGCCGTCCCCACCGACTCCGCGCCACCCTCACCCACCCCCGCCGGGCCAGCCGCCCCACCCTCGCCCACCTTCGCCCCGCCAACCGCACCCGGCCCTGCCACACCGGCCACCCCCACCACCTCCGCGCCGCCCTCGCCCACCCCCGCTGGGCCAGCCGCGCCTGCCCCTGCCACACCGGCCACCTCCGCGCCACCCGCGCCCACCCCCGCCATGCCAGCCACCCCCGCCTCGCCCACCGACTCCTCCCCCACCACCCCCACCTCCACCCCCACCGCCCTGGAGCCCCGATGAGCCCCATCCGCGCCTTCGCCGCCACCGAGCTGCGCCTCTTCCTCCGCGACCCGGCCGGCGTCTTCGTCGTCGCCGCCCTCCCGGTCGGGCTGATGCTCGTCTTCGGCCTCTCCGGCGGCTCACTCCCGTCCGACGGCGGCCTGCGCGCCCAACTCACCTTCCTGCCCGCCCTCGCGGTGAGCATCGCGCTGGGCATGCTCGGCCTGTTCACCCTGCCCTCGGTGCTCGCCGCCTACCGGGAACGCGGTGTGCTGCGCCGCCTGGCCACCACCCCGGTCAGCCCGGCCACCCTGCTCAGCGCCCAGCTGCTGGTGCAGGCCGGGATCGCGGTGCTGGCCACGGGGCTGGTCGCGGTGGTCGGGGTGCTCGCGCTTGACCTGCCCGCGCCGCGGAACCCGCTCGGGCTGGCGTTGTCGCTGGTGCTGGGGATCGCCGCGCTGTTCTCCATCGGGTTGCTGGTGGCCGCGCTGGCGCCCAACGCCAAGGCCGCCGGCGGGCTGGGGCCGCTGTCCTTCTTCCCGCAGATGTTCCTGGCCGGGTTCTGGACGCCCTGGGAGAAGATGCCCGACTGGCTGGCCGCGATCGGCAGGCACTCCCCGCTGGGCGCGACCATCCAGACCGTGGCCACCACCTGGGCCGGTGGCGCGCCGGGCCTGGGTCAGCTGCTCGCGATGGGGGTGTTCGCGCTGATCGCGGGAGTGCTGGCGGCTAGGTTGTTCCGGTGGGTCTGAACCATCGGGAGCTGGACGCGTGGGAGCGGCGGGTGGTGCGCCGCACCCAGGCCGTGCCCTACCTCCTGCTGCTGGTGGCCACCGCGCTCAGCGCGCTGCGCGCCGACCCGGCCGAGCTGCCCGTCACCCTCGGGCTGGCCGTGCTGACCGGGGCCTGGATCGCCTGGTGGGTCACCCTGCACCCGGCCTGGGCCGAGCGTTCCGGCCTGATGGCGGTCTACTTCGCCGGGCTGCTGGTGCTGATGGCGCTGCTCGGTTCGCGCGGGGAGTGGTACGGCGGCCTGTTCGTCTTCACCTGCTACGTGCACGCCTGGCACCTGCTGCCCGGCCGGTGGAAGTATGCCGGGGTGGCCGCGGCCGGGTTCCTGTCCATGGGCTCGCTGAGCCGGGGCCTGCCGGACTCGCCGTTGGCCTGGCTGGTGTTCGTGCTGCTGTGGACCGCGATCGTGCTGATGGTGGTGCTGTTCAGCACTTTCGGCGACGTGATCACCGCGCGCAGCGCCCAGCGGCTGACCATGGTGGAGGAGCTCGCCGAGGCGAACCGGCGGCTGGAACGCAGCATGGCCGACAACGCCGAGCTGCAGGCCCGGTTGCTGGAGCAGGCGCACGAGGCCGGGGTGCGGGCGGAGCGGCAGCGGCTGGCCAGGGAGATCCACGACACCCTGGCCCAGGGCCTGACCGGCATCATCACCCAGCTCCAGGCCGCCGAGCAGGCCGCGACCGAACCCGGCGCCGCGCCCCGCTGGTCCCGCCACCTCAGCACCGCCGCCGAGCTGGCCAGGGAGAACCTGGCCGAGGCCCGCCGCTCCGTGGCCGCCCTCAACCCGCACCCCCTGGCCGAAGCCGGGCTCGGCACCGCGCTGACCGAGGTCACCGAACGCTGGTCCGCCATCACCGGCATCCCGGCCCACTTCACCGCCACCGGCCCGGTGCGGCCGCTGCACCCGGAGATCGAGGGCAGCCTGCTGCGCATCGCCCAGGAAGCCCTGGCCAACGTCGGCAAGCATGCCGGGGCCGGGCGGGCGGGCGTGACACTGTCCTATATGGAGGATGTGGTGAGCCTGGACGTGCGCGACGACGGCCACGGCTTCGACCAGTCCACAGTGGACGGTTCCGGCTACGGCCTGCGCGGGATGCGGCAGCGGGTGGACCGGCTGGCCGGGACGCTGGTGATCGAGTCGGAACCGGGCGCGGGCACCGCGGTCAGCGCCACCGTGCCCGCGGTGGGGGTGCGGGATGTCTGAGCCGATCACGCTGCTGATCGTGGACGACCACCCGGTGGTCCGGGACGGGCTGCGCGGCATGTTCGCCGGGGACGCCCGGTTCACCGTGCTCGGCGAGGCCGCCGACGGCGCGGAGGCGGTCACCCTGGCCAAGGCGCTGGCGCCCAGGGTGGTCCTGCTGGACCTGCGCATGCCCGGCATGGGCGGGGTGGCCGCGATCCGGGCCCTGCGCGAGTGCGGCAGCACCGCGCACGTGCTGGTGCTGACCACCTACGACGCCGACCACGACGTGCTGCCCGCGATCGAGGCCGGCGCCACCGGCTACCTGCTCAAGGACACCCCGCGCGCGGACCTCTTCCGCGCGGTGGAGGCCGCCGCCCGCGGCGAGTCGGTGCTCTCCCCCGCGGTGGCCGCCCTGGTGCTGGGCCGCCTGCGCGCGCCCAAGACCGAGGAGGAGCCGCTGAGCCCCCGGGAGGTGGAGGTGCTGGAACTGGTCGCCGCCGGGGTGAACAACCGGGAGGCGGCGCGGCGGCTGTTCCTCAGCGAGGCCACGGTGAAGACCCACCTCCAGCACATCTACGCCAAGCTCGGTGTCCGGGACCGGGCCGCCGCGGTCGCCGAGGGCTTCCGGCGTGGACTGCTCAGTCCAGCTTCACCACCACGCTGACCCGGTCGCCGCCCACCCGCCTGGCCACCGCGTGCCCGCCCCTGGCGGTCCCGTCCAGCTCCAGCCGCAGCGGGCCGCCCTCGCCGAGGAAGTTGCGCCACCAGGTCTTCGCCCCGGCGAACACCACCGTGATGGTGACGATCTCGCCGTTCCGCCGGAAGCCCACCGGGGTGCTGAAAGTCCGCCCCGACCGGCGGCCGGTGTAGGTGACCACGGTGAAGTGCCTGCGCAGGAACCCGCCCCAGCGCGGGGAGTCGCGCAGCGCCAGCACCAGCGCGTTGAACCGGGTGACGAAGCGCCGCAGGACCGGCCCGTTGAGGTTCATGCCCACGACGCTAGCCAGAACTTTTTGGACTTTCGAGTCCAAAGCTAGGCTGGCCACATGGTCACCGGAAAGGGCGCGGCCACCCGCGGCCGGGAGGGCTTCCTGCTGGACGCCGTGCTCAAGGCCACCGGCACCAGCAAAGGCCAACTGTTCCACTACTTCCCGCGCGGCCGGGAGGAACTGCTCGAAGCCGCCGCCGCCCGCCAGATCGAACGCTGCCTGGCCCACCTCCGCCACCGCTACGGCGAGTTCGACACCTGGGCACGCTGGCAGTCCTGGGTGGACGACCTGAGCACCAGCCACCAACTGGACCAGGCCGGCGAGTTCGCCTCCCTGGCCGGGCGGGCCATCGAGCCCGAACCCCGCCTGCGCCGCCTGGCCGGTCGGGCCTACCAGGACCTGATCGAGCTGCAAGCTGACGGGCTCAGGGCGATGCGAGCGCGCGGCGACCTGCTGCCCACCGCCGACCCGGACGCGCTGGCGGCCATGATGGTCTGCACGCTGCAAGGCGGCGTGGTGGTGCACCGGGCCACCGGCTCCCGCCAGCACCTCGCGGCCGCGTTGCAAGGCGCGCTGGCCCACCTGCGCGGGTTCGCCGCGGCAACCGGGAACGCGCCCGGCCGAGCTTCCGGTGACGTGCGGAAAGCGCGGTCGCGGTCAGCGCGCGCCTGACCCGGCGGTGAGTTCCCCAGCGGTCGCCCGGCCGGGGCATTCCGCCCGTGACCTCACGCGCACCAGCTGTTTTCCGGACATGCCGACCGGCCGCACTCGGGCGAGGATGTCCGGGTGACCTCATCCGCGCAGCAGAGCAGCACTCCGGACCCGCGCCGCTGGAAGGCGCTTGCCGTCACGCTGACCGCCGGGTTCATGGTGCTGCTGGACGTGAGCATCGTGAACGTGGCCCTGCCCTCGATCCAGCGCGACCTGGGCGCCTCCGCGGGCGGCGTGCAGTGGGTCATCTCCGGCTACGCGCTCACCTTCGGCCTGGTGCTGGTCTTCGGCGGCAGGCTGGGTGACGCGCTGGGGCGGCGGCGGATGTTCCTGATCGCGCTCACCGGTTTCGTGCTGACCAGCGCGCTGGCCGGGGCCGCGCCGGGACCGGAGCTGCTGATCGTGGCCCGGTTGTTGCAGGGCATGACCGGCGGGCTGCTCACCCCGCAGAACACCGGCCTGATCCAGGAGCTGTTCAGCGGCCCGGACCGCGGCAAGGCCTTCGGCATGTTCGGCGCGGTGGTCGGCATCTCCACCGCGGTCGGGCCGATCCTGGGCGGGGTGATCCTGGCCGTGTTCGGCGATCCGGAGGGCTGGCGCTGGGTGTTCTACGTCAACGTGCCGATCGGCGCGCTGGCCCTGGGCCTGGCCGCGCACCTGCTGCCCAAGTCGCGGGCGAGCCTGCGCGGGATCGGCCGGGAGCTGGACTTCACCGGCGCGCTGCTGCTCGGGCTGGCCGTGGTGTGCGTGCTGTTCCCGATCCTGGAGGCCGAGCAGGGCGGGCTGGGCACGGTGTGGTGGCTGTTCCTGCTCGCGATCGCCCTGGGCGCGGCGTTCGTCTGGTGGGAACGTCGCCTGGTGCGCCTGGACCGGGCGCCGCTGCTGGACCTGCGGCTGTTCACCAGCACCCCGGGCTTCGCCAGCGGCGCCACCCTGGGGGCGGTGTACTTCTGCGCGTTCACCGGCATCTGGCTGGTCTTCGCCATGTTCTTCCAGCAGGGCCTGGGTTTCACGCCGCTGGCCTCGGGGCTGGCGGTCACCCCGTTCGCGGTCGGCTCAGCGGTCTCGGCGGTGGTGGCCGGCCGCCTGGTGGAGCGCTGGGGCCGCAGGCTGACCGTGATCGGGCTGAGCCTGGTGCTGGGCTGCATGCTCGCGGTGGCCGCCCTCGCCCTGCTGGTGCCCGCGGAGTCCGTCGGCTGGGCGGTGGCGCTGCCGCTGCTCATCGGCGGAATCGGCGGCGGCATGGTCATCTCGCCGAACACCACGCTCACCCTGGAGCGGGTGCCCACCTCGATGGCCGGGGTCGCCGGTGGCGCGCTGCAGACCGGGCAGCGCCTGGGCACCGCGGTCGGCACCGCGCTGCTGGCCGCGGTCTTCCACACCGCGATCAGCCTCAGCACCGGCGACTACCCGTTGGCGCTGACCATCTCCATGCTGTGCGCGGCCCTGCTCACCCTCATCGCACTGACCCTCGGGGTGGCCGAGCTGCGCCGCCGCCGGGAGGTGGTCAACCTCGATCCGACGGCGGCGCACTGCTCGCAGGGCTGATCAACTGCCCAGCCGGTGACCAGCGAAAACGGTCAGCCCTGCTTGAGCACGGCCCGTTCCTCCGCGGTGAGGTGGAAGCGGAACTCCGACCCGTCCGGCCACACCAGCTCCTGCTGGTACGGCTTGACCCGTGGCCCGTGCGGGGCCGCCTCGTGCCAGCGCAGGGCGGGCGGACCGTTGTCAGCCGGGGTGCCGAAACTGGGGCCGGTGTCGACCACGCCGACGTGCGAGGGCGAGAACACCAGCCACGCGTTCTCCGCCGCCATCGCCGCCTCCACCAGCCCGAGCGCGCGGGCGTTGGCCGGGCCGCGCACCGAGCCGGACCGCTCGAACATGTTGGCCACCCCGCCGCCGAGCACGGACAGGAACAGGCTCACCACGCCGCCGACCGGGACCCGCACCAGGTTCCAGAAGAACCGGCGGATCAGGCGCTTGCCCTTGACCGTGCCGTCCTTGCGCCTGCCGGGCACCTCGAAGCCGGGCTCGACGTCGCCGAGGTGGACCACGACCACCGGTTCGCGCCACTGGCCTTCGACCAGGGCGCGAACCAGCTGCCGGAACTCAGGATTCGGTGCGACCACGCCGACGAAGTTACATGTCCAGGTTGCCGCGGGTGTCCTCGACGCTGTGATCGCCGCCGATGCCGCTCTTGTTGAACATCGGGCCGTCTTCCTTGGACTCGGCGGCGCCTTCCTTGCCGACGCCCTTGGCCACGCCGATGCCGGACTTGACGCCGATGCCCTTGGCCAGCGGGCCGACCCCGGCGTGGGTGCCGAAGGTCGTGCTGATCACCCGGTTGCTGGGCACGAAGTGGCTGCGCTCGGCCACCTTGCCGACCAGCGGGATGCCCCGGCTGCCCTTCTCCACCACCTTGCCCACGCGGAGCTTGTCGGCGAACTGCACGGCCTTGGTGGCGAACTTGGCCAGGAACTCGATGAACTTCGACAGCAGCTTGCCGAACTTGCCGAGGTAGCTCAGCACCTTCTGCAGCACGCTGGCGGCCTTGGCGATGGAGGCGGTCATGGCCGCGGCCACCGAGCCGCCGAAGGAGATGATCGAGGTGGCCAGCGCGGGCAGCCAGATGGTGATCAGCCAGGAGATCAGCTCGGAGATGATCGCCTTGATCACCTCCTCGATGACCACCATGACCATCGACCACATCTGCAGCACCTCGGCCACCGAGCCCGCGGCCGAGCCGACGCCGCGGATGCCGGTGGAGAACTCGCCGAGGGCCTTGCGCGCCTCATCGCCGGCCTCGTCCAGCCAGTCCTTCAGCGCGGTGTCGCCGGTCTTCTCGAAGTCCTCGGCCAGCGCGACGAAGCCCTGGGCCATGGTGACGAAGTTGTCCGAGGCGTGCCCGATGGCCGGGCCGTCGCCGCTGACCTGGTGCAGCGCGTCCTGCAGCGGCTGCACCAGTTCGAGCAGGATGTTCAGCCCGTTGCTGACCAGCCAGCCGATCGGGTCCATCACGAAGGTGGTCACGTCCATCGCGGCGCCGCTGACGAACTTCGCCCCGTCGGCGGCCAGGTCCTTGGCGCCGGAGGCCAAGTCGCCGACGTTGTCTGCCTGGCCCATCTCCTGGGCGTGCGCGGCAATGGACTTGCCCGCCTTGTAGGCGTCGCCGAGGACCGGGACCTTGGTCGCGGCGCGGTCGGCGTTGGCGGCGAAGCTCTCGTCGTACTGGGAGACGTTGAGCGCGTCGGCGATGCTCTCCTTGGGCCCGGTCACTTGGTCTTCCCCCCGCGCGGTCCGTCGATGTTGGCCTTGTGCCGGCCGAACTCGATCACCGCGTCGTTCTCGGCGCCCTCGTAGATGGCCGCGGTGTCCAGGATCTTGCCGGAGAGCGTCTCCACGCCCTCCTTCATCGCGGCCATCAGCTCACGCAGGTCGCCGAGCCGCTCGGTGTAGGCGCTCTTGGCGAAGGCGCCCATCACGCCCCACGCCTCGTTGGTCACGTCGGCGGCGTCCACCAGCCTGCCGAACTTGTCCGCCTCGGACTGGTAGTAGTCCAGCTGTTTCGCGTAGGACTTCAGCGCCGGAATGTTGACGGCGACCTTGTCGGAGCTGGTCATTTCTCCCGCCCTCAGTGTCGTGGTTCGTCGCCGTAGACGCTGTAGCCGTCGAAGTAGTCGTCATCGTCGCGCTTGACGGGACGCTTCGGCGCGGGCGCCTGCTGGCTGTGGTGGGACGTGAGTTCCTGCGTCGCGGTTCCCAGCGCTTCGGCCTGGGCCGCCTTGACCTGGTCAGTGGTGTTGAGCCCGAATGCCTCGCCCACCGTCTCGTCCACGATGCCGGCCTGCATCCGCACGGCCTCGGCCACCGCCTGGCGCAGCGTGGCCATGATGGTGGCGGCCAGCTGCGGCGCGGGCTGGCGCACCGCGTCCGGAGTGAGCTGGAGGTCCAGCACGGTGCCGCCGGCGCCGGCGACCACGCGCACGGTGCGGTCCGGGGAGACCGCGGCGGCCTCCAGCTGCCCCAGCCGCTCCTGCATGTCGCCGACGCCGCTGAACTTCACCTCGGCCTGCTTGATCTTGGCCTGGAACTTCTCGAACTCGGCGGCAAGCCGTTCCAAGTCGGCAGACACTGCGCTCTCCTGGGGGTGCGGTCCAACGGGACGTTCACCGTACCCGCCCGCCCAGGTGAACACCGCCGAAACCACGATTACCGGCTAGTCCAGCACCGGGCCGGGCACCCCGGGCACCTCGCCCGCGACCCGCTGTCCGGCCTGCCGCACCACCGCGCCGTGCCACTCCGGCGGGGTCACCGTGAACCGGCCCTCGTCCATGGCGCGCAACGCCTCCGCCGCCACCTCCGACGGTGGCACGCCCTCGGCGGAGATGCCGGTGGCCACCAGCGCCGGGCAGAGCATGGTCACCCGCACCGGGGTGTCGGCCAGCGCCATGGCCGCGTGCGTGGCCAGCGCGGTGACCGCGTGCTTGGCCGGGCCGTAGGCGCCGCCGCCGGGGAAGACGGCCAGTCCGGCCAGTGAGGCGGTGATCAGCACCCGCGCGGGTTCGCCGGCGGCGAGCAGCCTGGGCACGAACGCGCGCAGGCCGTTGACCACCCCGGCCACGTTGACCGCGAACACCCGGTCCCAGTCCTCGGCAGGCACCTCCCACGGCGCGCCCAGGGACTGGCCGAGGATGCCCGCGTTGAGGCAGACCAGCCGCGCCTCGGGGGCCCGTTCGGCCAGTGCGGCCATGGCTCCGGGGTCGGCGACGTCGGCCGGGACCGCGGTGGCGCCCAGCCGGGCGGCGACCTCGGCCAGCGCGGTGTCGTCGATGTCGGTGAGGAGCAGCTGTTCGCCGCGGGCGTGCAGGGCTTCGGCCAGGGCGAGGCCGATGCCGCCCGCGGCTCCGGTGATGACGGCGGTCATCGGGCCAACCTAACGGGACCCCCAGGCCATCTGCTCGACCAGGCCGTGCGGGGCGTCGGCGCGGAAGCACAGCTCCAGGCTCGCCGCCGAGTCCTCGGCAGCGGCCGTGCCGCGCGGGAACAGCTCCGCCTCGTACTTGGCCAGCGCGGTCTCCACGTCACCGGGGCCGGCCGCCAGGGCCGCGCCGAGCTCGGCGGCGTCCAGCAGGGCGAGGTTCGCGCCTTCACCCGCGAACGGGGACATCAGGTGGGCGGCATCGCCGAGCAGGGTCACCCCGGGCACCCTTGGCCAGTCGTGGCCGACTGGGAGGGCGTGCACCGGGCGCGGCACCAGGGGTTCGCCGGCCTCGGCGATGAGGGCGTGGAACTCGCCGGACCAGTCCGCGAAGTCCGTCAGCAGCGCGGACTTCTCGGTGCTGACCCAGTCCACTGGGGTGCGCTGGGCGCAGTAGACGTGCAGGCTGCCGTCGGGGTTGCGGTGGGCCAGGAAGCCCTGGTCCTGGGCGAGGGCGAACATCATGCCGCCGCCGACCAGGGCCGCGCTGCCCGGGTGGCGGCGGTCCGCCTCGGGCAGGTGCAGCTCCACGAAGGAGATCCCGGTGTACGCCGGGACGGCGGCCGAGACCAGCGGGCGGACCCTGGACCAGGCGCCGTCCGCGCCGACCAGCAGGTCGGTGGTGACGCGGCCGCCGTCGGCGAAGATCACCTCGTGGCGGCCCTCGCCGAGCGCGCGGACCGTGGAAACCTTGGCGCCCCACCGGATCGTGCCCTCGGGCAGCGAGTCGAGCAGGATCTCGCGCAGCGCCCCGCGCGGAATCTCCGGGCGGCCGCCGCTGCCGTCGTCGGGCTCGTCCAGCAGCACGGTGCCGTGCCGGTCCAGGATGCGGGTGGCTTCACCGCCGGGGTGCACCGCGGCGCGGAAGGACTCGTACAGCCCGGCGGCGCGCAGGGCGGCCTGGCCGGACTCCTCGTGCAGGTCGAGCAGGCCGCCCTGGGTGCGGGCCCGCGGCGAGGCGTCCAGCTCGAAGACGGCTGCCTCGATGCCGTGCGTGTGCAGCACACGGGCGAGCAGCAGGCCGCCGAGTCCGGCGCCGATGATGGCGATGCGGTGGTGGGTCACGGGGTGTGCACCAATCCGTTGATCAGCAGCTGGAACCGCCAGGACAACCGCGCTTCCGGTGTGCCGCCGAGCAGGTCCGCGCCGGCCTCGGCGATGCGCGGATGCGTCTCGGGCGAGGCGTTCTGGATCGCCGCGGACAACGCAGCCCAGTCGGCCGGGTCCTCGGCGGCCGGATCGCTGTGCTCGGCCGCGGTCGCGGTGGCCACCTGGAGCAGCAGGTCCACGCCCCAGGCCGCGGTCCCGGCCGGGACATCGCCCTCGGCGAGCAGCGCCAGCAGGGTCTCCACCAGGTTCAGGTAGTTGACCCCGGACGGGCGGGCCACCAGTGCGGACTGGGCCAGGCCCGGGTAGGCGAAGAGCAGCTCGGTGTAGGAGGTGAGCACCCGCTCCAGGCGCTGCCGCCAGTCCCCCCGTGGGCTCAGCTCCACCGTGCCGAGCAGCTCGTCCAGGATCGCGGCGTGCAGCTCGGCGGTGTTGCGGACGTAGACGTAGAGCGAGGCCGCGCCGGTGTCCAGCTCCTGGGCCAGGCGGCGCATGGTCAGCCGGGACAGGCCTTCGGCGCGCAGCACGCGCACCGCGGCGGCGGTGATCGAGGCCCGGGTCAGGGCCGGTTTGGCCGGGCGTTCGCGGCGGCTGCGGGGCTCGCTGGCTGGTGGCATGGCACCACTGTAGCGAACATGTTCGTCACGAACACGTTCGCTCCGCGCCTACGCGGAGTCCTTCGCCCGCCGCAGCCGGGGGAACCAGGTCAGCTCGACGGCTGGCCGTTGCCGTCGTAGCTCAGGTTCGGGGTGAAGCTGCCGCTGGCGCGGGCCACCCGGCGGCCCTGGGCGTCGGTGATCTCGGCGTCGGCCAGCATCCGGCGCTGGCCGGGGTGCACCACCACACCGGTGGCCACGTACTCCGCCCCGGCCAGCACCGGCCGCAGGTAGTCGATGTGCAGGCTCATGGTCAGCATCGGCCGGTACCGGTCGGCCAGCGTCACGCAGGCCATCGCGCCCGCGTCGTCCAGCACCATCGCCAGGTAGCCACCGTGCACCTGACCAGCGGAGTTGCACGCCTCCTCGGAGGGCTTCCAGCGCAGCGAGACCCGGCCGCGCACCACCTCGCGCAGGCTCAGTCCGATCGGCTCCGCGTGCCGGGGCATCCGCGCCCGCCCGTCGGCCATCGCCACCAGCATCTGCTCGCCGGTCAGCTGCGCCCACAGCGTGCCGAACTCGTTGTCCCCCATCGGGCCACCCCTTCACTTCACACGATCATGACACGGTAAGCCCTGGGTCACGGAGAGCGATGACCGGGTGCCCCCTGGTCTGCCCGCTTGGTCCTTGTCCGCACCTGGCAACCGCGACAGGGTGCACGCGGGGAGGACTGACGAGGGGGATCGTCTGCATGGACACGTTCCAGAACTGGACCCAGAACATCGAGGCGCCGGTGGCCGAGTTCGCCACGCCCAAGACCCTGGCCGAGCTGTGCCAGGTGGTGCGGGAGGCGGAGGCGGCCGGGCTGCCGGTGCACGCGGTCGGCTCGGCCTGGGCCTACTCCGCGCCCGCGCACTGCGAGGGGGTGGTGGTGCGCACCGAGGCGCTGTCCGGGTTCCCGGCGGCGCTGCAAGCCGCGATCGGCGAGGCTGATGCCGGGGGCAGGCTGCTGCTGGCGGTCGGCGGCGGCATCACCATCCGCAACCTGTCGCTGGCCCTGGACGGCAAGCCTCGGCCGGACGGCAGGTCGGGACCACCGGCCGAGCTGCTGCGCGGGCGGCGCTGGACCCTGCCCACGCTGGGCGGTTCGGGCGGGCAGAGCCTGGCCGGGGCGGTGGGCACCGGCACACACGGCGGTGACGCGGCCCGCCCGCCCATCGGCGACTACCTGCACGCGCTGCTGCTGGTCGGCTCCGGCGGGCAGGTCACGCTGGTGCAGCGGACCGCCGTGGTGGAGGTCAACCTGTTGCGGGACAAGCTGATCGCCGGGGGTGAGCTGCCCGAGGGCACTCCGGTGCGGGAGCTGCGGGGTGACGCGGCGCTGGACGCGGCGGTGTTGTCGCTCGGCCGGTTCGGGGTGGTGCACAGCGTGGTGCTGGAGGTGCACGACGAGACCGAGGTGGCGCTGGTGGAGCACCGGCGGGCCGGCACCTGGCGGGCGCTGGCTCCTCAGCTGGCCGCCGAGGTCGACCGGGCGGTGGCCGGGGACGAGTACCTGGAGGTGCTGATCAACCCGGTCACCCAGGGCGACGGCGACCGGAAATGCCTGCTGAGCACCCGGAAGTCCCTGCCGCGCACCGAACTCCCGGTGGCCGGGCGGGCTTTTGGGCTCGGCGACCAGGCCAGCACACCGGTCATGGACGAGCGGGCCAGGGCGAGTCTGCCGCCGGAGCTGGGACAGGCGTTGTGCGCCAAGGAACTCCCCCAGCCGCTGGCCGAGGTGGCCAAGGCGATGGGGCTCTCGCTCGATCGCAGGCTCGGTGACGTGCTCGCCGACCTGCTGAACCTGACCACCACGATCGGCCTGCCGCACCTGGTGGAGCTGGCCACCTCGGCGGTGACCGACTCGGTCAAACCGGCCAGGCGGCCCTCGGACAACCAGCCCTGGCTGGTGCACGGCACCCGCTGGGAGGTCGGCGACTTCTTCGACTACAACGCCGACTGCTACCGGATGGACTTCGCCGAGCTGTTCTTCCCGGCCGACGCCGACCTGACCGCCAGGGTGGACGGGGTGCTCGGCGTGTTCGAAACCCTGCGCGCGCAAGGGATCGCGCTCGGCGGCTACGTCTCGCTGCGGTTCCTGCGCGGCAGCCGCGCGCTGCTGGCCCCCGCCCCGTTCGAGCGGTCCTGCGCGATCGAGGTGGCCATGCTGCGCGGCCTGGTCGGCAACCGCAAGGCGCTGACCCTGTTGCACGAGCTGGCCGTGCGGCACGGCGGCCGCCTGCACTGGGGCCAGCTCAACGAGCTCGACTCCGCGGGCACGACCCAGCACTTCGGCCCCGCACTCACCGACTGGCGACGGGAACTCACTGCCACCGAAGGAGATTCCACCACCTTCAGCACCCCCTTCACCCGCCTGCGCGGCCTGGAGACCAACCGCCCGGCCGACTGGACACTGTGGACAGACGGCGGCATCCGCGCCGGCGGTCCCCCTGCCCTGGCCGGGAACCAGGTGTTCGTGACCGACTCGGCGCGGATCGTGCACACCACCACCGCGATCGGCGGCGACTGGCGGCCGGTCCGGCCCGAACCGGTGGGCGCCGGGGCCAGGGTGGTGGTGCTGCCCTCGGCGCGGCGGCTGGAGCTGCTGGTCGCGGACGCCACCGGCCGGGTGCTGCGCAGCCGCCAGCAGGACGACGGCGGCTTCCCGCGCTGGGAAAGCCTTGCCGGGGAAGGCATTGACGGCGATCCGGCGGGCGCGGCGCACGCCGACGGCAGGCTGGAGCTGTTCGCCCGCGGCGACTTCCCGCGCCAGCGCAAGCTGATGCAGGCCTGGGCGCACTGGCCGGCCGGGCCGTGGTCCGGGCTGATGGGGGTGGACTCCGGCAGGCTGGGCGGCCCGCCGAGCGTGTGCGGGCGCAGCTTCAACGGCAGCGACCAGCTGGTGGTGGTCGCCGCCGGGTCCACCGGCTATGTGCGGTGGAGCGCGCAGACCGGTCCCGGCGGCGCCAGCGGCTGGACCCGCTGGCAGGAGCTGGGCAACCAGCCCGGCAGCCATCCGCTGGCCTTCCGCGGCCCGGACGGCGTGGTGCGGGTGGTGGTGGCCGACCCGGCGGGCCGGGTGTTCGAGGCGATCGAGCTGACCGGCGAGCTGGCGGTGCGCTGGCAACCCTGGCGCGCGCTGCCCGCCGGTCCGCGCCTGGACCCGACCACCGGCCTGACCGGCGCTGGTTCCTGGCTGCTCGGCCTTGGCCGGGACGGCCGCCTGCTCGGCACTCACCTCGACCAGGACGGCTGGTCGGCCTGGCAGGACCTGGGCGGCGCGCTGACCGGCCCCCTCGCGGCCAGTGCCGGCACCGACGGCGTGCTGGTGACCGGGGTCCGCCGCGGCGACGGGCGGCTGGTGTACCGCAGGCTGCATCCCTGACCGGGCAGGCACATCAATGTGCCTACTTACCGGTTGAGCGCGCGGCTGGTTCGCTCTCGGTGATCGTTCACCGCACCGAGAGGGAACCAGCCATGCACGTCGTCACCGGCGCGTCCGGCCAGCTGGGCCGCCGCATCGTCACCCACCTCCGCGAGCACGTGGACGCGGCCAAGATCATCGCGTTGTCCCGCACCCCGGAACAGCTCGACGGCCTCGGCGTCCGGGCGCACCACGGCGATCTGGACCAGCCGGAGTCGCTGCTGCCGCACTTCGACGGCGCCGAGCGGGTGCTGGTGGTGGCCACCTCCGCGGTCGGCCGCCGCACCGCCCAGCACGCCAACGCGATCAAGGCCGCCCAGCAGGCCGGCGTCGGCGGCTTCCTCTACACCTCGATGATCCGCGCGGGCGATCCCGGCAACACCAGCCCGATCCTGTTCGAGCACCGCGAGACCGAGCAGCTGCTGCTCGACTCCGGGCTGCCGTTCACCTTGCTGCGCAACGGGGTCTACATGGACATGCTGCAACTCCTGCTGCCGCTGCGCGAAGCGGTGGAGACCGGCGTGCTGCCCGGCAAGCTCGGCTCCGGCCGCGTCGCCTACGTCACCCGCGACGACCTGGCCGCCGCCAGCGCCGCCGTGCTGGCCACCGGCGGTCACGACGGCCAGATCCTGGACCTCACCGGCCCGCAGGCCCTGGACCACGCGGGCATCGCCGCCGCACTGGCCGAGGCCAGCGGCCGACCGGTCCGGCACGACCCGGCGGCCGAGGAGCCGGTGGAGTCCTTCCTGGCCCGGCTGCCCGAGGCGGCGCGGGCGAACCCGGAGGCCATGCGGTCCGGGGAGATGTTCTGGCACAGCACGGAAGCGGGCTGGCTGGACGTGCTCACCCACCACGTCCCCCGCCTCACCGGCCGCCCCGGCACCACGCTCGCGGAGTTCTTGCGGGGCGTGCTCTGACCCGGAGTTCTGCCACTTGGCCCATTGACCGGGCGGCCCAACGCACGAGTCGATAGCCTCCGCCGATGTCCGAAAAGAAGCCTCGCCGCCGCCGGTGGTGGATCTTGGGCCCGGTGCTCGTCCTGCTGGCCCCGATCGTGCTCTACGCCCCGTTCCTGGTCTGGGAGTACACCCGCCCGCAGCCCGATCCGGTGCCCGGCAGCGGCCAGGTGTCCACCGCCGCCGCGCCCTGGGTCGTGGTCATCGGCAACCCGAAGACCTACGCCGACTCCCCCAGCAACAAGCTGTGCGTCGGCACCCTGGTCGCGCCCAAGGCGGTGGTCACCGCCGCCCACTGCCTCGGCTCCGAACCGGCCGACCTGACCATCACCGTCGGCCGGGACGACCTGCGCGGCAACAGCGGCAAGGTGGTGCGGGTGGCCGCGACCTGGCGCGACCCCGGCTACGCCAAGGGAATCGCCGAGGAGTCCTTCGCCGGCGGCATGTTCGGCCAGGTCCGGCTGGCCTCGGCGGACATCGGCCTGATCACCCTGGCCGAACCCGTGGACACCCCGGCCCTCCCGCTCGCCGACAGCCCGGCGGGCGGGTCGGCCGCCACCGTCTACGGCTGGCGCATGTCCCCAGACGACCAACCGCTGCTCTGGCAAGCGCCTACCACGGTGGCCGAGGACGCCGAGTGCGTGCGCCGGGCCGCTGACAGCGTCCGCTTCATCCCGCCCCGCTGGCACGGCGTCAGCTACGAACAGGCCGCCTACCTGTGCGTGGGCGCGGAGCGCGCGATCCGCCTGCGCGCCACCGACAGCGGCTCGCCCGTGGTGGTCGGCGGCAAGCTCGCGGGCGTGGCCTCCTGGTCGGGCAGCGTCGATCCCGCGGCCCCGGACTACTACACCCGGGTGGCGCACTACCAGTCGCAGCTGCGCACCCTCATCGACGCGATCCGCTGACGACAAACTCCACCTTGTTATAGTCTAATGCGAACAAGGGGAGGCGCGATGACGGACCAGACGGGCCGCGTCAGACGCGGCTGGCGACTGGCACTGGTGGTGTTTCTGCAGGTGGTGGCGGCCGGACTGCCCGCGCTGCTGGTCGCGGCCTACCGGGACCGGCTGCCGGAGCGGGCTTGGGTGCAGGGCTGGGCCAGGATCTGGCCGGAGCACGCGCAGCTGGCCCCCGGCTGGGACCGGTGGGCGGCGGGCTACCTGGGCTGCCTGGCAATGGCCGCGATCCTGCTCGCCTGCTTCGCCCGGTACTGGCGCTGGGCCGGGCCGCAGCGCCTGGTCGTGGCCGCGAGCTGGGCGGTGGCCACGCAGGTGGCCAGTAGCGCGGCACTGGTGCTCGCCTCGGTGCTGACCGCCGCGCCCGAGATCAGGCCAACGCCCGGCTGGGTCAACCTGGTCAGCCTGCTGCTGGCCCCGCTGGGCGGCCTGATCGGCTGGTTGCTGGCCTCCCCGCTGCCGCGCCCGGCCCCGGCCGCCGCCGCGCCACCACCGCACGTCGAGCGCCGGCAGCTGACCGGGACCGAGCAGGCCATGTTCAGCACCACGCTGTGGTCGGCGCGGCAGCTGGCCGGGGGCGGTCTGCTCGTCGCGGCCGGTGTCCTGCCGCTGCTCGCGCACTGGCCGGACCCGACCCTGGCCCTGCCGCTGCCGGTGCTCGGCCTGCTGCTCTCCTTGCAGGCCAAGGCAAAGCTGCGCGTCGACGGCGACGGGATCACCCTGGCGTTCCCGCTGCTGGGCGGAATGCGCCAGCACGTCGGCTACCGGGAGATCCGCTTCGCCGAGGTCGCCGGGCGGCGGGTGAGCTGGTCCGGCCGGGTGGACAACCCGCGCGCCTGGGGCTTCCTCACCCGCAGCGGCCCGGCCCTGGTCGCGCACCTGGCCGACGGGCGGGAGCTCGTGGCCTCGCCGCGCGATCCGGCGGTGGCGGTGGCGCTGGTCAACGGTCAGCTGGACCGGGCCCGCGCGTGCTGATCTCGGTGGACCCGTCCTCGGCCGTGTCACTGGCCGACCAGGTCTCCGCCTCGGTGCGGCGGGGCCTGGCCGAGGGCGTCATCCGGGCGGGCGACCGGCTGCCGGCCGCGCGCGAGGTGGCCGCCGCGCTGGGCATCAACCTGCACACCGTGCTGCGCGGCTACCAGCAGCTCCGCGAGGAGGGCCTGGTCGAGCTGCGGCGTGGCCGCGGCGCGGTGGTCACCGCCAACGCCGGACCGGGCCGGGCCCAGCTGGTCGAGCAGGTCCGCGCCCTGGTGGCGGCCAGCCGCGCGCAGGGACTCAGCGACCAGGAGACCCTGGAGCTCATCCGCTCGGTCCAGGCTTCGGGCTAGGGCTGCACCGCGGGCTGCTCCGGCGTCTCGGCCGGCATCGGCAGTGCGCGGCGGATGCCGTTCTGCTGCTCCTTGCGCTCGGCCAGCACCACCGGCAGCGGTCGTGGCCGCCCCAGGTGGAAGCCCTGCGCGACCCGCACGCCGAGCCTGGTCAGCGCCTCGACCTGGGTCGGGCGTTCCACCCACTCGGCCACCGCGGACAGGCCCAGGCCGCGGGCGATCTCCATGATGCCGGTGACCAGCACGCCGTCCCTGCTGCCGGTGTCGATGCCGCGGACGAACTCGCCGTCGATCTTCAACCCGGTGATCGGCAGGTGCTTGAGGTGCACGAACGAGCCGAAACCGGAGCCGAAGTCGTCCAGGGTGATCCGGCAGCCGATGGCGCGCAGCTGCTCGGCCAGGTGCCGGGCCGCGTCCAGGTTGGTCACCGCGGCGGTCTCGGTGATCTCCAGGCCCAGCCGGCCGGGGGCCACGCCCGCGCTGGCCAGGCGGTCCAGCACGAAGGCGGCGAAGTCCTCGTCCTCGAGGGTGCGGCCGGAGACGTTGACGTTGAACCGCAGCATCGGGTCCGGGTTGCGCACCAGCTGGTCGATGGCCTCGCCCAGCACCCAGCGGTCGATGTCGTGCACCAGGTTGCTGCGCTCGGCCGCGGGCAGGAACTCCGCCGGTCCGGGCGTGGGCTGGTGCCCGTCCTCCAGGCGCAGCAGCAGCTCGTAGCCGACCGTGCGGGAGGTGCGCAGGTTGACCATCGGCATGGCGTGCAGCGCGAAACCGCCGCGTTCGAGGGCCCGGCGCAGCCGGTCCAGCACCGAGACCCGCTTGGCGGTGTCGGCGTAGTGCGCGGGGTCGTAGACGGTGACCCGGTTGCGGCCGTTGCCCTTGGAGGCGTACAGCGCCAGGTCGGCGTTGGCCAGCACCGCCTCCCAGCCACCGGCCGGGTCGAACTTGGCCACGCCGGTGCTGGCGGTCATCCTGGTCGCCGCGCCACCGGCCACAACGGACAGTGCGGCCACCGCGGCACCCAGGCGCTCGGCGATCTCCACCGCCTCCTCGGTGGCCACTCCCGGCAGCACCACGGCGAACTCGTCGCCGCCGAGCCGCCCGAGCAGCTGACCGGGCCGCAGCTTCTCCCGCAGCGCCGCGCCCAGGGTGCGCATCACGCGGTCGCCGACGGCGTGCCCGCGCAGGTCGTTCACATCCTTGAAGTTGTCCAGGTCCAGCAACAGCAGCGTGCCGTCCGCGCCGGAGGCCAGCTGGCGCTCCAGCTCGCGGGTCAGCGCGCGCCGGTTGGGCAGGCCGGTCAACGGGTCCTCATCGGCCATCCGCAGCAGCTCGCTGTGCAGCTGTCGGGACTGGGTGACATCCCGCGCGGTGCCCAGCATCCGCTCCGGCGCGCCCGCGGCGTCGCAGATGACCTCGCCGAAGCACTCGAAGATCCGCTCGTCGCCGTTGTCAGCGCGGCAGATCCGGTGCGTGTAGGAGAACTTCTCGCCGGTGGTCAGCGACTGCTGGATGGCCCGGTCGACCAGCGGCCGGTCCTCCGGCGGCACCAGGGCCAGGTAGCCGGCGTAGGTCAGCGCGGCGCCCGGCTCGTAGCCGAGCATCTCCAGCAGCGCCTCCGACCACAGCACCCGGTCGTCGTTGACGAACCACTCCCAGTTGCCCATCTGCCCGAGCACCTGGGCCCGGTGCAGCGCCTGGGCCTGGTGCACGGCCTGCAGCTCGCGGTCGCGCCACTGGGTGATGTCGGCGGCCCGGTAGAGCAGCTCGCGGCCGGACTCCAGCATGGTGCAGGTGATCTCCAGCCAGGTCGGCGGCTCACCGGTGGAGTTGGGGGCCAGCACGGGCTCGCCGCCGGAGGGGCCGTCGGGCACGCCGGGCAGCAGCGCGGGCAGCGACCGGCCCAGCGCCTGCGCCTCCGGCACCCGCAGCAGGGTCGCGAAGGCCGGGTTCAGCCACCGGAGCCTGCCTGCGAGGTCGGTGACGGCCACGCCGAAGTCGACGGTGCGCAACACCGCCTCCGCGCCGACCTCGTCCGTCACCTGCGCCTCCTTGCCGCCGGGCGCCATCGTCATCTCCCTGTGCACGTGCGGGCAAGAGCCCTCTTCCGGGCTCCGAGCTCTGGTTGACGACTATCGCAGTCGTTCCAAACCTCGGGCAGAGTCAACCAGACCCGCCGCCATCCGTCGCAACTCGCTGAGCTCCGCGCCGTCCTCGGCCGCGGTCATGACGTCCTCGGCCGCGCAGCGTAGCTGGAAAAGCCGGTCCTGGAGATCGGCGAGCTCGGCCGCGGAGAGCACCACGGCGTCCTCCGGCAGCCCGCCCCGCTGCACCTGGGCCCGCCGCTCGTAGGCGCGCTGCCGGCAGGGCTGGGCGCAGTAGCGGCGAGGTCTGCCGATCCGGCCGGAGTCGGGTAACGGGCGCCCGCACCACGCGCAATGCCGAACCTCGTGCCTGCGCGTCAGCGGCACCCCGGAGACCACCTCCATGGGTGCTGACGCTAGCCGGACCCGGGCTGCTCTCCCACCCGCCACGCCGCCGGTGCACACTCACACAGGTGCAGGCACATCCTCACCCCTACCTCGACGGCCCGTTCCCGCGCGCGTTCGCCCACCGGGGCTGGCACCTGGACGAGCTGGCGGACATGGAGAACTCGCTGAGCGGCTTCCGGCGGGCCGTGAAAGAAGGGTTCAGTTACCTGGAGACCGACGTGCACGCGACCAGCGACGGCGTGGTCGTGGTGCACCACGACGACCTGCTGGACCGCACCACCGACGGCGCAGGCGCGGTCGCCGACCAGCTCTGGGCGCAGGTGAAGCTGGCCAAGGTCGCCGGGATCGAGCCGATCGCCCGGCTGGAGGACCTCCTGGAAGAGCTGCCGGAGGCCTTCCTCAACATCGACGTCAAGTCCGACTCCGCGGTCGGCCCGGTGCTGCGCCTGCTGCAACGCACCGGCGCCTGGGACCGGGTCTGCCTGGCCTCCTTCTCCGAACGGCGGCTGGCCCGGCTGCGCAGGCTGGCCGGGCCCCGCCTGATGACCGCGCTGGGCCCGCGCTCGGTGGGCGCGCTGTGGGCAGGCGGCCGGTTCCGCCCGCTGGCCCTGCGCGGGGCGGTCCGGGGCCACCTGGCGCAGGTCCCGTCCAGGGCCGGGCGGCTGACCGTGGTGGACCGCCGGTTCGTCGCCGCGGCGCACCGGATGGGCATCGAGGTGCACGTGTGGACCATCGACACCGCCGAGGAGATGATCGCGCTGCTGGACGCGGGCGTGGACGGCATCGTCACCGACCGCCCCGACCTGCTCCGCGAGGTGCTGCGCGCCCGCGCCCTGTGGCCGGCCGGCTGAGTCACCTCGGCGGCTTGCCGGTCCAGGCCGCGGTCCAGGTCTTCGGCCCGAGCAGGCCGGAGTCCCTGATGCCGTTGGCCCGTTGCAGGTCGAGCACGGCGGTGCGGGTCTTGTCGTGGTAGCAGCCGGTGCCGGTGAACCCGTAGCCGTAGGCGTTCATCCGCAGCTGCCAGGTCCGCAGCGCCTCGTGGCAGTCCCCCGGCCCGAACACCCGCCCTGGCCAGGCCGGGATCGTGGCCCCGCTGATGTAGGCGGCCTCGCCGTAGTCGGGCACCCGCCTGCTGCGCGCGTCCCGATCGGCGCGCAGCCCGAGCTTGCCCGCGCACTGCCACGGCTGCCAGCCCCGCATCCGGTACAGGTAGAGCGCCCGGAAGTCCTGCTCGGCCGGACTGGCCTGGTGCGGCAGCCCGGCGCCGCCGACGCTGCGCCAGGTGGGCAGGTCGAACTGGTAGGCGCCGTAGTAGCCGTTGCCGGTGTCGGCGTGGTAGCGGTCGGTGGACTCGCACATCCGCAACCGCTGCCAGTCCACTGTGGACGGATCGGCCGCCGCGACCCCGCCGAAGGCGACCACGGCAGCGCTCGCGGCGAACAGCACGGCCACCGCCCGAACGAGTCGTGCTCTGTCCATAGTGGACACAGTAGGACCAGGTCCCACCCGTCACAACCGCACCACACGTCACAGTTCGACGCCGCACGGCAAGCTCACCAGCGTGCGAGAGCCCCTGGCGGAGTTGCTGCGCGGGCTCGGCGGTTCCCAGGCGCCAGTACCGCCCCCGACGGCTGCCCGTTCGACCACTCCCCGGCTGGCGGCCGACCGCCCGGCTGGCGCTGACCCACCTCGGCCGGGCCCTCTCCCCTGCCGACGCGGTGGCCCGCGCCGCGACCCGGTACGACGGGCCGGTGGCCTACGCCGAGCCGGGTCGCGGATCACGGTCTGAGGTGATCCACAGTGACGATCTGGGTGGAAATACCTGACTTCGTCACGACTCGCTCGCGGGCACGCCGGATCGATGTCCACGGCCAGTACAGTCCCCCCACTGCGCGGGTCCAGCACCCCGCGCCGGGAGGTCGGGGATGAGTGGAGCGGACACTGTGCACACCGCGGTCGGCACGCCGGAGGACCGGCGGCGGATACAGCGCGGATGGTGTTGGTACGACTGGGCGAACTCGGTCTTCCCGACCTCCGTGGTCACCGTCTTCCTCTCGCTGTACCTGACCTCGATCGCGCGCGCCGCGGCCGAGGCGGACACCGCGCTCAACGGGCCCGCGCCGTGTGCCGGCGACAACACGCTGGTGCAGTGCGATGTGACCTTCCTCGGCCTGCAGTTCCCGGCCGGGTCGCTGTGGGGCTACCTGCTCTCCTTCGCCACCGTGATCCAGGTGCTGGTGCTGCCGGTGGCGGGGGCGATCGCCGACCGCAGCGCGAACAAGCGGCGGATGCTGGCCGGGTTCGCCTTCACCGGCGCGGTGGCCACCTGCCTGCTCGCGCTGGTGGAGGGGCAGAACTGGCAGATCGGGGTGTTGCTGTTCACCATCGGCAACATCTGCTGGGGCACCTCGGTGGTGATCTACTACGCGTTCATCCCGGAGATCTCCACCGCTGACGAGCGGGACGCGCTGTCCTCGCGCGGCTGGGCCTTCGGCTACCTCGGCGGCGGGGTGTGCCTGGCCTTGCAGCTGGCGCTGTTCCAGGGGCACGAGCTGCTGGGGCTGGCGCAGAGCGAGGCGGTGCGGGCCTGCTTCATCCTGACCGGGATCTGGTGGGCCGTGTTCACCCTGGTGCCGCTGCGGGTGCTGCGGGACCGGCCGCGGCAGGAGCGGACCGACCTGGGCGGCGGCAAGATCACCGGCGGCTTCCGCGAGCTGGGCGACACCATGCGCTACGCGCGGAAGTTCCCGCTCACGCTGGCCTTCCTCGGCTCCTACCTGATCTTCACCGACGGCATCTCCACGGTGGCCAACGTGGCTGGTCAGTACGGCAGCCTCGAGCTGAAGCTGCCGCAGTCCACGCTGATCACCGCGATCCTGATGACCCAGTTCGTGGCCTTCATCGGCGGCGTGCTGCACGGGCAGGTGGCCAGGCGCATCGGGGCGAAGAAGACCATCCTGGGCAGCCTGGTGGTGTGGCTGGTCATGCTCGTGCTGGCCTACTTCGTGCAGGCCGGGCAGGAGTTGCAGTTCTTCGGCATCGCCGCGGGCATCGGCCTGGTGCTCGGCGGCACCAACGCGCTGGCCCGCTCGCTGTTCAGCCAGATGGTCCCGGCGGGCAAGGAGGGCCAGTACTTCGCCGTCTACGAGATCGGCGAGCGCTCCACCTCCTGGCTCGGCCCGCTGGTCTACGCCGGGATCGGCCAGGCCACCGGCTCGTTCCGGCTGGCCATCCTGAGCATGATGATCTTTTTCATCGCCGGTTTCATCCTGGTCTGGCTGGTTCCCGTGCGGCGCGCGATCCGCGCTGTGGGCAACTCGGAACCGGCGGTGCTGTGATCAACAACGGCTTCCCGTTAGGGTCACGGCCCGTGGACGTACTAGCGGTAGCCAACCAACCGGACCCCACCGACGCCCTGTCCGCGGTGCCCGCGGCCGGAGCGCGGCGGGCCCTGCCCGTCTCGGGCCGGCTGCGGTTCTTCTACGGACCCATGGACTGCGGCAAGTCCACCCTTGCCCTGCAGATCGACCACAACCTGGCCCGGCAGGGCCGGGGCGGCCTGCTGCTTGTCCGGCACGACCGGTCGGGGCAGCCGCAGATCTCCAGCCGGATCGGGGTGACCCGGCACGCGGTGGAGGTGCACGAGGACACCGACCTGATCCTGCTGGTCCGGCAGTGCTGGGCCGAGGGCCGCCGGGTCGACTACGTGATCGTCGACGAGGCGCAGTTCCTGGCCGCCGCGCAGGTCGAACAGCTCGCCGAGCTGGCCGACGAGGTGCAGGTCGACGTGTACTGCTTCGGTATCGCCACCGACTTCCGCAGCGAGCTGTTCCCGGGCTCGCGGCGGCTGTTCGAGCTCGCCGACGAGCTGCAGGCGGTGCAGGTGGAGGTGCTGTGCTGGTGCGGGCTGCAAGGGCGGTTCAACGCCCGGATTCTGGGTAACCAGATAGTCCGTGCGGGTGACACGGTCTTCGTGGCGGACACGGTGGCCGACACGGACCCGCCAGCGCCGGATACGGACCGTGCACAGCGCGAGAGCGACCCTAGCGCTACGGTCCGTTATCAGGTGCTCTGCCGGCGGCACTTTCGTCTAGGTGAGCTTGGTCCCACCTCGACGCCGGTAGGCCAGCTCAGCCTGGCTTGATCTGCTCCAACACCCAAAACCTACCCCCAACTGGGTGAACTAGCCGTAGCATGCGCTGATAACGCGTCATGACGCTGCGGCGATGGCATCCCTATGGAGGACGTCCTCGTTGATAGGTGAAATAGGTCACCGAGGGCGACCAACTAGGCCAAACCGGGAACGACAACGACGCCCTCGTTGTTGCACTCTGTAAGCAGTACGCCGTGAGCTCAAGGCGGGCGGTCTTGAGCCGAGCGAAAGGACACCGTCATGGCCGACCGCGTTTTGCGTGGCAGCCGGCTCGGAGCTGTCAGCTACGAGACCGACCGTAACCACGACCTCGCACCGCGCCGGTCGGTGCGGTACGCCTGCCCGAAGGGGCACGAGTTCGACGTCCCGTTCGCCGACGACGCGGAACTCCCCTCGACCTGGGAGTGTCGTCTGCACGGGACCGAGTCGGAGATGATCGACGGCAGCCAGCCGGAGGCGAAGAAGGTCAAGCCGCCGCGCACCCACTGGGACATGCTGCTCGAGCGTCGCTCCATTCCCGAACTGGAGGAGCTGCTCACCGAGCGGCTCGAGGAGCTTCGGGGTCGCCGGAGCGCCACCTCCGCCTGACCCGCACCACCGCACCTCCCGCGCACAGGAAAAAAGCGAAGGCCGCCTGGTTCTCCCGCCCAGGCGGCCTTCGTGCGTCCACGGCAGGCTCAGCGCTTGCGGAAGACCTTCTTGACCTGGTCCACCCGGTGCTTGGCGCCCCACTGGGTCACCCGCCACAGCGCCTCGGTGACGATGTTGCCGCTCATCTTGGACACGCCGATGGCGCGCTCGGTGAAGGTGATCGGCACCTCGACCACGCGGTAGCCGCCGAGGATGGTGCGCCAGGCCAGGTCGACCTGGAAGCAGTAGCCCTGGGACTGCACGCCGTCCTGGATGATCTTGTCCAGCACCTCGCGGCGGAACGCCCGGTAGCCGCCGGTGATGTCGTTGAGCCGCACCCCGAGGGCGAGCTTGGAGTAGATGTTGCCGCCGCGGGAGAGGAACTGGCGGTGCCAGGGCCAGTTGACCACCTTGCCGCCGGTGACGTAACGCGAGCCCAGCACCAGATCGGAGTCGATCAGCGCGTTGAGCAGGCGGGGCAGGTCCTCCGGGGCGTGCGAGCCGTCGGCGTCCATCTCCACCACGGCCGCGTACTCCCGCTCCAGGGCCCACTTGAACCCGGCGATGTAGGCGGCGCCGAGGCCGGCCTTCTCGGTGCGGTGCATGACGTGGATGCGGCCGCGCTCGTCGCCGGCTGCCATCTGGTCGGCGACCTCGCCAGTGCCGTCCGGGCTGCCGTCGTCGACGACCAGGACGTGGGCCTCGGGCAACGTCGCGTGCAGCCTGCCCACGATGAGCTGGACGTTCTCCCGCTCGTTGTAGGTCGGGATCACCACCAGCACCGGGCTGGGCGGCCCGCTCGGGCTCGGGTTCTCCGCGTGGCTGTCGCGCTGGTCCGCCATCCGTGTCCTCCTACGCCGGCAGTGGGCGGCGCAAGTGCCACCACCGGTCGGTGTTCGTCCTACGTCGTCAGGGCGCCGGTGTGGTCGCGGCCATGATCCATTCGGGCCATCGACCGGGATACGCTAACCAGCGTAGTCGCAGACCGTAGCGGAGCCGGGACCAGCGGGCCCCGCGACCGGCACAACTGAGTCTTCCGGGTGACGAAGAACGCGTGGACCTCCACCGCGCCCGAGGTTGCAGACTCCCCTTGTGGACACCACGACCCGGCAGGCCTACCTCGCCCGCATCGGCGCCGAACACCCCGCCGCACCGACCGCCGCCGCCCTCGCTGACCTGCAACGACGCCACCTCCGCACGGTCCCCTTCGAGAACCTGGGCATCCACCTGCCCGGCACCCTGACCCTGGACCCGGCCGCACTGGCCGAGAAGATCATCACCCACCGCCGCGGCGGCTTCTGCTTCGAGCTCAACGGCCTGTTCGCCGAACTGCTGCGCGGTGTGGGCTTCCAGGTGACGCTGGCCGGCGCGCGGGTCTTCCACAACGCGGGCCTCGGCCCGCCGCAGGACCACCTGGCGCTGCTGGTGACTGACGAGGACGGCGTGGTCTGGCTCTCCGACGTCGGCTTCGGCCGCTTCGCGCTCTCCCCGCTGCGCTGGACCGCCCGCGAGCCGCAACAGGACGCGACCGGCACCTTCCGCCTGGTGGACACCCCCGACGGCGAGGTCGAGGTCTGGCACGGCGAGACGGGCGCCTACCGGGTCGACCCCAGGCCGCTGGCGCTGAGCGACTTCGAGCCGATGTGCTGGTGGCACCAGAGCTCCCCCAAGTCCCACTTCACCCGCAACCTGACCTGCTCCCTGCCGGTCGGCGACGGCGCGGACCGGGTCACGCTGTCCGGGCACACGCTGATCCGGACCGAGGGCGGAGCGCGGACCGAGCAGCGGATCGAGCGGTCGGAGCTGCTCGCGGCCTACCGGAAGTGGTTCGGCATCGAACTGGACCAGCTGCCCACCCAGCCGGCAGCGGGGTGATCAACTGACCCGCGCGGAGCGGAACTTCAGGCGCTCGGTGGCCTGGCCGCCCGCGTTGAGGCGGTAGGCGGCACTCGTAGCTGAACTCGCTCTCCGCGGCGGAGGCGGCGAGCGCCGCGGCCAGGCCGACGGCTCAGGTCGCACCCGGGTTCCCCGCCGCGGAGGCGTTGCCACCCGAACGGGCGGCAACGCGGGGTTCGCGGCGGGCGGGTCAGGTGGTGGGGATCGGCACCACCACGGTGCCGGTGGCCCTGGTGACCACCAGCGGCTCGGCGAGCACGTCGGCTGAGGACGGCCCCCGGTCCGGGTTGGCCCGGCAGGTCACCCTGGCCTCGAAGGCCACCGTGCGGGAGCGGTTGCCGATGCGGGTCAGCGTCGCGGTCACCTCCACCACGTCGCCGGCGTGCACCGGGGCCAGGAACTCCACGTTGCCGTACCCGGCGAACAGGCCCTCGTCGCCGTCGGTGCGGATGCACAGCTCAGTGGCCACGTCGCCGAAGAGGCCCAGGCTGTAGGCGCCGTCGACCAGGTTGCCGCCGTAGTGCGCGTGCGCGTAGGGCACGTAGCGGGAGTGGGTCACCGAGAAGCCTTCGACCAGGGAGTCGCTCACGCTGCTGTCACCTTTCGATCGGCCATGGCGTGGACCAGGAAGCTGGCCACCTCGCCGGGGGTGGTGCCGCGGCCGAAGACGCGGTCGACGCCGAGCTCGTCGGCCATCAGCGGGTCGAAGCGGGGGCCGCCGGCGACCAGCAGCGGGCGGCGTTCGCCCATGGCCTCGCGGAAGGCCGCGGACATCTCCTGGGTGTTGAGGATGTGCGCGTCCCGCTGGGTGACCACCTGGGAGACCAGCACCGCGTCCGCCTTCTCCGCGCGGGCCCGCTTGACCAGGTCCGGCACGGTGACCTGGGCGCCCAGGTTGATCACCCGCAGCTCCCGGTAGTACTCCAGGCCCTTCTCGCCGGCGAAGCCCTTGATGTTGAGGATGGCGTCGATGCCCACGGTGTGCGCGTCGGTGCCGATGCAGGCGCCGACCACCGTCAGCTTGCGGCGCAAGCGTTTCTTCACCGCCGCGTTCACATCGGCCGGACTCAGCAGCGGGTACTCGCGCTCCACCACCTGCACCGCGTCCAGGTCCACGATGTGCTGCACCGAGCCGTAGACCACCACGAAGGTGAAGTCGGCGCCGATGGCGTGGGAGTGCACCACCATCGCCGGGTCCATGCCCATCTTGTTCGCCAGCTGCTGCGCGGCGCCCTCGGCGCGCGGGCCGTGCGGCACAGGCAGGGTGAACGACATCTGCACCATGCCGTCGCCGGTGGTGTCGCCGTAGGGGCGCACGTGCCGCTTCTCGCTCATCGGTCACTCCCCTCGGTGCCCACGCTCGACCCTGCGAGCAGGTCTTCGTCCAGCAGGTCGCTCGCCGGGTTGACGTAACCCTCCGCCTTCTCGATCACGCCATCCGCGCCCTTGCCCCCGTCCGGCGGCCGTTTCATCAACCCGAAGGTGCCCTGGGCGATCGCGGTGAGCAGGCCGTCGTCCACGATGCGCGCCAACAGGTCCACCGCCTCGCCGAGCACCTGGTGCGCGCGCTTGACGATGAAGCCGTCCGGCGCGGGCCGGAAGTCCTCGGCCAGCTTCCCTGCCGCGCCCAGCACGTAGCGCACGTTGGCCAGCGCCAGGTCCCGGTCGGACAGCCACGGGGTGACCACGGCCTCGGTCATCATGCCCACCAACAGGATGCTCTGCCCGGTCAGCACCCCGGCCAGGTTGAAGAAGCCGTCCAGCAGGTGGCCGCGGAAGACGTCACCGGTCATGTGCTTGGTCGGCGGCATCCACTTCAGCGGCGCGTCCGGGAACAGCTCGCGGGCCAGCAGCGCGTGCGCGAGCTCCATCCGGAAGGAGTCCGGCAGCTCCGGGTTGATCTCGAAGGCGTGGCCCAGGCCGAGCAGCTCGTCGGGCAGGCCGGCCTCGTGCGCGAAGTGCTCGTTGAGCAGCTGGGACACCGTGACCGTGTGCGCGGCCTCCACCGCGTCGGCGGTGGTCAGGTAGTTGTCCTCGCCGGTGTTGATGATGATCCCGGCCCGCGCGTGCACCTGGCGGGAGAACCGTTGGTCCACAAAGGTTCTGATCGGGTTGATGTCCCGGAACAGGATGCCGTACATGCAGTCGTTGAGCATCATGTCCAGACGTTCCAGCCCGCCCAGCACCGCGATCTCGGGCATGCACAGGCCGGAGGCGTAGTTGGTCAGCCGCACGTAGCGGCCGACCTCCTTGCTCACCTCGTCCAGCGCGGCCCGCATGATGCGGAAGTTCTCCTGCGTGGCATAGGTTCCGGCGAAACCGTGATGGGTCGCGCCCTCGGGCACGTAGTCCAGGAGGGACTGTCCGGTGGAGCGGATCACCGCGATCACGTCGGCCCCGGCGCGGGCGGCGTTGCAGGCCTGCACCACGTCCTCGTCGATGTCGCCGGTGGCCACGATCAGGTAGATCCACGGCCGCTGCGCGGGATCGCCGATCTTGTCCACCAGCTTGGCGCGCTGGGCGCGGTTGCGGTCGATCCGCCGCATGCCCTTGGCCACGGCCACCCGCGCGGTCTTCGCCGCCCGCTCGGCGGCCTTGCCCTCGGGCACGGTGAACTCGACCTGACCGGCCGCGGTGGCCTCGGCCAGCTCGGTCAGGTCGGCGAACCCGTGCTGCTTGAGCGCGTGGAAGGCGGGCAGCACCGCGCCGTGGGCCAGGCCGCACTGCTCGCGGATGGTGTCCACCACCCGGTTCACCCAGGGCACGTCGCCCGCGCGGTGCGTGGTGTCCGCGCCGGTGATGCCGGCCAGGCGCAGGGTGGCCCGTTCCACCGCGACCGTGGTGTGCGCCTTGGCCAGGCGCACCACCGGTTTCGCGGCCTCGGCGGCCAGCCGCCGCGCCCGTGCGACGACCTCCGCGTCGAGGTCGAGCATGCTCTCCCGGCTCACCCGCGATCCTCCTCCATGTCGTAGATGGTGCGCCCGCGCAACACGGTGCGCAGGCAGCGCGGCAGACGCGCGCCCTCGTCGAGGCGGGGCAGCGCGGGCACCCTGGACCGCGGGTCGGTGGACCAGCGCTGCACCTTCTCATCCGGCGCGGCCACCACCAGCTCGTCGGCCTCCCACACCGCGTAGGTGGCGGGCGCGCCGGGCTGCAGGGTGCCGCTGAGCCCGTCCAGCACCCCGGCGGCCCGCCAGCCGCCGCGGGTGTGCGCGGTGAAGGCGGCCCTCGGCGAGATGCCCAGGCCCTCGGTGCGGTGGTACACGGCGGCCCGCACGCTCGCCCACGGGTCCACCGGGGTGACCGGCACGTCGGAGCCGAAGGCCAGCACCATGCCGGCCGCGGCCACCGTGGCGAACGGGTTGAGCCGCTCGCCACGCGGCAGGCCCAGGCGCTGGGCGTAGGCACGCTCGGTGCCGCCCCAGGCGTGGTCGAACAGCGGCTGCATGGAGGCGATCACGCCCCACCCGGCCAGCCGCGCGGCCTGCTCCGCGGTGACCATCTCCAGGTGTTCCAGCCGGTGGTGCCGGGCGGCCAGCGCGGGCGCGCCGACCACGGTCTCCGCCTTGGCGAAGCCGGCCACGACCTGGGCCACCGCGCGGTCGCCGATGACGTGGAAACCGCCCTGTACACCCGCCCTGGTGCAGGCGACCAGGTGGTCGGCGATGGCGTCGGCGTCCAGGTAGAGCGCCCCGGAGGTGCTGGGGTCGTCGGTGTAGGGCTCGCACAGCGCGGCGGTGCGGGAGCCGAGCGCGCCGTCGACGAACAGGTCCCCGGCCACCCCGGTCGCGCCGAGCTGCTTGGCGGTGGCCAGGCCGCCGGCCTCGCCCCAGTAGCCGAAGACCTCCGGCACGGTGCCGGTGGCGGAGAGTGCGAGCAGGTCGGCGAGGTCCTCGGGGCTGGAGATGTCCGGCCCGGCGCACTCGTGCACCGAGGCCACGCCGAGCCTGGCCGCGTGCCGCAGGAACAGCAGCTGGGCCTCGCGCCGCTGTTCGGTGCTCAGCGACTCCTTGGCCGCCCGGCGCACGTGGTGGTGCGCCGCGCGGGCCAGCGGACCCTGCTCGGACCAGCCGTCGGCCTCGCGGGCGGCCGGGGCCAGGTTGAGCAGCGCGGTGGAGACCAGCGCGGAGTGCACGTCGATCCGGGAGAGGTAGACCGGCGCGCCACCGGCGGCCTGGTCCAGCTCGGCGCGGGTCGGCGGGCGGCCCTCGGCCCAGTTGACCTCCTCCCAGCCGTGGCCCCAGATGACCACGCCCGGGTGCGCGGCGGCGTAGTCGCGGACCAGGTCGAGGCACTGGCCGAGGGTGCGGCAGCCGGTGAGGTCCAGGCCGCTGTACTGGAGCCCGGCGGAGGTGGCGTGCACGTGCGCGTCCACGAAGGCGGGCGCGACGAAGGCCCCGTCCAGGTCGACGACCTGGGCGTCCGGGTGCAGGGCGCGGCCGACCGAGTCCTGCCCGACCCAGACCACGGTGCCGTCGGCGACGGCCATGGCGGTGGCATCCGGCGCGGCCGGTGAGTGCACGCGGCCGTTCAACAGCAGCGTCGTGGTGGTGGCGGGGTTCGGGAGGTTCATGGTCGTCACACCGGCGAAGTCTGCCGTTCGCGGGCCTCGAACATCGCCCGGACCCCCGGCTCGGCGCGCAGCAGGTCCAGTGCGAACTCCGCGTGCCCCGGCACGTACCCGTTGCCGACCAGCATCTCCACGTCCGCGGCCAGGCCCTCCGCGCCCAGCGCGGCCGCGCTGAAGGAGGTGGCCATGGAGAAGAAGATCACCGTGCCGCCGTCCGCGGTGGCCAGGACCGCGCCGTGCTCGCAGCCGGGCACGTCCACGCAGACCACGGTCACGTCGACCTGCTCGCCGACCGCCGCACCCACCGCGACCGGGTTGCGGGCATCGGCGATGACCACCTCGTCGGCGATCCCGGCCACGCGCACCGCCTCGGCCTCGGCCTCGGTCGGCACCAGCGCGACCAGTCGGCCCGCTCCGGCGCGGCGGGCGGCGACCAGGGACAGCGAGCCGGACTTGCCGCCCCCGCCGAGCACGCACGCGGTGGCCGGGCGGCCGCGTTCGAGGTTCTTGCGCCGCACGATCCGGTCGGTCAGCGCGGGCGCGCCGCAGACGTCCAGCACGGACAGGGCCAGGTTCTCCGGCAGGTCCGGCGGCAGCACGGCGGCGATCGAGCGGCCGAACAGGATCGCGGTGCCCCGGCAGGGCACCTGCTCCCCCGCGCCGTCCCAGTCGGCGAGGCCGTCGGTGATGGTCAGCGGGGTCAGGCTCAGCGAGACCAGCGTGGCCACCCGGTCGCCTGCCCGCAGGCCCAGCGTGGACTCCGGGCCGACCTCGCGGACGGTGCCCATCAGCATGCCGCCGGAGCCGGTGACCGGGTTCTGCATCTTGCCGCGCTCGGCCACGATGGCCAGCACCGCGGCGCGCAGCTCGGCCGCGGTGGGGTGGGTCTCGCGCAGCTGGCGGTAGGAGGCGGCGTCCAGGTTCAGCCGCTCGACGTCGATGACCACCTCGTCCGCTCCCGGCATGGCCGAGGCGTCCAGCCGCCACGCCTGCTGCGGCAGCACCCCGGCGGGTTCGATCACGCGGTGCAGACCGTACGGCGACGAACCAACACGCTCCGTCACACCCACCTCCGAAAGATTTACGTCAGGCTTGCGCTCTGGCAGCATATCTTTACGTCTTCTTGAGGGCGAGGAGTAGTTTATGACTGCGGTTCACGACCTGGCGTCCGTCTCCGAGGCGCTGGAACACGCTGCTCGGCAGCCGTACACCTATGTCCGGAAGGAGCTGGTCGAGCCCGACTGGCGGCGCTTCCCAGGATGGCGCGAGGTGACCGAGGCGCAGTGGCGGGACGCGCAGTGGCAGCGGGTGAACTGCGTGAAGAACGCCAAGCAGCTGCGCAAGGTGATGGGCGAGCTGCTCACCGAGTCCTTCTACGAGGACCTGGACGCCGACCAGCAGCGGATGGCGACCATGTCGATGCTCATCCCGCCGCAGATGGTGAACACCATGGTCCCCGAGGGCGCGGCCGCGGGCGAGGAGTTCACCAAGGCGTTCCTGGCCGACCCGGTGCGCAACTACATGATGCCGGTGGCCAGCGACCGCCTGCTGGAGTGGACCAGCCACCCGCACTCGTCCCGGGACTCCCTGCACGAGGCGGAGATGTGGGTCGTGGAGGGGCTGACCCACCGCTACCCCACCAAGGTGCTCGCGGAGATGCTGTCCACCTGTCCGCAGTACTGTGGCCACTGCACCCGGATGGACCTGGTCGGCAACTCAACCCCGTTGGTGGACAAGCACAAACTGTCCCTCAAACCGGTCGACCGCCAGGACCAGATGATCGACTACCTCAAGCGCACCCCCGGTGTGCGCGACGTGGTGGTCAGCGGCGGCGACGTGGCCAACGTGCCGTGGCCGCAGCTGGAGTCGTTCCTGATGCGCCTGCTGGAGATCGCCACCGTGCGCGACATCCGCCTGGCCACCAAGGCCCTGGCCGGTCTCCCCCAGCACTGGCTCCAGCCCAAGGTCGTCGAGGGCCTGGAACGCGTGGCCCGCACCGCCCGCCGCCGCGGCGTCAACCTGGCCATCCACACCCACGTCAACCACGCCCAGTCCGTCACCCCCCTGGTCGCCGAAGCCGCCCGCACCGCCATGGAGGTCGGCATCCGCGACGTCCGCAACCAGGGCGTCCTCATGCGCGGCGTGAACGCGACCCCGGACGCGTTGCTGGACCTGTGTTTCGCGTTGCAGGGCGAGGCGAACATCCTGCCGTACTACTTCTACATGTGCGACATGATCCCCAACGCCGAGCACTGGCGGGTGGCGGTGTGGGAGGCGCAGGAGCTCCAGCACGCGATCATGGGGTATCTGCCGGGATATGCCACGCCGCGGATCGTGTGCGACGTGCCGTATGTCGGGAAGCGGTGGGTGCACCAGGTTTCGGAGTACGACCGGGAGCGCGGAATCTCTTACTGGACAAAGAACTACCGCACCGGGATCGAGCTTCAGGACCCCGAGGCGCTGGACCGTCGCTACCCGTACTACGACCCGATCCACACCCTGCCGGAGACGGGCCGGCAGTGGTGGAGCGAGCACCAGAACGACTGATCAACCGGGTCGTTTCGAGTCTCGCGCAGAGGCTCGAAACGACCCGTTCCGACCTGTTCTGCAACAGACCACTGAAACGCTCGTTTGCGCTGTTCAGGCCCCATAGCGACGCGATTGGTCCCGACGTTCCAGGACACACAGCGGACACAAGAATAGACCAATCTTCGAACCTACCCCGCACGCGCCGAAGGCAGGGCGGGAGGCAGACGGGTGGTCCGGGAGCACGCGGCCACGATTGTGGCGAGGGGAGGGGAGGCTGGGGTCGCGGCATGCGGCCCCAGAGCCCCCGTGCGGTCAGCTCGCTCGGCGCACCAGCGCCTCGCGGTGGAGCACAACGACGCTGTTCTCGCCGGTCTGGATCCAGCCCCGCGCGACGAACTCGGCGATTGCGTGGTTCACGCTGAGCAACGCATGCTGACAGTGGTCGCAGCGGTCACCGCGATCGCGGTCACTTCCCTCTGTCCGGTGCTGGAGCTGGGAAACGCATCGACCAGTTGACCCGGTCCGGTCCGGGCCGGAGGCCGGGTCGACGGTCAACCAGGTCCGGGACGTCTTCGGCACCGCGGCGCGGGGAGGGCGGCAACGGTCCTGCGGCCGACCTGCCACGACTGGGGCGCGTTCTGCTCACGCTGCTTGTCGTTCCGGCCCGTCAGCCAGCTCAGAACAGGTTCAGGCCGAAGCGGGTGGCCTGGACGCGGACCGGGCCGCGGCCGATCTCCTTGCCGTTCTGGTCGATTCGCCGTCCGGTGCCCTTGCTGGTCAGAGTGTCGCCGTCGACCCGGCCCTCGTGCATTGCCTGGACCTCGCCGTGGTACCTGTGGGGCAGGCCCTCGAGGTCGTCGGGCAGGACCTGCCACAGGGAGAACGCGAATGTGTTCGGTCCGGTCATCGTCCAGCGGCCGGCTGAGATGTGGATGCCTTCCGCGAACGAGGTGAAGATCCCGCCGGGAAAGAAGGTGAACACGGCGACCTCCACCTCGTCTGGTCTGCTGGCAGTGCCCCGCCAGGTGCCGATGAGCGGGCCCGTGAGCAGGCTCGATGGATCAGCCTCCGAGCGTGTGGGTCGCGCAGCGGCCGGCGTGGCGGCGCCGAGCGCGGCGCCCGCGGTCAGTGCCGTTGTCACGGCGGCGACGCCGGTGGCGCGGAGCAGGTGTCGGCGATCGAGATTGGTCATCCGCTGTCCTTGTCTGTGAGAGGTCAGGCGTCGAGCACGATGCGTTGGCCGCGGGCTCGGGAGACGCAGGGGTAGATGACGTCGGTGCGGTCCCGCTCGTGCGGCTGGAGCACGTGGTCGCGGTGGTCAGGGATGCCGGCGAGGACCGGAGTGACGCAGCTGCCGCAGAGCCCGTCGGTGCAGGAGGACGGCAGCGCTGGGTTGACCTCCTGGACGGCGGTCAGCAGGGTGCGGTCCGCGGACACGCGCACGGTGACCTTGCTGCGCCGCAGTTCGGCGTCGAACGGCTGGTCGGGTTGGGAGGCTGTCCGGGTGCTGGCGGCGAACCGCTCGATGTGGAGTGTCCCGTGTGGACATTCGCTGGGCATCGCGGCGGCAATGGCGTCGATCAGCCCTTCCGGTCCACAGCAGTAGACCGCGGCGCCGGGGGGTGCGGTGCGCAGCAGGGCGGCGAGATCCGGCCGGGGCTGGGTGTCCGCGGGTAGCAGCCGCACGTGGTCGGGATAGGTGGTGATGAGCATGTCGGCGAACGCCATCCGGCCGTGGGACCGGCCCCGGTAGATCAACCGCCAGGGTATTCCGGTGGTGGCGAGCCGATTGATCATCGGCAGGAACGGGGTGATGCCGATCCCGCCGGCGAGGAACAGGTATGCCGGGGCGTCGGTGAGCCGGAAGTTGTTGCGGGGCCCGCGGATCGCGAGCTGCGTGCCCACGCTCAGCTCGTGGAGTTCGGCGGAGCCGCCGCCGCCTCCGGGCTTGCGCAACACCGCGATCCGGTAGGTGTCCGGTTCGGCTGGATCGCCGGAGAGCGAGTACTGGCGGACTCGCCCGGAGGGCAGCACGACGTCGATGTGCGCGCCCGGCTCCCAGGCCGGCAGCCGGTCTTCGGCTGCCGGTTTCAGCAGGAGGGTGATCGTGTCCTCGGCGATCGGCTGCCGATCGGTGATGGTGACGCCGATCTCTGGTTGGGAAGCGAGCCGTCGCGCCGCCAGCTCCCGACGCCCCCACCGGGTGCGGCCCCACGGCTTGACCACCGACAGTACCGTCGCGGTCCACAGCAGCACGGCGAAGCCGCCTACGACGATGGCGAGCGCCACGCCGAGTGTGCCCGGCTTGCCTGCCGGGTCAGCGGTGCGTGCGACCAGTTCGGTGACCCAACGGCTCTCCACCGCCGCTGCGGCGGGGATGCTCAGCGAGATCACGAACTTCACCAGCACCCACCAGTGTTTGACCAGCCCCCAGGGCGTGCCGAGCGCGACCACAAGACCCGTGATGATCGTCAGCACCACGCTGGGGATCACGATCGTGAGGTCGAAGATGTGGAAGATCTCGTAGGCGCCGTGCCGCAGCGCGTGCGTCTCGGCCAACAGCCCGGTGAGGGCAAGGGTGACCATTCCCAGGGACAGGCCGAGCCAGCCGACGCTGATGCCGACGTGCAGCGTGAGCCAGACCTTCCTGGCAACGGGCGACAGCTGCGGGAACCGCGGCCGCAGCCCGACCAGGATCAGCACCGATAGCAACATCCCGAGGTTCGGCAGCGGATTCGGGAAGGCGAAGAGGAACTGCATCGGGACGAACGCGAGGTGGAACACGACAAGCAACCGCCTGGCGCCCGCCCGAGGCAGCGCGATGGCACAGCCGACGGACACCGCGACCGCCATCGCGTAACCGGCCACGCCCATCATCCGGATGGCCGGAAGAACCGCGCCCTCACCGGGGAACAGGACCAGCGCGGTGGCCGCGGAGAACACCGCGAAGCCGATCTGCCAAGTCCGCGGCCGTGCGTGCGGGGCCACCGTCAGCGAGGACGTTCTCAGTCGTGCGGTCATGTGCCAAGCGTGGCGACGACCACCGTCCCGCCACGTCGGCGCAATGTCGAGAACCAGACGCCGATGGATGTAGTTCCGCGCCGGGCGGGTACAACTTTCCATGGATGCCCGGCCGGGCGTCGGGGGATAGGTTGATCTCATGGGGCTGTTGGACCGGCACATCGCCGGGTTCACCACGCGCGCTGGCCGGTGGGTCGACGGTGTGGTGGCCGTCGGATGCGCAGTGGGCACGACGCCGCCCGTGGTCGCAGGGTCCATCTACCGCTACCTGGACTGGCTGCCACCGCTGTGGGTCTGGCTCCCGGCCGCGGTGCTCCTGGGTGCCGCGGCGTGGTGGCGGCGACGCTGGCCGCTGTGGTTCGCGGTCATCGCACTGGTGAGCTGGGTGGTGCTGTCCGGGATCGTCGCGGTCGTGGTCGCGCAGTACACCGTGGCCGAGCGCCACCGCTCCTGGCGGATCACCATGGTGATCACGCTGGCCACACTCGTGATCGTCGGGTTGCCGATCTGGTGGCTCGGCGGGCTCGACGCCAGCCTGCCGATGAGCGGGGTCGTCTGCGTGGCCCCTGCGCTGCTGGGACTGTACGTCGGCACCCGCCGCGAGCTGATCGCCGAGATGCGTGAGCGCGCTGAGCGCGCGGAACGGGACCAGGACCTGCGGATCAGGCAGGCGCGCAGCGAGGAACGCAACCAGATCGCCCGCGACATGCACGATGTCGTCACCCACCGGGTGTCGCTCATGGTGCTGCACGCCACCGCACTCGAAGCCAACAACGGCCGCGATGCCACCACCTTCGCCGAGCAGATCGGAACGATCGGGCGGGAGGCACTCGACGAGCTGCGTTCGCTGGTCGAGGTGCTGCGGGTCGGCGGCGGGCCGGGCAACGAGGCGCCGCTCGTCCCGCAACCGGGCCTGGCCGACTTCGCCGCTCTGGTGGACCGGTCCCGTGAACTCGGCATGCCGATCACCCTGGAGCTGATCGACGACACGGGAACCAAACCGCCCGCGCTGGTGGAGCACGCGCTGTACCGGGTCGCGCAGGAAGCGCTCACCAACGTGCGCAAGCACGCGGGCAACGCCGAGACCCACGTCCAGGTGCGGCGAGAGCCGGACGGGCTGTGCCTCACCGTGGTGAACCGCGCCGGCACGGGCGCTGGGGCGCGTCAGCTCCCCGGCGGTGGGCACGGCCTGCTCGGCATCGCCGAACGGATCAGGCTCGTCGGCGGTGAACTGACCACACAGGCCACGCCGGACGGCGGGTTCCGGGTCGAGGCCACTGTGCCACTCGCCACGCCAGCAGCCACGGACCAGGCCCGATGATCCGCGTCCTCATCGCCGACGACGAATGGATGGTGCGCGCCATGGTGCGCACCATCCTCGACGTAGCGGACGACATCACCGTCATCGGTGAGGCCGCCGACGGAGCCGAAGCGGTGAGCCTGGCCCGGTCGACCCGGCCGGACGTGGTCCTGATGGACATCCGCATGCCCCGCGCGGACGGGCTCGCCGCCACCCGGCAGCTCCAGCAGCTGCCCGCACCACCCAAGGTGGTCGTACTGACCACCTTCGACCTCGACGAGTACGTGCAGACCGCACTGGGCAGTGGAGCCGTCGGCTTCCTCCTCAAAGACGCCACCGCAACCGACATGCTCACCGCCGTCCGCAGCGCCGCAGCCGGCGACGCCATGCTGTCCCCGAAGATCACGCGCCGACTGCTCGCCCGGTTCGCCGCCCCCGACCCTGGCACCGGCCGCAAGGCCAACGCCGCCCGCCAGCTTCAGGTGCTGACGAACAAGGAACGCGAAGTGCTCGTCGCGATCGCCCGCGGCATGGCCAACACCGACATCGCCACCCACCTCCACCTGAGCGAGGCCACCGTGAAGACCCACGTCAGCCGGATCCTCAGCAAACTCACCCTGACCAACCGCGTGCAGGCCGCCATCCTCGCCCACCACGCCGGCCTGGCCGATGACGGCCTCGCCTGAGCGAGCAGGCTGTAGCCGAACTTGGGGTTGCTGCGCCAGTTCCCCTGCCCGTTCGGACCTTCGGGCCTCACGGGTAGAGCCGATCAAGCCGATCAGATCAGCCAGCTCGGCCTGGCTCAGATGGTGTGTGAGTGCGATCGACTCCCCCTGCCACACACCGAAACGGTGCGACAACCTCAGCAACAGCGCCGCGAGCCGACCTTCGCGTCCAGCTGCGCGCGCTCGACCCCGCGTTGCTCGGCCACCCGCAAAGTCGTCGCAGCGGTCATCGCGACCGCGGTCACTTCCCTCCGGCTGGTGCTGAAGCTGAGAAACGCATCGACCAATTGACCCGGTCCCAGCACGGCGAGCTGGCGGCACCGGCGGGCACGGTCCGCGCGGCCGATCTTCACCATGCCGGCACCGAGCACGTGGACCCGATCGCCCAGGTCGCCTTCGGAGCAGACCTGTTGTCCCGGCTCGAAGGTCTCCACACGCCTCTCCCGCAGCACCGCCTGCTCACCCGGAGACCGCGCCTGGGTGTCCTTGCCGTCACTGTGCATCCTGTCCCTGGCGCGCCAGGGCCACCGCAGTCGCGCTCCCCTGCCGCGTCCCGTGCGGCCGCCAGGGGTTTCAGAACCTTCACCGAAACCGTGGCATCTCCTGGAGAGGAGATCCTGCTGCGCGCGTCAACCGGTTGACTCACCGGATGCGCGATGAGGTTGTCCGAGTGCGTGTCCGTGACAGCGACCCCAGACACACGGCAAGGTAACGCGGTCAGTCCACTGTGGACGGGCGTCCAGGTCCGCCATCGACGCCGACACCCGCCGACGCGTTCCAACTGCTCGGTGCGGATCCACCGACGACCAACATGGTGTGTGCGGGCCGGATACCGGCTACGGCGAGGCGGCGCACCTGCACGACCACAGCGACCACGTGATCGCCGCCCGGCTGGCCGTCGAGGCCGTGCGCAGGCTGACCGCGCCCACGCACCTGGTGACCTACCGCGGCTACAACACCCAGTGCAGCCCGGTGAACCTGGACATCGCGCAGCACAAGCACAACGCGAGCAGTTCCTGGAGTACGCCCAGCACGACCAGCAGATCACCGACGCGGCCAGGTACCGCGTCTGGCCGCAACGCCTGTACCACCGGCACTGGGGTGGGGTGAAATTGGCCGGGATCGGCACCGGCGGCGGCCCCAGGCCTTCGCCGTGCAGAACGGCAGGCTGCGCACCTGGTGGCAGGACGGCGAATCCTGGCGGGGACCGGCGGGCCTGGGTGACCCCCGGCCCGCTCGCGCCCGGGGTGTAGGTGTGCCGCGACGCCGACGGCAGGCCGCAGGTGTTCGCGCTGCGCCTGGACATTCGACCGGAACGTCACCCTGGCCCAGTCCCGCGATGGCTGGACCGACCTCGGCGGCGCACCGGGCCAGCCGGTCGCGGTCCGGGCCGTGGACGGGCGGCTGCTGGCGTTCGCGCGGAACGACGACGGCGGGGTCAGCACCACCGCGCAAACCGTGCCCGGCGGCGATTTCGACCGCTGGCAGGACCTCGGCGGCGGCCCCGGCGTGCAGGACGGCGTGTCCGCCAGCACTGATCCGGAGGGCCGCGTCGAGGTCTTCGCCTTCGCGGTGGAAGCCGGGTTTGGGGTGCTCAAGCGCTGGCGCCGAACGGAACCCGGCGCCGCCCTCCGGCTGGATCCGGATTTCACTGCCCTGGAACCTGCGGGCCCACCCACCGCCACCGGCGGCCACGTCGTCTACCGCCTGGCCGACGGCAACGCGAGCAAGATCGGCCACACCTGGCGGACCCGTTCCGGCGCCTGGGTTTCGGAGGTGGTCGAGGGCCACGGCGGCGTCGGTCCGATCGCCGCGGCCGGGAACGTCCTGTACGCCACCAACCGCGGCGGCGTGTCCGCCGCTCGCCTGGGCGAGTGGGCCTGGACCGACCTCGGCGGCCTGGTCGTGCACCGGCCCGCAGTGGTGGTCGACCCGAGCGGCCGCACCCACGCCCTGGCGCTCTCCGCAGACGGGGAACTGACGCACTGGTACCCACTCGGTGGTCCCGGACGCCGCCGCCCCGGCCGAAGAAGTGGTCGAACCCTTTGACGCGCGACATCTTCAGGTACCCTGCTGACCCGATGGCGCCTCGCCAACTACAGCACGTAGGCCAGTCCACGCCGACCCCGCATCGGACCGTTTCGCAGCCCTTGTGCTATTGCCGCAGCTGAGCCGCTACTCTTTGCGACGCGACAAACTTCGATCGAGTGCATATCGCGCGGGAGTCATTCCAACGAGTTAATTCCGTCCTCTTTGTCGCGCTGATCCTTGGTAACTTTCCTCCGCACCGGACCGGCCACGCCTCCATCCAGTGGTCGACCTTTGGATGCAAGTCCGTGAAACCAGTCTGAAAGGGAATCATCGTGCGGAAGATCCGCAGCGCCGGTATCACCCTCATGGCGGCGGCGGCCGCTCTGGCCTCTGCCGGCACGGCGACGGCCGCCACCCCTGGCCTCGACGACACCGGCAGCCTGCTCAACAACGTGAGCGTGCTGCCCGTCCAGCTGTGCAACAGCCACATCGACGTCATCGGCCTCACCGTCCCCATCGGGACCGAGTACCAGACCGACGAGTGCATCAACGCTCCGGTCGGCAACGACGAGCAGGTCCTGAGCAGCCTCGACACCACCGTTGTCCAGGACCCCGAGAAGCTCGCGGACCAGCTGGGCAAGTGACCGCGTGACGGGAATCGCCGAGCCTGATGGCGGCATTCCCGCATGAGGTGGTTGTGCGACTCACCGAATTGCTCGGGCACCAGCACATGGTGCCCGAGCAATTCGTCGTGTCTGGACCGGGCGGAAATGGCGGCCCAGGTGGCTCCAACTGTCCGAGCACCTGGCCGAGGATGAACTCCGCCGTGTCCTCCGCAGGCTCGACGAACTGCCCGCTGGGCACGATCGCAGAGCTGTACTCGGCGCGGCAGCACGGCGAGCTCGACCGCATCAGCCCGGCCACCGCGCCGAACATCGTGGCCAGCGTGACGGCTGGGGACGTGAGCCAGGTGCTGGGCCTCAAGGGCCCGATGTCGGTGATCACCTCCGGCACGAAATCCGCGGCGCTGGTCGAGGGCTGCACCCGCAATCTGCTCGAACAGGGACCGCGCGGACGTGGTGCTGGTGGTCACTGCGGACGAGGGCGGCGCGGGCGCACGCGCCCAGGTGCTCGGGGCGGTGCCGCCGTGCACATCCTGATCGCCGGTGGCGGCGTCGGTGACCTGTGCCTGGCCCAGGGCCAGCGCCGGGCCGGGATCAGCTGCACGGTGTGCGAACGGCACCAGGGCATCGCGTGGATCGGCTACCTGCTGCACATGAACGCCGACGGCAGCCGGGGCGGCTTCGGCAGGGCTTGGACTTCGTCGAGCACCAGCACGGCGTTGCTCAGCCGGTGCAGCTTGCGCATCCGAGAGGGTTTGCGGGCGAACAGGGAGTCGAACAACTGCACGGTGGTGGTCACCACGAACGGGGCGTCCCAGTTCTCCGCAACCAGCTTGGCCCACCGCTCGCCCGCATCGGCCTGTTCGGCCGTCAGTTCCTTGCCGTTCTTCTCGAAGGACACCGAGGAGTGGTGCTCCAGCACGACCGGGTCGTCCTCGTCGTCGAGCAGGGATCGGTAGACCGCCGCGTTCTGCTCGGTGACCGTCATGAAGGGCACCGCGACGATCACCCGGGACTTGCCGTGCCGGGCCGCATGGTGCAGGGCGAAGGCCCCGCCGGCGAGGGTCTTGCCCGAACCGGTGGGAGCAGCCATCCGGTAGACACCCGGTTTCCCTTGTGCTGCCGTGACTGCGGCGTCGTAGCGCTCGGCGCGCACCCCTGCCACCGGCGAGGCGGCCTGGCCCGCGATCATCGCCGCGCGGTTGCGCTCGAAGCGCTCCAGCAGCACCTTCCAGTCCGCTGACGAAGCGATCTGCGGGCCGCCCAGACCGCGCCGGTGTCGAGATGATCGGCATCGAATAGCGCGGAGAACACCATCCGGAAGCCCATCTCCAGCAACAGCTCCGCACCAGGGGCCAACCACGGCTAGGGGATCAGGAACGGGCCGCTGAGGACCTTGGCTGCTTCGGGCACCTCGGCGAGGAACCGCCGTGTGGTCGGGTTCATCCGGCTGCTCGGCCCGCTCAACCTTGTCCTGGATAGTGGTGCGGTCGCGGAGGCCACCGTGGTGCCCCAGCACCGCCGTCGCACACACGTCCGCGGTCTGGGCCAGCAGCCGGGCACCGAGTTCCTTATGGTCGATGCCCACCGGCCTGGACGTGCCGGCCACCAAAGCCAGCTTGGCCTGCCACGTCCGCCCAGCCTTGCCCGCGTCATGGAACAGCCCCAGCGCGTAGGCCAGGTCGCCGGCGGGAACGCAAATGCGCGCGGATCGCCCGCGAGGAGTACGCCTTGTCACCGCGCACCCGCTCCGGCCGGGTGCGCGGCCGGCCGCCGGCTGGAGACCGGATGCGCAGGTGCCTCATCAGGTGCGGGAACAGCGGCGCGTCACCAGCCTGCCCGGCACTGACCAAGACAACCAGCCCCCGGCCGTTGCCATCGACAAGGTGGTGGATCTCGCCCGCGCGCACCTCGTCGCGGGTTGCGACCGCCGCCGGATGGCGCCGGCGACCACCCTGGAGGACGTCCTGGACGTGTTCACTAAGTACCACGTCGAGGTCGAGCTGCGCTGAGCCGGATCACTGGCCGCCCGGGGTGATCAGGCCGGTTTCGTAGGCCAGGACCACCAACTGGGCGCGGTCCCTGGCGTGCAGTGTGGTCAGCAGCCGGCTGACGTGGGTGCGGGGGGTGGCTGGGCTGATGTGCAGCAGGGCGGCGATCTCGTCGTTGGAGCAGCCCGCGCCCACGGTGGCCGGCACGTCGCGTTCCCGCTCAAGTCAGCTATGTGGATATGGAGGTCACCACCGGAAGCCGCTGAACAGGCACCAGGTGGCGAACCCGGTGGCCACGGCGGCGCCTGCGCGGCAGCACCCCGCAGGCGCCGCCGCGCTCAGCCCTCCAACCGCAGCCCACCGGCGCCGAACTCGGCCGCCAGCAACCGGTCGAAGATCGGGAACCCGGAGTAGTCGTTGGCCACGTGCGCGGTCACCAGGTGGCTGCCGTCCACGGTCCCCATGGCCAGGGTCATCGTCCCCGTGCTCGCCCCGCTGGACCCCCGCAGCACCACCCCGTTGGCCAGGCGCAGCTCGTACACGCCCAGCCCGTACCGGGTGTCGGCCAGCCAGTGCGCACCCGTCGTCGGCACCGTCGTCCACATGTCCGCGTGCTGCGCCGCAGGCAGCAGGTCCCCGGTGATCATGGCACGCAGGAACGAGGTCACATCGTCCAAAGTGGACACGACATCGCCCGCGCCGAAGGCCCAGGAGTTGCTGCACTCGGTGGTGTCCAGGGGCGGCAGGGCGGGGTCCTCCATCTTGGTCTGCCAGTTGTCCGGGGTGACCTCCTCCGGCTGCACGCCCTCGCGCAGGAAGACCTTGGAGAACAGGCGGGGGTGGCGGCCCCGGTAGCCGGTTTCGCAGCGGTCCCTGGCGAAGGTGCCTGCCAAGCCCAGAGGCCGGACCACTGCTCTGTCCACTTCGGACTCGAAGGTGTTACCGGTGACCTGTTCGACGATGGCGGCGGCGAAGTTGAAGCCGCCGTTGGAGTAGAAGAAGCGTTCGCCTGGCCGGCCGACCGGGGGTTCGGACAGGGCGACGCGCAGCACGTCCTGGCGTTCCCAGGCGTCGAAGCGGTGCTTCAGGAAACCGCTGCGGATGTTGACCCGGCGCTGGAACTTCTTGGCCATGCCGGTGGCGAACAGGCCGCTGGTGTTGGCCAGCAGCTGGCGGATGGTGATCTTGGTGGCGTCGTAGGGGCTGTCGTCCATCGAACCGGGCAGCCAGTGCTCGACGGTGTCCTCCAGGGTCAGCCTGCCCTCGGCGGCCAGGGTGAGCACGGTGGCGGCGGTGAAGCCCTTGGCGATGCTGCCCACGTTGAGCTGTTCGCCGGGCACCCGGCGGGCCCCGGTGAGCGGGTCGGCCAAGCCCGCCGAACCGAACCACACGCCGTCGCCGTCCTGGATGCGCACCGCGAGGCTGGGCGCGCCGGCCTCGGTCACCGCCCAGTCCAGGATCTCGCGCACCTTCGGGCGGCCGGAGCTGTGGAAGTCGTTCATGTCACTGCCTTTCGAGCTCGGGTGTCCGGCACACCGTGCTCCGCGGCGATGACAGCGGGCTTATACCGCGCTGACAGGGTCGGCCAGGCGTGTCAGCGCGGACTCCGCGCTCAGCTCCGCGCCGAGCTGAAAGGCCTGGTGGTAGGCGGTTTCGCCGAGTCCGGCGGTGAGCTGGGCGATGAGCGAGCGGAGCTCGGGGTCGCCGTGGTCGAAGCTGCCGCGCAGGGCCTGGCTCAGGCCCAGGGCGGTGGCCGCGCCGGGGTGGTCGCCCTCCTGGTGCCGCAGCCGGGCCAGCAACTGGGCGGCGGTGGCGGGTTCGCCGTTGGCCACGGCGGCGGCCAGCGCGGCCGGGAGCAGGGCGCGGGCGGGGCCGCCCTCGCTCAGCCGGAGCGCGAGCCGGGCGGGCGCCAGCAACCGGTCGGCTTCCGGGAGGCACAGCTGCTCGGCCAGGCCGGCCAGCCGGGCCAGCGCCTGGCGGGAGCGGTCGAACTCCCCCGCGCGGCGGTGCAGTTCGGCGCGGCCGCGCCAGAGTTCCAGCGCGGTGTGCCGCAGGCCGCGGATCTCGGTCAGCTCTTCGGCGGTGTCCAGTTCGCGGGCCGCGCCGGGCAGGTCGCCCGCGCGCAGGCGCAGGGTGGCCAGCAGCACCAGGAAAGGCACGTCGTGCTGGGACTCCGCGCCTGCGGCCAGTTCGATCGCCCGGGCCGCGTCCGCGATCGCGGTGGGGTGATCACCGCGCAGGCTGTGCGCCTGTGCGCCCAGGGCCAGGGCAACCGCGGTCCACAGCCGGTCGCCGGTGGCGGCGAAGCGCTCCGCCGCGTCCGGTTCGGCGGCCAGCAGGGCCAGCACGGCGGCGGCCCAGGGGTCTGGTTGCGCGCGGCGGTGCAGGGTTTCGGCCAGGTCGGTCAGGCCGAGGCGGTGCGCGATGGGCTGGGTGACGGTGAACAGCAGCGGGTAGCGCTCGTGCGCACCGGTGCGCAGGCAGTCCTCGATCAGGGCCCGCACCAGGGCCGGGTCGGTGCTGGGGCTGTGCGCGCCGATCAGCGCGTCCAGCGCGGCCAGGGCGGCGCGGGTCTCGGCGGGCAGGGCCGCGCCCAGGGTGAGCGCCTCGGCGAGGAAGGACTCGGTGCGGGCGTCGTAGCGGAAGGCGTACCAGTACCAGTGCAGCAGCCCGAACAGCTGGGCCACGGCGGGGGCGTCCCGGCTGTTCAGGGCCGAGCGCAGGGCGAAGACCAGGTTGCCGTACTCAGCGGTGACCAGCGGCAGCGAACCAGCCTGCGCCGCGGTGCGGACCAGGGGTTCGTGCTCGGCGGCCAGTGCGGCGTAGTGGGCGGTGAACCGGGCCCGGATCCGCGCCCGCTCCGCCTCGGTGAGCTCCTCGGCGGCGAAGGCGCGGATGCTCTCCAGCATGCGGTAGCCCGAACCGGTGCGCTCCACCAGCGAGCGGTCCACCAGCGCGTCCAGCAGGTAGGCCGACGCGCCCTCGGCGCAGACCGCCTCCACCGCCTCCGCCCCGGCCGCGGCGGGGAAGAAGGACAGCCGCCGGGCCAGCGCCCGTTCCGCCTCGGTGAGCAGTTCCCAGCTCCACTCGATCACCGCGCGCAGTGTGCGCTGGCGGGGCAGCGCCGCCCGGTTCCCGGTGGTCAGCAGGCGGAAGCGGTCATCCAGCCTGCGTGCGATCTGGCCGATGTCCATCGAGCGCAACCGGGCCGCGGCCAGCTCCAGCGCCAGCGGCAGCCCGTCCAGCTGCCGCACCACCTGCAGCACATCGTCCACAGTGGACTCATCGAGTGCGAAGCCCGGCCGGACCGCGGCCGCGCGGTCCAGGAACAGCCGCACCGCGGGCGATTCGGCCGAGCCCTCCGGAGGCAGGGCCAGCGGCCCGAGGCGGCACAGCGCTTCGCCGATGATCTCCAGCGGTTCCCGGCTGGTGGCCAGCACGGTCAGCCGGGGCCGGGCCTCCAGCAGCGCGCGGACCACCTCGGCGGCCCCGGCGGCCAGGTGTTCACAGTTGTCCAGCACCAGCACGGCGTCCCCGGTGCCGAGCAGTGCGGCCACCCGGGCAAGTGGATCACCTGAGCCGCCGGAGCGGTCGCCTGCGCTGAGCGCGCCCAGGATGGCGGTGGCGATCCCGGCCGGGTGCTCCACCGCGGCCAGCGGCACCAGCCACAGCCGCCCGTCCCGGTGCGCCCGGTGCCGCGCGGCCGCCGCCACCGCCAGACTGGTCTTGCCGACGCCGCCGGGCCCGGTGACGGTCACCAGCCGCGCGGAGTCCAGCAGACCCGCCAGCAGCGCCAGTTCTCCTTCTCTGCCAACGAAAGAGGTCAGCCGCGCGGGCAGCCGTCCCGGGGCGGGGCCGGTGCGGTCCAGCTCGCCGCGCAGCACCGCGAGCTGGACGCCGCGCAGTTCGGCCGAGGGGTCGACGCCCAGGTCCTCGGCCAGCCTGCCGCGGGCCTGCTCGTAGACGGCCAGCGCCTCGGACTGGCGGCCCGCCGCGGCCAGCGCCCGCATCCGCAGCCCGATCAGCCGCTCCCGCAACGGACGCGCGGCGCAGGCCGCCTCCAGATCGGCCAGCAGTTCGCCGGACCGGCCGAGCCGCAGCTCCGCCTCGAACCGGTCCTCGGCCGCCCCGGCGCGCAGTTCGGCCAGCCGCGCCCCGGCGGCCTCGGCGAACACCGCGTCCACATCGGCGAACGCGGTGCCCTGCCAGAGTTCCAGGGCTTCCGCGAGCGTGCCCGCGGCCCGCGCCGGATCCTTGAGCTCCCGCCTGCCCTGGGCGGCCAGCTGCTCGAACCGGTGCGCGTCCACGATGTGGGCGGGCAGCGCCAGCCGGTACCCCGCGGGCAGCGATTCAACCGCACCGGCGGGCAGCGCGCGCCGCAGCCGGTGCACCAAGGCGTGCAGGGTGTTGGGCACCCCGTCCGCGCCCCAGATGTCGGCCAGCAGCACCTCGGCGGGCACCACCCGCCCCGCCGAGAGCGCGAGCCGGGCCAGCAGCGCGCGCAACCGGGCCCCGGCCAGCTCCACCGGGACCCCGTCCGCGCCGAAGGCCCGCACCGGACCCAGCACCTCCACCCGCAGCACCCCGCCGACGTTACCTCCCTGCCGCCAGGAGCTGTTCCGGCGCCACCCGCGCCCCGTCCCCGCGCACCAGCCCGGCGACCTCCGCCGCCCGCGGCGCGCAGGGAAGCGCCATCCCGAGCGCGGCATGCTGATGCTGGCCGGTCCCGGCTGGGCGGCGGTGGAGCTGCCCGAACAGGCCCGGCGGGTGCACCAGCTGCGCGAGGCGGTGCGGATCATCGACGGCGCGGTCAGCAGGCGCTGGGGCTGATTGGGCTAGCCGTGATCGCCCTTGACTCAATGCGCACTCCCATTTGCGCATTGAGCGGCACGAATTTCCCAGAACAAGATTTCTGACCTCAACGCCCGACCACCGACAGCACTCGAAACTCGGCAGTCTTGCGATTCTGGGCCGAGGGCATGATCACCCGTCCCCGTCTCGACGAGTGCGGTGGCTTCGGAACGTTGCGGATGACTCCCTCTGGAACAAGCGAAGCCGGAACGGTGGCAATGCGCACTCGGTCTGCAGTTGAGCGCGACACCCAGCGCTATCCTCGGTGCAGCCAGCCCCGACAACGGACGGCGGTGGTCAGGGCAAACTATGAAGATGCGGAAGTTGTTCAGCGGGGGGTTCCGCCGCGCGAGACCAGTCCGGAGGCGCAGTCTCGGCATGCGCCTCAGTCCGAAGCGGAAGTCGGCAAAGCCACCGCGGCCGAGGGTATGGCGCGAGGTGTTCCAGCGTGGACTGCGGCGATTGCCAAAGGCGGTGTCAGTGCGGCTACTCGGCCAAGTCACGCACATCTTGATGGCGGTCGGGCTCGGGGTACTCGCGGTCAAGGCAGGTCAGGAGACCGGGAGCGTCCTGTTCGCAGTGCTGACGTACGGGATGACGCTGGACAAAGAACTACCGGACCGGGATCGAGCTGGAAGACCCCGAAGCGCTGGACCGCCGGTACCCGTACTACGACCCCATCACGAGCCTGCCGGAGACCGGTCGGCAGTGGTGGAGCGAGCACCAGAACGGCTGATCAACACGACGGTCCGGAGCCCGAAAATCGGGTTCCGGACCGATCGTTCCAGCACCCTCGGCGACGACCAGAAGATGCGGTCGTTTCGGTAGCCGACTGACCGCGGCGGAATCAGCGCAGCGGTACTGGTGCGCGAAGGTGGTCGAGACCTGTGGTCGTGCAGGGCCTGGCTACGGAGCTGAGCGAGGTGCGTTGACCTTCGTCAACCCGGCGACCGCGGACGATCGTGCGATCACCTGCTGCGCGACGTCGGAGAGGAACTCGTTGTTGTCGCGGGCATACCTCCTCATCAAGGAGAACGCCTCCGCGATGCCGATCTGCAGGCGTTCGGTCAGGATCCCCTTCGCCTGTTCGATCACGATCCGGCTGTTGAGCGCGGTCTGCAACTGTTCGGCGACCATCTCGCTGTGCCGCAGCGCCCGCACCTGCAGGATGCTGATCGTCGCCACGTTGGCCAAGGACTGCGCCAGCGCGGTCGCCTCAGCCGGTATGTCACCCGCGGAGGTCCGGAACAGGTTCAACGCGCCGATGACCTGCTCGCGCAACCGCATCGGCACCGCGTGGACCGCGGCGAAACCCTGTTCCCGCGCCACCGCGGCGAACCTCGGCCAGCGCTGCGGCTCCTCGTTCAGATCCGCGCATGCCACGGGCGCGCCGGTGGCGAAGCAGTCCAGGCACGGGCCCTCTTCGTCCTGGAGCTGGAACAACTCCAGCAACCGGGCCTGTTCGGTGGAGGCGGCCACCAGGTTCAGCGCGCCCCGCTGGTCCACCAGCAGGATCCCGGCCGCGTCCACCTCCAGCAGCTCGACGCAGCGCTCGGTCAGGGTGTGCAGGAAGTCGATGGTGTCGAACCCCAGCACGAGCGTGTCCGCCAGCTCGACGAAGGTCTGCGCGACCCGCCGGTCCAACACGTGACTCACCTCTTCTTCTCATGGGTCTCCGGGGTGAACCTCAGTCTGCGCTCGACCACGTCGGCGGCCACCTCGGAAAGCCGCCGGCCGGTGAGGTATGCGTGCGCCCGCAACCGCAGGAACGCCTGGCCGAGATCGGTGTCCAGCTGCACCGACATCATGCCGGTGGCCTGGTGCACCACCGCCCAGCGGCCTTCCGGCTCGGCGTGCGACAACTCGCCTGCCTCCGCCGCCGGCGCCGCGGGCCGGCTGAGCAACAGCGTGGTCACGGTGTCCGCGCACAGCAAGGCGTCGGCGAGCTCATCCCGCGAGAGCGGGCCGTCGACGTCCCGGCAGATCTCCAGCGCGCCGAGCGCGATCGCTCCCAGCGTCAAGGGGATCACGAACACCGCCGCCGCACCCGCGGCCAGCGCGGCCGGGGCGAAGGCGGGCCAGCGCTTCGAGCTCCAGGCGTTGGCCAGTTGCGGCACGAACACCGGCTGGTTCTGCCGCACGGCCTCCGAGACGGGGCCCTCGCCCAGGGTGACCTGCAGCTCGGCCATCTCGTCTCCCACTGGTCCGACGACCTCGAGCGGTTGCACGGTGCCGACCAGGTAGACCGCCACCCCTACCGCGGTCAACCGGTCCCGGCAGGCCAGACAGACATGGCTGACGTTGATGGGTTCGCGGTCGGAACTGGCGATCTCATCGATCATCACCAGGATGTCGCGGTGCCGGTCCGGGCCCACGTCGGTCACCTCTCGCCACCTGAGATCCTGGCCGGTCCAGCCTAGTCCTCCCCCGTACGGGCAAGCACGTCACCCGGTCGCGAACCATCACCACGGGTGACCGGCACTATGCTCAACGCTCTCATCTCACCGCCCCAGACCCCGGCGGCGCCACGACTTCAGAGCGGAAGTGCTGTCATGTCCGGGGACTGCTTCACTGCGTCGTTCCCTGAGTTGCTCACCCGAATCCAGGACCGCGAGTGGGCGGCGATGGTGGAACTGCACGACCACCTCAGCGAGGCGGTGTTCCAAGCCTGCCACGCCATCACCGACGACGAACTGGCCGCCGAACTGATCACCATCGGCGTGTTCGTCCATGTCTGGGACAACCCCGCCGCGCTGTCCGGGCCCAACGCCCCGGCGAACGCGGGCGTGCTCAGCAGCAGGATGGTGGCCCAGGCCCTGCACCGGGCCGTGCTCTGGCGTGTCGAGGAGCCGCCGGGGGAACTCGGCTAGGCACAGCGAAGCCGCCCGTGGCGTACGGGCGGCCTCGCTCCTGACCGGGTGGCACCTGGCTATCGCGGAGCCGGGTTACCCAGTGCAGTTCGGGACCGCCGGGACGCTGCCGACGCAGTTGTTCGGCGTGTTGGCGCTGATCGGCGAGTTGGTGGTGGTCATGGTGCCGCCCACCCGGAAGACGCCGCCCGCGGTCAGCAACGCCTGGTTGCCGGACACCGCGGTCTGGGTCATGGTGGTCGCGGTCGAGCTGACCGTGGCGATGCCGCCGCCTTCTGATCCGGTGTTGCCGTTGACGGGCATCGGGCTGCCGGAGACGCCGGTGGTGGTCAGCGTGCCGCGCTGACCGTTGTAGATGCCGCCGCCCCGCAGCAGCGAGGTGTTGCCGGAGACCGGGCTCCTGGTGAACGTCGCGGCGGGCGCGCCGCCCCTCGGGGTGTCGGCGTTGGCCAGGCCGCCTCCGTTGAGCGTGGCCAGGTTGCCGGTCAGGCTGCTGCTGGTGAGGGTCACCGCGCCGCGGTTGAGGATGCCGCCGCCGTCGCCGACCACGCTGCCGTTGGTGATCGCGACCGAGGTGGTCAGGGTGAGGTTGCCGGTGGCGGCGACCTCGGCGATGCGGAAGAGCAGCAGCGAGTTCCGCGTGATGACCGCCGGACCGAGCATCTCGATCCGAGTGGTGATCACCGGCAGCCCGGTGGTCAGGCCGCCGTGCGGGGAGGTCAGGGCATAGGTGCAGCCACCGGCCAGCGCGAGGGTGTCCGCGGCGGCGGTGGAGTTGGCCAGGTTGACCGCCGCCACCAGGGCGCTCTCGCTGCAGGCCACCGGGATGGTGATCGCGTGGGCGGCCGGGGCCACCATGGTCATGCCGCCGACCACGACGGTGGCCCCGAGCAGGGCCTTGACGGCTGTGCGGATGTTTCGCATAACGCCTTCTGTTCCAACATATAACTGTGCACGAAAAGGACCCCGGTTCGCAGAATCTGCGCCACCGGGGTCCAGGGTTGCATCACTCAAGCTACGCCCTTGTCCGGCGAGCGCATACCGCCGTACGCCGATTGGCCGAATGACTTCACGCGGTGCAGCCCGGCACCGACGGGACGCTGCCCACACAGTTGTTCGGACCATTCGCACTGATCGGCGAGGTGTTGACTGTCACATTTCCGGATAGTCGGAAGAGTCCGCCCGCGGTGCCGGTGGCCGAATTCCCGGAAACCGGCGTGCTGGTCAACGTGAGAATTCCGTCCACCGAAGCGAGGCCACCGCCCCGCGCACCCTGGTTGCCGCCGTTGACAAAACTGCTGGTCAGGGTGGCCGTGCCGAAGCTGTACAGGCCGCCACCATCGGCCACCGCCGTGTTCCCGGACAGGGTGCTGCCGGTCAGCGTGACCGCGGCCGCGCCGCCGCCGCTCTGCACGCCGCCACCGGTGCCGGCCGCGGTGTTGCCCGAGACAGTGCTGTTGGTCAGGGTCAGGGCGCCGAAGTTGAGGATGCCACCGCCATTGCCCGCGGGCAGCGCCCCCGCGGCCGAGCCGTTGCTGATGGTCACGGCCTTGAGGGTCAGATCACCGGTGGTGTCGACCTGGAGGATGCGGAAGGTGCTCGCGCCGGAGCGGGTGATGCTGTTGCTGTCGCCCTCCATGGTGATGGTGGTGGAGATGGGCGGTAAGCCGACCGATCCGTGCACGCCGTCGTCACCGTGGCTGGCTGTCAGGGTGTAGGTGCAGCCCGGGGTCAGGGTGATGACCCCACCGCCCGCCGCGTTCGTGGTGTTGACCGCGGTGACCAGCGCTGTTTCGGTGCACGGCACCGCGGCGTGGGCGGTGGCGGGCAGGGAAACACCCGCGGCTGCCACGAGAATGGTTGCGGCTGGAATAACTCGAACCGCGCGGTTCTTGCGCATGAAAACTCCTCAAGGTGATATCGACATTGGTCGAAGCGTCAGAATGACGCGACCAGCCGCCAGGGTCCAGGGCGGGGAATTGCTCACTCCACTGTAGACCCGCACGGAAACGATGCACCCACCCAAATCCGCATATACACGATCGTGAGGCGCGGAGGGAAACCCGTGGGCCATGTGGGTTACGACAAGGAATGTGACATGAGCGAATGTCTAGTCACCGGCGCGATCAAAGATCTCCACGAGACCGGCGAACATCGCGCACGGGCGCATGGGTGTGCGGCGCCGGAAAAGCGAGTACGCTCACCTCAAGTGCCCCGGACCCCGGCGTGAACTCCGCCGAGCGAAGGGGTGTCCCGATGGCACAAGTCGATTCAGTCCGCTTGGGCATGTCTTTCCCAGGTGCCGCCGAGGCGGAGCTGCTGATCACCCGGATCCGCGACCACGCGATCAGTCCCGCACTGTCATGACCACCTCCGCACCGGCTCGCCCGCCGCTCGGGGCCGAGTCGAAGCCGATGACCATTCCCGGGCGAACGGTCGGTGAGCAGGTCCTGGTCAAGGTCTTCGTGCTCCTGCCCTTCGCCGCGCTCATCGCGGCGGTGCCACTGGCCTGGGGCTGGGGACTGGGCTGGACCGACCTCGCCCTGGCCGCAGCGATGTACGTGGTGTCCTGCCTCGGGGTGACCGTGGGCTACCACCGGCTGTTCACCCACCGCGCGTTCAAGGCCACCCGCGGGCTGCGGATCGCGCTGGCGGTGGCCGGCGGGCTGGCCGCGCAGGGACAGGTGATCGTCTGGGTCGCCGACCACCGGCGGCACCACGCCTTCTCCGACAAGGAGGGTGACCCGCACTCGCCGTGGCTGTTCGGCACCGGACCGGTGGCCCTGGCCAAGGGGTTCTGGCACGCGCACATGGGCTGGCTGTTCGAGCGGGTCAGCACCAACACCGAGCGGTTCGCCCCCGATCTGCTCGCCGACCGGGACCTGCGGGTGATCGACCGGTTGTTCCCGCTGTGGGTCACGCTGGGCATCGCGGCGCCGACCGCGCTGGGCGGGCTGATCAGCTGGTCCTGGCAGGGCGCGCTGACCGCGTTCTTCTGGGCCGGGCTGGTGCGGATCTCCTTCCTGCACCACGTGACCTGGTCGGTCAACTCGATCTGCCACCTGATCGGCGACCGGCCCTTCCGCTCCCGGGACAAGGCCGCGAACTTCTGGCCGCTGGCCATCCTGTCCATGGGCGAGTCCTGGCACAACTCCCACCACGCCGACCCCACCTGCGCCCGCCACGGTGTGCTGCGCGGTCAGCTCGACGTCTCCGCCCGGGTGATCTGGCTGCTGGCCAAGGCGGGTTGGGCCACCGAGGTCCGCTGGACCAACCCAGCCAGGCTCGCCCGCCTCACCGCGTCGGACAAGCGCGACCCCGTCGGAACCAGGCAGCCTCGGCCATGACCACCGTCCAGCGTCCGGTCCCCACGACCAGCCCGCCCCAGGCAGTCACCCTCGCGCCGGATTCGCTTGCCCCGGAACAGATCCTCGACGTCACCGTGCGTTCGGTCCCGCCAGGACCGCTGGTGCTCTCGGTGCGCGGTGAGATCGACCTGCACACCAGCCCACTACTGCGGGACCGGCTGCTCGCCCAGCTCCCCCGCGCCACCAGGCTGCTGGTCATCGACCTCACCGAGGTGGACTTCCTCGGCGCGACCGGTCTCACCGTGCTGCTGGCCGTCCGGACCCGCGCCCAGGCGGTGGGCACCCACCTCCGCGTGGTGGCCGGCACCACCCTGCTCCGCCGGGTGCTCAACGCCGCCGGCCTGCTGGATGCGCTGGACGCCCAGCCCGACCTCGCGCACGCGTTGAGCCGCACGGGCGGGCACCCGCACTTCGCCTGATCGGAGCGCCACCATGAGCGGGAGAAGCGAGCCAAGATCATCAACGAGTCCCCGGCCGCCGCCGCGCTGGGCGAGACCTCCGACACGATGATGGCCCCGCTGATGAGCACCATCGGCGAGCTCGGCGCCTTCCTGGCCCGCGAGACCGCCGCGGCGAGCCCGCACACCGTGGTCCGGCGGACAGCGAATCCCTGACCGCGCCGCGGTAGAGCCGCTCCACCCGATCCCACCCCACGTCGCACGCCGGGGCGCTGGCTTTCCGGAGATCTCCGGAAAGCCAGCGCCCCAACACCTCCCCGCTGATCAGCAGGTGCAGACGCCGCCGTTGTTGGTACCGGCGACGCCGTTGGCGCCGGCGAGACCGCCGGTGCCGTTGACGTTGCTGATGGTGTTGGTGCCGAGGCCGCCGTTGACCGTGCCGGTGTTGCCGGCGCCACCGGCGCCGGCCGCGCCACCGAGCCCGCCGAAGCCACCCGGACCGGCACAACCGGTGCCGCCGTTACCGCCGCCACCGCCGTTGCCGCCCTTGCCGCCGGTGGTGGTGATGGCGTCGTTGCCCACTTCGCCGTTGATGTTCCCGGAGTTGCCGACACCACCGGCGCCACCAGCGCCGCCGACCCCGCCGGCGCCACCGGGCTGGACGGCGCTCATGCCGTTGCCGCCCTTGCCCGCGCCGGCGCCGTTGCCACCGAGGCCGCCGTTGGCCTTGAGGATGTCGTTGCCCGGCCCGCCGTTGACCGTGCCGGAGTTGCCGATACCACCGGCGCCGCCCGCGCCTGCCACGCCACCGGCGCCGCCACCGTGACCACAGCCACCGACGCCGCCCGTGCCGCCGCCACCGCCGGCACCGCCGGTGGTGGTGACGGTGTCGATTCCGGTATCGCCGGCACCGCCGTTGACGGTCCCGGAGTTGCCGACCCCGCCTGCGCCGCCGGCACCACCGATACCCCCAGCACCGGCTCCGCCCGCGACGCCTCCGCTGTTGCCGCCGATGCCACCGAGTCCGCCGCTGCCACCGTTGCCGCCGGTGGTGGTGACGGTGTCAGCGCCCGCACCGCCGGTGATGGTCCCGGCGCTGGCCGTGCCGCCGACGCCACCGACTCCGCCGTTGCCACCGGCACCACCGGCGCCGCTGGCGAGTCCGAGGCCGCCCGCCCCGCCGTTGCCACCGTTACCGCCAGGACCACCCTTGACAGTGATCATGTCGGTGCCCGCTCCGCCGTCGATGATCCCGCCGCTGCCGATGCCGGCGCCGCCGCTGCTCCCGACTCCGCCGTTGCCGCCGGCGCTACCGGCCGGGGTGCCCACGGTGCCCGGGGCTCCCGGTGCGCCAGTGCTGCCGTTCACGCCGGTGGTGCCGGTGATGTTGATCGTGTCGTTGCCGGCCAGGGCGTTGATGGTGCCGTCGACGGGGCCGCCGGTGACGGTGATGACGTTGGCGTTGGCGCTGCCGGTGAGGACTTCACCGGCCGGGATCCCTGCGGTGCAGGTGATGTTCTCCCCGGCTCGGGTGCACCCGACCGGGTCGGCGTGGGCCGTGGCGGGAGCCACCAGGGCGAACCCGGCGGCGGTGCCTAGGCCGATCAGGGCACGGCTGACCCGGCCCGCTGTGCTGCTGCGCGCTGTCGATCTCATGTTCAGTCTCCACCCGTGGGGTGGGTCCGGGCTGATGCCGCGAACCCGCGGGGGTGGTGTGGTGACCGGGGTCTGGGGCCACTGCCCGGTGTCGCTGAGCGAGAGCACCGGAACCAGCCAACACCCTCGGCAATCCAGCGTCCGCCTTTGTGAGCGGGTTGAAAAGACGCGGCACGGCCACTCACCCACACGCGCAAAGATTCCCCTTAATGCGAACAGCGGGATTCGCTGGAATGAGCGGCGTCACGCGGCGGTAACGGCGACCGGAACACGATACAGACATACAAGTCAACACGAACAGGGAGAATGAGATGCGGAATCGAAACCTTCGCGCCCTTGCCTTCGCCGAGGCGCTCTACCCCCACCAGGGAATCGGGCCGTTTCCGCGTGCGGATCGACGCTCCGAGGCACGTTTGTGCCGAACCGTATCGCGGTAATCGAAGAATCCGGCCGGTCGGCGAGTCCGAACGCTACGACCCGGCCACCGGGACGTGGCGCGCCGCAGTGGCGATGCGCATCCCGCGCGACGAGTTCCGCCTGGTGCGCCTGGACTCCGGCAAGGTCCTGGCAACGCCGGACCGGTGGGGCGGCACCGGTGGGGCGGCACCGGCGAACCGGGACCGCCCCATCGTCCACTCAGGACCGGCTCGGCCGTCGCCCGGTTCCCCTCGGGCCGGATCGGGCTCTCCGCGGGCCGACCGCCTCGATCGCGTTGGTGGTTCAGCCCTTGGGGTGCGCGATGTAGAGCTTGAGGTTGGGGCTGCCGGGCAGGACGTCCTGCAGGTGGCGGTACTTCTTCTTGGGGCTGTGCTGGGAGTACCAGATGTGGTTGCCCTGGACGTTGGTGACCACGGCGGCGTGGTCGAGGTGGCCGTCCCCCTGGAAGTCGAAGTAGAGGATGTCGCCCGGCACCGCCTGGTTGAAGTAGGAACGGAAGTCCGCGCGCTTCTTCTTCCACATGTGGTTGAAGCTGTTGTGGGCGGCGTACCAGGTGAACGATCCGTAGATCGGCCTGGCCCCGGTGTACCACCAGACGCCGTCGTTGCGGTAGAAACCGCGCTTCATCGGGAAATATCCGTGGCGCAGGGCCTGGGAGATGAAGTTCGTGCAGTCATTGCCCTTGATCTTGTAGTGCGGGTTGTCCTTGAGGGCCCACGCCCGGCCGTAGGCGGCGATCCGGCCGTGGTTGACCGCGGCGGTGGTGGACATGAGCCGCGGGCCCTCGACGAAACCGTTCTTGTCCATGGCCACCGGTTTCACGTCCGGGGTCTCCACCACCGGATCGGGCTGCCCCTCTCCCTCCGGGGGCGTGGTGGCGGAGGTCAGCTGCCAGGCGGTGCCGGAGACGGCGAAGGTGAAGGTGAAGCGGCGGATGCGCTCCTCTGGCACCTGGACCTTCTCCGCGGTGCTGACCACCGCCTCCTGGTCGAGCTTCTCGTAGACGTCGGCGTGCACGGTGACCGTGCCGCCCTGGCCGGGGATGACCGCGATCTCGGACAGGTTCGTGGTGTGCGAGCCGACGAACAGGTTCTGCTTCACCAGGTGCTCGCGCTGCTTCAGGTCCGCCGGACCGTCGGCCTGCACCGCCGCTCGGATGACCTCGCGGTGCGGGCTCGCCTCGACCGCCTGCGCCGGGCTGGTCGCGCCGCCGCTGGCGAGCAGGCCGCGGGCCTTGACGTAGTCCGTGGCCATGGCGGTGAACTGGGCCGCGGGCAACGGCGTGGTGGCCGGGCGCACGGCGCCGGACACCGCTTCCGGGCCGGGGAACCAGTCGTTGTGCGCGGTGACGGTGTACCGGTACTCCGACTGGCTGGACAGTCCGGTGACCACGGCGTGGTCCTGGCCCGCGGGCACCACCACCTCGGCCGCGGGCGAACTGCCGCTGCCGCTCTGGTGGGCCCGCACCACGTAGTGCGTCACGGCCGCGCCGGGGCCGCCGTCCGCGGCCTGCCAGGTCAGGTAGGCGCCGCCGGCGGCGGGGGTCACCACGAGCCCGTCGACCGCGCCGGGTTTCGGCGGGCTCGCGGGCAGGTCCACGCCGTCGGTGGCGTCAACCGCGATGGGGTGGAGCTCCGACCACTCCCCCGCCTGGCCGCCGGTGACGGCTCGGCTGCGCCAGGCGTATTCGTTCGTGTCGGCGAATACTCCATTCGGCACCGTCCAATTGGCCCGGCCGGTTGCGTCGAAAGTGCCGGTTCCGTTCGCCAGCCGGGTGGTCTGCTCGGCGTTGTAGACCTCGAACTCGACCGACGGGCGCTCGCTGCCGACCGCCTCGACCTGCACGGAGAATGTCGGCGTGAGCGATTTGGTTGCGGTTTCGTTGACCGGGTACGGGGCGCTGGTGATCGATTGTGCCGAGGTGCTGGCCACGGCGGGCGTCACCAGCAACGGCAGGGACAGCACTAAACCGGCCACACCGGCCACGGATCTGCGGAACAAACTTCGTCTTGTCATGGCCCGGATGCTATTGACTTTCGACTCGCACCATTGCCGGTCGTTCAACCCCCTCATCAGCCGGCCAACTCAGCCACCTCGGCGAGTGCGCCTGCCATCAGGTGCGGGTCGGGCAGCCCCCTGGCGAGGTTCAGCGCGGTCCGGGCCCATTCCGGCCGATCCGCCGGCCGCGCGAACCGGGCAACCGCCAGAGCTGCCCGGAAGTGGTGGTGGTCCAGGGTGTCCTCGGCATTGGCCAGCAGCGCCACCAGGTCCGTGCGCAGCGCCTCGGAGACGAGCTCGACGGCGACGGTGGCCACCCGAGTCCGGTCCACAGTGGACACCGTGTCCAGCGCCTCCCGGCACAGGTCGTCAGCCGCGCCGTGCCGGGCGGCCGCGGCCAGGCCGAGGCCGCGGGTGAGGTCATCGCGTTCGCGGCGCAGCTGGTCCACCGCGGCGCTGAACACGGCCGGGCGCCGATCGGCGGGCAGGTGCGGGAGCAGGGCGAGCCAGGCATGGGCGGTGTCGGTGGCCGGTGGGAGTGCCTCAGCCATCGCGACCGCCTCGGTCAGGTGGCCGGTGACGTCGGTGTGAGCGGCCAGCTGAGCTGTGGCCAGGATGCGGTCTACCGGGTTGCCGATCTCCGGCAGGCAGTCCCGCGCCAGGTCGAGGAATTCGGCCGCGCCCCCTTTCGACAGGGCTGGGAGCGCGGCGATCAGGCCCCGGCAGCGCAGCGCCCGGTTGTGCAGGGCGCCGAGCAAGCTCAGCGCCGTCGCAGCCCCCCAGACCCCGTGCTGGATCAGTGCGCCGGTGAGCCGGACCGGGACCTGGCCGTACCCGGCGGTGGCGGCAGCGGTCAGCAGAGCGGCGTGCACCTCGAAGGCCAGACTCTTCGTGCTCGCCCGGATGTCGGGGGCGGCGTCGGTCTCGCTGCGCGCCACGATCCTGGTCTGTTCCAGCTCGCGGGCGAACCGGTTGCGGTCACCAGCCTCGGTTTGCACCGCGAGCAGCACGTTGTCCCTGCCGTCCGTCCTGCGGTCCGGCAGCGTGAAGACCTCTCGAGCTTCCCGGTGCCGGCCCGCGTGGCGGAGGTGGGTGGTGAGGTGCCTGCGGCCGTAGCCCCGGTGCGCCTGGGCGATGCGGGAGCTCCGCAGCAGGGGCAGGTAGAAGTCGGCGATCCGGTTGTGCGCGGTCGCGACCGCCTCGGCCAGCTCGTCAGCCAGGTTCACCAGGTCCTCGGGCAGGGTGTCCGGTGCGGCGGGCAGGGTGCCGCCGATGAACTCCAGCAGGGTGCGGTGCTTGATGCTGAACGTCCGCTCCGAACCACGCCCGGTGACGTCCAGGAACGGCCGGTACCGCTGGTCGCAGGCCTGCCGGACCAGGTCGGCCGGAACGCCGCTGAGGTCGCTGAGCACGGCTACCCGCACCGGCTCCTCCAGCACCGCCAGGGTGCCCAGCAGCGGCAGGTCCTCAGCTGACCAGTGCGCGGAGTCCCGCCAGTGCAGGAAGCTCACCGCGTAGAAGCCGCTGAGCCGGGCGGGCAGGGACGCCAGGTCGGTGAGGTCGAGGTCGCCGGCCCGGTAGTTGGAGACGATCGCGTCCATGGTGATCCACACACCGTCGCTGTGCTCGAGCACGGTGCTGACGAAGGTCTCCCGGTCCACGCCCTGGGCCGCGCGCACCGCGGCGATGTCGGTGGCCTCGGCGATCTTCTCCAGGTGCTCGCGCAGGTCGGCGAGGTTGCGCGGATCGCCGGCGCTCAGCCGGGTGGTGGCGCTGGGCGCGTCGATCCCGTCCAGCCGGATGCCTGAGCGGAAGGTCGCGATGACGAACACACCGCGGGGCAGGACCCGGGGCAGGCCGAGCGGGAGTTCGGCCTCCGGGTCCGGCACGGCCTCGTCCAGGCCGTCGACCACCAGCACGATCCGCTGGCCGGTGGCCGCCGCGACATCGAGCAGCCGCGCGAATCCCGGCGGTGTGGTGAGCCAGACCGGCACGGTCGCCGGATCCAGCTCGGCGTGCTCGAACCGGTCCTTGAGCGCCTGGTGCAGGTCCAGGCGGAGCAGCAGTTGCGCCGCCAGGTTGGTCAGGGCGACCTGGCCGATCTTGCCGGAGGCCAGCTGGGTGAAGTGGCCGTAGTAGCCGTGCTCGTGCACCAGCTGGCAGGCCAGCGCCGACTTGCCGACTCCGGCCTCAGCCTCGAACAGGAAGTAGCCGTGGGTGTGCTCGTCCAGGAAGGTCCGCAACCGTTCCTTGATCCACTCGCGTCCGGTGAACTCGCTGCGCCGGGTCCGTTCGGCCATCACCGCCAGGTCCTGCACGGCCACGGTCAGCGGGGTGTCCTGGGAGAGCAGGACGGTGGTGCTGATCGGCGCGTTGGCATCGCGGCCGATCACCACGCCGCCAGGGCCGATGTGCTGCGTCCTGCGGCGGTCAAACATCCCTGGCGTCCACGTCGGTGCTGATCCCGGCCGCCGCGTCGCCGGTGACCGCGACCGATCCGGCGCCGGCGGCCGGCGTGCCGCGGACCTTGGTGCTGATGGGCCCGTGCGCGTTGCCGCCCACCGCGACCGATCCGCCGCCGGGCGGCGCGCCCGTGGTGGCGGCCGAACCCGCGTGGCCCAGCCAGACCGCGATCACCGCGGCGGCCAGCACCAGCACCCCGAGCGCGACCCACCAGGCCAGGCCCCAGTCGTCGGTGAGCACGTTGACCACCACCGAGGTCGCGGCGCTGAGCACCACCGAGGCGGCGATGGCCAAACCTGCTCTCATCGTTGCTCCTCAGCTCAGCAGCGTGTAGTTCAGCTCGGCGCAGATCCGGGTCAACGGCTCGTCCAGCCGGGGATCGCTCAGTGGCAGCAACAGGTCCGGCTCGTCGGGCAAACCGGGCGCGGCAGGCGGGTCCCACAGGCACACCGAGTGGTCCAGCGGCGCCATGACCGTCCGGTACCAGAGCCCATCGAGGTGTGGACATGCCTCGCGGATCGCCCGCGCCCAGCTCTGGGTCACCTTCGTCGGGCCGGTGGACAGCGCGAGCGACGTGCCCGCCCGGACCGGCCACAACCCGGACAGGTCCAGCAGCCGCAGCGTGCGGGCGGGGCGGAAGGCGACCACGAACGGAGACCTGGTCCGCCGGTCCACGATCGAGGTCGACTGGTACACCGTCGCCATGCTCGCGAGCAGGCTTGTCGAGTAGTACACGGCTCCCTCGGCCAGGGCTTCTCGGACGCTGCCGTCGGGAGCGCCGGGATGTGCGTCGAAGCGGGCGTGGGGCAGCGGGCCGTGCACGCGGAAGGTGTTCCACAACGCGGAGTGGCTGCCACCCGCGGTGAAGACCCGGTACAGCGTTTGTCCTGGCGGCACCCGGTGCACGTCCCGGTCCTCGTCGACCAGGGACCGGAGCTGGACGTGCGGCGGTGGCGGGGGCAGTCGGGCCATCGCCCTCCTTCGGTCAAGCCGACGCGGGTAGCTGATCGGTGACGCAGCGTAGCAACACGAGGACCACTCCGGCTCCGCTCAGCAGGTTCGGCGGTAGGGCACCTCGGCAGGCACGTGCCGTTGCCACTCCTGCTCGTCCATCGCGCCGCCCGCGATCGCGCAGACTTCCTGGACGAGGGCGCCGAGATCGTTGAGCATGCCGGTGTTCCACAACCGCACCGTGGCATCGTGGCTGCTGGTGGCGAGCCGGTTCCCGTCCGGACTGAACATGACCGACCTGAGCGGGCGGGTGTGCCCGGTGAGGTTGGCCAGCAGGCGGTGGGTCCGCAGGTCCCACAGCCGCGCGGTCCGGTCCTCGCCCGCGGTGGCCAGGCTCTGCCCGTCCGGGCTGAACTTCACCGACCACACGATGCCGGTGTGACCGGTGAGGGTGGCCACCTGCTCGCGGGTCCGCACGTCCCACAGCCGCACGGCGGCGTCTCGGCCGCTGCTGGCGAGGGTGGTGCTGTCGGGGCTGAAGGCCACCGACTGCACGGAATCGGTGTGGCCGGTGAGGGTGGCCGCCTGCTGGTGGGTCCGCACGTCCCACAGCCGCACGCTGGCGTCCCAGCTGCCGGTGGCCAGGGTGTTCCCGTCGGGGCTGAAGACCGCCGAGCCCACCAAGCCGGTGTGACCGTTGAAGGTGGCCAGTTGCCGGTGGGTGCGCACGTCCCACAGCCGCACCGTCTTGCTGTCGGTGCCGCCGCTGGTGACCAGGGTGCCGCCGTCGGGACTGAACACCACCGGGCTGCCCACCTTGGTGAGGGTGGTCAGCAGGCGGTGGGTGCGCGCGTCCCAGAGCCGCACCGTCTGATCGGCGTAGCTGCCGGTGGCGAGGGTGTTCCCGTCGGGGCTGAACGCCACGGAGCTCACCACTCCGGTGTGGCCGGTCAGGGTGGCCAGCGGTTGGTGCGTCCACGCGTGCCACAGCCGCACGGCGCGGTCCTCGGCCCCGCCGGTGGCAAGGGTGTTGCCGTCCGGGCTGAAGGCCACCGACAGCACCGAGCCGGTGTGGCCGTCGAGGGTGGCCACCTGCTGGTGGGTCCGCACCTCCCACAGCCGCGCTACCCGAGCCTCGATGGCGGTGGCCAGGGTCTGCCCGCCGGGGCTGAAGGCCATCGCACTCCCCGCGCCGTCTGCCCCGGTGAAGGCGACCAGCGGACGGCCGGTCCGCATGTCCCACAACCGCGCCACGGCTTCCCCACCGCCGCTGGCGAGGGTGTGGCCGTCCGGGCTGAAGGCCACCGAGTTCACCGGGCCGGTGTGACCGGCGAGCACCACCTGCCCGGTGCGGGACGGCACGTCGTGCACGCGCAACGTCCGGTCCTCACCCCCGGTGACCAGAGTCCTCCCGTCCGGGCTGAACGCCAACGCCCGCACCGAGCCCACATGGCCGGTGAGGGTGGCCAGCGAGCGGCGGGCCGGCAGGTCCCACAGTCGCACAGTGGCGGCGTTGTCGCCGGTGGCCAGGGTCTTCCCGTCCGGGCTGATCGCCATCGACTGCACCGGGCCGGTGTGACCGTTGAAAGTGGCCACCTGCTGGCGGGTCCGCACATCCCACAGCCGAACCGCCTGCTCCCCGCTGCCGCTGGTGACCAGGGTGCCGCCGTCGGAGCTGAAGACCGCGGACAGCACCGAGCTGCGGCCGTGGCCGGTGAGCGTGGCGAGCAGGCGGTGGGTCCGCACGTCCCACAGCTGCACCGTGCCCTGTTCGCTGCCACCGGTGGCCAGGACGAGTCCGTCCGGGCTGAACACCACGGGTCTCCCGGTGCCGGGGAAGGTGTGCAGCGGACGTAGGGTCCGGTTTTCCCACAACCGCACCGTTCTCGCGTCGCCTTCGGTGGCCAGGATGTCCCCGCCCGGGCTGAACGCCACTCGGGTCACCGCGCTCCGCTGGCCGGCGACCGCGGCCTGCTGACGGCGGGTCCGCGGGTCCCACAGCCGCACGGTGCCGTCACTGCTGCTGGTGACCAGGCTGGTGCCGTCCGGGCTGAAGGCCACCGCTCCCACCGAGCCGGTGTGGCCGGTGATGGTGGCGCGCAAGGGTGTGGTGACCGTGCCCAGCAACCGGGTGCGGGTCTCCGGGGCAGGGCCGATGTGGTGCGCGGCCAGAGCGAGGCGGGCGGCCAGGGCCGGATCGGCGGCGGCCTGGAGCTGGCTCTGGCGGGTCAGCCGCTCGGCGGTGGCGAGGTTCCGCTGCTCGTCGCTGGTCCGGGCGTTCAGGTACGCCAGTACGGAGGCGACCAGAACCAGGACCATCAGGACGGCGAAGCCGGTCACGGCAAGGCGACGTCGGCGGGTGCGGCGGTGCTGCACCTCGGCACTGGCTTCGACGAACCCGGCCTCCTCGGCCGAGATCTCCGCCGGCCGGGCGGCGAGCCAGCGCCGGGCCTCCTCGATCCGGCGCCGGTCGAGCGCCAGCGCGGGCGATCGGTCTTGTTCCTGCCAGGCTCGCGCGGTGTGCCGCAACCTCTCCTGCCAGCTCCGGAAGTCGCGGTTGCGCTCCACCCAGGTCCGTAGCCGCGGCCAGTTCTCCACCAGCGCCTGGTGCGCGAGTTCGGCCGTGTCCAGTCCGGTGGGGCGGCGGGTCACCACGACCAGCCGGGTGCTGGCCAACCGGTGGACCAACGTCCAGTCGCGCTCGGCGAACTCCGTCCGGTCGGCGACCCTCCGGGTGTCGGGGCCGCGTTCCCCGGCGTCCAGTTGCTCGGCGGGGCGGACGAGCTGGATGAAGATCCGCTCCAGCGCCTCGTGCTCGGACTCGTCGGCCCAGGCCCACAGGCTGCGTTCGGCGTTGCCGACCAGCGCCCCCTCGACCCCGCCGAGTTCCTGGTAGGCGCCGGCGGTGAGCGTGCCGCGTTCCTGCCGTGCCCACAACTGGCTGAGCGTGTACTCCAGCACGGGCAGGGCGGCCGCACCGTGCGGGGTGTCCTGCACGATCCGCTCGACCAGGCCGTCGGCGAAGCGGACACCGGCGTGCCCGGCCAGTGGACGGGTGATCACCTCGCGGAGCTGGTCCCGCGTCATCGGTGGCACGACGACGTGGGTGGCCTCCCAGGCGGCGCTCAGCACCGGGAGCTGCCCGGTCTGCGGCAGGAAGTCGATCCGGGTGACGACCACCGCCTGAGCCGGCCGGCTGCCGTCGGTGCGCCGCACCGTCAGCGCACCCAGCATCACATCCAGCTTGCGGGCGGTGTCCGGCGCGTCCGCGAGCAGGGTCTCGAACTGGTCGGCCACGAGCAGGAGCTTGGACCGCCCGTCATGCCGGGCCAGGGTCTGCTCCAGCGCGGTGCGCAGGCCGTCCTGCTCGGCCAGCTGACGGGTGAGCGCGGACCAGCGTTCGTGCCAGTCCGCCTGCGCGGTGTCCGCATCGCCTGCCGAGGCCAGTGCCCAGGCCAGCAACTCCTCCGCGGTCAGCCGCAGCCCGTGCGGCAACCGGGCGACCAGGTGGCTGCCGCGGTCGATCCGCGCCAGCAGCCCCGCCCCGACCAGTGACGACTTGCCGACGCCAGAGGCGCCGAAGACGGGCAGCACCGGAACCTGTTGCTCCTCCAGCAACTCCAGCAGCCGGCGCGTCTCCCCGGCACGCCCGTGGAACACCGCGCTGTCCCGCTCGGTGAAGGCCAACAGCTCGCGGTAAGGGCTGTCGGCGAGCAACCGGGACCGCAACTGCGGCCACTCGTGCGCGAGCGACTCCACGGTCAGGGCATAACCGGTCCTGCGCCGCTGATCCCCTTCGACCGCGACGACCACCCCGATCACTCCCCGGTACTCCTCGTCCCACACCGGAGCACCGCTGAACCCGCCGGCCAGGGCGAACCCAGCGCCCTCATCGCAGGTCAGCTGCCACCAGCCGGTCCCCTCACGACCTTCGATGGTGCCGCGCGTCCACACCCCGGCGTCCTTGTCCCCGGTCTGCCCGGCGCAGCGCGGGAAACCGAAGGTCCGCCAGCGGTGCCCAGCGAGGTCGTCGGCTTCCACGATCCGCATGGGCAGCACGCCCGCCGGCGGCTGGCCGGTCAGTTGCAGCACAGCCACGTCACCGCTGTTGTCAGCGGCCACCGGCACGCTGAAGTGCACGGTGGTCTCCGCCTGCGGACGGCCTGGCAGCAGGGGGAAGTCCACGGTCACCGGCAGGCCGGGCGGCAGCGGCTCGCTGTCCGCGAGGCCGGCGATGGGCGCGAGGACGTGGGCGCAGGTGAGCAGAAGTCCATCGGGGATCAGGAACGCGACACCGACCGGTCGCCCCTCGTGCAGCACTCGTGCCGTGCCGCGCTCCCAGGCGAGGCGCACGTCACCGGTCCGCTCCACCACCGTCGCCCCCGATGCCGATTCGATGAAGCCGAATGAGCTGGGAACTGTAGTGGCACAGGTTTGATCGCAGGTGCGGTTCGAAGTTTCCGCGGCACCTGACTGGAGACCTTGCCGGCGCCCGCCACTGCCAGCGTCTCAGCCGCCCATGGCCTCCTGCCTGACGCGGTCGAACTGCGCCCCCATGGCCTCGGCCAGCACCTGGGCGGCGGAGAGCGGCCGCACCATCACGGTCAGCTGGTCGACCAGTCCGTTCTCGTCCAGGTGCAGGAAGTCGCAGCCCTCCACCAGGGTCTCGCCGATGCGAGCCTCGAAGACCAGGGCGTGGTCGCGGTCGCCGCCGATCTCGCGGACGTAGCGGAAGTCCTCGAACACCCGCAGCACGCCCCGCAGGATCGCCGCTGTGATCGGCTTGCCCTGGTAGGGGCGGAAAGCCACCGGACTGGTGAACACCACGTCGTCGGCCAGGGCGGCCGCGAGGGCCTCCGGATCACGGGCTTCGACCGCTGCGCGGAATCTCCTCATGACGGAATCCTAGTCAGGTTGGTCTCGGAAATAACCGCCGCAACGGTGCTCCATCTAGGACAGAGGCTGTCCGCCTTCCGTCCTACGGTCGCCCCATGAACGAAAGGCCGAAGAAGATCCTGGTCACCGGTGCGACCGGCCTGGTGGGCAGGCACGTCGTCGACCAGCTCCGCCAGGCGGGGATGTCCGTGCGTGCGTTGACCCGCGACCCCGCGGCGGCCGGCCTGCCAGCGGGAGTCGAGGTGGTGCGGGGCGATCTGACCGAGCCCGCCACCCTCGCGCCCGCCTTCGACGGGGTGGACCGGCTGTACCTGTTCGCCGTGCCGGAGACCGCTCGCGAGGTCGTCGCGCTGGCCAGGCAGGCGGGTGTGCGCAGGGTGGTCGTGCTCTCCGCCGCGGCCGTCACCGCCGGCCTGGACACCTACCACCACCCACGGGTGGAGCAGGCGGTGCGGGAGTCCGGTCTGGAGTGGACGATGGTGCGGCCGGGCGAGTTCATGACGAACGTGCTGCCGGTCTGGGCCCCGTCCATCCGGGCCGAGCGGGTGGTCCGCTACCCCTTCGCCGACCAGGTCGGGGTGCCGGTGCACGAGGCGGACGTGGCGGCCGTCGCCGTCGCGGCACTCCTGGAGGACCGCCACGCCGGCGCCTGCTACACCCTCACCGGGCCCGCCCAGATCACCTACCGCCAACAGGTCGAGGCCATCGGCGCGGCACTGGGCGAGCCGGTCCGCTACGAGGAGGTCACCCGCGAGCACGCCCGTGCGCTGCTCAAGGCACAGGGCGGGGCGGCCGCCGCGAGCGCCGACCTGTTGCTCGGGTTCGCCGACTACGACGGCGCCGACGGCTCGGGGCAGGACGGAACCTCCGATCAGGACTACTCCGCACTGCTGCGCCCGTGGCCCGGCGTGCGGGAGGCCACCGGCCGCCCGGCCCGGACCTTCGCGGAGTGGGCCCGCGACCACGTCGCGGACTTCCGCTGACCCCCCGGACCGCCGGTCAGCGGGCGATCGCTTCCCGGCGCGGACGGTCCGAGGACGGCCAGACGTAGGGCAGGTCGTCGGGCACCTCGGGGAAGTGCGGGCGGTAGTGCTCGGGAGCCTTGCGCACCAGCGCGGATTGGTGACTGCGGTGCAGGTCGCGCTCCCCGAGCCACGGTGGCAGCTCACCCGCCTCCGCCAGTTCGGCCTGGGTGCGCACGAGTTCGAGCCCCGTCGCCCGGTGGAGGTCCTGCCGGAGGGTGGACTGGCAGGTGTCCCGCCGGCCCGCCGCACACCAGACCGCGCAGATCTCCAGCCCGTAGCGGACCAGCGCCTCCTCGTAGCCCGCCCACATGGCCGCGGCCGGGTGGTGGCGCCACCCGTACCCGGCCACCGTGAGCGCACGGAGCACCTGTATCGCCTCCACCCGCTGCTTGCCGAGCCGCAGCGGATCCAGCACCGTGGCTGTCCGGTGAAAATCGGGACAGGGAAGGAAGGTCTGCACGGTCCACCGGTTACCCGCTCTGCCCCGGTTCACCGCCCGACTGGTCGAACCGGCGGTCGCTTACTCGACTGACAGGAGGCCCGGGTTTGGGGAACATGGGGCAATGAGCATTCGGGGGGATGTCGGTCACCGGTTCCGGGACCCTTTGGTCGAGGTGGGGGACTTCGCGCGCGATGTGCTGGTGCGGTGTCCGGCGTGCGGTGACCGCGCGATCGTGCGCTGGCCCGCCGAAGCTCGGTGGCGCGAAGGCGGCGGTCCCCCGCGGTGGCGGCTGTTCTGCTTCGCCTGTGGCAAGTCCAAGGACATCGTCACCTCGGCGGGTGCGTTCGGCGAACCGGTGGATCCCTACTTCCGGCTTCCGCTGTGGCTCCAGGCGAACTGCGGCGGCAAGGTCCTGTGGGCGTACAACGCAGAACACCTCGATTTCCTGGAGGCGCTCGTCGCGGCCCGGATTCGCGAACGTTGGGCGATCTTCGGCACGGTCAGCGCGGAGGGGACTCCCGGGGCCTATTGCTATGCGAACGACACTGCCAGCGCCATGAGCCTGATGTCGCGGCTTCCCGGCTGGCTGAAGCTGACGAAGAACCGCGAGCAGGTGCTGCACGTCATCCGGCGGTTGCGGTCTTCGCTGCCGCCTGCCCCGGGCTCGGAGGGTCGCCCCGGCGGGAGTCTCGGTCGCCACGGGTGACCGGATCGGAGTGGGCGTCGAGCGCGTCGAGCACCGCCTCGCCATTCGTTCTCGCCCACTCGGCCAGCACGTGGATCGGCTCGATCAGCGTCGCGCCGAGCGGGGTGAGCTCGTACTCCACGCGTGGCGTCACCTCGGCGTAGGCCTGGCGGTGGAGGAGTCCGTGCGCCTCGAGGCGGCGCAGCGTCTGGGTGAGCACCTTGCGGGAGATGCCGCCGATCAGCTCGGCCAGCTCGCCGTGGCGCACCGGGCCCTGGCTGAGGCCGGCGAGCACGACCACCGTCCACTTGTCGGCGATCAGCTCGACCGCCAGGCGCGCCGGGCAGTCGGCGAGGAAGGGACCGGACCCGCTCATGGCGCCAAAGGTACCTGCTGGTTCCTGTCGGAAACCTAGCCTGGGATTCGCCCCCCAGAGCCAGTAGGAGAGTCATGCGAGTCATCACCCAGCAGGTGTTCGGCGGTCCCGAGGTGCTCACCGTCGTGGACGCGCCCGCGCCGCAGCCGCTGCCGACCGAGGTCCTGGTCCGGGTCAAGGCGATCGGGCTGAACCCGTTGGAGGCGCGGCTGCGCGCCGGTGAGTTCCCGTTGCTCGGCAAGCCGCCGTTCGTCCTCGGCTGGGACATCAGTGGCGTGGTCGAGCAGGCACGGACTTCGCGGTTCCGGCCCGGCGACGAGGTGTTCGGGATGCCGCTGTTCCCCAGGGCGGCCAACGCCTACGCCGAAGTGGTGTCCGCGCCGGCACTGCACCTGGCGCGCAAGCCGGCGGCGCTCTCGCACGTCGAGGCGGCGGCGTTGCCGGTGGTCGGGCTGACCGCGTGGCAGGGTCTGGTGGACCTCGGCGGTGTGACCGCGGGCGACCGCGTGCTCATCCACGGCGGTAGCGGCGGGATCGGGCACGTCGCGATCCAGATCGCGAAAGCACTGGGGGCGCACGTGATCGCGACCGCGGGCGGTGGCAAGCGGGAGTTCGTCGAGGGGTGCGGCGCGGACGAGGTGATCGACTACACCGCGGTCGACTTCACCGAGGCGGTCGGCGACATCGACCTCGTGCTGGACACGATCGGCGGCGACACCGTCGAGCGGTCGCTCGGCGTGCTCCGCCCGGGCGGCCACCTGGTCACGGCGGTCGCCGAGGGGGATGCCGAGCTCGTCGACGGGTTCGAGGCGGCCGGGATGCGCTTCAGCGGCATCGCGGTGGACCCCGATCCGGTGGCGCTGCGCGGTTTGGTCGAACTCGTCGAACAGGGCAGGCTCCGGGTGCACGTGCGGGAGACCTTCCCGTTCGAGCGGGTCGCCGACGCGCACCGGCTGCTCGACGGCGGTCACCTCCAGGGCAAGCTCGTCCTCACCGTCTGATCCCGCGCTACGAGTCCGCCGCCGCGGTCAGGTCGCCGGGCAGGACCGTGGCGATGAGGCCCGCGACGAACTGGGGCACGTCCTCGGGCGCGAGCACCAGTCGTGGTTCGTCGCGGTCCGGGCCCTGGAAGATCTCGACCGACCGCACCCCTGGGTCATCCGCCGCACCCGCGACGCCGATGATCGTCCAGCGCTCGTGCTGGGGACGCGTGTTGACGAAGTGGCTGAACGCTTCTTCTGGGCTGGTCACAGCTGCTCCTCACCGGTTCCGTTCACTCCATTGTGGACGATGGGCCGAGCAGCACCGGGAACGTCCGGGGCGCGTGCACGTGCACGCTGCGCCGGAAGGTGAGCTCCTCCTCCCCCGTGGCCGCCTGGATGTGCGGGAACCGGGCGAACAGGGCGGGCAGCGCGACCTCGGCCTCCAGGCGCACCAGTGCCGCGCCCAGGCAGCGGTGGATGCCGTGACCGAAGGCGATGTGCCCGGTCGGGTCGCGGTCCGGGTCGAGCCTGGTGGGATCCGGGAAGCGGTCCGGATCGCGGTTGGCCGCACCGGTCGAGAGGGTCACCGAGGCGCCGCGCGGGATGGTGGTGCCACCGATCTCCAGGTCCTCGGTGGCGAAGCGGACGGAGGCGTTGAGAGCGGGTGAGACCCAGCGCAGCAGCTCCTCGACCAGCGCGGCGGAGTCCGGAGTGGACAGACGCCGCCGGGCCGCCGGGTCGGCGAGCAGGGCGCGGACGCTGTTGGTGATGAACACCGCGCTGGTCTCGTGGCCCGCCATCAGCAGCAGCATCGCCATCGCGACGATCTCCAGGTCGGAGAGGCGGTTGCCGTCCTCGGCGGCGGCGATGAGGCCGGAGAGCAGGGCCTCGTCGGGGTCCCGGCGGCGGATCGCGACCAGCTCGGCCAGGTAGTCGGCCATCTTGGTGGAGGCCCGCACGAGCTCCTCCTCCGGGCACTCGTCGATCAGCACCGTCGACCAGTGCGCGAAGGTCTCCCGGTCCAGCTCGGGCACGCCGATCAGCTCGCAGATGACCTCCATCGGCAGCGGGATCGCGTAGCGCGCCACCAGGTCGACCGGTTCGTCCGCGGGCAGCCCGGCCAGCAGGTTCCGCGCGAAGGTCTGCACCCTCGGCCGCAGCCCGGCCACCCGGCGGGCGGTGAACGCCTGGGTGACCAGCCTGCGCAGCCGGGTGTGCTCGGGCGGGTCGAGGGAGGTGAGCATGTGCGACATGGGCGCGGGCAGCCCGGGCGGGGCCGCGGCGCGCTCCTCGGCGGGCAGGCTGGCCCGCCAGTCCTTGGCCAGGCGCGGATCGGCCAGTCCCGCCCGCACATCGGCGTAGCGGGTGACCAGCCAGGTCGGCCCGCTCTCGAAGGTCACCTCGCGGACCGGGGTGTGCTCGCGGGCACGGGCCAGGGCGGGGTGCGGGTCGCGCCAGTAGGACTCCAGGAAGTCCTCGCCGGTGATCCTGCTCATCGGGCTCTCCGTTCAGTCCTTGACCGCGGTCGCGCTCATCCCGGTGACCTGGTGGTCCGGCCAGCGCGCCCCGTCGCCCTTCGGCTCGTCGCCGAGCACGGTGACCCGGTGGCCCACCCGGCGTTCGGTGTAGTCGTTGACGGCGTAGTGCTGGGTGGCGCGGTTGTCCCACATCGCCACCGCGCCCTCGGTCCACCGGTAGCGGCACACCCGCTGCGGGCTCTCCGACACGGTGAACAGGTGGGTCAGCAGGGCGGTGCTCTCCTCGGCGGTCAGCTGCGGGATGCGCTTGGTGAACATGCGGTTGACGTACAGGGAGCGCCTGCCGGTCTCGGGGTGCGTGCGGACCACCGGGTGCTCGGCCTCGCTGCGGTAGGAGCCGCCGGGCAGCTCGAAGACGTGGCGGGCGGTGAGGCCGTCGACCAGCTCCCGGATCGGCGCGGACAGCGCCTGGTAGGCCAGGTACTGGTTGCTCCACATGGTGTCCCCGCCGACCTCGGGGGAGGTCACGATCTGCAGCACCGAGGCGATGGGCGGGTTCGGCGCGAAGGTGACGTCGGTGTGCCAGACATCGGCCTTGGCGCCCTGGTCGGAGTCGAGCACGACGATCTCCTCGTGCCCGGCCAGCTTCGGCAGGAACTTGTGCACCTCCAGCGGACCGAACCGGCTGCCGAACGCCTTGTGCGCCTCAGGGGTGAGCCCGGCCGCCTCGGGGAAGAACAGCACGAGGTGGTCGAGCAGCAGCTGGTGGATCTGCTTGAAGAGGGCGTCGTCGACTTCGGCCAGGGTGACGCCCCGGACTTCGGCGCCCAGCGCCCCGGTCAACGGCCGCACAATGAGTGAACCCATACCGCGAACTCCTTTCAACGCATTCTTCAGAACCATTCCGCGATTCCCGGAACGGATTCGACAAACAACGCCGGGGCCTTGCCCGGTTCAGTTCGGAAATGCCATTCTCACGACAGCAGTGAATTCACCTCCGGGCCGTTCCCGAAAGGACCGCCGTGACCAGTGAGACCACGGACCACCAGGCAGCCACCGCCGCGCTGGCCGGGCTTGTCGACCTCGCCACGCCGTTCGCGGTGCGCACCGCCGTCGCGCTGCGCCTGCCCGAGCTCATCCGCGACGGGCACACCACGACGCCCGCGCTTGCCCGGGCCTGTGACGCCGACTCGGACGCGCTGGCCCGCCTGCTGCGCCACCTGGTCGCGGTCGGCCTGTTCGCCGAGCCCGCTCCCGGCGAGCACGCGCTGACCGGCGTGTCCCTGGCGCTGCTGGACGAGCGCAACGCGCTGCTGCGGTCCTGGCTGGACGCGGACGGGCCCGGCCTGAAGATGGACCTGGCCTACGCGGGCATGGCGCATTCGGTGCGCACCGGCGAGTCCGGCTACCGCGTGGCGCACGGCACCGGCTTCTGGCCGGACTACCGGGCTGACGAGCGGCTGCGCCTGTTCTTCGGCGCGACGATGGCCGGTTTCGCCTGGCAGACCGGCCCGGAGGTGGCCGCCCGCGCGGACTGGGCCGGGGTGTCCAGCGTGCTGGACGTGGGCGGCGGCACCGGGGCACTGCTGGCGTCCGTGCTGAACGCGCACCCGCACCTGACCGGCGCGGTGCTGGACCTGCCCGAGGTCCGGCCCGAGGCCGAGGAATTCCTGGCCGGGCTCGGCGGCCGGGCCAAGTTCGTCGGTGGCAGCTTCCTGGACCCGCTGCCCACCGGTTACCAGGTGCTGATCGTCTCCCGGGTGCTCACCGACTGGCCCGACGCGGACGCGGTGCGGATCCTGCGCCGCTGCGCCGAGGCCCTGCCCGAGGGCGGGCGGGTCCTGGTGGTGGAGGTGCTCGCCGGAGCCGAGCACGCCAAGAACAACTCCTCCTTCGACTTGCAGTCGCTGACCCTGCTCGGTGGGCGCGAACGCGGTCCGGCGGACTTCGACGAGCTGGCCGCGGCCGCGGGCCTGGTGCGCCGGGAGCGCACGGACGGGGCCAACGGCCTGGTGGTGCTGGCCTACGGCAGCGCCTGAGGTCACCGCGCCGCCTCCTCGGCCGGCGCCGGGGCGGCGGCGCGCACCCAGTCCGGCAGCCTGCCCGCGCGCGGATCGGGCAGCAGCCTGGCCTGGTGCAGCCGGTCCAGCAGGGTCAGCTTGCGCACGCCCAGGCCGGACATGGTGTGCAGGACCTCGTGCCGGATGCGGTCGTTGCCACCCGTGCCCGCCAGCGCCCGAGCGCCGAGCCAGGACCGGGTGGTGATCATCCGGGCGGCGTTGTGGCTGGTCCGGCCGATGTGGGCGAGGTTGGCCCGCCGCGCGCTGTCGTAGCGGCGCAGTGCGTGGTCGACGACCTCGGGGGCCAGCGAGCCGCCCTGGCGCAGCACCGCGGCCAGTTCGTGCGCGTCGGCGATCGCGCTGTTCATGCCCTGCGCCGCCATCGGGTGCACCAGGTGGCCGGTATCCCCTGCCAGCGCCAAACCGGGCACGACCAGCGACGCGGCCAGCGCGCGGCCCACCGGCAGCAGCTGCCGCTGGGCCAGCCCGGCGTGCAGGGCCCCGGCCAGGGGTGCCAGACCGGGACAGCCCGCCAGCACCCCGTCAGCCCACCGGCGCAGGCCGTCCTGGCCGAGTCCGCGCAGCTCGTCCGGTCCGACCTGGACGTAGAGCCGGACCCGCCTGCCGGGCAGCGGGTAGTGCAGGCGCAGCCCGCCGTCGGTGACGTAGGCGGAGAAGTCGGGCGGCACGTCCGCACCGGCCAGCTCGAAGGCGGCCAGCCGGTGCGGGTAGTCCTGGCGCGGCGCGCTCAGCCCGGCCGCCTCCCGCAGCCGGGAGGACACGCCGTCGGCGGCCACCACCAGCGCCGCCGGGATGTCCCCGTCGTCGCAGCGCACGCCGGTGATCCGGCCCCCGGTGCGCAGCGGCTCGCGGACCACCACACCGCGCCGCACCTCGACGCTGGGCGGCAGCGCGTCGATGAGCGCCTGGAGGATCACCGGGTAGTCGTGCGCGAGCAGCCACGGCTGTTCGGCAGGCAGCCGGTGGTAGTCCAGGACCATGCGCGGCTCGCCGTCGGCGGCGCGGGCGATGAGCTTGGACAGCCGCAGCGCGCCCGCCTGGTCCAGCAGCTCGGTCACGCCCCACTGCCGCAGGATCGCCAGCGAACCCGGTTGCAGCACCTCGCCCTTGGCCACCCGGGCGGGGGTCTGCCGCTTCTCCAGCACCAGGACCCGGTGCCCGAGGCGGCCCAGCGCGCAGGCCGCGGCCAGCCCGGCCACCCCGGCGCCGACCACCACGACGCGGCTCACCGGGTGGCCGCCTGGAACCGGCCGAGTGCACGCAGCGCCATGCCGTGGGTGAAGCCGGGGTTGGCGTAGCGGCTGACCCGGCGGACGTACTCGTGCACCGGGTGCGGCGTCCACCCACCACCGGGCAGGCGGGCGGCCAGCAGCCAGCGCACGCCGTCCGCGGCGGCCTCCCGCTCCCCCGCCGCCAGCAGCGAGGACACCGCCCAGCCGGTCTCCTCAACGGTGCCGGGCGCACCGTGCCCGTCCCCCCAGGACCCGTCGGCGTTGCGGGCGCCGAGCAGCCAGTCCCGCGCCCGGACCGCGGCGGTGGACCCGGTCTGTCCACATCGGACGAACGTCTCCAGCACCGCGGCGGTGCCCATGGTGTGTTCCCGGTACCAGACCGACTCGTAGCCGCCGTCAGGCAGCTGCGCCCGGTCCAGCCAGCGCAGCGCCCGCCGGATCCGCTTGTCCTCAGCGGGCACGCCCCCGTCCAGCAGCGCGTCCACCGCCTGTGCGGTGGACATCGGGCACGGGCCGCTGTTGGCGACCTTCGTGTCGCGCACGCACAGGCCCCAGGAACCGCGGCTGTCCTGCCGGTCGCTGAGCCAGGCCACCCCCTTGGCGATGGCCTGTTCCTGTCCGGTGCCGGGCGAGCGGGCCAGCACGGAGATGATCTCGCCGGTCTCCAGCACCGCGGGCCAGCCGTTGGGCCCCGACCAGCCCCAGAAACCCGGCGGGCAGCCGAAGGCCAGGAACGGCCGGTGCTGTTGCAGGCGCACAAAGAGCTCCCGCGCGGCGGCCAGCCCGGGGTGGTCGCGGTAGCCGGCTTCCAGCAGGCCGCGCGCGGCGTACATGGTCCAGGCCGCGTCCAGTGGGGTGGAGGCCCAGGAGCCGTCGGGGTGCATGGTGCGCCGGAACCAGCCCACCGCCGCCTCGACCATGTCCGGGGCCAGGCCCGCCCTGGCCAGTCCGGCGCAGACCAGGCCGGTCACCCACGCGTCCTCCGACCAGGAACCCGCCGAGCCCTCGTGCTCGAAGGCCTGCCGGATGCACAGCAGCGCCTTGGGTTCCGCCCAGCCGGCCAGCCGCCGTTGCAGCCGGGTCAGCGGGCGGTGCCGGGTCTGGGCCAGACCGAGCGCGGAGGCCATCGGCAGCCGCAGGTCGAACAGGCGGCGGTACAGCCCCGGCAACAGCGCGAGCTCCAGCGGGAAGCGGCGCATCTCGCTGGGAGCCAGCCAGCCTACGAAGCCGTAGAACTGGCGGCACCACAGCACCACCTCCGGGTGCGGGATCGCTGCCAGGCCGCCGTAGTCGTCCAGCCAGCGCCGTCCCGCGGCGACCTGCTCGGCGTTGCCCGCTGGGTAGATGAGGTGCAGGGCCGCCGCCGACACCGCCGTGGGGCCCGGTTCGCTCGGCAGGCCCGGCACCATCGCCCAGCCGCCGTCCTCGTTCTGGGTGCGGCGCAGGCGGTCCGCGCCGGCCGCGATCAGGTCGGCCGCGCCACCGGGGTCGGCGAAGTGCAGCGCGGTGATCGCGCCCGCGGTGGCCAGGGTGGACCGCAGGCTGCTCGCCCCGTAGTCGAACACGCCGTCCGGCCGCTGCGCCGCCAGCAACGCCTCGGCGCCCTCTTCGATGGCGGTCGCGAGCTCCTCCGTGCCGGTGTGCGCCGAGGTCATCTCCGGTCCCCTCCCCCGGCCTGCGCCGGGAACTCGTGGCGAGCCCGCATGCGGGCCTGGACGACGATCGAGAACGCCAGCGCGGGCAGCAGCACCAGCAGGGCGGTGCCGGGACCCGCGGCCCCGGCCACCACGGCGGCCGCGAGCACGAGCCGCTCGGCCACCAGCAGTTCGTGCGCGCGCAACGCACGGCGCGCGGTCAGGCCAGCGGGTCGGGCCGTGGCCAGTGCGCCGCCGCCGACCACTGCGGCGACGGTGAGCAGGGCCAGCTGCGGACCGGGCCGAGGGGCCAGGAACGCACCCGCCGCCAGCGCGGCGATGCCCGCCGCCCACAGCGTCGCGGCCAGCCGCACCGCCGCGACCACCCCGTGCCGCACCGGCACCGACCGGTAGCCGCCCGCCCGGTCGCCGTCGACGTCCCGGACCGTGCCGATCAGGTTGGAGGCGGTGTCGTGCAACAGGAAACCGGCGGCCACCGGCGCGAGCGCCCATGGCGGCCAGGGCGCCGCGGTCATCGCGCCGACCGCCAGGGCGAGCGCGGAGAGCACGCCCCGGCTCAGGTTCCCGGCGAAGCCCATGCGCTTGAACACCGCGCTGTAGGCCACGATCCCGCTCATCGTCACCGCGAACACCGGCAGGATCCGCCAGTTGACCGCGACCGCACCGGCCAGCGAGGCCAGCGCGCAGCCGGTCCCGCACCACAGCGCGGTGCCGGGGGCGAGCCTGCCGGAGGGGATCGGGCGCTGGGGTTTCGCGATCGCGTCCAGGTCCCGGTCGAAGTAGTCGCCCAGGTAGTGCCCGGACAGCCAGCCCAGCACCGGCGACAGCACCGCGACGAGCAGCCCGAGGGGTGCCGCACCGCCTGCCGCCAGCGCGCCGGCCAGCCCGAGCAGCGCCGGGTAGCAGGTCGTGTACGGCCGCCAGGTCTGCCAGTGCGCCAGTGCCCGCTCGCGCAGCGGCCTGCCGGTGCGGCCGAGCTCGCGCAGGTCAGCGGTCACGGTCGACCGCGATCTCGGCGAGGGCGGCGAGCCTGCCCGCGGCGGCGGCCCCCGGCAGCTCGGGCAGCCGCGCCACGGCGAGCGCGGACCGCTCCCGCGCGCCCTCCCTGGCGGTGCCGAGCGCGCCGCTGCCGAGCACGGCGAAGCGGAGCAGCTCCAGTGCCTCGGCGGGTTCGACGGTGCCGGACAGCGCGGTCTCCACGGCCCGCCGGTGCTCGGCCGCACCGTCGCGGTGGGCGATCAGCACCGGCCAGGTCGGCCGGAGGTTGGCCGCGTCGCTGGTGGCAGGCTTGCCCGCGGCGGTGCGGCCGTCCAGGTAGGGCAGCAGGTCGTCGTACATCTGGAAGGCCACCCCGGTGTGGTGGCCGTAGTCGGCGAGCAGGTCGGCCTGCCCGGCCGTGCCGCCGCCGAGCAGCGCGCCGACCCGGCAGGCGGCGCGGAACAGCGCGCCGGTCTTGAACGCGGCCACGTCGAGGTAGTCGGTCAGGTCGCTGCCGGTCCGCCCGGCGCCCGGGGGCACCATCGCGGACTCCAGCACCTGGCCGCGGCAGAGGTCCCCGCCCGCGCGGGCTAGCTCGGCGACGGCCGCCACGACCGCCTGCGGGGGCGCGGCGCTCTCGGCCGCGGCGGCGAACAGGTCGAACAGCAGCGCGTCACCGGTGACGATCGCGTCCGCGATGCCGTGCCGCGCGTGCACCGAGGGCCGGCCCCGGCGCAGGTCGTCGCCGTCGATGATGTCGTCGTGCACCAGCGAGGCCACGTGCAGGTGCTCGACCGCGACCGCGGCGGGCAGCACGGCGCCGGCCTGCCCGCCGACGGCTTCCGCGGCCGCGATGAGCATCAGCGGGCGCAACAGCTTGCCCGGCACCGCCATGGCGTAGCGCGTCAGCTCGTCGAGCCGGTCGCCGCCGCGGCGGCGGTCCACCAGCGCCTCCCGGATCAGCGCGAGGGCGTCCCCGGCGGGCGGGCGCAGCGCCGGGCTGACCGTGCCGGTCACCGGAGTGCCCCCTCGGCGTGCGGGGCGGCCAGCGTGGCGAAGGCGCGGGCGGCCGCCAGCACGACATCGTTTGCATGGGGCAGCCCGGTGCTCACCCGCACCCCGCCCGCCACCTCGCGCACGGCCACGCCGTAGCTCGCCAGGTGCGCGATGAACTCCTGGTTGCGCGGCCCCAGCCGGACCCACAGGTAGTTCCCGCCACTGGGCGGCACGTCGAAGCCCAGCTCGGTCAGTCCCCGGCGCACCCGGTCCCGCTCGGCGGCCACCTCGCGGCACTGCTCGCGCATGCGGGCATCGGCGTCCAGCGCGGCCAGCGCGGCGGCCTGGGCCACCGTCGGCACCCGGTGGAACGGGCTGGTCCGGCGCAGCGGCGCCACCAGTTCCTCGGCGCCGGTGAGGTAGCCGACGCGCAGCCCGATCAGCCCGTGCGACTTGGAGAACGTGCGCACCACGGCCACCCGACGGTCCTTTGTGGACAGTCCAACCGCGTCCGCGATGGCGGCCGGGTCGGCGAACTCCCGGTATGCCTCGTCAACGAGCAGCAGCACGTGCGCGGGCAGGGCCGCCAGCAACGCGGTCAGCTCACCGGTGCCGAGCACCTCGCCGGTGGGATTGTTGGGGTTGCACACCAGCACCACCCGGGTCCGGTCGGTGACCGCCGCGGCCAACGCGTCCAGGTCCTGGCCGCCCCGGCTGTCCCCGGGCACGGCGACCGGTTCAGCGCCGGCGTTGCGGATCAGCAGCGGGTACAGGTCGAAGGAGGGCCAGGTGTGCAGCACCTCGCTGCCCGGCCCGCAGTGCGCGCTCAGGAACTGCTGCAACAGCGCCCCGGACCCGGCCCCGGCGACCACCCGGTCCGCGGTGCTACCGAGCTCGGCGGCCAGCCGGCCCTCCAGCCGGGCGGCGAGGGCGTCCCCGGTCCGGTTGACCGAGCCGAGCGACTCCACCAGGGCTTCGTGCACCCCCGGCAGCATCGGCCAGTGGTTCTCGTTCAGCGCCAATTGATGGATGATCCGATCCAATTCACATGCCTTCCTGGGAAAACAAGATGACTGATCAGAATGGCGACGCTACCCACAGTGGACACGCATTTGTGACACCACTCAGCACACTTGCCCGCGGCGACCAACCATTTGCCCCTTCGGGCAAGATTCCCAGCAATTGACGAGAACCCGCCAAACGCAGCGCTTGCCTTCTGCCACAAGGGCACTTGTCAAATGAATCCAACACAAAAATCTGGCAGATACCCCACTGTTTCCGGGGTATCTGCCGGGCGACTTGCTGCCGCGGTGCGCCGATGGCGTCTATCCGCTACCTGGCTCAGTCTTCGTGCACCCGCAAGACGAGCGTCCTCCCGGTCCGGGGGGCTCGATACGTCACGCGTCAGCCTCGACCCGGTCCGGCGGGCCAGCTGGCTCTGCCACAGCTTGGCTACCACCTCGAGGTATGCGAGGCCGCGGATCGTGTGCGAACGCCAGGACGCGGAGGCGCTGGAGCGGCGGTACCCGTAATACCACACGAACACCGGTCTGCCGGAGACCGGTCGGCAGTGGTAGGCCGAACACTGGAACGACTGATCAACAGGGTCCGACCGGTGCTGTGACAGGCCACAAGAGCGTTCATTTACGCTGGTCAGACCCCGCAGGAACGCGAAAGCGGTAAGACCAAGTTCGCACCCGTTCGGTGAAGGTCCTTCGTTACCTACGGCTGTGGGGTGACTGCGTCCGCAGCCACCCCACGATCAACCAGAATCCACTCAGGCTGCCCTGGCGGTCAGCCCCCAACGTTGCTGCGGCGGCGCATGGCAGTCCCACAGGAACACCCGGTCACCCCTGCCGGCGTCCAGGCACTTGTCGGACTGGTTGTTCACCAGCGTGCCGTCCGGGCGCATCGCCCACTGCTGGGCGTTGTCGCCGTTGCAGTCGAACAGGCGCACCGTGGTGCCGTTGCCGGTGCCACCGTTCTCCACGTCCAGGCATCGACCATAGGCGCGCAACGTGCCGTCGTTGTGCAGGGACACCGACCAGTTCTGCGCGCTGGTGCCGTTGCAGGACCACACCCAGACCTCGTTGCTGCTGGGCGTGCCTCCCTTGACGTCGAGGCATTTGCCTTCGGTACCGTCGATGACGTGCGTGGTCGCGGTGCCCTGCCGCAGGATCTGGGCGGCGAACCGCCAGGTCTGCGTCGGCATGCCCGTGCAGTTCTCCAGCGTCAGTTTGGCGCGTTCCTCCCCGGAGGCCGAGGTCAGGCACAGACCTGAGGGCGGGTTGACCAGCGCGCCATCGGGACGCAGCTCCCACTGCTGGGGCTTGCCACCGCTGCAACTCCAGAACTTCACCGCGGTGCCCGGTGTGGTGCCGCCGTTTTGCACGTCCAGACAGCGGCCGTAGGCGCGGATGGTCTGATCCTCCACCATGCTCCAGGTCTGCGCCTTGTCCGCCGAACAGCGCCACAGCCACACCTCGGTGCCATCGGGGTTGCCGTCCACGACGTCCACGCACTGGTTGTTCAGCCCGACCAGCGCACCGGTGGTCGCCTTCTTCAGGCGCGGCTGCCACACCTGCTCAGACCGCCCCGTACACGGTTGCAAGTCGATCCCGGCGCCATCCGTGGTGCCCGTGGCATTCATGCACAGGCCGGATCTGACGTTGACCACGCTGTTGTCGGCACGGACGATCCACTGCTGAGCGTCCGACTCGTTGCAGGCCCAGAGTTGCACGACCGTTCCCGGCTGAGTCGCCGCGTCACGCACGTCCAGGCACTTGCCGAAGTCTCGAACGGTGCCATCCCCCGACAGGGTCCAGGACTGGGCGCGCTCGTTGTTGCAGCCCCACAACTGGACCCTGTTGATCGCCGGGTTGCCGTCGGTGACATCCAAGCACTTGCCGTTGATCCCGGCGAAGGAGCCGACGCCAGTGACGGCGTTGCGCCGCACCCGGATGTCCCGGAACCGCACCTGGCCCACCGCACCGGTGTTCTGCACCCCGACGAAGCTCGGCGTCATCACCCGGGCGGGGTCGGCCACGGCGTGCTCGTTCACCTTCTGTCCATTCAGGACAACAGTGATCTTGTTACCTGACACGGTGATCTCGTAGGAGTTCCACTCCCCGGCCGGCTTTTGTGCCGAAGCCGAGGGGGGCGCCAAGCCGACCAGCCCACCGGTGCGCAGGGTCGCTTGCGCGTCGCGCGGGCCGATCTGGACCTCCACGCCGCGATCCCGCGGAATGACGGCGTTGCCGACCGGATGCGGGAAGCCCACGAACACGCCGGAATCGGCGTTGTCGTCGGCGGCCCGGTAGTCGAGCTTGACCGTGTAGTCACTGCCGAAGCTGGCGGTGGAGTACCAGGAGACACCCTCGCCGGTGCCCGGCACGAGTTCGCAGCCTTCCTGACGCGCCGTACCGCTGCCTGCCTGTTGCCAGCCGATCAGACTGGTCTCCACCCGGCCGTCGAAGAGGGGGTCGAAGCCGCTCTCCCCGGTCACCACGGGGCAGGCCGCCCCAGGGGTGACCGGCGTGCCGCCGACGAAGTAGCCATTGACGTCCGCCGACACCTGCGCCCGGCCGCGTTCGTTGCGCAAGTTGACTTTTCCGCTGGCGCCCAACGGGGTCAGCGTTGCGGCGGCCATCGTCTGCGCCTGGCCGACGCCGAGCTGGGTCACCGGGTTGCGGCCGAGTTCGGCCGGCGTCAGTGACAGCTCGGTGCCGAGGTAGTCCTCGGTCCCGGTGACGGTCAGCGCCGCCGCGGTCGCTTGGGCGCTGACTCCAGCCAATCCGCCGATCTGCACCGCGGCGGTCGAGGCGTGGCCGAGTGGAGCCTTCGGCAGACCTGTGCCGGTTCGGGTGTCCACGACCCGGGTCGCTTCGCGCAACGCGACATAGCGTCCACCGGGCCCCGGGCCGAACCAGCCAACGACATCAACGATCACGTTGACACCGCCTCGTTCGTTGCGGAGCCGGATCCGGTCGTCCTCCGCGACAGCGACGATGGCGAGGTTGGAGCGCCGCTCACCGCGCCGCAAGTTCAGCGTCGAGGTCTTGTCGAGGGTGCGCGTGTAGGCAGACAACCAGGTCTCCTGGGTGGCCTCCAGCGCGGTGATGTTGACCGCGACCGCGGTGGCCGCGGCCGGAATCCCGTGCACGCCGCGCACGTGCAGGTCGCGCATCTCACCGGCGTTGAGGTGCCCGCGCGGGCTGCCGCCGAAGCCACGGGTGTCCAGCACCCGCTCTGGGGCGAGCTTGGCGAAGTAGTTCGAGGAGCCCGCGCTGGAGAAGTACCCGGCCAGGTCGATGACCACATGGGTGTTGCCGGTCTGGTTGCGCACCCAGACCGTCTGGTCGGTGACGGTGGCGATGACCGACACCGCGGTGAACCCGGTGCCGGGGCGGACCTTGAGGTTGGTGGCGCGGCTGGCTGACTGCGCCGGGTTGGTGGCGAAGACCTCGACACTGGTCTCGGCGTCCGAGCGCGCGGTGACGTTGAGTACGACCGCGGTGGTGTCCAAGGGGATGTCCGGCACTGGAATGCCCATGACCTCCTTGGGGCTGAAGGGCCGCGGCAGGTCGAGGATGCGTTTCGGGTCCGCGAGCGGGGTGTAACCGTTCCCTTCCACCGTCGGCGGCTTGCGCGGATCACCGAGGCTGAGCTTGCCGTTGCCGCGCTGGTTGTCCGGTGGTCTGGTTCCCGCGTTCTCCCGCGCCCTGGTGGTCAGCAGTGCTTCGAGCTGGGCCGCGTCGAGCTGGCTGTTGGCCGACTTGAGCACCGCGGCCGCGCCCGCGACATGCGCCGCGCCCGCAGAGGTCCCGCCAAACGCGCCTCTGCCACCTGTGAACGTGCTGACCCGCGAGTATCCGGCCAGGTCCGGCTTGAGCCTGCCGTCCACGGTGGGGCCTTGGCTGGAGTAGTGCTCCACCGACTCCGCGGTGGGTGTGATCGCACCGACGGCGAGTGCGTACGGCGAACTGGCGGGCTCGGTGATGCTGCCGGCTGGCTGGGGGAACTGGAGTCCGGAGCTGGACTGCACAGCTGACGGGCCCAGCACTGACACCTCGAATGGCGTCGTGGCGGGGGCATTGTGGTTCCGGACGTAGATCCAGTAGGTCGTCGGGACCGAGACCTTCTTCAGCACCACCTGCTCCGTCGGTTCCGCGCCGCCCGCCGTGTCACGCTGCCGGGTCAGGCTGGCGCCCGCTACGGGGTCGTTCTCCCCCGGAGGCTGGTCACTGGTGGTGACGTAGAGATCGAGGTCCTTGGTGGTGGTCGGCCAGGCATCCCAGCGGAGGGAGATGGTGGCCTCCTCGCCTGCCTTCAGGCTCACCGAGTTGCCCTGGGCGGGGCCGCCGCCGACCTCGACCCAGCCGTTGTTGTTGCGGTCCACCGCCTGTCCCGCGTAGTGGAGCTGGGCCTGGTTGCCGGCCGCCACCGCCCAGAGGATGCCCGCCTCGCGGAGCCGCTTGACCACCGCGGCTGGGCTGTCCGGCCGGACACCGCTGCCATCACCACGGCCACTCATGCCGAAGCCGATCGCCGCCGCGATGACCGTGACGCCCTGCTGCTTCAGCCAGTCCGCCGCCGCGGCGAACCCGACGGTGTCATCCACACACGCCAGCACAAGGTCGGCCTCGGGCGCCATGTCATGTACGACCTCGGCGACCTTGGTGCCATGGTCCTCGCTGCGGGTGGAGTCGATGCAGTTGCTGTTGTTCACCACCAGCTTCGCCCCGGTGGGCAGCTCGCCTGCCTGCTGCGCCTCCTGCAGCCCGCCGAACCCGACGTCGACAACGCCGACTTTGACCCCGGCGCCCTTCTTGCCCGCCGCGGCCCACTCGTTGGCCTGTGCGGCGGCCACCCCCTCCGAAGTGATCGCCATCGGCACAGCCCGGTCCGGCCTGCGCACCTGCCGCACCCCGGTCGCCGCGGCCAGTTCGGTCAGTTTCTCCTCGGCGACCGCGGCGCGGACCCGGCCGGCCACACCGCCGGTCACGCTGCCGCCGACCTTGGCCACAGCATCCCGTAACGCCTTGTCCTGGGCTCCGTCGACGTAGACCAAGGACTGGCCGTCCCTGGTCCTGGGCACGGCTTCGTGGGCACCCCGTGAACTGATCTGCGCAGGCCCCGGAACGACCGGCGCCGCTGTCGCCGGAACTGCGACGGCACTCGCCCCCACCGCCATCCCCACGGCCATCACGACTGCACGTCGCAACAATCTCATCTAAACCCCTACATACTCGAAGATGGCCAGTCGGCCAATCATCTGGATTGCGACGGCAGCACGAATCGACCCGACCCGTGTCAGTCACATCGAAATCGGGCGGCTGTCGTCGCGAACCTACCCGCGAGCAGAACTCGCAATATTGCGCACCGACATCATCCCTATTCTCACTCCGGCGCGAAAACGAAGATCGGAAGGTTGCCGAGCTCGGCGGCCGGCGCGGGAAGCATGGAGATTTCTCCGGATTCGTGGCGAAGGTAGCCCAGCAGCACCTCGGACATGGATCGCGAGAATACCTTCATTGAACCGAACTCGAACGGGACCGCGACCACCGGCCATCGATCCGGGTCCTCGCCCAGCGGAGCCCACGCAAGGATCCACTCGCCGCCATCGTCCATAAAAGAACCCCAGGGTAGTAGCCCTCGAGCATCCGGAAAGACAGGCAGCCTGAACAGACGAGACTCGGCGCGTGCCCGAACCACGGAGTCGTAGACCCGGGAAATATTGTCATGCAGATTGAACACACGGTTCGACGCCGTTGGCGAAAAAATTCTGATCCCCAACAACTCACCGGCACCAACAGACTCAACAAACTGCTTGTAGTCCGTTGGCAACACTACAGAAAGGCGATCTTCGACCTCTACCCAGTCAATCTGCCGAGCGTTCCCCGCGCCCTGCAGATAGGAAACGACATCGACGGATCGAACATGGTCTTCCTGCGACAGTTCCCGCATCAACGAAGAACTGTCCCAGTAGTCCGGATTTGGAGAGGTGGCGAGCTCCCGCTGAGGTACGTCGGCGGCAAACTCAACGCCGGTAGCTTCAAACAAGGGGCCAGTGACGCCAGCGGAAAACTGGATCAAATCAGTGCGAAAGTCACCCGAAACAAGGCCGAGAACGAACTCGGACATAGTCCCATGGTACTCGCCCCACCGCTCGAAGTCCGCAGTGGAAAACACCACACTCCACTCATCCGGATTTTCGGACCGGGGAAGCCAGAAGAACTCATGGTTCTCGTCCGTGTCACCCCACGGGATCACTCCTCCGGGCTCCGGGAAGATCGGGTACGGCACCCTTTCAGGTTCGTAGTCTCGCCAACCTTTGGCTCGATCCAAAGTATCAAAGAACTCCCAATGAAAGCTAACCCATGCCGGCTCGCTTTCGATCGGGTTGTTGACACCGACCAACCCACGGAACTTACCCGAGGGGAAAGTCGCCATGAACCTCTTGTAGTCGTCAGGAAGCCTGACGGCCAGTGCCTGCTCCACAGCTTGCCAGCCCTGGAAGGTCCTGAAAGCCCGCTGCCACGAGACCAACTTGGCCAGTTCATAGCTAGCATCCGCCACGTTGACCCGCAACCCTTCCATCATTCGCAAGCACAATGAAGCAGTTTACACCACTCTTCGCGCGAGCCTCGATTTCAACCTGCTCCGGAATATAGGGGTCAATACCGTAGATCGGTTTGACCCTATAATATACCGGCCCACCCTTCAGCATCTTCTTGACCTTGTTTTCGACCTCGTTCAGCATGAGCGGACTGTTGACCTTGCCATACAGCGGAACGATATTCTTCCGTTCGTGCGTACCAAAGAACATGTGCGCCACCAGGTGTCCCTTGACCATGCCCTGACCACGAACAAAACCAGCAGGCGGCTCCGGCTCACGGCGAGGTTCGCCCCGAGTTTTCACGATGCATGCCACAGCACCCACCGCCCGTCCCTGAGCGTCCAGCGGAGCATAAGCAATTCGGTGCCCGACTCGTCCCGAGTGACAGTCGTCGTCATCCCAGTCGGTGCGGTCGGCATTCGGTTTCGACCAGTGTCCGTCCGGCTCTTCCTGGCTGATCCTGATCGACTGATCGATGTACATCCCCGAGGGGTCATACATCTCCGTGAGCACCGAGGCAGCGGAGGTCTCAGAGAGCTGATCAACCACGGTGTCACCTGCGGACAGGACCTGCAGAACCGTCTTCGAGTTCTTCAACCAGTCCGGGTCAGGACGGGGGATCCGGATGCCAGAGCCGCCACCGCCGCCCTTACCACCACCTCCCTTACCACCGCCGCCTCCTCCGCCACCGCCACCGCCGCCACCGCCTTCGGGGCACTTGATGAACAGACACTTGTTGGGAGGCGGAACTCCGCCTGCACGAGTGCCAGTGGCAGTACCGGCCCTCGTGCCTTCGAGGGTCCCTGTCTGCGCTCTAGTCGCTTCTCGCACAAGCGTGATGGCGGCAGCAGCGGCAAGCAGTGCCGCTGCTGCGGCAGCGGCCAGTGCCGCAGCTGCCTGAAGCAGGCCGGGGAGGAACGGAATGGCCCAGACAAAGTGACCGCTGGGGTCGCTGTGACCAATGGGGTTCGCGTTGCCGTAGGCGAACCGGTTCGCCGCGGCGCTCGGCATCGGATCGAGGGTCCAGTCATCCCGGCTGAGGAAGTTCCCGGTCGATGGCGAGTACCAGCGGGCGGTCATGTTGACCTCACCCGAGTCCTGGTCCGTCCAGTCCCCTTGGTAGCCCAGTGGTGATACATCGCCGGTGGTGCTCAGCGTCTTGCCGAAGGGATCCAGGGTCCGGTGGCCGGTCATCGCCACGTTGAGGTAGCGGCCGGTCACGTCGCCGTGCCGGTCGGTGTAGAGCAGCCGCGCGGTGTTGGCCGCCGCGGCGCTGCCACGGTCAGCCAGCGGATTCCCGTCAGGCAACCTGGTGATCAGACGGTTGCCGTCTGAGACGGCCTCGTTGGTGGTGCCCAGGTACTGGAACTTCACCCCGTCGCGGTCGGTGACCCGGTCCAGGCTGTCATAGCCGTACTTGGCGGTGCCGCTGGTGACCATGCGGTCGAAGGCGTCGAAGCCGTAGGTCTTGGTCCGGCCGTTGTCGGTGGTGGACGCCTTGGTGCCACGGGCGGTGTAGGTGTGGGTCGCGCCCGCACCAGTGAGGAGCCGGTTTCGCTGGTCGTAGGTGAAGGTGTCCGCGCCCGCCTTGGTCCGGTTGCCCGCGTCGTCCCACTCGTAGGCGGTGGTGGTGCCGCCGGTGGTCCAGGACTTCAGCCGGGTCGCGCCGTCGTAGGTGTAGGAGTTGGTGGTGATCTCGTTGCGGTTGTTGGTGGTCTTGGTCTTGACCTGGTCGTCGTTGTCGTAGGTGTACTCCACGCCCATCCGGACCTGCACCGGTCCGCCGACGCCATCCACGCTTTCGACGTTGTCGGCGGTCATCCGGCCGAGTTCGTCGTAGTACATGCGCTGGGTCAACTTGGGGGTGACCAACTGGTCGGCCTTGTAGACCTGGCGGCCGACCTGGTCGTAGCCGTACTCGACGGTGCGTCCGGTCAGCGGATCGAACACCGTGGACAGCCGGTCGGCGCCGTCATGGGTGAAGGTCGCCTTGCCCGCGGCGTCGGTGCGCTCGGCCAGCGTGCCGTTGCCGTGGTAGCGGAAGGTGGCGTTGCCCGCGGCGCCCTGGGATTCCAGAATGTTGCCGCGGTCGTCGTAGCGGTAGGTCGTCTCACCGGCGACTCCGGTGATCCGCACGAGCCTGCCCGCCGGGTCGTGGCCGAACTCGCGGGTCGTGGTGGCGACCTCGGCCCCGGTCCCGGTCTCGGTGGTGAGCTGCCCTTGGGCGTCGTAAGTGCGTTCCCGCACAACGCCGCCCGGCGCGGTGATCTTGTTCGCCTTGCCGAGGGCGTTGTAGCTGGTCGTCCAGGTGCGGTCGGCCGGTTCTCGCGCGGTGTCGGTCGCCGGCTCGATCACCGACTCGGCCAGGCCCCAGGAGTTGAAGGTGTACAGCGTGATGTTGCCGTTGCCGTCCACCAGGCGGGTGCGGTTGCCTGCCGCGTCGTAGCCGAACGAGGTGCCGATGGTCTTGCCCTGCTCGGCGTACTCGGTCTGGGTGAGCATCCGGTCCAGCGCGTCATAGCTGAACGTGGTGCGGCGGCCTTCTGGCGTGATCTTCTCGAGCACGTTGCCCCGGGGGTCGTGCCGCATCGTCCACGCGCGAAGCTCGGCACCACCGAAGAGGTGACTGGTGCGGTAGGACCGTCCGATGTGGTCGAAGCTGGTCTGGGTGGTCAGCTCCTTCGGATCCGTCTCGGTGCGCTGCCGTCCGGCGTCGTCGTAGCTGTACCGCCACGTCCGCTTGGTCGGGTCAGTTCGGCTGAGGACCTCGCCCGCCGCGTTGTAGGTCAGCGTGGTCTGCTGTCCTTCCGGGCGGGTGATCGAGACCAGGTTGCCCGCATCGTCGTATCCGTTGCGGGTGGTGAAGAACGCCAGCGGACCGGGATGGCGTTCGGCGACGGTGATGGTGCGCAACCGGTCGAAGTCGTCGTAGGTGAACTGCTTGAGCGCGCCGGTCGGGTCGGTCGTCTCGCGCGGTTGTCCGTTGCTGTAGTAGCGGGTCTCCGTGGTGCTGGGCATCGGTCCCACGGCGGGTAGCGTCGTGGACAGCACTCGGCCGTAAGGGTCGTAGGTGTTGGTGGTGACCTTGCCGGCCTGGTCGGTCACGGTCCTGGGGTTGCCCGCGTTGTCGTATTCGGTGCGGGTCGTCGGGGTGATCGGTGTTCCACCTGGCGGGGTGTAGGCGGGCTGGGTGATCCCGGTCCGCCTGCCCATGCTGTCGAACTCGCTCGCGGTCACGCCGCCTCGGGCGTCGCGGACCTGGGTGAGTTCACCGAAGGCGTTGTAGCCGTTGGTGGTCTCCGGCGCGACCTCCCGCCGCAGCTGACCGTTCTCCCACACATCGACCGTCGGCTCGGTGGTGGTGCTCAACCGCCCGGCCGCGTCGTAGCCGCGATAGGTGAACCAGGATCGCCGGTCCTGCTCGCGCACCACGAGTCCGCGCTCGTCCCGGTGGAAGACCCGGGAGACCACCGAGCCGTTCGCGTTGGTCTCGGCGTCTTCCCGCGAGACCAGGTTCGCCGGGTCGTAGGTGAAGGAGACCGCCTCGACCCGGTTCGGCTCGGCCGTGCCGCTGCGTTCGGTGCGGGTGATGTTGCCGTCGCCGTCCCTGCGGTGGCTGGTGGTGCGGCGGAGCTTGTCCGGATCCAAGGTCGAGCTACTGAGATACCCTGCGGCGTCGTAGGTGTGCGTGGTCTTGACGCCACCGGCGGTGCTCTGCTCGGTCAGGTTGCCCGCCGGGTCGTAGGCGCGCTGCTCGACCGGAACGTCTCGCCGCGCCCCGGTGCCGTCATCGACCTGCATCCTGGTGGAGGAGGCGAGCAGGCCGTCGTCGTAGTAGGTGTGGCGGGTGCGCCGGCCCATGGCGTCGATCGACTCGAACAACCGCCCTGCCGGGTCGTAGGTGTTCGCCTCGTGCCGCAGGAGTCCGTCCGCGGCGGGGTCCTCGGGGTTGGCGCCCTTGCCCGTGGCGGTGCGGATCTTGAGCCTGCCCTCGGAGTCGAACCGGGATGTCCACGTCAGTCCGCTGACATCGGTGACCGCGATCTCCAGGCCCTCGGCGGCGTAGGAGCGCGTCTCGACCGCGCCGTTGGCGAAGGTGCTGGTTTTTGGCCGGTTGTGCTGGTCGAAGGTGTACTCGGTGCGCCGGGGTGCGGTGCCGCCTTGCTCGGTCGGCAGAGTGTCCGACAGCGTGGTCTCCACGACGTTGCCGTCGGCGTCGTAGCGGTAGGTGGTGCGCTGGGCGTGGATCTTTCCGGTGATCGGGTTGAGCACCTCGGGCGCGGTGACCGTCTCGACCTGCGCGGCCGGAGTGTAGGTGTAGGTGGTGGTGCCGAAAGTCCCGCTGGACAGGCCTGACAGCGTTTGGGAGATCTTCCGTCCGGCCCAGTCGTAGTCGAAGCGGGTGCGCAGCTGCGACGGCGTGACCACCTCGGCCAGGTCGCCGTTGCGGCGGTAGCCGTAGGTGGTGGGCTGGGCGCGCCGTCCGGTCTCCTTGATCACCAGTCCGGGCGGAATCGTGCCTGCATCGGTGGCGGCCTCGGATCCGGTGGAGTAGACCCTGGTCTCGGTAACTGGGGCGCCGACACCATGCGGCGCCGGTCGGGTGGTCGTGATCAGTCTTCCCGCGGTGTCGTAGTCGAACGTGGTGCGGTACCGGGTGTCCTTGTCATCAGTGGACCGGGCGTCCGCCGACGAGCGCGGCTTGTCCGCGCGGGGATCCAGCGGGTTGCCCTCCGTGGGCGGGTAGTAGCTGAAGTACTGGGTGTTGCACGACTTCTCCGCGCGGCAGCTCGTCCGGGAGAGCACGTTGCCGCGCGTGTCGGTGGTCGTGGTCGTGCGGAGGTTGTTCTCGTCCACGACGGCCGAGCCGAAGCCCTCCTTGTTGTACTCATAGCTCCGGCTGTGGCCGGCGTGCTCCCGCTTGGTCAGCCTGCCGCCGTTGTCGGCGTCGAAGGTGAAGACCCGGTCGCCGTACCCGGTGGGGGCGCGCAGGAGCACGGTCTTGGTCGCGTCGTTGGCCACGGGCGGGTCGAGCTGCCAGGACCGGCCCACGTTGTCCCGCAACGTGGCCACCCGCTCGCGCGTGTTGTCGTAGGTGAGCTTGGCGAAGACCCGCTTGTTCTCCGGCAGCTCGATGCTGGTGAGCTGGTAGGTCTCCTGGGCGACCGCATGGTGCTGCTTGGCCGCCAGTGCGCCGAGCGCGCGGGTGTAGACGGCGACCTCGTCGATCTGGCCGGAGAAGTGGAAGTCCGCCCCGTTGGTGGCCGGCCAGCCGTGGCCGCGGCCCGCGCCGATGGTCAGGTGCCGCTGGTTGCGGTGGTCGATGGTGCCCCTGATCTCCCCCTGCTCGACACCGTCGAGGTAGAGCTTCTGCCGGTCGATCGCGGCGGAGAGCACCACGTGGTGCCACCGGCCGTCGTTGACCTTGTCCTTGGTGATCACCTGACGCGCGCCCTCCAGGTCGCGCATGGTGAAGCCGCCGTAGAGCAAGCCGTCTGTGCCGACGTAGAGCAAGGGCGTGGACTGGGCCTTGTCCGTTCCACCGGGGAAGGGCTGGTCGCCGTAGCCGGCCAGGACGCCGTCCTGAGTGGTCTTGAACCACAGCTCGACCGAGGCCGACATCGTCTCGGTGGTCAGCTTCTCCGGCAGGGTCAGGTAGCTGACATCGCCGCTGAAGGTCGCCGACCCGTCCTGGCTGCCCGCCGCCGCTCCATCTGCGGTGAAGGACAGGCCGTGGAATGCCGCCGCGTCGGCGCCGTCCTTGCGTGCGGCGACGTTGGCCAGCTTCCCGTTCTGCGGGTCGTACATGCGCCAGTAGCCCTTGGGCCGGTCGTCCAGCACCGAGCTGCGGTAGCGGGACCCGGACTCGTATCCGTAGACGGTGCACTTGGTCGTCTGGCCTGGGGCGCATGCCTTGGTCAGCCGGTCGCCGTCATAGGTGTAGGTCCAGTCCAGTGGCGGGTCGCCGAGTTTGCCCGGTGGGGTGCTGACCTTGATGACGTGGTGGTTCTCCCACTCGAGGTGGATGGCGCGGCCGCTGACCTTGTTCCGGATGGCGAAGATCTGCCCGTCCTGGTATTCGAGCTGTTCGGTCAGGCCTGCCGGATCGGTGATCTCAGTCAGCCGACCGGTGGCGCTGAACACCCACCTGCTCGCCGAGGCGTCCCGCAGGGTGTAGGTGGCTGCGCTGGAGTCGTGCACCAGCGTCGCGTTCTGCCCCATCGGCGGGGCGAAGGACCCGTTGTGGTTCTGGCCGAAACGCACCTGCCTGCCGCTGGGATAGGTGAGCACGATGTTGCCCGACCCGTCCTCGTCCTTGTTCAGGCGCATGTCCAGGCGTGAAGCCCAGCCCGCGCCGAAGGCGGTGTTCCGCCGGGGATCGAGGCTGTTGTAGGTGCGGGTGATGGTCAGGTTGGGACCGATCGTGGGCACCGCGGCGTCGGTGCTGGCGGTGGAGTAGTTGCCCACCTGCGGGTCCAGGCCGGGCGCCTCGCCGGCGTTGGCGGCGCCGGCCAGGTGCGAGGTGATCTGCGGCTGCGGCACGCGGGTGGTCAGCGCGAGTGGGCCGATCCAGTCAGGCGTGGGATCCCAGGTGTCGTGCACCTTCACCCACCAGTAGTAGGTCTTGCTCCATTCCAGCAGACCGGCGGGCGGCGTCCATGCCTGGCGCGGGAGCCAGTCGGTCTCGTGGCAGCCCTGGGTACGTTCAGGGTTGGCGCACAACTGGAACTTGTACTTGAAACCGTTGCCAGGCCAGTTGTCCGAGTCGTTCGGCTCGGCGAACAGGGTGGGGGTGAGTGACTCGACCACGCCGCCGGTGCCCGGCTGCTGGTAGTTGGAGCCGGGCGGCACGTTGCGCACTGTCAGCTCGAAGGTGCCGTAGGGAACCTTGTGCTCGACGAAGAAGTCGCGGTCACTGGGGTCCCACATGGTGAGGAACACCTTGTAGGTGTCCGGCTGGATCCGGGCGATCGGCACGTCGAAGACAACGGTGCCGGAGGGGCCCACATCGTGCGCCGGTTTGAAGACCGGTGAGGTCTGCCGGAACTCGTCACCCTTCTTGATCATGAAACGGAACCCGTAGCCACCGTTCGGGGTCCAGGTGGCCGTGCCCCGATTGGTGGCCACGACCCGCAACCGGCCCTCGCGCGCGTTGTCCGGCACGGTCACGTCAGTGACCTCGAACGTGGCGCCCTGCGGCGCGTAGCTGACATCCAGGTACGGCCGGTTGGTGGCGACCGGGCCGTTGTAGGAGTGGAAGCGCTTGGCCGCGGCGCTGTCCCGCTCGTTGGCCGCGCGCAGGCTCAGACCGTGGAAGCGGCCGGGATTGTGGGCCCAGCTGGTGACGGTGTCGGCATCGAGTGGGAAGACCACCCGGGCCGGACCGCATCCGTTGGCGCCGTGCGCGAAGCTCTGGGTGGCCAGCGCCCGTCCCACGGCCGGTCCCGGCCAGCGCAGATCCGCGCCGCGCCAGGGCTGGTCGACCTCGAACAGGGTGGCCGGGCGAGGCGAGCAGCTCGGCGACCACGTGTTGTCCAGCACCAGCGAGGCGCCGAGGATGTAGTGGTTGCGCAGTTGTGCGCCGAGCTTGCTGAAGTGCAGATAAGAGCGGGAGATCGTCCGCCCACCGTCGGGTGAGCCGATCTTGAGCGACGCGGTTTCACTGCGGTCGCCGTTGGACTGCACGTAGCCGTCGTCCTCGTCCACCTCCAGCTTGCGGTCGAAGGTCGGGTCGACGGTGACCGGGAAGGCACGGCCGGGAGCACGCAGCCACGCCTGGTCCAGTTCCAGGGTCAACACCCAGTTCCCCGCGCCGATCTCGCGCACCGCGTAGCGCACCCCGGTTGAGCGTGCGCCCTCGCCGGTGGCGGCATCGATCCGGGAATCGACCATGAAGCCTGCCGGGATCTGCGCGCGCACCTTGCCCGAGTTGTCCAGCAGCGCGACCTCACCGGATTCCGCACGCAGTTCCGGACGCAACCCCTTGAGCCGCAGGGCAAACTCGTAGGTAGATGACGCCGACGCCGAGTGCAGGACGAGGTCCTCCTTCACCCCGGTCGCGGTCGCGGACAAGCGCAGGTCGACCCCGGGTCGCACCGCCGGATAGGTGATTGAGTTGTCCTGGACCTGGCCGGCAACTGAGGCCGCACCAGTGAGCTGGAAGGAGATGACATGCTCCGGATCCAGTTCGATCCGAGCGAGATCGGCGGCGTCACTGCCGCGCGCCAAGCTTGTCCGCTGCGGAGTGGCCACCGGCCGTAGCCGGGACTCACCGTCCGGGACGAGTTTGAGGTCGATCGGGGCGAACGAGCCATCCTGCTGGCGAACGTGGGCGGGACCGTTGTGGATCCGCAGTGTCTTGCTGCCACCAGCGTGCTGGAAAGTCTGGGTGTTCTCGGTCCGGTCGGCCGGCAACTCGGTGGCCTTGTCCACGGGCGGCTGCACTGGATCGGGCCGGGTCACCACTGGGTTGCGCAACTGCTTCTGGCTTTGTTCGGGGCGACGGATCTGCGGCGGCGCTTCCGCCTTGTCCGGGACGGCGTTGGCGGGCCGGACAACCGCCCGGTCGCCCAGCTTGGCCTGCGCACGGCTGGCCTCGACTGAGCTGGGGGTCACCGGATCCGCGTCGGCGCGATGCTGGCGTGGCGCGCTGGTCGAAGCACCCGCCGGCCACCAGGGCGAGGATTCCCCCGCAGCCGGGAAACTCGCCGAACCGCCCATCTGGGCAATCAACGCGACTGACAGCAGAAATGCCATAGGCACGACAAAAAGCCGCGCGCGAACAAAGCGCACGTGTTGTTCCCCCCTCACCGCGCCGCATTGCTGCGGCAGTGAACCATGCGGATGGCACCCTCACACAAAACGAAGATCAACACTAGCGAAGTGACACCGACCACAGCGAAAGCAGACGAAGACACCCATCCGGCCTATCTCGTCGACGCGACGGAGCAGATCGATGTAACGCTAGGGCAACTTCAGACGATTTAACAAAATTGATCGCGCTGCAGAACCACCGATGATGACTCTGTCTCAGTCCTCTGTAGGTTCAACGACCACTCGACGGCCTTCCAAGCATCTCTTCTCGCCATGACCCAACTCGGAATGTTCCTCGTCGGCACGATCTTCGTAATCTGCGCTTCGGCACCCATTTGGCTTCGGTGACCTGGAGTTCGTCGATGCGGGATGGGCGCCGTCCCTGCTGGAACTACCACACCGGGTTTGGCCTGAAAGAAGCGAGCACCGGACCGCCGACACCCCTACTACGACCCCGACGCGAGCCTGCCGGAGCCCGGATTTCGGATTCCGGACCGATCAGTCCAACACTCTCGCACAGCAATAGGAAGGACTCGCCGTCGAATCCATAGACACCGGTTGTCACCATTCCGCGCGCCGGACCTCGCCTCACGCCACGGCGGTCCCCTCCAGCTCCACCATCAGGCCGGGGATCGCCAACCGTGTCACCCCGAGCATCGTGGTGGCCGGGGCGACCCCGGCGGCGGCCAGTCGCGAGGCCAGCACGCCGTAGTGCGGGAACAGCAGGTCGACGTCAGTCGTGTAGACGTTGAGCCGGACCAGGTTCGCCAGGGACATGTCGGCTGCGCCGAGGACGGCCTCCAGGTTGTCCAGGGTCAGCGCCAGCTGTGCCGCCATGTCACCGGCGTGCTGGGGCTGGCCGTCCTCGCTCATCGCGGTCTGCCCGGAGCAGTACAGGGTCCGGGTGTGCCCGGAGACCAGCTCGCCCTGGTTGTACCCCATGTCCACCGACCACTGCCACGGGTTGACCGCCGTTCGCTGCACTGCCACTTCAGCTCCATCTGGTTCATCGAGGTGCTCTGTCGCGATGAACCTGTCACCGAATCACGACATCCTTTGTCGTGTATTCCGCTACGGTTTTCGTGTGCGCGCCGACCGGTTGGTCTCACTGGTGTTGCTGCTGCGCCAGCGCGGCCGGCTGTCCGCGGCCACGCTGGCCCGCGAGCTGGAGGTGTCCACCCGCACCGTGCTGCGCGACATCGAGGCGCTGTCCGCGGCCGGTGTTCCGGTCTACGCCGAGCGCGGCAGGCACGGCGGTTTCGCCCTGTTGCCCGGTTTCCACACCGAGCTCACCGGGCTGAACCACGACGAGGCGCTCGCGCTGCTGGTGGCCGGATCGCGGCGCGGCGCGCAGGTGTTCGGTCTCGGTTCGGCGCTGGCCTCGGCCATGCTCAAGGTGGTGGACGCGCTGCCGGAAGGCCATCGGGACACCGCGGCCGGGGTGGCCGAGCGGTTCCTCATCGACCCGGAGACCGACCTGCTCGCCCGTCGCGTGGTCGCCGAGGAGGCGCCGGACACCGTGGTGGCCGAGGTCCGGCGCGCGGTGTTCGCCGGGCACAAGCTGCGCATCCACTACGCGGCCACCGGCCAGGCGCCGCGGTGGCGCACGGTGGATCCGATCGGCCTGGTCACCGTCCGCGAGCAGGGCTACCTGCTGGCCACCAGGGCTGGCGCGGAGCGCACCTATCGGCTGTCCCGGGTGCTGGCCGCCGAGGCGCTCGCCGAACCCGCGGAACGAGCGGACCGGGTCGACCTGGACCGGGCCTGGCGGGAACGCAGCACGCGGTTCCGCACCGGCGGCGACCGGGTCGCCGTGCTGGCCAGGGTGAACCCGGCGCGGCGGGAGGAGCTGGCGGGCACCGCGCTTGCCATCCACACCGAGGAAGCCGACGCGGACGGCTGGCTGCGGCTGGAGGTGACCTTCCAGGACGCACGGCACGCCGAATGGGCTCTGTGGCAACTCGGCACGGACGCGGACGCCCTTGCCCCACAATGGTTGCGCGCCCGGCTGCGGGACCGTGCCGTCGCGATCGCCAGCCGCTACACCGCGGGAGCGGGCTAGTGCGGCCGGAGGCTGGCGAGCTTGCCGCGCACCTCCTCGGCCTGCGGATGCCTTCGACTGTCCAAGAAGGACAGTGAGGATCGCCAGGACTCCCCCGCTGCCAACGGATCGCCCGAGGCCAGCTGGGTGTCGCCCAGGCGGTGCAGGCTGAGTGCGGCCTCGTGGCGGTTGCTCAGCTGGTGGAAGATGGTGATCGCGCGGTGGTAGTTCGCGGTGGCCTCGGTGTGCTCGCCCAGGCGGTGGTGGATGAAGGCGAGGCTGTCGTGCACCGCGGCCTCGGTGTTGCGGTCACCGATCTCGGTGGCCACCGCCAGGGCTTGCCGGCACAGGTCGAAGGCCCGGTCGTGCTCGCCGAGGTGCGCGCTGGTCCAGCCGAGGCCGTTGAGGCTGCTGGCCTGGCCCGGCCGGAACCCGGTCTGCCGGTACAGGGCGAGCGCCTGCTGGTGGTGGGTGACCGCACGCGGAAAGTCTTGCTGCTCCTGGTGAACCCAGGCCAGCGTCCGGTGCACGTAGGCCTGACCGGCCGGGTCGCCCAGCTCGCGGTACCGCTGGCCGGCCGCCTCGGCATGCTTGATCGACTCGGCATAGCGGCGCAACCGAAGGAACGCGTGGCCCAGCAGCCGGTGCACCACCGCCTGGGCCGCCCGGTCGCCGAGCCGGTCGGCCGCGTCCAGCGCGAGCAGCTGGGTCGCCACCCAGTCCGGCCAGAAACCGCGCAGCTGCAAGTACTTCGCCATCGCCCAGGCCAGTCGCCAGGTGCGGGAGTGCCAGTTCTGGTCCCGCGTTTGGTGCACGCAGGCGAGCAGCACCAGGCGCTCCTCGTCGAACCAGCGCATCGCCTGCGGGTAGTCGGCCGGTTCCCTGGGCTGGGCGTGCGGGCTCGGTTCCGGCAGGGTCACCTCTGCCCAGTGCGGGTGCAGCAGCTCGGCCGCGGCCCGCGCGGTGTGCAGGTAGTGGTCCAGAACCCGGTGCAGGCCCGGGTTCCGCTCCCCCTCGGGGTCGGGCAGCTCCGCCGCGTACACCCGGAGCAGGTCGTGGGCGTGGAACCGGCCCGGCCGGTGCCCGGCGAGCAGGCTCGCCCGCACCAGCTCGGCCATTGCCTTGCGCGCCTTGGCGAACGGGACTCCGGCCAGCGCGGCCGCGGCGTGGACGCCGATGTCCGGCCCGGGATGCGCGCCCAGCAGGCGGAACAGCCGCGCGGCCGCAGGCCCGAGCTGCCGGTAGGACCAGGAGAACACCGCGCGCAGGTCCTGCTCACCCGCGCCGAGCTCGAGCGCGTCCAGCCTGCCCCTGGCGTCCCGCAGCTCCTCGACCAGGTGCGCGCAGCCGGGCGAGTCGGCGGCGCGGGCCGCGACCACGCTCAGCGCGAGCGGCAGCCCCGCGCACAGCCGGACCAGTTCGGCGACGGTGCCCGGCTGTGCGGCCACGCCCGGACCGGCCCGCTCGGCCAGCAGCGCCATGCCCTCCTCGACGGTGAACAGCTCCAGCGGGACGCGCTGCCCGCCCTCCTTGGCCACCAGCCCGTCCAGCCGGTCCCGGCTGGTGATCAGCACCGCGCAGCCGGAACCGCCCGGCAGCAGCGGCCGGACGTGCTCGGCGTCGCGGGCGTTGTCCAGCACGATGAGCATGCGGCGGTCGGCGAGCAGGCTGCGGTACAGCGCGGCCCGCGCGTCCGGCTCCTCCGGGATCGCCTCCGTCGCCAGGCCGAGGTCGCGGAGCACCCCGTGCAACGCCTGGCTGCTCTCCAGTGGCGACTGGGGGCCGAAGCCGCGCAGGCTCAGGTGCAGCTGCCCGTCCGGGAAGCCGGCCTGGATCCGGTGCGCCCAGTGCAGGGCGAGGGTGGACTTGCCGACGCCCGCGGTGCCGGTGATCGCGATGATCGTGGTGCTGTCGCGGGGCTTGGCGCGCACCGCGTCCAGCCGGGCCAGGTCCGCGCCGCGGCCCACGAGGTACGGCGGGTTCGCGGGGAGCTGGCGGGGCACGGGCCGCGCCCGGTTGCGGGCCGCGGCCGGTGGCGCCGGTCGCACCAGAGCGGCGAGCTTGTCGCCGGTGGCCAGTTCGTGGTCGCAGCGGCGGGCCAGCGCGACGGTGGGCGCCCGATGGCCGTTCTCGACCCGGCTGAGGTAGGCCACGCTGTAGTGCACCCGTTGCGCCAGTTCGCGCAGTGACCAGCCGGCGGCGATCCGGGCCTGTCGCAAACGCGCGCCAAAGACCTCGGCCATGCCTCCCCCTCGCCTCGTTGCCATTTTGCCAATCGGCCCGGACAACGGGCAACCTCTCCCGCTCAGACCGGCCGGAAGTGATGCTGAGATCGCCACCGGGGATTGCGGTGGACCAGCGGAAAAATACTTGGGAGTTCGTATGAAGAAGGCCAGTCGTCTTCTCGTGGTCGGCCTGTTCGCCATGGCGAGCCTGGGGGTGGGCACCTTGTCGGCGAGTGCCGGAACGCCGAATGGGCCAAGCACGGCAGCCATTTCGACGCCCGCCGATGAGACGTATGGCTACTACGTGGTGACCGGCAAGAAGGGTGAGGTGTACGCCGACCCGGACAAGAACTCGCACCGGCAGTACGTGTTGCCGCAGGGCAGGGTGGTGCTCTGCTCGAACTGGCAGCAGAACGGTTTCCACAAGATCGGCACCAGCCAGTGGATCAAGCACACCGACCTGGCGAAGATCGGCTGATCACCCGGTGCCGCGAGGCCGCGGCCAGTCCGCCGCGGCTTCGCCTCACCGCCGGTCCTCCCTGGTCAGCCAGAGCCGCCGCGGTCCGGCGCCGGCCGCGCCCAGCCGGTCGTCCCGGTTGCGCAGCAGGCAGTTCTGCAGCGAGAGGCAGCCGCAGCCGATGCAGTCGGTGAGCTTGTCCCGCAACCGGACGAGCTGGCTGATCCGCAGGTCCAGGTCCGCGTGCCAGCGCGCCGCGAGCTGCTCCCAGTCCTCCTGCGTCGGCGCGCGGTCCGCGGGCAGTTCGGACAGCGCCTCGCCGATCTCACGCAGCGGGATGCCGACCCGCTGGGCGACCCTGATGAGCGCGACCCGGCGCAGCGCGTGCCGAGGGAACCGCCGCTGGTTGCCCGCCGTGCGTCTGCTGTTCAACAGGCCCTGCTCCTCGTAGAAGTGCAGCGCGGTGACGGTCACGCCAGCTCGCCGGGCGAGTTGGCCAATGGTCAGTTCGGCTTCCGGGTCCACCACCTGCGCAACTCTACCCCTTGACCTCGGGTAAACCTGAGGTTTGAAGCTGTTCAGCATGACTCGTGACATCACCGGTCCCCCGCTGGCCGGCCGGCGGGAGTGGCTGGGCCTGGCAGTGCTCCTGCTACCCGCGCTGCTGGCCTCGCTGGAGCTGACCATCACCCACCTCGCACTGCCCGCGATCGGGCGTGACCTGGGCGCGTCCAGCACCCAGCTGCTGTGGATCGTCGACGGTTACGCGTTCCTGCTGGCCGGCACGCTCGTCATGATGGGCACGCTGGGCGACCGGATCGGGCGGCGCAGGCTGCTGCTCGGTGGCGCGACCGCGTTCAGCGTGCTGTCCGTGGTCGCCGCGTACGCGCCGAACCCGGAGGTGCTCGTCGTGGTGCGGGCCCTGCTCGGCGTGGCGGGCGCGACCCTCATGCCCTCGGTGCTCGCACTCGCCGTGGCGCTGTTCACCGAGCCGCGCCAGCGCGCGCAGGCCGTCGGCATCGTCATCGCCTCCGTCTCGGCAGGCACCGCGATCGGCCCGCTGGTCGGCGGCTGGCTGCTCGACCACTTCTGGTGGGGCTCGGCGTTCCTGCTGCCGATCCCGCTGATGCTCGTGCTGCTCGTCGTCGGACCGGTGACGCTGCCCGAGGGCCGGTCCCCCGGCGGGCGCAGGCTGGACCTGCCCAGCGCCGTGCTCTCCATCGCCACCGTGCTGCCGATCGTCTACGGGCTCAAGCAGGTCGCCGCGGCCGGTCCGGACCCGATCGCCTTCGCCAGCATCGCCCTCGGACTGGCCTGCGCCCTGGTCTTCGTCCGCCGCCAACGCCGGCTGGCCGACCCGATGATCGACCTGCACCTGTTCGCCTCCCCGGCGTTCACCACGGCCACGCTCACGCTGATGCTCGGGATCTTCGTGCTGTGGGGCACGAACTACGCGGTGGCGCAGTACCTCCAGCTGGTGGCCGGGCTGACACCGCTGACCGCCGGGCTGTGGACGGCGCCGTCCGCGGTCGGGATCATCGTCGGATCACTCAGCGCGACCCGGCTGGCGCGGCGGCTGCCGCCGGGCTGGATCATCGGCGGCGGGCTGCTGCTGTCGGCCACCGGGTTCGGTGTGCTCGCCACCATCGGCCCGGCCACCCCGCTGAGCGTGCTGGTGACCGGGACGATCATCGTCTCGGCCGGGCTCGGGCCGATGATGGCGCTGGCCACCACCATCATCGTGGGCAGCGCCCCGGCCGAGCGGTCAGGCGCCGCCTCGGCCATCGCCTCGGCCGCGCCCCAGCTGGGCGGCGGGCTGGGCATCGCGATCCTGGGCAGCGTCATCACCGCCACCTACCGCGCGGACATGGGCGGCGTCGCCGGACCTGCGGGCGACACCCTCACCGGAGCGGTCGCCGCTGCGGGCGAACTGCCCGCGGCCGAGAGCGCGGCCCTGCTCGGCACGGCCCGTGCCGCGTTCACCGCCGGATTCGAGGTCAGCGCTCTGGTCTCCGCCGCGCTGGCGGTACTGCTCGCCGGTGCCGTCCTGCTGGTGCTGCGTAGACGGTGACCCGCCGAGCGGGGCGTCACAGCCCTTGCGCGGCCTTGATCTTGCGCCAGCCGCCTGCGCGGTTGTTCGCGATGATGTGCCGGAGGTACTGGGTGAGCGCGGGCACGTTGATCGGCTCGCCCTGGTGGTAGGAGATCATCCGGCCGGTCTTGTTTCCGTGACCGGCCGTGATGATGCCCTCCGGGTCCGGGACGATGCCGCCGTCGTAGAGGAAGACGTTCACGTGGTTCTTGGCCGCGAGCAGCGCGCAGACGTTGCCGTTGAGCACGAAGTAGGGCTGGACCGTCCGCTTGATCGTCTCGACCACCTCGGGGTCGGCCGCGTGCGCGATGTCGCGCACCTGCCGGCAGATCTCCTGCTGCCAGTCCGGCAGCTTGTCGATGTAGTCATCGACGCGTGGGTCCTTGGCGTAGCTCACGGTGCCTCCTCTACAGCCACAGGCCGACGATGACGCCCACGGCGAGCAGCTTGATCAGCCAGTCTCCACCGTGCCGGGCCGCGGTGACCACCGGAACCTTGTCCCACATGACCGATCCGGACAGCAGCACGAACGGGAACGCCACCCACAGCACGAGCGCGAGCAGCAGCATCGGGCCGATCGTGGTGACGTCCATGGCCTTGGCCAGCCCGACGAGGGCGCCCGCCACCAGGGCGCTGCGGCCGAACTCGGCGACGATCAGCAGCGGGGACGGACGACCGTCGGCGGCACGGTCGCGGTCCAGCAGCGAGTACCAGACGCTGCTGATCACGAAGGAGGCGAGCGCCGAGGTCAGGACCGCGGCGAGGACGGTCATCTCACACCGCCCGGGTGGCTGAGGAGGCGTGGAGAAAACTACACTGGCTAGTGTTCATGGCGGAAAACTAAACCGGGTAGTTTCCTGAGTCAAGGGGGTTGTCCATGGCAGGACGCCGCGAGGAGCAGTCGGCCGCCAAGCGCGCGGAGATCGTGGTCGCCGCGCGCACGGTCTTCACCACGCACGGCTACCTCGGCACCAGCATGGACGCGGTGGCCGCGGCCGCGGGCGCGTCCAAGCGGACCGTGTACCAGTACTTCGCCGACAAGGAGGAGCTGTTCGCGGCGGTCGTCCTGGAGACGGTGGACCGCGGCTACGAGTTCTTCCGGCCGCACATCCTCGCCCTCGCCGAGACCGACGACCTGGAGAACGCGCTGCGGCGGCATGCCCGCGTCACCGTCGCCGGGATCATGCGCCCCGAGGTGCTCCAGATGCGCCGCCTGGTGATGGCCGAGGCGGACCGGTTCCCCGAGGTGGGCCGCCAGTACTACGAACGCAGCTGGGTGCGCACCACCGGCCTGCTGGCGGAAACCCTGACCCGCCTGACCGAGCGCGGCCTGCTCCAGGTCGACGACCCTGAGCGCGCGGCTTACCTGTTCACCTGGCTGGTGGTGTCGATTCCGTTGCAGCGCAGTGCGTTCATGGGCAACGCGGCGGTCTGCACGAAGGCCGAGCTGGACGAGGTCGCCGACGAGGGCGCTCGGGTCTTCCTCGCCGCGTACAGGGCAGGCGCCCGCGACAACACCGGGCGGGTGTGACGTCCGCACTGGAACGCCACACCCGCCCGGCAGGCAGTCAGGTCACGATGAGCAATGCCGCGCGCAGGACCGCCGCCGCCATGGCGATACCCAGCACCAGCGTCAGCACCAGTGACGGCCGTCTGCCTCCTACCCTGCCGCTGAGCAGCACGCTTCCTGCGATCAGTCCGATAAATGCGACAAGCAGTCCAACAACCGAACCGAAAGCGGGCAGCGAACCGGCTTTCATCAGAAAACCCGACCCGGCCAAGGCGACAACGGTAACCATGACGGCCGCCTCACTGGGCCCGGCCGACTTTTCCTGTTCGCCGATGCTCATAGCGATCCCAGCCTTGGAAAAGCTCAGCCGATCGCCTCGCTGAGCGCCTGGAAGATCTCGTACAGGTCCATGGCGGGCGAAGCGGCCCGGATTGCCCACCGCACCGGCGCGGGAAGACCGTCGTACCACTTCTTGAAGGCGTGCCAGCCCCCCTTGACCGCCGCGACACACTTGTTCCAGACCGGCTGACCGAACTTCTTGATCGCCCTCATGATGGCGCCGACCACACCCTGCTGGCCCTCGACCGACAGCGTTGTCACGCCCGCCGCGCCGGAGTCAGCCTGCTGAGCGTTCGCCAACGTAGCGCTACCCGTCAGCAAGATTCCCGAGACAACAACCCCGGCGACAATACGCCTGCCAACCCTCATGATTTCCTCCCCAGTTTGTGATGACGACTCCAGGTCGTCGCCGGTATTCAAACAGCGACAGAACACCTTTGCCAGACCCGATGCGAATTCGACAGAACCGGCAGTCATATCGATTGAGAACGTGCCAGCGCATTACCACGCCGCACACTTCCACAATGTCATTCGAACAACCCTCACGCCGCGGCGAAATGATTTCTGGACGTGCCGCTAACCGTGCAGCGCCTCGCTGATCTGGCGGGCGGACAGCTTGCGCGGGCTGACGTAGTACAGCACCGAGCCCGGACCGGCCTTGCTCTGCCAGCTCGGGTTGACCACCAGGCGGCCGTCGGCGTCTCGGACGGCCAGCACGGTCGCGCCGTGCTTGCGGCCCAGCGCCAGCTGGCAGTCCTCGATCGGCACCGGACCCACCGCCTCCGGGAGCCGCACCGAGTAGGTGCTGGCCTCGCCGTCGCTCATCAGCTCGGCGTAGACCTCGGCGATGCCGGGCGAGGTCAGCTCCTCGATGATCATGCGCGGGAGGTGCCACGGCACGCAGTGGATGGTGCGGTCGACGTAGTGCATCAGCGCGGCCCGGTCCAGGTCGCGCAGGGCGGCCACCACGTGGGCCCGCGGTTCGAGGTGGTCCACGGCCACCGCGATGGCCAGCGCCTCGTTGTCGTCGCGGGCGTCGATGAGCACCACGGCCGCGCGGTGCACCCCGGCCCGCCGCAGCACCGCCTCGTCGGTCAGCTCGCCGCGGACGAACTCCACCTCGGGGTTCGGCAGCGGGTGCGTGCCCACCTCGTCCGGGGCGCACAGCACGATCCGGTGCTCCTCCTCGGCCAGCAGCTGGCTGACGATGCGCTCGGTGCGGCCGGGCTCGTAGCCGACCAGCACGATGTGCTCGCTGGCGTGCACGGTGTTGCTGCCCTGCATGCGCCGTCCTCTCGCTTGTGCCAGCACCGCGGCCAGTTTGGTGAACACGGTGGTCAGCGCGGCGATGCCGCCCACGATGACGTACGCGCCCACCAGGTGGCCCCAGCCGCTCTCCGGGTAGAGGTCGCCGTAGCCGACGGTGGCGGCGGTGACCACGAAGTACCACCAGTAGTTGGCCGGCTGGACGAGCGCGCTGCCCGCCGGTTCGGCCAGGGCCATCAGCGGCCAGCTGGTGGCGAAGACGAAGACGATCACCGCTGCCGGGGTCGACCAGTTGCTGAGGAAGGCCAGCCGGGTGAGCAGCCGGGACAGGAACAACGGCATGGTCCTCCCATCGGGCCTGCTCGGGGGCGGGGTCGCAGCAGTCTAGGCAGGTGAGCGCGCTCCACTTGGTGTTCGTGCGCACATCGTTGCCGGGGGTTGGTACCCTGTGCCCAGGCGAGTTGGGTCGCCTCCGGGTCCGCGGAAAAGGCTGAGCCTGCCCTTCGAAGGCGGGTAGTGCCCTGGTCACACCACCTCCTTTCACCCCGTTTCGCGGACCACGGGGAGATGGAAGGAGGTCGCTTTGTCGACCATCCCGCTGCCCGAACGACCCGATCTGGGCCAGCTCCGCAAGCAGGCCAAACAGCTGCGCCGGGCGACCCCTGGCGCCACCCTCGCCGATGCGCAGCGGATGCTGGCGCGCCGGTACGGACTGGCCAGCTGGGCGCGGCTGCGCCGGCACGTCGAGGCGCTCAACTCCCGCTCCTGGGTGTACACCGAGCCGGTGGCCGGGGAGTCGCCGGCGGATCACTTCCTGCGCTTGGCCTGTCTGAACTTCGCCGAGGACGACCCCGAACGGTGGGAGCAGGCGGCGCGACTGTTGCAGCGGCACCCGGAGCTGCCCGCGGCGAGCGTGGCGGTGGCCGCGGCGTGCGCCGATGTGCCCGCGCTGCAACGACATCTGGCGTCCGGGGCGTCGGCGGCGCAGCCCACCGGCCCGTTTGGCTGGCCGCCGCTGATGTACCTCGCCTACGCCCGCCTGGAGGTGAGCCGCGAGGACACCCTCGCCGCGGCCCGGATGTTGCTGGAGGCCGGGGCGGATCCCAACGACGGCCGGTTCTTCCTCGGTCTGCCAACGCCTTTCACCGTGCTGACCGGGGCGCTGGGCGGCGGGGAGGACGACCAGCCGCCGCACCCGCACGGGATCGCGCTGGCCAGGCTGTTGCTGGAGGCGGGCGCTGATCCCAATGACGGGCAGAGCCTCTACAACCGCATGTTCGGCGAGCAGGACGACTTCGCCGAACTGCTGCTGGAGTTCGGGCTCGGCCAGGGTGACGGCGGTCCGTGGCGGCGGCTGGTGCCCGATCTGCTCGGCTCCCCCGCGGAGATGGTGCGCGGCTTGCTGGAGTGGGCGCTCACCCACGACCAGCGGCAGCGGGTGGCGCTGCTGGCCGCGCACGGGGTCGATGTGACCAGCCCGCTCGGTGACGGGGCCACGCCGCTGGAAACCGCGCTGCGCAACGGCCACCGCGAACTGGCGGAGCTGTTGCGGCGGCTGGGCGCGCGGGAGCCCGAACTGGGTCCGGTGGACGCCTTCCTCGCCGCGGCGCTGGCCGGGGACGCCGCCGCCGTCGCCGCCACCCCCGCGGCCGCCATCCAGGCCGCACGGGCGGCCCGGCCCGGCCTGGTGGTCTGGGCTGCCGGACTGCGCCGTCCGGAGTCGGTGAAGTTGTTGGTGGACAACGGGTTTGACGTCAACGCGCGCGGGCGCGGGGATGTGCCGCTGGAGCAGCCGTGGCAGACCGCGCTGCACACCGCGATCCAGGTCGGGGACATCGAGGTGGTCCGGCGGCTGTTGCGACTGGGCGCGGACCCCGGTATCCGGGACTGCCGCTTCGACGGGGACGCCCGGTCCTGGGCCGAGCACTTCGGCCGTGCGGAGGTGCTCGAGCTGCTCGGCCGGTAGCCGTGGCGCTGGGGGCCGCTACCGCTCGCGGTCGGCGGTCCCCGCCTGGTCGCTGATGCCCAGGCGCAGGTGTTCGCTGTGGTAGATCGCCTCGTCCAGCAGCAGGGCCACGTGGTTGTCGTAGAGGCGGTAGATGATGCTGCGCCCGTCCCGCTCACCGGCGACCAGGCCGAGGGTGCGCAGCAGGCGCAGCTGGTGGGACACCGCGGAGGGCTCCATGCCGACCGCCTCGGCCAGGTCGCTGACCGGGAGCGGGGCCTGCCGGAGCTCGGTGAGGATCAGCAGGCGGCTGGGCGTGGCCAGGGCCTGCAACGTCGCGGCCACCCTGGCGGCGGTCCCGGCGTCCAGGCGCGCGGCCGGGTGCCCGCGCTCGCCCTTCCCGTGTCCCATGCGGAGATCCTACTCACCCGAGAACATATGAAGACCTCTTCAGGTGTGCTGCTATCGTCTGGCGCGTCCCGACCACGACTCCGGGAGGTTCCCGTGGCCTCGGCTCTCGCCGCGCCGCCCACCACCGCCACCGCGCCCCGCCCGGCGCGCGCGGCCTTGCTCGCTCTGCCGGAGGCCCGCTGGGCCGCCGCGGCCCTCGCGCTGTTCCTGACCGCGCTGGCCACCCAGCTGCTCGGCGGCCCGTCCTGGCTGTGGTGGTCGCTGTACCTGGCCTGTTACGCCGCGGGCGGCTGGGAGCCGGGACTGTCCGGGCTGCGCGCGCTGCGGGAGAAGACCCTGGACGTGGACCTGCTGATGGTGGTGGCCGCGATCGGCGCGGCGGCCATCGGACAGGTCATGGACGGCGGCCTGCTGATCGTCATCTTCGCCACCTCCGGCGCGCTGGAGGCCTTCGCCACCGCCCGCACCGAGGCGTCTGTCCGGGATCTGCTCGACCTGGCCCCGGAAACGGCCAACCGGGTCACCGGCGACAGGGAGCAGACCGTGCCGGTGACCGAGCTGGCGGTGGGCGACACCGTGTTCGTGCGCCCGGGTGAGCGGGTGCCCGCCGACGGCGAGGTGGTCTCCGGCGCCAGCGAGGTCGACCAGGCCACCATCACCGGCGAGGGCACGCCCACGACCAAGCTGGTCGGCGACGAGGTGTTCGCCGGCACCCTCAACGGCACCGGCGCGCTCACCGTGCGGGTCGCCCGCCGCGCCGAGGACTCCGTGGTCGCCCGGATCGCCGGGCTGGTCGACCAGGCCAGCCGCACCAAGGCGGGGACCCAGCTGTTCATCGAACGCGTCGAACAGCGCTACTCCGTCGCGATGGTCGCCGCCACGCTCGCGCTGTTCGCCATCCCGCTGACCTGGGGCGCCGGGTTGCAGGAGTCCCTGCTGCGCGCCATGACGTTCATGATCGTGGCCTCACCCTGCGCGCTGGTGCTGGCCACCATGCCGCCGCTGCTGGCCGCCATCGCCAACGCCGGGCGGCACGGTGTCCTGGTGAAGTCCGCGGTGGTGCTGGAGGGCCTGGGCGCGACCACCCTGGTCGCCTTCGACAAGACCGGCACCCTCACCACCGGCGCTCCCGGGCTGAGCACTGTCCGCCCGCTCACCGAGATCACGGAGAATGAGCTGCTGCGCCTGGCCGCCGCGGCGGAGGTGCCCAGCGAGCATCCGCTGGGCGCGGCCATCGTGCAGGCGGCCCGCGCCCGCGGCCTGGAGCTGCCTGCCGCCACGGAGTTCGTCGCCGAGCCCGGCCGCGGCGTCCGGGCCACCGTCGCCGGTGCGCGCGTCACGGTCGGCGCGCCCGTCCCGGACCTGGCGGTCGAGCTGCGGCAGCGTGGGGAGACCGCCGTCGCGGTGCGCGTGGACGGCGAGCTGATCGGCGTGCTCGGCCTCACCGACCGCCCCCGCGCCGAAGCCGTCCACGCCGTGCTGGCCACCGCCCGGCTGACCGGCCACCCGCCCGTGCTGCTCACCGGCGACAACGACCTCACCGCCGCCCAGCTCGCCCGGCGGGTGGGCATCGAGGACGTCCGCGCCGGGCTGCTCCCCCAGGACAAGGCCACCGAGGTGCAGGCCTTGATCGCTGCCGGTCACCGGGTGGCCATGGTCGGTGACGGCATCAACGACGCCCCCGCACTGGCCACCGCGCACACCGGGATCGCCATGGGCGGCGCGGGCGCCGACCTGACCCTGCAGACCGCGGACGCCGTGGTGGTGCGCGACGACCTGACCGCGATCCCGGCCACCCTGGCCCTGGCCCGCAGGGCCCGCCGCGTGGTGCGCGCCAACCTGGCCATCGCCGGGGTGTGCATCGCGGGCCTGGTGATCTGGGACCTGGCCGGCACCCTGCCACTGCCGCTGGGCGTGGCCGGGCACGAGGGCTCCACCGTGCTGGTGGCGCTCAACGGCCTGCGGCTGCTCCGCCGTTCGGCCTGGCAGCGCGCCGCCAACGAGGCAGGCGGCCACCGGGGCGGTACGGTCTAGGGCATGAGCAGCGACACCGCCTCCGACCTGCCCATCAAGGTCACCACCACCGAGTCCGAGCAGGGCGTCGTGGTGGCGGCCACCGGCGAGATCGACCTGCTCACCACCCCCGCCCTCCAGCAGGCCCTGGACCAGGCGGTGGCCGCGCACCCGCCGGTGCTCGTCGTGGACCTCACCGCGGTGAGCTTCCTCGGCTCGGTGGGCCTGGCCGCGCTCGTGCAGACCCTGCCCGCGGCCGAGCAGGGCACCAAGGTCCGGGTGGTGGCCACCAGCCTCGCGGTCGTCCGCCCACTGACCGTGACCGGGCTGACCGAGCTGCTGCCGGTTTTCGCCACCGTGGATCAGGCTTTCGCAAGCTGAGCCCGCCGGAGGCATCAGCGCGGCAGGGCCGGGTATCCCGACTCGCATGCGGGAGGAGACCGAGCCGGACTGGGAGCTGTGCGATGTGTGCGCTCGCCTGCTGGATCCGCTGGCGGAGGCACGTTTCGCGGTGGTCCGGGACTCCTCGGCGGTCCGGGTGGTCAGCGCCTGCGCCGACGGCTGGCGGCTGGTGGTCGCCTGCGGTGACCAGCACCTGCGGGAGCTGGTCGCCGCCTACCGGGCTCGCCCGTGGATCCCGGCCGAGCTGTGGGCCGGGCGGGTCGAGCGCGCCTGGGTCACCGCGCCGCCCGCGGACCGGCTGACCGTGGAGGCGCTGGCCGCGCGGACCGGGCTGAGCCGGGTGCAGGTGCGCGCCGGAGTGTGGCTGCTGCGCCAGCGGCTCGCGGGCCGGTGGCCGCCACCGGGCCTGCTGCCCGCCTGATCGTGCGAGCTGTCAGCGGCGGGGTTCCCAGCGGAACAGCCGGAACGCCAGGGCCACGGCCACCACGACCCAGGCCAGCGTGGGCGCGAGCAGCAGCAGCGAGTCGCCGACCGGGACGCCGCCGTTCCAGGCGTTGATCACCAGCTCGGTGGCCGCGCCGCCGGGCAGCAGCCGCTTGAGCAGGGTGAGGTCCTCGGTGCCGGTGATGCCGATCCAGCTGGCCACCGCGATGACGCCGAGGCTGACCGGCAGGGTGGTGACCTGGGCGTGCTCCGGTGAGTTGGTCAGCCCGGCGGTGGCCAGGCCCAGCCCGACCATCATGGCCACCGTGGCCAGCACGGCCGCTACCAGCAGGGCGACGTTGTCCGGCCTGCCGGTGACCACGCCGAGCACGGTCAGGATCACCGTCACCTGGACCAGCGCCAGTGCGGTGACCGGCAGCACCAGCCCGGTCAGGATGCCCGCGTCGCCGGCCGCGGTGGAGCGCAGCCGCTTCAGGAACAGGTTCTGCCTGCGGGCGGCCAGGGTGGTCACCGCGCTGGCGTAGAGACCGAAGGCGCACACCGTGAACAGCACCACCGCCGCGATGTAGCCGAGGCTGGCGAGCTGGCCGAAGATGTCGTGCCGGTAGATGAAGAACGCGCTGACCACCACCGGCACCACAAAGCTGTTGATCAGCACCGAGCGGTTGCGGAAGATCTGGATCAGCTCACCATGAGCGATCGGAAACATGGTTCTCCTTCTGGGGAAGTGCGTGCCCGGTCAGGCGTCGATGGCGCGGAAGACGTCGTCGAGCCCGGTCGGGCCCGCGTGCAGCTGGTGCAGCTCCAGCGCGTGGTCCTCCGGCCACCGCAGCAGGGTGAACAGGTCGCGCTGCAACTGGTGGGTCTCGGCCAGGAACGTCCCGTCGCTGCCCCGGTTGCCCGGCAGCGGCGGCGGGGGCGCCGTCGGCGGCAGGGCGAAGCGGATCACCGCGGGCAGGGTCCGGGTCAGCTCGGCCACGGTGCCCTCGCGGTGGAAGGTGCCCCGGTGCATCAGGCCGATGCGGTCGGCGCGCTGCTGCGCCTCCTCCAGGTAGTGCGTGGTGAGCACGATGGTCGAGCCCTCCTCGCGCAGCTTGTCCACCGCCTCCCACAGCGCGTCCCTGGACTGGATGTCCAGACCGGTGGTCGGCTCGTCCAGGAACACCAGCTCCGGGGTGCCGTACACGGCGGTGGCGAAGTCCAGCCGTCGCTTCTCACCGCCGGAGAGCTGGGAGACCTTGGTGTTGGCCTTGCGGGTGAGGTCGACGATGCCGAGCACCCGCTCGACCCGGTCAGTGCGCCGGGTGAGCTCGCCGATCAGCCGGACCGACTCGCGCACCGTCAGGTCCGGGGAGAACCCGCTCTCCTGCAACATGATCCCCATCCGCGGCCGGACCGCGGCCCGGTCCGCCGGGCTCTGCCCGAGCACCCGCACGGTGCCCGAGGTGGGCGCGCGGTGGCCCTCGATGGTCTCCAGGGTCGAGGTCTTGCCCGCGCCGTTCGTGCCGAGCAGGGCGTAGAACTCGCCCTGCCGCACCTGAAAAGAAAGGTCCTTCACCGCGTGGAAGTCGCCGTACCTGACGTTCAACCGGTCCACGTCGATCACTGCTGCCGAAGTCATGCCGATGACCTCACCAGCCACAGTGGACAGTCACCAGTGCGACCACGTCACCAGTTCGCCATGACATTCCTCGGGTGAGGATATGACGTGGTGTCACTGGCGCTGGCCACGGAGTTGAACGATGCTGGGCCAGTGAGCCCGACACCCGCTGAGCCGGCCCAGGAACAGTTCCGCAGGCTCAACCTCACCCTGTTCCTGCCGCTGCTCACCGTGACCGGGGTGTTCACGGTGGCCGTCGACGCCCGGACCTGGTGGCACGCCCTCGTCCTGGGCGCGGGCGTGGCGGCGACCCTGATCGCGTTCACCCGGTGGGCGGCGGGCGAGGTGCTGCGGGTCGCGCTGCCCTGCCTGCTCGTCACCGCGGCGGTGTGGCCCTTCGGGGTGCTGGTGGTCGGCAGCTCGGCGGCGGTCTTCGGCATCTGCTGCGTCGGCACGCTCGTCATCCCCCAGCTGCCCCGCCACCGGGGCGCGGCGATCGCCGGGCTCGCCGGCTACGTCGCCGCGGTGGGCGCGACCCGGCTGCTGGTGTCCACTGAGGACGTTGCCGGGGTGCTGTTCCAGTACGCCCTGGTGCCCACCGGCATCACCGTGGCCGTGGCGGGTTTGATGTTTCCCAACAAGCGGTTCTACGACGTGGTCGACGAGCTGGAGCAGGGGCGGGAGCGGGAGGCGGAGCTGGCCGTCACCCGCGAGCGCGTCCGGTTCGCCAGCGACCTGCACGACATCCAGGGCCACACCCTGCACGTGGTGAAGCTGAAGACCGCGCTGGCCCAGAAGCTGGTGGACAGCGACACCGAACGGGCCAAGCAGGAGCTGCGCGAGATCCACGCCCTGGTCAGCGAAACCATCACCCAGACCAAGGAACTGGCCTACGCGCAACGGCGGCTCAACCTCTCCGCCGAGCTGGAGAACGCGCGCAACCTCTTCGAAGCCGCGGGCATCGACGTGCGCGTGGACCGCGAAGCCGAGGTCGACCAGAGCGCGAGCGAGCTGCTCGGCCAGGTCCTGCGCGAGACCACCACCAACATCCTGCGCCACGCCCAAGCGACCCGGGTGCGGATCACCTTGTCCGCGTTGAGCATCACCATCGTCAACGACGGCGCGCAGCGAGCACCGCTGCCCGGGCTGCGCGGCCTGGCCAGCCTCCGGCAACGCCTCGCCGCCGACGGCGGTGCGCTGACCGTCGAACAGGAAAACGGGCAGTTCCTGACCGCCGCGGCCTTCCCGCACCGTCCGAAAGCACGGGAGAACCGATGACCACCGTGGTGCTCGCCGACGACGAGGCCCTGCTGCGCAAGGCCATGGCCGCGCTGCTCCCGCTGGAGGGCCAGATCACCGTGCTGGCCGAGGCGGCGGACGGCGAGCAGGCCGTCCAGGCCACCCTGCGGCACCGGCCCGACGTGCTGGTCATCGACCTGGAGATGCCCGGTGTGGACGGTCTCGCCGCCGTCGCCCGGATCCGCGCCGCCCAGCCGGACCAGGTCATCCTGATGCTCACCCGGCACGCCAAGCCCGGGGTGCTGCGCAAGGCCCTCAAGCTCGGCGTCCAGGGCTTCGTCAGCAAGTCGGCCGAGCCAGCGCACATCGCCACGGTCATCGCCACCCTGCACGAGGGCAAGCGCTGGATCGACCCGGACGTCTCCGCGCTCGCCGTCGTCGACGACTGCCCGCTCACCGAACGCGAGCTCGACGTGCTGCGGGCCACCCGCGAGGGCTACTCCGTCGCCGACATCGCCACCCAGCTGCACCTGGCCCAGGGCACCGTGCGCAACTACCTGTCCAACGCGATGCAGAAGACCCAGACCCAGACCCGGCACGAAGCCGCCAGGTACGCCCGCGAGCACGACTGGCTGTGACCAGGAGCTCGGTGGCCCGGTCACCGGCTGACCCCGGTCAGGCCGCGGGCAGCGCGGTGGTGATCACCGGTAGCGAGGTGGGCTGGGGCGAACCGCCCGCGGGTTCGACGGTCAGGCCGATCCGGTCCCCAGCGGCCACGCCGGGTGCTACCAGGGGTGCGGTGGCCGGGAGCAGCCCTGCCGAGCGCGCGCCGCGCGGGCCGATGACCCAGGCCTGGTAGACCTGCCCCGGTGGCGGGGCGGGCAGGCCGCTGGCGATGAGGACCGCGGCCGCGTGACCAGGGACGTGCACGACGGAGAGCGTGCCGCCGCCGGGACCGGGCGCGCTCAGCACCCGGGCGTCGGCGGCGGCCAGCAGCACCGCCGCGTCGGCGCGACCGGCCAACGCGCCGGCCTGGGCGTCGAGCTGGTCGCTGGGCGCGGTGCTGTGCAAGCCGAGCACCGCCATCCCGATGACGGCCGCCGCGGCGGCCAGGAGCACGGCGCGTCTTCGTCGCCGATTCCCTGCCACGCGCGGAGATCCGGTCAGCGGTGGGATCTGGGAGGTGAACTCGGCGACGGCCAGCACCCGCTCGCGCAGCGCAGGTGGCGGGGCTTCCGCCACCGCGTTGCCCAGCCAGGCGCTGGTCTCGGTGAACTCGGTGACCTCCAGCGCGCAGGTGGGGCAGAGGTGGAGGTGTCGCTCGAACTGTTCGCGTTCGGCCGGGGAGAGCGCGTTGAGCACGTAGGCGCCGGTGAGGGCGTGCACATCGGCTGGTGTGTTCATCAGGTCACTCCCAGGCAGTCGCGGAGCCGGATCATGGCGTCCCGCAGGCGCGTGCGAACCGTGGACGCGGGCAGGTCCAGCAGCGCCGCGATCTGACGGCAGTCCCGCCCTTGGTAGTAGGCCAGGACCAGGCAGTCGCGCTGTTCTTGGGTGAGGGCGGCCAGGTGACGGTGGAACTGGTGCCGGAGCAGGCTCGTGCCGACCGGCTCGGGCAGCTCCGGCTCCGGTACCGCGGCCGGACGAGGAGCAGGCGCCGCGACATCGGCCCGGACCCGCTCCACCGCGGCGCGGTGCGCCCTGGCCACCACCCAGGCCAGCGCGCTCCCCCGCCGAGGGTCGAACTCGGCGGCCGCGCGCCAGGCCGCGAGCAGCACCGACTCGGCGACCTCCGCCGCGCGGGCCTGGTCTCGCACGACCTGCCGGATGACGCCCCAGACCGGGCCGATCACCGTGTCGTAGAAGCGTGCGAACGCCTCCCGGTCCCCGCGAGCAGCCAGCACCAGCAACTCCTCCGGCTGCTCCGGAACCCGCGGTCGCGACACGGGAGTCCCGGGCTGGACACGGCGGAGTCGGGCGAAATCCGGCACGGCGACTGGCTCCCTCATGAACCAACACGGTCATCCACTGTGGACTGCAAGAACAGCCCGCAGGCCACCGGGAGTCCACTGTGGACTCCGGCGGCCGGGCGGGGTCACTTGGGCATGAGCACCGAGTCGATCAGGTACACCGTGGCGTTGGCGGTGTGCACGCCACCACAGATCACGTTGGCGTCATTGACCTTCAGCGCATTCCCCGAGCCGGTCACCTTGACCATGCCCTTCTGCACAGTGGCCTGCTCACCGACGATCTTGTCCGGGGCGATCTGACCGGGCACCACGTGATAGGTCAAGATCTTGGACAGCAGCGCGTCATCGGTCTTGAGCTTCTCAATGGTCGCCGCATCGATCTTGGCGAACGCGGAGTCCACCGGAGCGAAAACGGTGAACTCACTGCCGTTGAGCGTGGAGACCAGGTTCACCTTCGGGTTCAGCTTGCCGGAGACCGCGCTGACCAGGGTCTTGAGCAGCGGGTTGTTGCTCGCGGCCACCGCCACCGGGTCCGCCGACATGCCCGTCACCGAGCCCGGCCCACTGGGCACCTGCTTGGCGTAGTCGGCACAACCCGAACCCACCAGGTCACGGGCCGGATCGGCCATCGCGCTGGAGGACGGGGCCGCCGAACTGCTCGGGGCGGCCGAGGGAGTGCTGGAGTTGGCGGGCGTGTCACCGGAACCACAGGCCCCGGCGAGCAGGGCCAGCGAGGCGACACCGGCGGCGGCGATGGTACGGCGAGTGGTGGTGTTCATGTCTGGACTCTCTTCCGGTCTTGTCGGACAAACACTCCGCATTCGCCGCCCGAACCGGCCCGGATCGACCCATCACCCCGTCGTTATCCACCCGTTACAACCGACAGGGTCGTGGAAGGAACACCGAACCATTTGCGCCCGGCGTGCGAACACCGGTCATCGCGTCCCCGTCAACTGTGTGAGGCCACCGTGCTGACACTCGCCCTGATCGGCCTCATCGGAGGCCTGGTCACCGGCATCTCACCGTGCATCCTGCCGGTGCTGCCCGTCATCTTCTTCTCCGGCGGCGCCCAGAGCGCCCGGACCACCGAGACCAAGACCGCCGCCGCTTCCCGTTCCCGCCCCTACCTGGTGATCGCGGGCCTGGTGGTCAGCTTCACCCTGGTCACCCTGTTCGGCTCGCTGCTGCTCTCAGTGCTGGGCCTGCCGCAGGATGTGTTGCGCTGGGGCGGAATCGTGGTGCTGGTGCTGATCGGCGTCGGCCTGATCGTGCCCGCCTTCGAGCACCTGCTGGAAAAGCCGTTCAGCTGGATCCCGCAACGCCGCCCCGACGCCAACAAGGGCGGCTTCGCCCTCGGCCTGGCCCTCGGCGCCATCTACGTGCCCTGCGCGGGCCCGGTGCTGGCCGCGATCACCGTGGCGGGCGCCACCGGCAAGGTCGGCGTGGACACCGTGGTGCTCACCGCGGCCTTCGCCATCGGCGCGGCCAGTCCCCTGCTCATCTTCGCCCTGGCCGGACGGCGGGTCGCCGAACGCGTGCAGGCCTTCCGCAAGCGCCAGCGCGGCATCCGGATCACCGCGGGCGTGGTGATGATCGCGCTGTCCCTCGGCCTGGTGTTCAACCTGCCGCAGCTGCTCCAGCGGGTCATCCCGGACTACACCAGCGCCTTGCAGGACAAGGTGAACAACTCCGAGCAGGTGCGCAAGGCGCTCAACCTCGGCGGCCTGGTCAACGAGCAGAACAAGGACCTGGACAAGTGCTCCGACGGGGCCAAGGAGCTGGAAAGCTGTGGCACCGCACCGGATGTCACCGGCATCCAGCAGTGGCTCAACACCCCCGACGGCAGCGGTGTCGACCTGAAGCAGTCGCGCGGCAAGGTGGTGCTGCTGGACTTCTGGGCCTACTCCTGCATCAACTGCCAGCGCTCCCTGCCCCACGTCACCGCCTGGGACAAGGCCTACCGCGACGCCGGGCTCCAGGTCATCGGCGTGCACTCCCCCGAGTACGCCTTCGAGAAGGAACCGGCCAACGTCGCCGCCGCGGCGAAGAACTTCGGCATCACCTACCCGGTCGCCCTGGACAACACCCTGTCCACCTGGACCAACTACCGCAACCGCTACTGGCCCGCGCACTACCTCATCGACGCCAAGGGCACCGTGCGGCACATCAAGTTCGGCGAAGGCGACTACCGGACCACCGAGAAACTGATCCGCCAACTGCTCACCGAAGCCGCTCCCGAGAAGCTCCTGCCCGCCGCGACCGAAACCACCGACGAGACCCCGGACATCGGCAAGATCACCCGCGAGACCTTCCTCGGCTCCACCAAACGCGTGAACTTCGCCGGCACCGAGAACTACACCAGCGGCCAGAAGTCCTTCCAGTTCCCGGAGAACCAGGCCGCGGACACCTTCACCCTCGACGGTGAGTGGACCCTGGACAGCCAGCACATCACCCCCACCGGGACCAGCGGCCGGATCCGGCTGGACTACCGGGCCAAGGAGGTGCGGATAGTGCTCTCCGGCAAGGGAACCGTCAGCTACGACAGCAACGGGGAGACCAAGACCATCCAGGTCGACGGCACCCCGAACTCCTACCAGCTGCTGTCCACTTCGGACATCCGCACCGGCAGGGTCGCCGTGACCGTCGGCGCGGGCGTGCAGGCCTACTCGTTCACCTTCGGCTGAGACAGAACAGAACAGAACGATCCTTCGACACCTTGGAGTGGAAATGCGCAGAACCACACGTCTGCTGGCGACCGGCGCGACCGTGCTGGCAGCAGTCTCGGTCGGCGGCACGGGCACAGCCTCGGCGGCCCCGACCGCCGCCAGATCCGGTGACCTGCTCGTGCTCAGCGAGCACGGCGTGCTCAGCCGGCACGACGCCGGCCTTCCGCTGCTGGCCAAGCAGCGCAAGCGGATCACCGGCCTGGCCCGCGGCGAACGCCTCGTCGGCCTGGACACCCGGCCGGCCACCGGCGAGGTCTACACCCTCGCCAGCTCCGGCCAGCTCTACCGGATCAACCCCGTCACCGCAGCCGCCACCGCGATCGGCGCGCCCATCTCGTTGTCGGGCAAAGCGATCGGGTTCGACTTCAACCCCACCGTCGACCGCATCCGGGTGGTCACCGACCAGGGCCAGAACCTGCGCCTGCACCCCGACACCGGTGCCCTCGCCGCCACCGACACCCCGCTGAACTACCCCACCGGCGGGCCCGCGCCCAAGGTGGCCGCCGCCGGCTACACCAACGGTGTCGCCGGAGCCACCACCACCGCCCTCTACGGCCTGGACTCCGCGCGGAACACGCTGGTCAAGCAGGGCAGCCTGCCGGGAGAGACGCCGGTGGTCTCGCCCAACACCGGTCAGCTGGCCGCGATCGGCAAGCTGGGCCTGGACATCAGCGCGGTCAACGGCTTCGACATCGCGGGCCGGGCCGGCGCGGGCGCCTACCGGCCGCAGGACTACCGGGCCGCGGCCATCGTGCGCGTGCACGGCCTGACCCTGCTGGTCCGGATCAACCTGGCCACCGGCCGCGCCCACACCGTCTCGCCACTGCTGAGCAGCGCGGTCGGCCTGACCTTCGCGCCCTGACCCGCCATCACCCCATCGGGTCCAGAACCGAGGCGACCCGAGCCACGAACGTTCAGTTGCAGGGACTTTCCCACAATTCTGGAGGTCGTTCCGATGCGTCTGTCCATCCGCACCCTCACCCTTCCGGCGGTGGCCGCCTGCCTGGCACTGCTCGCCGCCGCACCCGGCGCCGCCGCCGCACCCCAGGACCGCGACCGCGGGCCGGACATCGGGATCGGCATTGGCATCGGCATCGATCTCGACCTGGGCAACCTGCTCGGCGGCTCGTACCGCTCGGCCCGGCTGACCGGTGCCGCCGAGGTTCCCGGCCCCGGTGATCCCGACGGCCGCGGCACCGCCCGGGTGGTGGTCGGCTACGACGAGGTCTGCGTTTCCCTTGCCGTGACCAGGATTGGCACCCCGACCGCCGCGCACGTGCACCGCGGCGCGGCCGGAACCGCCGGACCGGTGGCACTGGAGCTGCGCACACCGGGCAACGGCCGCAGCCGCACCTGCACCGACGTCGACCCGGACCTGGCCCGTGAGCTGAGGCGCTCACCGAGCCAGTTCTACGTCAACGTGCACAACGCGGAATACCCGGCCGGCGCGGTACGGGGTCAGCTGCGACGCTGACCCGGCAAGGGGCCCGGTGTTTCCCCCCGGTCTGGGAAACACCGGGCCTCGCGGGCTGTCCAACCCTGCTCGTGCTCACGCAGGTGCGGCGGCACGAGGAACTTCGGCCGGTGAAAGGCCGCGACCACGCCCCGTGGCTGCCCACGACCTCGGTCAGTCCTCCGCCGGCACGAATGCCTGGCCGTGGCCGAGCGCGGCGAAGCAGGTCGCGATGATCAGCGGCCGCCAGCCGGGCGGTGTCGCCGTCGGTGGGGTCCAGGGCGAAGATCTCGAACACGCGCGCCTGGTCCTCCATGACGTCCCCGGTAACCCGGTCCGGATCGGGCCCGTTCGTCACGCGGAAGGCCAGGGACACCAGGCCGGGCCGGTCCAGCGTCACCTCGGTCAGCAGTTCCAGGCCACGCCGGTCCCGCCAACCGATCCGGTCGGTGAGATGTGTCGCACGCGCTGAGCGCTAGGCCGCGCTGCGGACGGCCTCGATGAAGTCGCGGATCTTGGCCACGTCCTTGACGCCCTTGGCGGCCTCGACCCCGGAGCTGACGTCGACCGACAACGTCCGGCACAGCGGCCGCAGCGCGGCGATGCCCTCGGCCACGTTGCCGGGGGTCAGCCCGCCGCTGAGCACCAGGTGCGTGCCCGGCGCGGCGGGCAGCAGGGACCAGTCGAAGGTGCGGCCACCGCCGCCGTAGCCGGGGACGTGCGCGTCGAGCAGGATCGCCCGCGCCCGGTCGAACCGCGCCGCGAAGCCGGTCAGGTCGAAAGGTGGTGTGCCGGGGTCGAGCGGGACGCGCGCGGCCCGCACGAAGGCGCGCTGACCCTGCTGCGAGGCGGCCCAGCAGTCCTCGGGCGTCTCGTCGCCGTGGAACTGCAGCAGCGCGCCGGGCACGGCCGAGGCGGCGGCGACCACCTCATCAGCGGGGGTGTTCACGAACAGCAGCACCGGGGTCACGAACGCGGGCAGCCGCGCGGCCAGCTCGGCGGCGCGTTGCGGGGTGACGTGTCGCGGGCTTGGCGGGTAGAGCACGAAGCCGATGGCGTCGGCACCGGCCTCGACCGCGGCGTCCACGTCCTCCGGCCTGGTCAGCCCGCAGATCTTCACGGCCGTTCGGGTGCCCATGCGGCCACACCGTACACGCCGGCCAGGGCGCGCAGGCGGCGCTGGCTGCCCTCGACCAGGTCCTTCTTGTGCGCCGGGAACTCCGCTGTCACCTGCCTGGGCATCTCGGCCACCCGCCACTAGGCCGTTTGACCCCACCGGTCACCGGGTAGGCCAGCCACTGCCTGGGAGGTGTGTGGTGGACGGCTTCAGGATGCTGGCGGGTCTCCTCGAAGCGAGCCATCTCGCCGGTTTCGAGCAGCTGACCGGGTTGGTCGAGGAGCACGGCGGCACCGCGGGGTTCACCGGGATCACGATCCTGCTGGCCGATCTGCGGCAGGAGGCGCTGGTCTCGACCACCGGACAGGGCCGCTTCTCGGTAGACGGCAGCCTCGCGGGCCGGGCGTTCCGGCACATCGAGCTGGTGGTCACCGACGACGGTCCTGGCGGGCACCACTTCTGGCTGCCGCTGCTGGACGGCACCGAACGCGTCGGGGTGCTGGGCGCATGGGCTCCGCTGAAGGACCGGGTGACGCTGGACCGGTTGCAGGCCCTGGCCGCGCTGGTCGCGCTGCTGCTGGTCAGCAAGCGGCCGCACAGCGACACCCACGCCAGGCTGGTCCGCTCCCGGCCGATGGCGCTGGCCGCCGAGGTGGTGCGGCCGCTGATGCCGCCGCTGTGCTTCGCCAACGAGGACATCGTGGTCGCCGGCGTGCTGGAACCCGCCTACGAGGTCGGCGGCGACGCCGTGGACTACGCGCTGACCGGGGACACCCTGCACGTGTCGGTCTTCGACGCCATGGGCCACGACCAGTCGGCCGGGCTGACCGTGGCACTGGCCACCGGAACCTGCCGCAACTCCCGCCGCCGGGGCATCGGCCTGGTCGAGACCAGCGTCAACATCGACTCGGTGGTGCACACCCAGTTCGGCGGCAGCCGGTTCACCACCGGCGTGCTGGCCGACCTGGACATCCGGAGCGGGTTGCTCACCTGGGTCAACCGCGGCCATCCGCCGCCGCTGCTGATCCGGCGGGGCCGCTGGCTCTCCGAGCTCCAGTGCAAACCCACGCCGCCCATGGGTTTCGGGTTCCCCATCCAGCCCCGACTGTGCCGCCAGCAGCTGGAACCCGGCGACCGGCTGCTGTTCTACACCGACGGCATCGTCGAGGCCAGGGACGGCACGGGGGTGGAGTTCGGCCTGCGCCGCTTCACCGACTTCATCATCCGCCGCGAGGCCGACGGGTACTCCGCGCCGGAGACGCTGCGCAGGCTCATGCGCACCGTGCTCGCCCACCAGGACGACCGCCTGCAGGACGACGCCAGCGTGCTGCTCCTGGAATGGCGCAGCGACCGGGAGAAACGCCTGGTCGTCAGCCGCGGGGTTTGACTCCGCGCGAGCGCGGGCATGTCGAACACACGTTCGACGAGGAAGGGAACTGCCGTGAGCCGCACACCGGAGAAGGACCCCGGCGACTGGACGACCGGCGACGAGGAGATGACCGGGCCCCAGGAGTCCTACCTGCACACCCTGGCCCAGGAGGCCGGGAAGGAAGTGCCGGATGAGCTGACCAAGGCCGAGGCCTCGCAGTTGATCGACCAGTTGCAGGAGGAGACCGGGCGGGGCCGCTGAGGGAGCCGGCTCGCCCGCCCCTGCTTCTTTGGGGTTCGTGGTCATCAGGGCGTGACTTCAGTCGACACTGAAGTCATTGTGTCAAGCAAGAGAACTCGCCAGGTGGGGCCAGGTGGGGGCGGAGGCGGCTGACGATCTTGGCCGCCTCCTCGCGGGTGATCACGTCCGGGCGGTGGTCCACGCGGAGGGCGAGTTCCGGGCCTTCCTGGCGCGCCACCAGGGACAACGGGTAGTGGGTGCCGTCGTTGACCCGCACCTCGCGCACCACGACCTCGCCGAGGTGGCTGAGCGCGGCGGGGTCCAGGGGGGTAGTTGTGGAAGACCAGGTGGGCCGCGAACAGGTGCCGGTGGCCCAGGTCCCTGGCCGCGGCCGCCATGTCCGGGACCTCTGGGGAGCGGCCGGAGACGGTGGCGCCCAGGAGCAGGTCCTCCGACGCCGGTGAGTTCGTGCAGGGTCAGGGCCCACGCGGTGCGGACAGGCGCAGGGTGTGCTGGTGCGGCAGCAGGGCCGGGTCCTCGGCCAGGGGTGGGGCGAACAGGGTGGGTTTGGCGTCGTCCAGGAGCTCGGCCCAGGTGCGGGTGGCGGCGGCGCGGTCCTGGCGGGCGAGCCAGTTCAGGTGGGCGGCGAAACTTGGGGCAGGCGCCAGCGGCTGGCCCGCGCAGTGGCGAAACAACTCGCCGAAGAGCACCGACAGGGACCAGCCGTCGACCACCGCGTGGTGCAGGCTCAGCAGCAGCACGTGCCGTCGCGGGGCCAGGCGCATCAGGTGCGCGCGCAGCAGCGGTGGGCAGGCCGGTGCAAGGCGATCTTGTTTAGGGTGCCGAAGCCGGGCCGTTCGATCGCCGAGCGCTTGCCCTCGGGCCGCGGCGGCTCGAAGCGCACCGCCCCGCCGGTTGCCCGCGCCGTAGAGGTCGAGGTTGTCGAAACCCCCGGTGTAAGCGCTGTCCCCGCCGATGTAGTTGAACGGGATGCCCAGCTCCTCTCCGGGTAAGGGCATGCTCGGACCATCAAGGCGTGGCAACCGCTTCGGCAGTCCCGGAACGAGTGCTTGGCGCATTCACAGTGCGGCTGCGACCATCCACTGACACCACATTGCCGCCGAAGGGAAAATCCGGTTCTCGTTCCGCGCCGGAACACCTGGCTTCCGTCGCTGGTCGCGACGGTGTTCACCACCGCGTACACCCTGTTCGCACTCGGCAGGCACGCCATGCTGCGGACCTACGGTTTTGACCTCGGCATCTTCATGCAGGCCGTGCGCAGCTACGCGGAGGGCCGGCTCCCGGTCTCCGACATCCGCGATCCCGGCCTCATCCTCTTCGGCGACCACTTCAGCCCCATCATCGCGCTGGTCGCGCCGCTGTTCCGCCTCTTCCCCACCGCGGAGACCCTGCTCGTGGTCCAGGCCGCGCTGTTCGGTCTTTCCGTGTTCACCGTCACCCGGGTCGCCGAGCGGCTGCTGAGCCCGGTCGCCGGAGTGGTCATCGGAACCAGCTACGGGCTGTCCTGGGGCTTGCAGACGGCATTGGCCTTCGACTTCCACGAGATCGCCTTCGCCGTGCCCCTGATCGCCCTGGCCCTGGCCGCCTACCTGTCCGGCCGCTACCGGGGAGCCGTCGCCTGGGCCGCCCCGCTGGTGCTGGTCAAGGAGGACCTCGGCCTCACCGTCGCCGTGCTCGGCCTGCTCATCGCCACCCGGCCGGGCCACCGCGGGCTCGGCCTGGTCACCGCGGTGGCCGGGCTGGCGGCCGCGCTGCTCACCGTGTTCGTGCTGATCCCCCAGTTCAGCGTGGACGGCGCCTACCGCTACCTCGGCGCCGGCGGCCTGGCGCCGACCATGGAGGTCCACCGCGGCGAGCTGTTCGACCCGCGCAAGCTGGAACTGGTGGGCCTGCTGCTCGCGCCCACCCTGTTCCTCGCGCTGCGCTCACCCCTGGTCCTGCTCGCCCTGCCCACGCTGGCCTGGCGGCTGGTCGGCAGGAACGAGTCGTACTGGCTGCCGGACTTCCACTACGACGCGGTCCTGATGCCCATCCTGTTCCTCGCCCTCCTCGACGCGGTGGTCCGCCTGCGACCGGCCGTGCACCGGTGGCCTCAGCGGCGCTGGCTCAGCACCGCGGCCTCGGCCGTGCTGCTGGCCACCGCGCTCGTGCTGGCCTCGCGGTTCCCGCTGCGCGAGCTGCTGACACCCGGGTTCGGCGCGCAGACCGCGGAGACCGCCGCGGCCCACCGGTTGCTGGACCTCATCCCGGACGGGGTGTCGGTCGCGACGGAGAACAACCTCATGCCGCAGCTGGCCGGGCGGACCCGGGTGTGCCCGATCGAGCCCGAGCACCGTCCAGAGTGGACACTCGCGGAGGTGGGCAGGCAGGACGAGCTGGCGGCGGACATCGCCAATGCGCGATCGGTGCGCTACGACGGCAGGTTCATGCTGATCCAGCACCGGCTCTGACGACACGACCTAGGTCAGAGCGAGTTGGTGCGCACGCCCCAGAAACCGGTGTGGGACCGGCCCGGTTCGAGCACGATCAGCCCGTCGCCGCTGTTGAACGCGTTCGGCGCGGAGGTGACCGGTTCGATGGCGATGCCGCCGCGCGCGGGACGGCCCTGGGCGTAGTCGTCGGAGTAGACCAGCAGGTACCGGTGCGAGTCGTCCACCCACAGCTCCACCTCGTGCCCGTCCGGCGCTCGCAGCCGCGCCACCGCGCTGTCCGCGGTGGGCCGCAGCAGGCCGGTGTAGCAGGCGTCGAGCTTGGCGGGGCCGATCACCTTGGGCGTGCGGAAGTCGAACGGCGTGCCGGCCACCGGCGCGCGGCCGGTGGGGATCATCCGGTCGTTCATGACCAGCCTGGTCTCCGCGGCCAGGGTCAGTGTGGCCGGGTCGATGGTGGGGTCGACGCGGAAGTACGGGTGGTAGCCGCTGCTCAACGGCGCGGGCTTGGCCCCGGCGTTGACCGCGGTGAGGGTGACCCGCAGGCCGGTGCGGCTGAGCAGGTACTCGACCTGGAAGCGCAGCGTGAACGGGTAGCCGTACTGCGGGTAGAGCACACAGCCCAGCACCAGCCGGTCGCGCTCGCAGCGGAGCGGGCTCCACGGCGAGAAGCTGAGCAGACCGTGGATCGCGCAGTTGTTCCAGTGCTCGCTGATCGGCGTCTCGTAGGCGGTGCCGCCGAAGGTGTACTTGCCACCGTCGATCCGGTCCACCCAGGGCAGCAGGATCTTGCCGAGGTGGCTGTCCCCCATGGAGTCCGGCGGATGGGTCACCAGCACCTCGCGGCCGTCCACCACCCACGACCGCAGCTCCGCGCCCACCTCCGCCACGACCAGGCTCTGCTTGCCCGAGGAGATCCGGTGCTGCCGGCCGGTGGGCAGCAAGGGTTCCGTCATGGGCTGGAGCCCTCCGGTTGACGCGGAGGCGGCGCTGGCCGGGGCGACCGCGGCCGTGGCCGCCACCGCGGCTGCGGCGGTGAGTGCGGTGCGGCGGGAGAAAACTCGGGTCATGGCAGCTCAATCTCCAGCAATACCGGCGATCCGTCCACTGTGGTCATCCACCGTGGCCATCCGCGCGAATTCCAGTCACCATGCTCTTGTCCAACGGCAAGCGCTTGCCCCAGGTTCCGGAAACACCGCGGGAAAGGACGTTCACATTGCGCCGCAGGTCATTTCTCACCGCAGCAGGCCTGGCCACGCTGTCCACCCTCACCGGTATGTCCACAATGGACATTCAGTGGATCAGGCCGGGCGACGCGGGCTACGCCGAGGCGAAGCTCGGCTACTTCCCGATCTACGACCACCAGCGCCCCAGCGCGATCGCCAAGGTCACCTCGGTGGCCGACGTGCAGCGGTGCGTCGAGACGGCGCGGCAGACCGGCAGCCGCATCGCCGCCAGGTGCGGCGGGCACAGCTATCCCGGCTACTCCACCGCCGACGGCGCGATCGTCGTGGACGTCCGCGGCCTCAACCGGATCCAGCTGCACCCCGACGGCACCGTCGACGTGGACGCCGGGGTGCTCCTGATGGACCTCTACCTGGCGCTGGCCGCGGCCGGGCGGATGCTGCCGGCCGGCACCTGCCCGACGGTGGGCATCGCCGGGCTGACCCTCGGCGGCGGCATCGGCATGACCGGGCGGCAGTTCGGCCTCACCTGCGACCGGCTGACCAAGCTGGAGATCGTGACCCCGGACGGCGTGCACCGCACCGTGAGCCCGGCCCAGCACCCCGACCTGTTCTGGGCGCTGCGCGGCGGGGGCGGCGGCAACTTCGGCATCGTCACCCGGTTCACCTTCCGCACCGAGCCCGCACGTGAGCTGACCACCTTCAGCCTCAAGTTCGCCCCCGCGGCGCTGCCCGCGCTGCTGCACGCCTGGCCGCAGTGGCAGGCGAGCGCGCCGTGGGCGATGACCACCAGCTTCGGCGTCAGCGGCGGCCCGGCCTCCTCGCCCAGCCTCAACGGGTGTTTCGTGGGCTCCCCGCAGGAGTGCAAGCCGCTGGTCGACGACCTGATCCGCCGGATCGGCTCCCCGCCGACGAGCAGGCGGGAGACACCGAAGACCTACCTGGCCGCGATGGAGGAGTACGCCTGGTGCTCCACCGCGGACAACTCCTGCAAGCCGGGCTGGGGCGGCGGCACCGGCGGGCAGAAGCGCGGTGAGTACGTGGCGACCTCCCGCATGCTGTTCCGCCCGGTCGCCGATCCGGAGGCGCTGGCCGCGGTCTTCCGGAACACCCCGAACTCCTACAACATGATCGACTCAGTCGGCGGCGCCATCGCCAAGGGCCCCGCCTCGGCCTACCCGCACCGCCAGGCGATCGCCAGCATCCAGGTCGAGTGCTTCCTCACCGACGGCGAAGCGGCCGCGCGCCGGGCGATGGGCGCCGCGCGCGACGAGCTGGGCCGGATGTACGGCGAGCACGGCTACGTCAACTACCTCGACCCGCGGATGCCGAACTGGCAGCGCGCCTACTACGGCGGCAACCTGTCCCGGCTCCAGTCGGTGGCGCGCCGGTACGACCCGGACCGGGTGTTCGCCTTCCCCCAGGGGCTGGCCTGAGGCGGTCACATGGTGATGATGGTGAACACCGCGCCGTGCGGGTCGGTGAGCACCGCGGAGCGCCCGAGCACGGTGTCCGTCGGCGGCCCGGTGACCCGGCCGCCGAGCTGCTCGGCGCGGTCGGCGGACTCGTCGCAGTCGCGCACGGCGAAGTAGGCCATCCAGTGCGGCGTGGTGACCTCGGGGTGGCCGGGCCGCATACCGGCCACCGTGCGGCCCTCGAACCGCCACTGCGAGTACTCGACGTCCCCGAGCCGCCGGTCCCTGGCCTCCCAGCCGAACACCTCGCCGTAGAAGGCCTTGGAACCGTCCGAGTCGCCGGTGGTCAGCTCGTTCCAGCAGAGCGTGCCGGACTCGTTGAACAGCTCGCAGCCGGGCATCTCCCCCGGTTCCCACACCCCGACCTCGGCCCCGGCCCGGTCGGTGAACACGCCGATCCGCCCGGTGTCAGCCAGGTCACCGGCCGGGAAGAGCACCTGTCCCCCGGCGGGCTCGACCCTGGCAGTGGTGGCCTCGGCGTCGGCGACCAGCACGAAGGTGCGCCAGGCCGTGCGCTGGCCGGGAGCCAGCAGCTGACCGGCCCCGGCGACCGCCTTGCCGCCCTTGGTGAACACGGTGTAGCCGCCGGACTCCTCGGACGCCACCCTGGCGGACCAGTCGAACAGGCCCATGTAGAAGGACCGGGTCCGGGCGAGGTCCGGGGACCGCACGTCGATCCAGCCCGGGGTGCCCGGTGCCACTGCGCCCATCTGTGCTCCTGGTGCTCGTGCGTGCTCGTGCTCGGCACATCTTCTCAGTACGGACCGAGGTCGGTTCGTGACGGGGCGTGAGAAGCGCCCCGGCGCGATCAAGCGTGCCTCATCCAGCATGGCCCGGTAGTCGCGGCCGTCCCCGAACCGCGTCCGCTGTTTGCTGGGTGAGCGTGGCGGCGGTCGCGGCGCGTTTCAGGGTGCTGATCACCGGGGCGGTCTCCAGGTGTTCGATCGCCTCGATCGTGCCGACTCGTTCGGTCAGGTAGGTGTAGAGCGCGTCGACGTCCCGGCACACGGCCTTGGCGAGCAGGTTGGCCGGTCCGGTGGTGATCGCCACCAGCGCGACCTCCGGGTGCCGCGCCAGGGCCTGCGCGACGCCCACCAGCCGCGCGGGGCGCACGGACAGCCACAGGACCGCCTCGGCGTGGTACCCGAGCGCGGTGGCGTCCAGGTCGATGTCCAGGTAGAGGGTGCCGCTGCCGCGCAGCTGGCCGACCCGGCGGCGCACGGTCGGCTCGGACAGGCCGGTGGTCGCGGCCAGCTCGGCGAAGGTGGCGCGGCCGTCCTGTTGCAGCGCGGTCAGCAGGCCCTCGTCGCCGTGTGTGTCCACTTCGGACGGAGCGGGATCGAGGACCGGGGTCAGCTGGTCGATCTGCGCCTTGGTGAGCACGTTCGCGCGGCCGTGCCAGCCCACCGGCCCGCCGACGAAGGAGCGCAGCAGGCAGTGCGCGGACACCGACACGATCCTGGGTGTCCGCGGAAGCTGTTGCAGCAGCAGGGCTTCCGGCGCCTGCTGGCCCGGCGCGCGGATCACGCAGGCGATCTCGGTGCCGCCCGAGGTGAGCTGCACCCACGAGGTGTCCGGCCGCCGCGCCAGCGCCCGCGCCACCGCCAGCGCCGCGTCCGGGGTGCAACGCAGCCGCAGGAACCACTCCACCTGACCGAGGCGGCGGGCGTCGGTCATGCCGACCACCCGGAGCACCCCGCCCGCGCGCAGCTTGCGGTACCGCCTGGCCACGGTCTGCGCGGAGGTGCCCAGCACCGCCGCGACCTGGTTGAACGGGACCCGGCCGTCGATGTGCAGCGCGTGGACCAGTGCGCGGTCCAGGTCGTCGAGTGTCACATTTCCGATAGTAGACACGCGTTGGTGGAGTTAACCGTCAGGTGCGGCCGGATATGCGGTCAGATGAGTCGCAGAAACCTAGCTTCGCGTACATGGACAGTCAGAACTACCGCTGGCGGTGGCCCGCGCTGGCCGCGCTGCTGCTCGCCGAGGCGATGAACCTGCTCGACAGCACGGTGATCCCGGTCGCCGCGCCCGCGATCCGCGCGGACCTCGCGGTGAGCGAGACCGGGTTGCAGTGGCTCACCGCCGGTTACACGCTCCCGTTCGCCCTGCTGCTGATCACCGGTGGCCGGCTCGGCGACATCTTCGGCCGCAGGCGGGTCTTCGCCGCGGGCGTGCTGGTCTTCGTGCTCAGCTCCGCGCTGTGCGCGGTCGCGCCGAATGTCGCGGTGCTGCTCGCGGCCAGGGCGGTGCAGGGCGCGAGCGCCGCGGTGATCATCCCGCAGACCTTCGGCCTGATCCGGGCGATGTTCACCGGCGCCGAGGTGGCCAAGGCACTGGGCACGATCGGCCCGGTGATGGCCCTGTCCGCGCTGTGCGGACCGGTGGCCGGCGGCCTGCTCACCGAGGCGGACCTGTTCGGCCTCGGCTGGCGGCCGGTGTTCCTGGTCAACGTTCCGCTCGGCCTGGCCGTGCTGGCCGCCGCACCGCTGATCCGGGAGGACCGCTCCCCCGCCCGGCCGCGGCTGGACGTGAGCGGGACCCTGTTGGCCTCGCTCGGGATCGGACTGCTGGTGTATCCGCTGGTGGCGGGCGACGGCACCGGGTGGACCTGGCTGAGCCTGGCGCTCGGACTGGCCACGCTGGCCGGGTTCGGGTGGCACCAGCGCGGCCGGACCGACTCGCTGGTCGAGCCAGGATTGTTCCGCGGCAAGGTGTTCCCCGCCTCGCTGGCCGGTTCGCTGTTGTTCTTCGCGGTGTTCAACGGCCTGTTGTTCGTGCTCGTGCTGCACCTCCAGCTGCGCATGGGCCAGACCCCCTCCAGCGCGGCGCTGACCCTGTTGCCGTGGTCGGCCGGGCTCGCGGCCGGCTCGTGGGTCGCGGGCGCGGTGCTGGTGCCGCGGTTCGGGCCGAAGGTGATGCGCGCCGGGCTCGGCCTGGTGCTGGTCGGCCTTGCCGGGATCGCGGTGTCGGTCACCGTGCTGCCGCTGCTGGTCACCGGGCTCGGCCTTGGCCTGTTCACGGTGCCGTTCTTCGGCAACGCGCTGGCCGGGGTCGCCCCGCACGAGACCGGCTCGGCCGCCGGGCTGCTGAACGCGGTGCAGCAGCTCGGCGCGACCGTCGGGGTCGCCCTGCTGGGCACGGTGTCCTTCCGGTTCGGCGCCTTCGGGGCCGTGCTGGTCGCGATCGCGCTGATCGCCGCCGTGCTGGCCCTCACCGTCGCGATGATCCCGGCACGCGACTACCAGGGACGCCAGCAGGGCACGCCGCTCACCCGGTCGTAGATCGCGCGCAGCCAGGGTTCGCGCACAGCGGGCAGCCGGGCCAGCGTGCGCAGGAACACGCGCGTGTCCGGTAGGAAGAACGAGTACGGCAGTCGCGGTGGCTCCGCCTCGGGGAGGTCCCCCTTGATCGTGGGCACCAGCGGCCGGTTCTGCTGGAACGCCAGGTGGATCCACACATCGGCGGCCAGTGGCACGAGGGTGGCCTCGCCGGGCGGCGACCAGGTTTCACCGGTCTGGGGATGGCGCGGGACCAGGACGAGGTCGGCGTCCGGGGCGGGCAGGCCCGGTCCGGCCAGCGCCAGCGTCTTCTCCGGTGAGCCCGGCAGCAACACGGTGAGCACCCGGCCGAGGGTGTCCGCGAGCAGGCCCTCCGGCACGCCCACCGGGGCACCGGCGCAGGCGGCCAGCAGGTGGGCCAGTGTCACGCCCAGCTCCGCCTCCCAGCGCCGGTCCCACATCCCGGACGGCTCGACCGGCGGAATGCCTTCGCGCTCGCGGAGCAGGGTCGGCCAGTCCGCGGGCGGCTCGGCGGGGCCGGGCGCGGGCAGGCGGCGCACCGCGTCCGGGACCAGCCAGACCACCTGCCAGTACGAGCAGTCGTCGATGCGGGTCGCCACCGGCCGGTGGCATCCGGCGCAGAACAGGTTCGGGCCGTCGCGGCCGTCCTGGCCGCAGCAGGCGTCACCGGAAGGTTCGGGGACCAGCACGGTGTTCCGGGTGTCGCCCGGGGCCAGGCCGATCGTGCCCGGCACGCCGAAGGACAGGCTGTACACGGGCGCGAACACACCGCGGGCAGCGGCTTCGGCCGCGCCGACCTCGGCCCAGCGACGCCACGGTGGGCCGCTGGGTTCTGGGTCGACGACGTAGGTTCCGGCTTCCAGCAGGGCCGGCAGGGGCACACCGTTTCCCCACACCTGATGGGTGTGGCCGGGCAGCGCCACCTGGGTCACCTCAGTGGTGAGCGGGGTGTCGCAGCCTGCGCAGGCGAACAGCTCCACGGTGCGGAGTCTGGCATGGGGCGGCCGGGCGTGGGTGCACAATGGACGATGCCCGAGCAGCACCCGTCAGCCCGCGCACGGAAGAATGCGTCTCCATGTCCTTCGTTGATGAGGTTTCCTCGGCCGCCGCGCGACTGGCGAACGTCGCGCGCAGCACGCCGCTGGAGGTCAACCAGCGGCTGTCCGAGCGGACCGGCGCGCGGGTGTGGTTCAAGCGGGAGGACTTGCAGGTCGGCCGCTCCTACAAGCTGCGCGGGGCGTACAACCTGTTGGCCCAGACCGAGCTCACCGCGGCGGGGGCGGTGTGCGCCTCGGCAGGCAACCACGGGCAGGGCGTGGCGTACGCCTGCCGGCGGCTGGGCATCGAGGGGCAGGTGCACGTGCCGCGGACCACACCGCGGCAGAAGCGGGACCGCATCGCCGCGCTCGGGCAGGGCCGGGTGCGGCTGGTCGTGGACGGGGACACCTACGACGACGCGGCCGCGCTGGCCCAGGAACACGCGGCGGCCACCGGCGCGGTGCTGGTGCCTGCTTTCGACGACCGGCGGACCATCGCGGGGCAGGGCACCGTGGGCATGGAGATCGTGCGGCAGCTGGGTGGCGCGCCGGATGTGGTGGTGGTGCCGGTCGGTGGCGGCGGGCTGCTCGCGGGAGTGGGGGCCTGGCTGCGGGCGCACTGCCCGGAGACCAGGGTGGTCGGGGTCGAGCCCTTGGGTGCGGCCAGCATGACGGCGGCGCTGGCCAGTGGCGGGCCGGTGACGCTGCCGGAGGTGGACTCCTTCGTCGACGGCGCGGCGGTGCGCCGGGTGGGCGAGGTGAGCTTCCCGATGGTCCGGGACTGCGGCGCGGAGCTGGTGACGGTGGCCGAGGGCGCGGTGTGCACCGAGATGCTGGACCTCTACCAGGTGGACGGCATCATCGCCGAGCCCGCCGGGGCGCTGGCCTCCGCCGCGTTGTGCAGCGAGGTGGCGATCGGCCCCGACGAGACGGTGGTGTGCCTGCTCTCCGGTGGCAACAACGATGTCAGCCGCTACGCCGAGGTGGTGGAGCGCTCGCTGGTGCACCGCGGCCTCAAGCACTACTTCCTGGTGGAGTTCCCGCAGGAACCCGGTGCGCTGCGCCGTTTCCTGGACGGCGTGCTGGGGCCCGACGACGACATCGTGCTCTTCGAGTACCAGAAGCGGGACAACCGGGAGACCGGGGCCGCGCTGGTCGGCATCGAGATCAGCCGCGCCGAGGACTACGACCGGCTGTGGGGCCGGATGAAGGAGTCCCCGCTGCGGATCCAGCACGTCGCGCCGGGCAGCACGGCCTACCGGTTCCTGGTCTAGCCCGGTCCGATCGCGTTCAGCGGTAGCGGCAGCAGGAACTGGGCGGTGGAGACCTCAAGTCCGGCCGCGCGCAGCTGTTCGGCCAGGGCGGGCGCGTCGGCCAGGTTGCCGCCGTTGCCGGCGAAGCAGTTCGCCAGGTCGAAGGTACGGTCCGGGTACCGAGCCTCCAGGACCTTGGTCAGGATGGCCTCCTCCGGGGTCAGCTCGCGACCGGCGGGGCTGCGGCGGCCGTCGCCGTCCTTGGTCACCGGCAGCTCGCGCCAGCCGGGGGTGTGTTCCCCGGCCAGCCGCAGCCGGTAGCGGCGCGGGGCCGCGGCCAGCGGGTTGACCAGGAGCTCGGCCATCAGGTGGCCGTGCAGGTCGGCCGGGTCCAGCTCGGGGTCGGTGGTCAGCACCTCCGCGACGAGCTGCTCCCCCGCCACGTGCGCCTCGGCGGCCAGCACGCCGGGCACGGCCAGCAGGGCCTCCGCGGTGGCCTCGGTGTTGACCCAGTCCCGGCCCGCCCTGGTCCAGCCGGGCTGGACGGGCGGCGCGGGTTCGGGCGCGCGCGGCGGGGTCAGGCCGGCGGCGGCGCGGACGTCCTCGGCCAGCGCGTGCAGCAGCTGGCTGGACTCGGCCAGGGTGAGCAGGTGGTCGGCCGCGCGCAGCGAGATCTCCACGACCTGCTTGCCGGGGTGGATGTTCAGGTAGAGCTGTTCGGCCGGCTCGGGCACCGTCTGCTCGGTCAGCTCGTCCGCCGCGGGCACCTCGGCCTCGTCGTCCTCGTGGTACGGGTGGTAGTTGACCTCCAGCGGCGCGCGCGCCGAGACGCCCCGGTCGAAGGTCGCGCGGGCTTCCGCGGCCAGCAGCGCGATCGAGTCGTAGTTGCCGTGCTTGTAGGCGCGCAGGCTGGCCGAGTAGGCGGGCCGGAACAGCGCGGGCAGGTCCTGCGCCGGGTCGGCCTCCAGCACCACCTGGCCGAGCAGGGCGTAGCAGCCGACGCTGTGCTCGGTCGCCTGGTCGAACCGGTTGGCCACCACGGTGTCCATGGTCACCCGGTGCTCGCCGGTGCGGGCCGCGACCAGGCGGGCCAGTGCCGCGGTCAGCACGGTCGCCGGGCTCACCCGGTGCTGCTCGGCGAGCGTGCGCAGCGCGGTGGCCAGCGAGGCCGAGCGCAGGGTGACCAGGTGGCTGTGGCCGGCCGGAATCCCGCCGCAGAACGGGGCGAGGGTGTTGGCCGGGATCGAGGCGATCAGCTCCAGCCAGTGCTCATGCACCCGCTGTGCGCTCTTCTGATTGCCGGTCCTCTCGCGTTCGGCCTGGTCCAGCGGGTGCCAGCGCGGTTCGGCCAGCTCGGCCGGGCGGCCCGCCGCGGCGGCGGCCAGCAGCTCGGCCAGCTCGGTGGCGGCCAGCTGCGCCCCCCAGCCGTCCACCGCGATGTGGTGCAGGGCCAGCACCACACCACTCGGGTGCGCCGCCGGGCCGAACAGCACGGCCTGGCACGGCCAGGAGGTGTCCAGGTCGAACTCATCACCGGTCAGCTCGGCCGCGATGGCCGTCCTGTCACCGTCCACAGTGGACTCCAGCACGGGCGGCACGTCCGGCGCGCACACCCGCTGCACCGGCTCGGCGCTGGGGAACAGGCTGCGCAGCACCTCGTGCCTGGTGACCAGTTCACGCAATGCCGCCAGCACCGCCGCCCGGTCCAGCCCCTCGGGCACCGGAACGTGCTGGTACAACGAAAGGGACAATGACAGGAACCGCTCACTCGGATCGAGTTGCTGCTCAAGCCAGTGGTACTGCTGGGCCCAGCTCAGCGGCCCCGACCGGAATTCGGCACTCAACGGAAATCTCCTCGCTCAGCCGTGCACTGGTCATCATCCGGCGGACCCGGATTCACCGCGAATACATTTTCTCGATAGCGCCGCGAAATGCGCGACATACCTCCGAGCCGGCAAGACGTCAGCTCGTCAATACCGGGGCCATCGTCCGCGGGCAGGCCGAATCAGCGCCCGTCTCTCGGGCGCTCCGGCAAGCCGTTGCAGATTCAACTACCCCAGGTCTGCGCCACGCGGATGCGAGCGCTGCTCTAGCCAAACCCCAGTGTGACCAGCAGAAACCCCCAGTGGTCCGTACCCGTCGGATCAGAGGATACCTGCCCCAAAGGGCTGTTGCCACTGTCTTGCAGGAGGCCGCAGCGCCGCTCGCGCGCCGCGCGACTACTACACATCGACCACCACTGGCAATGCAGAACTAGCCAGAACTTCATTTTTCTGCTGGCCGATCCTGGTCACGATCCGTGCAAGACCGCGCTACGGAAGGAAGTACGGGCAGGTATCCCCCTTCAACAACGCTGTGAATTAACCGCCTTTCCACGCGGTTTGTGTCCGGAATCGCACCCGTACTGGGTAAAGCTCAGCCTGAAAGGGGTGACGCGGGTCCGATCGGGAACTGGACAACCCGCCGAGGTCGAGTAAGAGTGAATGGCAATCGTGTCCTCTGGGGGGATCACTGAGTGCTACCAAGACATCGTTTGCTGCTTGCGTTCTCACCACATCTGGATGACGCCGTTCTCTCCGTCGGCGCGGCAATTGCCGCCCGGATCGAGCAGGGCTGGCAGGTCGTGGTCTGCACGCTGTTCGCCGGTGACCCGGACCTCCCGGTGCCACCGGGGGCGGCGGCCTTCCACCGGCACTGCGGCCTCGGCCAGGACGCCGTTGCCCAGCGCAGGCTGGAAGATCTCGCCGCGCTGGCCGAGCTCGGCGCGGTGCCCCGGCACCTCGGTTTCCCGGACGCGGTCTACCGGTGGGTCGACGGCCGGCCGCTGCACGACCGGCCGGGCGCGGTGCTCGATCCCGGCCTGCCGGCCGAGGAGGCACTGCGGGCCGAGCTGGGTGCGGCCATCGCCGGACTGCTCGAGGAGCTGGCCCCGGCGGAGGTCTGGACCTGCGCGGGCATCGGCGGGCACGTCGACCACCGGCACACCACCACGGTGGTACGCCAGGAATGCGCCCGCGCGGACCTGCCACTGACGCTGTGGGCCGACCTGCCCTACGCGCTCACCGGACAGGACCCGCACCCGGTCGCGTGCACCACGCCGGAACCGGCGCACCTGGCCCGCAAGCTCGCCGCCGCCGCGCACTACCGGTCCCAGCTGCCCGTGCTGTTCCCGCAGGGCACGGACTGGCAGGCGGCACTGGGCGCCGCCGAGGCCTGGTGGCCCGCCGCCGTGCCGAGGGCACGCGCGGGCGCATCCGGCACCTGAACCATCGACGCTGAGGGGTTCCACCGATGACCAGCACCGACCAGCAGCTGCCCGCACCGGGCTCGACCGCCATGCTCGAACGCTGCACGCTGCCGCCGTTCACCCCCGGCAGCCAGACCTTCGACCTGCCCGGTGTGATCCGCCTGGCGCAGAACGAGAGCATCCACGGTCCCTCCCCCGCCGCGGTGGCCGCGATCGCCGCCGAGGCGGGCCGGGCGCACCGCTACCCCGACGCCACCGCGGCCACGCTGGCCGGCCGGGTGGCCGAGACCTACGGGCTGCGGCCCGAGCAGGTGGTGGTGGGCAACGGGGTCGACGAGCTGCTGCTGTTCTGCGCGGTCACCTTCCTCACCGGCGACGCGATCGGCATGGTCACCGGCAACACCTACCCCGGGCACTGGTCCGCGGTGGACTCCGTCGGCGCCCGGCGGCTGACCGTTCCGTTGCGCGGCAACCGGATCGACGTGCCCGCGGTGGCCGCCGCGCTGCGCGGCCGGCCGATCACCGCGTTCCTGTGCAACCCGCACAACCCGACCGGCACCGTGCTCACCGCCGAGGAGGTGGCCGTGCTGGTGGAGGCCGCCGAACGCGGCGGCTCGCTGCTGGTGCTGGACGAGGCATACATGGACTTCGCCGAACCGGACCAGGCCCGCAGCGCCGCCGAGCACGTGCGCAAGGGCGCGCCGGTGATCGTGCTGCGCACCTTCTCCAAGCTGCACGGCCTGGCCGGGCTGCGCTGCGGCTACGCGCTGGCCTCGCCGGGGCTGGCAGACCGGCTGCGCAGGGTCAAGCACGTCACCGTCTACAACGTCAACCGCTACGCCCTGGCCGCGGCCGAAGCCAGCCTGGGCGACACCGCCTTCGCCGACACCGTGCGGGCGCGCACCAGGGCCGCGATGGCGCACTTCCTGACCGCCATCGAGGACCTGCCGTGGATCCGGGCGCAGGCAACCGTGACCAACTTCCTGCACTGCGAGCTGGACTGGGACGCGCTGCTGGTCAGCCAGGAGCTGCAACAGCGCAGCGTGCTGGTGCGGCCCTGCGCGGACATGGGTTTCCCGCGCCACATCAGGGTTTCCGTCGGCACCGAGGAGGAGCTGGACCAGCTGGTGGCGGCGCTGACCGAGATCGCGACCGAACTGGGCCAGCCGTGAGCGCCCGCCCCGCCTGCTCGGTGATCGTGCCGGTCTACGCCCGCCGGCACGACCTGGCCAGGCTGCTCGGCAAGCTGGGCGAGCAGACCGGCGCGCCGGAGTTCGAGGTCCTGGTGGTGGAGAACGGCCGCAGGCTCAACTACCGGTGGCTGCGCCAGCGGGAGTGGCCGTTCCCGGTGCGCTACGAGTACGTCGCCGACGGCGCGCAGGCCAAGGCGCGCAACGTCGGCGCCGCGCTGGCCGCCGCGCCCCGGCTGCTGTTCCTGGACTCCGACATCGATCCCGGGCCGAACACCGTGGCCGCGCTGGGCAACGGCGAGCGGCCGGGCGTGGTGATGGCCGACGTGGTCTTCCCGGCCCGCACCAAGGTCAGCCTGGCCACCCACCTCTACGACGTGCCCGCCTACTTCCGCACCACCTACCGGGCCAGGGCGCGCACCGGACTCTCCTTCCGGGACTTCGTCTCCTGCTCCTTCACCATGTCCCGCGAGGAGTTCCTGGCGCTGGGCGGCTTCGACGAGGGCTTCACCCACTACGGCTACGAGGACGTGGAGTTCGCCTGGCGCGCGGAGAAGGCGGGCATCCCGTTCCACCTGGGCGGGGCCAAGGTGGCCCACCACAAGCAGCTCGGGCCCACCGCGGTGCACGCCCGCGCGCAGCAGCTGGGCCGCTCCGCCGTGCACTTCGTCCGGCGGCACCCCGACCTGGAGGACACCCTGCCGCTGGGCGTGCGGGACACCCTGGACGGGGTGCTGGCCTTCCCGCCGGTCTTCGACATCGACCGGCTGCTGCGCGAGGCGGCCTGGATCGAACGCCAACTGACCATGCTGCGCCGCGGCCCGAGCCTGGGCCGGGCGCGCGGGCTCATCGCCCGTGGCCGGGAGGTCTACCACGAGATCACCCGGTTCGGCCGCTACCAGGGCATCAGCACCGAGCTGGCCCGGCTGGACACGCGCACCACCACACAGGAAAGGGGTGGCCATGGAACTCAACTCCTACCTCTACCGGCGGCTCGCTGAGGCCGGCGTCGCGCGTGCCTTCGGCGTGCCCGGTTCGTTCGTGATGCCGATCTGGCAGACCTTCAAGGGCAAGCCGGACATCATCCTGTCCCGGCACGAGACCGGCGCGGCGTTCATGGCCGACGGCTGGAGCCGCGCCACCGGCAACCTGGGCGTGGTGCTGGCCACCATCGGACCCGGCCTGGTGAACTGCGTGCCGGGAGTGGCCAGCGCCTACCGCGACTCCATCCCGCTGCTGGTGGTCACCGGCCAGGCGCCCACCGCCAGCCTGGGCCGGGGCGCGTTCCTGGAGTCCTACTCGCTGGACCGCAGCGTCGCGCCGACCGAGCTGTTCCGCCCGATCACCAAGGCGTCACTGGAGATCGTGGACGCGGCCAACGCGGACTTCCTGATCGACACCGCGATCTCGCTGGCCCTCTCCGGCCGCCGCGGTCCGGTGCACCTGAGCATCCCGATCGACCTGCAGGCCGCCGCGCTGCCGGAGCGGGCCGCGAGCGCGCCGCCGCTGGCGGTGACCAGCGCCTTCCGCGGGCAGGCCCAGGACGGGGTGGCCCGGCTGGCCGAGGAGCTGGCCGCGGCGGCCCGCCCGCTGGTGCTGCTGGGCTGGGGCGCGGAGCTGGCCGGGGTGGGGCCCGAGGTCGAGCTGCTGGCCCGGCGGCTGGACGCGCCGGTGCTCTCCTCCACCAAGGCGGTGGCCGCGGTGTCCCCGGCCAGCGCGCACGCCCTCGGCCACCTCGGCCCAGGGCAGCGTTCGGACCTGCTGCCCTTCGTCACCGGCTACGACCCGGACCTGGTGCTGATCCTGGGCGCCAGCCTGTCCGCCTTCTACGCCGCCCCGCTGGCCGGGCTGCTGGCCAAGGCCCGCACGGTGCGGGTGGACGTGGATCCCGACCAGCTCTTCCTGCGGCACCAGCCCGATGTCGCGGTGCAGGCCGACCTGCGCACCCTGCTGCCGGAGCTGCGCGCGGCACTGGACGCCGTTCCCGTCACGCGGGAACCCGTTGTGCCGCAACGGCTCGCCGAGTTCCGGGCGCGCTGGGCGCGGGCCGCGGCGGCGCAGGAGCTGCCGTATGCCGACACCGTGTCCATGTCCGGGGTGCTCAGCCGGATCGGCGAGTACCTGCCCCCGGAGGCGGTGGTGGTGCCGGATGCCGGGAACCACTGGCTGGACACGCTGTCCCTGCACCGGCCGCCGGTGGCGGGCGGGCTGCGGCTCAACGTCGGGCTGGGCGCGATGGGCTGGGCCATCGGCGCCTCGGTCGGCCTCGCGCTCTCCGGCCAGGTCGGGCGCACCGTGCTGGTCACCGGGGACGGCTCGATGCTGATGCACGGCACCGAGCTGTCCGTGGCCGCCGAGCACGGGGCGAACCTGGTCGCGCTGGTGTTCAACAACCGCTCGCACGGCCGGGTCCGGCTGGGGCAGAAGCTGGACTTCGACGGCGACCTGATCGGCACCGGCCTGCCCAAGATCGACTTCACCCAGTGGATGTCCGCGATGGGCGTGCGCTCCTTCCGGATCAGCCGCCCCGAGGACGTGGACCCGGTGCTGCGCGAGGCTTTCGCCACCCCGGGCACGGTCGGGGTGGAGATCGAGTGCCACCCGGACGAGGTGCCCGCCTGCCTGCGGAACTGGATCGAGGACGTGGCATGAGCCCGGTCACCATCCTCACCGGCGGCTCCACCGGCATCGGCGCGGCCGTGCTCACCCGGCTGCTCGCCGCCGGGCGGCGGGTGCTGGTGCTGGGCCGCTCCGCGCCGCAGGCCAAGCAGGAAGTGGACTTCCTGCCCTGCGATCTGTCCACAGAGGACGGTGTCGCGGATGCTCAGGCAGCGGTGCTGGCCTACCTCGGCGAGCGGGAGACGCACGCCGAGGTGCTGATCAACAACGCCGGTGGCGGGCTGCCCTGCCCAGCCGAGGAGCTGAGCGCCGAGACGCTGCGGGCCGACCTCACGCTCAACCTGCTCGCGCCGATGCTGTTGTGCGCCACCGTGTTGCCCGGCATGCGGGCGGCCGGGCGGGGTGTGGTGGTCAACGTCGCCTCCACCGCGGGGCGGCGGGGCGTGGCCTACCTGCACGGCTACGGCTCGGCCAAGGCCGGGCTGCTCAACTTCACCCAGAGCCTGGCCGCCGAGGTGGTCGCCGACGGCATCCGGGTCAACGCGGTGTGCCCCGGCGCGGCGCACACCGAGCTGGCCGAGACCGGCCGCGCCCAGCTCTCCCGGCTGCACGGCCTGGAGCTCGCCGACTACCAGCAGCGGATGGCCAAGGCCACCGGCCTGTCCCGGCTGCTCAGCGCGGACGAGGTGGCCGAGGTCGTGTGCTGGCTGGCCGAGGGGCACGACCGCCCGCTGACCGGCCAGGCCCTCAACGTGTGCGGAACTTTGGAGATGGGATAAGCCTTATGTACCAGGTGGTTTCGATCGAAGAGCCGATGTGGCCCTCGCTGCGCGAGATGTTCGACGAGCTGGGCGAGCCGCCCCAGGTGCTCACCAGGGACAGCCCGCACCCGCTGGTGGTGCACGAGGTGATGGGGCAGCTGACCTTCGTGCAGGAGGGCAGCGGGTTCATCTCGCTGGACGGCGACGAGCGCCCGGTCAAAGCGGGCGACCTGCTGATCCTCAGCTCCCGGTGCGAGCACGCCTTCCTCTCCGCGGTGGACGGCGAACTGGTGCTGCGGCACTGGCACTGGCCCGCCGCGCTGCTGGAGACCGACCGGAAGATCCTCACCTGGGACTACCGGTTCAGCCTGCCCGGGGCCGCGGTGTCCGCCGGTGACTGAGGCGCCGCGCGTCCCCGACGGGCCGTCCAGGGTGTTGCTGGTCAACGGCAACTACCAGGACGGCACCGTCGGCGGCACGCAGTCCTTCACCGAACGGCTGGCCCGGCAGCTGCACGCCGACGGGCGCACCGTGGGCGTGCTCTGCCTCGGCGAGTCCGACGCGGTGGAACGGCACGAGGGCGTCACCGTCTTCCGCCTCCGCCCGCCGCGACTGCCCGGACCGGCAGGCAGCGCGCCGGTGCGCACGCTGAACCAGTTGCTGGCCATGCAGAACCCGTGGGTCGCCCGCCGGGTGGCCGCGGTGCTGGCCCGGTTCCGGCCGCAGCTGTGCCACGTGCAGATGCTGCGCACGCTCACCCCAAGCGCGCTGCGGGTGCTCACCGCGCGGCCCGGCCTGGCGGTGGTGCAGACCACGCACGAGCTGTTCTCGCTGTGGGACTTCGACCCGTTCCTGCCCGACCTGCCGCACAAGATCTACTCCCGGCCGCCCCGGGCGATCGCGCCGATCACCCAGCGGCACAAGCGGATCAGCGCCGGGGTGGACCACGTGTGCGCGCCCTCGGCCTTCGCACTCAACGCCTACACCTCCCGCGGCTACTTCGCCGGGGTGCCCGCCACGGTGCTGCCCAACTCGGCGCCGCACGAGTGGGGACCGCCGAGGGAGCTGGCCGCCCGCAGGCTGGCCGCACCGCCCGCCCGGCCGCGGTTCCTGTTCGTGGCCAGGCTGGACCACTACAAGGGCGTCGAGGTGCTGCTGGACGCGCTGGCCCGGGTGCCGGAGCTGGACATCGCGGTGGACATCGCCGGCGAGGGCGTCAAGGCGGACCTGGTGCGCGAGCGGGCCGCCCTGGACCAGCGGATCACCTACCACGGGCCGGTGCGCGGCCAGGGCAGGCTGGCGCTGTTCCGGCGGGCCGACGTGATGGTCTGCCCCAGCACCTGGACCGAGACCTACTGCCTGGCCGCGGCCGAGGCCTTCGCCGCGGCCATGCCGGTCATCGGCACCAGCGTCGGCGCGCTGCCGGAGACCGTGCGGCACGGCCGGACCGGCCTGGTCGTCGAGCCCGGCGACCCGGCCGGCCTGGCCGAGGCCATCCGGCGGCTGGCCGACCCGGCCAACCGGATCCCCCTGATCACCCCGAGCGCGGAGCAAGCCCATGCCAACGCCCCGTCGGAGTTCCTCGCCCGCCAGCTGGCGGTCTACCGGGAAGCGCTGCGCCCGCGCGGGCTCAGCCTCGTTTCCGCCCCACCACGGTGATCTCGTGCCGGTTGTGCTGGAGTTGACGCGCTTCCACGATCTCGTACCGGCGGCGCAGCCGGTCGAGCACCACGCGCACGGTGTCGTAGGGCTTGTAGGTGCCCACCTTGAAGGTGACCACGCACAGCGCGCCGGGCAGCAGGTGCTCGGCCGCGTCCAGCATGACCTCGGCGGAGAGCACCGCGTCCATCCGCATGTCGTTGACCGCCAGGGCGAACCGGGTGCGGGTGCGCTCGAAGAACCGGCCGGCCGTGGTCCGCTCGTGGTGCACCAGCGGATCGGCCAGCAGGCTCGGGTCCAGGTCGCCAGGATCGACCGCCCAGACCTCGAGCCCGCGCTCGCGCAGGATCCGGGTCCAGCCACCGGGGCTGGCGCCCAGGTCCACCGCCGCGCCGCCCTTGGGCAGCGGCAGGTCGACCAGCTTGAACAACTCCTCCAGCTTGAACTCCGCCCGGGAGATCTGGCCCTTCGGCTTGGCCAGCCGCACCCGGCCGCCCGCCCAGTCGCTGAGCGCGTGCTCGGGGGCGGCCAGGCCGAGGGAGACGTCCGCGTCGGAGATCACCGCGGAGAGCACCAGCGGCGCGCCCGAACGGCACACCTGGTGGCCCAGCCCGGTCAGCTCCTCGGCCAGCGCGGCGTAGAGCTCCTGCGAGCCGTAGGCCACCGGCCGCTGCCCGCTGGCCCAGGCCTGCACCGCGATCTCCGCGCCCGGCGCCAGCCGGTCGGCCAGCAGCTCGCGGGCGGCCGCGGCCACCGTGTCCAGCCCGGCCCCAGCGGCGGGCAGGCGGCGCAGCTCCTCGGTGAGGTGCCGCACGAACACCACCGGCTTGTCCCTGGCCGCCTGCGCGATCTCGGCCAGCGAAGCCGTGGTGCTCAGGCAGCCGAGGTCGGGGCCGAGCCGCTCGACCTTGCCCTCCGGCGCCAGCTCGCGCAGGCCGCGCGAGGCGGGCATGAAGTATTCCTGCGACGCCGAGAACAAAATCCGCGTCAACTCCGGCTGCACCCCATCCTGATCGGTCACGGGCGCAGTCTATCCGGCCGGTTCCGCACAGAACCGGCCGGGACAGCCAGCCCTGAGTCATGAATTCGAGGAGAACAATGTCTGACACCACCGTCGTGGACTACCTGGCGCTGAAGAAGGAGAACGCGGCGCTCAACCTGGAGGAGATCCGGCTGGGCAGCGCCGAGCTCCACAGCATGCCCCGGTACGTGATGGTCGAGCTCACCCAGGGCTGCAACCTGAAATGCTCCATGTGCCGTTCCCGGTCGATTCGCTATGCCGAGAAGGAGATGGACCGGGAAATCTTCCGGCGCACCGCGGACCTGTTGTTCCCGGCGGCCGAGATGGTCGACGTCCGGGGCTGGGGGGAAAGCCTGCTCGCGCCGGACTTCGAGGAAATCCTGGAATCGGTCATCCGTTACCAGGCGCGCTGCCGCATCGTCACCAACCTCTCGCTGAACCGGCCCCGCCTGTTCGACCTGCTGGTGGAGAACAACGCGATGATCGACATCTCGCTGGACGCGGTCCGCCAGGAGGTCGTCGACCAGGCCCGTTCCGGGGCGAACATGAAGGTCATTGACAAGAACCTGCGCCGCCTGGTGGCCGGGATGATCGAGCGGCACGGCTCGGCCGAGGCGTTGCGCCTGGTGGCCACCGTGCAGCGGGTCACCCTGGACAGCCTGGTGGAGCTGGTCGAGTACGCCGCCGAGGTGGGCGTGCCGCAGATCGTGCTCAACGAGGTCACCCTCGGCCCCGGCGACCCCAAGGCGCTGGTCGGCATGGAGGACGAGGTGGACCTCTGGGTCGGCCGGGCCAGCAGGCGGGCCGGTGAGCTGGGCGTGCGGTTGTACGCGGGCACCACCTTCGGCCGCTCGGTCGGGCTGAAGAAGGAGGTGCCGTTCTGCATCCACCCGTGGTCCTACGCCGCGGTCGGCTACGACGGCAGTGTCGGCTACTGCGACCACCTGATCGGCCCGATGATGAAGTTCTCCTGCATGGGCGACATCACCAAGGACGAGTTCCACCGCATCTGGAACGGCGACCCGTGGCGCAGCCTGCGCGAATGGCACGCCTCCGGGCACAAGACCGAGGACCCCAGGTACAGCGCCTGCTTCCAGTGCTACAAGCACCGCAACGTCGACTTCGAGGACGTCTTCGAGCCGAGGCTGGAGCGGCTGCGCCTGGACCTCACCCCGGTGCGGGCCTCCTCGTGATCCTGCACCTGGTCAACGATCTGCCGCTGTTCGGCCACCTCAGCGCCGAGGTGGCCGCGGACGAGCACGTGCGGGCGGCGGTGGCGCGGCTGGCCCTGACCAACCCCGCCCGCACCGGCTTCGTCTCCTTCACCGACTTCCGCGACTGGTGGGAGCGGCAGCGCGAGGTGCCCGAGGGCCAGGCCTGCGTGCTGGTCGGCGCGCGGCCCGCGCTGCTGCACGAGCTGGCCCCGCTGCGGGCCGAACCCGGCCAGGTGGTCGCGGTCCGGCCGCGGCGGGTGCTCAACGAGCGCGGCCAGACCACCCAGGCGGTGGTGCCCGAGGCCGAGCTGCTGACAGGTCTGCGCGCGGAGCGGGTCCGGGTGCTCGACGACGTGCTCATGTCCGGGCACACGCTGGCCGCGGTGCTGGGTGTGCTCGCCGAGCGGGACCAGCCAGCCGAGCTGGCCGCCGAACTGCTCATCGCCAACGCCCGGACCAGCGCCCAGCTGCGCGAACGGACCGGGATCGGGCTGGGCGCCTGGCTGAGCCTGGACTACGAGCCGATCCTGGAGGGCACCGTCATCTTCCTCACCGACCTGCTCTTCGGGCAGCTGCGCGGCAAGCCGTTCCTCTCTCAGCACGCGCTGCTCGCCCCGTTCTTCGGCACCGACCCGGCCCCGCTGGCGGAGCTGTCCGAGCAGGTCACCGGCTATGCGCGGGCGGGTGCCTGATGCTGCCGAAAGTGATCATCCTGGACTTCGACGGGCTGATCCTGGACACCGAGAGCAGCCTGCGCGAGGCCTGGCGGGCCGAGTACGCCCGGCACGGGCTGAGCCTGGACGAGCACGCCTACCGGGAGCTGGTCGGTCAGGTCGGCGCGCGCGAGGCGCTGCTGGCCGGCCTGCCCGGCGGGGCGGCGGATCCGGCCGCGGTGCTGGCCAGGGTGCATCCACGGCACCGGGACACGGTGCAGCGGATGCCCGCGATGCCGGGGGTGGCCGCGATTCTGGCCCGCCGCGGCCAGGTGCGGCTGGCGGTGGCCTCCAGCTCGCCGTCCTCCTGGGTGGAGCCGCAGCTGCGCAGGCTGGGGCTGTGGGATGCGCTGGAGGTGGTGGTCTGCCGGGACATGGTGACCCGGCCGAAACCCAGCCCGGAGGTGTACCTGGAGGCGCTGGCCCGGCTGGGGGTGGCGCCCTCGGAGGCGGTGGCGTTGGAGGACTCGCTGGTCGGCGTGCTGGCCGCGGTGGCGGCGGGCATCCGCTGCCTGGCCGTGCCGGGGCCGGTGACCAGGGGGTCGGCCTTCCCCGGCGCGGAGGCGGTGCTCGGCTCGCTGGCGGAGGCGGACCAGCTGCTGTGCGGATCCGCGCTGGCCGCCACCGCGGGTGGACTCAGTGACCAGTAGTGCTCACCAGCCCGGACAGCGCGTGCCACAGGCTGTCCGGGCTGGTGAACATGTCCGCGTCCAGCTCCTCGACGTCGAACTCCACGTCGTACTCGCGTTCCAGCGCGACCAGCAGGGCCATCGCCCTGATCGAGCTCAGGCCCAGCGCGGCCAGCTCGGCCTGCCCGGTCAGCGGCGCGTCCTCGGGCAGGCCGTCCAGCGCGTCACGCAGCAGGGCCTCGAACCGGGCGTCCCACTCCATCTCCATCACCCTTCCTCACACCAACAGCTTGGCCAGCACCCGCGCCAGCGGGCGCGGCAGCAACCGGAACACCACGTCGACCACCCGGTAGAAGGCGCCGGGCACCACCATGGACCGGCCCGCGCCCAGCGCCTTGAGCGCGTCGCCGACGATCTTCTCCTTGGGGATCCAGAGGAAGTTCGGCACGTCCTCGGTGTCCTCGGTCATCTCGGTGCGCACGTAGCCGGGCAGCACCGCGGTCACCCGCACCCCGTGCGGCTTGACCTGCATCGCGACCGCCTCGCTGAGCGAGAGCAGGTATGCCTTGCTGGCGCCGTAGCTGGCGCTGGTGAGGAAGTACGGCAGCAGCGCCGCGCTGGAGACCACGTTCACGATCCCCCCGTGCCCGCGGGCCACCATGCCCGGCAGCACCGCGTGCATCAGCCGCAGCGGAGCCACCGAGTTGACCACCGTGGTCAGCTCCTCGTCCTCGGCCTCGCACTCGTGCAGGGGCGCGCTGGCCCCTGGCGCGCCGGCGTTGTTGACCACCAGGTCCACCGGGTTCGCCGGATCGGCCAGCCGGGCGCACACCTTGGCTATTCCCTCGGGCCGCCCGAGATCGGCGGTGAGCACCTCGACCCGGACATTGAATTCGTGGGTCAGCTCACTCGCCAGCACGGCCAGCCGATCGGTCCTGCGGGCCACCACGACAAGGTCAGAGCCGCGTGCCGCGAGTATTCGGGCGAAGCTTTCGCCAATACCGCTGGACGCACCGGTGACCAGGGCAGTCTGATACATGCAGATGCCACTCCAGTCAAAGTTCTGCGGGTGCCGGACAGCCACGAGCGGAGTGTCGTCAGCCCAATGCCCCCAGGAATCGTTCTCGCCCATCCAGGCTTGCACAACCGGCCTCGATGTCAAGGCCGGTTCATTGATTTCCAAGTTTCCCCGATTGGCACTCCGCCGGTTTTCGAATTGAGCCGACATCGGTTCGCGGTGCCGGTAGTGTCCGCGGGGGGCCGCTCGCCACTCCCCACTTCATCCTGATCGTCCGGAGAGGAACTCACGTGCATTCAGCCCCAGCCGCGGCAGGGCCGGAGAAACCGCTGTCCGCCCTGCGCACCCTTTTCGGCTATGTCCGGCCGTACCGCGGGACGCTCATCGCGGGCGGCGTGGTCAGCTTCCTCGGCGGCATCCTCGGCCTGGCCGCCCCACTGGCGACCAAGGAGGTGCTGGACACCCTCAGCGCCGGTGGCGACCTGACCGGGCCGGTGCTGCTGATGGCCGTGCTGTTCGTGCTCGCCGCCGCGCTGCACGCGGGCGGCACCTACCTGCTGGAGCGCACCGGGGAGAACGTGGTGCGCGGGGTCCGGGTGTCCCTGGTCGGCCGGATCATGCGGCTGCGGGTGCCCGAGCTGGACCAGAACCGGCCGGGCGACCTGATGGCCAGGGTCACCTCCGACACCACCCTGCTGCGCCAGGTCTCCGCGGAGTCACTGGCGAACACGGTCAACGGTGTGCTGCTGCTGATCGGCGCGCTGGTGGTGATGGTCTTCATGGACCTGGTGCTGCTGCTGGTCACCGCGGGCGTGGTGGTGCTGATGATGGTGTGCGAGGCGCTGGTGCTGCCGCGCATCGGCAAGGCCACCGGGCAGGCGCAGGCCGCGCTCGGCGAGATCGGCTCCGACCTGGAGCGCACCCTCGGCGCCTTCCGCACGGTCAAGGCCAGCGGCGCGGAGGCGCGGGAGACCGACCTGATCGCCGGGCACGTGGACGTCGCCCGGCGGGCCGGGTACACCGTGGCCGCCTGGCACGCGGTGGCCACCATGACCGCGGGCCTGGCCATCCAGCTGGCCTTCCTGGCCGTGCTCGGCGTCGGCGGCGCGCGGGTGCTCTCCGGCGACCTGCCGATCAGCTCGCTGGTGGCCTTCCTGCTCTACCTGTACTACCTGAACCGGCCGATCGACTGGCTGACCGTGGGCGCCACCCAGCTGCAGGTGGGCCTGGCCGCGGTGCGCCGGGTCCGCGACGTCGAGCAGCTGAAGGTGGAGGAACCCGCGCCGGTCACCGTGACCGCGCCGCAGGGCGAGCCGGGCGCGGCGACGGTGGAGTTCGCCGGGGTGAGCTTCCGCTACCGGGAGGACACCGAGCTGGTGCACAACGACCTGAGCTTCCTGGCGCCGGCGGGCAGCATGACCGCGCTGGTCGGGTCCTCCGGCGCGGGCAAGTCCACGGTGTTCGCGCTGCTGGAACGGTTCTACGAGGCCGACCGCGGCTCGGTGACCATCGACGGCAGGGATGTCCGGGACTGGCCGCTGCACGAGCTGCGCCGCACCATCGGCTACGTGGAGCAGGACGCCCCGGTGCTGCACGGCACGCTGCGGGACAACCTGCGCTTCGCCGCGCCGGAGGCCACCGACGAGCAGATCCGCCAGGTGCTGGAGCGCACCCGGCTGGACAGCCTGCTGCGGCGGCTGCCGGAGGGCCTGGACACCGCGGTCGGCCACCGGGGCACCACGCTCTCCGGCGGCGAGCGGCAGCGGATCGCGATCGCGCGGGCGCTGCTGCGCTACCCCAGGCTGCTGCTGCTGGACGAGGCGACCTCGCAGCTGGACTCGGTGAACGAGGCCGCGCTGCGCGAGGTGGTCGCCGACATCGCGGGCACCACCACGGTGCTGGTGATCGCGCACCGTCTGTCCACTGTGGCCAGTGCGAGCCAGATCCTGGTGCTGGACGGCGGAAAGGTGCGGGCCAGCGGCACGCACCGCGAGCTGATCAGCGACGACGACCTGTACCGCCAGCTGGCGGCCACCCAGTTCGCCGCGGCCTCGGTGCTGGAGCCCACCGGGCCGGAGGCCTGATCCGGTGTTGAACGCACTGCGGCCGGACCGGTCGGCCGACCGGTCCGGCCGCGGTGTGCCGTCAGTCCACCGGCTCCAGCCGGGCGGCCAGGCTGGCCAGGGACTCGGTGCCGAGCAGCTCGTCGGCCAGCAGCCCGGTGTACCCGCGCCGGGCCAGCTCGGCCAGCACCAGCGGCGCGGCCAGCATCGGCGCGCCCAGCTCGGCCAGGCTGCGGCCCAGGTCCGGGTTGACCTCCGGCAGCACCGCGGTCACCGCGCCGGCCAGCGCCAGCTCGGCCGGATCCGCCGGTGGCCGGGGCGGTTGGTCCTGCCCGTCGCCCTCGGCCAGCACCGGGCCACCCGCTTCGGCGCGCAGGGTGAACCAGTGCGGGGCGAGCAGGCCGGGCAGCTCGCTGAGCTGGTCCAGCACGAACCGGCGCAGCGTGGCCGGGGTGTGCTCCGCCGCGGCAACCACTTCGGCGCGCACCTTGTCGTCCACAATGGACAGCTCGGCCGACTCTACCCCCGGGCAGGCGGCCAGCACCTCGGTGGTCAGGCCCAGGTCTGCCCAGCCCTCCGGCAGGAACACCCAGCCTTCCTTGGGCACCCCGGTCCGCTCGGCAGGCACCGCGAGGTCCTCCCCCGCGGCGGCCGCGCGCAGCAGCTCGCGCATGCGCCGCAACAGGTCCCGCGCGTCGTCCAGGGTGAGCAGGTGGTCGCCGGTGTTGAGGTCCACCCGCAGCATGCCGTCATCGGGCTCGATGTCCAGGAACACCGAGCCGCAGGCGCCGGGGGTGGTGTGGCCGCTGAGCTCGTCCTCGCCGGTGGCGACCTCGGTGTCCGGGAAGTAGGACAGGTAGTTGAAGTCCAGCAGCGAGAACGGCTGCACCCCAGTGCGCGCGGCGTGCCGCTGCACGGCCATGTGCAGCGCGCCGGGGTCGTAGCGGCTGAACCGGTAGCCGCGCAGGGTCTCCTCGGAGACCTGGCGGACCAGCTCGTCGAAGGCCAGCCCGGCCTCGGCGCGCACCGGCACCATCACCGGGGCCGAGTACGGGCCGATGCTGCCGCGGGTGCGCGCGGTGGTCCGGTTGGAGACGATCACGTCCAGGCAGAACCGGTCCGCCCCGGTGCGTTCGGCGATCAGGAAGGCCCAGGCGGCCAGCACCACCACCGGCAGGCTCACCCCGTGCCGGGTGGCCACCACCTGGCAGTCGGCCAGCAGTCCGGCCGAGCGCAGCCGCGCCGCGTGCCTGGCCTCGCCGCCCTGCTCGGCGCAGAAGGCGGCCAGCAGGTGCTGCGGGTGCGCGCGCACCACCTCCAGCCAGTGCTCGTGCGAGCGCTGCGCCTCGGCCAGCGCGCGCGGCGTGGCCTCCGCGGCGACCTGGTCCAGCGGGTGGTGCCGGGCGGGCGGCAGCTCCTTGCCGCGCAACAGGTCCACGAGTTCGTCCAGCAGCACCGCCATGGCCCAGCCGTCGGCGGCGAGGTGGCTCATGAACAGCGCCAGCACCACCGGCGAGCCGTCCCGCAGCAGCACCATGGCCCGCCACGGCCACTCGGTGGTGACCTCGAACCCGGTGCCGATGAACGCCGAGAGCGCCTGGTGCACGGCGGTCTCCGCGGGCGTGCCGGTGAAGGCGGGGACCTCCTCGCCCGGCACCGTGCAGCGCACCAACTGGACCACCCGGTGCAGGGCGGCCTCGTCGAGTCCGTCCGCGGCGACCTCGGTCAGCTCGATCGGGTGCTCATCCGGATCGCCGACGAACTGCTCCGGCCGGTCCAGGGAGACGGTGGTCCGCAACGCCTCGTGCCTGCGCACCAGCGTGCGCAGCGCGGTCCGGACCTCCGCCGTGGACACCCCGGCCGGCAGGCGGCAGGAGTCCAGCAGCGGCAGCGAGAAGGAGTGGCGCTCGTGCGGCAGGTGCCGTTCCAGCCAGTGCCACTGCTGTCCGTGGCTCAACGGCCCGGACCTGCCTGCGGGGGTGCTCTCGTTCACGTGTCTCCGTTCCGGATCCCGGCTGCCTGCCGCGGTGCGGGCCGTTGTGCCGGACTTCCACGATCCAAATGTTGCCGTAGCGGACGGCTGTGGCCGAACCGGCCCGGCGAATTATCCTTCACCTGCCCGTGCGGCAAGTGTACAAAAACATCTGGTTTGACCAAGGACGGGGCCGGTGGTACGAATGACGTAGGGGGTGTCGTTACCGGAACGACCCGCGCAGCTGAGCCGTCTGGGTGGCGAATCAACCGCCAGGTGCGCGAATTCCGGCAACACCCGACAAGTGCTGGCGACCACCCGTCCAGCCTGCCATCTTCCCAGCTAGTCGCACTGCGGAGGGGACTGTCTTGTCGACCGTCGACACGTTGGACAGCTATCGCCAGGAACTTCTCGACACCGTCGGGGAGATCCTGGGTGACAAAGTCCAGCCGGATGACCACTTTCTCGATGTGCGTGGCGATTCACTCACCGCGGCCATCATCAACGACCGGCTGATCGCCACTCGTGGGCGCGGCGTGGAGCTGTCGCTGTTTTTTGAATCGGAAACCCTCGGTGAACTCGCCGACCACTGGGCGTCATTGCTCACCGAGGCTCAAGCAGCGGAAAGCGAAGCTGTCAATCATGGCTGAGCAACCGGCAGGCTTGCCGAAACTTCTTCTTGACATCGCGGCCGCCTTCCCGGACCGGACCCTGCTGGTGCAGCCGGGCTGGCCGGATGTCTCGGCGCGGGCGCTGCTGGCCGCGGTCCAGCAGGCCGCGCTGCGGCTGCGCGAGCACGGCATCCGCCGCGACGACCGGGTGACCATCGAGACCAAGGAGCTGGGCTGGGCGGAGTTCCTGCACGCCTACCTGGCCGTGGTCTGGCTGGGCGCGGTGCCGGTGCTGGCCCCGGAGCCGGAGTTCGCCCCGGCCGCCGAGCTGGGCGCCCGGCACGTGCTCGCGCCGCAGGCCCGCGCGGGCGTGCTGGGCGTGGCCGAGCTGCTGGCCGAGGCGAGCGGACCCGCGGTGGAGCTGGCGCCGGTGCCCGCGGCCAACGGCGAGCTGGACGTGGTGTTCACCTCCGGCACCACCGGGGCCTGGAAGCCGGTGGCCTCCACCCACCAGCAGTGGCTGGAGACGCTGCCGATGAGCACCTCCCGCGAGGTGCGCCAGACCAAGGTGGTCGCGCACGGCGGGGTGCCTGCCGCCGCCTCCGCCGGGGTGCACGGGGTGGCCCTGCACCACCTGGCGCGTGGGGTCACCAGCGTGTGGGCGGCCAGCCCGCCCGAGCTGATCGAGGCCTGTGCGCGCACCGGCGCGGTGGAGCTGCACATGACCCCGCACTCGCTGCGCGCGCTGCTGCTGCACGCCGAGCTGATCGGCCCGGAGTGGGCGGCCCAGGTCCGGGTGATCAAGACCGTCGGCGGGGTGGTGCCCAAGCAGGTCGGCTGCCTGGCCATGGAGACCTTCCCCAAGGCCAGGGTGGTCTGCCTGTACGGGCTCACCGAGGCCGGTTCCGCGCTGGGGCTCAAGGTGTTCGACCCGGAGCGCCCGGACTCCATCGGCCGCCCGCTGCCCGGCACCGAGATCCGCGTGGTGGACAACGGGAAGTCGCTGCCCGCCGGTGAGGTCGGCGAGATCGCGGTGCGCCGCCAGGGCGTGCCGCCGCTGCGCTACCTGCGCGAGGGCGAGGGCCTGGACGACATCCACCCGGACGGCTGGGTGTTCACCGGCGACCTGGGCTACGTGGCCCCGGACGGGGAGATCCACCTGGTGGGCCGGTTGAAGGAGCTGCTGTTCCTGGAGACCGGGCGCACCGCGCCGCACGTGATCGAGGACGAGCTGGCCCCGCTGCTGCCGCGGGAGGCCGACTTCGCTGTGGTCGGGGTGCCCAGCGCCGGTTCCTGGGACCAGATCGTGGTCTTCGTCGCCGGAGCCGAGGACGACCGCACACTGTCCATTGTGGACACACTGCGTGCGGTGGACGGGAAGTTCGCGCCCGCGCACGTGGAGGTGCTGCCGGAGATCCCGCGCACGGCCACCGGAAAGGCCAAGCGGGGCAAGCTGACCGCGCTGTTCCAGCAGAGCAGGCAGCCGGTATGACCGTCGACCTGGCGCACGAGCGGGACGTGCAGCGGGTGACCTTCCTCGGCCCGGCGCGGGACCGGGTGTTCACCGTCCTGCACCTGCCGCGCGGCAGCAGGCCGCGCGGCGGGGTGGTGCTGTGCCCGCCGCTGCTCACCGACGCGCTGGCCATCGCCCGCACCGAGCTGGCGCTGGCGCGCGAGCTGGCCGCCCGCGGCATCGTGACCGCCCGCTTCCACTACCGCGGCACCGGGCACAGCGACGGGGCCGACGGCGAGCTGGACCTGGCCACGATGATCGCCGACACCGAACGGGTGGCCGCGGCGGTGTCCGTGCACACCGGCTCCGCGCCCTTCGCCCTCGCCGGCAGCCGCCTCGGCTGCTACCCGGCGGCCGCGGTGGCCGCGCGCACCGGCGCGGCGGTGCTGGGCCTGGCGCCCTTCGCCGAACCGGACCACTACTTCAAGCAGGCATTCCGCACCCGGTTCATGCGGGAGCTGGTGCTCAAGGACCGGGATCGCCGCAGCAGCAAGGAACTCTTCGCCGCGCTGGCCGAGGGTGAGACGGTGGACGTGCTCGGCTACCCGGTCACCGCCCGCTGCCACGCCAGCCTGCGCGAGCGGCGGCTCGGGCAAGAACTCGCCGGTGTGCGCGCGCTGCTGGTCACCGTGGGCGGCGCGGCCGGGCAGAACGCCCCGGTGCACGAGCTGGCCGCTGATGGCGTCGAGATCGAGGACCTGTCCGCCCCGGTGGACTGGTGGCTGGTCGGCGAGCAGTCCGAGCCCAGTCCCGCGCTGGTGGCGCGCTGCGCCGACTGGCTGAGCGAGAGGTGCGCCGATGCCTGAGGCGAGCACCGACCACGAGCGTCCGCTGTTCCTGGAGGCGGGCCAGGACCGGCTCTTCGCCGTGCTCACCGAACCGGTGGCCGAACCCCACGGCACCGGGGTGGTCTTCTTGCAGGGCGCGGGAATCGCCGCCTTCGGCAACGCCAGGCTGAGCACCGCGCTGGCCCGCGAGCTGGCCGCCACCGGGCACCACGCGCTGCGGATCGACCAGCAGGGCAGCGGGGAGAGCACCGTCTCGGCCGCCTTCGACTTCGGCTCCCCGCAGGCTCTGGCCGCCGAGACCGCCGCGGCCTGCCTCCGCGAGCGGGGCGCGTCCCGGATCGTGCTGGTGGCCGAGTGCTTCGGCGCGCGCGGCGCGCTGGCCGCGGTGAACCGAGGACTTCAGGTCGACGGGCTGGTGCTGCTGTTCCCGCCGCTGACCACGGCCATGGAGGCCGAGACCGACCGCGAGGCAAGGGAAACCGCCGCGTTCCTGGCCGAGCTGGCCCCGGCGGTCGAGGCCGGCGTGCCGATGTTCGTGGTCTACGGCGAGCAGGACCTGGACTGGCCCCGCTTCGACACCGCCATGACCGGCCGCTTCGGGCCCGGCTACCGCAGCGAGCTGCCCGCGCTGTCGGTGCGGGTGGAGCCGGGCAAGCTGCACGGCATCGCCAGCGCTGCCGCCCGCGCCGCGGTGCGCGAGCAGGTGCTGGCCGCCATCACCGAGTTCCGGAAGGGGTGAGCGGCATGGACTTCGCGCCCACCGCGGACCAGCGGGAGTACTGCGCGGTGATCAGCGACCTGGCCGCCGCCCTGCCGCCGCCGCGCGCCGGGGAAGACGGCGTGGTCCGGTTCGACCAGGAGGCCTGGCGGCGCTGCGCCGAGGCGGGCCTGCTCGGCCTGACCGTGCCTGCCGAGTACGGCGGCGGCGGGGCGGACGCGCTCACTGCCGCACTGGCCATGGAGGCCCTCGGCCAGGGTTGCCGGGACAGCGGGCTGATGTTCTCGCTGAACGCCCAGATGTGGGCCGCCCAGCACCCGATCGCCCGCTTCGGCTCGCCAGAACAGAAACAGCGCTATCTGCCCGCGCTGTGCGGGGGCGAGCTGATCGCCGCGCACGGCATGACCGAACCCGGCTCCGGCTCCGACGCCTTCGCCCTGCGCACCAGCGCGGTCCGGGACGGGGACAAGTGGCGGCTGACCGGCTCGAAGCTGTTCGTCACCAACGCGCCGGTGGCCGGGTTGTTCGTGGTCTTCGCCAGCACCGACCGCAACCGCGGCTTCGCCGGGCTCACCGCGTTCCTGGTGCCCCGGGACACCCCTGGCCTCAGCGTCGGCCCCGACGAGCGCAAGCTCGGGCTGCACGGCTCGCCGATGGCCCAGGTGTTCCTGGACGACTGCGTGCTGGAGGCGGACGCGTTGCTGGGCAAGCCCGGCGGCGGCGCGGCGGTGTTCCTGTCCTCAATGGACTGGGAGCGCACCCTGATCCTGGCCTGCGTGGTCGGCGCGATGGCCCGGCAGCTGGCCGAGACGGTGGCCTTCGCCAAGGAGCGCGAGCAGTTCGGCCACCCGATCGGGGAGTTCCAGGCGGTCTCGCACAAGGTCGCCGCCATGCGGCTGCGGCTGGAGTCCGCGCGGCTGCTGGTGCGCAGGGCCGCCTGGGCGCTGGACCACCGGGACGACCCGCGGCTGCACGGCGCGCTGGCCAAGCTCGCGGTCAGCGAGTCCTACGTGGCCTCCAGCCTGGACGCGCTGCAGATCCGGGGCGGCTCGGGTTTCCTGGCCGAGTCCGGCCTGGGCCAGGAGTTGCTGGACGCGGTGGGCAGCCGGTTGTACTCGGGCACCTCGGAGACGCTGATGAACCTGGTAGCCAAGAAGGTGGGACTGTGACCGCGCAGACGGTGATCGAGACCTCGGTCCGGGAGTTCGTGCTCAAGAGCCGCCGCTGGCCCGGCCCGGACGTGCCGCTGACCGAGAGCTATCCGTTGCTGGACAACGGGGTGCTGGACTCCATGACGCTGATGGAGCTGGTCGCGCACCTGGAGCGCCAGTTCGCCATCGTGGTGGAGGACGAGGACATCCTGCCGGAGAACTTCGAGGACCTGGCCGCGATCGTCCGCTACGTCCGGGAGAAGGAGGGCAGCTGAGGTGGACTACCTGCTGCACCACTACCTGGACGCCTCGGCCGCGGCCACCCCGCACGCGGTCGCGGTGGTCGACGGCGGCGGCGAGCACAGCTATGCGGCGCTGAGCGAGCGCGCCGACCGGATCAGGGGCGCGCTGCACGCCGCCGGGGTGCGGCCGGGCGACCGGGTGGGCATCCACGCGGAGAAGTCCGTGGACACCGTCGCCGCGATCTACGCGGTGCTGCGGGCCGGTGCGACCTACGTCTGCCTCGACCCGCAGGCGCCCCCGGCCCGGCTGGTCACCGTGGTCGCCGACGGCGGGCTCACCGCGGTGCTGGCCGACGAGCCCCGCCTCGGCACGATTCCCGGGGCCAGGGTGCTCGCGCTGGCCGAAGCGGTCACCGCAGAGCCGCACAGCGAACCAGCGCCCGCCACCGAGGGCGACCTGGCCTACCTGATCTACACCTCCGGCTCCACCGGCGCGCCCAAGGGCGTGATGCTCAGCCACCGCAACGCGATGGCCTTCGTGGACTGGGCGGTGGCGGAGTTCGCCATCACCGCGGCCGACCGGCTCTCCAGCCACGCCCCGCTCCACTTCGACCTGTCCATCCTGGACCTCTTCGCCGCGGCCAAGGCCGGGGCGGCGGTGGTGCTGGTGCCGCCTCGGCTGTCCCTGTTCCCGGTGCGGCTGGCCCAGTTCATCGCCGAACAGCGCATCTCGGTCTGGTACTCGGTGCCCGCCGTGCTCAGCGCGCTGGCCACCCGCGCCGGCCTGTCCCCCGGCGCGCTGCCCGCGCTGCGCCTGGTCCTCTTCGCCGGCGAGGTGTTCCCGGTGGACCGGCTGCGCGCGCTGATGGAACTGTTGCCCGGCAAGCGGTTCGCCAACCTGTACGGGCCGACCGAGACCAACGTGTGCACCTGGCACGAGCTGGACAGCCCGCCGCCACCGGGGGCCACCGAGATCCCGATCGGCCGCGCCATCGCCAACACCCGCGCCTGGGCCGCCGGACCCGACGGGCAACCGGTTCCGCCCGGCGAGGTCGGCGAGCTGTACGTGCGCGGGGCCACCGTGATGCGCGGCTACTGGGGCGATCCGGCCCGCAGCGCGGAGAAGCTGGTGCCCAACCCGCTCACCGGCGCCGACGGCGACCTGGTCTTCCGCACCGGCGACCTGGTCCGGGCCGATGCCACCGGCAGCTTCACCTTCATCGGCCGCCGCGACGGCCAGATCAAGAAGAACGGCTACCGGGTCGAGCTGGGCGAGATCGAGTCAGTCCTCAATAGACAGTCCTTTGTGGACGAGTGCGCGGTGGTCGCGGTGCCGGACGCGGCGGGCAGCACCCGGATCGAGGCGTTCCTGGTGCTGCTGGGCGAGGCGGGCGCGGAGCAGGTCTACGCCGCCTGCCGGGAACGGCTGCCCGGCTACATGGTGCCGGACGCGGTGCACGTGATCCAGGCCATCCCGCGCACCTCCACCGGCAAGGTGGACCGGCAGCGGCTGGCGCACAGTGGTGGCAGGCTGACCGGATGATCCGCAGCACCACACCGGCCGTGCTGGTCGAGGGCCTGGTCAAACGCTATCCCCGGCGGGAGGTCCCGGCGGTGGCCGGACTGAGCTTCCGCATCGCCGAGGGCGAGGTGTTCGGACTGCTCGGCCCCAACGGGGCGGGCAAGAGCACCACGATCGGCGCGATCACCACCAGGGTGGTGCCCACCTCAGGTGAGATCCGCATCGCCGGGGTGGACGTGCGCGCCCGGCCGGTGGAGGCCCGGCGGGTGCTCGGTGTGGTGCCGCAGCACAACAACCTGGACCGGGCCATCTCCATCGAGCAGAACCTGCTCTTCCACGCCCGCTACCACCGGCTGCCCGCCGCCCGCCGCGGCGAGCTGGCCCGTCAGCTGCTCACCGAGTTCGGCCTGGCCGGGCACGCCGGGGAACGGCCGCAACGGCTTTCCGGCGGCCAGGCGCAGCGGGTGAAGATCGCCCGCGCGCTGATGCACGACCCGGCCGTGCTGGTGCTGGACGAGCCGAGCACCGGCCTGGACCCGGCGGCCCGGCAGTTCATCTGGCAGCGCGTGCGCGAGCTGCGCGCCAGGGGCGTCACCGTGCTGCTCACCACGCACGACATGGTGGAGGCGGCCGAGCTGGCCGACCGGGTCGGCATCATCGACCACGGCAGGCTGATCGCCATGGACACCCCGGCCGCGCTGACCAGCACGGTCACCGACGACACCGTGCTGGAGGTGGCGGGCACCCCGGGACCCGGCTTCGGCCAGGCCGAGCTGGCCGAGCTGCGGCAGGCCGCCGCCGGACTCGGTGGCGTGCGCGAGGTCGAACAGGCCGAGCTGCGCCCCGAGCACCAGCGGCTGCGGCTGCGCCTGATCGCCGACACCGGCACCCCGGGACTTCTGTCCACAGTGGACACGCTGCTGGCCGCGCGCGGGGTGGCGCTGGCCGATGTGCACGTGGGCAAACCCACCCTGGAGGACGTGTTCCTGCGCCTGACCGGGCGGTCCCTGCGATGAGCCGGGCCCTGGACTACACCCGCACCTTCGGCGCGGTGCTGCTGCGCGACCTCTACGTCACCGGCCGCGACCTGTGGAGCTTCCTGGCCCAGGTGCTGCTGCAACCGCTGTTCATGCTGCTGGTCTTCGGTCACGTCATCACCGCGGTCGGCTTCGCCTCGCCCGGCTACGCCAACCTGCTCTTCCCCGGCATGGTCGCCTTCACCGCGGTGCTCACCGGCGTGCAGGGCACCGGTCTGCCGCTGGCCATCGACTTCGCCGCGTTCAAGGAGATCGAGGACCGGCTGCTGGCCCCCTTCCCGCTCGGCCTGGTCGCGCTGGAGAAGGTGGTCTTCGGCATGCTGCGCGGGGTGCTGGCCGCCGCCGCGGTGTACCCGGTGGGCTGGCTGGTGCTGGACTCGGTGCCGGTGCGCCCGGAGGGCTTGCCGCTGCTGGTGCTGGTGATCGCGCTGGGCGCGCTGACCGGGTCCACGCTCGGCCTGGTGCTGGGCACCTGGGTGCCGCCGGAGAAGATCAACCTGCTGTTCGCGGTGCTGCTGCCGCCGCTGCTGTTCACCGGGGCCAGCCAGTACCCGTGGCCTGCCCTGTCCGCGCTGCCCTGGTTGCAGACGGTATCCCTGTTCAACCCGCTCACCTATGTCAGCGAGGCCGCGCGGGCCGCCTCGCTGGAGAGCGTGGAGCACCTGCCGGTGTGGCTGTGCCTGACCGTGCTGACGCTCTTCCTCTGTGTGCTCGCTCCGGTCGGACTGGCCGGTTTCCGCCGCCGGGTGCTGGACTGACCACGAAGGACACCGATGACACCGACACTCGCCGCCGCGCTGCACCCCGAGGGCGTGCTGCGCTCACCGGGCCGGGACGCACTGTCCACAATGGAGCTTATCGGGCTGGCCGACCGGCTGGCCGCCGCGGTCCGGATCCCCGGTTCGGCCGCGCCGCAACGGATCTGGCTGGCCACCGACGACCCGGCCCTGCTGCTGCCCGCCGCGCTCACCCTGGCCGACGGGCACTCCTGCCTGCTGGTCAGCGCCGCGCTCAAGCCACCGGAGTACGACCGCCTCGCCGAGACCACCTGGCCCGACCTGGTGCTCACCGACCCGGGCGCGGCCGACCTGTGGCAGTGGGCGAAACAGCGCCAGGCCCCGTGCGCGGAGATCGGCGCGCTGCTCGCGGGCGAGACGGTCACCGTCGAACCCGGTGCGGGCGAGGCGGCTGCGCCGGGCATCGGCTTCTTCACCTCCGGCACCACCGGCCGCCCCAAGCACATCGGCTTCACCCCGGCCCAGATCGTCACCGCCGCCGGTGGCGTGGCCGACCGGCTCCGCCTCTCCCCCGCCGACACCGGCCTGGCGCTGAGCCCGCTCAACCACACCCTGGGTTTTGTCACCACGGTGCTCGCCCCGCTGCTGCGCGGCGGCCGGGTCACCGTCGGCGGGGTCCGGGACGTGGCCGCGCTGGCCGAGGTCACCGAACGGGACCGCCCGACCTGGTGCGCCAGCGTGCCCGCGGTGCTCAGCCAGCTCCAGCGGCTGAGCGAGTCGGGCCGGATCAGCCTGCCCGAGCTGCGCCTGCTGCGGGGCAGCGCGGCCGCGCTCGGCGCGCGGCGGCAGGTCGCGCTGGCCGAGCACTTCGGCGTGCCGGTGGTCAGCGCCTACGTGATGACCGAGGCGCCCGGTGAGCTGGCCTCCCAGGGCCTGCCGCCGGAGGTGGCCACCCCCGGCACGGTCGGCCACCCCACGCTGTGCGAGATCGAGGTCCGCGACGAGCAGGGCCGGGTGGTCACCGGCGAGCCCGGCGAGATCTGGGCCAGGGGCGCGATCATCTCCGCCGGGGCGCGCACGGTCGGGGGCTGGCTGCCCACCGCCGACCTGGGCGTGCGCGCCGCCAACGGCGAACTCACCGTGCTGGGCCGGCTGGACGACGTGATCAACTGCGGCGGGGAGAACGTGCTCGCCCACGAGGTGGAGACCGCCGCCCAGTCCTGCCCAGGGGTGAGCGAGGCAGTCGCCTACCCGGTGCCGGACGAGCTGCTCGGCGCCACCGTCGGCCTGGTGCTCACGGCCAGCCCCGGGGTCACCAGGTCCCAGCTGCGCAAGCACCTGGTGGGCCTGCTGTCTGCCCAGAAGCTGCCCAGGACCTTCCTCACCGTCGAGGACATCCCGCGCACCCCCCGCGGCAAGATCAGCCGCCGCCAACTGCACACCCAACTGGCCGCGCTCGCCTCGGTCACCGAACTGCCCTGACCGGAAAGGAGACCGCGGTGAGCACTCCCGTGCGCGAGATCGTGGCCCGCGCCCGCCGCATCCCCGAGCACCACCGCAGCTTCACCGAGACCGCGGAGACCGCCACCAAGGTCCACCAGATCCCGCCGGACCTGCTGGCCGAGCTGACCGCCGAGGGACTCCCCCGCGCCGACACCCCGGACGGCCCGCGCTACGACAACCACGACCTGGCCAGCATCGCGGTCACCCTGCGCCTGCCCTCACCGCGGTTCATGGGCATGCGCGGCTGGGTCGCGGCCCTGCGGCACGGCACCGCGGGCGTCCCGGTCGACTACGCGGTCCGCCTCATCCCCACCTGCGTCGGCGGCTGCCCCGACCCCGGCGCGCCCTACCGGATCCACCCCGGCCTGGCCCCGCTGATCACCGAGCACCCCGCCGACCCGGCCAGGCCGGTGTTCACCGTCCGGCACCGCGCCCAGGGCACCAGCCTCGACCTCACCGGCGCGCCCCGGGAGCTGATCGAGCTGCTCAGCGAGGTCGAGCACTACCTGGTCCCCTCCCTCGACCTGCGTGAGGACCTGGACTTCGTCCGCCGCACCCGCCTGGCCGACTGCGACCTGGCCGCCCGCTACCTCGCCGCCGAGGCCGTCCGCATGGGCGTCGAAGCGCGCACTTCTTTTGGCCTCCTGCTGGCCAAGCCCTACTCCACCGGCCACAGCTGGCTGGACATCAAGGTGGGCGACACCTGGCACCCCTTCGACCCGCTGATCGGCAAGATGCTGGCCAACGCCGGCCTCACCCCGCCCGGCGAATGGCCCGCGCACCGCTCCCTCGGCGCCTCGTTCCTGCGCTTCGCCGACGAACCGGTGGAGCTCCTCGAGCACTGCGGCGTCCCGGTCCGCCTCGGCTTCCCCACCAAGCGGACCCCGGTACCGGAAAGTCCGTGACCTGCGCGTAACCCGCCGTCCGGGGAAGTACGGGAGTTGTTTGTACGGCAGCCGCCCCGACACCAGACAACTCCAGCGGAGGTAGACCTGAGCCGCCCAGGTCCATCCGGGAGACCAGGGCGTGAGGGGTTGAATGTGAACACGACAAGGGTCAGCACGATCGCGACACCGGCAGGACGAGCCTGCCGGGCCTGGGACACCGCGGCCGTGGTCAGCGGCGGCGCCCCGGCCAACGGGCACCGGCTGCGGGCGGACACGCAGCAGGTGCTGGCGCACTCCACCGGCGAGCTGTCGCCCCGCGGCCGGTGGTGATCGGCTAGTCGCACTCCGGGCTGGGCGGGCGGCAGGAGGAAGCCGGGTCAGCCGCCCAGCCCGGAGCGCGCCTGCCACCAGGCGAGCGGAAGAGCGATCAGCACCACCGCCTGGATCCCGAGCAACGCCACGACGATGCCCCAACGGTCGGCCAGCAGCCCGGCCCCCAGGGCGACGAGCGCGTAGAGCACGCTGCCGAGCAGCGACGCCAGCGAACCCATGGTCGCGCGTTCCCGGTCGGTGAACTCGCGTTGCAGCAACGTCTGCTGGGCGGTTGCCGACATGCCGTAGAGCGGTGACCCGAGCAACACGGGCGAGAACACCGTCGGCTTGATCAGCGCCACGAAGTTCGCCACGTGGTCGAACAGCTCAGCGAACAGCAGAGTGCGGGCCGCGCCTACCCTGCCGATCACCCAGCCACTGACGCGGAAGCCGGCGAAGGCCACGCCGTGGCCGAAGGTGCGCCACAGGCCCAGCGCCCAGAGCGGCCACAGGCCCGCCACAAAAGCAGGCGACAGCTGGGCCGCGCTTTCGCCGCTGTACCGAAGCGCCGACACCAGGGTCATCCGGCGGAGCACCGGATTGCCGCGGATGCCGCGCAGGGCCGATCCGAGGTGCGCCAGCGCGTTCGGGGCCAGCGGGCCGCGCACCCGCGGTTCCCGCACCCGCAAGGCGACGAGCAGGCACAGCACCTGCGGCAGGACCGACAGCACGACCACCGCACGCAGCGACCACAGGCCCGCGATCACGCCACCGAGGGGCGCCGCCAGTGCGAGCGCGAGCTGGAACATCGAGTTCACCCGGCCCGAGTGCCGGGGGAACTCCTCCTCCCGACCGGCTTCGAGCAACGTGTCGTAAAGCAGGGACTCGTTGTTGCCGCTCCACAGCGCGGTCGCCAGTCCCTCCAGCACAACGGCGGCCAGCAGGAGGCCGTAGCCCGGAGCGCCGGCGTACCCGAGATGGGCGGCCACCATGACGACGGCGCCGGCGATCATCGTGCCGCGCCGGCCGAGGCGGTCGGAGAGCACCCCGGCCGGGACCTCGAACGCGGCCGAGGACAGCATCTTCACCGCCAGGAGGCTGGCGGCGGCGGTGTACGAGCCGGTGACCTGCGCGAAGTAGATGACCATGATCGGCCCGTACAGGCGGAAGTCACCGAAGAAGTTGAACCAGCTCAGCAGCCGGACGTTGTGGTTGACGGTGTGATCGGCGGACACAGCGGAACTCCCGGGAAGGCGAACGGAGACGCCAGAGGGCGCCAAGGGCCGGTGACAGGTGTCACCTCGCCCCGGCGACCGGGATGTGCGCTGATTTTGCTGCTAGCAGCCCGCGACCGCGGTCACCAAGGGGCGAACGGAAGCTCCGGTCATCGTGATGGCCATCAGCGCTCCTCGATTCCCCAGGCGGACGGGATTCCGCAACAGCGTCAAGCTAGCCACCGGCGGACCGGCCCGTCCACTAGGTTCCCGCTCGTGCCGAACTCCGACCGGGCCATGTGGCCGTTGTACGCCGCCGGGTTCACCACCGCCTTCGGCGCGCACGGCATCGCGGCCAACCTGGGCGGCTCAGCCGAGGACGCGGTCACCTCCCTGCTGGTGCTGGGCGGTCTGCTCGCCCTCTACGACGGCGCGGAGGTGGTGCTCAAGCCGGTGTTCGGCTCGCTGGCCGACCGGGTCGGCGGCAAGCCGGTGCTGCTCGGCGGCCTGGTCGCCTTCGCCGTGGCCTCCGGCCTGTACGCGGTCGCGGACAGCCCCGGCTGGCTGTGGGCCGCCCGCCTCGGCCAGGGCGCGGCGGCCTCGGCCTTCTCCCCCGCCGCCTCGGCGATGGTCGCCCGGCTGAACCCGGCGGCCCGGCGCGGGCGCGCTTTCGGCGGCTACGGCTTCTGGAAGTCCATCGGCTACACCCTCGGTCCCCTGCTCGGTGGTGTGCTGGCCTGGGCCGGGGGCCTGTGGCTGCTGTTCACGGTGATGGCGGCCTGCGCCGCGGCCGTCGCGGTCTGGGCCGCCGTCGCGGTGCCTGCCGTGCCCCCACTCCCCCGCCAACGCCAGACCGTGGCCGATCTCGCCCGCCGCCTGACCGACCGCTCCTTCCTCGCCCCGGTTGCCGCACTCGCCGCCGCCACCGCCGCGCTCTCCGTGGGCGTCGGCTTCCTGCCGGTCTCCGGCGCGGCGGCCGGTCTCGGCGCCATCGCCACCGGGGCCGCGGTCTCCGTGCTGGCCGCCACCGCGGCGATCGTCCAGCCCGCCGCGGGCCGCGCCCTGGACGCCGGTCGCCTGAGCACCCGCACCGGACTGCGCGCCGGACTGCTCCTCACCGCGGCTGGCTTGGCCGCCGCGATCCTGCCCGGTCTGCTCGGGGTACTGCTGGCCGCCGCGCTGATTGGCGCCGGCACCGGCCTGATCACCCCGCTCGGCTTCGCCGCCCTGGCCGCGGCCACGCCCGAGGAACGCATGGGGCAGACCATGGGCGCGGCGGAGGTGGGGCGGGAGCTGGGCGATGCCGGGGGTCCGTTGCTGGTGGCGGGGGTGGCCACGGTCTCCACGCTGGCCTTCGGGTACGCGGCGCTGGCGGTCCTGGTGGCGGTGGTTCCGCTCCGGCGTCGCCGAGGAGCTGCACCCTCTACAAAGGAAGGGTGACCCACACCGTTCTGCAGCTGCTCCGTGACCGCAAGCGCCAGGGCAGCACCCCCGGCCACCGCGAGGACGACGCGCGCCTGGTGCTCCTGATCGAGGGCGGCAGCTCGCGCGGCGCCTACTCCAGCGGCATGACCGTGCCCATCGAGCGACTGGGCCTGCTGCCGATGTTCGACGCCGTCTACGGCAGCTCCGCCGGTGCGCTGAACGCGGCCTGGCTGCTGTGCGGGCGCGCGGAGAGCACCATGCACGCCTGGTGGGACCCGGTGGTCATGGGCACCACCATCAGTCTCCGGCGGGCGCTGCGCCTGCGGCCCGTGGTGGACACCAAGTTCCTGGTGCACACCGTGTACACCGAGATCATGCCGATGGGGTTCCAGCAGATCCTGGACAACCCGGTGGAGTTCCACCCGATCGCCACCGACGCGCGCACCGGCCAGGCCGTCGACCTGCACCCGCGGCTGCGCGACCAGGCCGATATCCAGGCCGCGCTGCGCGCCTCCACCGCGATGCCCATCCTCGCGGGCGAGCCGGTCGAGTTCGACGGGCGGTCGCTGGTCGACGCCGGGCTGAGCGAGGCCATCCCGGTGCGCACCGCGCTCGCGCAGGGCGCCACGCACATCCTCGCGCTGCGCACCCGGCGCGCGAACGAGACCTCCACGCCGCCCTCCCTCGGTGAGCGCCTGCTGGCCTCGCGCTGGTTCGCCCGGAACGCACCCGGCGCACTCCAACCCTGGCTGCGCGGCGATCTCATCAGGGCGGAGGAGGAACGCCTGCTGGCCTCGCACCCGGCCACCCTGCAGATCCGCCCGCCGCTGGGCAGTGCGCGCATCGGCCGCACCGAGCGCCGCCCGCACCTGCTGCGCGCCGCGGTCGAGGCGGGCAGGCAGGCGGCCATGGCCGAACTCGCGGGCTGCGTCGAGGAACCCCTGCCCGGTTCGCCAAGATGACATCGACACTTGAGGAGGTCGCCATGCCCGATCCCGCTCTTGGCACCAGCAAGACCGTCACCCTGCCCAGCGGCCAGCTCGCCTACACCGAGCGCGGCACCGGCAGGCCCGTGCTGTTCGTGCACGGCCTGCTGGTCAACGCGAACCTGTGGCGCAAGGTCGTGCCTGCCGTGGCGGAGGCGGGTTTCCGTTGCCTGGCACCGGATCTGCCGCTGGGCGCGCACCGGGTGCCGATGGCCGAGGCGGCCGACCTGACGCCGCCCGGCGTGGCCAGGCTGATCGCGGAGTTCCTGGACGCGCTCGACCTGACCGAGGTCACCATCGTGGCCAACGACACCGGTGGCGCGCTCACCCAGATCCTGATGGCCAACCACCCCGAGCGGATCGGCCGGGTGGTGCTCACCCCGTGCGACGCGTTCGAGGTCTTCCTGCCCCAGCCCTTCACCCGGCTGCCCACCCTGGCCCGGCTGCCCGGCGCGATCTGGCTGGCCAGCCGATGCCTCCAGCTGCCGTTCGTGCGGCGGCGGCCGTCCGCGTTCGGCTGGCTGGCCAAGCGCGGCATCCCGGCCGAGGTCTTCGACTCCTACCTGCGGCCGATCCGCGACAGCGCCGCGATCCGCCGTGACGCCAAGCGGTTCATCACCGGCATCCACCACCGGCACACCCTGGCCGCGGCCAAGGCACTGCCCCGGTTCGACAAGCCGGTGCTGCTGGTCCGCGCGGCCGACGACCGGATCTTCCAGCCCCCGCTCTTCGACCGGCTCGCCGCGATCCTGCCGGACGCGCGGATCGTCACCGTCGCCGACTCCTGGACCTTCATCCCGGAGGACCAGCCCGCGGAGCTGGCCCGGCTGATCGTGGAGTGGCAGCGGTGATCCTGCTCAGGCGGCAGGCGCGGTCAGCTCGGCCAGCAGCGCGGTGACCCGGCGGTCGATCTCGTCGCGGATCGGCCGGACGTGCTCGACGCCCTTGCCCGCCGGGTCGGTCAGCGCCCAGTCCAGGTAGCGCTTGCCGGGGAAGACCGGGCAGGCGTCGCCGCAGCCCATGGTGATCACCACGTCGGCGGCCCGGACGGCCTGCTCGGTCAGCGGCTTGGGGAACTCGCCGGCGAGGTCCAGGCCCAGCTCGGCCATCGCCTCGACCACCGCCGGGTTGATCGAGTCGGCCGGGGCCGAGCCCGCGGAGCGGACCGTGACCCGGCCCTGGGCGTGGTGGTGCAGCAGGGCGGCCGCCATCTGGGAGCGGCCCGCGTTGTGCACGCAGACGAAGAGCACCTCGGGCAGGTCGGACACGGTGGCTCCTAGTTCTTGACGGTGGTGCGCGGGTCTTCGGCGGTGAAGCGGCGGCGGGCGCGCAGGGCGGCGTAGACCAGCGCGACCAGCACCGGCACCTCGATCAGCGGGCCGACCACCCCGGCCAGGGCCTGGCCGCTGGTGATGCCGAAGGTGGCGATCGCCACCGCGATGGCCAGCTCGAAGTTGTTGCCAGCGGCGGTGAACGCCAGTGTCGTGGTGCGTTCGTAGGACAGTCCGGCCGCCTTGCCGATGGCGAACGAGCCGAACCACATGAGCAGGAAGTAGGCCAGCAGCGGCAGCGCGATCCGGGCCACGTCCCACGGGCGGCTGGTGATCTGCCCGCCCTGCAAGGCGAAGAGCACCACGATGGTGAACAGCAGCCCGTACAGCGCGAGCGGGCCGATGCGCGGCAGGAACCGGTTCTCGTACCAGTCCCGGCCCTTGGCGCGCTCGCCGAGGCGGCGGGTCAGGTACCCGGCCAGCAGCGGGATGCCGAGGAAGATCAGCACCGACCGGGCGATGGCCCAGCCGGAGACCGCCAGATCCGCTTGCGGCAGGCCGAGCCAGCCGGGCAGCACGGTGAGGTAGAACCAGCCGAGCACGCCGAAGGCGATGACCTGGAACACCGAGTTCAGCGCGACCAGCACCGCGGCGGCCTCGCGGTCCCCGCAGGCCAGGTCGTTCCAGATGATGACCATCGCGATGCACCTGGCCAGGCCCACGATGATCAGTCCGGTGCGGTACTCGGGCAGGTCCGGCAGCAGCAGCCAGGCCAGCGCGAACATCAGCGCCGGGCCGAGGATCCAGTTGAGCAGCAAGGAGAGCAACAGCAGCCGCCGGTCACCGGTGACGGTGTCCAGCCGGTCGTAGCGGACCTTGGCCAGCACCGGGTACATCATCACCAGCAGCCCGAGCGCGATGGGCAGGGAGATGCCGTCGACCTGCACGGCGTCGATCGCCGCGTTCAGTCCGGGCAGCGCGCGCCCCGCGCCGAGGCCGAGCAGCATCGCGGCCAGGATCCAGACCGGCAGGAACCGGTCCACAGTGGACAGTTTGCCCGGCACGCCGGGCTCGGTGACGGCGCTCACGCGGTCGTGGCCTGGGCCGGGGTCATCAGGACCGCGGACAGGGTCTGCAACATGCTCGGCAGCACCCGGTAGTAGATCCAGGTCCCGCGCCGCTCGCCGTCGATGATCCCGGCCTCCCGCAACACCTTCAGGTGGTGGGAGATGGTCGGCCCGGTCAGCTCGAAGGCGTCGGTCAGGTCGCAGACGCACGCCTCGCCGCCGGCGTGCGAGGCGATCAGCGAGAGCAGCCGCAGCCGCACCGGGTCGCCGAGGGCCTTGAACACCCTGGCCAGCTCCGCCGACCGGGTCTCGGTCAGCGGCTCGCGCGTCAGCGGCGAGCAGCACAGCGTCTCCTGCGCGACCACCGGCAGCTGTTTCGACATATCTCTATCTTGACAGCTCTCTAACCAGACGGCAATGTGGGCCTCGTTGATTAGATGAACATCTATCCAAGGAGACGTCATGTCCCGTGTCCAGCTGGCCCTGCGAGTGTCCGACCTGGACGCCTCGATCGCCTTCTACACCAAGCTCTTCGGCGTCGAACCGGCCAAGCTCCGCCCCGGCTACGCCAACTTCGCCATCGCCGAGCCGCCGCTGAAGCTGGTGCTGCTGGCAGGCGAGCCGGACCAGGAGACCGCGCTGGACCACCTCGGCGTGGAGGTCGAGACCAGCGAGCAGGTCGACCAGGCCACCGAACGGCTGGCCTCGCTGGGGCTGTTCACCGCGGTGGAGAACGACACCACCTGTTGCTACGCGGTGCAGGACAAGGTGTGGGTGCACGGACCGGGCCGGGAGCCGTGGGAGGTCTACGTGGTCAAGGAGGACTCGGCCGCCTTCGGCGAGGACGTCCCGCCCACGGTCCAGCCCGAGGCCCAGGCGGCGGCCTGCTGCAAGTGACCCACAGCCGGGCTGAGCTCAGCTGGCCGCCGGTAGCGCGGACAGCGCGCGGTTCACCTCCGCCGCCTCCGGTGAGCCCAGCTCGGTGAGCAGGGCCACGGCCTGGCGGAGGTGGTCCGCGCCGCGCTCGGGGTCGCCGAGGTGGACCAGGCAGCGGCCCATGCCGGTCAGGGCGGCCGCGATCGCGGCGCGGGCGCCCAGGCGGCGGCCGAGGCCGAGGGCCTGGCGGAACTCGCGCAGGGCCTCGGTGTGCCCTCCGGTGGCCAGGTGCAGGGTGGCCAGGCGGTGCCGGGCGGTGGCGTGGCCCAGCGGCTCGTCGGCCCCGGCGAAGGAGGTCAGCGCCTGGTCGAGGTGGCGTTGTGCGGCAACGGGATCACCGGCCTGGCGGTGGCAGTCGCCGAGGTGGCTCAGCGTGGTGGCCTGGCCGAGCTGGTCGCCGAGCGCGCGGTAGCCGGCCAGCGCCTCGGTCAGCGCGGCCAGCGCCACCGGGAACTCACCGGCCTCGGTGCCCAGGTGACCGATCGCGGCCAGCACGTGCGCCTGGCCGAGCGGGTTGGCCAGCAGCCGGTAGCGGTGCCGGGCGTTGCACAGGTGGGCGGCGGCGCCGGGCAGGTCGCCGAGCTGGTGGCGCAGGATGCCCAGGTGCAGCTGCACGTGCGCCTGGCCGAGCGGGTTGCCCAGCAGGCGGTAGCGGCGCTGGGCGTCGCGCAGGTGGGTGGTCGCGGTGTCGGGCGCGCCGGTGGCCGTGTCCAGCACGCCGAGCTCGGTGAGCACGCCGGCCTCGCCGCGCAGGTGGCCGAGCGCGCGGTAGCGGGCCAGCGCGTCGCCGAGGTCCCGGCGCGCGCCGGGGTGGTCGCCGGTCAGGCGCCGCAACGTGCCGAGGTTGTGCAGCACGGCGGCGCGGGCGGGTTCGTCGCCGATGTCCTCGGCCAGGGCCAGCGCCGCCTGGTGCAGGCTGATCGACCGGTGCCAGTGGCCGCGGCTGCGCAGGTACGGGTGCAGGGCGGTGGTGAGCGAGACGGCCAGCGCGGCGTGCGCGCTGGCCGACGGACAGGTGAGGCAGGCCACCAGGTTGTCGCCTTCCCGGTCCAGCCAGGCCAGCGCGCCGGCGTCGGTGTCCACCGCGGGGTCGTGCGCGAACCGGCAGGCCAGCACGGGCACCGCCATCGGCGCGTCCGCGAGCACCCTGGTGCTGATCAGCGCGGTGGTGTCCAGGTAGTACTCCAGCAGCCGGCCCGCCGCGGCTGCCCGCGGCGCCGGGTCGTCCTGTTCGGCCAGGGTGAGCGCGTACTCCTTGACCAGGTCGTGCAACAGGTACCGGCCGGGCTCGGACTCGGTGAGCAGGTGGTCGTCGTAGAGCTGTTCGAGCTCGTGCCGGGTCTCCGGCACCTCCAGTCCGGCCAGCGCCGCGGTGGCGTGCACCTCGATCTCGTTGCCCGGCAACAGGGCCAGCGACCGGAACAGCCGCTGCTGCCCCTCGGTGAGGTTGCGGTAGGACAGCTCGAACGCGGCGGTCAGCGTGACGTTCTCCGCGTGCAGCTCCCCCAGCGTCATCCGCGAGGAGGCCAGCAGGTCCACCAGGTAGCGCAGTGTCCACCGTGGACGGTGCCGCAACCGCCCGGCCAGCAACGTGATCGCCAGCGGCAGCCGCCCGCACAGCGCGGTGAGCTCGGCCAGCGCCACCGGGTCGGGCTCCTGCTCCGGCCGCCCGGCCAGGCGCAGGAACAGGGCACGGGCCTCCTCGGCCGGCAGCGGGTGCAGCTCCAGGGTGCGCAGGCCTTCCAGCGCGGTCAGCCTGCGGCGGCTGGTGATCAGCACCAGGCAGCGGCCGGGGCCGGGCAGCAGCGGGCGGAGCTGTTCGTGGCCGGTGGCGTCGTCGAGCACCAGCAGCATCCGCTTCCCCCGCAGGCTGGCCTGCCACCGCGCGGCGCGGGCCGGTAGCCCGTCGGGGATCTCCGCGCCGGGCACGCCCACCGCGCGCAGCAGGTCGGCCAGCGCGTCCTCGGGGGCCACCGGCGGCCGGTCCGCGCTGAAGGCGCCCAGCCGCAGGTAGATCTGGCCGTCCGGGAAGTGCTCGGCCACCGCGCGGGCGGCGTGCACGGCCAGCGCGGTCTTGCCCACCCCCGGCATCCCGTCGATGGCGATGATCTCGCTGTCCTGCCGGTCCGGGTCGGCCGCGCCGGAGGCGGCCAGGATGAGCTGCGACAGCTCGGCGTCCCGGCCGGTGAAGGCGCGCACCGCGGCCGGCAGCTGGGCCGGCGCCACCGGGACGGCGGGTCGCGGGGCGGGCGCGACCTTGATCGCGGCGGGCGCGGGCGGCGGTTCCGGGTCCTCGGCCAGGATCCGCTGGTACAGCTCGCGCAACCCGGTACCGGGGTCGATGCCGAGCCGGTCGGCCAGTGTGGTGCGCGCGTCCTGGTAAGCGGAGAGCGCCTCGGCCCGCCTGCCCGAGCGGCACAGCGCGAGCATCAGCAGCTCGCGCGGCCGTTCGCGCAGCGGGTGAGCGCTTACCAGCGCGGTCAGCTCGGCCACCACCGCCGCGGGCTCACCGCGCGCCAGCAGCAGTTCGGCCCACAGCTCCTGCGCGGTCAGCCTGCACTCGGCCAGCCGCAGCCGTCTGGTGTGCAGGTACGAGCCCTCCAGGCCGCTGCACGGGTCCCCGCGCCAGCGGCGCAGGGCCGACTCCACCGAGGTGGTCGCGGCGGCCAGGTTCCCGGCCCGCCGGTGCTCCCTGGCCGCGGCCAGCTCCTGCTCGAAGGCCAGCGCGTCCACCTGGGACGCCTCGGCGCGCAGCAGGTAGCCGGCGTCGGTGCGCACCACCAGGTCGTCCCGGTCCGCCGAGGGGTCCGCGCGCAGCGCCCGGCGCAACCGGCTGATGTTGGTCTGCACGGTGTTGCGCACGCCCTGCGGCGGCGCCTCGCCCCACACCGCGTCGATCAGCGCGCACACCGGCACCGGGCGGTTCAGCTCCAGCAGCAGCACCGCCAGCACGGCCTGCTGCCGTGGCCAGCCCAGATCGATCTGGTGCGCGCCGCGCCAGGCCGCCACCGGTCCCAGCACCCCGAAGCTCAACTCGTGTTGCTGCGGCCCCACAGCCCACCCCCAAGACGGCACAGCCACTCCCCAGATCGTGACCGCGGTCGCGCCCACCGTAGCCGCAGGCACACGGATCGTGCAGCCCCTGGCGGAACAAGGGGCTTGAACTGGGCGGCCAGCCGGGTGACAGCGCTCTGACAGAGCTGTGTACGCGGCCGTCAGCGCCGTGTACGCGCCGCGAATTACGTTGGCCACGGCGATGCGAATCGCAGTCAATCCGCACCGGCCCATTCCGGCCGGTGAATTCTCCGAAAGGAAAAGGCGAACATGGACGCATTCGATCTGGACGTCAGAATCACCACTCCGGCGGGCGCCGACGGCGCGGCCGGGCCGCTGTCCATCATCAGCAGGCTGACCTGCTCGCGCACCCCGGTCTGCTCCAAGACCACCTGCAAGTGCAGCCAGACCTGCACCCCGATCTGCACCGCGGGCTGCATGCGCTGAGCAAGAGGGTGCTGCCGTGTGTGGAAGACACGGCAGCACCCACTCGGCAAAATACCGCATTCGTCACAAGAAAAGGGGGCGTTCGTGCGCCAGTTGTCCGAACACGCCTCGGCCGGCCCGAGCGCCCCGGCACCCGCCTGGCACGGCTCGCTGCCGGGTGCGCTGGCGCGCCGGGCCACCGCGACCGCGCTGGAGATCGCGCGCCGCAGCACCGACCCCGAGTCGGTCATCGACCTGGTCATGGCCTCCGCCGAGCAGGCGGTGCACCCCTACGGCTGGTCCTATCCCGGCTTCGCGCACGGGCACGCCGGCCTCGCGCTGCTGCACGTGCTCGCCGCCGAGGCGGAGCCGGCGGAACCGGGCCGCCGCGCCGCGCTGGACACCGCGTTCAGCTACATCCGCGAGGCGGTCGCCGGAACCGCGGGCACCCCGCTGACCGAGCCTGGGCTGCTCTCCGGCACCAGCGGGCTGGCGCTGGCCCTGGCCGCCTGCACGCGCGCCGAGGAACGGTTCGGCCCGAGCCTGGACCGGCTGCACGAGAAGCTGGCCGCGCAGGTCATGGACCTGCCGCTGCCCACGGTGGAGCGCGGGGTCAGCGACTCCGACTACGACATGGTCAGCGGCGCCGCGGGCACCCTGTCCTACCTGTGCGGCATCGACTCGCCCAGCCCCGCCGTGCGCGCGGCGGCCGACCGGCTCCTCGACTACCTGGTGTGGCTCGGCGAACCGCCGCGCGACCTGTCGCTGACCCGCCGCTGGCTGATCAGCCCCGAGCTCTGCCGGGGCGAGCGCGACCACCCCTACGGCCACCTCAACGTGGGCCTCGCGCACGGCATCCCCGGCCCGCTGGCCGCGCTGGCCACCGCCTGGCTGGCGGGCTACCGGCGGCCGGGCCAGGAGGCCGCGCTGCGCGGGGTGCTGGAGTGGGTGCTGGCGATCCGGCGCGCCGACGGCCAGGGCCCGGTGTGGCCGAGCGAGGTGCCCATCGACGAGACCGGCGCCGAGCTCCGGCCCAGTGCGCCGCTGGACCAGATCGCCTGGTGCTACGGCACCGCGGGGGTGGCCGTCGCGCTGCTCCCGGTGGCCGAGGCGCTGGGCGAGGAGTCGCTGCGCGCGCTGGCCGTGGCCTCCTTCGAGGCCGTGCTGCGCCGCCTGCCCGAGCGCGCGTCCTTCTCTCCCACGTTCTGCCACGGCCTGGCCGGGGTGCTGGTGCTGTGCCTGGAGTTCGCCGCGCACGGCAGCGAGCTGGCCGCCGCCGAGACGCCCCGGGTGCTGGAGCTGCTGCTGGAGCTGGCCGATCCGGACCTGCCGGTGCTCTTCCGCGACGAGGAGGAGCCGGGCGTCTTCGTGGACAGCCCCTCCCTGCTCTCCGGTTCGACCGGGATCGCGCTGGCCCTGCTCGCCGCGACCGCGCCGCGCCGTCCGTCCTGGTTCCGCGCCTTCCTCACGAGGTGAGTGCCCGATGACCGAGTCCCGTTACCGCGCCAGCGAGTTCTACCTCCTCCGCTCGCCCGCCCTGCCCGCGGAGACCTTCCGCGAGCTGCTGGCGGGCGAGGGTGACGACGAGCAGCGCCGCGCCGAGGCCCTTTCCCGGCTGCGCGCGCTGGCCCGGACCCCGCTGGTGCGCCGCGCGCTGGCCGTGGCCAGCACCGACCTGGTGGACGCGCTGGACCGGCTGGACGCCGACGGCGGCGGGAAGAAGAGCAAGCGGGTGCACTCCCGGCTGCTGCGCTACCTGACCAGGATGTCCACCCGGCCCACCCCCTTCGGCGCCTTCTCCGGGATCGCGCTCGGTGAGTTCGCCGAGCGGACCACGCTGGAGCTCGGGGCGCCCGCGGTGCACCGGGGCCGGGTGCGCGCCGACATGGGCTGGCTGCTGGCGCTGATCAAAGATCTCGAACAGGACCCGGCGCTGCGCCCGCACCTGCGGCTGGTCCGCAACGCGGGCGCGCACCTGCGGGGCGACCGGCTGGTGCTGCCCTACGCCGACATCTACGGCAAGGCGGACAACCGCAGCGTGCGGGTGCGCGCCACCGCCCCGGTCACCGCGGTGCTGCGGATGGCCGCTACTCCGACCCCGGCCGAACAGCTCGTCGACGAACTCGCCCAGGAGTTCCCCGAGGTGCCACGGGACCGGGTCGCCGGTCTGGTGGAGCAGTTGCGGGAGCTCAACTTCCTCATCAGCGACCTGCGTCCGCCGCAGTCCAGCCCGTTCCCCGAGCAGCACGTGGCCAAGCGGCTCACCGGGATCGAGGCGGCCGCACCAGCCGCCGAGGCGCTGCGCGAGATCATCGAGCTGGTGCACCGGGCCGCCGCCGAGCCGGGCACCGAGCCGTTGCGCGAGCTGCGAGCCGCCCAGCAGGCGCTGGTGCCCGGCCACCAGAGCGACACCTTCCAGCTGGACTCCGCGCTGGAGCTGCGCGGCGCCGGGCTCAGCCACGCGGTCGGCGCGGCCGTGGCCGACGCGGTGGACTGCCTGATGCGCCTGGCCGCCGCGCTGCCCGGCCACAACCACCACCTGGTGCAGTACCGGGAAGCCTTCACCGAGCGCTACGGCGACCACGCGCTGGTCCCGGTGCTGGAGGTGCTCAGCCCGGACACCGGCCTGGACGCGCCGTACAACTACCTCGAACCGCCGCGCTCGCACCCGGTGCCGAACAACACCCCGGAACCGTCCACAGCGGACTACGACCTGCTGCTGACCGAGTTCGCCAGCCAGGCCTGGTGCTCCGGTGCGACCTCGGTGGAGCTCACCGACGCCTGGCTGGACCGGATCGCCCCGCGGGCCGACAAACCCGCGCTGGGCCTCTACCCCGCACTGGACGCCTACGCCCAGCTCCAGCTCACCGACCCGGAGGGCCGGATCGACGACGGGCAGTGGCGGCTGGTGCTGCGCGAGCTGAGCCTGGCCTACGGCGGGCGCACCACCGGGCGGTTCTTCGACCTGCTCGGCGAGGACGCGCTGGGCCACCTGCGCGAGCACACCAAGCGGGTGAGCGGCCTGCAACCCGAGGCGGTGCACGCCGAACTGTGCTTCCTGCCCACCTCGGGGCGGGCGGCGAACGTGGCGTTCCGGCCGCTGCTGCACGAGTACGAGGTGCCGGTCAACGCCACCCCGTCGGCGCGGCCCGAGCGCACCATCAGCCTGGCCGACCTGCACGTGGGCGTGGCCGGGAACCGGTTCTACCTGTGGTCACGGACCCTGGGCCGCGAGGTCGTGGTCACCCAGGGGCACATGCTCGGCCCGCACCTGGCGCCCAACGCGGCCCGGTTCGTGCTGGAGGTCTCCCAGGACGGCTACGCCATGCCCACCGGATTCCGTTGGGGCCCCTTGGAGAACCTGTCGTTCCTGCCCAGGGTCACCAGGGGCGAGGTGGTGCTGCGGCCCGCGCAGTGGACCCTGCGCGCCACGGACCTCACCGGTGATTTCGGCCCGGCGCTGGCCGCCTGGCGGCAGCGGTGGCGGGTGCCGCGCTACGTCTACCTGGTGGACGAGGACAACCGGCTGCTGCTGGACCTGGAGCACCCGCTCGGCCTTGACGAACTGGCCGGGCAGATCGGTGGCGAGCACGGCCCGGCGGTGCTGCACGAGATGCTGCCCGCCTTCGACGACCTGTGGCTGTCCGATGTGGACGGTGCGAGGTACCTGGAGGAGATCGTGGTGCCGCTGGTGGCACACTCCGCCGAGGACACCGCGCGCAGCCCGGTGCCGCTCTCCGGCAGGCTGGAGTCCATCGCCGAGGTCGGCGCCAGCCGCAGCCTGCGACGGCGGCACCTGCCCGGCGAGGAATGGGCCTACCTCAAGGTGTACTCGGCTTTCAGCAGGCACGACGAGATCATCGCCGGGCCGCTGCGCGCGCACATCGCCGCGCTGCGCGAACAGGGCCTGATCGACCGCTGGTTCTACCTCCGCTACGCCGATCCCCAGCCACACCTGCGCATCCGCTGCCGGGCCGCCGACGCGGGCGCGGCCACCGAGGTGCTGCACCAGCTGATGGCCTGGGGCCGCGGGCTGGTCGAGGCGGACCTGGCCTTCGACACCGCGGTGGCGACCTACCTGCCGGAGATCGAGCGCTACGGCGGGCCGCGCACCTTCGAGCCGGTGGAGGACCTGTTCACGGTCAACAGCGACACCACCGCCGAGCTGGTCGCGCTGCTGCAACAGGAGGAACCGAAGCTGCGCCCGGAGTTCGTCGCGATCGCCACGGTGGACGCGCTGTACCGGCAGTGGGGCCTGACCCCGGCGGAGCGCCCGGCGCTGATCCCGCCGGTGGCCGAGTCCGAGGCGGTGCGCAAGGAGTTCCAGGCCAACCGCGACTACCTCGGCGAACTGCTGCTGCCGTGGGACTTCCGGCCGCACCAGGAAGGCCGCGCGCACCACGAGCTGATCAACGGCCTGCTCGCCCCACAGGCCGGGGCGGTGGCCACCGCCGCGCAGGCGGTCCGCGCCGCGATCGCGGCGGAGGCGTTGTGGGGCAACCAGTTCAGCGTGCTCGGCAGCCTGGCGCACATGCAGATCAACCGGTTGATGCCGGTGGACCTGCCCAGGGAGTCGGCGTGCTACGCGCTGTGGCGGCACGTCCTGCGCGCGGTCGGCGGCCGCCCGGCACACCTGCGAGGGGATTCCTGAGATGGCGAAGAGGTTGCGGGACAACCACTGGCTGCGCATCGCCGCGATGCTGTGGCGGCTGAGCCCAGTGCGGGTGAGCGCGCTGATCCTGGTCACCGTGGCGGTGTCGGTGGTGCCCGCGGTGCAGCTCCAGCTCACCGCGAGCGCGGTGCAGTCGGTGGCCGACGCGGTCACCACCGGCAGCACCGAGGGCCTCACCGGCCAGGTGTTGTTCGTGGGCCTGCTGATCGTGGCGGTCAGCGTGGCCGCGCACCTGTCCGGGGTGTGGCACCAGTACCTGGACGCGGTGCTGCGGCTGCACCTGGCCACCGCGGTCGGCGAGCAGGTCATGCGCAAGGGCACCCGGATGGACCTGCAGGACTACGAGAACGCCGACTCCTACGACAAGTTGCAGCGGGCCTTCCAGGAGAGCAGCGGATCCAACATCCACCAGCTGTTCGCCGACACGCTCTCCACCGCCCGCGAGCTGATCACCATCGTGTCGGTCTCCGCGGTGCTGTTCTCCTGGCACCCGTGGATCGCGCTGCTGATCCTGCTGGCGCCGGTGCCCTCCGCGCTGGCGCAGATGTGGTACGGCAAGAAGATGTACGAGATCGAGTACGAGCGGGCCGCGGACCGGCGGCGGCTGTTGTACTTCCAGTACCTCACCACCACCGACCACTCCTTCAAGGAAGTCCGGCTGTTCCAGCTCGGCGACTTCTTCATCGGCCGGTACCGGGAGCTCGTGCACCGCTTCCTCAAGGTCGACCGCTCGATCAACCGCAGGCAGTCGGTCGCCTTCGGGCTGCTCGGCCTGATCAGCGTGCTGGCCTCCGGCGCGGCGCTGATCTACGCGATGCTCACCACCATGGGCTCCGGCCAGATCGGCCAGCTGGCCGGTTACCTCCAGGCCATCGGCGTGGTGCAGGCCTCAGGACAGGCGCTGCTGGTCGGGCTGGCGATGCTGTTCCAGAACAAGCTGTTCGTCAGCAACCTGTTCGAGCTGTTCGACCTGCCGGAGCGGCAGATCGGTGGCGGCAGCAGGCCCTTCCCCGCGCGGCTGAGCCGGGGCATCGAGTTCCGCGAGGTCAGCTTCACCTACCCCGGCACCAGCGAACGCGTGCTGGACCGGGTCAGCTTCACCATGCCCGCGGGCGAGTGCGTGGCGCTGGTCGGCCAGAACGGTGCGGGCAAGACCACCCTGGTGAAACTGCTGACCCGCCTCTACGAACCCACCAGCGGGCAGATCCTCGTCGACGGGGTGCCGATCCAGGAGTACGACCTGGACGACCTGCGCCGCAACATGGGCGTCATCTTCCAGGACTACATCCGCTACGAGATGAGCGTGCGGCACAACATCGGTTTTGGCGCGGTGGAACACCTCGAGGACACCGACCGGGTGCGCAAGGCCGCCACCGCCAGCGGCGCGGACACCGTGGTCGAGGGGCTCGGCGGCGGCTACGACGCGATGCTGGGCCGCCACTTCGCCGAGGGCAGCCAGCTCTCCGGCGGGCAGTGGCAGAAGGTCGCGCTGGCCAGGGCGTTCATGCGGGGCGCGCCGGTGGTGGTGCTGGACGAGCCGACCGCGGCCATCGACGCCGAGGCCGAGGCGGAGATCTTCGGCCGGTTCCGCACCATCGCGCGCACCTCGACCAGTCTGCTGGTGGCGCACCGCTTCTCCACCGTCCGGATCGCCGACCGGATCATCGTGATCGAGGGCGGCAGGCTGATCGAGCAGGGCACGCACGCGGAGCTGATGCGCCGGGACGGGCACTACGCCTACCTGTTCAACCTGCAGGCCGCCGGGTACCAGCCGGAGCCGGACGCCGAGGCGGTCGGCCCGGCATGAGGGTCTCGCTGATGGTGCCGGTCATGCCGCACGAGCCCGAGCACCTGCCTGCCTACGCCGAGCTGGTCGGGGACAGCGGGGCGCACCGGCTGTGGCAGGGCCAGTCGCTGGCGCTGGAGACCTTCCAGGGCTTCGCCTACCTGGCCGGGCGCGGACTGCGGGTGCCGGTGGGCACCAGCGTCACCCTCACCGCGCTGCGCCACCCCTACGAGGCGGCCCTGCAGGCCAGGTCGCTGGCCCGGCTCACCGGGCACGACCTGGTGCTGGGCCTGGGCACCGGCACGCCGGAGCTGGTGGCCTCGCTGCGCGGGCGGCCCTACCGCAGTCCGCTCACCGCGGCCCGCGACCAGCTCACCATCCTGCGCGGCCTGCTGGACGGCGAACCCGTGGCGCACGAGGGCCGCTACGACACCATGCTGGGCGCGCTGCCGGAGTTCGCGCATCCCGCTGTCTCCCTTGGGCTTGGCGTGCTGCGGCCCGGCATGGCCAGGGTGGCCGGTGAGCTGGCCGAGGTCGCGATCACCTGGCTCACCCCGCCGTCCTACCTGCGCGAGGTGCTGCTGCCGGAACTGCGCGCCGCGGCCGGGGCGGCGGGCAGGCCGGCGCCGAGGGTGGTGACGGTGGTGCAGGTCGCGGTGGCCCGGCCCGGTCGCGATCCGCACCTGGTCGCGCTGAACGGCTCGCGCGAGCACCTGGCCGCGCCGCACTACACCGACATGCTGCGGCGGGCCGGGGTGCGCGTGCACCCGGCGCAGGTCGCGCTGAGCGCCCGCGCGCTGGTGCGCTCGGGCGTCTTCCTGACCGGCACGGTCGCCGAGATCGCCGAGGGCCTGGCGGAGTACCGGGCGGCCGGGGTGGACGAGGTGGTGCTCAACACCGCGGGGGTGCACCTGACCGAAGGCCGCGCCGCCGCGCTGGACGACCTCGGCGAGCTGCTGGCCGCCCGGCCCGGCTGAGCCGTCCGGTTACAGGTCCTTCGAGCTCAGCGGCTGGTTCGCCGCGTAGCCGGCCAGGCCGTCGGCCATCCGCCGCATGGTCTGGCTCATCACGCGCTGCATCATCCGCCGCATGCCCCACCTCGCGGTGTAGGTGCCGTGCCAGTTGATGATGGTGCCGCCGTCGGGGGCCGGGGTGAGGTCGATGACCGCGCGGTAGTCGCGCAGGGCCCAGTTGAAGGCGTCCTCGTAGGTCAGCTGTTTCTGCTCGGTCAGCCCGGTGATGCGTTCGCCGGTCACCGTCCGCCCGGTGCGGAAGGCGCGGACCGCGCCGACCGGGTCCCTGCCGTTGCGGTCCAGGCCGCTGGAGCGCTCCGGCACCAGACTGTCCACAGTGGACCAAGCGGGCCAGGTGCGGGCGTCCAGCAGCAGTCGCCAGACCACGGCCGGGGGCGCGGGGGTGGTGGCGGTCGCGTGGTATTTCTGCACGGCTCGAAACTAGGTCGGGCCCCGGCCGTGGGACATGCGGCGGATTGCGCGGTATCGGTCAGATCTTGCGGTAGACCGAGGGCCGGACGCCGACCTGGCCGAGGAAGGCCGCGGACAGCGCGCCGGGGCTGGCGAAGCCGCAGCGCTCGGCGATCTGGTCGATGGTCAGGGTGGTGCCGGTGAGCAGTCGCTGGGCCTGCTCGATCCGCAGCCGGGTGAGGTGCCGGTGCGGGGTCTCGCCGGTCGCCTCCCGGAACACCCGGATGAAGTGGAAGACGCTCAGGTGCACCTGGGCGGCGATGTCGGCCACCCGCAGCGGCTCGGCCAGCCGGTCCCGCATGATCGCCTCGGCCGCGCGGACCGCGGCGTGCTCGGGGCCGGGCCTGTGCTGCTGGCGGCCCTGGGTGAGCAGGTGGGTGACCAGGAAGGCCGCGGCGGACTCGGCGTAGAGGTCGTTGGCGTCCTGGGCGGCGGGCAGGGCGCGGACCAGGTGTTCGACCAGCGGGTCGCCCGCGGTCAGCGCGGCCGAGAGCGCCTGGAAGTCCGGTTCCGCGCCGCCGAGCTGGGCCGCGGTCCGGCGCACGGTCGCGGAGGGGATGTGCACCTGGACGGTGCGCATCGCCGACCTGGACCGGTAGCTGCGCACGCTGGACAGGCCGGGGACCATCAGCTCCAGGCTGCCGGGCACCCAGCGGCGGCGGACCGGCTTGCCGTCGGCGGCCACCTGGATGTCCACGTCCCCGGCCACGCAGAGCACCAGGTGCAGGTCGGCCACGCCGGGCAGCGGCAGGCACTCGGCCTCGGGGGCGTGCGCGAAGCTCTGCACCAGCATCGACCGCCAGCCGGAACCGCCCCAGCTGCAGTACTCGCGCCGGACGGACTTCGGCGAGCCGGGGTTCGCATACGGCGCCAGGTCGAAGTCGGCCGAGTCGAACACCCCGCCCAGTCTAGAGATCGTGACGCCTGGCGGCCGGTCTCCGGTTGTCCACTTCCTGCCGCCACCCTAGAATCGATCCACATTCGATTCAGACGGGAGGAGCCATGGCCACTGCCAGCCATCCGACCGTGCCCCGCCAGCTCGGCGCGGGCGCGGTCTTCGCCGTCTCGGTCGTGCTCGCCGCGACCCTGGGCGCGCTGGCCAGCACGAGCACCTCGGCCGACTACCTGGCCCTGCGCCAGCCGTCCTGGGCCCCGCCGTCCTGGCTGTTCGGTCCGGTGTGGACGGTGCTCTACGCGATGATCGCGATCTCCGGCTGGCTGCTCTGGCGGCACACCAGCGGACCGGCGACCCGCTCCGCGCTCGCGGCCTACGGCGTGCAGCTGGCGCTCAACGCGGCCTGGACCCCGATCTTCTTCGGCGCGCGGCTGTACGGCCTGGCCTTCGCCGAGCTGGTGCTGATGTGGCTGGCCATCGGCGTGACGGTGTGGCGCTTCTTCCCGCTGCACCGGACCGCGGCGGTGCTGCTGCTGCCGTACTGGGCCTGGGTGAGCTTCGCCGGGGCGCTGAACTTCGCCATCTGGCGACTGAACTGAGCCGGTGACCAGCATGCGTTGTGTCGTCTTCGGCGCCACCGGCTACCTCGGCGGCAGGCTGGTGCCCGAGCTGCTGCGCGCCGGCCACCAGGTGCGGGCGGTCGCGCGCGATCCGGGCAAGCTGGCCGAGGTGCCCTGGCGGGACTCGGCGGAGATCGTGCCGGGCGACGTCCTCGATCCGGACTCCGTCACCGAAGCCGTGCGGGACCAGGAGGTCGTCTACTACCTGGTGCACTCGCTGAACCGCCGCGACTTCGTGGCCCTGGACCGCGAAGCCGCCCGCACGGTGGCGCGGGCCGCGGCCGGAGCCGGGGTACACCGGATCGTCTACCTGGGCGGGATCACCCCGGCCGGGGAGCGGTTGTCGCCGCACCTGGCCTCGCGGGCGGAGGTCGGGGAGATCCTGCTCGCCTCCGGGGTGCCCACCGCGGTGCTGCGCGCGGCGATCATCCTCGGCTCCGGCTCGGCCAGCTTCGAGATGCTGCGCCACCTCACCGAACGACTGCCCGCGATGGTCACCCCGCGCTGGGTGCGCAACCGGATCCAGCCGATCGCGGTCCGCGACGTGCTGCACTACCTGGTGCGCGCCGCGGAGCTGCCGCCGGAGGTGAGCCGGGGCTTCGACATCGCGGGCCCGGACGTGCTCACCTACCTGGCGATGATGCGCCGGTACGCGGTGGTGGCCCGGCTGCCGCGCCGGGTCGTGCTGCCGGTGCCGGTGCTCACCCCGTGGCTGTCCGCGCAGTGGGTGAACCTGGTGACGCCGGTGCCCAACAGCATCGCGGTGCCGCTGATCGAGTCGCTGGTGCACGAGGTCGTCCAGCAGGACAAGGACATCGCCGCGCACATCCCCGACCCGGACGGCGGCCTGACCGGCTACGAGCGGGCCATCGAGCTGGCGCTGGCCCGGGTCAGGGACGCCGACGTGCCGACCCGCTGGTCGGACGCGGGCGACCCGGCCGACCCGCTGCCCACCGACCCGGAGTGGTCCGGCGGCACCCGCTACCTGGACGTCCGCGAACGGCACACCCCCGCCGCGGCGGAGACGGTGTGGCGGGTGATCGAGGCCATCGGCGGCGAGCACGGCTGGTACTCCTTCCCGCTGGCCTGGTCGGTGCGCGGCTGGATCGACCGCCTGGCCGGTGGGGCCGGCCTGCGCAGGGGCCGCCGCGACCCGCGCCGGCTGCGCGCCGGCGAGGCCCTGGACTGGTGGCGGGTGGAGCACCTGGAGCGCCCGCGCCTGCTGCGGCTGCGCGCGGAGCTGCGGGTGCCCGGCCGCGCCTGGCTGGAACTGTCGGTGACCCCGGCGGACTCCGGCGGCTCGGTCTACCGGCAGCGGGCGATCTTCGAACCGCACGGCCTGGCCGGGCACCTGTACTGGAAGTCGGTCGCGCCCTTCCACGCGGTGGTCTTCGGCGGCATGGCCCGCAACATCACCGGCACGGCCGAGCGCCGCCCTTCGAGTTGAATCGGTTGCGAATCGGTTCTACCGTAGAGGGCGGAACCCCTCAGCCAGGAAGGAGCCGGTGATGCCCGAACTGAGCCGATTGCCCAAACCGGTCGTCGAGGAGTGGGACTGGCAACTGCGGGCCGCCTGCCGGGGCCGCGACGTGGCACTGTTCTTCCACCCGTTCAACGCCAGAGGGGTGAGCCGCAAGGCCCGCGAGGAGGCGGCCAAGGCCGTCTGCGCCTCCTGCCCGGTGGTGCCGGAGTGCAGGCGGCACGCGCTGGAGACCGAGGAGGTGTTCGGGGTCTGGGGCGGCCTTGGAGAGAATGAGCTGCGCGAGCTGATCACCCGGCAGCGGCGAAGATGAGGGGAGCGTCCCGGCATGATCGGACCTGGGGAGAGGCCGGCCTCGGGTGAGTGGACGCCGAAAGCGGTGGCCCAGCGACTGGGCGTCTCCGCGATCACCCTGCGCACCTGGGAACGCCGCTACGGCCTCGGCCCCGGCGATCGCCAGCCGGGCAAGCACCGCCGCTACACCGAGGAGGACGTGCGCAGGCTCCGCCGCATGGTCGAGCTGACCGGTCAGGGCATGGCCGCGGCCGCGGCGGCGGCCACCGCGCTCGCCGAGTCGGACCCGGCGGCCGGACCGGTGTTCCCCACGACGCCCGAGCTGACCACCGAGTCGGCCGTGCGCGGACTGCACGCGGCCGCGCTGCGCATGGACGCGCCCGCGCTGCGCCACCTCACCCGCACCGCGATCGCCGAGTTCGGCGTGATCGGGGCTTGGGAGCGGGTGTGCACGCCGGTGCTGGTCGAGCTCGGCCAGCGGGTGGCCGAGTCCGGCAGCGGTGTGGAGATCGAGCACGTGATCAGCGACAGCATCGAGCACGTGCTGCGCGAGCTCACCCACCTCCCCGAACAGGGCAACCTGTGCGCCCTGCTCTCCGCCGCCCCCGACGAACACCACACCCTGCCCCTGGACGCCCTCGCCGCCGCACTGGCCGGCCTGCGCCGCAGCTCCCGCATGCTCGGCGCCAGGGTGCCCCCGGCCGCGCTGCTGGGCGCGGTGCGGCGGTTACGGCCGCTGGTGACCGTGGTGTGGTCGCACCAGCCGGCGACCGCGCTGGCCACCCCGGTGCGGGAGCTGACCGAGGACCGGCGCACGGTGCTGGTGCTCGCGGGTCCGGGCTGGGCGGAGGTCGAGGTGCCGGAGCACGCGCGACGGGTGCAGGACCTGCGCGGGGCGGTGCGGTTCATCGACGAGGCGGCGAGCAGGCGCTGGGGCTGAGGCGGCCTGCTTTCGCACTACAGAGCGGTTTGGCGTGCGACTGCCCGCACCCGCTGTTTAGCTCGGCCATGATCGCCCCAACCGCGAGGAGGCCCCGATGTCCGTGGTGACCGACACCCCGCTGGTCTTCCGCGGCCTGCTGGCGGAGGAGCTGGCCGACTTCTTCGCCCGGGCGCCGCACCGGGAGCTGGTGCCGGAGCTCGCCGACGAACTGTCCGCCCTGATCCTCAGCGGCGGCAAGCGCCTGCGCCCCGCCTTCGCCTGGTGCGGCTGGCTGGCCGCGGGCGGTCCGGCGACGGGACCGGCCGCGCGCGCCACCCTGCGCGCCCTGGTCGCACTGGAGCTGCTCCAGGGTTGTGCGCTGGTGCACGACGACGTGATGGACCGCTCCGCCACTCGCCGGGGCAGGCCGAGCGCGCACGAGGCGTTCGCGCGGCGGCACGAGCGCGGGGCCTGGGCGGGGCAGGCCCGGCGCTATGGCGAGTCCTCGGCGATCCTGGTCGGGGACCTCGCGCTGGCCTGGGCGGATGACGCGCTGGTCACCGCGGGGCTGCCGTCGGCGGCGCTGGGCAGGGCGTGGGAGCCGTGGCGGGCCATGCGCACCGAGATGATCGCCGGTCAGCACCTGGAACTGCTGGGCGGGGCGCGGCGGGCGGAGTCCACCGCCGAGGCGGTGCGGGTGGCCGAGCTCAAGACCGCCGCCTACACCGTGGAGCGGCCGTTGCAGCTGGGCGCGGCGATCGCCGACGGCGCACCGGAACTGGTGGCCGCGCTGCGCGCCTACGGCCGGGACGTCGGGGTGGCCTTCCAGCTGCGCGACGACCTGCTCGGCGTCTTCGGCGACTGCGCGCGCACCGGCAAGCCCGCCGAGGACGACCTGCGGGAGGGCAGGCGCACGGTGCTGATGACCACCGCCCTGGAACTGGCCCGCGCGAACGGAAACCGGGTCGCCGAGCGCATCCTGCGCGCCTGCCTCGACGGCGGTGCGACCGACCTGGAACGGGTGCGGACGCTGCTGATCGACCTCGGCGCGGTGGCCGCCGTCGAGCAGCGGATCGACCAGCTGACCGACCGGGGCCTGCGCGCGCTCGACCGCCTGCCCCTCGCACCCGAACCCCGCGAACAGTTGCGCCTGCTGGCTTCGCGGGCCACCCGGCGCGGGCGGTAGGTGTGGCGCGCGCCGTCAGCGGCCGCACCGAGGAGGTCGTGGTGGTCGGGGCCGGGCTGGCCGGACTGGCCACCGCGCTGCACCTGCGCGGCGCGGGCCACGAGGTCACCGTCCTGGAACGACTCCCCCATCCCGGCGGACTGGCCGGGCGGCTGGACGTGGACGGCCACCGGATCGACCCCGGCCCCACCGTGCTGACCATGCCCGAGCTGCTCGAGGAAGCGCTGGCCGCGGTCGGCGAAAGTCTGGCCGACCACCTGCAACTGCTCCCCCTGCACCCGGCCTACCGGGCCCGCTTCCACGACGGCAGCACCCTGGACGTGCACACCGGGGCCGCGGCCATGGAGCAGGCCGTGCGCGAGTTCGCCGGGCCCCGCGAGGCTGAGGGTTACCTGCGGATGCGGTTGTGGCTCAAGCGGTTGTACGAGGTCGAGCGGGACCGGTTCATCGGCTCCTCCTTCGACTCCCCGCTGGACCTGCCGATCCGGGACCTGCTCGCGCTGGCCCGACTCGGCGGTTTCCGCTCGCTCTCCGGCGCGGTGGGCCGGTTCCTGCGCGATCCCAGGCTCCAGCGGGTCTTCACCTTCCAGGCCCTCTACGCCGGCGTCTCCCCCGCCGACGCGCTGGCCGCCTACGCGGTGATCTCCTACATGGACACCGTCGCCGGGGTGTGGTTCCCCAAGGGCGGCATGCGCGCGGTGCCCCAGGCCATGGCCGACGCGGCGCACGGTGCGGGCGTGCGTTTCCGTTACGGCGCGGAGGTTGTCCGGCTGGAGCGCACCGGCAACCGGGTGCGCGCGGTGCACACCCAGGAGGAGCGTTTCCCCTGCGACGCAGTGGTCCTGGCCACCGGACCCGGCCCGGCCCGCGAGCTGCTGGTGCGGCCACCGCGCAGACCGCTGCGGCCGAGGTGGTCGCCCTCGGCGGTGGTGGTGCACCTGTCCGCCGAGCACGTCGCCGAAGACCAGGCGCACCACACCATCTCCTTCGGCCGCGCGTGGAAACGCACCTTCCGCGAGATCGTGCGGCAGGGCAGGCTGATGAGCGACCCGTCCCTGTTGCTGACCACGCCCACGGTCACCGACCCCGGCCTGGCGCCGCCGGGCAGGCACCTCCAGTACCTGCTCGCCCCCTGTCCACACCTGGGAAACTCGACCGTGGACTGGTCCCGCACCGGCCCCGCCTACGCCGAGGAGCTGGTGGATGTCCTGGCACAGCGCGGAATCCTGCCCGACCGGACCGCGGTGACCCGGCTGTCGCTGACCACCCCGCTGGACTGGGCGGCCGGCGGACAGGCGGCGGGCACACCGTTCTCCTTGGCGCACAACGTGTCCCAGACCGGGCCGTTCCGGCCGGGCAACCTGCCGTTCCGGGACGGCAACATCGTGCTCGCGGGCAGCGGCACCACCCCGGGAGTGGGCATCCCGCCGGTGCTGATCTCCGGCCGCCTGGCCGCCGAGCGCGTGCACGGCGGCTAGTCCGGAACCGGTCAGCCTCCGGACTTGACTGTGCCGCGACGGCACGGTTTGGACTCTTCGGTGTCCGCAGGATCGACCCGAAGAGGGGGAACAACATGCGCAGGCGATCGCTCGCCGCCGTGGTCGTCCCGGTGCTCGCGGGTGGGCTCATCGCCGGGATGTCCCCGGCGCTGGCCGACCCGGCCGAGGCGCTCGGCACCACGCACATCCCGGCCCGCTACGCGAAACAGACGCTGGACTGGCACCTGTGCACCGCCGAGGAGCTGCCCTCGCCGGTGCCGGGGCTGGAGTGCGCCACCTACCGCACGCCGAGGGACTGGGAGCGCCCGCACCAGCGGCCGGAGCTGACCATCGCGATCAGCCGGTTCGCCGCCACCGGCAAGGCCACCGCCTCGGTGCTGACCAACCCCGGTGGCCCCGGCGGTCCCGGCCGCACGCTGCCCGCGGTCTTCCGCAACCAGAGCAAGCTGCGGGAGCACCAGGAGGTCATCGGGATCGACACCCGTGGCACCGGCAAGAGCACCAACGTCAGCTGCGGCGGCGCGATTGGCTCCGAGCTGATCCCGGACGCGCGCGACCGGAACCCGGCCAACCTGGACCTGGTCGTGGACACGGTGCGGCGCCAGGCTGCGGACTGCCGGAAGGCCTCCGGCGAGCTGGGGCCGTTCATCAACACCTTCCAGATGACCAAGGACCTGGACCTGCTCCGGGTGCTGCTGCGCCGGGACAAGATCAACTGGATTGGCTACTCCGCGGGCACCTGGCTGGGCGCGCACTACGCCCAGCGGTTCCCGAACCGGGTCGGCCGGTTCGTGCTGGACTCCGCGACCGAGTTCACCGCGAGCTGGCAGCAGTCCTTCGACTGGCAGCCGATGGCCTTCGAGCGGCGCTGGCGGCAGGACTTCCTGCCCTGGATCGCCCGCTACGACGCCAAGTACCACTTCGGCGCCACCGCCGAGGCGGCCCGGCAGAACTACGAGCGGATCCGGCAGGCGCTCAGCCGCAAGCCGGTGGTCATCGACGGCATGAAGATCGGCCCGACCGAGCTGGACCTGCGCACCCTGGGCGAACTGAAGTCCAAGGCCCGGTTCACCGCGCTGGCCGAGGACTTCGTCCGGCTGCGCACGCTGACCGAGCCGGGCACCCCGGAGCAGGCCAAGATCGAGGCTCGGGACGGCCTCAAGGAGGGGGTGGCCAAGCAGCGGGCCGAGGCGCCGGACGCGCTGGTGGCCACGCTGTTCAACACGCTGTGCAACGACGGTCCGTGGACCGGTGACCGTGAGTCGCTCATCCGCCGCTCGCAGCAGTTCCTCGACCGCGGCCAGACCCTGCACAGCGGCTGGCTGGGCTTCCAGGTGTGCGCGTTCTGGGGCACCCAGCCGCGCCCGCTGCCCAAGCTGGACGGCAAGGGCGTGCCGCCGGTGCTGATCGTGCACGCCGAGCACGACGGGGCCACCGCGATCGAGGGCGCGCGCCGGGCGCACGCGGCCTTCGCGAACTCGCGGCTGCTGACCGTGACCGGCGAGGGCGACCACGGCGTCTACGGCATGGGCAACCCGGCCGTGGACAAGATCGTCAACGCCTACCTGGTCGACGGCGTGGTCCCGGCGGACCAGAACGTGCCAGGCATGCCGCTGCCCGTCCCGGCAGGCTGAGCGCTCAGGCGGCCGAGTAGCCGAGCAGCGCCTCTACCTGCTGGCCCTCACACTGCGGATCGGCGGCCACGAAGTGGTCGCCGATCCGCGGCACCAGGCAGCGGTAGAGCGCGGTCCGGCCCGGCGCGGGGGCGGTGTGCACCGAGCCGACCGGACCGAGCGGCGGCAGCCCCTCGCAGCGCGGATCGGTGGTGAGCAGGTTGTGCCCGCCCACCCCGCACTCGTAGAGCACCGCGGTCCCGGCCGCGGGCTCGCGGAGCAGCAACCAGGACTGCTGGGCGGTGAAGCCGGGCGGCAGCAGCCGGGAGGTGGCCCAGTGGCCGCGGGCCGGGTTGAACCCGCGCACCAGCCTGGTGTGCGGCAACTGCTCGAACCCGCAGGACAGCCCGCCCCGGCCGAGGTCGGCGCGGTTGGCCAGCGCCCAGGTCGTCCACGCCGGTTTGGGCGCGCCGTTGTCCTGCCACAGCCCGAGTGCGAGCCCGGCGCCGGTCTCGTCGGGGTGGTCGCGCATCCGGTGGTACACGTGGCTGGTCACGCCGGGGGTGCCCAGCACCGCGCGGAAGGAGTCGCAGACCGCGGCGGCCTGCCGCTCCGGGGTGGACGGCGCGCTGGAGTTGATCCCGCTCTCGGTGAGCTGGATGTCGGTGGCCGCGACGCTGCCGGGGAACTCCGCGGCCAGCCAGCCGGCCAGCACGCCGAGGTTGCCGTAGGTGACGTACGGGAAGTCGTCCGCGCTGGTCTCCGGTCGCCGCAGATCCTTGGGGTACGGGTGGAAGGCGACCCGCCACTGCCGCGCCCCGGCCCGCGCGGCCAGCGCGCGCAGCACGTTCTGCCCGGCCAGCACCGGTTCCCGCGCCGACGGGCTTTCCAGCTCCACGCCGAACCGGTGGTCCAGCGAGATCAGCACCTTCGCGTGCGGCTGCTCGGCGATGACCCGGTCGTAGGCGGCCACGTACAGCTCGCTGATCTCCGCCAGCCACCGCTGCCGGTCGCAGGGCACGCCCTGGCCGCAGCCGATGTCGAACCAGGTGTTGGTGTTCACCTCGTTCAGCACCACGAAGTCGGCCACCCGCCCGTGCCCGCGCAGCCCGCTGTACCGGCGGGCCAGCATGCCGGCGAACCGGGCGTAGTCGGCGGCCTGGTTCGGCGTGCAGTGCACCTCGAAGCCCGGCTCGGCCGGGGAGCACGGCTTGGCGTAGCGGGCCCAGGCCGGGGTCCCGTAGGTGACGCCGGTGACCACCAGCCCGCGCGCGGACCAGTCCTTGATCGCGCTGTCCACCTCGGCGGGGACGCGGAAGCAGTGGTTGTCGAAGAGCTCCTCGCCCTCGGCGCAGGGCGCCGGTTTCCGGCTCGGCTCCCACTCCGCCCAGACCAGGTTGAGCGCCACCCCGCCGGTGTTGTTGCCCGCGATGGTGTCCTTGTCGGCCCAGGAGTCCGGCTGGATGGACTTGATCCGGTAGCCGTCACGTGCGGGGTAGGGCAGCGGATCCGTGGTGGCCGAGGCGGGTGCGGTGAGCAGGCCGCCGCAGAGCAGGACGATCAGCGCGACGGCCAGCGACGGCGTGCGGCTGAGGTGGACCTTCACCAAGTGCTCCGATCCGGCGCGTCGACAGTGGCTCGGCTGTTGGCCTACCCGGTGTTGATGCTGCCAGAAACGAGCGCCGAGGTGTCCCAGGTCAGGAAGCGGTAGTGCAGCCCGGTCTCGGACGCCAACCAGGCCCCCGCGGCATCCGGCGCGCGGCCCACTCCGGGCGCGTGCGTGTCCCCCTCGAAGGACTCGCGGATCTCGGTGACCACGATCCGGTCGGCGAACGGCAGCGCCGCCCGGTACACCGCCGCGCCGCCGATCACCCACACGTCCCCGGTCACCGCGGCCAGTGCCGCCGCCAGGTCGGGGAAGGTCTCCGCGCCCTCCTGCGGGGTGCGCGAGAGCACCAGGTTGCGCCGGCCCGGCAGCGGCCGGAACCGCGGCGGCAGCGACTCCCAGGTGCGGCGGCCCATCAGCACGGTCGCGCCCGCGGTCAGCGTGCGGAAGTGCTTGAGGTCCTCCGGCAGGTGCCACGGCAGCGTGCCGTCGCGGCCGATGACGCCGTTGGCCGACTGCGCCCAGACCAGCCCGATCACACCGCCACCGGGGCCTTGATGCCGGGGTGCGGGTGGTAGCCGTCCAGGGCGATGTGCTCGTAGGTGTAGTCGAACAGGCTCTCCGCGGGCTTGAGGCTCAGGCTGGGGAACGGCCGCGCCTGGCGGGCGAGCTGGGTGCGGACCTGCTCCTCGTGGTTGTCGTAGATGTGGCAGTCGCCACCGGTCCAGATGAAGTCGCCGACGCCCAGGCCCACCTGCTCGGCGATCATGTGCGTGAGCAGCGCGTAGCTGGCGATGTTGAACGGCACGCCGAGGAAGAGGTCCGCGCTGCGCTGGTAGAGCTGGCAGGAGAGCTTGCCGTCGGCGACGTAGAACTGGAAGAACGCGTGGCAGGGCGGCAGCGCCATCCGCGGGATGTCGGCCACGTTCCAGGCGGAGACGATGATCCGCCGGGAGTCCGGGTTCTCCCGCAGCGTGCGCAGCACCTCGCTGATCTGGTCGACGTGCCCGCCGTCGGGGGTCGGCCAGGACCGCCACTGCACCCCGTAGACCGGGCCGAGGTCGCCGTCCGGCGCGGCCCACTCGTCCCAGATGGTGACGCCGTGCTCGCGGAGCCAGTTGACGTTGGCCTCGCCGCGCAGGAACCACAGCAGCTCGTAGGCGATCGAGCGGAAGTGCACCTTCTTCGTGGTGATCAGCGGGAAGCCGTCGGCGAGGCGGTAGCGCAGCTGGTGACCGAAGATCGACCGGGTGCCCGTGCCGGTGCGGTCCTGCTTGCGCGCGCCCGTGTCGAGTACCTGGCGGAGCAGGTCTTCGTACTGCGTGTCCAGCATGCCCGCGAGCCTAGACGAGGGGCTCGACCCGCTCCGCGACCCAGCGGCGGCGGGTCTCCACCCCGCCCTGCCGATCCGCTGACGCGGATCTATAATCGCTTTCATGCCGAATCTGCGGATCAGTGAGGCCGCCGCGCTGCTGGGCGTCAGCGATGACTCCGTGCGCCGCTGGATCGACCAGGGCCGGTTGACCGCGCTCACGCTGGACAACGGCCGCAAGGGCGTGGCCGGCACCGAGCTGGCCGCCTTCGCCCAGCAGCTGTCCGAGTCGGCCGAGCCCGGCGTCACGGTCGCCGCCTCCGCGCGCAACCGGATGAAGGGCATCGTCACCCGGGTGGTCAAGGACGGGGTGATGGCGCAGGTCGACATGCAGGCAGGCCCGTTCCGGATCGTGTCGCTGATGAGCCGGGAGTCCGCGGAGGAGCTGGGCCTGGAGGTCGGCAGTGTCGCGGTGGCCTCGATCAAGTCCACCCATGTCGTCGTCGAGATCCCGGAGGCCTGAGGTGCGCAGACTGACCGCACTGCTCGCGGTGCTGGCGCTGGCCGGTTGTGGCACCGCGCAGCCGGGCTCCTCCCCCACCGGCGGCACGCTCACCGTGTTCGCCGCCGCCTCGCTGACCGAGTCCTTCACCAAGCTGGGCAAGGACTTCCAGGCCGCCAACCCCGGCACCACGGTCAAGTTCAACTTCGCGGGCAGCTCGGCGCTGGCCCAGCAGCTCAACCAGGGCGCGCCCGCCGACGTGTTCGCCGCGGCCGCCCCGGCGAACATGAAGCAGGTGACCGACACCGGCACGGTCACCGCCGCGCCGGTGACCTTCGCCAGGAACACGCTGCAGATCGCGGTGCCGCAAGGGAATCCGGCCAAGGTCGGCGGGCTGGCCGACTTCGGCCGGGGTGAGCTGAAGATCGCGTTGTGCGCCGAGCAGGTGCCCTGTGGCGCGGCCGCGAAGAAGGTGTTCGAGGCGGCCGGGATCACCGCGCGGCCGGACACCCTGGAACAGGACGTCAAGGCGGTGCTGACCAAGGTCTCCCTCGGCGAGGTGGACGCCGCGCTGGTCTACCGCACCGACGTCAGGGCCGCGGGCGGCAAGGTCGAGGGCAGGGACTTCGCCGAGGCCGCCCAGGCGGTCAACGACTACCCGATCGCGCCACTGGCCAAGGCCCCCAACACCCTGGCCGCCAAGGCTTTCGTCGACTACGTCCGCTCGGAGAAGGGCCGCGCGGTGCTCACCGAAGCCGGCTTCGCGGCCCCGTGAGCAGGACGCGCAGGGCACGGGGCCGGCGGCCGCTCATCCTGGTGCTGCCCGCGGTGATCGGGCTGGTGTTCCTGCTGGTGCCGCTGGCCGGGCTGCTGGTCACCGCGCCCTGGACCACCCTGCCCGGCAGGCTGTTCAGCCCCGAGGTCGGCCAGGCGCTGCGACTGTCGGTGGTCTGCGCGAGCCTGGCCACGGTGCTGTGCCTGCTCTTCGGCATCCCGCTGGCCTGGCTGCTGGCCCGCGGCGAGGTGCCCGGCCGGGGCTTCCTGCGCGCGCTGGTCACGGTGCCGCTGGTGCTGCCGCCGGTGGTCGGCGGGGTGGCGCTGCTGCTGGTGCTGGGCAGGCGCGGGCTGCTCGGGCAGTACCTGGACCAGTGGTTCGGCATCTCGCTGCCGTTCACCACCGCGGGCGTGGTGCTGGCCGAGGCGTTCGTGGCGATGCCGTTCCTGGTGATCTCGGTGGAGGGCGCGTTGCGCGCGGCCGACCCCCGGTTCGAGGAAGCCGCCGCCACCCTGGGCGCCTCCCGCTGGCTCACCTTCCGCCGGGTCACCCTGCCCTCGATCATGCCGGGCGTGGTCGCGGGCACCGTGCTGTGCTGGGCGCGGGCCCTCGGCGAGTTCGGCGCCACCATCACCTTCGCCGGCAACTTCCCCGGCGAGACCACCACCATGCCGCTGGCGGTCTACCTGGCGCTGGAAAGCGATCCGGACGCCGCCATCGTGCTCAGCGTGGTGCTGCTGCTGGTGTCGGTCGGCGTGCTGGCGGGCTTGCGCGACCGCTGGATCAGTGGCGCCTCATGACCCTGCGCGCCAACCTGCGGGTCACCCGCGAGACCTTCGCCCTGGACCTGGACCTGACCATCGAGCCCGGCGAGGTGGTCGCCCTGCTCGGCCCCAACGGCGCGGGCAAGACCACCGCGCTGCGCGCACTGGCCGGACTCCTGGCCTCGGACAGCACAATCCGGCTCGGTGAGTCCACTTGGGACGGTCTGCCCACCGAGCTGCGGCCGATCGGCGTGGTCTTCCAGGACCACCTGCTCTTCGCCACCATGACCGCACTGGACAACGTCGCCTTCGGCCTGCGCGCCCGCGGCCTGCGCAAGTCCGAGGCCAACACCAGGGCCGCACACTGGCTGGCCAAGGTCGGCCTCACCGGCCACGCCGCGGCCAAACCCCGCACCCTCTCCGGCGGCCAGGCCCAGCGGGTCGCCCTGGCCCGCGCCCTGGCCACCGACCCGGATCTGCTGCTGCTCGACGAACCCCTGGCCGCCCTGGACGCGAGCACCCGCCTCCGGGTCCGCGCCGAGCTGGGACGGCACCTGCGCGACTACCCCGGCCACACCCTGCTGGTCACCCACGACCCGCTGGACGCGATGGTGCTGGCCGACCGGCTGGTCATCCTGGAACACGGCCGCGTGGTACAGCAGGGCAGCCCGCGCGCGGTGGTCCGCCAGCCCCGCACCGACTACGTCGCCCACCTGGTCGGCCTCAACTTCTACCGCGGCACCGCCCACGACACCGAGATCCACCTCGACGAGGGCGGCACGCTCACCGTCGCCGAACCGGCCACCGGCCCGGTGCACGTGGTGTTCCCACCCAGCGCGGTGAGCCTGTACCCGGCCAAACCCGTTGGCAGCCCACGAAACACCTGGCAGGCCACGGTCGCCGGGATCGAACAGCACGCGCACACCACCAGGATCGAGCTGGACGGCACCCCCGCCGTGCTGGCCGACATCACCACCGCCACCGTCGCCGACCTGCGCCTGCACCCCGGCGACACCCTGTGGGCCTCGGTGAAGGCAACCGAGATCCACACCTATCCCCGCTGACCGGCTCAGCGGTACCCCGAGAGCCCGTCCGCCAGCTCCTCCTCATCCCCATCCCGCAGCCCCGCCAACGCCTGCTGCAAGGCGAAAGTGCCACCGATGACCCTGGCCCGGTCGAGCAACGCCTCGTCCGGAGGAAGGTGTGCCACCACGGCACGAGCCATCTCCTCTCCATAGCTGGCCCGGATCGCGGCCAGGTCCTCCGCCTGGTCGCCCAGCCCGGCCTCGTCCCAGTCCACCACGCCGGACAGTCGCGGCAGGCCGTCCCGTTCGTACCACAGCACGTTCTCGCCGCCGAGGTCGCCGTGCACCAGCCCGGTGACCCAGTGCGGCAGCTCCCCGACCGCGACCAGCTCCGCCTCGGCCCTGGCCCGGCCGGACCCGGACATCAGCGGGAACAACTCGGCCCGGACACCCTCCGCGAACTCCGGCCAGCTGCCCGTCGACGGGAATCCAGTCTTCACCCCGGCCAGCTCCCGCAGCAGCGCGCCAAAACCGGCGGCCACCGCCTCGAACACCGGTGGCGCGGTCAGCCGGTGCGCCGCCAGCGGGTCGCCGGGCACCCGGCTGAGCACCAGGCAGGCCGGGTCACCGTCCACTTCGGACAGAGGAACGGGGGTGGCGAAGCCGAGACCCATGCCCGCCACCGATCGCAGCCGGGCCGCGCGGGCGGGCAGCCGGGACGCGGCCGGGGCGGTGCGGGCGAAGCACACCACCCGGTCCGCGCCGAGGACCACCTCGTGGAACTGGCCCTGGTGCACCACCAACCCGTCGAGGTCCGCCCCGGGCAGCTCCCGGCGCAGCACCTCGCGGTGACGAGCGGAGATCGGCATCAGGCGGCTCGCCTGCGGACCACGCGCTCCAGGATGCCGAGGGTGGCCTTGAGCGCGGACTCGGGCACCACCGGGAAGACCAGGCGCTGCTTCCACTCCGGGGCGAGCTCTGACCAGTCGTAGTAGGAGGTGACCAGGGTGCCGTCCTCGGCGGGGGCCAGGCGGTAGCCGTAGATGTGCCGGACGTGCGGGCGGACCCCGGCTTCGACGGTCCAGGCGATCTCCCGCTCCGGGACGAGCTTGGTGATGATCACCTCCACCTGGTACTTGCCGAGGGGGCGGTCGCCGAGGGCTTCCCGGTCCATGTGCACCCGGAACCGGTCGCCTGCCCGGGTGACCGGTTCGCCCTCGGCGTCCATGAGCATGCCCGAGGCGTCGATGTCCACATGCCCCAACGGATCGGTCAGCACCGCGAAGATCGCGCCGGCGGGGGCGGGGATGAGCCGGGACACCTCGATCCGTTCCGCGCTCTCGGCGGGTCGGGTGGCGGGGTCGTTGGTGGTCATGAGGTCGACGATAGCAGAAATAATCGATGATTTGCTGGATCGTCTATGGTGGCCGCATGACGCTGATGCTCTCCGAGCAGGTCTACGCGCACCTGCGGGAAGCGATCATGCGCGGGGACCACGCCCCCGGCACCGCGCTCAAACCGCACGAGCTGGCCAAGGAGCACGGGGTGAGCCTGGCCGTGGTGCGTGAGGCGCTGGTGCGGGTGGTCGGCGAGGGCCTTGCCGACCGGCTGCCCAACCGCGGCTTCGCCGTGCCCGCCTTCTCCGACCGCCGCTGGCAGGAGATCGCCGAGGCCCGCCGGACCGTGGAACCGGTGGTGCTGCGCCTGTCCATCGAGCGCGGCGACCTCGATTGGGAGGCCCGGGTGCGCGCCGCCCACCACCGCCTGGCCCGCACCCCGCCGTTCGAGCCCGCCGAGGGCGAGCACTACACCCGCGCCTGGGCGCAGGCGCACCGGGACTTCCACCGCGCGCTGCTGGAGGGCTGCGGCAACCCCGTGCTGCTGGAGACCTTCGACCGGATGTGGACCGCGAGCGAGCTGGCCCGCCGCTGGTCGGCGCTGCGCACCCCCGACCGGGACCACCTCGGCGAGCACCGCCGCCTGGAGGAGGCCGCGCTGGCCCGCGATGCCGACGCCGCGGCCGAGGCCCTGGCCCAGCACCTCACCCTGACCGCGGCCGGACTGGCCGAGGACTGATCACCCCTTGAGGAAGCGCAGCAGCTCCTCGGTGACGAACCCTGGGTTTTCCTCGACAAGCCAGTGTCCGGCCTTGGGCACGTCGACCGCGCGCACGATGTCGGTCAGCCGGGGGGCCACCGTCGCCTTGATCGCCTCCGCCTGTCCCTGCGCGGCCATGACCAGGGCCGGGACCCGCACCGGCGCGGTCGCCACGGTGTCCCGGACATCCTTGTCCAGGGCGCGGTAGAGCTCGAAGCCACCGGAGAGGGCATCGGGCCGGGAGTAGGTCCGCGCGTACTCGCTGATCTCCTCCTCGCTGAACGGGGACCGGTCCGAGGTGCCGCCGAAAGCCGTGCCACCAAAGGAAACCTGGGGGTAGAACAGCTTCAGGTACTCGCGGACGTCGTTGCCCACCACCGCCTCGGGCACCCGCCGCTGGGAGTGGAAGGCGATGTGCCAGCTCAGCGAGCGGTAGGTGGCCCCGTCGATGCCGGGGCCGGGCAGCGGCAGGTCGAGGTAGCCCAGCCGCGCGGTGTCGGCCGGGAACTGGGCGGCGTACTGGAAGGCCACCGCGGCGCCGAGGTCGTGCCCGACCACGCGGGCGTCCCGCAGGCCGAGCCGGTCGGCGATCAGGGTGTGCACGTAGCGGGCCAGGGTGGCCTTGTCGTAGCCGGTCGGCTTGCCGGTGCTGTCGCCGAGCCCCGGCAGGTCGACGGCGTAGACGGTGTGGTGCTCGGCCAGCGCGGGCATGATCGGCCACCAGCCGAACCAGGTCTGCGGCCAGCCGTGCAGCAGCACCACCGGTGTGCCGCGGCCGCCGGTCACGTAGTGCATGCGGACCCCGTCGACCTCGGTGAACTCGTGCCGGAAGGCGCCGGTGAACTTGGGATCGCCCTGGGTGGCCGCGGCGTGCGCGGGCACCTCGGGGGCGGCGGGTGCGGCACAGGCCGCGCCGGTGAGCAGGAGGGTCAGCGCAAAAGCCGTTGCCGCGCGGGCGAACCTTGATGTGGAGATCATGTTATCTGTCCTATGTAGACGGTGGTCAGCGCCCGGTGGCGCCGTCGATGAGCTCGCGCAGGATGTCGGCGTGGCCAGCGTGGCGGCCGGTCTCCTCGATCAGGTGGGTCAGCGCCCAGCGAGCGCTGGCGCGGCCGCCGGGAACGGGTGCGCCGAGGTCGGCGCAGCGGTCGAGCACCTCGTTCGCGCGCTCGACGGTCTCCCGGTAGCGGGCGAGCACCTCGGCGACGCTGTCCTCCGGCGCGGCGTGGAAGGTGGCCTGCCAGTCGGCGACCTTCGCGCCGAGGAAGGTGGCCCGCTCGACCTGGGTGAGGTGGTTGAGCAGGCCGAGCAGGTTGGTGCCCGAGGGCACCCCGGCGGTCCGCACCTGCGGCTCGGGCGCGCCGTGCACCTTCGCCGCGATCGAGTCGCGGAGGTAGTCCAGGAACCCGCGCAGGGTCTCGGCTTCGCTGCCGCCGGTGCGCGGCGGTGGCTGATCGCGGCGGCGGGTCATCCGGCCCGCCGGAGCAGCAGCACGTGGTCGGTGACCTCGGCGGTGCGCCCGCCCGGCCCGGTGGCGATCCGGCGCGGCGACTCGGCCCGCGCCACCGCCCACTCCGCCGGATCGAGGTCGAGCTCGGCCGCGACCTCCGGTGGCGAGGGGAAATGCGCGTCCGGGTCCTGGTCCCAGGACCACGGCGCGGTGGAGCCGTGGTCCACGACGAGTAGCCGCCCGCCAGGGTGCAGCGCGTGCGCGGCGGTGCGCAGCACGCTCGCCCGGTCCAGGTCGAACGGGGTGTGCAGGTAGTGCGCGGAGATCAGGTCGAACCGGCCACTCGGGAAGGATTCGCGCAGGTCGTGGCTCTGGGCGGTGAGCCGCTCGCCGAGGCCGAGGGACTGGGCGCGGTCGGCGAGCCGCTGGGTCGCCACAGCCGAGATGTCGACCGCGGTGACCTGCCAGCCCCGGCGGGCCAGCCACAGCGAGTCGCCGCCGCTGCCGCAGCCCAGGTCCAGCGCGGCACCGGGCGGCAGGTCCGAGGTCAGGTCGACGAGCGTGCTGTTCGGCCGCGGATCGGCGGCCGTCGGACGGGCGGCGTAGAGGTCGTTCCAGAAGGCGACCGGATCAGTGGTGTTCATGCGGCCAAGTCTCAACAGGCCCTGGTTCGACTGGCACGGAATCTTGCCGTTCTGGCAACCTGTTCCCGTGGACGACATGGACGAGGTGCTTGAGGCGGTCGGACCGCGACTGCGGGCGCTGCGCAACGCCCGCGGCATCACCCTGGCCGACCTGGCGGTGACCACCGGCATCTCGGAGAGCACCCTGTCCAGGCTGGAAAGTGGACAGCGCAAGGCGACGCTGGAACTGCTGCTGCCGCTGGCGCGCACCTACGACGTGCCGCTGGACGACCTGGTCGGCGCACCGCGCACCGGCGACCCCCGCATCCACCTCAAGCCGATCCACCGGTTCGGCCTGACCTTCGTGCCGCTGTCCCGGCGGCCGGGCGGGGTGCAGTCGTTCAAGATGCTCATCCCGGCCCGGCGGGAACCGGTCGAACCGACCCCGCAGACCCATCCCGGCTTCGAGTGGCTGTACGTGCTCAACGGCCAGCTCCGCCTGCTGGTCGGCGACCGCGACCTGGTGCTGCCGCCCGGTCAGGCCGCCGAGTTCGACACCTCCGTGCCGCACTGGCTGGGCAGCGCCGACGGGGAGGCGGTGGAGCTGCTGGTGCTGTTCGACCCGCAGGGGGTGCGCGCGCACGTGCGGCCCAGCGCGGAGCGGTAGTTCGCGCGGGCTCGGCTGGTCACTGTGCCGCGCGGCCGCGGAGCCAGGCGGCGGCCCTGGTCGGCGAGGCGCGGGACAGCCAGGCGTCCTGCACGACCTCGGTCAGCTCCCGCAGGGTGAGCTCGCCGATCCGGCTGGCCCGCAACAACACCGACGGGTGACCGTTGAAGTGCGGCGTGGTGAAGAACGGTGACCCTTGGTCTTGGACCAGGGCCTGCTTGTCGTGTTCGGAGGGCACCCAGAACACGATCACGTCCGGGTAGCGTTCACCGGTTTCCGGATCGACGGCATCGGGACGGGGGTTGCGGAAGAACACGAACGACTTCCGGCCGACCTGGTAGACCGGGTTGTCCGCGGTGCCCATCACCACCGTGACGTGGGGCATCCCCAGCGCCAGCTCGTGCACGTCCCGCACCCGCGCCCGGCGCGACCTTGCCGACATGACCACAGGGTACGTCCGCGGGCCTACTCCACGGCGCGGGCGTAGCGGCGGCCCAGGGTGCGGAGGTGCTCGACCAGCTCGGGTGGCTCGGTGACGTGGAAGTCCAGGCCCAGCATGCCGGTGTAGACCGCGATCATCTCCAGGCTGTCCGCGCCGGTGACCAGCACCGAGGTGGTCTCGTCCACCGCCTCGACCACGCCGACGGCCGGGTTGATCCGGGCCAGCACGTCCTCGGCGGGGGCGCGCACGGTGATCCGGGCGTGCACCTGCCACCCGGCGGTGGCCACATCGCGCAGCACGAAGCTCGCGTAGTCGCCGCCGGGGAACTCCACCGGGGTGAAGCGGCGGCCGGTGGCCATCCGCAGGGTGATCCAGTCCGCCCGGTAGGTGTGCCAGGCGCCGGTCTCGGGGCCGCGCGCGACCAGGTACCAGTGCCGTTCCCAGCTCACCAGGCGGTAGGGCTCGACCAGCACCGGCCAGTCGCCGAAGGGCGCGGAGGCGTCGTTGCGGCGCGGGGTGTCGTCCTCGCGGGCCGGGGCGGTGTAGTCGAAGCGGAGCAGTTCGGCGTCCCGGACCGCCGCGGCGATGGTGGAGAGCACCGCGGCGTCCACCACCGGGGCGACCACGTTGGTGCCGGTGTTGTCCGGGCCTTCGGAGACCGCCTGGTGCAGCGCGCTCACCTGACGCCGCAACCGGTGCGGCAGCACCTGTTCGAGCTTGCCCAGCGCGCGGGCGGCGCTCTCCTCGATGCCGGTGACGCCTCGGCCGGCCCGCAGACCGATCGCGACGGCCACCGCCTCCTCGTCGTCGAGCAGCAGCGGCGGCAGCTTGGCCCCGGCGCCCAGCCGGTAGAACCCGGCGGGCCCGCGCTCGGCCTCGACCGGGTAGCCCAGGGTGCGCAGCCGCTCGATGTCGTTGCGGATGGTGCGGCCGCTGACTGCCAGCCGTTCGGCCAGCTGGGCGCCGGTCCACTGCGGCCGGGACTGCATCAGCGCGAGCAGGGCGAGCAGCCTCGACGAGGTGTCCAACATGAACTTCAGATTATAGGAACCGAACGTGCCTAATGGGTACCTAGAGTCTGCGTCATGACGAACTCCACGAACGCCACCGAGATCCGCCCCTTCCGCATCGACATCGCCCAGGCCGAGCTGGACGACCTCAACGAGCGCCTGGCCCGCACCCGGCTGCCGCAGCCCGCGCCCACCGACGACTGGGAGTACGGCACCCCGAACAGCTACCTGCGCGAGACCGTCGAGCACTGGCGGACCGAGTTCGACTGGCGCGCGCAGGAAGCCCGGATGAACGAGTTCCCGCACCACCTCACCGAGATCGACGGCCAGACCGTGCACTTCATCCACGTGCCGTCCAAGGAAGCGAACGCGACCCCGCTGTTGCTGCTGCACACCTACCCGGGCTCCTTCGCCGACTTCCTCGACCTGATCGGCCCGCTCACCGACCCGGTCGCGCACGGCGGCGAGGCCGCGGACGCCTTCTCGGTGGTGGTGCCCTCGATCCCCGGCACCGGTTTCAGCATGCCGCTGACCGGCCGCGGCTGGACCATGCGCAAGGTCGCGGAGACCTTCGACGCGCTGATGCGCCGCCTGGGCTACGACTCCTACGGCGTGCACGGCAGCGACAGCGGCGCGATGATCTCCCGCGAGCTCGGCCTGTTGCAGCCGGAAGGCTTCCTCGGCCTGCACGTGCAGCAGCTGTTCTCCTTCCCCTCCGGCGATCCGGCGGAGTTCGAGAAGCTGGAGCCGAAGGACTACGCCGCGCTGGAGCACCTCCAGTGGTTCCAGTCCGTGGGCGGCTACAACCAGATGAACGCCACCCGCCCGCAGACCATCGGCGCGGCCATCGCCGACTCGCCGGTCGGGCAGCTGGCCTACAGCGAGCTGTTCAACAACTTCGGCAACGGCACCAGCCTGGTCAGCACCGAGCAGATCCTGACCCAGGTGTCGCTGTACTGGTTCACCAACACCCAGGCCACCGCGAGCCGCTACTACTTCGAGGAGGCCAAAGCGGCGCGGGAGCCGGAGGTCAACCCCTCCCGCACCGGGGTCGCGGTCTTCGCCGACGACTTCACCACGATCCGCACCTTCGCCGAGCGGGACAACTCCAACATCGTGCACTGGTCGGAGTTCCCCGAGGGCGGGCACTTCGCGGCGATGGAGCGCCCCGAGGTCCTGGCCGGCGATCTGCGGGCGTTCTTCCGCTCCTGAAACCCAGGCCCATCGGCCACCTGCCGGGTGACGGCGGGTGGCCGATGAGGTGTCACCCGGTCCGGCGTCGCGTCCGCAGTGCCACACCGGCCGCGAGGACCAGGCCGACGGCCAGTACCAGCATGCCGCGCAGCCACACCCCGGCCTCGACCTGTGCGGCCAGCAGTACACAGGACACCGCGCCCAGGACCGGGAACACCGAGGCGATGCGGAAGTGGTCGTGCTCGACCTCGTCGCGCCGGAGCACCAGCACGGCGATGTTCACCGCGAAGAACACCACCAGCAGCAACAGCACCAGCGTCGAGGCCAGCGAGGCCACGTCACCGGTGAGCGCGAGCCCCAGCGACGTCACCGTGGTCGCCACGATGGCCACCCACGGCGTCCGCCGCCGCGGCAGCACCCGGGCCAGCACCGCGGGCAGCAGACCGTCCCTGGCCATGCCGTAGGCCAGCCGCGAGGACATGATCCCGGTCAGCAGCGCCCCGTTGGCCACCGCCGCCAGGGCGATGAGCCCGAACAGCCACATCGGCACGCCACCGGCCAGCCGGACCACCTCCAGCAGCGGGCCGCTGGAGGCGCTCAGCACCTCGGGCGGCACCACCGCGGCCGCGATCGAACCGACCGCCACGTACACCACGCCGGCGAAGGCCAGCGCCCCGAACAGGGCACGCGGGTAGGCCCGGTGCGGGTCCCTGGTCTCCTCCGCGACGTTGACCGAGGTCTCGAACCCGACGAAGGAGTAGTAGGCGAGCACGGCTCCGGCCAGCACCGCCGACAGCGGCCCGTGCTCAGCCGTGCCGAACTGCACCAGCCGCCCCGGGTCCGCCTCTCCCCTGGCGATCAGCACGATCCCGAGCACGATGACGAGCAGCAGCCCACCGACCTCCACCACGGTGGCGGCCATGTTGGCGCGCAGGGAGTCCTTGATGCCACGGGCGTTGAGCAGGCCCAGCGCGGCCAGGAAGACCCCCGCCACCAGCACGGTGGGCAGCGTGACGAACTGGCTCAGGTACTCCCCGGCGAAGCCGAGCGCGAGGGCCGCCACCGACACCACCCCGGCGGCGAGCATGCAGAAGCCGACCAGGAACGCGGCGAACGGCCCGAACGCGCGCTGCGCGTAGTGCGCCGCGCCACCGGCACGCGGGTACTTCGTGGCCAGCTCCACATAGGACCCCGCCGTCAGCATCGCCAGGCACCAGGCGAGCAGCAGCGGCGCCCACACGGCACCACCGGACTGCCCGGCCACCTTGCCCACCAGCACGTAGACCCCGGCGCCGAGGATGTCCCCCAGGATGAACAGGAACAGCAGCGGGGTCGTCACGGACCGTTTCAGCGAGAGCGCCATACCGCGCAGAGTTCTCCCCCGTCATCCCAGCTAAACAAGGTCCTGCCGCTGGTCCGCCGGGGGAAAGCGCGCGGCCCACTGCTCGAGCTCGACGCCCGCGACGTTGATGACGCTGGAGATGGTGCGGTACCAGCCCGCGGTGATCACCAGCTCGAGGATCTGGTCCGCCGTGAATTGCGCGGCCAGCTCGGTGAACAGCTCCTCGGACATCCCGCTGGTGGCGTGCACTTCGTCGGCCAGGCGGAAGACCAGCGCCTCGGGCCGCGACCACACCGGGTCGTCGGCGTTGCCGTGCACGGTCGAGAAGAGCTGCGCGTCGGTCAGGCCGAGGGGTCTGCCGAAGACGACGGCGTGGACTCCCCATTCGTACTCGGCCCCGCAGAGCGCGCAGGTCCGATGGATCACCACCTCACGCAGCCGGGGCTCGACCCGGCCGTGGCCGAGGATGCCCGCGCCCAGCGGCAGCATTCGGGAGAACAGTTCGTCATGCACGCCGAACGTGCGGAACAGCGCCAGCGGCTCAAGCGCCGTGTTCGGCGGCATCCACTTGTCGAGCATCGCCTTGATGTGCGGCGCGTAGGGAGGTTCGAGGGGCGGGATACGGGGAGCGGTGGTGGCCATGGGCTACCCTCCTGCTTCGGTAAACGAAGCGCAACCTATCGCTTCGGAAACAGAAGCGCAAGGAGGACCCGGTGCCCGACATCCCTCGCCCGGGACGGCCGGTCCGCGGCTCCGGCACGGGCAAGCCGATCATGGCCCTGCTCGACCTGCTCGGCCGCCGCTGGGCACTGCGCGTCATCTGGGAGCTGCGCGAGGACCCGCTGAGCTTCCGCGACCTCCAGGCGCGCTGCGACGGGATGTCCTCCTCCGTCCTCAACCAGCGCCTCGCCGAGTTGCGCGCCGCCTGGATCGTCGAGCAGGACGACAACGGCTACCGGCTCACCACGGAAGGAACGGAACTGCTCCTCGCCTTCCCCGCCTTCCAAGCCTGGGCTGACCGCTGGGCCGAGCGGGAAGGGGTCAGCCGAGCAGGCGCGCCGCCGGGTGGCGGTCCAGGCCGTGCAGGGTGAGCGCGAGGCGCACGGCACGGCGGACCAGACCGGGCACCGCCGCCGCGGGCCCGCCGGCGAGGAAGAGCGGGCGGCTGAAGTCCGACAGGTCGGGCCGCTCGTCCAGCACCGGCTCCGGAGCGGGTATCAGCTCCACGTCGATCCGGGTCAGTGACGTGCCCACCAGACCACCGCCCGACCAGAGCAGCGCGGCCACCCGGTCACCGATGCCGTCCGGGTCCCCGGGCAGCACGCGCACCAGTTCCGGCGCGGCGGTGTCGTCGCGCCGGATGCGGTCCAGCAGGGTGGTGACGATGTTGTTGCCGAGCAGCGCGGGATGCCGCTCCCCCAGCTCGCGAACGACCCGCGCGCAGAACTCCCGCAGCGCCACGTGCAGCGCCGTGCGGCCGACTTCGGCGCTGCCGCCGGTGAACCAGGAACGCAGCACCACGTCGTCGCGCCGGAAGACGAACTCGACGAGCCGTTCCACCTCGTACGCCTCGGCGTAGGAATGCCCCTGTGCCACCGCCAGGTAGAGCCCCCTGGCCACGGCGAGGACCGGCACGAGCGCCGGTCCGACCCGGAGGTCCTGCCCGCCCACGGCGAAGTCGACCTCGCCGAGGAAGCAGTCCGACCCGAGCACCCACTCATCCGCCGTGGCGAGGTTGACGTGCCGCTGGTACGACTCGTAGGACTCGTCGAGCCGGTAGTCCAGCAGCAGCACGTCAACCTCGCCTCAAGTCAGCGGCCGGTGGTCGGGAGTGTAGACAGGCCGTACACCTTGAGCTCGGTTAAACCGGTGTGGAAGCCGGCCGCGTGGGTCAGCCGCACCCGCAGGCGGTCGGTGCTGACCGGGGTGAACCGCACCTGGTTGTAGTTGGCCCTCGGCGTCTCCGGTGTCCTCGTCTGCCCGGAGACATCGGCCCAGGCTTGGCCGGTCCAGTACTGCACGGTGTAGGCGGCGGGGGCCCGGTACCGGTTGCCCGCCCGGTCGTCCCGGAAGTACAGGCGCGCCTCCTGGACCGTCTGGGACCGGCCGAAGTCGAGCTGGTACCAGTCCGTGCCGTTGGGTGAGCCGGAGCTGCCCCAGATCGGCGCGTTGATCGGGAACCCGTCCACCGCACCGCCGACCGAGGTGTCCGCGGCGGTGTGCGAGGCCGAGGCTGTGGCGCCCTGGGCCAGGTTGGGCCGCGCGGAGGTCAGGTCCACGCCTGCCTTGGCGAACACGTCGACCATCCGCGCGCTGTTCTGCACCACCTCCTGTGCGGCCTGCAAACCGGTGATGGCCGTGCTGTGCGTGAGGTTTCCGCCCGCGGGGAGCGTCACCGCGCCGGTCGCCGGGTCGTAGACCGCGCGGGTGAGCCGGTCCACGGTGAAGGCGCGGGTTCCGTTGAGGTAGACCGAATACCCCTGCGGCACCCCGGGGTAGCGGGTGATGCCGTCGGCCGGGTCGTCCCAGACGATGCTCAGGTCCATGTTGCGGTACCGCAGGTTGTTCACCGCGAAGTGCGACCAGCCGATGCCGATCGGCCACAGCTCGACCTTGGCGTCGGTGCGCGGGCGCAGGCCGGCCACCTCCTCCACCACGGTCCAGTTGCTGCTGCCCAGGATGTTGTGGTGGATCCAGGAGCGGTAGTCGATCCGCTGGGCGCCCGCGTTCCAGTTGGCCCAGAACTCGTTCGCGTCCGGCCACTGCGTGTTGCCACCGACGTACTGCGCCCAGGCGTTCCAGTGCAACAGCTTCTTGTAGTCCTCGGCGGTCATCCACTGGTTCGGGTAGTGGCGCAGCACCGAGGCGTAGAGCCGGAACTGCACGGTGGAGTTGATGGTGGAGAAGTTGTTCGAGCCGGGGTGCCCGGCGGCCGCGGCCTCGGCCTTGTCCTTCTGGTTGGCGGTGTAGAACGGGAACACCGGGTACTCGGCCGGGCTGGCGAACAGCCGCAGCGCCTGCTTGTACTGCTCGGTGCCGGGCATCATGCCGACCGAGAACGGGTAGTAGTTGTTGATCTCCTTCCACGGCACGTGGGTGTTGGTGGGCACGTGCTTGTGCTCGAGCAGCTGGCGGTCGGGGTTCCACAGCGTGTTGAGCACGCCGGTGCGGATGCGGTCGGCGAGGGCCTGCATCTCGGCGGCCTTGGCGGTGTTGCCGATGAGCGCGTAGGCCCGTTGTGCGGCAACGGCTCCGCTCCACACGTAGGCGGTCTCGGCGCGGTCGAGGCGGCCCGGCCGCCAGTCGAAGGACACCGCGTCGGCGTCGTTGCCGGTGAGCGCGCCCCAGTCGTACTCGATCACGCCGTTGTTGTTGGTGTCGTAGAAGGACAGCTGACCCTTGGCATCGCCCTCGGCGTAGCGGGCCAGCAGCCCGGCGATCGCCGGTTGCCCGCCGTGCAGCTGGTAGCTGCGCCAGGCCGCCTCGGAGATGTACTGGGTGTAGGAGTTGGACCAGTTCTCCGGGTCACCGGGGTTGTCCATGAACCGGCCGCCGCGCGAGGTCTGCCCGGCCGAGAGCCACGGACCGTAGGAGTAGACCGGGTCGCGCAGGTACTTGAGGTCGTCGATGTGCATCGGCTGGGTCAGCGCGATCGCGTTGTTGTACCCCGTGACGCCCTCGATGGAGACCGGGAACTGGTAGTCCTGGCCGGGGATGTCGACGTCGAGGTGGTTGAACCGCATCAGCCACCAGCGGTAGTAGACGCTCTTCTTGATCGCCGCGTCCGGCACGTCGATGTACGGGATGTTGTCGGCCCACCAACGGTTGTACGCACGCACGTGCGTGGCGAAGGCCGTCGCTGGCGAGTGTCCCCGGTATGCCTGGTACTCGGTGCGGGACTCCGGGATCTCGGTGGTGGGGAACCCCATGACGACCTTGGTGGTCACCGTCTGGCCCGCGCCGACGGTCATCGACCTGCTGAGGCCGCCGGTGCCGGCGGCGAACCCGTCGCCGGAGAGGCGTGGCTGGATGGTGGTCAGGTTGTTCTTCACCGCCCTGCTGCCGGTCAGCTCGTCCCCGGCGACCGTGGTCGCGTACGGCGAGGTGGCGTTCAGCCGCAGGGTTGCCGGCGCGCCGCTCGTGTTGACGATGGCCAGGTTGGTCACCGCCACGTTGTTGTGGGTGATGAACTTGGTCAGCTCCAGCCGGATCGCGCCGCTGGTGAAGACGGCCTTGTAGTGACTGGGTTTCTGCAGCCTGCTGCCCACCTGCTCGGTGAAGGCGCCAGGGGACACCGCGATCGAGTAGGCGTGCTGGCCGCTGAGGTCGTCCCAGTAGGCGGCCTTGCCGCCGAAGCCGATGACCGCGGGGTCGTGGGTGTACATGAACAACCCGCGGCCGCGGGTCATCAGCAGCGTGCCCGCCGGGTCGTTGCCGGGGCGGGCGAGCAGGCGGTCCAGCCAGAAGTCGGTGCCGGAGCTCTCCGCGTCGTAGATCGCCCGCATGGTGCTGCCGGTGTGGTACCCGACCGGCGGTGCGGGGATCGGGGGTCCGGAAAAGGTCGGGTAGCCAATGGTTTGCGCCGCGTGCGCGGGCTGCGCGGTGGTGGGCGCGGTCAGCGTCGCGGCGAGCAGCACGGCGGCGAGTGCGCGGTGGGTGCGCATCATCCCTCCCGCGAGAGGTGCGGGCCTGCCGGGTTCGGCGGCGGGCCGGTGGTGGTCTGCTGGACCCGCCGCATGGTGCCGTCGGCGTTGAAGTGCACCAGGTCCACCGCGACCGAGCGCCGGAAGTTGCCGCCACCGGGTGCGTTGGCGTTGTGGTAGACCATGTACCACTGGCCCTTGAACTGCACCACGCCGGCGTGGTTGGTGGTCGAGGAGACCTGGCCGAGCACCACCCCGCGGTGGGTCCACGGTCCCATCGGGCTGGTGGCGGTGGCGTAGCGCTGGCAGGCGTAGCTCGTCGAGCTGACGCAGCCGTTGGTGTCGTTGGCCGCGTAGACCATGTGGTAGAGACCGTTGCGCTTGAACAGGAACGGCGCTTCCCAGAAGTTCGTCAGCCCCTGCGGGGTGACCACCGGGCCGTCCAGCTCGACCATGTTCGGCTTGAGCTTGGCCGCCCTGGGCGCCCAGTAGCTGCCCCAGTAGAGGTATGCCTGGCCGTCGTCGTCGGTGAAGACGGTGGGGTCGATGTTGAGGCTGGCGGAGTTGGGGGTGCTGTCACTGACCAGCGGGCCGCCCTTGGCGTCGGTGAACGGCCCCAGCGGGCTGTCCGCGACCGCGACGCCGATGTTCATCCAGCCGGGACCGTTGCCGTTGACCGAGGTGTACCAGTAGTACTTGCCGTTGCGGGGCTCCACCTCGCTGGCCCAGGCGTCCGCGCCTGCCCAGCGGAAGGTGCCGATGTTGGCGCGTGCGCCCCGGTCGGTCCAGGTGGCCGCGTCCGTGGAGGACAGCACACGCCACTCCCGCATCTGGAAGTTGGTCTGGCCGGGCGTGGCCTCGTCCCGGCCGGCGTAGATGTAGAGGGTGTTGCCGACGACCAGTGGTGCGGGGTCGGCGGTGTAGACGGAGGTGATGATCGGGTTCGCGGCGTGCGCGGCCGGTGTCGCCACGGTGCTGACGGCGACGGTGACCACGGCGCCGAGGATCAGCCCTCGGCGGGTGGCTCGCATGGGTCCTCCTCAACGACCGGTGGTGCCTTCGGTGACCTGCCAGTAGACGGTGTAGCGCTGCCCGTGCAGCTGGTAGAACGGCATCAGCGTCACCGGGCCGGTGCTGGCCGTCGCGGAGTACCGCAGCGGGCCGGCAGCGGGCCGGATCGTGGCCGGCTGGAGCGCGGGCATCGAGGTCAGGTTCGTGCTGCCGTAGGCGCCGGCCAGCACGATCGGGCCGTGCTTGACCGCCTGCACCGCGCTGTTGTCCATTGTGGACTCGCGGTGCAGCACCATCGGCAGGCTGATGTCCACCACGTCGCCACTGGCCCAGGTGCGGTTGATCCGCGCGTAGGAGCCGGGGGTGACCGGGGTGTGCGGTGCGCCGTTGACCAGGATCCGCGCGCCCGCCGCCCAGGCCGGCACGCGCACCCGCAGGTCGATCGGCCCGGAGCCGGTGATGGTCAGCCTGCTGCCGGGTGTCTCCGGGAAGGAGGTGTCCTGCCGCACCGTGATGCCGCGTCCCGGCCAGCGCAGGGTGGCGGCGATGAACAGGTTGACCCACAACGTGGTGCCGGCGTGGGCGTAGATCCGCCCGGAGTGCCCGCTGTTGGTCTCCATCCCGGTGCCGTGGCAGCAGGTGAAGTTGTGGTAGTCGTTGCTGTAGGTGCGGATGCCGCCGGGCCGCAGCGGGGTGAAGTAGCTGTGGTGGCCGTGGCTGGAGCCGGGGTCCTGTGCGCCCAGCAGGTGGTTGTACAGCGTCTTCTCGTAGAAGTCGAAGTACCGCGCCTCGCCGGGCCTGGTGCGGAACAGCTGGGTGGCGAGTTTGAGCATGTTGTAGGAGTTGCAGGACTCGCAGGTGCTGTCGGAGAGTTCGGCGGCGATCCGGCCGGGCGCCTTGAAGTACTCGCCGTTGGAGTTGCCGCCGATGGCGTAGCTGTGCGCGCCGACCACGATGTCGAAGAAGTTGCTCGCGATGTCGCGGTACCGGGTGCTGCCGGTGGCGTGGTACTCGCGGATCGCGCCGATCGCCTTGGGGATCTGGGTGTTGGCGTGGTAGCCGTCGAGCGCGTCGCGGTTGGCCGCCAACGGGTCGAAGATCTCGGCGTGGTCGAAGTACTGGGCGCTGGTCAGGTGCGCCTGCGTCCCGGTGAGCTGGTAGAGGTTGGCCAGCACCTCGTTCATGCCGCCGAACTCGGTGCGCAGCATGGCCTGCCGTTGCGCGTAGCCGAGTCTGCCGTTGCGCCAGCCGACCCAGGCCGCCATCCGGGTGAGCACGGTGAGCGCCTGCGCGTTGCCCGCCAGCACGTGCATGTCCAGCAGACCGGCCATGATCTTGTGCAGGGTGTAGTAGGGGGCCCAGACCTGTTGCCGGGCCTCGACCCGGTCGATGAAGCTCTCCGGGAACGCGGCCAGGTAACCGGTGTTGAAGCCCGCGGTCCTGGCCCGGTCCTGGCAGATCGCCAGCTGTGCCACCAGGTACTCGCCTTTTGCCTTGAACGCGGTGTCGCCGGTGCTGGCGTAGGCCTGGGCGAGTGCGGTGAGCAGGTGGCCGGTGGAGTGGCCGCGCAGTTCCGTTGCCGGGGACTCCCAGCCGCCGCAGGGGGTGGCCGGGCTGGGCAGGCCGACGTTGAGCCGGAAGGTGTGCAGCAGCCGGTCGGGGTCGAGGAACTTCAGGTAGGCGTGCGTGCGGATCGTGTTGGTCTGGAACGGGCCGGGCAGCAGGGACACCGCGCCGAGCGGGAACAGCTCGGCCGAGACACCGATGTCGGGACGGGCCGCGGCCGGTACGGGTGCGGCCGACGCGGAGGTGGGCAGGGCCGCGGCCGCGGCGGCCAGGACGCCCGCGCGCAGCACCGCGCGCCGGGAGGGCGGGGGGATCATGCGCAGCACCTTTCTGTGCAGGGGAGGCAACGCGGGTCAGTGGCCGTAGCGGTTCTTCAGGTGCCGCCACCAGTCGCGCAGCATCCAGCGGTCGAACTCGGTGATCACCGCGGAGCTGCCGGCCTTCATGATGAAGCCGCCGACCCCGCTGGGTGTCCAGTCGTAGAAGTCGTCCAGGCCGAAGGTGTGGCCGATCTCGTGCAGCAGGATGGTCACGTCGGCGGCGTTGAGCGAGTTCATGAAGTACTCGCTGCCCATCCGCTGGCCCCAGTCACCGCCTGCTCCCCCGCCCATCCCTGCGGTGAGCCACAGCGACTGGTCGTAGTGCCGCGCCACGCCACCGGGGCAGCGCGGGTAGCTGCCGTTGCGGTTGAAGAAGCGCCCGCAGCCCTCCGCGCACTGCGGCGCGCCCTCGCGGATGTCGTTGACGTAGATGTCGACGGAGTTGTCGTTCCACTTCAGCTGGTTGCGGTCACGCACCGCCCAGCCCACCACCTTGACCGGCACACTGGCGTAGGGCCAGTTGTTGTGGCCCGCCATGGCATCCATCCACTTCTTGTACTGCCGGGCCAGCTGCGCGTGCACGGCATCGCGCTGTGCCGCGGTCACCGGCGCCGGGGAGTCCCAGCGCACGCAGAAGTTCAGGTAGCCGCGGTTGGCGAAGATCTGGTCCCAGCCGTAGTTGCGGAAGCCGTAGAGGTTCGGGTAAGTGCTTTCCTGGTGCTGCCACACCTGGTTCAGCGGGGTGACCAGGTGCGCGGGCGGCGACCACGAGTCCGCAGCCGTGGCCGGGGTCGTCCCGGTCAGCACCAGCACCGCCGCGAAGACAGCGGCCGTGAAACCCTTCCAGAGCCGGATCATCTTTCCTCCTTCGGTTGTCAGCCCTTCACCGCGCCGGAGGCGAACCCCCGCACGTAGCTGCGCTGCAGGACGGCGAAGAGCAACAGGCAGGGCACCGCCATGACCACCACGCCCGCTTCCAGTGCGGCGTAGTCGATCGAGCCGTGGCTCGCGGTGCGCATGTTGACCACGGCGAGCGTGGCGGTGAACTTTTCGGTCGAGTTGAGCAGGATCAGCGGCGCGAAGAACTCGCTCCACGAGGACAGGAAGGCGAACAGGCCCACCGTGAGCAGGCCAGGCCGGACCACCGGCAGCATGATCCGCACCAGCGTGCCGAAACTGGAGCAGCCGTCCACCCGCGCGGACTCCTCCAGCTCGACCGGGACGGCGGCGAAGCTGTTGCGCATCATGAAGGTGGCGAACGGCAGCTGGAACACCACCAGCACCACGCTCAGCCCGATCAGCGAGTCCTGCAGCCCGAACCAGCCCAGCAGCACGTACAGCGCGATCAGGATGGTGGCGTAGGGCACCATGAGGATGGCCAGGGTAAGCAGGAACAGCAGGTCGCGGCCGGGAAAGCGGAACCGGCCGAAGGCGTACCCGCCCAGGGTGGAGACCAGCAGCGTGCCGCCGACGGTCAGCGCGCTCACCAGCACGCTGTTGAGGATGTGCCGGGGACTGATCCCGCTGGCCGAGGTGAACAGCCGCTGGTAGTTCTCGGTGCCGAACCCGGTCTCGGTGTGCACCGACGCCCAGCCGCTCCACAGCAGCGGGAGCAGGAACAGGATCGCCAGGCTCGCGCCCGTGAGGTGGAAGCCCCAGCTCGACCGTCTCATGTGGACCTCCGGCGCAGCACGCGCAGCTGCACCGCGCTCACCACCAGCAGCACGGCCAGCAGCACCACCGAGATCGCGGCGGCCGAGCCGAGGTCCAGCCGCACGAAGGCCTCCCGGTAGATCACCATCACCAGCGAGGTGGTGCTGTTGTCCGGCCCTCCCCTGGTGAGGATGAAGAACTGGTCGAAGGCGAGCAGGGAACCGGTGGTCATCATGGTGAGCACCAGCGCGATCGTCGGGCGCATGAGCGGGATGGTGATCCGCCGGAACAGCTGCCAGCCGGAGGCGCCGTCGATGCGCGCGGCCTCGTAGACCTCCACCGGGATGGCCTGCAACCCGGTGAGCAGGATGAGCATGTTGAAGCCCGCGAACCGCCACAGCACCAGCAGCACCGCCGATCCCAGCGCGGAACCGGGGCTGCCACTGGTCAAGGAGACGTCCCCGGCCACCAGGCCGAGCCGGGCCAGCGGGCCGATCTCGTTGCTCAGCAGGCCGAGGAACAGCAGCGAGGCGCTGGCGAAGCCGAGCACCGTGGGCAGGAAGAACGCGGTCCGGTAGAACCCCACGCCCGGCCTGCGGTGCTGCACCAGCAGGGCGAGCCCGAAAGCCACCGCGAACAGCAGCACCGTGATGATCACCGTGTACTTCAGGGTGAACCAGGCCGCGGTGCCGAGCAGCTCGTCGTCGGCCAGCGCGGTGTAGTTGGTCGGCGCGTTGAACACCGGCTTGCCCAGCAACGGCCACCGGTGCAACGACATCCAGCCGAGCAGTCCCAACGGCACCAGGAAGAACACCCCGACCAGGACCGCGGTCGGCGTGGCGTAGAGAACGCCGGCCAGCCGGGACATCTCAACCCTGCCGCAGCGACTTGGTGATGGCCGAGTTCCCTTCGGCCAGCGACCGCGCGGCGTCGCCGAACAGCGCCCCGCGCACGGTGCGCAGCCACGGGCTCTGCGGATCGTTGAAGGAGGCGTTGAAGTTGCGGGCATACGGCGTCCGGCCCTTGGCCACCAGGCCGTTCACGGTCACCAGCCGGGGATCCGCCGCCGAGTACCTGTTCACCGCGAGGTCGGTGCGGGCGGGCACGCCCTTGCCCTTGGCGATGACCTCCACCTGCGCCTGCTCCGACATCGTCCAGGCCAGGAAGTCCCAGGCGCGCTCGGCTTTCCGGCTGGTCGCGCCGATGCCGATGGCGTCGCCGCCGACGAAGGTGGACTCCCCGCCTGCCAGGCCGGGGATCGGCGCCACGCCGAGCTTGGTGCCCTTGCTCTCGATCGGGTCCAGCCACACCGACGGTCCCGGCGCGATGCCGACCTTGCCACTCTGCAGGGCGCCGAGCCAGGTCGGTCCGGCCTCGTCCTTGGACGCGGGCGCGGCCACGCCCTGCTCGTAGAGCCCGCGGTAGAGGGCGAACACCTCGGCCATCTCGGGTGAGTCCACCTTGGCGGTGCGGCCCTCAGCGTCCAGCACCTCACCGCCGGCGGCCCACACCGACGGCCACAGCGTGAACTCCACGCAGCCACCGCAGTTCCCGCCGAGGTAGGTGCCGTGCACCTCGCCGCCGAGCCGGTCGACGCGTTGCGCGTGCTCGGCGAACTCGCGCAGGGTGCGCGGCGGGCGCTCGGGGTCCAGGCCCGCCTTGGCGTACAGGTCCTTGTTATAGAGCAGCACCGACACGTCGATCGTGTGCGGCAGGGCGTAGTTGCGGCCCTCAGAAGTGCCCGCCCGGACGTGTGCGGGCGCGATCGAGTCCTTGTGCGGCAGGGCGGCGAACCGGTCGGTGATGTCGGCCCACAGGCCCTGTGCGCTGTACTGCGGCGCGAACACCACATCCGCGGCGAACAGGTCCGGCAAAGCCCGCGCGCCCGCGGCTGAGGCGAGCTTGGCCGGGTACTCCTCGTTGGGGTAGGCGGTGACCTGGACCTGGTCGCGGTGGGCGGCGTTGTATGCCTCGGCATAGGCCTTGGTCACCGACTCGGTCGCCGCCCTGGTCCACAGGGTGAGCATCACCCCGCCACCCGCGGCCTCCGTCCCGTCGGCACCGCAGGCCGCGGTGGCCAGCACCAGCGCGAGCGCCGCCAGCATCGCTTTCACGGTCTCTCCTTTGAGACGTGGCGCGGATCAGGCCGTGGGCAGCCAGACCCGCATGGTGGCCGGGCCCCGGCGGGCCCAGCGGTGGTAGGGAACCAGCCGCAGCGCGGCCGTCGGGCCGGGGAGCCCAGCTCGGTCGCCGTAGGGCCAGGAACGGTCGTCCAGCAGGTCGGAGCGGGCGCGCACCACCGCGCCGTCGCCATCGGCCACCGGGGCGGACCCGGTGTCGACCCGCAGCGCGTCGAGATCGAGCTCGCCCAGCGACTCGGCGCACAGCACCAGCGGGCCGCGTTCGACCGCGACGCAGCCGCGCACCGCGTCGATGCGCGGATCCGGCCAGGTGAACCGGGGCCGCATCGGCAGCTCCAGCCGGAGCTGCTCCCCCACCGCGAAGTCCCGGTGCACCACGACCTCACCCGGCTCAACCGGGCGGTGCTCCTCGCCCACCACGAGCGCCGCCCCGCTCGCCCATTCCGGCACCCGCAACGAGATCGACCAGGGACCACCACCGGTCCGCGTCACCCGCACGGTCACGGTGCCCTGCTCGGGGTAGGCGGTGCGCACCTCCAGCCCGGCCTGGCGTCCGTCGGCCAGCCGCGTGGAGATCTCGCAGTCGGTGTACTGGTGCAGGCGCAGCCCGGTCGAGTCCGCGGTGCCGACGTAGGCAGCCAGGCTGGCCAGCAGCCGCGCCAGGTTGGGCAGGCAGCAGGACACCTCGAACCACGGCGCCCGCGATCCGCCGCCGACGCCCAGCCGCTCGCCGTCGCCGGCCCCTGACCGGGCGGCCGCGCGCTGGTGCAAGGTGTTGGTGTAGGAGAAGCTCCGGCCGTCGTCGCCGATCGCGGCCGCGACCAGGTTGTGCAGCAGGCGTTCCACCACCTCGGCGTAGCGGCCCTCGCCGGTGGCCAGCAGCAGCCGCCAGGCCAGCATGATCGCGGCCACCCCGGCGCAGGTCTCCGCGTAGGCCCGGTCCGCGGGCAGCTCGAAGTCCTCACCGAAGGACTCGTCCTGGTGCCGCGAGCCCATCCCGCCGGTGAGGTGGGTGCGCCGGGCCCAGGCGCGGTCGAACTGGGTGATCACCGCGCCCAGCAGGTCCTCGTCGCCGGTCTCCACCGCGACGTCCACCGCGCCGCAGGCCAGGTACAGCGCGCGCACCGCGTGCCCGCGCAGCGTGCTCGCCTCGCGCACCGGCAGGTCGTCGCTGAAGTAGGACCAGCCGAACTCGTGCGCGGGCAGGCTGCGGAAGCCGCGCCGGCCCAGGAACAGCGCGGCCTGGTCGAGGTAGCGCTGCTCCCCGGTCACCCTGGCCAGTTCCACCAGCGCGGTCTCGATCTCCGGATGCCCGCACACCCCGGGCAGGCCGCCCTGGCCGAAGGTCGCGCAGACGTGGTCGGCGGCGCGGCGCGCGATCTCCAGCAGCGGCCCGGCGCCGCTGGTGCGGGTGCGCGCCACCGCAGCCTGCACCAGGTGGCCGGTGCAGTACAGCTCGTGGCCCCAGGCGAGATCGCTGTACCGGGGCGGCTGCCCGGGCCTGCCGAAGGCGGTGTGCGCGTAGCCGTCCGGGGACTGCGCCGCGCCGATCATCCCGGTCAGCGCGTCGATCCGGCTGTCCAGGTCGGGAGCGGCGGTGCGGCCGTGTTCCCAGGACATCGCCTCGACGATCTTGTAGACCTCGGAGTCGGCGAACTCCCGCCCGCGCCGCCGCGGTGAACCCGCGCCCGCGGCCACGGTGGTGAAGTTGCCGGTCCAGCCGAGCTTGTCCATCCAGGCCAGCGCGTGCTCCAGCGTCACCGCGCCGTTGACCTGTTGGCGCTGCGCCCAGAACCCACCGGTGAGGCGCACCTCGTCCATCCCAAGTGGACGGAGCGCGCCCCGGGACGGGACTACCGGCCCGACGCTGGTCTGGGTGTTGCCTCGCATGGCCACATCACGCACCATGGACGCCGAAAACGATTTCGACAATGGACCATTCGAGGCAGTGCCATCGAATTCGCAGTCGATACCGCGTCGAAAGGATCTTGATGGGCAGGCGCCGGTCGGAGGCGGTGACGCTGGCGGATGTGGCCAGGCTGGCGGGTGTCTCGATCGCCACCGCGTCGAAGGCGATCAACGACCGGGACGAGGTGGCCGCGGCCACCCGGGCCCGCGTGCTGCGGGCCGCGGCCGAGTTGTCCTTCCAGCCCAACGCCCTGGCCCGCAGCCTGACCTCCGGCACCACCCGCGCCATCGGCCTGCTCACCGACGACCTGGGCGGCCGGTTCGCCATGCCGATCCTGCTGGCCGCGGAGAACGCGCTGGCCAACGAGGAGATGTCGGTGCTGCTGTGCGATGCCCGCGGCGATCCGGTCCGGCGCAGGCAGCACATCCGCACGCTGCTGGCCCGGCAGGTCGACGGTTTCCTCATCGTGGGGCACAGCAACGACATCCGCCCGTCGGTGACCGCCGACCTCCCGGTGCCCGTGGTGTACGCCTACTGCCAGAGCGCCGATCCGGCCGATCTCTGCCTGGTCTCCGACGACGCGGGCGGGGCCCGGCTGGCCATCGAGCACCTGATCTCCTTGCGGCGCAAGCACATCGCGCACATCACCGGCCCGCAGGGCTACCAGGCCGCGCGGGTGCGCGCCGCCGCCGTCCGCCAGGTGCTGGCCGAACACGGCCTGCCGCTGGCCGGTGGTGAGCCGCGCCACGGCGAGTGGTCGCAGCGCTGGGGCAGGCGGGCCGCGCGCGAGCTGGTCGCGGGCACCCGGGACGTGGACGCGGTCTTCTGCGGCAACGACCAGATCGCGGCTGGTGTCACGCAGGTCCTGCCGGAGCTGGGCCTGCGGGTGCCCGAGGACGTCGCGGTGGTGGGTTACGACAACTGGGAGATCTTCGCCGAGGACGGCCGTCCCTCGCTGACCACGATCGACCTGGATCTCCCCCGGCTGGGCACGGCCGCCGTGCGGCACCTGCTGGCCGCGCTCGGCGGCGCACCGGCCACCGGCGCGGTGCGGCACCCTGGCCGCCTGGTGGTGCGGGAGTCCACGGCCTGAGCACGCGCTGGTATCCGGTCAGTCCCGGAACAGCTCCGCCGCCGCGCACACCCGCACCGTGCCGCCGGGATGGATGCCGGTGCTGAGGATCCGGTTGTGCCGGTTGACGATCTGCTCCGCGCTCAGGCCCGCATCGGGGTCACCCTCGGCGGCCGGGGCGTGGCCGTCGGCGACCAGCAGCACGTCCAGGCCGTGGCTCAGCGCGGACCGGGCGGTGGCGTCCACGCAGTAGTCGGTGGCCACGCCGGTCAGCACCACGGTGTCCACACCTCGCTCGGCGAGCAGGGCCGCGAGATCGGTGCGGTAGAAGGCATCCGTGGCGGTCTTGGGGACGTCCAGGTCCGTCGGCTCCAGGCCCAGGCGCGCGCTCAGCCTGCTGCCCGGCGACTCGGGGTCGAACAGCGTGCCGAGGTCGCCGGTCTGCCGCAACGCGATCACCGGCACGCCCCGGTCGCGGGCGGTGCGCGCCAGCACGGCGATCCGGTCGGCCAGTGCCGCCCCGCGCCAGATGAGCGGGATCAGCACCTCCTGCATGTCCACGATCAGCAGCGCCGGCCTCATGTCCGGGCCGCCGGTGCCGCGGCCGTCCGGCGGCGGTGGTCCAGTTCGGCGAGGATGCGTTGCCAGGTCGGGGATGCCTCGGTGACCCGGGAGAAGGCGAACCGGGTGTGGTCCACCTCGGCGGCGTCGTGTTCATGTTCGAGCTCCCAGGCGTAGAGCTCCTCGATGAACTCGTCCACCCGGGGATCGTCCGGCTCCCAGCCGAGCGACTCGTCGCAGCGCAGGAACAGGCGCACTGTCTCCGGGTCCTCGAAGCTGGCCTTCTTGGCCGCCGCCCACCGCGGCAGCGCCGCCGGGTCCACCGCCTGCAACAGGATCCAGGTGTCGCGTTCCAGCCGCAGCGTGCGCTCGCTGACTCCGAGGGCGCGCATCCGGTCCAGGTTGGCGACCACCTCCGGCGGCAGCACCAGGCCGTCGCCGCTGGCCAGTGCGGCGATCCGGCGGCGGTGCTCGGCGAGCTGGTCCATCTTGCGCCGCAGCTCCGCGTCGATCTCGGCCACGGCCTCGGCGAACTCGGCTGGCTGGGCGTGCCGCAGCGCGTCGATGCGGGCCAGCGGCACCCCGGCCTCGGCCAGGGTCTTGATCCGGATCAGGTCCACCGCCGCCTGCGCCGGGTAGCGGCGGTAGCCGGAGGAGTCCCGTTCGGGCTCGGGCAGCAGGCCGACCTGGTGGTAGTGCCGGACCGCGCGCACGGTCACGCCCGCGGTGGCCGCGAGCTGGCTGATGGTGAGCACCGGCCCAAGTCTAGCGGCCGGTGGCCCGCGCACTGTGGGAAGTCACAGCCCTCGCGCAGGCCGATTGACTTTAGTAAAGACTGCTTCCTAACCTCGGAGAATGCGCGATCCAGCCGCTCGACCCCGCCTCGCGGAGCGGTACGAGCACTCCCGCCGCGGCATCCTCCGGCTCGGCGCCGTGGGCGGTGCCGCGCTGGCCACCGGCGGCCTGCTGGCGCCCAACGCCGCCGCGTCCACCACCTTCACCGCGCCTGCCCTGCTGCTCAACGCGCCCACGGTGCCCGGGTCGGCCCTGCGCCCCTTCGGACGGCACCTGGCGTTCGGCGCGGACCCCGCTCGGACCGTCGTGGTGTCCTGGCAGACCCCGGCCAGGGTGACCGCGCCCTACCTCCGATTCGGCACCGTGGCAGGGGAGTTCGGCTCTCCGGTGCCTGCCGAGGTGCGTGCGCTGACCAGTGATCTGGCCTGGCAGAAGCCGGATCACACGTTCTCGCCGCACCTCGGCAAAGCCATCACCCAGTACTACCACCACGTCCGGCTGGACAACCTGCTGCCCGACACCACCTACTACTACGTCCTCGGCCACCAGGGCTACGACCCGCTCACCAGCGGGCGGCTCGGCGAGATCGCCACCTTCCGCACCGCGCCGACCCCGGCGAGCACCGCCGCGTTCTCCTTCACCGCCTTCGGCGACCAGGGGGTCGGCTACAACGCGCTGGCCACCAACAGCCTGGTCGCCGACCTCGGCCCGGAGTTCCACCTGGCCATGGGCGATATGAGCTACGCGCTCAACGGCGAGGGCGGGCACCCGGAGGAGGACATCTACGACGCGCGCAAGTGGGACTCCTTCTTCGCGCAGAACGAGCCCATCGCCGCCGAGGTGCCGTGGATGGTCGCGCTGGGCAACCACGAGATGGAGGGCTGGTACGACAACCACGGCTACGGCGGCATGCGGGCCCGGTTCAGCATGCCGGACAACGCCTGGGACGGCTCCACCTGCATCTACTCCTGGCGGTACCAGAACGTCGGCCTGATCAGCCTGGACGGCAACGACATCTGCTACAACAGCCCGTCCAACCTGGACTACACCGAGGGCAAGCAGCTCAAGTGGCTCGGGGCGCAGCTGGCCAAGTTCCGCGGCGACCCCACGATCGACTTCATCGTGGTCTACTGCCACCAGTGCACCTACTCCACTTCGGACTCCAACGGCGCTGAGCTTGGCGCGCAACAGAAGTGGGCCCCGCTGTTCGACCGGTACCAGGTGGACCTGGTGCTCAACGGGCACAACCACGTCTACGAGCGCACCGACCCGATCCGCGCGGGCAAGGGCACCAGGCAGGCCGCGATCCGCAGCACGGTCAACCCGGTCAAGGACGGCACCACCTACATCACCGCCGGTGGCGGCGGCGAGAGCGTCAACAAGTGGACCGACCGCTCGATCGAGGACTCCTACCTCGGCCACGTCCGGGACGCCACCGCCACCATGCGGCTGGACCAGGAGAACGGGCCGACCGAGAAGATCAAGGTGGGCTGGTCCCGGGTGCGCTACCGCGGCTACAGCCTGGTCGCGGTGGACGTGACCCCGGCCAAGGACGGCGCGCCCGCGCAGCTGAAGGTTCGCGCACTCACCGAGACCGGCAAGCTGGTCGACGAGATCACCATGCGGAGAAGCAATGTCTGAGCCACGGCAGGAAGCCCGGTACTCGCGCCGGTCGCTGTTCCGGGCAGGCGCCATGGGCGGTGCGGTGGTCACCGCGGGCACGCTGCTGCCCGCCGCCGCGACGGCGGCCGCGGCCCAGCGGCTGCGCCCGCTGGGACGGCACCTCGCTTACGGCGCGGACCCGTCCAGGCAGGTGGTGATCTCCTGGCAGGAACTGGGCGCGGTGACCCGCCCGTACGTCCGGATCGCCACCACAGCGGGAAAGTTCGGACCACCGATCGCCGCTGAGGCCCGCAAACTCGACAGCGAGCTGGCCTGGCAGCAGTCCGAACACGACTTCCCGCCGCACGCGCCCGCCACCATGAGCCAGCACTACCTGCACGTCCGGCTCACCGACCTCTCCCCTGCCACCACCTACTTCTACGTGGTGGGCCACCAGGACTACGACCCCACCACCAGCGGCCGCCCCGGCGAGATCGCCACCTTCCGCACCGCCCCGGCCGTCGGCAGCACCGAGCCGTTCACCTTCACCGCCTTCGGTGACCAGGGCGTCGGCTACAACGCACGCCGGGCCAACAGCCAGCTCGCCGACCTCGCCCCGGCCTTCACCCTCGGCCTCGGCAACCTGAGCTACGCCATCACCGCGGGCACCGCGGGGGTGGAAGGCGGGCACACGGACACCGACGAGTACGACGCGGCCCGGTGGGACTCCTACTTCGCGCAGAACGAGATCGTCGCCGCGGGCACCCCGTGGATGGTCGCGCTCGGCAACCACGAGATGGAGGACTGGTACTCCGCCAACGGTTACGGCGGGTTCAAGGCGCGGTTCACCATGCCGGACAACGCCTGGAACGGCGCCACCGGCATCTACTCCTGGCGCTACCAGAACGTCGGCCTGATCAGCCTGGACGGCAACGACATCTGCTACCGCAACACCGCCAACTACGACCACACCAAGGGCAAGCAGCTGAAGTGGCTGGACGCCCAGCTCGGCAAGTTCCGCGCCGACCGCACGGTCGAGTTCGTCGTGGTCTACCTGCACCACGCGCCGTACTCCACCGCCGACGCCGGTGGCGCGGAAAGCGCGGCCCAGCAGAAGTGGGCCCCGCTGTTCGACAAGCACAAGGTCGACCTGGTGCTCAACGCGCACAACCGCCTGTACGAGCGCACCGACCCGATCCGCGCGGGCAAGGGCACCAAGCAGGTCAAGCCGAAGGGCACGGTGGTCCCGGCCACGGACGGCACCACCTACATCACCGCCGGTGGCGGCGGGCAGGGGCTGGACAAGTTCTACCGGGACGCGCCGGAGAGCTACCTCGGCCACGAGGACAACAGCGGCTCGCCGACGATGAAGTGCTTCAAGAAGAACAGCGCCAGCCACACCGACACCAAGGTCGGCTGGTCCCGGGTGCGCTACCGCGGGTACGGCCTGGTGGCGGTCGAGGTGGCGCCGGCGCGGATGACGGTGCGGGCGCTCGCCGAGGACGGCACGCTGATCGACGAGATCACGGTGCGCCGCGGCTGAACACCGGGGCGGCACCTGGTGTACTTCCCGGACAAGGGCGTACGGGTTCGGGAGGGGTGGCGCAGTGGTTGAGCGCAGAGGGGTGCTGGTCACCGGGGCGTCGCGGGGCATCGGCAGGGCGGTGGCGGTGGCCTTCGCCGGCGCGGGTGAGCGGGTGGCCGTGCACAGCACCAGGGCGCACGAGGACGCCGAGGCGACCCTGGCCGCGCTGCCGGGCGAGGGGCACGCGCTGGTGACCGGTGATCTCGGTGATCCGGTTGCCGCACAACGGATCGCCGCGGACGCGGTGGCCGCGCTGGGCCGGGTGGACGTGCTGGTCAACAACGCCGCCGTGGCTCCCACCGCGGCCAACCGGCACGACCCCGCCGAGGTCGGCTACCCGGACTGGGTGGCCGCCTGGCGGCAGATGATCGAGGTCAACCTGCTGGGCGCGGCCAACGTTTCCTGGGCGGTGGCCCGCCACCTCATCGACCGCGGCGCGCCGGGCAACATCGTCAACATCGGCTCACGCGGCGCCTTCCGCGGCGAGCCCGCCCACCCGGCCTACGGCGCGAGCAAGGCCGCGCTGCACGCCCTGGGCCAGTCGCTGGCGGTGGCGCTGGCGCTACACGGGATCGCGGTGACCTCGGTCGCGCCGGGGTTCGTCGCCACCGAGCGGCAGCAGGCCAAGCTCGGTGGCGAGAAGGGGGACGCGCTGCGCCGGGAGAGCCCGTTCGGCCGGGTCGGCACGCCCGAGGAGGTCGCGCACACCGTGCTGCACCTGGCCGCGCCGGAGTCGGCCTGGGCGTCCGGGACGATCGTGGATCTCAACGGGGCTTCGTACCTGTGGTCCTAGAGACGCAGGCTCTCCGGTGGGCCGAGGTAGCTGGGGCGCAGCCCGCCGGTGTCGACGATGAGGTGTTGCAGCACCACGGTCGGATCGACCATCCACACCGTGAGCAGGTGCGGCCCGGGCTCGGCGATGAGGTGCCGGGTGGCGATGCGGTGCACGTTGTCCGAGGTGGCGCGGGCCCACTGGCGGTTCATGGTCATGTCGTCGCTGCCGGTGGCGGTGGTGGTGTTGACCACCTGCGGTCGCTCCCCGTCGAAGCCGACCGCGTAGCGCGGACCGCTGCCCGGCAGCACGTTGCACCGCGGCGACAGGTAGGCCCACACCGTCACGGGGCCGGTGGTGAACAGCGTCATCCGGTATTCGAGGCGCGGTCCCGCGCCCACGGCCTGGCTCGGCGCGGTGACCGGGAACGGGGTCATCCCGGCGCCGGTCCGGCCCAGGTCCGGGATGCGCCGCCATGTCGCGGCCGCGGTGCCGATGTTGGCCGAGCAGTGCTCCGCCGACATCGAGACGTGGCCACCGGCCTCGATGAAGCCGCGCCGCCACGCCGCTGGTAGCTCGAGGTTGGCGATGACGGCCTGCACGGTTACCTGCCGTCCAGCGCCGGAAACTGTTATCGGCACACGGGTTGTGCCCTTCGGCGCTCGCGCCCAGTCCACCCGCACGGCCAGCCGCAGCTCGGTGGTCACCTTGCCGCCCCTGGGTTCGACCAGCAGCCAGGGCGCGCCCGTGGTCACCGTGCAGTGGAACGGGGTGCTGCCGCGGTTGAACACGTCGAGGTACTGCCCCGGCGTGGTCTGGAACGGGCTGAACTCCGGCAGCACGGGGTTTCCTGGCGCGGCGGGCCACCAGCGTTCGTCGCCGTCGACGGCGACCCCCAGTTCGGCCTCGGCGGGCAGCGTGAGCCTGCGCACCGGCGGGAAGACCTCGTCCGGCAGCGCGATGTGGTCGCGTTCCGGTTGCTGCCACGGCGCGTCCGGGCCGTAACGGGCGATGTCGCCGTACCCGATGTGCGGCTGGGTCTGGAATCCCCGCCACTTCCCACCGGCGATCCCGGTGTTGTACCGCTCGGCCAGCGCCTGGTCCCGTGCGAAGTGGGCCTCGGTGACGGCGGCCAGCTCGTTGGCCGAGGCCCGGCCCTGGGCGGCGTGCAGCAGGTTGGTGAACTCCGCGCGGCGCAGGGCGTACAGGTTGGCCGAGGCCAGGACCGGGTAGCCGACCAGCTCGAAGTAGGCGTCCCGGTGGGCCGGGGGCACCCGGGCGGCGAGCCGTTCGGCGCGGGCGGCCAGGTCCTGCCACTGCTCGGTGACGGTGTCCAGCTCGCGGTAGTGCACCAGGCTGAACGGACTCGCCTGATCGTCGTAAACGACGGCGGCGGGGTCGGTCGCCGGGTCCAGGGTGATCCGCCGGTTGAGCAGCTCCGGCTTGCGACGGGACTGCAACGACCCGTAGCTGTGCATCACCTCGGCCACCTCGGCCGCCAGTCCCCGGCCGAAGTTCCCCCCGGCGAACTGACGCTCCCATGTGGACAGTCGCGCCAGCGGCCACGCGTGCGGATCCCACGCGTAGTCCAGGAAGAACTGCAACGGCAGCTCGTTGCCCTTCATGTCCCCGACGTTGACCACCCAGAGCCGGTCGGTGCCGTGCGCCATGGCCTGGTGCAGCTGTTCCCAGGTGTTGGCCAGCAGGGTGGTGTCCACCCACTTGTAGTTGCGGCCCAGCCCCACGTAGTCGAAGTGGTAGTACAGCCCGTACCCGCCCGCACGCGGCGGAAGCTTGGGATCGGGGTGCTTGCGGATGTTGCCCCAGTTGTCGTCGGTGAACACCACGGTCACGTCGTCCGGCGGGCGCAAACCCTTGTCCCAGTAGCGCTGGACCTCCTTGTAGAGGGTCCAGACCTGCGGCACGGTGGTCACGTCCCGGCCGGTCTCGCGGGCCAGGATCTCCCGCTCCGCCGCCAGGATCTCCCGCATCAGCTCGATGCCGTCGCCGTCGGGCAGGCGGGTGTCGCCGTTGCCGCGCATGCCGATGGTGACCACGCCCTCGAAGTCCTCGCGCACCATCCGGCGGATGCCGTCAGCCCAGTACGCCTTGACCGCGCCGGCGTTGCGCCGGAAGCTCCACTCCCCGGTGCCGCCGTAGGGATCCCGCCCGGGGGTGACGATCTTGCCGTCCTGGTCGCGCACGGCGGGCACGGCATGCCGGTTCCACTCCTCGATGCCGCGCATCATGGGCGCCTCGTGCGAGGTGCCGATGACCACGCCGTACTCCTTGGCCATGGCGTGGTTGCCGGGGTCGTCCTCGGCGAAGGCGCGTCCCCACACCGCGGGCCAGAGGTAGTTGGCGCGCAGCCGCAGCATCGTCTCGAAGACCTTGGCGTAGAAGTGCCGGTTGAACCCGCCGGGGTGGCCAGGTGCCAGGCCGGGTCCGAAGTAGGCGGGTGCCCAGGTGCCCAGTGCCGGGTTCTCGTCGTTGATGAAGAACCCGCGGTACTTCACCACCGGCGTGCCCAGGCTCTGCCGTTGCGGCCGCACGTGCAGTTCGGCGGCCCGGACCGGCGGCACGTCGGCCCACCAGTACCACGGCGAGACGCCGATCCGCCGGGACAGCTCGTAGACGCCGTAGATCACCCCGCGCTGGTCGCTGCCGGTGAGCACCAGCCGGCCGCCGACCACCTGGCTCAGCGAGGTCTCCCACGCCCCTGCGATGCCGGTGACGTCCAACCGTTGGGCCGCAACGAGTTCATCCACCAGCGGACTGCGGCCGATGGTGCCGATCAGCACCACCGGGCCGGGCGGGATCCGGTCGGTCACCAGTTCGGGCCGGATGCCGGTGACCCGTTCGACATCGGCCTGGAGGTCGGCGGCCACCCGGCGCACCCCGGGCGCATCCGCCGAGCTGACCACCAGCGTCGCGGCCTTTCCCTTCGCCACCAAGGGAAAGCGGCCGCCACCGCGCTGCGCGGTGACGTACTCCTCGGTTCCGGCCGAGGCCACGCCGGGGCTGAGCGCGCTGCCGGCGGCCAGCGCCGTGAGCAGCCCGAGGAAGTCCCTGCGCCGCACGCCTTCGGCCGTCATCGCAGGCTCCCGTTCAGGCCGGTGAACAGGCGTTCCGGCACGGCGTTGGCCAGCGCCTGGTAACCGGCCGGGTTGAGGTGCAGGTGGTCGCCGGTGTCGTAGGCGGGCAGCAGGGTGGACGCATCGCGCGGGTCCCGGACCGCCCGGTCCAGGTCCAGGACCGCGTCGAAGCGGTTGCTGGTGCGGACCCAGTCGTTGACCCGCTGGCGGGTGGCCTCGCGGAGGTTGCCGGGGTCGTCGTAGCTGGAGCCGCCGAAGGGCAGCAGGGTCGCCCCGTACACCCGGATGCCCTGGGCGTGCGACTGGATGATGATCTGGTCGTAGGCGGCGATCAGCTCCTGGGACAGCTGTTGCTGCGCCTGCTCGGTGAGTGCGGAACCGCCGATGTCGTTGATCCCCTCGAACAGCACCAGCCAGGCGACCCCGCTGTGCGCCAGCACATCCCGGTCCAGCCGGGACAGCGCGCTGGGGCCGATGCCGTGGTTGAGCACGCGGTTGCCGCCCGCGGCCTGGTTGAGCACCGCGACCGCGGCCGTGGCCGGGTTGGCCTGCAACCGGGCGAGCAGCCGGTCCGGCCAGCGGTTGTTCACGTTGTGAGTGGAACCGCGGCCGTCGGTCAGCGAGTCGCCGACGACCGCCACGGCCGCGGCGGAGGCCCCCGACCAGACCTCGATCCCGCTGAGCAGGTACCAGCGGTCGGTGGCGGTCGGCCGGGTCAGCTCATCGGCCATGACCTGGTTGCCCGCCGCCAGGTGCGAGGTGGTGCGGGAACCGGGGTGAGCGGTGACCGAGTTCGCCGCCAGCCCCTGCGCCAGGTGCGCGGTCACGGCCAGGTTGGCCTGGGCGGCCAGTGGGAAGTCCAGCGGATCGGACACCGCCTGCGCGCCCTGCTGCACGATGGTCGACGCCTTGCCCTGGAAGGTCACCGGCCGCACGGAGCCTGCCTGGACAGCGCTTACCCCGGCCGCGCCGCCCTGCGGCAGCGCCACCGACACCGCGGCGATCGGCAGGGCCGCGGCGCCGAAGGCGTTGGAGAACCGCAGTCGGATCCGGGTGCCGCCGAGGGAGGCGTGCACGGTCTGGCGCAGCGTGGCGTTGGCCATCACCACCCCGTCCTGGGTGAACGGCGGCGGCAGGTCGGCGGTGGCGGCCAGCTGCGGCATGGCGGTCCAGGTGTGCACCCAGTGCGCGCCCGCGCGGTCCGGCCTGGTCGCGGCGGCTCCCGAGGAGGTGGCCAGTACCAGGGCGAGCACGGCCAGCACGAGTGCGGCGGGTCTGCCCCGGCGGGGGCGGGCGGCGAAGGGGTACAAGGACAGCTCCTTCCGGGCCGGGAGACCGAATGTAGGGAGCGCCCATCAGACGTAACAACAAGTTTCGGAAACTTTCGGGCGAGCACGGTGGTCCAGTCCGCCGGTAACTTGCGGCCATGGATCTGTTCACCGACTCCTGGACGGCGCTGCGCACGGCGGTCGCCGACCTCCCGGACGAGGACTTCGCCCGGCCGTCGGGCTGCGCCGGCTGGCTGGTGCGGGACCTGGTGTGCCACCTGGTGATCGACGCCCAGGACGTCCTGATCACGTTGGCCACGCCCGCGGACACCGAACCCACCAGGGACGCGGTGACCTACTGGTCGGTCGGGCACACCCCGCCCACCGGCGAGGACCCCCTGGACGCGCTGATCGTCCGGCTGGCCGCGGCCTACCAGGACCCGGCACTGCTCAAGTTCCACCTGGACGACGTCGGCGCGGCCGCGGGCCGGGCGGCCAGGCTCGCCGATCCCGGCCGACCGGTCGGTACCCAGGGGCAGGTGCTCACCGCCGGCGACTACCTCGGCGCGTACGTGCTGGAGTGGACGCTGCACCACCTCGACCTGGTGGCACACCTGCCAGGGGTGGCCGGGCCGCCCGAGGCGGGGCTGGCCCGGACCAGGGAGATGCTGGAGCAGCTCGCCGGGACCAGGTTCCCCGCCTCGTTCACCGACCGGGACGCGTTGCTGGTGGGCACCGGGCGGCGGGCGCCGACCGCGACCGAGCGGGCCGAGCTCGGTGAGCTGGCCGCGCGGCTGCCGTTCGTGCTCGGCTGAGGGTCAGCGCCCGTGCCGCCCCGGCTCAGGCGTTGACCGTGGCGAAGGTGTCGAGGTTGTTGTTCTTGGCGTAGGCGTTCTCCACGCCGACCAGGATCTCCACCACCTCGAAGTAGCGGTCCCAGAACGGGGTGTCCCGCAGCGCCTCGATGAGCAGCTGGTACGACTCGTGGTCACGGGCCTCCCAGAGCCACACGTCGGTCACCCGCGCCGAGTAGAACTCCGTGTCGAAGAACCGCGACCGGACGCCCTTCGCCCGCTCGTTGATCGCGGGCAGGACCTCGGTGGTGAACGCGTGCACGCGCTGTTCCACCGACATGGCAAGCCATTCCGGCGAGGTCTTCACCAGCATGAACGCCGTCAAGCCTGGCTCGAACGTCTCTTCGGGCATCGCTTTCTCCTTCTTGTTGATGTGCTGTGACACCGAAGTTAGGGACCAGCCACACCTGCGCGCCACGCAACTTGAGCAAGCCAGAGTTGCGTAGTATGCAAACCATGCCCGACCAGCTCGACCTCAACCTGCTGCGCGTCTTCGACGCCCTGCTCCAGGACGGCAGCGTCACCGCGGCCGCCGAGCGCCTGCACCTGTCCATCCCGGCGACCAGCCGGGCACTGGGCCGGTTGCGCCGGGCCATGGGCGACCCGATCCTGGTGCGCGCCGGTCGCGGCCTGGCGCCCACCCCGTTCGCGCTGCGCACCGCGCCGAGGGTGCGCTCGCTGCTGGAGGAGGCCGCCGCGCTGATCAGCGCCGACCGGGAGATCGCGCCAGGGGAGCTCAAGCGCACCTTCACCATCCGCATCAACGACGGCGTGGCCGCCACCCTGGCCACCGCGGTGGTCGAGGCCACCGCCGCCCTCGCGCCGGGGGTGGTGCTGCGCTTCGTCACCGAGGGCACCGAGAGCATCGAGGCGCTCCGGGACGGCTCGGTCGACCTGGACATCGGCGCGGACCAGGAGGCCACCGCGCCCGACCTGCGCACCGCCCTGCTGTACCGGGAACGCGCGGTCGGCATCGTGCACGCCGACAGCCCGCTGGCCCGCGTCCGCAAGCCGACCTTGGCTCAACTGTGCGAACATCCGCACGTCTCGGCCTCCCGCCGCGGCCGCGCCCGCGGTCCGCTCGACGAGGTGCTGGCGGCCGAGGGTCTGCGCCGCCACGTGGCCACCGTGGTGCCGACCGCCGCGGTGGCCGTGCTGCTGGTCGCGGCCAGCCGCCAGGTCGGCCTGGTGCCGCAACGCCTGGCCGAGCAGTTCGGCGAGGCGCTGAACCTGCGCTGGTTCCCGATTCCGGCGCGGCTGCCGGGGACCGGGGTGCGAATGTGCTGGCACGCGCGGCTGGACGCCGACCCGGCGCAGCGCTGGCTGCGCGAGACCATCCGCGCCACGCTGGACTGACGCCGATGTCGGTGCGGTCGTTAAGGTCATCATGGTGACCGTTCTCGACACCCGGGCGCTCAACCGCGCGACGCTGGCCCGGCAGCTGTTGCTCGACCGCGCCGAGCTGCCGGTGCTCGACGCCGTCGCGCACGTGGGCGGCCTGCAGGCCCAGGAACCGCAGGAACCCTTCATCGGGCTGTGGTCGCGGCTGCGGGCCTTCGACCCCTCGGCGCTCTCCGAGCTGCTGACCGGCCGGCAGGTGGTGCGCACCCACCTGATGCGGCGGACCGTGCACCTGCTGACCGCCGCGGACACCCTCGCCTGGCGGGCCCGCCACAACGCGATGCTCCGCCAGCGGGTGACCGGGGTGTACCGCAGGGAGCTCGCCGGAGTGGACCTGGACGAGCTGGCCGCCGCGGGCCGGGCGGCGATGGCCGACGGGGCGCACCGCTCGATGCCCGAGCTGGCCAGGGCGGTGCTGGAGCGCTGGCCCTCGGCGGATGCCAAGGCGCTGGGCGAGATGCTGGTCGCCGGGCTGCTGACCATGGTGCAGACCCCGCCGCGCGGGCTGTGGCGGGCCAAGGGCGGCGCGCGCTACGCGCTGCTCTCCGACTGGGTGGGACGCGAGATCGACCCGCTGGACCCGGATCCGGCCGATCCGGTCGGCCAGCGCCTGCTCCGGCGCTACCTCGCCGCCTTCGGCCCCGCGGCCACCGCCGACCTGCGGGCCTGGAGCGGTGCGGCCGGGCTGCCCGCCGCGGTGGCCGCGCTGCGCCCGGAGCTGGTCAGCTACCGGGACGAGCGGGGCAGGGAGCTGCTGGACCTGCCCGGCGCGCCGCTGCCCGATCCGGAAACCCCGGCCCCGGTGCGGTTCCTGCCGGCTTTCGACAACGCGATCCTCGGCTACCAGGACCGCACCCGGATCATCGACGACGCCCACCGCAACCTGTCCGTGGCCGGCGCCCGCGTGGTGCTGGTGGACGGCCGGGTCGCCGCGACCTGGACCGTGCAGGCGGACACCGTGGTGGTGACACCGTTGGACCGCTTCACCAAGGCCGACCGGACGGCGGTGGCCGAGGAGGCGGAGGAGCTGGCGTTGTTCCTCTCGGACAAGGAGAGCAACCGGCTGCGGATCGAGTCCTGACACCGGAACGGCCCGTTCGCGCGACGGGCGAACGGGCCGAACCCGGTGTGGTCACACAGTTTCAGGCACGGGCGCGCACGATGTACTGGCCCATGCCGCCGCAGCCGTTGGGGTTGGTCATGGTGATGACGTAGCCCGGCGGGATCGGCGAGCCCAGGCAGACCCACTGCCCGTCACGGGGCAGTTCGATGTAGCGCCCCATGCCGCCACAGCCGTTCGGGTTCAGCATGGTGATCACGTAGCCGTCCGGGATCGGTGAGCCGAGGCAGGTCCACTGCCCGTTGCGCGGCAGCTCGATGTAACGGCCCATGCCGCCACAGCCGTTGCCGTTCAGCATGGTGATCACGTACGGGACCGGGATCGGCGAACCCAGACAGGTCCACTGCCCGTTGCGGGCGGGCTCCAGGTACCACGAACCGCCCCGGCTGCACCCGTTGGCGTTGAGCATCGTGATCACGTGGTTGTCCGGGATCGCCGAACCCGCGCACACCCAGCCGGTGAAGGCCGGGCTCGCCGGGGCCGCGACCGGGGCCGCGGCGGCCGGTCCGGCGGCGAGCACACCGCCGAGCAGGACCATGCCGGTGAGCGCGGCGAGTTTTCTGAACATTGCCGACCAGCGGGACTTGATGTTCACCAGTTCATCTCCTCACGAATTCAGGCGCGCACGATGTACTGGCCCATACCACCGCAGCCGTTGGGACTGGTCATGGTGATGACGTAACCGGGCGGAATGGGCGAACCGAGGCAGACCCACATACCACTTCTGGCGAGTTCGATGTACCGGCCGGTGCCGCCGCAGCCATTCGGGCTGAGCATGCTGATGACGTAACCAGGCGGAATGGGCGAACCGAGACAGGTCCACTGCCCGTTGCGCGGCAGCTCGATGTACTGACCGGTGCCACCACAGCCGTTCGCGCTGAGCATGGTGATCACGTAGCCGTCCGGCAGCGGCGAGCCGAGGCAGATCCACTGCCCGTTGCGCGGCAGCTCGAGGTAGCGGCCGGTGCCGCCGCAGCCGTTCGGGCTGAGCATGGTGATCACGTACGGGGTGGGCACGGGCGAGCCCAGGCAGGTCCACATCCCGTTGCGCACCGGTTCCAGGTACCAGGAACCGCCCCGGCTGCACCCGTTGGCGTTGAGCATCGTGATCACGTGGTTGTCCGGGATCGGCGAGCCCGCGCACACCCAGCCGGTGAACGCCGGACCGGCCGGCGCGGCCTTCGCGGGCGCGGACTTGACGGCCTCGACGGTGCCGGCGCTCGCCGCGGGCGCCGGGGCGGCGTTGGCCCCTCCGGCGGCGATGATGCCGCCGACCACGACCATTCCGGCCACCGCCGCGAGCATTCTGACCGTTCTCGGCCAGCTGGACTTTGTTCTCATCGGATTGTCCCCTCACGAGTACGGGGGTCGAGGAAAACGAAATGACGCAGACCAAACGCCCCCGACAGCTCCGACCGTATAGGAGCGGACACCGGACGGAAAATACTCCGAACCGCCCAATCGGACGGCGTACGGCAGCGGCCCCCAAATGCCGTCAGAATTGACGCGGCATTGGTGGCACAAATGCCCTACCGGCCCCGCCCGCAGCCGGGTACCGGCCCCGGTCGCTAGGCGATGCCCGCCTCGATCAGCTGCCGCCAGATCTCGCTCTGGTCCACCACTTCCACGCCGAGCTTCTCCGCCTTGGTCAGCTTGCTCGCGCCGACGTCAGCCCCGGTGATCAGCAGGTCGGTGTTGGCCGAGACCGAGGAGGCGATGGTCGCGCCCGCCTTCTCGCACAGGCGCTGGAAGGTGGGCCGGGGCACCTTCTCCCCCGAACGCGGCTCACTGATCGCACCGGTGACCACCACGGTCTTGCCCGCCAGCGGCGCGTCCGAGGCGACCACCGGCGGCAGGTCCTCCTCGCGGACGTCAAGACTGACACCGCGTTCGCGCAGCCGGTCGAGCTCGGGGCGCAGCCGGGTGAGGTGCTCGATGAGCGAGGCGGCCACCTTCGGGCCGATGTCCTCCACCGCCACCAGGCGTTCCTCGCCCGCCTCGGCGACCTCCTCCAGCGAGCCGAAACCGGCGCGGCACAACCGGGTGGCGGTGCCCTCGGAGGCCATCGGGATGGCCAGGCCGATCAGGGCCCGGCGCAGGCCGACGTCGCGGCTCTTGTCGATGGAGTCGATCATGCGGGCGGCGGAGACCTCGCCGATGCGATCGAACTCCAGCAGGCGTTCCGCGGTCAGGGTGTAGAAGTCCGAGGGGTGCTCCAGGTCGCCGGACTCAGCCAGCCGTTCGATCCACACCGGACCGACGGCCTCGATGTCGGCGGCGGCGCGGGAGGCCCAGTGGATGAGCCTGCGCACCGACTGGGCGGGGCAGGAAGCGTTGGTGCAGAACAACTCCCGGCTGTTGCCCTGCTCGGTCAGCGGCTGCGCGCAGGACGGGCACAGGCGGGGCGGCAGGATCTCCTTCTCCGCGCCGGTCCGCTTGGACTCGTCCAGCACCCCGGCCACGAACGGGATCACATCGCCGGCGCGGCGCACCAGCACGGTGTCGCCGATCCGGATGCCGCGGGCCCGGATCACCTCCTGGTTGGCCAGGGTGGCGCGGGTGACCGTGGTGCCGCCGACGAACACCGGTTCCAGCACCGCGACCGGGGCGATCTTGCCGGTCTTGCCGACGTCCCAGACCACGTCGGCCAGCACTGTGGTCTTCTCCTCGGCGGCGAACTTGAACGCCAGCGCGCCGCGCGGGGAGCTGGACCGGGTGCCCGCGGCGCCGTAGGCGTCCCGGTTGGCCAGCCGCAGCACCGCGCCGTCGAGGTCGTAGTCCAGGTCGTTGCGGCCCTGCTCGATCTCGGTGATCACCGCCTGCGCCTGCTCGGCGTCGGTGCACAGCCGCATGTCCGCGCCGTCCAGGCCGAGGTCGCGCAGGCCCTGTTCCAGGTCGACCGCGGCGCCACCGGCGGAGGTGTCCAGGTCGAAGCCGAAGAAGCGCAGCCGCCGCTCGGCCACGGTGGCCGGGTCCTTGGCGCGCAGGGTGCCCGCGGCGGCGTTGCGCGGGTTGATCAGCGGCTTGTCCGGGTGCGCGGTGTTGTAGGCGGCGAAGGTGGAGCGCAGCATCACCGCCTCGCCGCGCACCTCCACCCGGCCGGGCGCGTCCACCCGCTCGGGCACGCCGTCGACCAGGGCGCGCACCAGCGGGGTCACGTCATCGCCGGTGCTGCCGTCGCCACGGGTGACCGCCCGCGCCAGCCGTCCGTCCTCGTAGACCACCGACAGCGAGAGCCCGTCCAGCTTGGGCATCACCACCACCGGCTGGCCGGGGAACCGGTCGAAGAACGCGGCCACCTGCTCCGGTTTGGTCGCCTTCTCCAGCGAGAGCATCGGGCGGGCGTGCCGGACCGGCGCGTGCAGCACCGTGGGCGCGCCGACCTGCTCCAGCGGGTTCGGATCCGGCGCCAGCTCCGGATTCGCCTCGATCAAGGCGCGCAGCTCGTCCTCGATCACGTCGTACTCGGCGTCGGCCACCTGCGGCGAGCCGCGGTAGTAGGCGTCGCGCAGCGCGACGATCCGGTCGGCGAGCTCCTGGATGCGTTCCCCAGCGTTCACAGCGGTCAAACTACCGTTGACCACCGACAATCGCCGGGCGCCGCGCGCTGCTGAGGACGTTCACAGCTCGACCGGGGAGAATCGGCGGCATGACCCGATACCTGCTCGGCGCGCTCGCCGCCGCCCTGGCGTGGACGCTGCGGGATCTACCGGCCCAGCTCGGCGGCCGGGCCGCCGGGGCCAGCCTGGCCCGCTCCCCGCAGTACCGCGACGGGCTGTTCCGCAACCGGGTGGACGCGCTGGCCGCACCCGGCGCGCGGGCCAGGCTGGCGCGCGAGCTGTTCTTCGGCAAGCAGCGGCGCAAACCGGCAGGCGCGGTGCCGCTGGTCGAACCGGAGCCGCCGGTCGGGCAGGGCGTGCACCTGACTTGGTACGGACACTCCAGCTCGCTGGTCGAGCTGGACGGCGCGCTGATCCTGCTCGACCCGGTGTGGGGCGAACGGGTCTCGCCGCTGCCCTTCGGCGGGCCACGACGGCTGCACGAGGCGCCCGCGCCGGTGGAGGCACTGCCCGCGGTGGACGCGGTGGTGATCTCGCACGACCACTACGACCACCTGGACCTGGCCACCGTGCGGGCCCTGCTGCGCACCCAGACCGCGCCGTTCGTGGTGCCGCTGGGCGTCGGGGCGCACCTGCGGCGCTGGCGGGTGCCGGAGCAGCGGATCATCGAGCTGGACTGGTCGGAGTCCACCACCGTGGCCGGGGTGGAGATCATCGCGACCGAGGCGCAGCACTTCTCCGGGCGGGCGCTCAAACGCGACGACACGCTGTGGGCCTCCTATGCGCTGATCGGCCCCGAGCACCGGGTGTTCTACACCGGCGACACCGGCTACTTCCCCGGCTTCGCCGAGATCGGCGCGGCACACGGCCCGTTCGACGCGACCCTGGTGCAGATCGGCGCGTATGTGCGGGACTGGCCCGGCATCCACATGACGCCGGAGGAGGGCGTGGCCGCGCACCTGGACCTGCGCGGCGGGCTGCTGGTGCCGGTGCACTGGGCCACGTTCGTGCTGGGCGTGCAGGACTGGTCCGAGCCGGTGGACCGGCTGTGGGCCGAGGCGAAGGCGCGCGAGGTCGCGGTGGCGGTGCCCCGGCCCGGCGAGCGGGTCGACGTGGCCTCACCCGCGCCGGTGGTGCCCTGGTGGAAGCTCCTGGAGCCCCAAGCACCAGCCCACAACCCCCACCCATAACCCACCGCCGTGTTGGCCGTTGTCGTACACCGTGTTGGCCGAAGTCGTACCCGGTGTTGGCCGAACTGGTACGCCTGTTCGGCCAACACACCGTCCACAACGGCCAACACTGTGTACGACAACGGCCAACACGGCGGTGTTTGACCGTCAGTGCCCGGACTTGCGCTCGCGGAACGCGATCATGTTCATCCGGTTGCCGCACCGCACCCCGCAGAACCGCTTGAGCCCGTTGCGGGACAGGTCCAGCAGCAGGCCGGTGCAGTCCGGTGCGGCGCACACCCGGAGCCTGCGCATCTCGTCCATCCGGATCACGTCGGCCAGCGCCATCGCGGCCTCCACCCGGATGCGTTCGGCCAGCGGGGCGTCCGGGGCGGTGGCGTGGATGTGCCAGTCCAGGCCGTCGTGGCGGGCCAGGCGGGGCAGCGCCCGTGCCTCGCGCAGCATCCGGTTGACCACCTCCACCGCCTCGTCGCGGTCCAGCGTCCACACCTGCCGCAGCAGGTCCCTGGTGGCGCGGACCTCGCCGAGCTCGGCCTCGTCGTGGTCGATGCGGCCGGAGTAGGTGCACCGGGCCAGCAGGTCGTCCAGCTGCTCGACGGTGGCCAGCTCGTCCGCGCCGCTGCGGGAGGCGCCGGGGTCGGTGTTGCCGAGCATCACCACGAACTCCAGCGACTCCTCCGTGTCAGGGGCAAAACGCAATTTGACTCCTCACATCCCCGGACCTAGCGTCAGGACTGAAGCAACGTTAGCCCATGACACACAGCCGGGAGGCGCCATGAAGCTGTCGCCGACGTCCGCGGGGCTTGCCGCGGCGTTCGTCTCCGTAGTCTCCTTCGGCACCTCGGGGCCGTTCGTGAAACCGCTGCTCACCGCGGGCTGGTCACCCGCGGCCGCGGTGACCGCGCGGGTGCTGGTGGCCGGTCTGGTGCTGCTGCCGTTCACCCTGGCCGCCCTGCGCGGGCGCTGGGAGCTGCTGTGGCGCGGCCGGTGGCGGGTGCTCGGCATGGGACTCATCGGGGTCGCCTTCACCCAGCTCGCCTACTTCGCCGCGCTCCAGCGCATCCCGGTGGCCACCGCGCTGCTGGTGGAGTTCCTGGCCCCGCTGCTGCTGGTCGGCGTCACCTGGGTGCTGACCCGGCGCAGGCCGGGGCTGAGCGTGCTGGCCGGTTCGGTGCTCGCGGTCGGCGGGCTGGTGCTGGTGATCGGACCCGGCGCGGTGCAGGCGGTGGACCCGGTCGGCCTGCTCATCGCCTTCGGCGCGGCGATCGGCTGCGCGGCCTACTTCGTGATCGCGGCCCGGCCCAGCGAGGGCCTCTCGCCGGTGGCGCTGGCAGGGTCCGGGCTGCTGCTGGCCGGGGTGGTGCTGCTGCTGACCGGCGCGACGGGCCTGCTGCCGTTCACCGCGACCTTCGGCGAGGTGCCGCTGCTGGGTTCGCCCGCGCCGTGGTGGGTGCCGCTGCTGGTGGTCGGGGTGATCTCCACCGCGGTGGCCTACGCGAGCGGGATCGCCGCCTCCAACCTGCTCGGCTCGCGGCTGGCCTCCTTCGTCGGACTGCTGGAGGTGGTCTCGGCCTCGGTGTTCGCCTGGCTGCTGCTGGGCGAGGAGCTCTCGCCGTTGCAGCTGGCGGGCGGGGCGCTGATCCTCGGCGGGATCGCCGCCGTCCGGGCCGAACGCCCCGCCCCGCCCGCCGATCAGACTCCGGCCAGCACCTCCGTCACCGCGAGCGCGGTGTCCGGGTAGCGGCCGAGCAGCGCCACCCCCGCCGGAGCCGCGGCGGCCCAACCGCCGTCGCAGCCCAGCAGTCCGGCCAGTGCGTCGCAGGTGGCCGGGTGAACGGCCAGCAGCGCGAGACCCTGGGTGGCCCGCCGGGGCTGCGCCGCAACGGGTTCCGGGGCCAGCCACGGCGGCACCCACTCGTCCAGCGCCGCGAGCCTGCCCGGGAACAGGCGGCCCGCCTCCCGGATGAGCAGCGGCAACAGCTCCGCGCCGCGGGCGCGCAGGGTGGTGATCAGCGTCGGCAGCCAGGGCAGCAGCACCGGGTCCGGCAGCCGGGCGAAGGCGTTGGACACCGCCTCCACCACGAAGTCGGCCAGCGCGGGGGCCGGTTCCAGCGCGTGCACGAACCCGCTGAGGTAACGCGGATAAGCGTTCAGCACCAAGGGATTCGCCAGTAGCTCGTCGCAGCGGGACCGCAGCTCCGCGCGGGAGAGGCGGCCCAGCTGGACCTGCGCCGCCCACAGCAGCGCCACCTTCGAGGGCTCCTGCGGGTGTGACTGGGTGATGGCCAGTTCCAGCTGGGTCCGGTCGCAGCCGAGGGACAGCGCCAGGGACTCCATGCTGAACAGGAAGCCCAGCATCGCCGCGACCTGGCCGACCCCGGCGTCCTCGTCGGTGAACGCGGTGGGCAGCAGCGTGCAGTAGTGCGCGTAGCCGGCCTTGACGAAGGCCTCGATCCACTGCGGCAGCACGGGTTCGCTGGTGCGGTAGTGCGCGAGCAGCCCGCGCACCCGCCGCAGCACCTCCGGCGCGCCGTCCACCGTGCGTTCGGTGCTCAGCACCTCCAGCGCCCGCACGCCCAGCTCCCCGGCCAGCCGGGCGCTGCGCAGGTACCGCAGGGCGTCCTCCACCGCTTCCAGTACCGAGGCGGCGGTGGCCTGCGGGTGGTAAGCCTTGCGCCGCAAGCGTTGTTCCAGCACCTGCTCGATGCTGACGCCCTCGTAGCCCAGCTCGATCAGCGCCCGCTGGTGGGTGCCCAGCGCCAGGTCCCAGGACTCCTGGATCGGCCGCTCCCCGAGCCGCCGCTGCCCCATGATCGGCCGCGCGGCGCCCTGCGGCATCAGGTACCGCAGCATCCACAACACGTCCGAGCACAGCGCCAGCTCCGGCTGACCGGCGATGTCCAGCAACGCCCGCCGCACCCCGCGCTGGTCCAGCTTGAGGTTCAGCGGCGCGAGCCGGTCGTGCACATCCCGGGCCAGCGGCGGCAGCGCCTCGTAACCGACCTGGCCGATCCGGTCGCCGCCCATCATGATCTCGACCAGCCGGCGCACGTCCCGCCTGCCCGGCACCACGTCCTTCTCGATGCAGGTGACCGCCGCGTCCTGGAAGTCGTACGGCGTCGGCCGGGCCCGGTCCCGCATACCGGCCAACAGGATCGAGGTCTCGAAGACCGCGATCGCGTCGGCGGTGGAGGCGAGGTAGCCGTTGCGGCGGGCGGCGCGCACGATCTCCACACACCAGCCCAGCAGCTCCGCCTCGTCCAGCCCGTCCAGCACCGGCGGCCGTCGCAGGAACCCGGACAGCTGGTCCGCGGGCGTGGTCGCGGCCACCGGGGCGGGCAGGGCCGCGGGTTTCTTCCGCTTCGCCCCGGTCTGCCCGTCCAGCTGGAAGGGTTTCACCTTGGTGCGCTTGAGGTTCTTCGCCCACTCGGTGGCCGCGATGGACACCGAACCGGCGGCCAGCCCGAACTGGGCCTCGATCGCCGCGTTGCTGGACGGGATCAGCCCGTACTGCCAGGTGCTCGCGCTGCGCGGGCTGATCGTGAAGCCGTCGCTGCCCGCGACGCCGAACTCCGCGACCCGGCTGGCCGCGTGGAAGGCACCGCAGACGTAGAGGCAGTCGGCGGGATCAGTGCCGCTCGCGGCCAGGTGCTCGCGCATCCGCGTCCACATGTACCGCTCGCGGTCCTCATCCACCCGCACCCGGTGTGGATCACCGGGCGCGAGGCGGCGGAACAGGCTGCCGATCAGGAACATCACCTGCCGGTAGCTGTCGTGGTCGGTGTCGCCCAGCGGCAGCTCGACGTACTGGTGCCACCACTCCGACCAGTGCCGCACCTTGCCGTGGTGCAGCAGGTGCTCCTCCAGTTCGGCGAAGCGCGGCCGCAGGTCGCCGATCTCCACGCCGACCGCGTCGCCGTGCAGGGCGGCCTCCTCCTCGGCCGGTTCGGCGGCCGGGGTTTCCGGCCGGTCCCACTGGAAGACGTGGTCGGCGGAACGGTCCACCAGCACCAGCTCCACCCCGGGGGTGTCCAGCGCGTAGGCGATCGCCTGGTACTCCGCGGATGCCTCGGTGATCGGCGCGACCACCGACAGCGGCGACCAGTCGGCCGGGAAACCGTCCACTTCGGACGCGAACGCCTGCACCGCCACCGGCAACCGGCAGTTGCGCAGCTCGGTGAGCAGCGGGGCCAGGTCCTCGCACAGCTCCAGGTAGACCACCTTGGGCTGCTTCTCCCGCAGCCGCCGTGCCATCGCCACCGCCGAGGCCGGGGAGTGGTGGCAGACCGGGAAGATCTCCAGCGGCTCGCGCACCGCCCGGTCCACGTCGTCCACGATGCCGAGCAGGATCCCTTCCAGCGCACCGGGTCCGTCCGCGAACGCGGCGGCGGCCTCGCTCAGCTGGCCGCGCAGGGTGTCGAAGGCACCGCTCATGACAGGGTGGCGATCGCGTCGCGGCCGCCTTCGAGGAACTCCGGCCAGTTCCCGCCCTCGTCCTTGCTGCGCGGTTCGACGACCCCGTGCAGGTACTTGTTCAGGATCGCCAGGTCCTCCGGCGCGCGCCGGGCCAGTGAACCGACCAGCGAGGAGGCCAGCGTGCGGGCGGTCAGCTGCTGGGCGCCGAAGAAGTTGCTGTGCAGGATGGCGTCCTCCAGCACGCCGATCTGCTCCGCGGTGGACAGCGCGGACTCCAGCTTCTCGTCATCGCTGCCCGCGGCGGCCGCGGCCGCGCGCAGGTCGGCGAAGCTGCGCAGCAGCACGTCCAGCAGGGTGGGCGGCACGTCCAGCTCGATCTGGTGGCGGCGCAACAGCTCCTCGGTGCGGAAGCGGACGATCTGGGTCTCGCTCTTCTTGTTCGTCACCACCGGGATGCGCACGAAGTTGAACCGCCGCTTCAGCGCCGAGGACAGGTCGTTGACGCCCCGGTCCCTGCTGTTCGCGGTGGCGATGATGGAGAAGCCGGGCTTGGCGAAGACGATGTTGTCACTGTCCAGCTCCGGCACCGAGATGTACTTCTCGGACAGGATGGAGATCAGCGCGTCCTGCACGTCGCTGGTGGAGCGGGTGAGCTCCTCGAACCGGCCGATCGCGCCCTGCTCCATCGCGGTCATGATCGGCGAGGGGATCATGGACTGCCTGGACTGGCCCTTGGCGATGACCATGGAGACGTTCCAGGAGTACTTGATGTGGTCCTCGGTGGTGCCGGCCGTGCCCTGCACGACCAGGGTGGAGTTCCGGGAGATCGCCGCGGCCAGCAGCTCGGCCAGCCAGCTCTTGCCGGTGCCCGGGTCGCCGATCAGCAGCAGGCCCCGGTCGGAGGCCAGGGTGACGATGGACCGCTCGACGAAACTCCGGTCCCCGTACCACTTCTGCGCGATCTCCCGGTCCAGGCCGTCGGACCGCTCGGCGCCGAGGATGAACAGGCGCACCATCTTCGGCGAGAGCCGCCAGGCGAAGGGCTTGGGGTTGTCGTCGATGGACTCCAGCCAGTCCAGCTCCTCGGCGTACTTGAGCTCGGCGGGGGCGCGCAACAGGTCGGACATGTCGTGCCTTTCAGGAAGTCAGGAAGGTCTTGAGCTCGTGCACGAGCTTGCTGATGTGACCGGAGAGCACCGGCGTGCCGAGGTCCTTGAAACGCTCGCGGAACCACGGGTTCACGCTGCCCCGGCCGGCGCTGGTGACCGAGCCGACCGGGATGAACTTGGCCCCGGAGCGGTGGATCGCGGCCATGCTCTCGAACAGCGGCTCGCTCTGCCACTCGTAGAAGTCGGAGATCCACACCACCACGGTGTTGCGCGGTTCGGCGATCTTCGGCTGGGCCAGCGCCATGGCGACCGTGCCGTCGGTGCCGCCGCCGAGGTTGGTGCGCAGCAAGGTCTCGAAGGGGTCCTGCACCCACGGCGTGAGGTCCAGGGCCTGGGTGTCGTAGGCGATCAGGTGAACGTCCACTTTGGGCAGTCCGGCGAAGATGGAGGCCAGGATGGTGCAGTTGACCATCGAGTCCACCATGGAGCCGGACTGGTCGACCACCGCGATCAGCCGCTGCGGGGTGTTCTTGCGCGCGGTGTGCTTGTAGTAGAGCCGGTCGACGTAGAGCCGTTCCTCTTCCGGGCTCCAGTTGACCAGGTTCTTCCAGATCGTGCGGTCCAGGTCCAGGTTGCGGAAGACCCGCTTGGGCGGCACCGAGCGGTCCAGCGCGCCGACGGTGGCCTTCTCCACCTGGGTGCGCAGCACCTCGGCGACCTCGTCGACGAACCGGCGGATCAGCGACTTGGCGTTGGCCAGCGCCACCCCGGAGAGGTTGTCCTTGTCCCGCAACAGCTGCTCGATCAGCGACATGCTCGGCGTCAGCCGCGCGGCCAGCGCCGGGTCGGCGAGCACCTCGCGCAGGTGCATCCGCTTGACCAGATCCCCTTCCAGGGCAGCGAGTTCCGGCCCGATCTCCGGGATCAGGTTGCCCAGGTCGGGCGTGGGGCCGCCGATCCCGGTGCCGGTCGGGCTGACACCCCGGCCACCGGACCGGCCACCGCGCAGCTCCCCCGGCTTGCAGCCCAGCGCGCGTTCCAGCCAGGCCGCGTCGGCCTGCCAGCGGGACAGCTGCCCGGCGCTGACCGTGCCGGAGCCGGTGGCGAAGACGTTGAGCATCACCTTGGACACCAGCGCCGCCCGCCGCACCTCGGCCGCCTGGTCCCGGTCCGCGTCCGGGTCCGGGTCGACGAGCATCAGGCCGTCGAACTCCGCGGCCAGTTCCGGATGCCGCTGCACCACCGAGTCGACCCCGGCCTGCGGGTCCAGCAGGGCCGGTGGCAGGCCGATGTCCTCGACCACGGCGAGGCTGGCCGACTCCAGCGCGGCCTGCTCCTCCTGGTCGAACAGCCTGGCCAGCAGCCGCCAGTACAACACCTGGCGACGGTTCTCCTGCGCCTGAGTCATTTCCGCAGCAACCTTCCGGCGCGCTCGCGCAGCACGGCGGCAGCGTCGGTGGCGGCCTTCTCCGCCTTGACCCCGGCCTTGTCGCTGGTGCCCCCGGCCCACGCGCCCGCTTGAAGGGCAACGGTTTTCTTGCGCACGGTGGACTCCACGGCCAGCGGCTGCACGCGGAAGTCCCCGGCCTCCCAGCGCAGCAGTCCGATGCACGCGGTGGAGGTCGCGACGGCTTCCGGTGTGAGCGGCCCGGCGACCGGGATGCGGTCGGCGTCCACGGCCAGCCGGTGCCCGGCGATGGTGAGGGTCAGCGTGTCCTCGTCCCGCTCGATGGCATAGCCCTCAAGGAAAACCGGGACGGCGATGCGGGCCGGGTGCCGGTCCAGCGGCGCGGTCGCCGGGGTGAGCGCGGCAGGCAGCGCCACCCTGGCGGTGGCGAAGGCGTCGGCCGGTTCGCCGAGGCGGGCGTGCTCGTCCTGCCAGAGCAGGTCGCCCTCGGCGGTGACCGGCATGTCGGTCAGCTCCATCGCGCGGCCCTCGCTGACCGCGGTCAGCAGCGACAGGTGCGGCCGCAGCAGCTGCCAGATCCCCGCGCCGATGATGGTGTCCGGCTTGGGCGCGGACACGCTGGCCCGCACCAGCCGGGCCGGTCCGTCGGCAGGCTCGAACACCGCGTGCACCTGGGCCTGCGCGGCGGTCGGGTGCTCGTGCAGGTCGACGCCGAGCGGCAGCAGGCGGCCGGTGGCCGTGCTGATGGCGGGAGCGGGGCTGTCCAGGGTCAGCAGCATCGCGCGGGACCACAGGTCGGCCCAGCGGCGCAACGGGACCCGGTCCAGCGCCGCCCCGGGGCAGGACGCGGCGAGCTCGGCCGCGAAACCGTCCAGCAGGGCGGCCAGTCGCCGCAGGCCGGGCTCTGGCAGCAGTGCGGACACCACTGGCGCGGCACCGGAAACCAGGTCGTGGTCGATGCCCTGCCACCCGGCACGGGCCAGGTCGGCCAGCCAGGATCGGGCGGCGGCAAGCAGGTTCGGCGATTGGGGCGCACCGGGCGCGGACTCGATGTCCGTGTCCAGAGCGCGACCGGTGGCCTCGGTGACGCGGGCCAGCAGCGCGTCGTGCACCGAGCCGAACAGCGCGGTGCGGGCCGCGGCGAGCACGAGGAAGTGCTCCTCCCCCGCCGCCCCGGCCGCGGTCTTCGCCACCGCCTCGGCGACCCGGTCCGCCAGCGGCGAGCCCGCTAAAGCGTCGGCGAGCTCGAGCAGACCGGCGTGCTGCGGACGGAGCAGACCGGCGACCAGCGCCCCGTCGAAGGCGTCGATCGCGGCCAGGGCTTCGTCAAGTCCGGCAACGGGATCGGCGAGCAGGTCGGCGCGCATCACACCACCGCCCTGGTCGAGGGGAACCACTGCATCTCCGGCAGCGGCGCGGTGCTCGGGGCGAGTTCCAGGTAGGCCAGGTGCCGCAGGAACTGGCTGAACACCGGCGCGGCCGCGTTGCTGTCCCCCTGCGGCGGGTTGGCGTGGCTCATGGTCGCGGCGATGTCCTGCCCGGTCAGCTCCCCCGGCTCGACCCGCAGGTAGCGCGCCACCCGCTCGCCGCCGTACTGCACGACCGCCTCGGTGACCAGCGCCAGGATGTGGTTGCAGAAGTAGCCGCGGGCGCCGCCGCACGGGCGGTTGTTGTTGGTGCTACAGGTGAACGCGTACGTGCCTGCCGCGACCGAGGAGACGTACACCCGCCCGATGTCCGAGCCACTGGACACCACCCCCTGCACCCGTCCGTCGGCCAGTTCGACGAACGGGACCTTGGCCAGTTTGCGCGGCCGGGCGGGCGCCAGCACCCGGGCCGTGCTCGACCTCTGCCAATCGGACAACGCACCATCTCCTTCTGCCGAGTCCCGGTCACACCTCCGTGACGGGGACTCGGCAGAACGTAGTGGCGGCCACCGACAATTCCGATCTTGCCCAGCTCAGCCCGCCGGCGTCAGCTGGCCAGCCAGCCCACCAGCGAGGTCTCGCCGACCAGCGAGCCGGGGCCGGGGATCAGCGTCTTGCCGTCGAGCAGCGTGCCGAAGTAGCGGGCGGCAGGGTCGGTGACCACCTGGCGGGCGTCCTCGCGCGCCGCCAGCACGGTGCGGATCCACTCGTCCATGCCGAAGACCTCGGGGCCGCCGATCTCCACCACCCCGTTGAGCGGCGTGCCGACCGAGGTCCTGGCCACCAGGGCGGCGACGTCGGCCGCGGCCACCGGCTGCACCGCGCCGTCGGGCAGGATGACCACGCCGTCGGTGGTCGCGCTGTCGGCGATGCCATCGGCGAACTCGAAGAACTGGGTGGCCAGCACCAGCGAGAAGGGCAGTCCGGAAGCGCGGATCAGCTGCTCCTGGGCCACTTTCGCGCGCAGGTAGCCGGAGTCCGGCGCACGCTCGGAGCCGACCACCGAGAGCGCGACGTAGTGGCCGACCCCGGTCGCTTTGGCAGCCTCGACCAGGTTCCCGGTGGCGGTGCGGAAGAACGCGAGCACGTCCTCGTCGGCGAAGGACGGCGAGTTCGACACGTCGACCACCGCGTCCGCGCCCCGCAACACCTCCCGCAGCCCCTCGCCGGTGAGGGTGTTGACGCCGGTCGAGGGGGCGGCGGCCACCGCCTCGTGCCCGTGCTCACCCAGGCGGGCGACCACGTTCGACCCGATCAGACCCGTTCCGCCGATCACGACGACCTTCATGGTTGCTCCTCTCGCCGGCTTCCCCGGCTTGACTCCACTAATCTGGACATCCAGTATCCAGATTAGCAGGACAGCGAACACGTGCGCAGGCCCCCGTCATGGAATTCTGTCCGTCATGAGAATGGGCAAGGGCGTCGAGTGGGCACTGCACACGCTGCTCAACCTGAACATGGCCGGACCGGCCGCACTGGGCACCGGTCAGCTCGCCCGCGCCCACGGCCTGCCCGCGCCGTACCTGAACAAGCAGCTCCAGCAACTGGTCAGGGCCGGCCTGCTGGTCTCCACCGCGGGTTCCCGTGGCGGCTTCACCCTGGCCAAGCCGCTGACCGAGATCACCCTGCTGGACGTGGTGCTGGCCATCGAGGGCAACGAGCCGGCCTTCCGCTGCGAGGAGATCCGCTGCGGCGGCCGGATCGGCGAGCTCAGCCCCAAGCCGACCGGCCCGTGCCAGGTGAAATCGGCCATGTTGCGCGCGGAACAGGCCTGGCGCGAGGCGCTGTCCGCACAGACCCTGGCCGACATCCAGGCCGAGCTGGACCAGGAACCGGCCATCCGGACCGTGGTGCGGTCCGCTGTGGACTGACCCGATCGGACTGTCCTGTTCGGACTGACACCGGCGGCCGGTCATCGAGAAGGCAAACGCCGTGTTCTCCGCCCGCGACGGCGCGCTGGAGGGGCAGTTCGCCGCGACCTGGTGAGCGTGGGCCGTGCGCGGTGTGGCGACACTGGGCATGCTGGAACCCATGCCCCACTTCGCGCACGCCCTGGTCCTCGGTGGCGGCATCGCGGGCCTGTGCGCCGCGCTCGCGCTGGCCCCGCACGCGCGCACCGTGACCGTGGCCGAGCAGGACGCGGCCGACGCCGATCCCGGCGACCGCCGGGGCGTCCCGCACGCCCGGCACACGCACACCCTCTCCGGCGGCGGCGCCCGCGCGCTGGACCTGCTCGCCCCCGGCGTCACCGAGGCGCTGTACGCGGCTGGGGCGCAGCACTTCAACATGCCGGGCCGCTATGTCGGGCTGATCCCGTTCGGCTGGAACATGCGCTACCCGGGCAGGCAGTTCATCATCGGCTGCACCCGCGGCCTGCTGGAGGCGACCATCCGCCACCGGGTGCACGATCTTGCCAATGTCAAGTTCCTCGACCGCACCACCGTGCGCGGTCTCACCGGCGACACCGCCCGGATCACCGGCGCGCGGCTGGGCGAGTCCGGCACGCTGGCCGCCGACCTGGTGGTGGACGCCACCGGCCGCCGGTCGGTCTCGCCGCGCTGGCTGCGCGAACTGGGTTTCCCCGAGGTCGCCGAGGAGCGGGTGAACCCCGGCATCTTCTACGCCAGCGCCGCCTACCGGGCACCCGCGCACGTCGGCCCCGGCTTCCCCATCCTCAACATCCAGACCGGCCCCGGCGAGCCCCGGCGTGGCGGCGTCATCGTGCCGATCGAGGACGACCAGTGGATGGTCACCCTCTCCGGCGCGCCCGGCAGCCAGCCCAGCACCGAGCCCGCGGCCTTCCGCGAGTTCACCGCCGCCCTCCCCCACCCCAGCCTGGCCCGGCTGCTGGCGCTGGCCACACCGCTGGGCCCGGCCTTCGGCTTCCGCACCGACGCCAACCGGCTCCGGCACTTCGACCGCCTGCGCCCGGTGCCTGCCGGGTTCCTGGCCATCGGCGACGCCTGCGCCACCTTCAACCCGGTCTACGGCCACGGCATGGGCACCGCCATGCTCGCCGCCCTGCGCCTGCGCGCGGCCCTCGACCGCGGCCGGACCGGCACCAGGCACCTCCAGCGCACCGTGGCCCGCGCCTCCCGCACCGCCTGGGACCTGGCCACCGGCCTCGACCTCCGGCACGAGCAGACCGAAGGCCCCCGCCCCGGCCGCCTCGGCCGGCTCCGCGACCGGTTGCAGGACCGGATCGGCGCGGTCGGCGCGTACTCCCGGCCCATCGCCGACCTCCAGCACGACCTGTTCACCCTGTCCCGCCCGGCCGGTCGGGTGATGAACCGGCACGTGCTGCTGGCCGCGATCACCGGACCGCGCCGGCAAGGACTCCGTCAACCACCGTTCACCAGCGAGGAACTGCGCGCCTTCGACCCCCCGCCGTAGGCTGGCGCGGTGGACATCAGTGACTGGGTCGAGGACGTGCACATCAAGATCGACGTGCTCGACGACCTCCTCTCCGGCCGCGCTGACCTGGACTTCTCCCCCGGGTCCCTGATCGCGCTGGAAGCCGAGCTGCTGGACCGGATCGAGGACACAGAAGAGCTGACCGACCCCGACCAGCTGCCGTTCCTGGAGTGCGTGGTGGCCTACCTGGGCGAGATGCTGCTGCGGGTCGCCGGTGGCCGCTGGGCCGCCCCGTCAAGTGGGCTGCCGGTCCTCCGCCCGGCGGCGGAGCTCGGCCTCGAGGACACCGCGCCGCTGGACCTGGTCGCCGCCGCGATCCAGCGCCGGGACGGCACCGAGTTCCGCCGGACCCACCGCGCCTGGCAGGAGGCCGTGCGCGAGTACCGCCAGACCCACCCGGGCTGGGCGCCGGAGAAGGACTACACCCCCGGCCTCGACGTGCCCCGTCCGGAACCGTCTGCCGAGCTGGACGCCTGGCTGGCCCGGCGCGAGCAGGAGTTCCCGGCCTGGCGCGCCCGCTACGGCGCCGGGGAGGACTGGGACTTCACCGCCGACTCGCTCGACGCGCTCACCGAGGCGGTGTTCCGGGAGACGCCGACCACGGCGAAGTTCCAGGAGCACAACGATTTCGTCGAGGGCGCCAGCTGGTACTGGGGCGAGGTGCTGCGCCGCTCCGCACCGGCGGAATGGCAGCACACCCCCGGCGAACGGACCAACCGCAGCACCACCATCGGGTACTTCTGGGTCCGCCGGCCGGACGCCGACCGGTCCTACACGCCGGAGCTGAACCTGGCGCACATGGTGGAACTCGGCGACCACAAGCGATTGCACACCGTTCTGGCCCGCTGGAGCGGTTGACCGCCCGCCCATACTGAGGGCGTGCTGGGGAACACACCCGCGAGCCTGGGGCGTCGGCTCGCGACTCTGGTCATCGCCGCTGTCCTGTTACTGGCCGGACTGCCGTTCGCACCGGCCTTCGCCGCGCCGCCCTTCGAGCTGCCCGGGGTGGCCGCTGGGCAGGCGGACGACATCCGGGGTGTGTACGAGTACGACGACTACGACCACCTGAACGCGGTCCCGCCGCCACCGGATCTCGCGGCCATCCAGGTCGACTCCTTCGCCAAGTGGGACGAGCTGAAGATGGGCACGAAGGAGCACCTGTACGCGCGCTGGAAGTCCTACGTGACGCTGCAGGAGGCGAGTGACTGGGCGTCCTGGCGGTTCTTCCACCTGGCCCGCAACCGCTCGAACTCCGCGGCCCTGATGGCCGTCGCGGAGCCGTCGGTGGCGGCGCTGGCCGAGCTCGACGATCCCAGCGAGTACAAGGCAGGCTCGGTGGAGAAGATGTTCGCCGAGTGGCGCAAGGCGCTGGACCGCCGCAACAGTCCCAGGTGGAAGGCGCCGGACTGGGAGCGCTGGCGGGCAGGCGTCGTGCGCGGGCAGAACAGCCGCGTCCGCGGCGGCCAGGAAGGCTTCGAGCGGTTCTTCAAGGTGGAGTACTTCGAGCGGGAAGGGTTGCTGGAGCAGGGCGAGTTCCGGTTCAACGAGCAGATCCCCGCCGACATCAAGGCAAAGCTGCCGCCGGACATGGCGAAGTTCAACCGCCCCTTGGACGTCGCCGACTTCACCAAGACGAAGCTCATCTTCGAGGAGAAGTCCGGCAACAAGCTCGGCAAGGAGCAGTGGAAGCAGCTCGCGGACATCCTCAAGATCGCCGAGGTGGCCCGTTGCGAGGTCGTCTACGTCTTCGGCGCCCAGCCGAGCAAGGCCACCATCGACCGGATCAAGAAGATGGCTGCTGCCGCCGGGGTGCCGATGGAGGTCCGGCACTTCCGCGCCGTGCCGCAGAAGAAATCAGAACTCGCGCAGTCCGGCGGCCGGCGCGCCGGGCCGGGCGTGCTCACCCCGCCGGGCCAGTTCACCGCGGACACCCCGTTCACCGACCTGGTCGAGGCCGCGCCGGACTCCCCCGAGGAAGCCGCCGAGCAGGAGGCGATCCGCGAGTCCCTGATCGAGACCACCGAGGACAACCCCGAAGGCAACCGCGCCGACCTGGAGCCGGACCTCGGCGGGGTGGACTTCACCAACCTGGAGCTGCGCTACGTCTCCGACACCTACCACAACGGCCCCGGCGTGCAGTACGCGTTCAAGGCCGACAGCCTGCCGGAGGACCAGCAGTCCTTCGGCGGCAGGCGCAACGCGCGGCTGGCCTCGGACTCCTTCTTCGTCTGGCTGGCGCTGACCCCGGACAAGTTCTGGGTCAACCTCAACCCGGACGAGCCGAACCGGATCATCGACGCGCAGTTCGGCAGGACCGACGCGGGCCGGGTGCTGCTGGAGGCGGACCTGGCGATGAAGAAGTCGGTGGCCAGGTTCATCCACCCGGACAGCCCGGGCGGCAAGCGGTACTGGGACGCCCTGCGCGGCAAGACCCGCTGCGTGTCCATGCGGCAGTGGATCGTGCCCGCCCCCGCCGTGGTGCGCGAGGACGGCAACGAGCTGTTCATCCTGGACACGCCGTTGCAGGTGAAGATGGAGACCGAGTACTACAAGAGCAAGCAGACCGGGGACGTCTCCTGTGACGCGCAACAGGATCCGGAGATCACCCGGCACAACGAGCAGGTCTACCGCACCCAGATCCTGCCCCAGGTGCAGGACGCGGTGAACAAGGCGCCGGAGTACGCCGACCTGCGCCGGGTCTACGCCAGCCGGGTCGCCGCCGAGTGGTTCCGCAAGCGCGAGATCACCAAGCGCACCGCCTACGCCGAGGTGATCAACCGGGGTGACATCAGCCGCTGGGCCTCCCAGGACAAGTGGACGCCGCGGGAGGTCTTCGACCGGTACGTGCACTCGTACCGGAACGGCGAGTTCAACATCACCCGCACCACCACCGAGGGCAACGTCATCTACACCCACACCTTCATCTACGGCGGGGTGAACTTCAGCCAGGTCGACCGCAGACCCATGGACGGCACCAGGTTCTCCCGCGAACACCCGGCCCTGGCGGCCTCGGCCAAGAACGCGCTGCACGGCGAGAACACCGACGGCCGCACGGTGTGGGCCGGTGGCCTGACCACCAAACGCCCATTGACCGAGGCGCTGCGCACACCCGCTCCGGCCACCTCGAACGCGCTGTTCTGGACCCTGGCCACGATCCCACTGGCCGGTTGGCTGGTAGTCGGCTTCTGGCTGGTCCGCAGGCGCCGCAACGGGATCGAGGCCACGGCATGACCGCCCCCGCCCTGCCCAAGGCGCCGAACCCGGTGCTGCTGGGCAACTTCCTGTTCGCGGGCGCCGGGGCGTGGGCGCTGGTGGCCATGGTCGGCGGTTTCTTCGCCATCCCGGAATACCACTTCCAGCAAGGAAAACTGACCGGCGACGAACTGCTGACCAGGGTGGCCGGACTCGGCCTGACCGTGTTCGCCGTCGGCGCGCTCCTCTTCGCCCTCGTCGCCGTCCTGCTGGCCCTGCTGTCGGGCAGCGGCCGCAACCCGGCCCGGATCCTGATCTGGATCCTGGGCAGTGCGGCGGTGCTGGCCAACCTCGGGTTCGTCGTCTTCGGCGCGTTCTCTTCGCTGCCGTGGTACGGGGTTCTGGTCGACGTCACCGGGGTGGCGATCCTGTTGTGCGCGGGCGCGTCGATCGTGCTGCTGGCGCTGCCCGCCTCGCGGCAGTTCTACCACGCGGCGCGGCAGGCGCGGCTGGCCGAGCACCAGCGGTGGCAGCAGGCGCAGCTCGCACAGCAGCCCGGGTACTGGCCGCCCCCGCCGCAGGGGCCGTACGGACCACCGGAGCAGCCCCGCTAGAGGTGTTGTGGCCGGTCACAATCCGCTGTGGAAAAGTCTGGATCCGGTTCCGTACTCAGCCGAACCGCCCGCTGTGATGATGACGGGCATCCGGCCAAGAGGAGGAACAATGGCGTACCGATCGAGGCGGATGGCAGGACTGGCGTTCATCACCACGGCCCTGCTCCTGACACCCGTCCAGGCCGCCGCGGCCCCGCCCAGCCACTTCGAGGCGCCGGGGCCGCACGCGGTGACCAAGGTCCGCGGCGGCCCCGACCACACCCTCTACTACCCGAGCGACCTGGGCAGCGGCGGCATCCAGCACCCGGTGCTGGTCTGGGGCAACGGCACCGGCGTCTCCCCGGAACCCTATGACGCGCAACTGCGCCACCTGGCCTCCTGGGGCTTCGTGGTCGCGGCGGCGAACACCACCCAAGCGGGCTCCGGCCGGGAGATGCTCGACGGCGCGCGCTTCCTGATCGCCGAGGATTCCCGGCCGGGCAGCGTCTTCCACGGCAAGATCGACGAGACGAAGGTGGGCGCGGCCGGTCACTCCCAGGGCGGTGGCGGCGCGATCGCGGCCGGCGCGGATCCGTTGGTGGACACCACCGTTCCGCTCATGCCCGGCCCGCAGGGCTCGGTGCCCGCGCTCAACGGGCCGAGCCTGTTCCTGGCCGGTCAGCTCGACCTCATCGTGCCCTCGGTCTACGTCCGCGGCCGCTACTCCTGGGCCGGGCACGTGCCCGCGGTCTTCGCCGAGCTGAAGGGAGCCGACCACTTCTTCCCCGGTGACACCCGGATCCGCGCTGCCGGAGTGATGACCGCGTGGTTCCGGCACTGGCTCTCCGGTGATGCGAACGCCCGGGAGATCTTCTTCGGCGCGGACTGCCTGCTGTGCCAGGACAAGTCCTGGTCCGCGGTGGCCCGCAACGAGAAGGCCAGGCAGGTCAGGGACTGAGCATCAGCGCGGGACCGAACCAGCTGTCCAGCGCCTCGGGCAGCCCGGTCAGCTCGGCGTCCGAGGTGGCCCAGGCGACGTAGCCGTCCGGGCGGAGCAGCACCGCGGTCAGTTCCGGATGGGACGGGCAGGCCGCGCCGACCACCCGGACCCGGTCGGCGTGGCCCGCCCCGATATCGCGGATCTCCTTGCGGTCCACCAGGTCCAGCAGCACCGCGCGGCCCCCGCCCAGCAGCACCGGCAGCGGGTCGGCACCGGTCAGTTCGAGCGGCGGTGCGAACCGGCCGACGAGAGGGTGTGCGGAGCCCGGGGCGTAGTCGATGTCGAGCCCGTTGGCCATCTCGATGAAGTGCCGCTTGGCCGCCGGGATCGTCAGGGTCTCCCGCAACACTTCGCGCAATGCGGCCACTTGAGCGCCGGGCCGCAGCAGCGCCACCTGGGCCCTGGTGTTGCGCAACACCCGCTCCCCCACCGGGTGCCGCTCGGCGGTGTAGCTGTCCAGCAGCGACTCCGGGGCCAGGCCGCGCACCACCAGGCCGAGCTTCCAGCCGAGGTTCAGCGCGTCCTGCAACCCGAGGTTGAGGCCCTGCCCGCCGATCGGTGAGTGCACGTGCGCGGCGTCCCCGGCCAGCAGCACCCGGCCCCGCCGGTAGGTCTCGGCCTGCCTGGTGTTGTCGCTGTACCGGATGGCGGCGGCCAGCTCGGTGATGGTCACCTCGGTCCCGCTGACCCGGCTGATGCTGGCCGCCATCTCCTCGGCGGTGACCGGCTCGTCCCGGTCGGCCGGTCCGCCGTCGAACTCGATGGTGGCGATCTCCCCCGGCACCATCGACAGGCTGAGCAGCCCGCGCGGGCCGTGCAGGGCGGCGGTGATCGCGCCGGGATCGGCGAGCTGGGCGACAGCCGTCCGGCCGGTCATCGTCGCGTCCGTGCCGGGGAAGGCGATCCCGGCCCGCTTGCGCACGGTGCTGCGGCCGCCGTCGCAGCCCACCAGGTAGGCCGCGCGTACCGAGCTCCCGTCGGCCAGCACCGCCCGGACCCCGGTGTCCTCGGGCTGCACGTCCACCACCGGGCAGCCGGCGCGGATCCGGACGCCCAGCTCTGCCAACCGGTCGGCCAGCAGCCGCTCCAGCACGTGTTGCTGGAGGACGAACTGGGTGGGCGGGCCCCCGGGATCGGCCGCGTCCTCGATCAGTGGCAGGCCGCCGAAGTGCCCCTTGGCCCGGTTCGCCGAGAGCAAGCGCACCAGGTCGCGGGTCGGGTCCTCGCCGTCAGCTTCCCCGCCGGAGGCGAGCAGGTCGAACAGCTCTGCCTGGGCCGCGGCCAGCCGATCGGTCAGTCCGCGCAGCCGCAGCGACTGCACGGTCCGGCCGTTGAGGCCGCGCAGGCCCAGGCTGCGGGTCCGGCGCAGCGCCCCGTCGGCCGCCTCCAGCACCAACGGATCGGCCCCGGCCAGGCGCAGCTCGGCAGCCAGCAGCAACCCGGTCGGCCCGCCGCCCACCACGATGACCTCAGTCAGCGCACTCACCCCCACTTACGGCGTATATGTACGCTGTAAATATGATATGTACACCGTAAACCTGTCAAGCGAGGGAGAACCGGATGGCGCGCAGGGAGCCGTTGAACCGGGAGAAGGTCCTGGACGCGGCCCTCGCGCTGGCCGCGGCGGAGGGCCTGGACGGGCTGTCCATGCGCAAGCTGGCCAAGTCCCTCGGCGTCGAGGCGATGGCGCTGTACAACCACGTGGCGAACAAGACCGACATCCTGGACGGCATCGCCGCGCGGGTCTACGCCGAGATCGAGCGCCCCGACCCGGCCCTGCCCTGGGCCGAGCGGGTCCGCGCCACCGCGCTGAGCTTCTACCGCGTGCTCAGCCGCCACCCGGTGGTGCCGCTGGCCCTGGTCACCGACCAGGCCAACCCCACCACACTGCGCGCGCTGCAACCGATCGACGACCTGATCGGCGCGCTCTACGAAGCCGGTCTTGACGATGACGGCGTGCGCCAAGCGCTGGGCGCGCTGAACGGCCTGATCTTCGGCTCACTGCTGCTGACCACCGCCGGGTTCGCCCGCGCGCACAGCGAACCCGGCGAGACCGGGCACACCGAGATCTACCTCCGGCGGGTGGATCCGGCCAAGCTGCCGCACTTCAGCCGGGCCCTGCCCGCACTCGGCGCGGCCCGGCCGGAACAGGACTTCGAGCGGGCGCTGGACCTGTTGCTCACCGGCCTGACCGCAGCCGCTCCTTCCTGATCGGCAGTTCCACCGGAGGTTTTCCCGGTATGGCCTCCTCGCCCCGATGATGTTGCTGGAAAAGTGCTTCGTGGCCCGCCCGCCTGGCACCACGGAGGAACCGCACCATGCACCATCACCTGCCCCGGTCGTCGCCACCAGGCAGCCGGGTCCTGCTTGCCCTCGGTCTCGGCCTGACCTTGCTCGCCACCGGCTGCACCGGCCCGGAGCCCAGCCAGCCGCCCAAGCCGTTCGTGCTCCAGGACGCCGGGATCGCCGAGATCGGGCGCGCGCTCGGCTCGGGCGCGCTGACCAGCGTCGAGCTGACCGCGATGTACCTCAACCGCATCCAGGCCTACGACGCCAACGGGATCAGGCTGAACTCGGTCGTGGTGCCCAACCCGGAGGCGCTGGCCGAGGCCGCGGCCGCCGACCAGCGGCGCGCGGCGGGCAAGGTGCTCGGGCCGCTGGACGGGATCCCGTTCACGGTCAAGGACAGCTACATGGTCAAGGGGCTCACCGTGGCCTCGGGATCACCGGCGTTCAAGGACCTGGTGGCCGGTAGTGACGCCTTCACCGTGCGCAAGATCCGCGAGGCCGGCGGGGTGCTGATCGGCAAGACGAACATGCCGCCGATGGCCGCCGGTGGCATGCAGCGCGGGCTGTACGGCCGCCCGGAGAGTCCCTACCACCGCGACTACCTGGCCGCGGCCTGGAACTCCGGTTCCTCCAACGGTTCCGCGGTGGCCACCGCGGCGAACTTCGCGGTGTTCGGCATGGGCGAGGAGACGGTTTCCTCCGGTCGCTCCCCCGCCTCCAACAACGCACTCGTCGCCTACACCCCCTCCCGCGGCCTGCTCTCCATCCGCGGCAACTGGCCGCTGTGGCCGGTGATGGACGTGATCGTCCCGCAGACGCGCGGCATGGACGACCTGCTCACCCTGCTCAACACCATCGCGGTCAAGGACGAGCAGACCGCCACCGACTTCTGGCGGGACCAGCGCGCGGTCGCGCTGCCCTCGGTGGAGCAGCTGCGCCCGGCCGACCACGCCTCGCTGCGGAAGCCGGATGCGTTGCGCGGCAAGCGGTTGGGCGTGCCGAAGATCTACATCGGCGAGGACCTCGGCGGCACCGACCCGATCGAGATCCGGCCGTCGGTCCGCGTCCTGTGGCAGCAGGCGGCCGAAGACCTGCGCAAGCTGGGCGCCGAGGTGGTGCCGGTGGACTTCCCGGTGGCGCACAACCAGGAGCTCGACCGGGTAGGCGCGGTGTCGGCCTACGAACGCGGCCTGCTGCCGCCGGACTTCCTGCGCACCATGGAAAAAGTGGACGCCTACAGCGCGGAGCGGTTCCTCAAGTCCGTCGGCGACCCGCGGCTGAGCTCCTGGACCCAGGTGGACATGGCCAAGGTCTTCCCGGTCGACCCCGGTTCGATCGAGGAGAAGGAGGGCGTGGACAACCTGGAGTTCTTCCGCAACCATCCCCGGCTGGTGGCCGAGGGGGTGCCCAACCAGTGGAGCGAGGTGCCGGGACTGGCGGAGTCGTTGCGGGGCTTGGAGAACACCCGCAAGGCCGACTTCGAGGACTGGCTCAAGGCGCGTGGCCTGGACGGCGTGGTGTTCCCGGCCAACACCGACATCGGCCGGGCCGAGGCGGATGTGGACAAGGCGGCCAACGCGGCGGCCAGGAAGAACGGCACCCGGCTGTCCACCATGAACCAGACCATGCGGCTGCTGGGCATCCCGAGCGTGTCGGTGCCGATGGGGCTGATGGAGGACACCCGGATGCCGGTGAACCTGACCTTCGCCGGCCCGGCCTACCAGGACAACACCCTGCTGTCCTTCGCCTACGCCTACGAGCAGGCCACCCACCGCAGGGTGCCGCCCACCCGCCCGGCCCCACTGGCCGACGAGACGGTCGAACTGGCCAAGAACCCCTTCCCCGAACCGGGAACGCGCACCGAGCGGGACGGTCCACAGGTCACGCTGACGTCCACAGTGGACGGAGAGGCGCTGAAGGTCAACGGCACCGCGGCCGATCCCAGTGGCATCGCGCAGACCCGGTTGTACGTCAACGGCGAGCGGCTCACCACCACCGGCGACGAGAAGGCCTGGGCGGCGGAGGTCCCGCTGGCGAAGTACCGGTCCCCCGGCGCGCACCGGGCGGACAGCCTGCTGGTGCTCGCGGTGGTGAAGGACCGCGGCGGCAACACCACGGTCAAGACGGTGACAACCCCGCTGAAGTGAACCGCGGTCCGTGCCCTGCCGGGATGGACAGGGCACGGACCCGGTGGTCAGTGGATGCCGCTGGTCTCCAGCCGCCGCACGATCCCGGTGGCCAGCTCGACCACATCCGGTTCGCCCTGCGGGGCCTGCACGGTGGCGCCGTCGACCGGGATGTCGGCCGGCTTGTCCACGCCTGCGCACTCCGAGCGGGTGGCCGGCAGGATGCCGTCGACCAGGTAGCGGTTGACCGTGCTGTCCACGCAGGCGCCGCCGCTGCCGTACTGGCCGTGCTCACCGTCGTTGGGCACGCTGATCAGGTGGTGCCGCAGGGTTTCGGCCATCGCCACCCCGTTGGGGTAGGCGGTCTGGGTGTCGCCCTCGGCGTGCACGACCAGGCCGGTCGGGTAGGCGGTGCGGGTGATCCGGGGCAGCGGCTCGGTGCGGGTGAAGCCGCGGAATGCGCAGTTGGTGGGGGCCAGGAAGGACACCGTGCGGCCGTAGGGGTGGCTGTCCCGCCACTGCCGCATGTCCCGGTAGTAGTCCCGCTGGTCGCTCGGCCAGTCCCACTCGCAGGTCACCGCCTGGAAGGCGCCGGCCGAGGTCGGCTTGACCAGCGAACGCTTGGCCAGCTCCAGCAGGGCGGCGTTGCGCTTGGCCAGCTCGGGATTCCCGTTGCCGTGCAAGGAGTCCAGCAGCTCGCGGACCTGCTGGGAGAACCCGGCCCACACCGCGCGGTAGCGGGTGTAGAAGCCGGTGAAGGTGTCCAGGTCGGTGACGTCGCCCAGCCCGCCGACCGGCTTGGTGGCCAGCGCGGCGGCGATCTCGTCCAGTCCCGCGCGGATCTGCGCCGGGGTGGTGCCCAGGCGGAAGGTCTTGTGCCGCGCGGCGGTCCAGGCGGCCCAGGAGTCGAAGTTGAACTTGATCGAGTGCGCCGAGTCGAGGTCCTGCTCGTGCCAGGTCTTGTTCGGGTCCATCGCGGAGTCCAGGACGCTGCGGTCCAGGTTGCGCGGGAACAGCGTGCCGTACATCGCGCCGAGCCAGGTGCCGTAGGAGTAGCCGAAGTAGTTGATCTTCTTCTCACCCAGCGCGCCGCGGATGACGTCCATGTCCCGCGCGGTGTTGCGAGTGGTCACGTGCTTGCGGTAGTCCCCGCCCGCGCGCACGCACCCGTCCTCGACATCCCGGGCCGTCGCGGTGAAGTTCGGCAGCTGCGCCTCGGTCGGCCGGGATGGCTGCGGCAGCTCCAGCAGGCTGGCCTCGCACCGCAGCTGGGTGGACTGCCCCACCCCGCGCGGATCGAACCCGACCACGTCGTAGACCCGGCCGACCGGCTGGCCGGCGAACCGGTTCGGCAGCCCCAGCCCCGAACCGCCAGGACCGCCGGGGTTGACCAGCAGCACCCCGCGCCGACCGGCCGGGTCGGTGGCCTTGCGGCGGCTGATCGCCACCTGCACCCGCTCCGCGCCGGGCTTGGCGTAGTCCATCGGGACCACCACCGTCGCGCACTCCAGCCCGGCCAGGGCCGCGCACGGCGCCCAGCTGAGCTGCTGCTGGTAGAAAGCCTTCAGCCTGGCAGGCACCCCGTCGGCGGCCAGCGCGGGCACCCCGCCCGCGCCGAGTAACGCCACACCCGCCATGCCCGCCACGCCCCACTGCCGCAACCGCACCCTGATCTCCCGTCCGTAGCCGAAAGATCATCCTCGCCCGGCGGGCTTGCCAGGTCTACCTACTCGCGTCCTGGCGGCGCACCATCTCGTTGATCCAGCTGGGCGCGAACGGGGAGGTGCAGTTCGGCGGGGTCGGGTAGTCCTTGAGCACCTCAAGGCGCTCCCCGATGTCCAGGGCGCGGGCGCGGTGCCCGGCGTGCTCGATGCCGATCTGGGCCAGGCAGTGGTTCATCGCCCACTGCAACCGGTCCGGGGCTTGCTTCATCCGCGCCTCGATGAGGTCGAGCAGGCCGGACAGGTCGAGGCCCTCCGGCTTCTTGACCACGCGTTCGCTGGTCAGCGCCCAGCCCGCGCTGGCCACCACCGGGTCGGGGTCGGCGAACCAGGCCTGCCGCAGCTCCTCGGCGTGCGGGCCCTTCTTCACCACGTAGTTCACCAGCCAGTCGTGCACCTTGGGGACGCGCGCCTCGCGCAGCATGGCGTCCAGCTCGTCCCGCTCGAAGGCCTTCGGACGGCAGATCAGCAGCGCCAGCAGCCTGGCCGCGGTGTCGCCGGTGGCCCAGAGCTCGCGGGCCAGGTCCTGCTGGGTCTTCAGCCGCTTGGCGATCGCACGCAGCTTGCCCAGGTTCACCCCGTGGTCGTCGCCGTGCTTCTCGTTCACCGCGCGCATCTTCGGGTCCTCGAGCGCGGCCAGCTCGGCCCGCAGCTCGGCCACCGTCGTCTCCGCCACCGATGTCTCCTCGCCTCGCCAGTGGTCGCCAGCCTACGAGCAAGGCCCGACAAACCAGGTGATCGACGGGGGCGCGGCGGGGAGGATGACCGGGTGACGCTCACCAGCGAGTCCCCCGCACCGCTGACCTTCCGCTCGCTGCTGCCACTGGCCTCGGTCAGCATCTCGGTGGGTCTGGCCGTCGCGCTGGCGATGCCGTTCTTCGGGCTGTTCCTGACCACCCAGGTCGGCGTCGGCCCAGTCGGCCTTGGCGGCTTCCTGCTGGTCATGCCGTTGGCGGGGCTGGTGGTAAGCGCGTACCTCGGCAGGCTGTCCGACCGGCGGGCGGTGCGGCGCAACCTGCTGGTGGCCGGCTCGCTGGCGGGCGCGCTGGGCTCGCTGGCCTTCGCCGTGGTGCGCGACTACTGGGTGCTGCTCGGCATCTCGGTGACCCTGCTGGCGGTGGCCTCCTCGGTGCTGGCGCAGATGTTCGCCTACGCGCGGCAGGCCGTGGAGCGCAGCGGGTCGGCCAGGGCGCCGGTGGTGATCAGCAGCCTGCGCACGCTGATCTCGCTGGCCTGGGTGGGCGGGCCGCCGCTGGCCGCGCTGCTGGTGTCCTGGGCCGGGTACACCGGGCTGTACCTGGCCAGCGCCGGGTTCTACCTGCTGGTCGCGGTGTTCACCTTCCGGCTGCCGGAGCTCGGCGGCCACAGCTCGTCCCGGCTGACCGGTCGGCCGGGCGGTCCGGCGCGGCCGGAGCTGGTGTGCGCGGTGCTGGCCTTCGCCGCGTTGCAGGGCGCGCTGTCGCTGGGGGGCAAGGCGCTGCCGCTGTACGTGACCGCGGACCTGGGCGGCACCGAGTCCGACGCGGGCCTGATCCTCGGGCTGTGCGCCGCGCTGGAGATCCCGCTGATGCTGGGCTTCGGGGTGCTCGCGGTGAAGCTGGACCAGCGGCGGCTGGTGCTGCTCGGCGCGGTGGTCTCGGTGGTGTACCAGGCGAGCATGGCGGCCACCGTGGCCACCTGGCAGGTCGCCGCGGCCCAGGCGCTCAACGCGGTGGTGATCTCGGCGCTGATGGGCGTGGGCATCTCCTACTTCCAGGCGCTGGCCCCGGACCGGCCGGGCTTCACCACCACGCTGTACTCCAACACGCTGACCGCGGGCGGCATGCTCGCCGGTCCGCTGCTCGGCCTGGCCCACCAGCTCGGCTACCGCACCGCATACTTGATGAGCCTGGCCCTGGCCGTGCTCGGCGTGGTGCTGCTGGTCATAACCGGGATGATCGCGCGCAGGGCCGGTGTTGTGCCTGGTGGCGAGACGAGCGAAGAGAGCGGAGCGAGAACATGACCGCGGCGAGTGAGAAGGCCGTACTGGCCGGTGGCTGCTTCTGGGGCATGCAGGACCTGTTCCGCAGGCACCCCGGCGTGCTCACCACCAGGGTCGGCTACACCGGCGGCGACGTGCCCAACGCGACCTACCGCAACCACGGCAGCCACGCCGAGGCCATCGAGATCGTCTTCGACCCTGCCCAGCTGAGCTACCGCCAGATCCTGGAGTTCTTCTTCCAGATCCACGACCCCAGCACCCGCGACCGGCAGGGCAACGACATCGGCGCCAGCTACCGCTCGGCCATCTTCTACCTCGACGAGGAGCAGAAGCGCCTCGCCGAGCAGGTCATCGCCGAGGTGGACGCCTCCGGCAAGTGGCCGGGCAAGGTGGTCACCGAGGTCACCCAGGCGGGGGACTTCTGGGAGGCCGAGCCGGAGCACCAGGACTACCTGGAGCGCTACCCGAACGGCTACACCTGCCACTACGTGCGGCCGGAGTGGCAGCTCGGCGAGCGCTGACCCTGGGATTACCCTGATCTTTCTGGCGGTGCGCCGCCGTTGTGGGCAGTATCGGGTCGTGTGAGACCTGCTACCACACGTAATCGAACCCTGCTGACGTTGGTCGCCGGCGCGCTGGCGGTGTCCGGCGCGGTCGTGGCGCCGGGCGTGGCCTCGGCCGCACCGGCGCCCTCGGTCAACTGGCAGCCCTGTCCGGACGCCGCCGGCGTCGACTGCGCGACCATCGACGTCCCGGTGGACTGGGCCAAGCCTGCCGGCGACAAGATCCAGATCGGGCTGGCCCGGCGCAAGGCCAAGGACCCGGCCAAGCGCATCGGCGCGATCCTGATGGACCCGGGCGGCCCCGGCGGCTCCGGCGTCGGCTCGGTCAAGTCGAGCGAGCAGTTCACCGAGGCCGCCCGCGAGCGCTTCGACCAGGTCGGCTTCGACCCGCGCGGGATCAACACCAGCAGCAAGCTGCTCTGCGACCGCGACCTGGCCAGCCAGGCCACCGCGGCGCGGCACCCCACCAGCCAGGCCGACTTCGACAGGCTGGCCGGGCTGAACCGGCAGCTGCACGACAGCTGCCGGGCCAACTCCGGCAAGCTGGCCGACCACGTGGACAACCTGAACACCGTCCGCGACATGGACGCCATCCGGGCCGCGCTCGGCGAGCAGAAGCTGACCTACGTCGGCTACTCCTACGGCAGCCTGATGGGCCAGCAGTACGCGGAGAAGTTCCCGCACCGGGTCCGCGCGCTGGTGCTCGACGGCAACATGGACCACAGCCTGAACAGCGCCTGGGACTTCATGCGCAGCGAGACCGCGCCGGTCGAGCTGGGCTTCCTGAAGTTCGCCAAGTGGTGTGACACCACCACGACCTGCGCGCTCCACGGCCAGGACACCAAGAAGGTCTACGCCGAGCTGAAGGCCAAGGCCAAGGCGGGCAAGCTGATCGGCTCCGGCGGCAAGCCGGTGGACTTCTACCAGCTGGCCGGCCAGGCCTTCGGCGTCACCCGCCCGGCGAACTGGAGCCACCTGGCCACCGCGCTGCGCAACCTCAAGGACGGCTCCGGCTCCGAGGCGCTGGAGGCCCTGGCCGGCCCGGTGGCCAACGTGCCGTACCCGTCGATCTGGTGCAGCGACTGGAGCTACCCGGTGCGCGACTACGCCGAGTACCAGCGCCTGCGCGACCGGCTGTCCCGCCAGTTCAGCAACGTCGAGTGGACCCCCTACGTCGACCACGCGCTGACCTGCGTGAACAGCGGCACCAAGACCACCAACCCGCAGCGCCGCCTGGAGATCCGCAACGCGCCGCCGCTGGTGATGATCGGCAACATCCACGACCCGGCCACCGTGTACGAGTGGAACCTCACCGCGGCCAGGCAGAGCGGCGCCCACCTGATCACCTATGAGGGCTGGGGCCACACCGCCTACCGGCAGACCGGTCCGAGCCCGTGCGTGAACGCGGCGGTGGACGACTACCTGATCAACCTCAAGACGCCGAAGCGGGGCCTGTCCTGCCCGGCCACCGAGAAGCCCGGCGCGGCCGAGAAGGCCAGCCAGGAACCGATGGTCGGCCCGTACCAGGCCGCCTGACGGACGCGATGGCCACGGACTCGCCCAGCGGGTCCGTGGCCACCCCGGTCACGCCATCTGACCGAGCGGCAGCCGCAGCACGAGCTCCCCCTCGTCGACCTCCCCGGTGAGCTCGAAGCCGAACCGCCGGTAGAACGGCCACGGCTCCCCCTCCCCCGGCTGGTAGCTGGTGAGCAGCTCGGTGCCCCCGTCCGCGCGGATCAGCGCCACCACCAGCCGCAGCACCTGCTCGCCGTAGCCGCGCCGCTGGTGCCGGTGGTCGATCAGCAGCCGCCACAGGAAGTACGGGCCGAGCACGCCGGGACGGCCGGGCGGCACGTTCCAGCTGAGCATGACGAACCCGACCGGCTCGTCCCCGGCGTAGACGGCCCGGTACCAGGGCTCGTCCTCCGGGTTCTCGGCGGCGTCGGCCAGCGACTGGGTCACCGAGGCGACGAACTGCTCCTGGTCGGGCCGCACGCGCAGCGCGCACACCGCGTCCCGGTTCTCCTCGGTGATCTCGCGCAACCGCACCTCGGTGGTCCCCATGGAACCACCTTCCCACGGCGGGCGCGCCAGTCAGCCACCTTCCCGCTCGGTGAGCCTGGCGCGGTAGGCCACCCGGTCCGGGCTGTCCGGGCGCAGCGCGCGGTCGTCGCGGAACAGCTTGCGGATGGCGTTGAGGACCGGTTCGGGGGTGATCGAGGCGGCTGCCGCGAGCGCGCCGACGTAGCCGGGGACCGCGATCTCGGCCCGGCGGGTGCGCACCGAGCGCAGCACGGCCGCGGCGATGGCCTCGGGGGTGACCTTGGGGATGGGCTTCATGTCCAGGCCCGCGGACAGGGCGGTGTCCACCGCGGAGGGGAGCACGGTGGTGATGCTGACGCCGCGGCTGGCGTACTCGCGGCGGGTGGCGGCGCTGAGGCCGACCACGGCGAACTTGCTCGCGTTGTACATGGCCAGTCCGGGCACCGGGAACTTCCCGGCCAGCGAGGCGATGTTGACGATGTGGCCGCGGCCGCGGGCCAGCATGCCGGGCAGGGCCAGTCGCATGCCGTGCACCACGCCGAACAGGTTGACCTCCACCATCAGGCGGTTGACCCGCTCGTCCAGGTCCAGGAAGCCGCCGTTGGGCATCACACCGGCGTTGTTGACCAGCACGGCCGGCTCGCCGTCGGCAGCCTCGGTCAGGAAGGCCCGGAAGGAGTCTTGGTCGCGGACGTCGAGGTGGTGCGCGGTGCCACCGAGCTCGGCCGCGGTCTTCCTGGCCAGTGCCAGGTCCAGGTCGCCGATGGCCACCCGGGCGCCCCGGCTGGCGAAGGCGGCCGCGGTGGCGCGGCCGATGCCCTGTGCGCCACCGGTGATCGCGACCGTGGCCCCACGCAGGTCCAGCGGCGGGTAGCGGGTCATGCGGCGACTCCCCTGGCGATCGCCGCGCGCACGCGGTCGGGCGCGTGCCGCCTGGCAGCGTCCACTGTGGACTGAACTCGGCGCGGGTCCATGAAGTTGAAGCCCATCGCGACCAGTTCGGCCGGACCCGGTTCGACGCGGATCACCTTGGTGCCGCGCAACTTGCGGAGCTCTCGGTTGAGGCCGAGGGTCATCCGGCGGCGCAGCAGGCGCTCCAGGCGGGACAGGCCGGTGGCGGGGGCCGGGTGTTCGCTGGTCATCGGGGCCAGCACGACGAGCTCGTCGAGTTCGAGCGGGGCGAGCAGGTCGGCGGAGACCGAGGAGACCGTGCCGCCGTCCAGGTAGTGCCGACCGGCGATGAGCACCGGCGGGAACCAGCCGGGGATGGCCCAGGACGCGGCGATCGCCTGTCCCAGACCGGCTTTGGGCGCATCCGGCGAGCCGAAGGCGACCCTGGCGCCGGTGCCGGCGTCGGCGGCCACGATCCAGGTGGCCGGGTGGGCGACCCAGTCGCCGACGCTCGCGGTCCGCTCGTCCGCGCGCCGTTCATCGGCCAGGCTGGCACCCAGCTCGCGCAGCCAGCCCGCGTCACCCCCGCCCCTGGGCAGCAGTCCGGCCAACCGCGCGGTGAGGTCGATCTCGCCGCTGCTGAGGAGTCCGCGCGCGGGCCAGCCGAAGCGCGGCAGCGGCGGCCGTTTCCCTGGATGGTGGGCCAGGTGCCGGGCGAGGACCGGGTCCTCGGTGCCGTCGAGCGCGGCCACGATGTCGTCAGCGGAACGGCCGGAACCCAGCAGCGCCACCATCTCCGAGCCCGCCGAGGTGCCGAGCAGGACCTCGGCGGTGCGCGGGTCCCAGTCGAGTTGCCGTTGCACCGCTTGCAGGGCGATGGCGGTCCAGGCGAAGCCGAGGGTGCCGCCGCAGCCGATCGCGAGCCCCCGCCTAGGCATAGGAGTAGTCCGAGAGCGGGAAGCGGGAGGCTTCGCGGTGCGCGTTCACCGTGGAGGTCGGGCGGAGCAGGGTGGCCTCGCCGTGCTGGTTGAAGTAGTAGCTGTTCGCGGTGGCGCACTGGCCGAGGGCGAACACCGAGTCGCCCACCCGGTCGGTCATCCGGGCCAGGAACCGCTCGTTGGCCTGCTCGGTGACCTCGAAGACCTGCGCGCCACGCTTGCGCATCGCGGTGAACAGCCGGTCCATGTGCTTCATCTGGCACTCGATGGTGGTGAAGTAGGACAGGCCGCTGTAGGAGTACGGGCTGTTCAGCGAGACGAAGTTGGGGAAGCCGGGCACGGTCACGCCCTCGTAGGCCTGGAACCGGTTCTCCCGCCACCACTTGCCCAGGTTCTTGCCGTCCCGGCCGATGATCTCGATGGCCGGGAAGTTGACGTCCCACAGGTTGAAGCCGGTGGCCAGCAGCAGCACGTCGATGTCGGTGCGGCGGCCGTCCGCGGTGACGATGCCGCGCTCGTCGACCCGCTCGATCCTGGTCGTCTCCAGGTGCACGTGCGGGCGGGTGAAGGCGCGGAAGTAGGTGTTGGAGAAGGTGGGCCGCTTGCAGCCGAAGGAGTAGTCCGGGGTGAGCTTGCGGCGCAGCTCCGGGTCGGGCACCTGGCGGCGCAGGTGCGCGCGGCAGGACCGCTCGGCCAGCCGGTTGGCGATCCGCAGCCGCCGGTAGTGCACCACGCCGGTGATCATCAGCAGTTCCAGCACCGCGCTGCCGATCAGCCGCACCGCGCGCTGGGCCGGTGGGAAGGCCGCGAACAGCCGCCGGACCGCGGCCGGGATGCGGTAGTCAGGTTTGGCGCTGACCCAGATCGGCGTGCGCTGGTAGACGGTCAGCTCGGCGGCGACCTTGGCCACCTCGGGGATCAGCTGCACCGCGGTCGCCCCGGTGCCGATGATGGCCGCCCGCTTGCCGGTCAGGTCGTAGTCGTCGTCCCAGGCGGTGGTGTGGATGACCTTGCCGCCGAAGGAGTCGATGCCCTCGATGTCGGGCACCTTCGGCTGGGAGAGGAAGCCGGTCGCGGTGAGCAGGTACCACGCGGTGACGCTCTCCCCGCCCGCGATCGACACCCGCCAGTGGGTCTCGGCGTCCTCCCAGTACGCGCCGGTGACCACCGTGCCGAAGCGCATCGAGGAGCGCAGGTCGTACTTGTCCGCCACGTGCTCGGCGTAGCGCTTGAGCTCGGCGCCGGGGGCGAACAGCCGGGACCAGTGCGGGTTGGGCTCGAAGGAGTAGGAGTAGGTGGACGAGGGGATGTCCACCGCGAGGCCCGGGTAGCGGTTGACGTGCCAGGTGCCGCCGAGGTCGTCCTCCCGCTCCAGGATGAGCAGCCGGTGGAAGCCGAGCCGTTTCAACTGGATCGCGGCGCCCATGCCGCCAAAACCGGCTCCCACGATCACGGCGTCGTACTGCGCGGCCATAGGTGACCCTCCGTAGCGGAATGGGATGTCACTAGCGGAACGATATGTCATTCCAGTGTCGGCGACAATAGACTGCGACCATGACGTCCAGTGCCACCTCGCCCAGCCGGGCCGAGCGGAAGAAGCAGGAGCTGCGCCGCGAGATCATCGACGCGGCCTTCGACTGCTTCGCCGAACGCGGGTACCACGCGACCGCGATCGCCGACATCGCCACCCGCCTCGGCATCGGGCACGGCACCTTCTACCGCTACTTCCAGAACAAGCGGGACATCGTCGACCACGTCATCGACGACCTGATCGACCGCATCAAGACCGCGCTCACCGAGGAGAACGCACCCGACGCGGTGTCCACTTTGGACGGTTACCGGGCGCAGACCGCGCGGATCGGCGAGTCACTGGCCCGGATCTTCCAGCAGGACTCCCGGGTGCCCCGCCTGCTGCTGTTCGAGGCCGCGGGCATCGACAAGGCCATGGCCGACCGGGTGCTGGACTTCTTCGACCTGGCCACCGCGCTGACCGCGGCCTACCTCACCCACGGCGTCGAGCTGGGCTACCTGCGCGCCGACCTGGACGTGGACAACACCGCCAGCGCGATCACCGGCATGATCCTGGCCTCCGCGCTGTCCTCGCTGCGCAAACCGGAGGGCGAGCACCAGCGCAAGCTCAGCGAGGCGGTGCGCCGGCTGATGTACGACGGCATCGCCGCTCAGCCGGCCGAGCACTGACCCGAGGTCCGCAGCAGGTCCGCCGCCGCCGAGGACCAGTCGGGGAAGTCGAACTCGAAGCCCGCGTCCAGCAGCCCGGCCGGGATCCGCTGGGCGGCGCGCAGCTCGCGGATGAACTCCCGCTGGGGCAGCGGATGCGGCGCGGCGAGGTTGACCGGGCCGCTCAGCTCCGGCCGCGCCAGCAGGAAACGGATCGCGCGCACCAGGTCCCGCCCGTGGATCCAGGACAGCCACTGCGCGATGGCCGCGCCGACGGCCCTGGTGGAGTCGATCCGGGAGTCCATCATCTCGCGCAGGTTGGCCGCGGTGTAGCGGCAGCTCACGGCGCGCCCGGCCAGGTTCACCACGGCGTCGCAGCGTCGATCTCCCGCGCCCACGGGCCTGGCGTGCGGCCGTCCCAGCGCACCTGACGAATACCGGGGGGTGGCCACCGGTCGTCTGCTCAGCACCACCACCTCGTGCCCGAGCAAGGCCAGGTCGCGCAGTCGCTCACTATTCCCCTCGGGCTGTGACCGGTGACTCGTTTCCGCCAGCCGCTTAATCAGGCGATTGCCACCGCGAAACCGGTTACCCTAATTGAGTGAAGCTGGGGGGCCGAACACGCTTGCCTCCCCCAGCCGCAGTCCTGATCGCCACTGGCTCAGACCCGCCGGGAGCCCCACCGATGTCAAGCAGTACCGCCATTTCCGAACCGCGCCAGGAGCAAGCTCCAGCGCGCACCGGGCTCCTGATCGGAGTGCTGGTCGCCTCGGCCTTCGTGATGATCCTCAATGAGACGATCATGAGCGTCGCGCTGCGGGACCTCACTGTCGACCTCAAGGTGCCGACCACCACCGTGCAGTGGCTGACCAGCGGCTTCCTGCTCACCATGGCCGTGGTCATCCCGACCACCGGCTTCCTGCTCGAACGCTTCACCCCGCGCCAGGTCTTCCTGGTCTCGCTCTCGCTGTTCAGCCTCGGCACGCTGCTCTCCGGTGTCGCGCCCGGCTTCGAGGTGCTGCTGGCCGGCCGGATCGTGCAGGCCATGGGCACCGCGGTGATGATCCCGCTGCTGATGACCACGGTGATGCGCCTGGTGCCGCTGGAGCGGCGCGGCGCGACCATGGGCACCATCAGCATCGTGATCGCGGTGGCCCCGGCCATCGGGCCGACCATCGGCGGCGCCGTGCTCAACTGGCTGGGCTGGCGCTGGATGTTCCTGATCGTGCTGCCGCTGGCCCTCGCCGCGCTGGTGACCGGCGCGCTGCTGCTGAAGGTGGAGAGCGAGACCCGGCTGGTGCCGCTGGACGTGCTCTCGGTGTTCCTGTCCGCGATCGGTTTCGGCGGCGTGCTGTACGGGCTGTCCTCCTCCGGCGAGTCCGCCGGTGGGCACGCGCCGGTGCCGCCGTGGCTCTCCGTGGTCATCGGCGTGATCTCGCTGCTGGTCTTCGGCTGGCGGCAGCTGCGGTTGCAGCGGGAGGACCGGGCGCTGCTGGACCTGCGGCCGTTCACCCACCGCCGCTACGTCATCGGGCTGGTGCTCTCCGCGCTGCTGTTCATCTGCCTGATCGGCGTCGGCGCGATCATGCTGCCGCTGTACCTGCAGACCGTGCTGAAGACCACGACCTTCGTCAGCGGCCTCGCGGTGCTGCCCGGTGGCCTGGTCCTCGGCCTGCTCGGCCGCCCGGTGGGCAAGCTGTTCGACAAGGTCGGCGCCCGCCCGCTGGTCATCCCCGGCGCGGCAGCCATGGCGGTGGCGATCTGGCTGTTCTCCGCACTCGGCCCCGGCTCGCCGCTGATCGCGGTGATCGGCATCCACGTGCTGCTGATGATCGGCCTCGGCCTGATGATGACCCCGCTGATGACCGAGAGCCTGTCCTCGCTGCCCGAGCAGCTGTACTCGCACGGCAGCGCCATCCTGGCCACGCTGCAGCAGGTCGCGGGCGCCCTCGGCACCGCGGTGTTCATCACCGTGTCCACCCTGGGCAGTGCGCCCGGCGCGACCAGCCCGGACGTGGACGGCCTGCACCTGGCGTTCATGGTGGCAGGCGGCATCGGCGTGGTGGCCTTCGTCGGCGCGCTGTTCGTCCGCTCCTCCGGCAAGAGCACGGCGGCCACACCCGTCCACTGAGCGCTTGACGACAGCGCTTCACGACAAGGAGAACGGCGGTGGCCACCCGGCCACCGCCGTTCTTGTGTGTCTGGCCCGGTCTCAGCGCACAGCCGCCGGACGACAGTCCGCGGACCACTGGTTGATGTCATACGGCGGCGCGGCCACGTCGATGAGCTTGTCCTGGCCGAGGTCGCAGCCGGGCGAGGTCAGCCGGTAGCGCCCGGCCGGACCGGACACTCGCGCCTTCCCTGCGGCGTCGGTCCTGGCGGTGAACTCGTGCCCGTTGTGCACATCGGTCAGCCGCAGTTCCCGGTCCGCCAGCTCCTCGCCCGTATCCGCCCGGCCGTTGCCGTCGGCGTCCTGGAACAGCACACCGGTGGCGCTGCCGTCCAGCCCGGTCACCTTGGCCTGCGAGTCGTCGCTGGGCTGGCCGTCGGAGTACTCCTCAGCCTGGCTGAAGTCGCAAGCCTGGTGCAGGTAGCCACGCTCGGCGCTCTTCGGCCGCACGGTCCCGCGCGCCCGGTACTCCCTGGTCTGGCCCGGCTGCACCGTGGTCCCCGCGCCGTAGGCGAGTTCGCCCCACGCCTGGTCCGAGATGTCCAGGGCGAGCCCGTTGTCGCCGCGGTCGCAGGCGATGCTGACGCCGGTCAGCGGCCGCGCGCTGATGTTGGTCAGGGTCACCGTCACCTCGCCCTTGCTCCCGGCCGGGTAGCTCGCCTTGTCCAGGACGAGCTTGGCCCGCAAGGACTCCGACAGCGGGCGCAGCGCCCGGACCGGCACCACCGTGTCGGCCACCGACCCGTCCAGGCGGAGCTGGGCCGAGAAGTTGCGGACCCAGCCATCCGGCAGGCTCGCCGTCGACAGGTCGTGCGTGCCCACGGGCACGCCGGGGAAGACGTAGCGGCCCTCGGCGTCGGTGACCGCGATGCGTTCCTCGGGCTCGTCCTGCACGCGCAGCGCCATCCTGGCCCCGGCCAGCCCCTCCCCCGGCGCCGGCGAGCCGCTCAGGTCGGCGTCGCCGTAGACCTGTCCGCTGACCGACACCTTGGTCTCCGCCGGGACCACCCGCACCAGCGCGGGTCCCTGGTCGTCGGCGGGGTTGACGTCATTCGGCGAGAGTGGGCCAAGCGCGAACTGGGCGTCGCCGCGGTACTGGCCGAGCCTGCCGCGCAGCGTGTACTCCCTGGTCTGCCCCGGCAGGTAGCTCGCGCCCAGCCCGGTGGGACCAAGGTCGCCCCAGTCGGCCATGTCCTGGATGTGGAACCCGGTGCCGGAGATCGAGCGTTCGTGCTTGCGCAGGTAGTAGGCGCCCCGGTCACCGACGTTGGTCACGGTGAGCTTGACGGTGAGCGGGTCCCCGGCCAGGTAGGTGCCGCTCGGCACGGTGACCGTGCTGCGGATGTCCGGCCCGGACGCCGCGCTCGCCGTGCCCACGACCAACCCGTTGGCCAGCAACGACAACACGACCGCGCCGGTCAGGATCCGGGCGGATGAGAATGCCATGCGATGCCCCCTAGTTCGCTTCTGCCACTCACACCCCGGGGACGCGACCGAGGTTGCCAGCGGTGACCCACGTCACTCCCCCGGCTCCGGGTAGACCATCACCAGCACGGCCCGGTCCGCACCGGTGCGCCCCTGGTAGAGGTGCGGACGGGCGGCGTCGAAGCGCACCGAGTCGCCCGCGTCCAGCTCGACCGGCGCGTCGGCCGGACCGGTGGTCAGGCCGCCACTGGTGAGCACCAGGCACTCCTGCACACCGGCCGCGTGCGCGCGCGAGTCCTGCCTGGCCTGGGCGACCTCGATGTCGTAGATCTCCACCGTGCCGCGCGCCCGCAACCGGTGCAGCAACCGGGCGCTGACCGCCTCGCCCAGCACCTCCGGCCGGTCGTCCGCGGCGCGCACCACCTCCACCGCGACGGCGGGCCGGTCCAGCAGCTCGCCGAGCGGCACGCGCAGCGCGGTGGCCAGCGCCCACAGCGTGCTCAGGGTCGGGTTGCCCTGGCCCTGCTCGATGCCGTGCAGCGTGGTCTTGCTGATGTCGGCGGCCGCGGCCAGGTCCGCCAGCGAGATACCGGCGGCCGAGCGCAGCCGCTGCACGTTCCCACCGACGACTTGCGTCAACTCCATGCGTACCAGCATAGTGGTATACACGTACCAGCACAACGAACGGGGTCACGATGACAGTGAGCAGGCTCCGGGAGATCCCCGGCATCGGAGTGGACCTGCTGGCCGACGCGGCGGACGCCACCGCCGACCCGGACCTGCTCCGCCTGGAGAACCTGGACACCGACCTGCGTCCACCCGCCATCGCCTTGGCGCACACCAGGTCGGCGATCGAGGAGGACGCCGCCAACAGCTACCTCCCGTTCCAGGGCAGGCACTCCTTACGCGCGGCCGCGGCGGCGCACGTCGGCCGCATCGCCGGCCGCGAGTACGACCCGGACACCGACTGCGTGAGCGTGGTCGGCGGCCTCAACGGCATCCTCAACACCCTGCTGGCCACCGTGGAACCGGGCCAGGAGGTGGTGCTGTGCGACCCGGTCTACGCGGGCCTGGTCAACCGGGTCCGGCTCGCGGGCGGCCGCCCCCGCTTCGTCCGCACCGAGCCAACCCCCGCGGGCTGGCAGCTCGACCCGGACGCGCTGGCCGCCGCGGTCGGCCCGGACACCGCCGCCGTGCTGATGATGGCCCCGGCCATGCCCAGCGGCCTGGTCCTGGACCACCGGCACTGGGCGGCGCTGGCCGATGCCTGCACGCGGCACAACGCCTGGCTGGTCTACGACGCGGCCATGGAACGCATCCGCTTCGACGGCCTGCCACCAAGTCACCCGGCCGCGCACGAGGGCCTGGCCGACCGGGTGATCACCGTGGGCTCGGCCTCCAAGGAACTGCGGATGACCGGCTGGCGGGTGGGCTGGGTGGTCGGCCCGGCGCCGATCGTGGCCGACATCCGCCTGGTGGGCCTGACCAACGTGGTCGCCCAGGTCGGCCTGGCCCAGGAGGCGGTCGCGGCCGCGCTGAGCGCCCCCGACGCCGAGTCCGACGTGGCCGCGGCGACCGCCGAGTGGCAACGGCGCTGCGAGACCGTGCTCGCCCAGCTCGACGGCTACCCGGTGATCCGCCCGCACGGCGGTTGGTCCCTGTTGCTGGACACCCGGCCACTGGGCCTCACCCCGAAGGAACTCTCCGGCCGCCTGTTCGAACGCGGCCGGATCGCGGCCACCCCGATGAACTGGTGGGGCCCCAGCGGCGAGCACTACTTACGCCTGGTCTTCACCAACGAACCAGCCGAGCGACTCAACGACCTCGCCGACCGTTTCCGCCAGTCGCTCTAACTCCACCGCCGTGTTGGCCGTTGTCGTACGGAGTGTTGGCCGTTGTCGTACCGGGTGTTGGCCGTTATGGACGGCGTGTTGGCCGGGTGGGCGTACCAGTTCGGCCAACACTGTGTGCGACAACGGCCAACACGGCGGTGGGTCAGCGCAGCGCGCCCGCGGTGGCGCCGGCTTGGATCTGGCGCTGGAAGACCACGTACGCGACGAGCACCGGCAGCATCGCGATGGTCAGTCCGGCGAACAGGCCGCTCCAGTCGCCGCGGTAGCCCTGGCTGGTGGACAGCGCGGCCAGGCCCTGGGCCAGCACGTAGTCGTCCGGGTCCGGGTTGAGCACCAGGGGCAGCAGGTACTGGTTCCACAGGCCGAGGAAGTTGAAGATGGCCACCGAGACCAGGCCCGGCTTGGCCATCGGCAGCATCACCCGGAAGAACACCCCGGCGTGCGAGCAGCCGTCCAGGAAGGCGGCCTCGGCGATCGCGGTGGGCAGGCCGCGGAAGAAGGCGTGCAGGAAGAAGATGGTGAACGGGGTGGCGAAGGCGGTGTAGACCAGGACCAGGCCGAGCTGGGTGCCCAGCAGGCCCAGCTGCTGCACGGTGAAGAACAGCGGCACCAGCGCCAGGAAGGTGGGGAAGAACATCGAGGCGACGAACAAGTAGTAGACGAACCTGTTGCCGGGGAAGGGATAGCGGGCCAGGGCATAGGCGGCGAGCGAGCCGAGCAGCATGGTCAGGGCAAGTGCGCTGCCGACCACGACCGCGGAGTTGAGGAAGTAGCGGCCGATGTCGGCCTCGGTCCAGGCCCGGCCGAAGTTCGTCCACTGTGGACTCTGCGGCAGCGACCACGGGCTGGACAGGATCTCCCGGTCGGTCTTGAGCGCGCTGAGCACCGCCCACAGCAACGGGAACGCGGTGACCAGCGTCCAGGACAGCAGCGCCAGGTGCAGCGGGATCCGTCTCATGCCACCTCCACCCGTTCCCGGTGGCCCGCGCGCAGCGCCAGCACCGCGAAGACCAGCGTGCCGAAGAACAGCGCCACGCCCATCGCGGCCGCGTAGCCGAACTTGCCGTAGCTGAAGGCGGTCCGGTACAGCGACAGCCCGATCACCTCGGTCGCGCCGTCCGGCCCGCCCGGTCCCACGGTCATGATCTGCACCAGCGCGAACCCGTCCAGCGCGGCCATGCCCAGGTAGACGAAGGCCACCTGCACGTTCTCCCGCAGCAGCGGCAGGGTGATCCGCCAGAACGCGGTCCACCGGCCGGCCCCGTCCAGCAGTGCGGCCTCGTAGTACTCGCGCGGGATGCCGTCGATGGCCGCACTGAACAGCACCAGGTAGAACCCGACGCCGGACCAGATCAGCACCGCCAGCACCGCGAACAGCGCCAGTCCCGGCTCGGCCAGCCAGCTGCGCGCCAGCCCGTCCAGGCCGACCGCGCGCAGCGCGCCGTTGATCAGGCCGCTGTTCGGGTTGTAGGCGAAACCCCACAGCACGGCCACGATCGAGACCGACAGCAGCTGTGGGAAGAAGAACACGATCGAGTAGAACCGCGCCCCGCGCACGCCGGAGCGCCCGCTGCGGCCGCCGAAGCGGAGCAGGGTGGCCAGGAACAGTCCAATCGCGACGGTGGCCACCGGCAATGTCAGCAGCAGCACCAGGTTGTTGCGCACCCCGGCCAGGAACAGCGAGTCCTCGGCCAGTTGGGCGAAGTTGGCCAGACCGACGAACCGCGCGGTGCCGCCGACCCCGTTCCAGTCGGTCAGCGACAGGTAGAACGCCTGCGCGTACGGGGACAGCACGAAGACCACGTGCAGCACCAGCGCGGGCAACAGGGCACAGGCGAGGAAGCCCAGGGCGGGTCCGCCGGGCCGCGCCCGCGAGGGCCGGCCGACTCGCCGCGCCGGTGTGCCCGCCATCAGCGGGTGTACTTCTTGACGCTGCCGTCCTTGGCCAGCGCGTCGGCCGCCTGCTGCACCCGCTCGGTGAAGGCCACCGGGCTGAGCCTGCCGGTGATCAGCTCACCCACCGCGTCATCGGCCGCCTTGCGCAGCACCGGATACCAGCCTCGGTGCCGGAAGCTGACCAGTTCGGTGCCCGCGGCCTTCACCGCGGCGCTCACCGAGCCAAGGCCGCTGGAGAGGGTCAGCCCGTCGGTGGCGCCCGCGACCGAGGGCAGGGTGCCCGCGGTGCGCGCGAACTCCCGGCAGGCGTTGCGGGAGAACAACATCCGCAGGAACTCCAGGCCGCCGGCCACGTTCTTCGCCTTGGCCGGGACCAGGTAGGACTCGGTGCTGGACGCCTCCACCGCGGCCGGTTTGAGCTTGTCCGACGCAGTGCGCGCGGGCACTACGCCCATGGTCATCTGGAAGCCCTGCGGGGTGACCGCCTGCTGTTCGCTCTCCAGCCAGGACCCGGACGGGATGAACGCCGCCTTGCCCTGGCACCAGGCGGCCTGCGCCTCGGTGTGCGACAACGCTTCCGAGCCGGGCATCAGGTAGCCCCGCCCGGCCAGTTCGGCGAATGCCTCGGCCGCGCCGCGCACCGCATCCTGCCGCCAGGCCCCCGGTTCCAGGTTGTCCAGCGCCTTGATCAGGTCCATGCCCCCGGTCTTGGCGGCCATGGTGAGCAGCGGGTCGGTGACGTAGTCGGGGTACTTGCCCTGGTAGGTCCACGGCGCGATGCCGGTCTTCTTGATCTCCGCGCAGAGCGCGAGCATCGCGTCCCAGGTGGCCGGATAGGTCCAGCCGTGCTTGTCGAACAGGGACTTGGAGTACCACAGGCCCCACACGGTGAAGGTGTAGTTGAGGTGCACGCAGGTCCCGTCCCGGCTGCCGTCCTCCACCACCCCCGGCAGCAGGGTGGCCTGCACGGTGGTGTTCGGATCATCCCAGGACGGGGCGTCGAGCAGCTCGGCCAGGTTGGTCAGCTGCCCGGCGGCGGCCAGCGCGGAGATGTCCAGCGCGCCCGCGCCGGTGTTGTCCACCACGTCCGGCGGGGTGTTGGCCACGAACCGGGGCCGCAGCGCGTCGCCGACCTGCTGGATGCCCTTGTGGTCGATCACCGCGCCCGGGTACCGCTGTTTGTAGACCTGTCCGGCCGCCTTGACGTAGTCATCGCCGTAGCCGCCCTTGAAGACCACCACTTCCAACGGCGCGTCCGCCTTCACCCCGAACGGGTTCTCCGGGCTCCGCTCCCCGCGCGCGGCCGGCGCGTCCCCGCTGCCGCCGCCGGTCACGCAGGCGCCGAGCAGGGGCGCGGACACCCCGAGCGCGGCGGCGGCGCGCAGCAGGGTCCGGCGGGAGATGTTGCTCGTTGTCATCTCGGGCACCCTTCTGGTGGAGGGATTTCCGGCTCTGATCGTGACCCAGCCCACGCGCGGTGTCGATGACCCAACCGGTCAGGATTCAAGAAGCGCGGCCCCCTGCCCGCTCCTATCGTGACCAGCATGAACACCAAGTTGCAGGTCAGCGCCATCATGCTCGGGGTACAGGACGTGGAGCGCGCCAAGCGGTTCTACGTCGAGGGCCTCGGCTGCGCACTCGAGAAGGACTACCCCGGCTTCGCCACCTGTCTGCTCGGCGACGGCACCAGCAAGCTCGCGCTCTACGAATGGGACGCCGTGGCCAAGGACGCCGGGGTCCCGGCGGAGGGCTCCGGGTTCCGCGGTTCCTCCTTGCACTTCATCACCGACTCCAGGGAGGTGGTGGACGAGGTCATCCAGGCCGCGGTGGCCGCCGGTGGCACCGTGGTCAACGAGGCGACCGCGGCCGAGTGGGGCGGGTACTCGGGGTACTTCAGCGATCCGGACGGACACCTGTGGAAGGTCGCGACCGCGTCCTGAGCACCGGCGGGAGCAAGACTGCCGGGGCTGTCGCCGATCGGCCCCGGCCTGCACAATGGACCCATGTCGAACCCACGAAAGGGCCATGGCGCGTAGATCGCCGGCCCAGGTCAGAGGAGACGCGCCGCGCCGCAGGCCCGGTGCGACCGCCACACCCATCCCGCCAAACCTGTCCCGGCGTGGCCGGGCACAGCTCGCCCGGCTCGAACGCACCCGGCTCTGGCCGGAGGCCGCCGTCGAGGCGTTGCGCGGCAAGCGGAACTTCGTCCGCGATCCGATGCACCGGTTGTGGGATCCCCAGTACGGCTGCGGATTCCTGGAGTGCTGCCCGAATCCGGCCGAGCTGAACCACGTCCTGAACCTCATCCTCGCGGTCCTGCCGCCACGGGATGCCAGGCTCATCCGCAAACGACTGGCCGCGCTCGACGAGCTGTGGTGACCGGCCGGGACTGTCCTGCTTGGACAGTCCCGGCCGTTCGTGATCACACCGATCCTAACTGTTCGAGCACACCAGCCGACCGTCGAACCGGTCGGCATTTTGGCGACCCGTGGGTATGCTCCGGCAACATCAAGACGACGTCCGCGGACTTTGTTTCCTAAGTCCTGTCGGCATTCGAGTAAGAAAGTCGGTCAATGCTGCAGATTCATCGGGACTCGCGTTCGGTCGAAGATCTGCCCTACGAGCTGGTGGAGCGGAAGGGTGTCGGGCACCCGGACACCATGTGCGACGCGATGGCCGAGCGCATGTCGCGCTACTACTCCCAGCACTGCCTGAAGGAGTTCGGCGGGGTCGCGCACCACTGGTTCGACAAGGTGACCCTCTACGGTGGCGGCGCGGACATCGACTACGGCCGTGGCGAGATCACCGCGCCGTACCGGGTGAAGGTCTTCGGCAAGGGCGCCTACCGGGTGGGCAGCACCGAGATTCCGGTGCAGGACATCATGTTCCGGGCCGCCTCCGATGTGCTCTCGCAGGTCACCACCGGCTTCGACCCGTCGAAGCACCTGGTGGTCGAGCTGGGCATCGTGGACCACCACGGTTCCGGCCGCGGGGTCTCCCGGTACCAGCCGCAGTCCGTCGCGGACCTGGTCAAGGTCCGCTCCGGCGGCCTGGTCTCCAACGACACCAACCTGCTGCACGGTTTCGCGCCGCTGTCCCGGCTGGAGAACCTGGTGCAGGGCCTGGAGCACCTGATCAACGGGTCCGACTTCAAGCAGCGGCACCCCGACAGCGGCTGGGACGTCAAGGTTTTCGGCAGCCGCCGCGGCGACAAGTTCAGCCTGGTCGTCAACATGCCGTTCCTGGCCGCGCACATCGAGTCGATGGACCAGTACTGGGCGCGCAAGGCGGTCATCCAGCAGGAGCTCAACGAGTTCATCCAGGGCCTCGGCATCGCCGACTACGAGCTGCTGATGAACGCCACCGACCGCAACGGCCGCCCTTACCTCACCGCGCTCGGCTCGGTGGCCGACACCGGTGACGTCGGTGTGGTCGGCCGAGGCAACCGGGTCAACGGACTGATCACGCCGATGCGCCCGATGAGCATCGAGGCGCCGGCCGGCAAGAACCCGCTGGACCACACCGGCAAGATCTACAACGTGATGGCCATGCGGCTGGCCCAGCAGGTGCACGAGAAGTGCGGCGGGGCGACCCAGGTGCACATCTTCACCTCCAAGGAAGCGCCGCTGGAGAGCCCCGACGAGGTCGTGGTGACCGCGCCGGACCCGGACGAGGCCATGGTGGCCGCGCTGGTCGAGGAAGCCATTGCCAACACCGGTGAGCTGACCGTCGAGCTGATCGAGAAGGGCATCACCCTGTGGTGAGTCCCGCCCAGGTGCGGCCGCTGCTCGCGGAGGTGCTGCGCACGGGCCGCCGCCAGGACACCGGACCGCTCGGCGGGCCGGTGCCGGGCGGCGGCACGCACTTCGTGACCATGGTCAAACCTGAGGTGCTGCAAGACGGAAGTGCCGCTGAGGTGCTGGGCGAGGTCGTCCGGGTGCTCGGTGACGGCAAGGTGGACATCCTGCGCTGCGCGGTGACCACGGCCAGGGAGTTCGGCGAGCGGGGTTACCTGCTCCAGCACTACCCCCGGCTGCACCGGGTGGCCGCTGACGGGGCCGCCGCGCTGAGTTCTGGTGCCAGCCGGGAGTTGGCAGCGCTGCTGGACTCCTCGGGCGCCAGCGGCGCGCTGGGGGCCTTCGAGGCGATGACCCTGGACCCCGGGCTGGACCCGGCGGCGCTGGAGGCCCGGTGCCGCCAGGCCGGGATCCACAAGCTTGGCTCGGGCTCCTACGCCTCGGTGGTCCAGCTGCACGGGCGCGATGTGGTGGTGCTCAACGGGTTCCTGCCGGTGCTCGCCGCGGGTTATCGCGGCAGCGCCGGACTGGTCGGCCTGTTGGAGTGCCACAGCGAGCGCGAGATCGAGGACCTGCGGGACAACCTGCTCGGCGAGCTGCACCCCGGCAAGGCCGATCCGGCCTCGCTGCGCGGCGCGGTGCACGCGCTGGTCGGCGGGCCGGGCAGGATCGCGCTGTCCGAGGGCCGCAACGCGGTGCACCTGTCCGCGGGCCACCTGGAAGGCATGTTCCAGAGCTGGCGCTACTTCAGCGCCGCGGACGGGCGGGGCCTGGACGCCACCGTGCTGGGCCGCTCGCTCGCCGGGCTCGGCCTGCCGATGGACGCGGTGGCGGCGCTGGCCGGGGACCACAACGTGGCCGAGGAGTCCGGGGAGACGGTGTCCCCGCACGGCGCCACCGAGGGCCTGAGCCGCGAGCAGACCCTGGACGCGGTCCGGCGCTGGACCGCGCGCTAGCCGCGGCTGACCAGGTCCAGGTTCGCCGGGAACCGCGCCCAGAAGCGGGAAACCCAGCCGAGGTACCACGGGATGAACTCGGCGTCGCGCTGCGCGAGCAGCGTCACGTGGTGGTACCTCGGCAGGAACCAGATCGCGCCGAGCCTGGCCAGGTCGGCCGCCTCGACAGTCGGGAGCGCCGGGTTGGCGCGCAGCAGCGCCAGGAACCGGCGCACCGCGGACGGATCCAGCTCGAAGTCACCCCGGCCCTTGCGGCAGGACAGCCACAGCGCCTTGCCGATGTCGGCCGGCCGGTGGGAGAACCCGGTCTCGTCCCAGTCGATCACGGTCAGCGGCCGGGACTCGTGCCAGATCAGGTTCCGGCCGTGCAGGTCACCGTGGTACAGCGCGGGTTCACCGGTCCCGGTCAGCCGGAGCGCCGCGGCCAGCAGGTCGCCGAGGTGCTCGTCCATGGCGCGCAACAGGTTGTCCCACTCGCCGGTCAGCACCTCCTTGGCCTCAAGCTGTTCTCGCTCGCCCTCGGTCAGCCACGGTGTCGCGTAGTCCCAGACCAGCTCGGCGGGGACCGCCGCAGTACCGGCGGCCAGCTCGCCGAGCACACCGGCCAGCACGTCCAGGTGCCGGGCCGCGTCCTCGGAGGCCGCTCCGGGCACGAACGGCCGGATGACCACCAGCCGATCCGGTGCGGCGTAACCAATGTCGAGTACCGGCGGGTACCAGTCGGTGCCGCTCAGCGCCTCGTCCACCCGCCGGATCCGCCGGTGGTCGGTCTCGGCCGAGGTGGCCGCGCAGTGCGCCTTCACCGACAGCACCCGGTCGCCGTCGATGAGCCGGTAGGAGCGGTTGACGCCCCTGCCCTCCAGCTCCTCCGCCTCGCCCGCGTCGATGAGCCGCACCGCCCGCTCGATCACGGGCCGGACTCCCCCACGACCAGTTCGGCGCTGGTCCACCGCTCCACCGCGGCCACCAGGTCGGCCACCGGCTGCGCGCTGTCCAGGCGCAGCACCGGACAGGTCAGTCCGGCCAGCCACTTCTCGTCGCTGGCCAGGCTGCGGCTGGCGGTGTCGTCGTCGTATCCCCTTGCCCAGTCGAGGAACTCGTGGTGGGCCGCCTCGTTGCTGCCGCCCGGCTTGATGCTGTCGCCGTAGCGCAGCACCTCCCGCTCCAGCAACCGCGCCATCCGGGCCTGCTGGTCGATGGTGAGGAACACCACGCCCTCCAGCCGGGCCGGGATCACCTCGCCCCAGCCCTTCACCGAACCGGAGAGCACCCAGGAGTCCCTGGGCAGGAACACCGCCTGCATCAGCGCGATCCGGTCCTCCATCGGCCGCTTGTGCAGATAGGGCGGGGAGGTCGGCAGCCAGAGGTAGTCGTCGGCCTCGGCGTGCGGCACCGAGTGCAGGGAGGCCAGTGCCCGGCCCAGGGTGGTGGTGCCCGCCCCGCTCGCTCCCGTGATCAGCAGCCGATGCCAGCGCATGTGCCGTCCCTCGTCCCGTCCTGGTTCGCTATACAGCCTCATCCGGCCCGTGCTAAGGATAGATCACCAGGCCGGAAGGGCCGAGGCCGTCGCGCTTTCCGTTCGCGGACAACCACATCGTTGGGGGCAACACTATGTGCCGGATCTACGGCTACTTCGGACATGGGTTCCACCCCACCGCACTCGACGGCGCGCGGGACGCCCAGCTCTCCGGCGGACCGGACGTCCAGCAGCACACCAGCGGCCCGGACTGGGGCATCGGCTGCAACCGTCTGTCCATTCAGGACCCCAGCACCGGCAGGCAGCCATTCCGCAACGCCGAGGGCACGGTGCACGCGGTGTTCAACGGCGAGATCTACAACTTCCGGGCCATCCGGGCCGAGCTGGCCGCGCACGGCGTGCACGTGGACGGCGACTCCGACGGCTCGGTCCTGGTGCCCTACTACGAGCTGCACGGGGACCGGTTCACAGAGCGGCTGGAGGGCATGTTCGCCATCGCCGTGGTGGACCTGCGCCGCGGCCGCGAGCTCAAGCTGTGGTGCGACCACCTCGCGGTGAAGAGCCTGTACTACGCGCACACCCAGGACGGCATCGCCTTCTCCTCCGAGCTGCGCGGCCTGACCGCGCTGGTGGAGAAGCCCCTGGACGTGGACCCGCTCGCGGTCGACGACTACCTCAACTGGCAGTGCCAGCCCAACGGATCCTCCTGGCACACCGGGGTTTCCGCGCTGCACCCCGGCGAGGTGCTGGTCTACGACGGCCGGTCCGCGCGCACCCGGCGGTGGTGGCAGGAGACCGAGCCGGTCACCGACGAGGGCAACGACCCCGAGCGCCTGGCCGCGTTGCTGGAACGGGAGGTGGCGCAGATGTCGTTGCAGTCCGCGCCGATCGCGGTGCAGGTCTCCGGTGGCCTGGACTCCAGCGTGCTGGCCACCCTGCTCAAGCAGCGCCGCGGCGACGTGACCGGCTTCCACGTCACGCACGAGGGCACGCACGACTCCGACGAGCTGGCCTACGCCAGGGACTCGGCCGCCTTCGCCGGGATTCCCCTTGAGGTGGTGGAGATCCGCGAGGCCGAGCTGCCGGAGCTGATCCCGGCCACGGTGGCCGCCCTGGGCGCGCCCAACGCCACCCCGCACGCGCTGAGCGCCTACGCGCTGTTCCGGGAGATCTCCGCCGGCGGCTTCCGGGTCTGCTTCGTCGGCGACGGCGCGGACGAGCAGTTCGGCGGCTACCGGCGCTACAGCACCGCGCTGGCCGCCGATGAGGACAGCTGGGCCGCCCGCTACCTGGACCGGCTTTCCCTTGTGCCGGAAGCGGAGTACCGGCGGCTCTACACCCCGGAGTACCGCGAGCTGCTCGACTCCAGGGGCAGCAGCAGGCAGCGCGCGCTGGAGCTGCTCGCCCGCCCCGCGCCCTCCCGGCTGGAGCAGCTGCTCAGCTTCGACCGGCTGCACAAGCTGCCCAGCCTCAACCTGCGCAAGCTGGACCACCTGTCCATGGCGCACGCGGTGGAGGGCCGGGTGCCCTACTGCCAGCCGGAGGTCACCCGGTTCGCCCGGCGCACCCCGGACACGTGGAAGATCAACGGGTCCAGCCGCAAGAAGATCCTCTGGGACGCCGGCGCCCGGTCCATCCCGGCCTCGGTCGCGGCCAGGGAGAAGCAGCCGTTCACCTTCCCGGTCAGCGCTTTCATGGCCCCCGGCGGCACGCTGTGGGACTTCGCCCGCGAGGTGCTCGCCCGGCCCCGGCTGTGCGCCTCGGGCTTCCTCAGCGAGGCCGCCGTGCGCCAGGTGGTCACCGAGCACGGCGCGGGCCAGGACCACTCGCGACTGCTGTGGGGCCTGATGGTGCTGGAGATCTCCCTGCCCTGACACGACAAATGGGCCGGGCGGTGGCGAGAACAGCCACTGCCCCGCCCGTTTGTCGTGCTGGAACTACTTCCGGCCAAGCTCCGGGATGTTGAGGTCACCCTCCAGCTCACGCAGCCGGTGCACGTCGAACATCCGGCGCACCATCGGCGTCTGCCAGCGGTGCACCACGGTCTTGCCGTCGTCCACCTCGTCCAGGTAGGCCAGGTCGTTGGGGCGCAACGGGTCCAGCAGCTCGGTCGGCACCCGGCCGGGGAAGATCTCCGCGCAGTGGTGCAGCGCGAAGTAGGCCTCCTTGGTGAAGCCGAGCTGCCCGGCCCGCGCGGCCAGGTCGCTGAAGTCGTGCTCCCCGGCCAGCAGCGCCAGGATGTCGACCAGCTTGTAGAGCACCAGGTCCTTGAGCGCGAGCACCTCGTTGCGGTGCGCGGCCTCCCTGGCGAAGTGCAGACAGCTGAAGATCAGCATGTCGGTCGGGGAGATCACGCTGAGCCCGTTGAGCTCGATCCGGTTGTCCAGCAACGCGGATACCGCGGCGTCGCTGCGGTTGCCGGTCATCAGGTCGATGGAGAAGTGCACGTCCAGGCGGTGGCACTCCAGCACCGAGGCTTCCGGCGTGGGCTTCATGTAGGAGTAGGTCTGGTGCGAGTGCATGGCCATGAACATGACCTGCCGCCGCGCCGCCGGGCGCACCGAGCTCGTCTCGTAGTCCCAGCTGCCCTGCACGTACCCGGCCTCCTGCAACGCCGCGGTGGCCGCGGGCAGCTGCTCCCGGTCCACCAGCAGGTCGTTGTCGTGGAAGGCGCGCATGCCCGGCGAGGGGTAGGCCATCGCGGCCACCGCGGCGCCCTTGAGCACCGCGCTGCGCACCCCGGCCGCGCTCAGCGCCGCCTGCACTTCGGCGGTGCGCGAGCGCTGCTCCTCGGCCATCAGCTCCTGGCCGGCCGCGGTGACCTTGAGCGACTTGATGAAGTAGGAGGAGCGCAGGGTCTGCCGGTGCGCGATGACGAAGCGCAGGATGTTGTGCCAGGCCACGCCGATGACCCGGTGCACGGTCAGCATGCCCAGCACCTGGTTCCAGTCCAGCGGGGTGTTGAGCAGCTTGAGCATCGCGTCGGCCTCGTCGGGCCGCGGATCGGGCAGGGACAGCAGGAGGACGAGCTCCGTCTCCTGGGACACCGGTTCGGTCACGGTCTTACCACCCTTCGGGACGGAAGTCGTGCAGGAATGCGGCGAGGTCGCCGTCGAGCTTGCGGTCGGCGGCCGCGCTGGCCGCCTCGTCGGCGTGCTGGGTCGCGATGCCGAGGGCGCAGGCCGCCAGCATCGAGGCGTCGGTGGCGGTGTCGCCGATGGCCATGGTGGCGCTGAGGTCCGGCTCGTTGAACCGCCGGCGCAGGTGCCTGCGCAGCGCGGCGGCCTTGGAGGTGCCGCGCGGGCGCACCACGTGCGCGCCGAACGGGCCGATGGTGACCGCCTCGCAGTCCAGCCCCGCCACCATCTCCGGCACCGGGACGCGGCTGCGGAAGATGGTCACCGCGGTGAACCACGGGATGTCCGCGGTGCCCTTGCCGGTGACCTCGATCTGCCGCCTTGGCACCCGGTAGGCCATCGCGAACTGGGCCGCGGCCCGCGCGCTGCTGGCGTAGAACTCGCCGGAGCACTCCGCCACCAGGTCGGTGGCGGAGTCCTCGGCCAGCGTGCGCAGCACCTCGTTCGGGCAGCTCAGTGAGAAGGACAACTCGTTGACGCCCAAGGCGATCCGCACGTTGCCCTCGCTGAGCAGCACCTCGTCGTCGACCTCGGCGAACAGGTCGTCCAGGTGCCGCAGGTTGCGGAAGGAGCGGGCCGCCCTGCCGGTGATCACCAGCGGCAGCACCCCGCGCTTGCGCAGTGCCCGCAGTCCGGCCACCACGCCCTCGTAGGGCTCGTCGGCCTCGTCGATCAGCGTGCCGTCCAGGTCCAGCGCGGCGTACCGGATCCTCACGTCGCCGCGACGGTGGTCGGCACCCGGCCGGCCCCGCGCACCGCCTCCAGCCAGTCCCGCAGCTCGGGCACGCCCGGGATGTTGAAGTGCCCGTGCAGGTAGTCCGGCGTGCCGACGATGTACGGGTACTCATCCGGCACGCCGACCCGCCGGAACGGGACGCCACGGCCGGTCTCCGCGATCGCCTCGGCCACCGCGGTGCCCAGGCCGCCGATCACCGAGTGGTCCTCCAGCGTGATGATCGGCAGTCCCTCGGCCACCAGCTCAGCCACCGCGGCGGCGTCGAAGGGCTTGATGCTGGGCATGCTCACCAGCCGCACCCGCAGGCCGGACTCGGCGAACCTGTCCACCCAGTCCCTGGCCACCGGCAGCATGTTCCCGGTGGCGATCAGCGCCGCGTCCCCGCCGTCGGTGACGGTGATGGCCTTGCCCAGCTGGATCTTGGTGCCGGGAGCGTGGATCTCGGGCAGGGCGTGGTTCTCCAGCGCGAAGCGCACGTACACCGGGCCGTCCACCTCGTGCGCCTGGGCCAGCAGCTGCCGGGTCTCGGCCAGGTCGCCGGGGCAGAGCACGGTCATGTTCGGCAGCGCCCGCATGATGGCCAGGTCCTCGATCGCCAGGTGCGCGATGCCGGAGGCGCTGCGGGACAGCCCGGAGCTGGTGCCGATCAGCCGCAGCCGGGTCTTGGCGAAGGCGGCGTCCACCCGCACCTGGTCGAAGGGCCGGTAGAGCAGGAAGGTGCTGCAGTTCCACAGGTAGACCTGCTTGCCTGCCGAGGCCAGCCCGGCGGCGACCGAGATCGCGTTCTGCTCGGCGATGCCCACGTTGAGGAACCGCTGCGGGTAGGTCTCGATGAACGGCTCGGTGCCGTTGAGCTTGCCGTCGGCCACGATCAGGTAGGTGTCCCCGAACTCGCGGCCCTTCTCCAGCAACAGGTCTCCGACCGCCTGGCCGACCGTGGTGGTCATCGCAGGCCTCGCAGACTCACGACCAGCTCGCTGAAGGTCAGCCGCCGATAGTGCCAGTCGGGCTCGTGTTCCATCATGGCAACCCCCTTGCCTTTCACGGTGGTGGCCAGGACGACCTTCGGCCGGTCCTGCGGCGCCCGCAGCGCCTCCTCCAGCTCCTCGACCGAGTGCCCGTCCACCCGGTGCACCTGCCAGCCGAAGGCGGCGAACTGCTCGTCCAGCTTGCTCTCGATCACCTCGTTGGTGACGAAGGAGCCCTGCAGCCGGTTGTCGTCCACGATGACCACCAGGTTGTCCAGCTTCAGGGTGGGCGCCAGCATGGCCGCCTCCCAGATCTGGCCCTCCTGGCACTCGCCGTCGCCGACCAGCACGTAGGTGCGGTAGTCCCGGTTGTCGTGCTTGGCCGCCAGCGCCACCCCGATGCCGATGGAGATGCCGCGGCCCAGCGGACCGGAGTCGGCTTCCAGACCGGGCAGGCCGTAGCGGGCCAGGATGGCCGGCACCTCGCCGCCGTCGACGTTGAAGGCGTCCAGGCGCTTGCGGTCGAAGAGCCCGGCCGCGGCCATGGCCAGGTAGATCGCGGCCGCGCAGTGGCCCTTGCTCGGGATGAAGCGGTCCCGGTCCGGCCAGTCCGGGCGCTCCGGATCCAGCTTCAGCACCCGCATGAACAGGGTGTGGACGATCTCGATCGCGGACAGGTTGGACGGGATGTGCCCGGTCTCGGCGTGCGCGGTCATCCGGATCGCCTCGCGCCGGAGCTGCTGTGGCGTGGTCATCACCCGTTGCCTCCCGCTCTGGCCTCGTGGCCCTTGATGCCCTGGCTGGCCCGGCGGCGGCGCATGGTCTCGGCGAGGGAGAGCGGGTGCGCGTCGTCCCAGGCGATGGTGTTGGCCATCATCTCCCGCACCACCGGCGTCATCCGGTCCAGGTAGCCCTCCTGGCGCATGAACCGCCAGGAGGTGTGCCCGCCGGTGGGCTCGTCGGCGGCCTGCAGGTTGATGTGCAGGGTGCGGCGCTCGACCCCGGCCGAACCGGAGCCCCGGTGCAGGGTGTGGTGGTTCATGAACAGCACGTCGCCGGCCTTGGCGCGCACCACCTTCTCGCCGGGCAGCGTGCCGGTGCCCTTGCTCTCGGCCTGGGCGCGTTCTTCCTCGGTCAGCGGCCGCTTGTGCGAGCCGGGGACCACCCGGAAGCAGTCGTCGTCGGTGAGGCAGACGTTGAACTGGACGTGGGTGCTGCGGCCGTCCGGGGAGTACCGGTCGGTCTCCATGTTGTCCTTGTGCCAGTTCAGCTCATAGTCCACTGTGGACGGTTCCCACAGCGCGTGCGCGGTCCAGAAGCGCAGTCTCCCACCCAGCACCGCGTGCACGAAACCCATCACGCCGGGGTGCTCGAACACCTCGGCGAAGACCGGGTCGTACAGGCTCGGCTCGAAGATGTGGCTGACCCCCCAGGTATCGGTCTCCTGCTCGGTGCGCAGGGTGTACCTGGTGTCGTAGTCCCCGGGTTTGGCGCGCACCGCGGCCGCGGCACGGTCCACCGCGGCCCGCCAGGTGGCGCGGGTGGACTCCTCGATCACTCCTGGGACTAGGACGAATCCTTCGTCCACGAATCCGTGAACGTACTGGTTCATCTTGCCTCTCCACAGTGGACACAATCCTTGGGTGCGTCGTTCGCATCCTGCCAGTCAGTCCACTGTTTTCCCACCGTCGCGCGACAACGGCGGAGATCACTGTCCATAATGGACGATCAGCCGACCATCGGTCCCCTGGTGTCCCAGCCCAGTTCGGCCGTGCCGCGGAAGAACCGGCCGTTGGACCGGTCGGCGGGCAGGGTCAGCAGCTCGACCAGGTTCGCTGCCGCGGGCTCCGGCTCGTGCGGTGCGTCCTCGGTGCCCATCTCGGTCCGGATCCAGCCCGGGCAGTAGGCGAAGGCCGCCAGGTCGCCTGCGGTGAAGTGCTGCGCCAGCGACAGGATCAACGAGTTGGCCGCCAGTTTTGATGCGCGGTAGGCGAAGGAGGCCCCGTCGGCGTCCTGGAGCCTGCCCATCCCCGAGGAGACGCAGACGATCCGGCCGCTCCCCCGCGCGATCATCGCCGGCGCGTAGGCCTGCACCAGCGCCACCGCGCCGAAGAGGTTGACCTCGAAGGTCTGCCGCAGGTCCTGCGCGGAGAGCGCGAACAGGTCGCCGTAGCCACGCCGGGGATCGTCCAGGTACACCCCGGCGTTGCTGACCAGCACATCCACCTCAGCCGGGTCGAACGGCCTTGCCACATCGGGGTTTCGCAGGTCGAGCACCCGGTAGTCATCGACGTCCTGGTGGTCGGGCGAGGCGGCCAGTCCCGCCCCCAGCACCCGGTAGCCCGCGGCGCGCAACGCCCGGCACAGGTGCCGTCCCAGGCCGCGCGATACTCCGGTGACCAGGACGTTGTGCATACTCGAAGCCTAACCCCCAACCCGCCGCCGTGTTGGCCGTTGTCGTACACAGTGTTGGCCGTTCTGGACGGTGTGTTGGCCGGAGGGCGTACAAGTTCGGCCAACACCCTGTACGACAACGGCCAACACGGTGGGTGGGGTTATCTCGGTTTCCCTTCTGGGGCACCGGAAACCAGGTCGAAACCGGGTCGCATGCTGTAGGCCCTGGCCTGGAGGGTGTAGAGCTCGCTGTAGCGTCCGCCCGTGGCCAGCAGCTCCTCGTGCGTGCCCTGCTCGACCAGCTTTCCGCGGTCCAGCACCAGCACCAGGTCGGCTCCGGCCACAGTGGACAGCCGGTGCGAGACCACCAGGGTGATCGCCCCGGTGTGCTCGGCCAGCTGCCGGGCCCGGCGCATGTAGCGCTGGAAGATGGCGTGCTCACTGGGCGCGTCCAGCGAGGCGGTGGGCTCGTCCAGCATGAACAGCAACGGATCCGTGCGCATGCTGCCCCTGGCCAGCGCGGTCTTCTGCCACTGGCCCTCGGACAGGTCGAGTCCGCCGTAGACCGGGGACAGCCGGGTGTTCAGCCCGTCCGGCAGCCGGCGGACCAGCCCGTCGGCGTCGGCGGTGTCGATCGCCCTGGCCAGCGCGGCCTCGTCGGTCAGGTGCGCGATGTCGCCCAGCCCGACCGCCTCGGCGAAGGTCATCTGCGGGTAGCGGCCGAAGTCCTGGTACGCGGCGCTGGTTCTCGCCCGCCAGGCTTCGGTGTCCAGTTCGGACAGTTCGATCCCGTCCACCGTGATGGCGCCGGAGTCGGGCTGGTAGAACCGGCTGAGCAGCTTGACCATGGTGGACTTGCCGGAGCCGAACTCGCCGACCAGCGCGACCACACTGCCCGCGGGCAGCTCGATGCTGACCTCGTCCAGCACCACCTTGTCGGTGCCGGGATAGGTGAACCGCACCTGCTCGAACCGGATCCCGGACTCCAGCTTGGCCGGCGGCTGCCTGTCGCCCCGGCGGGCGTTGGCTTCGTCGGCCAGGTAGGCGCGCAGCCAGAGGTAGGGCTCGACGTAGATGCCCACGCTCATCGTGGTGGTCAGCTGTCCCACCGCGGTCTGCACGGTCTGTTGCAGGGTCAGCGTCAGTGTCACCACCAGCACGACGTCGCCGGGGGTCGCCGCGCCGGTGGCGGCCTGCCGGGCCACCAGCCACAGCAGCACGATGAACCCGGTGACGAACACCGTCCAGCCCAGCGCGCGCAACCAGGCCGCGCTGACCCTGGCCCGGTAACGGCCCCGCGTCACCTCGGCCATCGCCGCGGCCTGGAACCGGCCCACCGAGGGACCGGCCTGCCCGGTGCGGATCTCCTTGCCCGCGGCGGCGTCGGTGGCGATGTCGAAGAGCTGCTGCTGCAACCGGAAGGACTCGGCGGTGTCGATCTCGGCGTCGGCCTCGCGCTCGCGGGCCAGGCCGTCGCACCACAGCGGGGCCATCGCCAGCACCAGCAGCACCAGCAGCCAGGCGCTGACCGTGCCCAGCAGCACCAGCGTGAGGATGAGCTGCACGATGGTGAAGCAGGCGCGCACCGCGTTCCACATGCCGCTGACCATCCGCTTGGGCGCGCCGCGCAGCACGGTGATCCGGTCCAGGTAGTCGCTGCGCTCCAGGTGCTCGATCTGCTCCAGCGAGGCGATGTCGCGCATCAGCCGGTCCTCGATGACCACGCCGACCCGCTCCACGATCAGGAACAGCCCGACCAGCCCGTGCAACCGGTTGAGCACGAACACCGCCACCGCCGCGGTGGCCGCCACCACCGCGGCCACGATCGCGGGCGTCACCTGCCGGGCGATCAGCTCGTCCACCGCGTCGCGCATGGCCAGCGCGATGGCGATGTTGGCGATCACCAGGCCGATCTCGATGCCGAAGACGGTGAGGGTCAGGCCGCGGGCGTGCCGCCAGGACAGGCCCAGGATCTCCGTCCACAGCCGCACGTAGCGGATCACAGCGTGTCTCCCTCGTCGACCAGGTTGTCGAAGCCCTGGTTGAAGCGTTCGGCCTGGATCGTGAACAGCTTGGCGTACTTGCCGTCGTAGGCCATCAGCTCGTCGTGCGTGCCGGACTCCACGATCCGGCCGCCGTCGAGCAGCACGATCCGGTCGGCCAGCCGCACGGTGGACAGCCGGTGCGAGATCAGCACCACGCCGGCCCGCCGCTTGTTCCTGGCGAGCTGGTGGAAGACCTCGAACTCGGACTTGACGTCCAGGTGCGCGGTCGGCTCGTCCAGCACCAGCAGCCGCGCACCACTTTGCAGCGCGTACATCGCCCTGGTCAGCACGACCTTCTGCCACTGGCCGCCGGAGAGGTCGACACCGCCGGTGCGTGCCCTGGCCAGCGGGGTCTCCCAGTGCAGCGGCAGCCGCTCCATCAGCTTGTCAAGGCCGGACTCGGCGGCGGCCCGCTCGGCCCGTTCCCGGTCGGCGGGCACCGCCGCGTAGCCCAGGGCCACGTTGTCCAGCAACGACAACGGGTAGCGCACGAAGTCCTGGAACACGATGCAGGAGCGGCTGCGCCACTGCCCGATGTCGGTGCCCGCGAGGTCGTTCCCGTCCACCGTGATCCGCCCGCCGGTGGGCGTGTAGAGGCCGCCGAGCAGTTTGATCAGCGTGGACTTGCCCGCGCCGTTGAGGCCGACGATGGCCAGCAGCTCGCCGGGGCGGATCTCCAGGTCCAGCCGGTCCAGCACCGCGGATCCCTTGCCGGGATAGGAGAAGGAGACCTCCTCGAAGCGCACCAGCGGCGCCTCCTGGTGCTCGGTGGCGGCCACCGGCGCGTCCGAGGCGGCCCGCTCACTCGCGATGGAGCGCGCGCGCAGCTCCGCGTAGGCCCGGCAGCCGGGAATGGCGCCCTCGATCTCCAGCGCGTCGGCGAAACCCATCAGGTTCAGGATCGACCAGCCCGCGCCCAGCACCGCGGCCGCGGCGGCCACGCTGCCACCGGGCTGGGCGGCCTGCCAGACGCTGAGCGCGAACGCCGCGATCAGCGGCGGCCCGGTCACCACCGCGATCTGCCACTGGGCCAGCACACTGCGCAGGCCCGCGGTCCACTTCGGCGAGAGCATCGCCATCAGGTTCTGCCGCCAGCGGTCCACCGCCCAGCCCTGCAAGCCGAAGGTGCGGCTCTCCTTGCCGTCGGTCCACTCCACGGCCATCCGCCGCCAGTGGTCGGCCTCGATCCCGGAGAGCACGCCCGCGCGCTCGATCTCGATGTGCTCCATGAACTGCCGCCGCCAGATGAACCGGCTCACCAGCGCCGGGATGATCACCAGCGGGGCCAGCCACCAGGCGAAGCTGGTCAGCACCGCGGCGGCGGCGAACACGCCGATCCACCGGGCCATCAGGTCCAGCTGCGCGGTCGCCCCGGTGCCCGGTGGGCGTTCGGCCCAGAACTCCGGATCGGCCCTGGCCAGCCGGAGCAGCTCGCGGGTCCTGGACTGCTCCAGCGGGCCGATCTCCTTGCTGGAGACCGCGAGCCGGGTCAGGTCGGCCTGCCGGGCGGCGTCGATGCGCTGCCCGACCAGGTAGTCAACCGGCAGCGCGACCGCCTGGCCGAGCCGTCCGGCCAGGATGATCACGCCGAGGGCGATCAGCGGGAAGGTGGTCGACCGGCCACCGAGCAGCGCGCCGACCAGTTCGTTGATCACCAGCGCGGTCAGCGCGGGCACGAAGCTGACCACCAGCAGCACCGCGACCAGGCCACCGACCGCGACCGGACCGGCATGGCGCAACTCGCTCAGCAGCATCAACCGATCACGCAGGATCGACACGATCTTCACCGGTTGTTGGTCCTTATCTGAACGAGTGGCCATCGCGCACCATGCTAGATGACCGGAGTCGAACGGCGAACAGCGCTGATTGTTTCCCAGAACGCCCGTCGTTATGGTTCGGACCGACCCGGAAACACATTTGCCCGGTCCATTTCTTGCTCATTCTTCACGGCATTCGACTGAAATACAGGAGGTGGTCGCACGTGACCGCGGAATTGACCGGTGCGATTGGTCGGTACACCGTCCGCTCACGTTTCGCGCGCACCGGACTGACGTGTCCGGCCCCCGTCGCCGAGCAGCTGCACCGCCTGGCCGCGCCCTACCTGGTCATCGAGCAGGGCGAGGCCGCGCCCGGCGAGTGGCAGATGATCGCCGGTCAGGAACCCTCGGCGGAGGCGGTGCCGGAGTCGGTGACCGCGCAGGGCGAGGTGGCCGTGGAGTACGCGGTCGACCACCGGGCCAAGCAGCTGTTCCACCTCGCGCCGGTGAGCGAGGCGTGGGTGGTGCAGTCCCTGCTGCGGGCGAGCAGGGCGGTGCACCGCTCCGCGGCCAGCCGGGCCGGTGTGCTGCTGCTGCACGCCGGACTGGTGCAGCTCAACGGGATCGGGGTGGCCCTGGTCGGCTCCAGCCGGGCGGGCAAGACCTCGCTGATCATGGCCAGCGTGCTCAACGGCGCGGGCGTGATGGTGTGCAACGACGACGTGAGCCTGGTGGCCGAGCACGGCGAGGTGACCGGGGTGGGCTGGCCGCGGTCGATCTCGGTGCGGCTGGACAGCATGGACCTGCTCTTCGGCCGGGAGCGCTCGGTGGCCATCCAGTCCGAGCTGACCCACCCGGCCAACCAGACCCTGCTCAGCCTGCGCGAGTCCGGCGTCGAACCGCACGGCACCGCGCTGCTCTACCCCTGGGAGTACGCCGACCTGCTCGGCTCCAAGATCGGGCAGCACATGAAGGTCGACGCGCTGGTGCACCTGAGCCTGGCCGACGACCCCGCGGAGGCGGAGTTCCGGCCGATGGCCCAGGCCGAGAGCGGCGAGCTGCTGGCGAACCGGCTGCTGGACCTGCCCAACAAGCACCTCAACATCTTCGGCCACCAGCCCGCCCCCGGCAGCGCCGAGCGCACCCTGGAGGCGGTGAACTCGCTGCCGTCCTTCCGGTTCCGCTACGACTTCGCCGATGTGCGCAGGCAGGCGGACCGGCTCGGGGAAGAGCTCGCCAGCAGGCTCTGAACCCCGCACCGCCCGCCTCGCCCGCGCTGGTCAGCCCGCGAGGTGGGCGGTGTCGCCCAGCACCCGCACCTGGCGGTTGTGGAAGTAGTCGTCCTGGCGCAGCACGGTGATGCTGCCCGACGGACCGTTGAAGTTGGCGTAACCGGCCGACTCCAGCGGGAACTTGATCCAGTTGGCCACCACGAAGGTCAGCGCGCCGCCGTGGGTGACGATGATCTGGTGCTCGGCCGGGCGGGCCAGGATCTCGTCCATGACCTCGTAGATCCGCACCGCCATGTCGCCCTTGGTCTCCGCGCCGGGGATGTTCTCGTCGTGGAACATCCGCTCCCCCTCCGCGGGCGGCGGCACGAACCGCTCCCGCAGCCAGGGGTCCGGCCTGCCCTCGGCCTCGCCGTAGGACTTCTCCCGCAACCGCTTGTCCTGCACCGGTTCCAGGCCGAACCGCGCGCCGATCGCCTGCGCGGTCTGCGCGGTGCGCTTGAGGTCGGAGGTGTACAGCTCCACCTCGGCGTCCGCCGGGATCTGGGCCCGCAGCGACTCCGCGATGGCCGCGGCCGCCGCCCTGCCCTTCTCGGTCAGCTCCGAGTCGTGCCAGCCACCCACCAGGTCCTGCACGTGGTGGGTGGCCTCGGGGTGGGCGACCACGTAGACGGTGCGCACTGAAAGGTCTCCGTTCTCAGGTGTTCGACTTGTTGTTCTCGCCCGCGGGCGCGGACTGGCCGCTGGCCCACTCGCGCAACGGCAGGTGGTGTTCGGTCGAGCCCCGCCGCTCCATCGCGGTGAGCAGCTCGCGCAGCGGGGGCAGGCCGTCCTCGGCCTCGCGGGCGCGGAAACAGTACTCGTTGTCGATCTCGGCGTTCCAGCTCATCGTCTCGTGCAGCTCGCCCCTGAGCAGCTCCAGGAACCGCGCGCGGCTGGGGAAGTCGGCGACCTGGTCGCGCCGGAGGCGGATCTCGGCGTAGGCGGCGTCGATGAGGTCCAGCCAGGTCAGGATGGCCTCCGGTGCGTCCGCGGGATCGCCGATGCCGTAGGCGTTGAGCTGCCGGAACCGCTGGGACAGCTCCGACAGCGAGTCCGGCAGCCTGGTCAGGAAGCGGCTGAGGTACTTCGGGTTGCGGTTGGTGTTGCCGTAGGCGTGGGTCAGACCGCGGAAGGTGTCCACGCCGAGCTTGCGCGCGGCGACCAGCGCGGTCTCGTAGTCCTGCTGGGCCCACATGCCTGCCAGGTCGCGGAAGTCCGGGTAGCTGCCGACCGCGGTGCGGTAGGCGGTGAAGGCGAGCTGGTCACGGTGGATGCCGGCGCGGATCCGCTCGAACTCCTCGGCATTCTGCAGCGCCACCCCGTAGCTCAGCCGGGACATCAGCCGGAAGTCCACCGAGGCGGCGGCGAAGCTGGAGGACTTGCGCGCCCGGTTGACCATGTGGTCGTAGAGCTTGTCGTGCGAGTCGAGCATGTGCTCGATCTGCGCCACGGTCCAGTACTCGACGTCCACCCCGAGCAGGCTCTCCGGCAGGTAGTCGAAGCTGGCCTTGACCCGGTCCCCGCTGGTGTAGAAGCGCATGTGCGCCTCCTTGGGGAAGGTGTCCCGGTGGAACCGGCCGTCGGCCTCGCGCGCGATCACGCAGAAGTCGAAGTCCGAGGACGGGGTGCCGGAGCCGTCCACCAGGGACCCGCCCAGCACCAGGATGTCGCTGTCCACCAGGTGGATCTTCTCGCTGATGGCCTGTTCGTCGAACTCGTCCATGCCGGGCACGACCGAGACGTGCTTGCGGAAAGAGTGCACTCCTACCACCTCTCTTGACTTCGGCGCTTCAGCGTTCGGCGGTCACGGCACGGCGGAAGTCCGCGGCCAGCCTGGTCACGTCGGCGGCGTTGCCCACCGAGGAGCGCAGCAGCGGCAGCTTGGCGATGTCGGCCAGGAACGCCTCCAGCGTGGGCGGCGCGACCGGGTCGGAGCCGGTGACCCCGAGCCAGTCCTCGCCCTGCAGGTTGTCGTCCACGGAGAAGCAGTTGCGGCTGAGCACGTCCGCGGCGTGCTCCAGGCTGGCCTCGCCGAAGGCGTACGGCGCGCTGGGGTCGACCCGCGGGAAGAGCACCCCGGCCAGCGGGGCCTCCGGCACGATCGGCACCTCCAGGTAGCGCTCGACCTCCCTGGTGCTCATCTTGAGCTTGTCCTCGCCCATGAACCGGTCCCAGTCCGATCCGGCCGCCGGGAACCCGGCGTGCAGCGTCCAGCCCTGGAAGTCGGTGACGCCCATGACGTCCAGCGAGCCCTTGTTGATCGCCAGCGGCAGCGGGCAGGCGGTGGCCCGGTACTGCGCGCCCTCGCGGTCCAGGTGCATCCGGTCGTTGCCCATCCAGCCCGCGGGCGAGAGCAGCCGGGCCAGCGCGATCGCGGTGGTGGACTTGCCCGCGCCGGAGTCGCCGATCACCAGGTAGGCGCCGCCGTCGTGGGTGAAGGCCGAGGAGTGCAGCACCAGGGAGCCGCTGGCCTTGGCGAAGCGGGTGGCCAGGTCGCGCACGATGCGGGTCAGCCACCGGTGCCCCAGCGGGGTCTCCGGCCGCACGATGGTCACCCGGTCCTGGGTGCGCAGCAGGGCGGCGGACTCGGTGTGGTTGACATCCCGCAACACGAACAGGGTGCCCTCGGCGGTGTCGAACCGGGGCAGCCGGTAGTTCCTGGTCAGCTCGTAGTCGCCCTCCCTGCCGGTGGCCGAGACCGAGCGGATCAGCTCGTCCACCTCGGCCTGCGGGCGGGCGTGGTCGACGATGGTCAGCTCCGCCGCCGGGCCGTCCGGGGCCTCGCGGACCTGGAACATCCCGGCCGGGTAGAACGTGTCGGCCAGCAGGTCCGCCGCCTCCGGCCGGTTCGTGGCCACCGCGAGCACGTGGCCCCACACGTCCAGGCGCCGGGTCGTGGCACCGGCCGGGATATTCGTGGTGAGCTGCCTGAGTTCCACCGAAGCGCTCCTATTGTGGGTTCAGTGTGGGTTTCGCGGCCCACATACACGAGAAATCAGAAATGTGCGACCGGCGCACTTGTGCTCACCGGCGGGAAGCCTAGCGCGCACCGTGTTCGACCGCGGAACTTCCGCGGTCGAACGCCGGCCGGGCCGCGCGAATCCCGGTATAGCCGAGTGGTCCGGCTTTCCGGATCGGTGAGTTCGCATCATATCGATCCGTCAGCTCAGGCAGCGTGCGCCGACAACAGCCGGGCCAGCCCCCGGGGCATGACCCGGATCATCGCGGCCAGTGCCCCGTACCGCTTGCTGGGCACCACCAGCGGGCGGTTGCGGCGCAGCCCGCGCAGGCTGTCGGCGACGATCTTCTCGCTGGGAGTCCAGAAGAACTCCGGCACGTCGTCGACCCCCTCGGTCATCTCGGTGTGCACGTAGCCGGGGCACACCGCGGTGATCCGCACCCCGAGCGGGCGGGCCCGCACGGCCAGGCCCTCGCTGAAGGAGAGCAGGAACGCCTTGCTCGCGCCGTAGGTCACGCTGGGCGGGAAGCCCGGCAGCAGCCCGGCCAGGGAGGCCACGTTGACGATGCCGCCGGCCTTGCGCTCGATCATCCCGGGCAGGGCGGCGTTGATCAGGCGCAGCGGCGCGACCGCGTTGGTGGCGACCACGTCCTCCTCACCTGCGGGCGCCCCCTCCCCCAGCACGGTGTCGCCGCCGGGGATGCCGGCGTTGTTGATCAGCAGGTCGACCGGCCGGTTGGTGTCGGCCAGGCGCTTCTCGATCTGGCGCAGGTCGCCGTCGTCGGTGAGGTCGGCGGGCATGGTCTCCACGGTCACCTGGTACCGCTCGCGCAGCTCGGTGGCCAGCAGCTCGAGGCGTTCCGCCCGGCGGGCGACGATGACCAGGTCGCAGCCCCGCGCGGCGAGCACCCGCGCGTAGGCCTGCCCGATCCCGCTGGAGGCCCCGGTGACCAGCGCGGTGCGGTACTCGGTCACGACCGCTCCTCCACCGGGCCGGTGTCCTGGCCCAGCCGGAACGCGATGTGCCGCAAGGACAACGGCGACATCAGGTCGGCCGCGGAGATCCCGGTGCAGCCGTTCTTGGCCAGCCGCCCCAGCACCGCGGGGATGTCCAGGAACCGGCCGCCCGCACCGGCGTAGCAGTCCGCGAGGTCGATCCGGGCTTCCGGGTAGGTGGCGGCCAGCGCCTCGGCCAGCGCCTCCTCGGCCGGGGTCTGCGCGGTGCCGTCGCCGTGCCGCCCATCTCCTTGGCGCACAACGGGTTGGTCCGCCCAGTCCGCCCCCTCAGGTGGTGCCTCGGCGTAGCAGCGGTACCAGCCGGGGGCCATGATCAACGGGTTCAGGTAGAGCTGTTCCAGCAGGAAGTCGCGCAACTCGGGCGGTCCCAGGTCGGGGTCCTCGGTCACCACGTGCGCCAGCAGCCGGTCGCCGTCCGCGCCGGGTTCGACCAGGACCTCGGCCTGGGTGACGCCGGGGCAGGACTCCAGGGTCTCCTTGGTCAGCTCCAGGCTCACCCAGTCCTGGCCGACCTTGGCCCAGCCCGGGTTCAGGGTCGCGGTGGCCGTGCCGGTCAGCCGGGCGGCGAGGGCCTCGCGTTCCCGCAGCACCCCTTCCAGCCCGGCGAGCAGCTCCTTCGACTCCTCCAGGCTCAGCAGGTGGTCCCCGGCGCGCAGGCCCACCTCCATCACGTCATCGGCCGGGTTGACGTGCACGTAGAGCGTGTCGCACAGCCCGTCCCAGGTCTCGGCCACCACCTCGTCCGGCGGGAACGTCGCGGGGTCCTCGGTGACCGCCGCCGAGTTGTGCGGCCGGTAGTTCAGGTGCAGCGCCGCGTTGGGCCGCAGGCCGCGCCGGGCCACCTCGCGGGCCTCCACCTCCAGCAGCACGGCCGGCTCGAAGTGCCCGTACCGGAACGCCCGCAGGCCCGCCGACCAGGTGCGGCGCAGCAGCGTGCGCAGGTCGGGGCCGCCGGAGGTGTCCACGATGATCTGGCCCATCAGCGCGTAGCAGCCCACGCTGGCCGCCTGCGCCTCGTCGAACCGGTTGGAGATCACCGTCTCGATGGCGATCCGCTCGCTGCCGGAGCGCTGCGCCACCAGCACCGCGAACGCGGCGGTGACCACGGTGAACGGGCTCAGCTCGTACTCCGCGCAGACCTTCTGCAGCTCCGCCAGCAGCGAGCGCGACCGGTGGATGACGTAGTGGGTGCGCAGCTGCGGCAGGTCGCCGCAGTAGGGCGCGAGCAGGTTCGCCGAGGCGGCCGCCTCCGGCTTCGCCCAGTGCGCGCGGGCCCGCTGCGCGATGGCCTGGTACTCCTCGGTGGCCTCCATCGCCGCCTGGTCCAGCGGGTGCCAGCGCGGCTCGCCGAGCTCGGCCGACCGCCGCTGCGCCGTGGCCGCCATCAGCTCGCCCAGCTCCTCGGCCACGATGTCGGCGCCGCGGGCGTCCACCGAGATGTGGTGCACGAAGGCCACCAGCACCACCGGCTTCGCCTCGCGGGTGAACACCACGGCGCGGTAAGGCCATTCGCGGTCCAGGTCGAACTCATCGCCGATGAGCTCGACGGCCAGCTCGATCGCGGCCTCCGGCTCGACCTCCTCCTCCGGCAGCTCCCGCACCACGATCACCGGCGCTTCGGCCGCGCACACCGACTGCACGGGTTCCGTTGTGGAGTAACGGGTTCGCAGCGCCTCGTGCCGGTCGACCAGGGTGGCCAGCGCGGCCTCGACGTCAGCGAGGGCCAGCCCCTCCGGCACCGGGCAGGCGCGCTTCATGGTCAGCGACATGGACAGGAACCGCTCCTCGGGATCGAGTTGCTGTTCGAGCCAATGCCATTGCTGGGCCCAGTTCAGCGGTCCAGATCGAACGACGGTGACAGACACAAGCCCTCCTCGGGACTGACTGATCCTTCTTCGCCCCGCGCGAGCACCGGGCAGGTGTTCGGAGGCCACTGTGGACAGCGGCAACGGCTCCGCGATCCGTTGTCCGCCATGGGTGAGGTAGTTCGCGGGCAGTCCGCGCCCGCCGGAGGGCCAGTTGCCGTCCCTGGTTCCCAGCGGGGTGCCGTTCCGGTCCTCGCCGTAGATCATGGCGGTCGGCGCCCGTTCGGTGAACAGCGGTTCGGACGGGTCCGCGCGCACCCGTTCGGCCTCGGCGGCGAGCAGGTCGCGCAGCAGCCGGGTGCCCTCGCGCGGGTCGAGCGGGCCGTGCTCGGGCAGCTGGTCCACCACCAGCAGCTGGTTGGGTTGTTCGTACGGAGCCAGGTGCGGTTCGATCCGCGCCCGCCAGTACCTGGCCTCGTGCCCGCCGCGGTCGGCGACCAGGAACACCAGCTGGCAGCCCCGGCGCTCGTCCTCGATCGGCACCACCGACACCGGCCGCCCGCACCGCCGCGCCTTGCGGGCCAGCGCCTCCGGGTAGAGGGTGTGGCCGAGGCGGTGCACCGCGGCGCGCCTGCCGAGCACGTGCAGGTTGCCCGCGCCGTCCCGGAAGCCGAGGTCGCCGGTGCGGTAGACCTCCTGCCCGAACGGCGCTACCGTGCCGTCCTCGGCGAGGTAGCCCGCCATCAAACCGGTGGTGCGCACGCAGATCTCGCCGGTCTGCCCGGCCGCTGCCTCGCGCTCGCCCGCGCGGATCTCCACCCGCACGCCCTCCAGCGGCCGCCCGCAGCCCACCGGGTTGTCCACGCAGGACAGCGCGATGTTGCCGGCCTCGGTGCTGCCGTAGCCGTCCAGCAGCGGCGCGCCCAGCAGCCGCCGGAACCGCTGCGCCACCGAGGGCGCCAGCGGCGCGCCGCCGACGCACCACATTCGCACCGCGGCAATACCGGCGCGCAGTTCTTCCCGGCGTTCGAGCACATTGAGCAAACTGTGGTAAGTGGCCGGGGTGGCGTCCACCACGGTGGCCATGACTTCACCGGTCAGGCCGTGGTCGACGCGGTTCAACGGGGTCACTTTGAGCGAACAGCCGACCGCCCACCAGAGCAGCACCAGCGAAAGTCCGTACTGTTGCGAAAAAGGCAGCAGCGGCAGTAGCACATCATCAGGCCGGTATCCCATCCGCCGCCGGGTGGCCTCGATATTGCGCCGGATCGACTCCCCCGACCGAACGATTCCCCTAGGTTCGCCACTAGGGCCGGAGGACCAGCAGACAAGACCGTCGCCGCGCCTGTACCAGTTCGCGAAGGAAAGTCCACCGGAAACGTTCCCGGCCCCGGTCAGGTCACCGATGCGCAGGCAGGTGGTGCCCGGCGCGTGGCCAGGGGGCAGGAAGTCATCGGCCGAGTCGTGCAGCGCGAAACGGGCCCTGGCCATACCGGCCGACCGCGCGCGTTCTGCCTGGTGGCGGCGGGGATCGAGCAGCACGACCGAGGCGTCCAGGTGCAGCAGGGCGAACAGCGCCACCGGGAAGTCGGCCGAGTTGTCCGCGCTGAGCAGGACCCGGTCGCCACGGCTGAGCCCGGCCGCGCTGAGCCGGGCGGCCAGGCCGAGTGCGGCGCTTTCCACCTCGGGCAGCGACCGGTGTGAATCCGCGGTGACGATCCCCGCGAAGACCTGCCCCCGCGCACCCTCAGCCATGTCACACTCCGTGGTTGTATTTCGACGCGGGCGAACACCGGAGCGTCTGTCAATACCGTTCGGGTTCCTCCTCGAACAAACCCTTAATGCCGAATAAGCAATCAGATCGAGGAAGAACAGTCAAGCGCGCCTGCCCGCACTGGACGCGGTCAAACAGCGGCAGTAGGTTCTCGCCGGAGCCGATTGGAATGCATCCTCTACAGCGGCACGCGCGGCGTGAAAAAGAACGGACCAACGCTGATGACTGAATGCGCGACCAGCACGTCGATTGACACGAGCCGATGGCCGGAACACTTGGTCGTCGGCGACCCGAGCCGCGTCCCGGTGCTGTCCGTGCCGGTGCACCTGGCCCTGGAGGCCGCGGGCCGGCGCGCGCCCGGCGCGCCCGCCGCGACCGACCACCGGTGTGCCCTCGACTACGCCGCGCTGGCCGAGCTGAGCAGGCGGTTCAGCGGCTGGCTGTGGGAGCGCGGCCTGCGCCCCGGCGACCGGGTGGTGGCCCGCGCCGAGTCCTCGGTGGACTTCCTCGCGCTGCTGCACGGCGCGCTCCGGCTCGGCGTCACGCTGGTCCCGGTGCACGTGCAGACCCGGCCCTACCAGCTGCTGCCGCTGATCGCCGACGCCGACCCGGCGCTGGTGCTGGCCTTCGACGCCGAGATCCCCGACCTCGCCGGGTCCGGGGCCAAGGTCGTCGGCATCAACCAGGCCTGGGGCGAGGCGGCGCACACCCCCGCCCGCGCCGAGACCGACGAGACGGTTCCAGCTGCCCCGGCCTTCCTGCTCTACACCTCCGGCAGCTCCAGCCAGCCCAAGGCCGTGGTGTGCAGCCACCGGCAGGTGAACACCGCGCTGGCCGCGGTGGCCGAGCAGCTGCGCTACCGCGCCGACGACGTGGTCTTCGGCAGGCTGCCGCTGGCCTTCGACTACGGCCTGTACCAGATCCTGTTGTGCGCCAACGCCGGCGCGCACCTGGTGCTGGCCGACCACGCCACCAACGCCGAGCTGCTGCCGATGATGCGCGACGCCGGCGCCACCGTGCTGCCGGTGGTGCCCACCCTCGGCCGGATGGCGGTGGCCCTGGCCCGCCGGGGCACCCAGGTGAACACGCTGCGGCTGATCACCAACACCGGCGAGGCGCTGACCCGCGCCGACCAGGTCGGCCTGCGCACTGCCTTCCCCAACGCCGAGCTGGCCCCCATGTACGGCCTGACCGAGTGCAAGCGGGTCTCCATCCGGCCGCCGACCGCGGTGGACCTGCCCACCGACTCGGTCGGCCCGCCGCTGCCCGGCACCCAGGTCGCCATCCTGGACGAGCACGGCGATCCGTTGCCCCGCAACCAGACCGGGCAGATCGTGGTGCTCGGCCCGCACGTGGCCGACGGCTACTGGCGCGCCCCCGAACCCACCCGCGAACGCTTCGCCACCTGCGTGGCCACCGGGCGGCGGGTGCTGTTCACCGGCGACCACGGCCACCTGGACGAGCACGGTGAACTGGTGATCGGCGGACGGCTGGACGACGTGTTCAAGAACTCCGGCGTCCGGGTCAGCGGCAGCGAGATCGAGGCCGCCGCCGCGGACATCCCGGGCGTGCGCGCCGCGGCGCTGGTCCGCCCGCCGGGCAAGGCAGGACCGCTGCTGTGGGCAGAGGGCGAGATCGAACCGGCCGAGGTGCTGCGCGAGCTGCGGCTGCGGCTGGAACCGGCCAAGGTGCCCGCCCGTTGCCAGGTGCTGCCCAGCCTGCCCACCACCGCCAACGGCAAGCTCGACCGCAAGCAGCTGCTGGCCAGGGCCAGCGAGGAGTCGGCATGAGCGACCCGGCCGCACTCGCCCGGCGCTACGGCACCCCCGCCTACCTCTACGACCTCGCGCAGGTGCGGGCCGCGCACGCGCAGCTCTCCGCCGCGCTGCCGCGGCCCAGCACCCTGCACTACTCGCTCAAGGCCAACCCGCACCCGGAGCTGGTGCGGCAGCTGGCTGAGCTCGGCTGCCACGCGGAGGTCTCCTCCACCGGCGAGCTGGACACCGCGGTGCTGGCCGGGGTGCCCGCGCCGGACATCCTGCACACCGGCCCCGGCAAGACCCCTGCCGAGCTGCGGCACGCGCTCAGCCTCGGCGTCCGCCGGTTCTCCGTGGAGTCCGCCGCCCAGCTGCGCCTGCTCGACGAGATCGCCGGGCAGAGCCAGGTCCGGGTGTCCTGCCTGCTGCGGGTGAACGCCGGGCGCGGCGCGGGCGGGAAGCTGCGGATGGGCGGGGTCTCCCAGTTCGGCATCGAGCTGGACCAGCTGCTGGCCGAGCCGGACGCCTTCCGCGGCACCGATTTCGCCGTGGTGAACGGGTTGCACCTGTTCCCGGTGTCCGGAGTGGACGATCCGGCCGCGCTGCTGGAGACCTTCGCGATCAGCGCGCGGGCCGCCCGGCAGGTCGCCGAGGCCGGCTTCGAGCTGGCCGAGGTGGACCTGGGCGGCGGGTTCGCCACGCCCTACCTCCGCCCTGGCGACCCGGTCGACTACCGGGTGCTGCGCGGCGAGCTGGAGTCCCTGCTGGACGCCGAGCTGCCCGGCTGGCGCGAGCAGCGACCCCGGATCTCCTTCGAGTCCGGCCGCTACCTGGTCGGCTCCTGCGGCACCTACGTGTGCGCGGTGACCGACGTGAAGGCCAACGGCGAGCGCACCTTCGTGGTGCTCGACGGCGGCATCAACCACCTCGGCGGGCTCTCCGGCATCGGCCGGATGCTGCCCACCAGGGCGGCGGCCGAGATCCTGACTTCGCGCGCAGAATCCAGCCCGAAGGTTCCGGTGGACCTGGTCGGCCCGTTGTGCACCCCGGCCGACGTGCTGGCCAGGAACCTCGAACTCCCCGAGGTGCGCGCCGGGGACCTGATCGCGATCCGCAACGCGGGCGCCTACGGGCTCAGCGCGAGCCTGCTCGGCTTCCTCAGCCACCCGGCGCCGGTGGAGCTCGTGCTGGACGGCGGGACCGTCCGCTCGGCGAGCGCGATCGCGACCGTGCGCACCGAAGTCCATGCCGCACAAGACCGAGCAGGAGCGATGAGTGGTGACCCGAACTAAGTCCTTGCCCACCGGAGAACGCAGCGGCCACGACCTTGCCAACGTGGTGGCCGTGGCCGCCGAGCACGCCGCCGAGGTGGACAGCGGCGGCCGGTTCCCGGTGGAGGCGCTGGCCGCGCTGCGCGCCAGCGGCCTGATGGGCCTGCTGGTGCCGGTCGAGCACGGCGGCCTGGGCGGCGGCCTCACCGACCTGGTCGAGGTGGCCGGTGAGCTGGGCGGCGCCTGCCTGTCCACCTCGCTGATCTGGACCATGCACTGCCAGCAGGTCGACGTGCTGGTCCGGCACGCCCAGCCGGAGCTGCGCGAGCGGCTGCTCCCCCGGATCGCCGCCGGCGAGGTCTACCTCGGCTCGGTGACCACCGAGTCCACCGTCGGCGGGCACCTGCTCACCAGCGAGAGCCCGCTGCACGCCGAGCAGGGCCACTACCGGCTGACCAGGCGCGCGCCGATCGTCACCGGCGCCGCGCACGCCGACGGCTTCCTGATCAAGATGCTGGCCTCACCCGAGGCGGCCGCGCAGGAGGTCAGCATGGTCTACCTGGACCGCGCCGACCTGGACATCGAGGTGCGCGGGGCCTGGGACACCCTGGGCATGCGCGGGGTGGAGAACCTCGAGCTGACGCTGACCGGCCAGGTCACCGATGAGCGGCTGATCGGCGGCCGCGGCAAGTTCCGCGAGATCGCGGTGGAGTGCATGGGGCCGATCGCGCACCTGAGCTGGTCCGCCTCCTGGCTCGGCGCGACCAGGAAGGTCTGGTCCGCGCTGCTGGCGCACCTGCGGCGGCCTGCCAGCAAGATCGACCTGCGGGACTCGCTGACCGCGGTCCGGGTGGCCCGGGTGCGGGCCAAGCTGGAGGCGGTCAGCGCCTACCTGCACACGGTGCGCGCCGAGGTCGAGCGGCACCGGGCGCAGGGCACTTCACTGGGCTCCTCCGCCACCCAGATCCACCTGAACACGCTCAAGGTGCTGGCCGCGGAGGAGTGCCTGGCCGCGGCCACCGCGATGATCCAGCTCGCCGGGCTGGACACCGGCTACCGGCGTGACTCCCCCGTGCCGTTGGAGCGGCTGCTGCGCGACCTGACCGCGGCCAGCCTGACCTACTCCGACACCCGGCTGCTCACCGCGAACGGCGCGCTGAGTGTGCTCGACCCCGCCGTGACTCTGGCCGGCGCCAACTGATGGAAGGACTGGACATGGAATGGGAACCCGGCTTCGAGAAGATCCTCCGGCAGCACCTGCCCGCACTGGGCGCGGAGGCGGAGCTGCCTGAGGCGGCCGGCCTGGCGGACCTCGGCCTGGACTCGCTGCAGACGGTGGACCTGCTGCTGGAGCTGGAGGAGCACTACGGCATCAGCTTCCCGGACGAGGAGCTCTCCGCGGAGACCTTCGCGACCGCGGGCGCGCTGTGGAAGGTGATCTCCGGACTCGCGGATCGCTCCTGAACCACCGCACGGCAAAAGCGCCTGTGCACTCCCGCCTCCCGGGGGTGCACAGGCGCTTTTTGTTGTCCTGCTGGGAAATTCCGCGCATGGCAATGCGGCCGGTGTCGCTGGGACACCGACCGCACTGGTTCGAGAGTCGCCAGGCTCAGCTGGCCTGGACGGCGCCCTCGATGAACCCGGTGAACTTCTCCAGGCCGACCGACTCCGGCGCGCCGAAACGCGGGCGCTTGAACAGGAACGGGCACACCTCGTCGAGCACACCGGCGTGCTTGCGGTCCAGCGCCACCTTGGCGACCCTGGCCGCGTTGGCCAGCACACCGGCGGCGTTCGGGCTGTCCTCGACCTCCATCCGGATCTCGATGTTGAGCTGGGAGTCCAGCACCGAGGTGGCCTCGATCCGCAGGAAGCAGGTCTTGGTGTCGCCGAGGAACTCGACGTAACCGTTGGGACCGGCCATCACCTTGGTGGCGTCGATGCCCGCCGCCTTCAGCGCGCTGCCCTTGGAACGGATCTTGCCGGCCGCCCGGACCGGGTCGGACAGGTTGAGGAAGTCGGTGTTGCCACCGATGTTGAGCTGGTAGGTGTTGGTGATCGCCAGGTTCCTGGACTGCAACAGCTCCAGCAGCGCGGTGTGCAGCGTGGTCGCGCCCAGGTGGCTGCGCAGGTCATCACCCAGCAGCGGCACCGAGTTCGCCTCGAACAGCGCCACCAGCTCGGGGTCGTGCGCCACCGGCTCCGGCGTCGCGTTGACGAAGGCCACCCCGGCCAGCGCCGCGGCGCGGGCGTAGGCCTGCACCGCCGCGGTGGCACCGGTGGGCAGCACGCACAGCAGCACCTCGGCCCGCACCTCGCGCAGGCGCTGGGTGACGTGCTCGACGGTGATGTTCGCGCAGTCCGGGTGCGGGTCGATGGCCGCGGCCAGCTTGCCCTCGATGCCGTCCAGCAGCGGCCCGGCCTCCACGGTCAGGCCCTTGGGCTCGACGTGCACGTGCGCCACCGCCGCGGTGGGCGCGGTGACGATCGCCTTGGCGAAGTCCAGGCCGACCTTGCGCTTGTCGACCTCGAAGGCTGCCACGAAGTTCACATCGGAAAGGCGGTAGCCGCCGATTTCCTGGTACATGATGCCGTGCAGCTGTTCGGAACTGCGGCCGGCCAGCTCGACGGTTTGCGCGATGCTGGAAGCACAGCCGCCGACTCCGGCCAGGGCGACTCGCACCTCAGCGGAACCGGTGGGTTTGGCGTCAGTCATATTGCGATTCCTTTGTCCTGATGGCAGCTGCTACAGCGGCAGACGGATCCGACGTCGTTGTTCGAAGACGTACCACTCCCGGAAGCCCATTTCCTTCAACTGCTTCCGGACCAGCTCGTGCTCTTCCCCTACTCGTTCCGGGTCGTGCGCATCCGAGCCGAAGGTCATCTTGACCCCTCGACGCCGGGCGCGTTCCAGCAGGTCATCGGCTGGATACCAACCACCGCAGTCCTTGGTCTTGCCTGAGGTGTTCACCTCGACGACCACATCGGCCGCCACGATCGCGTCAAGCATTGTGTCGACCGCCGGCGTGTCGATTTCCGCGATTTCCGGACAGACCGCCTTGATCACGTCGATGTGGCCAAGGATATCGAACATTCCGGCACTGGCCGAACGCGCGACCAGGTCGCAGTAATCTTCCTTGGCCTTCCGCAGGTCAGCCTTGCTCGCTCCTTGCCAGCGCTCCCTGCGGAACAGGTCGACACCGTCGAGCACGTGCACCGAACCGATCACATAATCCAATGGATACCGGGCGTAGATGCTCGCGTAAAGCTCCGCGTGCTCCGGGAAGTAGTCGGACTCGACCCCGACCAGGACTTTGATCCGATCGCGGTATTCCGCGCGCAGCCGGATGGCCTCGTCCAGGTAGGCCGGGAACTCCGACTTCGCCATCGCCACCCCCGGCAGCGGCTGCTCGGCCGGGTCGGCGAAGAACGGCGAATGGTCCGACACCCCGATGATGTCCAGGCCGTGGCTGATCGCCGCCTCGATGTAGCTGCGCAGCTCGCCCCGCGCGTGCCCGCACCGGGAATGGTGGGTGTGCAGGTCGAAGGTGGTCATAGCGCGGTGTAGCCCCCGTCGACCATCAGGTTCTCCCCGGTCACGTAGCTGGCCTCGGCGGAGAGCAGGAACGCGATGGTGGAGGCGATTTCCGAGGGGTCGGCGGTGCGCTTGAGGATGTGCTTGCCGCCGATGTCCGGGTGCTGGTCCGCCTGTGCCCTGGTCAGGCCGAGCTCCTCGCGGTGGTAGCGCTCGTTGTTGGCGTTCCAGACCGTGCCCGGGTTCACCGCGTTGACCCTGATCCCGGAATCGGCCAGGTCCAGCGCCATGCACCGGGTCATGTTGGCCACCGCCGCCTTGGTGGCGTTGTAGGTGAGGTATCCGGGCTGGGCGATGTGGCCGGAAATGGAGGCGATGTTGACGATCGAGCCGCCACCGGCCCGGGCCATGTGCGGCGCCGCGTGCTTCACGCACAGCGCCTGCCCCATGATGTTGACGTCCATGATGCGACGCCATTCGTCCACGGTCGCCTCGAGGCCGCGCATGATGAACACCGCGGCGCAGTTCACCAGGAAGTCGACCCGGCCGAACTGCTCGGCGGTCCCGGTGACCGCGGCGATGACCGACTCCTCGTCGGCGACATCGGTGTGGGCGTACCAGACCCGCCCACCGGCCTCGGTCAGTTCCGCTTCGGCGGCCTTGCCGTAATCGTCGCTGACATCCGCGATGGTGACCGCGACCCCCTCGGCCACCAGCCGGTCCACGGTCGCGCGGCCAATTCCCTGGGCGCCACCGGTGACGATCGCCACCTTGCCGTCAAGCCCCTGCATTCTCTCGCCTTCCACTGCCGGTGTAGTGCGCGGTCACTCTTTTTCCAGCCGGTTCGCCAATTCGTTCCACGTTTCCGCGTTGACCCGCGCCAGCTTCGCGATGATTCCCGAGCAGTGCTCCGGGAAGTCGTTGACCAACTGGTCCACCTGCGACAGGTCGACGGTGTGGAAGTTGAGCCAGCGCAGCAGCTGGCGGCCCTTTTCCTTCGAACGGATCGAAGGGTCCTTCTGCAGGATGTCCATGATCTGGCCCCGGTCCGGCGCCTCCCGCCGCGGCGGGGTGGCGACCTCGGCCCTCGGCTGCTTCTTCGGCTGGGTGAGACCGCGGTGCCTGGCCGGCACCGGATCCTCGCCCTGCCGCAGGCGCTCGCGGACGTCCCACACGGTCGACGGGGACACCCCGGCGGCCCTGGCGATCTCCCGGACCGAGGCCTCGGGGTTGCCCCGCATCAGCTCGCTGGCCAGCTGACGACCGGCGGAGGCGTTGAGCGGGCGCACCCGGCCGTCCCGGCTCACCCTGGCGTTCGACTGCGGACTTTCCTCGCTCGAACGCCGCCGGATCGCGGCCACGGTCTTGGCCGAGAGCCCGGACAGGGTGGCGATCATGCGGTCGGACCACTGCGGCCGGATACCGATGATGCGGGTGGCCGCGGCCGTGCGGTCGTTCAGCGACAGCGGCAGGCCGTGCGTGACATTGGCCTCCACCGCGAAGACGAAGGCGTCCTGCTCGCCGCCCTCGAAGAATCGCACCTCGATCTCGTCCCAGCCGCGGAGAACGGCCGCGCTGAGCCGGTGCATGCCATCGATGACCCGCATGGTGGAGCGGTGCACGATGATCGGCGGCAAAGGTGCCTCGGATTCGGCGAGGACTTTGACGTGCTCCTTGTTCTCACCACTCAGCCGGGGCGAGTCAGACGGCCGCAGCGAGCTGATCGGAATGATCTCGGTTGGACTTCGCTCCAGCTGACGAATGCGCCACGAGTTCGGCGCGACTTCTTCCAGGCCGGAGCCAGACCCCAAAGGTTGAACAGGGTCAGAAATACTCATGAATTCCCCAAAGGCTCATGTGTGACGCACAAGTACGAGTCAATCCGGCACCGCGGATCAGCTCCGCGAAACTGGTCTGTTACTTCGCACCCGCGCCACCTGCCCCGGCGGCAACCTGTCGTACCTCATCATTGACCAACCCCAGTTCGTGCGCGCGAAATGGGTGACGTGGTCGCACTCAGGAATCACCGGACCACCGCGCCCATTATCACACGATAGTTGTCCAGACAACCCAGTTGCACGAATTCACCCCGATGGCTGCAACCATAATCGAGCGATGATCGAGTTGACCAGAAGTGCACCATTGACGAAATTTTCGAAAACTTCCGGGACTTCCGCCCCCGAACCCGGTAGAGTGCCCACCTTCAACATGTACAGCGTTTACCGGCACCTTGCGCACGGACCTGGTAACGCTCCGCGATCTTGATGCGAGCAGCAGGCGCGCCGCGGACCAGTGACAAGTGACCAATCGCACTGCCGCGCGCGGGACAAGACGGACGCGTCGGGGCAGCGCGAGCACGCTCGGTATTGAGAAGCGAATACTCAGTACTGCGAAACCCGGGCCGACGTCCTGCTAATGGCCCTTGACCGCCGGCCTTCCCGTACTCGACCGCGTCACCAGTTTGGCGGGGACCTCGAGGTGCCGCGCGGGTCCGCCGGGATTGGCCATGCGTTCCACCAGCAGTTCCACGCAGTGCCGTCCGATCTCGGCGAAGTCCTGGCGCACCGTGGTCAGCGGCACCGGCAGGTAGGCCGCCTCCGGGATGTCGTCGAAGCCCACCACGCTGACCTCCCCCGGCACCGACCGGCCGGCCTCGTGCAGCGCGCGCAGCAGCCCCAGCGCCATCTGGTCGTTGGCCGCGAACACCGCCCGCACCTCGGGATCGGCCGCCAGCGCCTTGCCCCGCTCGTACCCCGAGGCCGGTGACCAGTCCCCGCGCACCGGTTCGGGCACCGGGGCCCCGGCCGCGCGCAGGGTGTCCCGCCAGGCGTGTTCGCGGCGGTGGGCGGCGTGCGAGTCGCAGGGGCCGGAGAGGTGCCAGACCGTGTCATGGCCAAGGGAGAGCAAGTGGTTGACGGCTTGGCGGGCGCCGTCGGCCTGGTCGATGTCCACGCCGGGGTAGCCGTGCGCGCGGTCGCCGTCGGCGACCACCACCGGCAGTGCGGAGGGCAGGGTCAGCGCGGGCGTGTCGAGGATGCGGGACTCGATCAGCACGATGCCGTCCACCGACTGCACGGCCAGCCGGTCCACCGCCTCGGAGACGGCCTGTTCGGTCCGCGCGCGCACGCCCATGAAGTTGACCGAGAACCCGGCCTCGCCCGCGGCGGCGGTGATGGCGCCGAAGGTGCGGGCGTTGCCGAGGTCGCCGATGTCGAAACTGACCACGCCGATCATGCCGAAGCGGCCGGTGACCAGCGCGCGGGCCGCGGTGTTGGGCCGGTAGCCCAGTTCGGACATGGCCGCGCGCACCCGTTCCCTGGTGGCCGGGTCCACGTTGGGGTGCTCGTTGGCCACCCTGGACACCGTCTGCGCGGACACCCCGGCCAGCCGGGCCACATCGCCCTGGGACGGGCGGCGCACCGAGTTGACCCGGTCCCTTCTGACCATGCCGGACATCATTCCAGTCCCTCTTGACACCGCGCGGCGGCACTCCCAGACTGTCCGCACCAGATCGATGTTTACGTAAACATAACCCTGCGAGGCGGACCATCGTGAGTTCTCAGCGCAGGCGCACCGCACTCACCGGGTACGCGTTCTTCGCCCCCTTCCTGCTGGTGTTCCTGGCCACCGTGGTGCTGCCCCTGGGTTACGCGGGCTACCTCAGCCTCTTCCACGAGCGACTGGTCGGCGGGCGGGTGTTCGTCGGCCTGGACAACTACCTCAAGGCGCTCAGCGACCCGGTCTTCGGCGCGGGCCTGCTGCGGGTGACCGGTTTCCTCGTGGTGCAGGTGCCGTTGATGCTCGGCCTCGCGGTGGTCGCGGCGCTGGCCATCGACAGCGGCAGGCTGTGGCGGCCAGGACTGTTCCGCGCCGGGGTGTTCGTGCCCTACGCGGTGCCCGCGGTGGTGGCCGCGCTGATGTGGGGCTACCTCTACGGCACCGACTTCGGCCTGGCCGGACAGCTCGGCAAGCTGCTCGGCCTGTCACTGCCGGACTTCCTCGGCGGATCCTGGCTGCTCGCCGCCATCGGCAACATCGTCACCTGGGAGTTCGTCGGCTACAACATGCTCATCTGCTACGCCGCGCTGCGCGCGATCCCGCCCGAGCTCTACGAGGCGGCCGAGGTCGACGGCGCGGGCCCGCTGCGGGTGGCCTGGAGCGTGAAGCTGCCCGCGCTGCGCCCGGCGCTGCTGGTGGCCACGGTGTTCTCGGTGATCGGCAGCTTCCAGCTGTTCAACGAGCCCAGCATCCTGCAGAGCCTGGCCCCGGCCTCGATCACCACCGGCTACACGCCCAACCTCTACGCCTACAACCTGGCCTTCGACGGCCTGCGCTTCGACTACTCCGCCGCCATCGCCGTGTTGGTGGGCCTGGTCACCGTGGTGATCGCCTACGTCGTGCACACGGTCACCGAACGCCGGGAGCGCCAGGGATGAAACAGCGCCGTCCTTCACTCGCGCTCACCTTGCCCATGCTGCTGATGCTGGGCTACGCGCTGCTGCCGCTGGTGTGGCTGTTCGTCAGCGCGACCAAGTCCGACGCCGACCTGTTCAGCTCCTTCGGGCTGTGGTTCGGCGGCGAGTTCTCCTTGTGGGACAACATCAAGCGGGTGCTGGCCTACGACAACGGGATCTACCTGAGCTGGTTCGGCAACAGCCTGCTCTACGCGGTGGCCGGGGCCGGTGGCGCGGCGCTGATCGCCACCCTCGGCGGCTACGCGCTGGCCAAGTTCGACTTCCCCGGCAGGCGCTGGCTGTTCCTGCTGGTGCTGGGCGCGATCTCGGTGCCGGGCACCGCGCTGGCCCTGCCCACCTACCTGCTCTTCGCCGAAGCCGGCATCGTGGACAGCGCGTGGGCGGTCATCCTGCCCTCGCTGGCCAGCCCGTTCGGCCTGTACCTGATGCGCGCCTACGCCCTGGAGGCGGTGCCGGACTCGCTGCTGGAGGCGGCCAGGCTGGACGGCGCGGGTGAGCTGCGGATCTTCGGCACCATCGCGCTGCGGCTGCTGGCCCCCGGCCTGGTCACCGTGCTGCTGTTCGCGCTGGTGGCCACCTGGAACAACTACTTCCTGCCGCTGACCATGCTGAGCACGCCGGAGCGGTTCCCGCTCACCGTCGGGCTGCGGCAGTGGAACGCCCTGGCCAACGGCGGTTCCGGCGGCGGCGAGGCGATGTACCCGTTGCTGCTCACCGGCAGCCTGCTGGCGATCGTGCCACTGGTGGTGGCTTTCCTGTTCCTGCAACGGTTCTGGCAGTCCGGACTGGCCACCGGCGCGGTGAAGGGATGAGGATGCGCGCGCTGTTGCTGGCCGTCCTGCTGCTGACCGGCTGTGCCGCCCCGGTGCAGGACGGGGTGCGGCTGACCTTCTGGACCTGGGTGCCCGGCATGGACGCGCTGGCCCGCAAGTTCGAGGCCACCCACCCCGGGATCCGGGTGAAGGTGGTCAACGCGGGGCAGACCAAGGACACCTACACCAAGCTGCAGATCGCGGTGCGCGCCGGGCGCGGCGCGCCGGACCTGGCGCAGATCGAGTACTCCGCACTGCCGCAGTTCGCGGTCACCAAGCAGATCGCCGACCTCTCCGCCCTCGGCGCGGACGCCCTGCGGGACCGGTTCACCGACTCGGCCTGGGCGCAGGTGAGCATCGGCGGCCGGGTCTACGGCGTGCCGCAGGACACCGGCCCGATGGTGATGTTCTACCGCAGGGACGTCTTCGACCGGCTCGGCCTCACCCCGCCGCGCACCTGGGCGGAGTACGTGGAGACCGGCCGCCGGATCAAGGCCGCCGACCCACAGGTCCGCCTCGGCTTCCTGGACCCCGGCGACCCCGGCACCGTGGACGGGCTGCTGTGGCACGCGGGCGCGACGCCGTTCCGGTTGCGGGACAACACTTCGGTGACCCTGGACCTCACCGGGTCGCCGGGTGCGCGGGCGGTCGCGGACACCTGGTCCACGCTGCTGCGCGAGGAGCTGGTGGCGCCGGTGCCGAGCTGGACCGACGAGTGGTGGAAGGCCGCCTCGGCCGGCCGTTACGCCACCTGGCTGGCCGGGGCCTGGGCGCCGGCGAACCTGGCGCACGCGATCCCGGAGTCCAGCGGGAAGTGGGCGGTGGCCCCGATGCCGAAGGACAGCCCGGGCGAGGCGGAGAACGGCGGCTCCTCGGTCGCGGTGGTCGCGGGGAGCGAGCAGCAGGCCGCCGCGCTGACCTTCGCCACCTGGCTCAACGCCGAACCCGAGGGCGCGGGCCTGCTCAACCGCGAGCTGGGCCTGTTCCCGGCCACCCGCGCGCTGCTGCGCGATCCGGCCTTCCTGGACCAGGAGCTGCCCTTCTTCGGCGGCCAGCGGGCCAACCGGGTCTTCGCCGCGGCCTCGGACGGGGTGCGGCCCGGCTGGCACTACCTGCCGTACCAGCCCTACGCCAACACCCAGTTCAAGGACACCGTGGGCCAGGCCATCGTCAACCGCACCGCCCTGGGTCCCGCGCTGGCCGACTGGCAGCGCCGCATCGCCGACTACGGCCGCGAGCAGGGTTTCACCATCACCACCGGAGGATGAGCACCGGCATGCTGGCTCTGACCGAAGACGGCTTCACCTTGCACGGCAAGCCTTTCCGGCTGATCTCGGGCGCGCTGCACTACTTCCGGGTGCACCCGGACCAGTGGGCCGACCGGCTGCGCAAGGCGCGGCTGATGGGCCTGAACACCATCGACACCTACGTGCCGTGGAACCTGCACGAGCCGCGCCGCGGCGAGTGGCACTGGGACGGGATCGCCGACCTGCCCAGGTTCCTGGACCTGGCCGCGGCCGAGGGCCTGCACGTGCTGCTGCGCCCCGGCCCCTACATCTGCGCCGAGTGGGACGGCGGCGGACTGCCCGCCTGGCTGCTGGCCGAACCGGACATCCGTTTGCGCACAACCGATCCGCGTTTCCTGGCCGCGGTGGCGGACTACTTCGCCGAGCTGCTGCCGAAGGTGCGGCCACACCTGGGCGGGCCGGTGCTGGCGGTGCAGGTGGAGAACGAGTACGGCGCCTACGGCGAGGACACGGCCTACCTGGAGGCGGTCGCGGGGATGCTGCGCGCGGGCGGGGTGAACCTGCCGCTGTTCACCTGCGACCAGCCGGGCGACCTGGTCAAGGGCGCGCTGCCGGGGGTGCTGGCCACCGCGACCTTCGGCAGCCGGGCCACCGAGGCGCTGACCCGGCTGCGCGAGGTGCAGCCCAGCGGGCCGCTGGTGTGCGCGGAGTTCTGGGACGGCTGGTTCGACCGCTGGGGCGGCGTGCACCGGACGCGCACTGCCGGGGACGCGGCGTCCACTTTGGACGAACTGCTGGGCGCGGGCGCCTCGGTGAGCATCTACCTCTTCCACGGCGGCACCAACTTCGGCTTCACCAACGGCGCCAACGACAAGGGCACCTACCGGCCGACGGTGACCTCCTACGACTACGACGCCCCGCTGGACGAGGCGGGCGACCCGGCGCCGAAGTACCACGCCTTCCGCGAGGTCATCGCCCGCTACGCGCCGGTGCCCGACGAACCGGTCCCCGCTCCCGGCCGCAAGCTGTCCGTGCCGGAGATCCAGCTGACCGAGTCGGTGTCGCTGCTGGACTCGGTGGCCGCGCTCGGCGGCGGACGGCGGTTCCTGACCCCGCCGACGATGGAGGAACTGGGCCAGGCCAGCGGGTTCACCCTGTACGAGACGGTGCTGGCCCAGGACGGGCCGATCACCCTGGAGGTCAGCGAGTTCGGCGACCGGGTGCAGGCCTTCCTGGACGGCCAGCCGGTCGGCGTGCTGGAACGGGAGAACCACGAGCACACGCTGCGCTGCCGGGTCCGGCCGGGCGCGGTGCTGGCCCTGCTGGTGGAGAACCAGGGCCGGGTCAACTACGGGCCGGGCATCCACGACCGCAAGGGCCTGCTCGGCCCGGTCCGCGCCAACGGCACCGAGCTGCTGGGCTGGACCGCGCACCCGCTGGAGCTGACCGAGCTGTCCGGGCTCGACTTCACGGACGAGCCGCCGGGGCTGGGTCCGGTCTTCCACCGCGGCACGCTGGAACTGGCCGAGCCCGCCGACACGTTCTTGGCGCTGGCCGGCTGGACCAAGGGCAACGCCTGGGTCAACGGCTTCCCGCTGGGCCGCTACTGGTCCCGCGGCCCGCAGCGCACGCTCTACGTCCCGGCACCGGTGCTGCGGCCGGGACGGAACGAGATCGTCGTGCTGGAACTGCACGCGACCAGGGCCCCGGTGGTGGCCCTGCGCGAGCATCCTGATCTCGGTGAACTGGAGGAATGACGTTTCGGCTGGTCATGAGGCCTGGGCCAACACCCGCTCTGTGTGTTACTTTTGGTTACAGTAACGACGAGTAACAGGTACCCGGCTTCTAAGGAGTCTTCATGACCAGCCAGGCCGTTGCGCAGAGGTTGCTGGACTCGTCGCAGGCGCTGTCCTACGACCCCACAACCGAGGTCGACTGGGAAACGCCGCTGGATGAGTCCCACCACGGCATGAGCCCGGAGTGGTGCAGCCTGTACGGCACCGCCTACTGGGCGGAGATGACCCCCGAGCAGCAGCGGGAGCTGACCCGCCAGGAGTCGGCCTCGGTGGCCAGCACCGGGATCTGGTTCGAGATGATCCTGCAGCAGATGGTGCTGCGCGACTTCTACGCCAAGGACCCCACCGACCCGGCCTTCCAGTGGGCGCTGACCGAGATCGCCGACGAGTGCCGCCACTCCATCATGTTCGCCCGCGGCGCGGCCAAGCTCGGCGCGCCCGCCTACCGGCCGAGCAGGCTGGTGGTGGAGCTGGGCCGGATCTTCAAGACGGTGGCCACCGGGGAGTCCGCCTACGCCTCGATCCTGGTCGCCGAGGAGGTCCTCGACGTCATGCAGCGGGACTGGATGCGGGACGAGCGGGTGGCCCCGTTCGTGCGCACCATCAACAACATCCACGTGGTCGAGGAGTCCCGGCACATGAAGTTCGCCAGGGAGGAGACCAAGGAGCGGCTGCGCGGCGCGGGCTGGCTGCGCAGGCAGATCGACGCGCTGGTGGTCTCCATCGTGTCCTACTTCATCGTCACCAGCATGGTGAACCCGAAGGTCTACGCCAACGCCGGACTGGACACCAAGCGGGCGCTGCGCGAGGCCAAGGCCAACCAGCAGTACAAGTCCATGATGCGCTCCAGCTGCGCGGGCCTGATGGAGTTCCTCAACTCCGCCGGTCTGCTGACCAAGCCCGCCACCTGGTTCTACCAGCGCGCGAACCTGATCTGACCGATGGCCTTCGCGATCACCCAGACCTGCTGCAACGACGCGTCCTGCATCGCGGTCTGCCCGGTCAACTGCATCCACCCGACCCCGGGTGAGCCGGGCTTCGGCACCACCGAAATGCTCTACGTGGATCCGAAGGCCTGCATCGACTGCGGCGCCTGCGCGGATGCCTGTCCGGTCGACGCGATCTTCCCGGTCGCCGACCTGCCAGGCCCGCTCAAGCCCTACGCCCGCATCAACGCCGACTACTACGCCGACCGGCCGCCCGCCCTGGCCAGCGCCGAGCACGCGCCGATGTTCCACGACTGGGACCCACCGGAGTTCGCCCGCGCCATCCCGGCCGACTTCCCGGCGCTGGACGTCGCGGTGGTGGGCACCGGCCCGGCCGGCATGTACGCGGTGGCGGACCTGTTGCTGCACACCAACGCCAGGGTCACGCTGATCGACCGGCTGCCGGTGCCCGGCGGGCTGATCCGCTACGGCGTCGCGCCGGACCACCCGTCCACCAAGAAGATCGGCGAGACCTTCGCCCGCTTCCACGACCACCCGAGGCTGCGGCTGCGCCTTGGCGTGCGGGTCGGCGCGGAGGTCACCGCGGCGGAGCTGGCCCAGCGGCACGACGCGGTGATCTACGCCGTCGGCGCCTCCTCGGCGCGCTCGCTGGAGATCCCCGGCGAGCAGCTGGCCGGCAGCCTGGCCGCCACCACCGTGGTCGCCTGGTACAACGGCCATCCCGATGTGCCGGCGGACGCGGTGGACCCCTCGGCGGAGCGGGTGGTCGTGGTGGGCAACGGCAACGTGGCCCTGGACGTGGCCCGCATCCTGACCGCCGACCCGCGCACCCTCGAAGGCACCACCATCGCCCCGGAAGCGTTGGCGCGCCTGCACACCAGCAAGGTCCGCGAGGTCGTGCTGCTGGCCAGGCGCGGCCCCGAGGTGGCCGCGTACACCATCCCGGAACTGCTCGCGCTGATCCAGCGCACGGACGTGGACGTGGTGGTCGACGACGCCGACCCCCGCACCGCGCAGGCCATCGACGCCGCCGCCGCGCTGGACAAGGCCGGTCTGCTGCAAGGCCTCAAACGGGAACCCGTGGACCTGGCCGCCCCTCCCCCGCCGGGCCGCCGCCGCATCGTGCTGCGGTTCCACTCGGCGCCCCGGGAGGTCCTCGGCGACACCGAGGTGCGCGGCCTGCGGGTCACCGGCCCGGACGGTGAGGCCGAGATCGCCACCGGCCAGGTGGTCCGGGCGGTCGGCTACCGCGGCATCCCGGTGCCGGGACTGCCCTTCGACGAGGACAGCGGCACCATCCCGCACCACGAGGGACGGGTGGCGGACCGGCCGGGGACCTACGTGGTCGGCTGGATCAAACGCGGGCCCAGCGGCGGCATCGGCGCGAACAAGGCATGTGCGGGTGAAACGATCGGATCGCTGCTCGCGGACGCGGTCGCCGGCAAGCTGCGGCCACGGCGCAGGCGGCTCACCTCGCGCCTGCTGGGCCGGACGGCGAGCTGAACGCGAACGGGGCGGGGTGGCCACAGCCGCCCCGCCCCGTCGTTCGCCTCGATCAGCCGATGCAGGACACCACGCTGAGCGCGCCCTCGGCGGTCTTGGTCGCGACCACCTTGCCGTCCACGGTGATCTTGCAGGTGAGCGTGCCGCCCTTGGCGCCGGAGGTGGCCATCAGCGAGCCACCCTTGATCAGGCCCTTGTTCTCCAGCTGCTTGGTCCAGGGCAGGCTGGTGGCCTTCTCCTGCTGGGACTTGCCCAGCTCGCCGTAGGTGATGTCCACCTCGGTGGCGGTGCCGGTGATCTCGTACTCGACCTTGGCCACCCGCTCCATCTCATTGCTCACCTGGTTGACGGCGGCACCGAAGAACGCGGCCCAGGCGATGCAGACCAGCAGGCCGATCGCGGAGACCGCGATACCGGCGATCGCCATGCCCTTGTTGTTGGCGCGGCCCTTGTTGACCCGGATGAGTCCGATCACGGAGAAGATCAGGCCGAGGATGACCAGCGGCCAGGCGATGACCCCGATGAACGGGATCCAGGAGAGGAGCAGTCCCACCAGGCCCAGCACGAACCCGGTGATGCCCAGCCCGTTGCTGGGCTGCTCGACCTGGGTCTGCTGGTATGACTGGTAGGGGTTGGGATCGGACACTTACGAGTTCCTTTCGAAGCCCCACGGCGGCGCTGTGGGCGTTCTGACAAGAGCGACAATCTCGCAGAGCATGACCATCTCGTCGCTAACGCGTGGCTAATCGCGCCCGCTGTCACCCGGTTGGCGGTAGCTCGAGCGACACTTGAGCTTCGCCGGAGCAGGGCGGCGAGGGCGCGAGTTACTAGGCCGAATGCAGTCACTTGGTGGTGCAGCCCGTTTACAACGTTGCCGAATCACCACCAGCGGCCGCGGCTCCGGACTGCACCTGGCAGGTTTCCCAGGTCACCGCCCCGGACGGCTACGACCCGGCCTACATCCAGGTCACCGGCGTCGACGGCAAGGGCAACTACTCCGGCTACTACGCCAGCAGCTCCAGCCCGGTGCTGGTGCGCTGGCAGCAGGGCGTGCCGCACATCCAGGCGAAGCCGGCCGGCATGCGGTACGCGACCTCCGGTGACATGAACGCCGCGGGCGTGCAGGTGGTCAACGGGCTGCGTCCGGGCTCGAACGTGAGCGTGCCCTTGACCCACTCCCCGGAGACCGGTTACCGCGAACTGCCGGTCCCGCCGGGCATGTCCGACGTGCGCGCGGTCGCCATCGCCGACAACGGGGACGTGGTGGGTGACGTCCGCCGCGAGGACAACCGGCGCAACGTAGCCGTGCACTGGCCGGCCTCCGGCACCGCGCCCGTGGTCATCGACCCGCCGAGCCTGCTGCTCGCCTCGGCCTACGAGATCGAGGACGACGGCACGGTCCTGCTCGGCGGCGGCTACAACGCGGCGGTGTGGCGCGACGGGCAGCTGATCGCGCCTGCGGAGTTCAGCAACGGCGTGCTCAGCGCCGGTCTGGTCAACGGCAAGGTCTACGGCACCAGGTTGAGGGACAACCGGACCTGGGTGTGGGACGTGCGCACCGGGACCGTGACCTACCGGGAGGGCGCCAGCAGCATCAGCGCGGTGAACCGCCACGGGCTCATCGCCGGGCAGGTGGGCGACAGCTTCGGGCCGGTCGCGGTGTGGCAGGACACCAGGTTCCTCGGCGAACTGCCGCTGCCCGCGGGCGCGACCGAGGCCAGGGTGGCCAAGGTCGCCGACGACAACACGGTGTTCGGTCACAGCATCGGCGAGCGCCGCGGCGCGTTGCGCTGGCACTGCGCCTGAGCACAGCGGCACGGCCGGGGCTCCTTCCGGCCGTGCCCGGCCCGGTTGGGGATCAGCGGCGCAGCCGCTGCCAGGTGAACGCGGCCAGCACCGCCGCGCTGATCGCCGAGCCCAGCACCACCAGCGTGGTGAGCGAGGCGGAGATGCCGATCACCAGGACGGCCAGGCCGAGGGCGTAGGCGGCCAGCACGCCGAGCAGGGCCAGCGCCGCGTGCCGGGTGCGGGCGCTGGGTGCGGACAGGCCGAGGAACCGGGCCGCCAGGCGCGGATCCTCCTCGGCGAGCCGCCGTTCGATCTCGTCCAGAGCGCGCTGCTCGTGATCTCGTAGTGCCATTCGCGGCCTCCGCCCGTGTTGCTCACGGGTACTACCTCGATCACCCGCCAGTATCCACCCGGAACCGGGGACACCGCTAGGCCGAGCTACGACGATCGGCGGCGGCGCGCCCACCGCCGAACAGCGCTCACAACCGAGAACACCGTTCTTGCTAGGGTCGGCCCATGGTCACGCCACGGCAGTCGGCGCGTGAGCAGATGGTGCGGGACATCGTGCGGGTGGGCCGCGCGCACCTGGCCTCGGTGCGGCCCGCCGAGCTGTCCCTGCGGGCGGTGGCAAGGGATCTGGACGTGGTGCCTTCCGCGCTCTACCGCTACGTGCGCGACCGCGAGGCGCTGATCGCACTGCTGGTCGCCGACGCCGACCGCGAGCTTGGTGACACGGTGGACGCGGCGCTGGCCGCCGCCCCGCGCCGCTCACACCGGAACCGGCTGACGGCCGCGGTGCTCGCCGCACGCGCCTGGGCCGCCAGGGAGCCGTCCAGGTTCGCCCTGCTCCACGGCGGGCAGACCGGACGACCGGGCACCCGGCTGCTGCGCGCGGCCGCCATGTTGGCTGAGGACGCCTGGCGGGCGGGCAAGTTGACCGCGGTGACCGCCCCGCTGGACAAGACCGTCCGCGCCGACATGGAGAAGCTGCGCTTGGCCCACGGGCTGACCATGCCCGTGGGCAACGTGGCCAGGGTCTACGGCCTGTGGTCGGCGATCGTCGGCGCGATCCTGTTCGACACCTCCGGCCAGTACCCGGTCACCGACCCGGAAGCCTTCCTCCGCGCGCACATCACCGGACTCGCCGGGACCATCGGTCTCTAGCCGACGCTGCGGTGCAGGTGTGCGACCAGCGCCGAGCGGCGGGGCACGCCGAGCTTGCGGTAGACCCGGGCCAGGTGGGTCTCCACGGTGCGCTCGGACAGGAACAGCCGGGTGGCGATCGCCTTGTTGGTCAAGCCTTCCCCGGCCAGCGCGGCCACCTCGGACTCCCGCCGGGTCAGCGCGCCCGGTGCGCTGTGCGCCGGTCCCGGGCCCGGTGGCGCGCAGCGGCGGCCCAGGCGGCGCTGGTGCCGGGTGGTCTCCTTCAGCAGCAGTTCCGCGCCGGAGCCGGTGAACAGCGCCGCGGCCCGGTCCAGCTCGGCCAGGGCCTGTTCGCGGTCGCCCGCGGCGTCCCAGCCGAGTCCAGCCAGCAGGCGCGCCCGGCCCGTCTGCACCACGTCGCCCGCGCTGTGGAAGCCGCGGGCGGCGGTGGTCGCGGTGCGCGCGGCCGCCGGTCCGTCGGCGGCGGCGAGCTGCATGCGGGCGCGGGCCAGGTGCGCGAAACCCCAGCCGCGCGGGCGGTTCCGGTCCGCGACCCGGCTGGCGCGCTCGGCCCACTCCCCCGCTTCGGTGCGCGCGCCGCGGGCCAGTGCGGCCTCGGTCAGGGTCTCGTAGTGCTCGGGCCGGTAGGCGTGCAACAGGCCGGGGAGCTCGGGGCCGCCGAGTGCCTCGACCTCGGCGCGGAAGTCCACCGGCTCGCCCAGTGCGAACCGGGCGGCGGTGCGGCTGAACAACACCCAGGCGCCGAGCTGGAAGTCGCTGTCGTAGGCGCCGGGGTGCACGTCCTCGGACTCGGCCAGCGCGGTCTCGATCTGGCCGCGCCAGCGTGCGGTGGTCAGCAGCGCGGTCAGCCCGATCAGGTAGGGCGGCAGCGCGCCGACCAGCCTGGCCGCCTCGATCGCATCCCGCGCGGTGGTCGCCGCCTCGGGCAGTTTTCCCAGCGCGGCAAGGGAAACCGCGCGCGGGGTGAGGAACTCCGAGAGCAGCAGGTGCTGGTGCCGCTGGCGGGCCAGGTGCAGGCCGCGGTCGAGGTGGCGCAGCGCGTCGGTGTGCCGGTCGTGGCTCTGCTCGGCCATGGCCACCCACATCAGCGTGTTCCACAGCGGCAGCACCTGCTCATCGGGCAGCTGGTCCAGCGCGGTGGCGGCCATGTCCAGGTTCGCGATCGCCTCGTCGCCGCCGTCGGGCGGGGCGAACAACACCGCCATCGCGCGCGCGGCGATCTGCAGCGAGGGATCCCGGCACCAGATCGCGGCGGCCCAGGCCAGCCGGGTGGCGGCCAGCGCGGACCGGTAGCCGCCGCGGCGGAACTCGATCAGGCCCCTGGTCAGCCACAGCACCGCGCCTGCCGGGGTGTCGGTCATCGGGGCCCGGTCCAGCTCGCGGCGCACCAGGGTGTCGGAGTCGGCGAGCTGGCCGCGCCAGCGGTGCAGCAGCGCGCAGCGGCCGACCGCGGTCTGCCGGAGGTCGTCGTCGCCGGGGGTGTGCGCGAGGATGTCGTGCAGCACGCTCAGCGCCTCCTCGACGTTGCCGGTCAGCGCGATGCTGGTGGCGTAGCCGAGCTGCAGGCGCAGCCGGTCCTCCCCGGCGTCAGCGGTGGTCAGCCGCAGCGCGGCCCGGTGCAGGCTGGCCGCGGCGGCCGGGGCGTGCAGCTGGAGGTTCTCCGCCGCGGTGGTGAGCACCTGGATCGCGGAGGTGTCGCCGACCTTGCCGCAGCGGGCCAGGTGCGGGGCCAGCTGGGTGGGCGGGGCGCCGCGGGCGCGCAGCAGCTCGGCCACCCTGCGGTGCGCGGTGGCCTGCCACAGCGGGCTGGCCGACTCGTACACCGCGGCCCGCAGCAGCGGATGCCGGAAGGTCACCGACCGGTCGGGTTCGTTGGCGCGCAACAGGTCCGCGGCCACCAGCTGCTGCGCGGCAGCCAGCGTCTCCGGTAAGCCGATGCCGGCCGCGGCGGCCACCAGCTCCGGTTCGATCGGCTCGCCGATCACCGCGGCCGCCTTGGCCACCAGCCGGACCTGCTCCGGCAACCGGGTGAACTCGGCCAGCAGTGCGGACTTCGCCGGCGCCGGGACCTGCTCGGCCAGCTGGTGCGGGTGCAGCGCGGACTCCGGCGCGCGGGCCAAAGCTTGCAGGTATAGGGGATTTCCGCCGCTGGCCTGGTGCAGCGCGGCCGCCCGCAGCCCGCCGACCCCCGGTCCCAGCAGCCGGGTGGCCTCGCCCAGGTCCAGCGGTCCCAGCTCGATCCGGCGGCTGCTGCCCGCCGGGACCGCGCGGGTGAGCACCGCGGCCACCGCGCTGGGCAGCTGCCGCGGCCGGTAGGCGCTGATCAGCAGGATCGGCCTGCGCGGGCGGTGCCGCAGCAGCTGGGCGAGCAGCTCGGCCGAGGCCGGGTCGCACCAGTGCACGTCGTCGAGCACCAGCACCAGCGGGCGGTGCTCGGCCAGCAGCTCCAGCGCCCTGATCACCGCGCGGTGCAGCTGGAAGCGTTCGGCGTCCAGGCCCAGCCCGTCGGCCGCCCGCCCTGCGCAGGCCGGGAACACCGAGGCCAGCCGGGCGCGCAGCGCGGCGGGCAGCGGGTGGTCGGCCAGCAGCGGGTCCAGCGCCTCGACGAACATGCCGAAGGCGGGCCGCGGCTCGAACTCCACACCCCGGCCCCAGCCCAGCAGCACGCCGTCCGCGCGCTCGCGCAGCTCCTCCAGCAGCCTGGTCTTGCCCAGCCCAGGCTCGCCGACGACCTCCGCGACGCTCAGCCGTCCCCCCGGCAGATCGTCGAGCAGCCGGGTCAACTGCCGTAGCTGGCTGTCCCTGCCCACCAATGGCATCTCGTCCCCTTTTCCCCCGAGGACGGTTTACCAGAAGTGCGGTGAGGTCCAACGATCACCGGGACGATGCGCGCGCACGCAACAACGCCACCGCCACCGCCATCGGCGTTCCGGACCGGGCGCGCACCCCGAACCGGGCGGTGGCCGGGCCGATCGGGGTGACCACGATGGCCAGCTCCACCGGTCCGCCCGGGAGCGCCTGGGCTCAGGTCTCTTCGTCCTCCGCGTACAGCGGTTCGTCCCGGGTGCGCCGCCAGTGCACAACCCCACCGATGGCCAATGCCCACAACGGCACGCTGTACAGCCAGCCGAGCACCGGACCTCGCCTCCCCACGGTCGCCGGACCAGGGCAGAGTAGTGCCGGGCGCGGGCCACCGGACAGAGCACCATCGGGTGAAACCGAGGGGCCGCGAGGTGCGGAGGATGATGTTGTCTCGAGAACCGGGCCGAATGATCAGGGGGAACGCGCGATGCGCTGGGACAGTTGGGTCGCCATCGGGGACAGCTTCACGGAGGGCATGTGCGATCCGGCCCCCGGCAGCAGGCCCTGCCAGCCCGGCCCGGACGCCCGGTACCGGGGCTGGGCGGACCGGCTGGCCGCGATGCTGGCCGAGGCCGAGCCGGGTGCCCGGTACGCCAACCTGGCGGTGCGCGGCAAGCTGATCGGCGAGATCCACGCCGAACAGGTGCCGGTGGCGGTGGCCGCGCGGCCCGCGCTGGTCACGGTCAACGGCGGCGGCAACGACCTGCTCCGCCCCGGCAGCGACCCCGACCAGGTGGCCGCGGCCTTCGAGGACGTGGTGGCCGACCTGCGCGCGGCCGGCAGCCAGGTGCTGGTGTTCACCGGCTACGACCCGCACCAGGGCTCCCTGCTGCGCCGGATCAGGGGCAAGATCGCCGTCTACACCGCGCACGTGCACGCCATCGCCGCCCGCCACGACTGCCTGCTGGTGGACCTGTGGGCCTTCCGCGCCTGGACCACCGACTGGCGCTACTGGTGCCCGGACCGGGTGCACCTGGCCACCGAGGGGCACCGCAGGGTCGCGCTGCGCACCGCCGAGGTGCTCGGCCTGCCGGTGACCGAGGACTGGCGTGCGCCGCTGCCGGGGGTGCCGGGGCCCACCAGGGGCCAGCGGCTCTACGCCGACCTGCGCTGGGCCGGGTCGCACCTGGCGCCGTTCGTGTTCCGGCAGCTCCGCGGGATCTCGATGGGCGCGGGCGTGCCGCCGAAACGGCCGGTGCTGACCGAGTTCGCCGAACACTGATCCCGCGCCCGCTCCGAGCGCGGTCGATCAGCTAGCCCAGCGTGTCCAGCAGCTGGGCGCAGCGGATCAGACCGAGGTGCGAGTACGCCTGCGGGTGGTTGCCCAGCGAGCGCTCGGCCACCGGGTCGTACTCCTCCGGCAGCAGCCCGGTCGGCCCGGCGCAGTCGACCATCTGCTGGAACAGCTCCTCGGCCTCGGTCCGGCGGCCGGTGAGCAGGTACGCCTCGATCATCCAGGCCGCGCACAGGTGCCAGCCGCCCTCCGAGCCCGGCAGGCCGTCGTCGCGGTGGTACCGGTAGACCGTCACGCCCGACCGGAGTTCCGCCTCGGTCGCGGTGACCGTGGCCTGGAACCGTTCGTCCGTTGGATCAATCAGGCCCGAGAGTCCAATGTGGAGGGTCGCGGCGTCCAGGTCGGTGCCGTCGTAGGCGGTGGTGAAGGACTGGACCTCCTCGTTCCAGCCGTGTTCCAGCACATCGGTGGCAATGGTGTGCCGCAACGGGATCCAGCTGGGGTCGAGGTCGCGGCCGTAGGTCTCCCCCAGCGTGATCGCGCGGTCCAGGGTGACCCAGCACATGACCTTGGAGTAGACGCGGTGCCGCGGTGCGGCGCGCTCCTCCCAGATGCCGTGGTCGGGCTCGTGCCAGCGGCGGGTGACGGCTTCGGCCATGGCTTCGACCATGCGCCAGTCGTCGTCGGTGAGTTTGCCCCTGGCGTCGCTGAGCTTCCGCACCAGGTCCACGACCGGGCCGAAGACGTCGAGCTGGACCTGTTGGTTGGCCAGGTTTCCGACGCGGACGGGGCGGGAGCCCGCGTAGCCGGGCAGGGTGTCCAGCACCGCTTCCGGGCCGAGCGTGGTGCCGTGCAGGGTGTAGAGCGGGTGCAGCCGCTCCGGGCCGGTCAGGGTGGCCAGCACCCGGTGCACCCAGTTCAGGTAGGACTCGGCCTCGGTGAGAGATCCCAGTGATACCAACGCTTGCGCGGACAGAGCGGCGTCGCGGACCCAGCAGTAGCGGTAGTCCCAGTTGCGCACGCCGCCGATCTCCTCCGGCAGCGAGGAGGTGGCCGCGGCCAGGAAAGCGCCGGTTTCGCCGTGCTGGAGGCCGCGCAGGGTGAGCGCGGAACGGGCCACCAGGTCGCGCTGGGTACGGGGCAGGTTCAGGGCGGCGAGCCATTCGGTCCAGTAGGCGTCGGCGCGGGCCCGGCGTTCGGCTTCGGGAGCGGCGGCGGTCAGATCGCTGGTGCCGCAACGCAGTTCCAGCACCACCGGGGCATCCGGGCGGACCGTGACCAGGGCCTGGGCGGTGTCGTGCTGGCCGTCGGAGACGATCTCCCAGTCGACGCCGGGGGAACGCAGCACGATCGGGTCGGTGGTGCCCAGCACGCGCAGGCCACCGGATTCGGCCACCAGGGACACCGGGACCTGGCCGAACTCCGGGCGCGGCGCGAAGGTCACCTGGGCGGTGGTGTTGCCGGAGATCACCCGGATCAGGTCGGTGCGCTGGGGTGGCGCGTAGTGGTCCAGGTAGTCGGTGACCAGCAGCTTGGACCAGCGCGTTTCCACCGTCATGGTGCCGGGGACATAGCGCTGGCCCAGCGGCAGGCCGTTGCGCTCGGGCTTGATGGAGAAGTGGCCTGCGGACGGCCCGCCCAACAGGTCGGCGAAGACCGCGGCCGAGTCGGGTTCCGGGTGGCACAGCCAGGTCAGCCGGGCATCGGGGGTGACCAGGGCGACCGAGCGTTCGTTGGCCAGCATGGTGAGGCGTTCGATGGGCACGGCCTGCTCGCCGTAGAGCCAGTTCCGCCGTTCCTCCAGCAGGAAGGCCAGCACCAGCGCGATTTCTGGAGTGTCCGGGAGGCGGTACTCCGCCGCGGTCTGCCCGTCGCCGACCTTGATGCCCAGGTCCGGCCCGGCCAGGGCCTGGAACGCCTTCTCGTCGGTGACGTCGTCGCCGATGAACAACGCGGCCGAGGCGGCCACCTGGTGCCGGAGCACGTCCAGGGCGTGGCCCTTGTCGGTGCGGATCACGGCCAGCTCGATGACCGCTTTTCCTTCGGTGACCTGGATTTCCGGCCAGGTGCACGGGCCTTGCCGGACGGCGGCGAAGACGCGCTCACCGACCTCGGGGTCGGCCCGGCGGATGTGCACGGCGACCGAGGCGGGCTTGAACTCCAGGTGCACGCCGGCGGTGTTCGCGGTCAGGGCTTCCAGCGCGCGCCGGACCCTGGTGAGGCGGTCCTTGGCCGCGGGGGCGAGCTGGTGCACGAAGCCCACGTCGAACTCCGAGCCGTGCGAGCCCACCAGGTGCACCTCGGCGGGCAGCCGGGACAGCGTGGCCAGGTCACGCAGGGCCCGGCCGGAGATGACCGCGACCGTGGTGGAGGGCAGCGCGGCCAGCGAGCGCAGCGCGTTCACCGACTCCGGCAATGGCCGGGCCCGCTCGGGATCGGCCACGATCGGGGCCAGGGTGCCGTCGTAGTCGCAGGCGATGAGCAGTCTTGGCGTGCGGGCCAGCTGCACGACCGCCCGGCGCAGCTCGGCGGGCAGCGCGGCGGCCGCGGTGCGCTCGGGCACCACGGTCAGCTCGGCGGCCGGCGCCGCCACCGGAGGACTCGACGTGCGGACCACCCCGGCGTCGCTGAACTGACCCACGGGAACTCCTTCACCACGGCCGCGACCCCGTGTCGCAGGCGGCGACACTAACGCGGGGCCGCACCGGATTCTGACTGGTTTCGAAGGCGTTCATGCGCCGCTGCCGCACTACTGCGGACAGGAGTTCCGGTTCGCTCTCCGGAACTGGGAAAGCCCGTTCCCACGACTGAGCCCGGCCGCGATTTCCGCGACCGGGACTCAAGTGTGGAACTGGTGGCTAGTCCGCGCCGGACTCGATCGCGGCGAAGTCGAGCAGCTCGTCATCGCCCTCGGCCATGCCGCGGGAGGCGATGGCCTCCGCGCCACCCTCGGGCATGTCGCCGACCAGCTCGGTCGGCGGCACCTGCTGGACGCCCAGCAGCGCGGGGTGCGTGCTGCCGACCATGCCGAGTCCGGCGTACTGCTCCAGCCGGGCACGGGAGTCGGCGATGTCCAGGTTGCGCATGGTGAGCTGGCCGATCCGGTCCACCGGGCCGAACGCGGAGTCCTCGGTGCGCTCCATGGACAGCTTGTCCGGGTGGTAGCTGAACCAGGGGCCGGAGGTGTCCAGCACGGAGAAGTCCTCGCCGCGCCGCAGGCGCAGGGTGACCTCGCCGGTGACCGCGTTGCCGACCCAGCGCTGCAGCGCCTCGCGGATCATCAGCGACTGCGGGTCCAGCCAGCGGCCCTCGTAGAGCAGCCTGCCCAGCTTGCGGCCCTCGGTGTGGTAGCTGGCCAGGGTGTCCTCGTTGTGGATGGCGTTGACCAGCCGCTCGTAGGCGGCGTGCAGCAGCGCCATGCCGGGGGCCTCGTAGATGCCGCGGCTCTTGGCCTCGATGATCCGGTTCTCGATCTGGTCGGACATGCCGATGCCGTGCCTGCCGCCGATGGCGTTGGCCTCCAGTACCAGGTCAACCGGGCTGGGGAACTCCTTGCCGTTGATCGAGACCGGCCGGCCCTGCTGGAAGCCGATGGTGACGTCCTCGGTGAGGATGTCCACTGCGGGGTCCCAGAACTTCACGCCCATGATCGGCTCGACGATCTCGATGCCGGTGTCCAGGTGCTCCAGCTGCTTGGCCTCGTGCGTGGCGCCCCAGATGTTGGCGTCGGTGGAGTAGGCCTTCTCGGTGCTGTCCCGGTAGGGCAGGTCGTGGCTGAGCAGCCACTCCGACATCTCCTTGCGGCCGCCGAGCTCGGTGACGAAGTCGGCGTCCAGCCACGGCTTGTAGATCCGCAGCGAGGGGTTGGCGAGCAGCCCGTACCGGTAGAACCGCTCGATGTCGTTGCCCTTGAAGGTGGAGCCGTCGCCCCAGATCTGCACGTCGTCCTCGAGCATCGCGCGGACCAGCAGGGTGCCGGTCACGGCGCGGCCGAGCGGGGTGGTGTTGAAGTAGGTGCGGCCACCGGAGCGGATGTGGAAGGCCCCGCAGGCCAGCGCCGCGAACCCCTCCTCCACCAGGGCCGCCTTGCAGTCGACCAGCCGGGCGACCTCGGCGCCGTAGGCGGTGGCCCGCCCTGGCACGGAGTCGATGTCGGGTTCGTCGGCTTGGCCGATGTCAGCGGTGTAGGCGCACGGGACGGCGCCCTTGTCACGCATCCACGCGACAGCTACGGACGTGTCGAGGCCGCCGGAGAAGGCGATCCCGACACGTTCTCCGACAGGCAGTGAGGTAAGCACCTTGGACACGAGTGAAGTATATGCATGCCTCTGTATGACTATGCAAGTGTGAGGTTGAACCGGCAGTCTTCGAGGTGACCGGACTAACTCATGGCCTTGATGAGCGTCTCCCAGGAGCGCAGGAACTCCGGGTACCCGGCGGCGAACTCGGCCAGCGCCCGCTCACCCTCCGGACTCAGCGGAGTGAGCTGGTAGCTGACCGTGACCACGGAGCCGGTGCCGTTCGGCTCGACCTCCACCGTGACCGTGCCCGCCCGCGAGCCGGGGGTGACCCTGGCGTAGCTGATCCGGCGGTCCGGCTGGCGGTCCAGCACGATCCAGGTGGTGGTCTCACCGTCCACAGTGGTCTCGAACACGGTGCCGGGTTCGGTGTCGTCCACTGTGGACACCGGGAACCGGGGTTGCCAGCCGGGCACCCAGCGTTGTTCACCGCGCGCGGTGAACAACGGGAAGGCCGCGGCCGGGGGCAGTGGGAGCGGGAACTGGCCGGTCAGGTGCCGGGTAGCCGTCATCCGGGCCAAGGTAGTCGGAGTTGCGCGGGGAGTCCTGCCAATTGCCGCGCGGCGGGACACCCCTGCACCCCGACCGGCTTCCAGCAGCCGGGAACTGGGACCCGGACGGCCGGTGGGCGGTCAGCCGCGGCGAAGAACAGCCCTTCCAGAGCCGGATGCTGGTGGTGGGGGCCGGACCGACGGGTCAGAGACGCTGGCCTGCGCGTTGCGCGCGGCCGGGGTGGCGTGCGGGTGGTCACGGCAGCAACAGGGTGATCCGGTCGGCGTGCCGCTCCACCGCGGCGCGGCTGTAGAGCAGCGGGAAGTACTCGCCGTCCCGCCACTTCCCGGCCAGGTCCCGGTAGTGCCGGTTCGCCTGCACACCGGACTGGCCGGGGGTGTTGATCGCGCGGGCGGCGTCCCAGTTGCCCACGTCCAGCACCATCCGGAACGAGGCGCCGCTGGTCTGCCGGAAGTCGGTGCGCCGGTAGGAGGACTGGTTCACCGTGTCCTTCGAACCGCCGCGCGGGAACGGGCCGACGTCGAAGCGGGCCCGCTCCGCCGGGGACAGCGCAGGGCTCAGCGGGTGCTGGAACAGCGTGTGCTGCAACCGGCCCCACCGCCAGGCCGCCGGGTCCGGGCCGAGCAGGTTCTCCAGCTCCCGCCAGGCCGCGGCCAGGGTGCTGGTGACCAGCTTGTCCCGCTTGGCCACCGGGTCCGCGCCGAACCACTTCTCCGGGCGGGCCATGGCTTCCAGGAGGTTGCGGGTGTCCGGGACGGGGATCAGCGGCGCGGCGGCGGGGGCCACGGCCTGGGTGAAGGCCGAGTTGAGGTGCCTGCTCAGCCACACCTCGAACAGCGCGGCCCGCGCGGACTCCGCCGCCAGCACCGCGTCCCAGCCGCGCAGCAGCGTCAATGCCTTGCCGGACAACGGATCCGCCGCGGGCACGGTGGCCAGCACCTTGGTCAGCTCGCGGGCCGGGATGGACAGCTGGTCGTTCTGCAGGCGCTGGGCGTCGGCCACGGTGAACCGCTTGTCCGCGTTGAGCACCTCGGTGATCCGGTCGTGCCGGTACGGCAGGCCCCACTCGAATCCGATCGGGTGCGGGAAGCCCGGCGGCAGGTTGTACTGGTTGGCCGTGGCCACGTAGCCCCGCTCCGGGTTGTAGGCGTGCGGCAGGTCGTCGCCGGTGTGGAAACCGGTCCACTCGAACCGGCCGTCGCCGGGCGCGGGCAGCAGGCCGTCGTAGCCGGAACGCTTGGGCGACAGCCCGCCCGGCACCCAGCCGATGTTGCCGCTGGTGTCGGCGTAGACCTGGTTCTCCGTCGGCGCGCCCCAGTTGCGCATGGCCGCCTTGAACCCGGCGAAGTCCTGCTCGTACATGTACCGCACGCTGCCGAAGTAGGGCGCCATGCCGGGTTCCAGCCAGGCCGAGCGGACCGCGAAGGCGTGCCCGTTCCCGCTGGCCAGCACCGGTCCGTGCCGGGTGAACGGCAGCTCCACCTCCACCGGTTCCGCACCGGCCACCGCGATCTTCTCGCGCAGCACCTTGATCGGCTCCCAGCCGTCGCGGTACCGGTAGCGGCCGGGGTTGGCGGGATCCAACTGGTAGACGTACAAGTCCTCCTGGTCCATCCGGAAGATGGTCAGGCCGAAGGCGATCCGGCCGTTGTGCCCGATGGAGACGCCGGGCAGCGCGGGCTCGTTCGCGCCGATCACGTTGAGGCCGGGCGCGGACAGGTGGCTGAGGTAGCGCAGCGAGGGCGCGGCGTAGGCGCGGTGCGGGTCGTTGGCCAGCTGGGCGCGGCCGGTGCCGGTGCGGCTGGGCGCGATCGCCCAGTTGTTGCTGCCCTCGCTGACGTCCTCCTTCGGCGTCGCCACCACCGCGCCGCCGGTGAAGCTGACCTGCTGGGTGGCCAGGGTGAACACCTTCAGCACGTCGGCCGGGACCACGCACGGGTCGAGTCCGCCCGGCGACTGGATCGGGCGGTCGGGCTGCAACCGCTGCCGCAGCTTGTCGGTCTCCGCACCAGCGGCGCAGGCGATCCTGGCCCTGGTCACCTCGTCGGTGAGGTTGCCGGTCAGGCCGTGGCTGCGGATGCGCACCACGTCCTCCGGCGACCACCTGGCCGGCCGGTAGCCGAGGCGGCGGAACTCCTCCGGCAGCGCGGCCGGGGTGCGGGCCAGGTGGTCGAGGTAGGCGTTGATGCCCTGGGTGAACCGGGTGGCGATGCCGCGGGCCCGCTCGCCGTAAGCCGCCCACTCCCGGTCCAGGTCGCCGCGGTAGAGGAACAGCCGGGTGGCCCGGTCCTGTTCGACGTAGTCCGGGCCGAGCACCTCGGCGAGCTGCCCGAGACCGCGCCGCCGCCACAGGTCGATCTGGAACAGCCGGTCCCTGGCCGCCAGGAAGCCCTGGGCCAGGAAAGCGTCATCCTGATGGGTGGCGAAGACGTGCGGCACGCCCCAGGTGTCGGTGACCACCCGCACCGGCCCCCTGACCCCGGGGATGCGGTGCACGTCGAGCGCGGGCGCGGCCGTCGCGGGCGTCAGACCAGCGCCGACGCTGACCAACACGAGTGCCACCAGCAGGAACCGTCTCATCGTCCGTCCCTTCCTCGCCACCGTCTCCAGACACCTTTCCGCATCCGGGGGGCGCGGTGTAATACCCGTTCGTCCCGGGAATCCGGCACCCATGACCGAACCGCAGGCCTTCGCCGAGCTACCGCCGGAGCGGGAACCCGATCCCGACGATCCGCACGCCGCCGACTTCGAGGATCCGGAGGACTTCGCCGAGGCCGTCGGCCCCGACCCGACCCCGCAGCAGGTGGACGAGTACCAGCAGCAGTTCGGCAAGGGACCGACTCAGGAACCGCCGGACTGACGCTGCTGCCGCGCCAGGAAGTGCGCTGTGTCTACAGTGGACGGATACAGCGCGCGGTAGTGCCGGTGGCTGTCCGCGTAGACCTGAACCCGCGCCGGGTCGGGTGCCACCGTGGCGGCCACCGGGTTCCACCGCCGCGCGTCCACCCGCTCGCCGAGCGCTCCGGCGGCCAGCATCGCGTTGCCGAGGCAGGCCCCCATGGTGTGCCGGGGAACGTCCTGCGCGCGCCCGGTGACATCGCTGACGATCTGGGTCCACAGCGAGCCCTGCGCGCCGCCGCCCACCGCGACCAGCCGGTCGGCCTGCCCGCCCGCGGCGGCCATGGCCTCCAGGTTGTGCCGGACGCCGTGCGCCACGCCTTCCAGGGCGGCCCGGTACAGCTCGGCGCGGCCGTGCCGCAGGGTGAGTCCGGCGATGATGCCGCGGGCGTCCGGGTCGAAGATCGGCGTGCGCTCCCCGGCGAAGTAGGGCAGCACGAGCAGGCCGTTGCTACCGGCTGGCACCCGCGCCGCCTCCTCCAGCAGGGTGCTGACCTCGCCGCCGAGCAGGCCGCGCAGCCAGTCGGTGATCGAGCCGGAGGTGGCCATCCCGGCGGCCAGGCTGTAGGTGCCGGGGAACACGCCCCTGGTGGTCCACAGCTCCGGCGCGGGCACGGGATCGGCGGGCACCTGGATCAGGAACATGGTGCTGCCGTACATGATCATGGTATCGCCGGGCGCGCTGACGCCGACGCTGGTCGCCTCGGCCCAGGCGTCCACCGTGCCCGCGGTGACCGGGATTCCCGGCGGCAGCCCGGTCTCCCGCGCCGCCTCCTCGGTGATCACACCCGCGATCTCGGTGGGCCACAACAGCTCCGGCAGCGGCAGGCCGGGCGCGACTCGCGCCGCCCAGTCCCGCGCCCAGTCCGCGGCGTGCAGGTCGTAGAGCGGATCGCACTGGCTGGCCGAGTGGTGGTCGAGCACGAACCGGCCGGTGAGCCGGTGCACCAGGTAGGAGCTGGCCATGAACCACAGCTCGGTCCGGCGGTGCACCTCGGGCTCCTGCTCGGCCACCCAGCGGATCTTGGGTCCGACCGCCTGGCTGGACAGCGCGGTGCCGCCGCGGGCCAGGATGTCCTGCTCACCCAGTTCGGCGGTAAGCGCGCTGATCTGCTCGGTCGCCCTGGTGTCCACGCCGTAGAGGATCGCCGGGCGCAGCGGCCTGCCCGCGCCGTCGGCAGGCAGGTAACAAGGGCCGATCCCGCTGACCGCGACCGCGGCCACCGGCCCGGCCTGGGCCAGTTCCCTGGCCAGCGCCCGGAAATCGGCCCACCACACCGCGTCCGCGTCGTGCTCGAACCAGCCCGGCCGCGGGGTCGAGGTCTGGTGCGCCCTGGTCGCGGTGGCCAGCACGGTGCCGTCCCGCCGGGTCAGCACGCCTTTGCTGCTGGCGGTCCCGATGTCGATCCCGAGCAGCAGTCCCTGGTCGGCCACCGCGCCGGTCAGGCGTCCTTGGTCAGGTCGACCCCGTGCTCACCGGCCAGCCGCTTGAGGTTGTTCAGGTCGGCTTCGTGCAGGTCGGCGCGGTGCTCGTCGCCCTCGGCACGGGCCGCGCGGACGGCCTCCTGGGCCTGCGCCACCCGCTGGTGGATGTTCGTCTCGAACTCACTTGCCACGTCTTGGTCCCCGAACTCTTGGAAGAAATCGCTCACCAACGGTCGAAATGCAGCACGTCGGACAGCGGCTGGCGCGCCGCGCGCCGGAAGTCCGTGCCGACAGCGTAGGCGGTGGGTATCAGCGCCGCCTGACGGACATCCGCGGGCAGTCCGAGCAGCCCGGCGATCTCGGTTTCGAACGCCAGGTGCAAGGTCGTCCACGCGGTGCCCAGGCCCCTGGCGCGGGCGGCCAGCATGTAGCTCCAGGCCGCCGGCAGGATCGAGCCCCACAGCCCGGCCTGGTTGCCCGCCGGCAGTTTCGGCGCGCGCAGGCACGGGATGACCAGCACCGGCACCTCGCCCATCTTCTCGCCCAGGTAGGCCACGCTGCTGCCCACCTTGGACTGCACCTTGGCCCGCTCCGGGTCATCAGCGAACAGCTTGCCCGCCGCGCCACTGGAGTCCAGGTACTCGGCCACCGCGCGCCGGTAGAACTCGCCGATCGCGGCCCGCTGGTCCCGGTCGGTGACCACCAGCCAGTGCCAGCTCTGCCGGTTGCTGCCCGAGGGCGCCTGCAACGCGATCTCCAGGCACTCCTCGATCAGCTCGCGCGGCACCGGGCGGTGCAGGTCGAGGCGTTTGCGGACCGAGCGGGTGGTGGTCAGCAGCTCGTCTGGGGTCAGGTCGAGGGTGGACACGCCAGCAGCGTAGCGACGGTGTCGAGCACCGTCCGGGTGCGGGCGACCTGGTGCGCCCGGAACACCGCGGCCCCGGCGTGCGCGGCGATCGCGGTGGCGGCCAGCGTGCCGTCCACCCGCTCGGCCAGTGGCACCCCGAGGGTCTCGCCGACGAAGTCCTTGTTGGACAGGGCCATCAGCACCGGCCACCCGGTGCCCACCAGCTCGTCCGCCCGGCGCAACAGCTCCAGCCCGTGCCAGGTGTTCTTGCCGAAGTCGTGGGTCGGGTCGATCAGGATGCCCGCCCTCGGCACGCCTTGGCGCACCAGGCTTTCCGCCCGCTGCGTGGTCTCGGCGACCACCTCGCCGACCAGGTCGGCGAAGCGCACCCGGAACGGGCGGTGCCGGGGCGTCAGCCCGCCGGTGTGCGAGCAGACGAACCCGGCGCCGAACTCCGCGGCCACCTCGATCAGCGCGGGGTCGGCCGCCGCCCAGGTGTCGTTGATCAGGTCCGCGCCCTCGGCGCAGGCCACCCTGGCCACCTCGGCCCGCCAGGTGTCGATGCTGATCACCACCTCGGGGAACCGGGCGCGCACCGCGACCACGAACGGCACCGTCCTGGCGATCTCCTCGGCCACCCCCACCTCGACCCCGGGCCCGGCCTTGACGCCGCCGATGTCGATGATGTCCGCGCCCTCGGCCACCGCCTTGGCCACCGAGGCCATCGCGGCCTCGTCGGCGAAGTTGGCGCCGCCGTCGTAGAAGGAGTCGGGGGTGCGGTTGATGATCGCCATGATCATGGCGCCGTTCCTGGCGACCCGGCGCCCGCGAAAGCTCAACTCCACCACGTGCCCAGAACTACCACACGCACCTGACAACCAGCGCTGACGCGATCCTCACCCTGGCTATCACCCAGTCGAGTGATCACCCGGTTGAACGTGATTTCACCCGCTCACGCATGAACTCCTCGCCTACCGGAGCTGGTACAAACACCCCACCGAGTGCTGATCACCAAACGGAGGGCTGGCCCAGTCATGACCGCGCCCGGTTCGAGCGCCGATCCCGTGGACCCGGCCTGCCAGTCCTGCGGCCACGCCGCCACCGACCGCCTGACCGGTCTGCTGGACCGCTGGGGCTGGGACGAGCGGGCCCCGGCCGAGCTCGCGCAGGCCGCCGCGCAGCAGGACTCGCTGGCGCTGCTGGTGATCGACATCGACCACTTCAAGCGGTTCAACGACCGGTTCGGGCACATCGCCGGGGACGCGGTGATCAAGGCGGTGGCCGACACCGTGCGCCGCTCCACCAGGGAGACCGACGTGCTCGGCCGCTACGGCGGGCACGGCGGCGACGAGTTCCTGGTGCTGCTGCGCCAGACCGACGCGGCCGAGGCGCTCTCGGTGGCGCACCGCATCCGCACCGGCGTGCGCGCGATCGCGGTGGACGCGCCCAGCACCGACGGCGGCATCATCCGGCTGGACAAGGTGACCACCTCGATCGGCGTGTGCGCCAGGGTGCCCGCTGCTGAGGAGGACCTGACCACGTTCGTGGTGGCCGCCGACGCCGCGCTCCAGGTGGCCAAGCAGGCGGGCCGGGACCGGATCCGGCTGGCCGAGGACTCCCGCACCCCGCTGCCGGTGCCGCTGGCCAGGCACCGCGCGGAACCGGTCACCCCGGTCCGGCGGTACGTGCCGGTGCTGGTCGGCCTGGGCTCCGCGCTGGCCGCCTTCGCCTACATCGTGGCCTTCGCGCCGCCGCCGGAGCGGGAGGAACCGGCGATGGCGGCCGCGCAGCTCGCCCCGGCCACCCCGCCCACGCCTTCGGTGGAGACCACTGTGGTCGTGGTGACCACGGTTCTCGCCCCGCCGCCGCCCGCCCCGCCGCCGCGCCCGGCGAGCAAGGCGGCCGCGGTGAAGAAGAAGCCCACCACCAGCAAGCCCGCGCCGGCCACCACGACCACCGAGCAGAAGCCGCTGGTCGACGTCTGCCTGATCATGCGGCAGATGATCGGCCGGGGCTGCTAGCCGATCAGCAACCTGGCCGCGACAAGCGTGCCGTCCGTGCGCACCTGACCGGCCACCTCCTTCGCCCGCGCGGCCACCTCCGGCCGCAGCACCTGGGTGAGCGCCTCGACCAGGGAGTCCGCGGTCGGCACTCCCCTGGCGTGCGCGAAACCGACGCCCAGGGTCTGCACCCGTTCGGCGAAGTAGTGCTGGTCGTACATCTGCGGCACGATCACCTGCGGCGTGCCGGCCTGGGTCACCGCGGTGGTGGTGCCGGAGCCGCCGTGGTGCACCACCGCGGCCAGCCGGGGGAACAGCGCCTGGTAGTTGACCTCGTCCACGGTCAGGCAGTCCGGCTCGCCGGTCAGGGCCAGGTCGGCCCAGCCGCGGGAGATCACCGCCCGGCGGCCGAGCGCCCTGGCCGCCTTGAGCATGGCGTGGCCCAGGTCAGGCGGCGCGGCCATGCTGCCGAAGCCGAAGAACACCGGCGGCTCCCCCGCGGCCAGGAACTCCTCGATCTCGGCCGAGAGCGGGCGGTCGTCGGCCATGGTCCAGGCCCCGGTCTGCACCACCTTCAGCTCCGAGGGCTGCGGCCACGGTGCGAGCACGGGATCGGCGGCCAGCCAGGGCGAGTCGGTGAACATGTGGTCGCGGACCTCGGTGACCGGGGGCAGGCCGAGCCGGGCCCGGTGGGTGTTCAACGGCTCCCGCCAGAGCTGGTTGACGAATTCCGCATTCTCCGCCCACAGCGCCCGGAAATCCGCCCCTTCGGCCGGCGGGTGCTGACCGAGGCTGTCGAATGGCGCGGGACCGTGGTGCGGAGAAGGCAGCGTGGTCGGTCCGTAGGCGATGTAGACGTAGCGAATTCCCAGGTGTTCGGCCACCGAGCGGGCCGCGATCTGCAATGCCGACCAGGCCACGATGACATCGCAGCCCGCCGCCGCCCCGGGCAGCACGTCGAACTGGGTGGCCACCGTGGCCGCGATCATCTGCCGCCGCTGCTCAGCGGTCGGCGGCGCGGGCCTGACCTCGGGCTCGGCCTTGACGTGCGGCCGCAGTTCCGGGCCGACCGGGAAGAACGGGAACCCGAGGGAGCCGATCCACTCGCGGTAGTCCGGCGGCGCGGCGATCCGCACCTCCTGGCCCAGTTCGCGCAGCCGCCCGGCCAGCGCCACCACCGGTTGGACATCGCCGCGCGACCCGATTGTGGACAGCAGCACACGCATGACAAAACCCCCTGGGTAAAGGTGAATGCGCGCAGTGGCACGCACAGCGCGAAATTGTGGACCAGTACCGGGGTCTTGCCACAAGTCCCCCCACCGCACTATAAGTTCCAATGGGGCGGAAATCCCCTAGTTCGTGAACTCCTTCCGGACGCGGGGCAGCACCTCGGTGCCGAGCAGCTCGATCGCCTTCATCACCTGGTGGTGCGGCACGCCGGACCAGTCCATCTGCATCGCGTACCGGTCCGCCCCGACCAGCTTGCCCACGCTGATCAGCCGGTCGGCCACCTCCTCCGGACTGCCGGTGAACAGCGCGTTCGCGTTGTCGGTGTAGCCGTCGTAGTCGGCCCTGGTCGGCACCGGCCAGCCGCGCGCCCGCGCCCCGTACTTCATGGTCTGCGACCAGTACGGGTAGAAGATCTCCTTGGCGTCCTGGGAACGCGGCGCGATGAACCCGATCGCGCCCATGGTCACGTGCAGGTCCTCCGGCGCGTGCTCGCCCGCCTCTCCTGCCTGGCGGTAGAGGTCGACCAGCGGGGCGAAGCGTTCCGGCTGGCCGCCGATCACCGCGTACACCACGGGCAGGCCGAGCACCCCAGCGCGGATCGAGGACTCCGGGTGGCCGCCGGTGCCGATGGAGATGCGCAGCCGCCGCCGGTACGGCCGGGGCAGCACGCGCACGTTCGCCAGCGGCGCGCGGTACCTGCCGGACCAGGTCAGCGGGTCCTCGCGGTCGATGCGCAGCAGCAGCGCGAGCTTCTCCTCGAACAGGTCGTCGTAGTCGCCGAGGTCAGCGCCGAAGAGCGGGAAGGACTCGGTGAAGGAGCCGCGTCCGGCCAGCAGCTCGGCGCGGCCCTGGCTGAGCTGGTCCAGGGTGGTGAACTGCTGGTAGAGCCGGACCGGGTCCTCGGTGCTGAGCACGGTGACCGCGGAGCTGAGCGTGATGTGCTCGGTGATGCTGGCCGCGGCGGCCAGCACGGTGGCCGGGTTGGAGACCGCGTACTGGTCCAGGTGGTGCTCGCCGAGGCCGTAGAAGGACAGGCCGAGCTCGTCGGCCAGCTTGATCCGCTCCAGCTGGTTGGCCAGTGAGCGCGCCACGGAGACCTGCTCGCCCGTCACCGGGTCGGGGCTGCGGTCGCCGAAGCTGTAGATACCGAGTTCCATGGCTCCTACAACGCGCCAGCGGGGTTAACCGATTCCAGGCAGGTGAGCGCCATGATCGACCAGGCGGATGTGGTGGTGGCCGGTTCCGGCGCGGCCGGGCTGTCCGCGGCGCTGGCCGCGGCCGTGGGCGGGGCCTCGGTGCTGCTGCTGGAGGGCAGCGCGTGCTGGGGCGGCACCACCGCGGTCTCCGGCGGGCAGGCGTGGGTGCCGGACAACCACCGGATGGCCGAGCTGGGCGTGGCCGACGACCGGGCCGAGGCGCTGACCTACCTGCTGGGCCGCACCGCCGGGCGCGAGCCGGGGCTGGCCGCCGCGTTCGTGGACGGCGCGCCGCGGATGGCCCGGTTCGTGGAGGAGCACAGCCCGATCCGGTTCACCGCGATGAGCGTGCCGGACTCCTTCGCCGAGGCCCCCGGCGGCCGGGCGGCCGGGCGGAACATCGAGGTCGCGCCGGTGGCACTGGGTGAGCTGGGCCGGGCGGAGGAGCTGTTCTGGCCGCCGCCGTATCCGATGGTGCTGACCAACGAGGAGGTGACCGGGCTGGGCCTGGTCAGCGGCGGCGAGCTGCCCGAGGGGCTGATGGAGTACCGGCTGGCCAACGGGCAGGTCACCCTGGGGCAGGGCCTGGTCAGCGGGCTGCTGCACGGTTGCCGGGCGGCGGGTGTGCGGCTGCGGAAGGGCCAGCCGGTCACCGGGCTGCTGTGCTCCGAGCACGGGGTCACCGGCGTGCGCACCCCGTACGGCGAGGTCGGCGCGGGCGCGGTGGTGCTGGCCTGCGGCGGGTTCGAACACGATGCGGACATGGCGGCCGGGCTGCTGCACGGGCCGTTCACGCACCCGGTGTCGCCGCCGGTCAACCGGGGCGCGGCGGTGCGGCTGGCGGCGCAGGCCGGGGCCGCGCTGGCGCACCTGGGCGAGGCGTGGAGCTGGCCGGTCAGCCAGGGCTCGGCCTGGCCGGACGGCACGCCGCGGCCGGAGCTGGTGATGGCCGAGCGGATGCTGCCGCACGTCATCTGGGTCAACCTGGCCGGGCGGCGGTTCGTCAACGAGTCCAGCCACAACGCCGCCCTCGCCTTCGCCGGCACCGACCCGGCCACCGGCCTGCCGGCCAACCAGCCCGCCTGGGCCATCGCGGATGCCGCCTACCGGGCCCGCTACCCCTTCGCCGGGGCCTACCCGGCGCAGCCGCTGCCCGACTACGTGACCCAGGCCGACACCCTGCCCGACCTCGCCGAGCAACTCGGCATCTCCCCCGGCGCGCTGGCTGCCACCGTCTCGGACTTCAACGCGCACGCGGGCCAGGGCCGGGACCCGGAGTTCGGCCGCGGCGAGACCGCCTACGACCGCCACGGCGGCGACCCCGCGGCCGATCATCCCAACCTCGGCCCGCTCACCGAACCGCCGTTCGTGGCCATGCCGGTGCTGCCCGGCCTGGTCGGCACCAAGGGCGGGGCCAGGGTCGACGCCCGCGGTCAGGTGCTGGACTGGGACAACGCGCCGATCCCCGGCCTGTACGCCGCGGGCAACGCGATGGCCGCGGTGATCGGCCCCGGCACGGTGTCCGCGGGCGCGACCATCGGCTCCGCGCTCACCTGGGGCTGGCTGGCCGGTTCGGCTGTCGCGGGCCGCTGAAGCGCCGGTGACCGTCTCATGTGGACCACCACCGGGCGCGCCCGGTCCGCCGCCGCCAACCGGGTGGCAGTCGCCGCCACATCCACCGCCACCGGCCGATGCCGACCGGCCCGGTGCAGGTCAGCGGCGTCGGCAGCCGGGCGGTCCGCGCGCACCACATCAGACATGCTGGCGTGCCCTCCACTCCGGTGGATGTTGCTGGCACCATGGCGTTCGTGCCACGGCTGGTGAACGAACGCAGGTTGCGCCAGGAGTGTCGCCGGTTGCTGGAGGAGCTGGGCATCCGGCCACCACTGGACGTGCGGGAGCTGTGCCGCCTGGTCGGCCAGCGGCGCGGGCGGCCGATTCACCTGACGCCACACCGGTTCCCGGCGCCCGGCCCGTTCGGCGCGTGGACCGCGGGCGCCGAGGCCGACCACATCTACTTCCAGGCGCAGACCTCCACGGCGCACCAGGACCACATCATCCTGCACGAGCTGAGCCACCTGCTGGCCGGGCACGAGCCGACCCCGGAGGAGGCGCTGTTCCGGCGCACCTGCTACGACACCGCGCAGGAGTACGAGGCCGAGGCGGTGGCCACCATCATCCTGGAGTGGTCCGCGGTGGCCGCGCGGATCAACGCGGGCGAGTCCAGCAGCCTGCCGGCCCAGCGGATCAGCCGCAGCCTCTCCGGTGAGCGGGTGGGCTGGTTGTGAGCGCGATCTACCCGGTCGCCACCTACCTCACGCTGGGCTGGGTGCTGTTCCTGCTGGCCCGCCGCCCGCACGACATCCGGCTGCGCGCGATCGTCGGTGTGGTCACCTGCTGGGCGGTGGCCTACCCGTTCCTCAAGCTGGCCAACGCGCACGCCACCTTCGCCGGGATCTCGCCGATGGGCTCCCGGTTCCTCCAGCACTCGCTGACCCTGGCCGCGGTGAACTGCCTGATCGTGTTCTTCCTGCACTCCGCGCTGGATGAGGAGGTGGCCAGGCGCCGGGCCCGCTGGTGCCTGGTGCCGCTGGGCATCGCGATCACGGTGCTGGGCGTGGCCGCCGCGCTGACCCCGCCCGAGGTGGACACCAACGACCAGTCGGTGACCCCGGTCGCGGTGTTCTTCGTGATGTCGCTGGCCTACGTGATCTTCGGCTTCAGCGTGGCCTGCTTCTGGACCCTGCGCTACGCCCGCGGCGCGGAACCGCGGCTGGCCATGGGCCTGCGGCTGGCCGCGGTCGGGCTGGCCGGGATCGTGGCCGCGGACCTGGTGTTCCTGCCGACGGTGCTGCTCCGCTGGTCCGGAGCCAGCGTGCCGCGCTGGTTCGTCGACACCGGGATCACCCTGGTGCTGCTGGGCATCCTGCTGTTCCTGGCCGGGGTGTGCTACCCGGCAGCCGGTATGCGGCTGGCCGGGCTCGGCGTGTGGTGGCAGCACCTGCGGCTGTACCGGCGGCTCCATCCACTGTGGACGATCATGCACGAGCGGTTCCCGCAGGACACGCTGGACTCCCTGCCCGCCAACACCCTGCGCGAGCTGTACGGGCTGCGCGGGGTGCACCGCCGCTACTACCGGCGGGTGATCGAGTGCCGGGACGGGCTGGTGCGGATCAGCCCGTACCTCAGCGGCGTGCGGCGGCAGGGGGTGCCGCTGGCCGAGCAGTTGCTGGCCGCGCTGCGCGCGCACGCGGCGGGCATCCCGGCCGCCGAGCACGCGGTCCCGCTGGCCATCCCCAGTGCGGAGGGCCTGGAGGCGGACGTGCGGGAGTTGGTCGCGCTGTCGGACGCGCTGCGCACCGGAGGGCGCTAGCGTGGGGCGGTGACTGACTGACGTTGGCGCAGGGGGGCGCGATGACCGAGGCGATCATCATCGGCGGCGGGATCGCCGGTCCAGTGGCGGCGATGGCGTTGCGGCGGGCCGGGATCGGCGCGACCGTCTACGAGGCATATCCCAGCGGCGCGGAGGACATCGGCGCGTTCATGTCCATCTTCCCCAACGGGGTGGACGCGCTGGCCGCGATCGGCGCCGGGCACGCGGTGCTGGACCACGCCTTCCCGGCCAGTGGCCTGGAGTTCTTCAACGGCAACGGAAAACGGCTCGCCACGCTGCCGCTGGTCCCCGGCCCGCAGACCATCACCCGCACCGCGCTCGTCCGCGCCCTGCACGCCGAGGCGGCCCGGCGGGACATCCGGATCGAGCACGGCGCGCGGCTGACCGGGGCGAGCATCGAGCCGGACGGCCGGGTCACCGCGCACTTCGCCGACGGCCGCAGCGCCACCGGCGACCTGCTGATCGGCGCGGACGGCGTGCACTCCAGGGTGCGCACCCTGATCGACCCCGCCGCGCCGTCGCCGCGGTTCCTCGGCCTGCGCACCATCTGCGGCTACGCGCCGGTGCCTGCCGAGCCGGGCGTGTACCGGATGACCTACGGCCGCAAGGCTTTCTTCGGCTGCACGGCCAGCCCGGAGGGCGAGACCTGGTGGTTCGCCAACGTGCCCGGCCCCGAGCTCAGCCGCGCCGAGCTGCGGGAGAACTCCGCCGCGCACTGGCGGGACCACGCGGCCGGGTTCTACGCCCGCGACCGCGCCGGGGTCGCCGAGCTGATCAGGGCCACCACCGGCCGGATCACCCCGAGCAACTCCTACGACCTGGCCAGCCTGCCCCGCTGGTCGGCCGGCCCGATGATCGTCATCGGCGACGCCGCGCACACCGCCGCGCCCAACGCCGGCCACGGCGCGTCCATGGCCATGGAGGACGCGGTGGTGCTGGCCCAGTGCCTGCGCGACCACCCGGTGCGGGCCGCCTTCGCCCGCTTCGAGGAGATCCGGCGGCCCAGGGTGGAACGCCTGGTGGCGACCAGCGCGCGGATGGGCGGCCGGGCCGCGCCGGGACCGGTGAAACGCCTGCTCCGCGACCTGATGCTGCCCCGCCTGCTGGCCAAGCGCCCGCGCAACTCCTCGGCCTGGCTGACCGAGCACCACATCGAGTGGGCCGAAGTTCAGTAGTCGCCGGGGCTCAGTAGTCGTCGTCCTCGCCGGAGAACTGCTCCTCCAGTTCGTCCGCGGTGGCGGCCAGCAGGCTCAGCGGCTCGGTGAACTCGTTGAGGTCCAGGTTCTCCAGCGGGAGGGTGTGCCGCAGCACCACGTGCTCCCCCATGATCACCACGCCGCCGGCCACCGTGTTGTGCCCGACCTCCACCAGCAGCGCCCGCAGGTCCACGTGTCCGACCCGGCCGCAGGGCGAGGCGATCTGCACCCACTCGTGCCGCTGGTCGAGCACCTCGCGGCCGATCAGCACGGTCTGGCTGCGGTCGTCCTCGAACCGCACCAGCAGCCGCAGCTCGTCGGGCCGCTCCTCGACCACCTTGTAGGCCGACCGGACGTAGCTGACCAGCTCGTCCCAGCTCGCCACGATGTCCCTCCCCTGCCCCGGAAACTGTTGATCCCGAGCCTAGTGCCCCATGATCTATTCCCGCCGTTCCACTCCCCGGGATCACGCTGCCGGGGCAACCGGCTCGCGGATACTGGGCCGCATGACCGACCTCACCGCGCACGAGGTGCTCACCACCACCCGCACCGTCCGCCGCCGCCTCGACCTCGAACGCCCGGTAGACCTGGAGCTCGTCCGCCAGGCCCTGACCACGGCCGTGCAGGCGCCCAGCGGTTCGAACGCCCAGCGCTGGCACTTCCTGGTGATCACCGACGCCGACCAGCGAGCGGCCGTCGGTGAGTACTACCGGCGCGCGGCCGAGGCCTACTTCGCCACCCCGGAGTCCGCGGGCAACCAGCCGGACCCCGATCCGAACCGCCAGCGCACCCAGCAGCGGGTCCGCGCCAGCTCGGAGCACCTCGCGCAGAACATGGGCCGGGTGCCGGTGCTGGTCATCCCGGCCATCGAGACCCCGGACCGCACCGAACTGCCCGCGGGCAACCAGTCCGGCCTGTGGGGCTCGATCCTGCCCGCGGCCTGGAGCTACATGCTGGCCGCGCGCAGCCTCGGCCTGGCCACCGCCTGGACCACCCTGCACCTGAGGTACGAACGCGAGGTCGCCGACCTGCTCGGCCTGCCGCCCACCGTGCACCAGGCCGCGCTGATCCCCACCGCGCACTACACCGGCGAGGGCTTCAAACCCGCGCCGCGCCAGCCACTGGAGCAGGTGCTGCACCTCAACCGGTGGTGACCACGGCTGGGCCATGATGTCGGCATGCGCACCTTCGTCGACATCTCGGTCCCGCTGATGAGCGGCATCGCCTCCGACCCGCCCGGCTTCACCCCGGAGATCACCTACCTGGACCACCAGGAGACCGCGGCCGACGTCATCTCCTTCTTCCCCGGCGCGAGGAAGGAGGACCTGCCCGACGGCGAGGGCTGGGCGATCGAGTGGGTGCGGATGACCACCCACTGCGGCACCCACCTGGACGCGCCCTACCACTTCGCGTCCACAATGGACGGTGGGCAGCGGGCGATCACCATCGACGAGGTGCCGCTGGAGTGGTGCCTGCAACCCGGGGTGAAACTGGACTTCCGGCACTTCCCGGACGGCTACGTGGTGACCCCGGCCGACATCGACGCCGAACTGGCCAGGATCGGCCACACGCTGAGCCCGCTGGAGATCGTGGTGGTCAACACCAGCGCGGGCACCCGCTACGGCCAGCCGGACTACGTCTCCACCGGCTGCGGCGTCGGCCGCGCCGCCACCCTGCACCTGCTGGAACAGGGCATCCGCCTCACCGGCACCGACGCCTGGAGCTGGGACGCCCCGTTCGTGCACACCGCCAAGCGCTACGCCGCCGAGGGCGACCCCTCGGTGATCTGGGAGGGCCACAAGGCGGGCCGCGACATCGGCTACTGCCACCTGGAGAAGCTGCACAACCTGGAAGCCCTGCCCGCCACCGGTTTCCAGATCTCCTGCTTCCCGCACAAGGTGCACCGCGCCTCAGCCGGCTGGACCCGCGCGGTGGCCATCATCGACACCCCGGACGCCTGACCCGGAGCTGGCGGCGACCAGGGCGCGGAACTCGTCGAGGTCCCCGATGACCTCTTCGGCCCGCTCCCGCCGCTGGTACGACTCGTAGTAGCGGGCGCCGATCCGGTCCGGGTCGGCGACCGGGTCGCCGGGGATGACCCCGGAGGCGATCGTCACCGTCGCCACGTGGATGCCCTCGGGCCGCAGCTCGGCGTGCAGGGCGTGCGCCCAGTTGCGCAGTCCGGCCATGGCCAGGCCCACGTTGGCCAGGAACGGGGCGGGGACCGTGGACGAGACCCCGGTGGTCAGCAGCAGCGTGCCCGCGCCGCGCGCCCGCATGTCCGGCAGCACCGCCGCCACCGCGGTCACCGCGCCGAGCACGTGCAGCTCGAACTGCTCGGCGGCGGAGGCGACCGTGGTCCGCACCGCGCCGGTGATCTCACCGGTCGGACTGGGGCTGAACTCCAGCACGTCGACCGGCCCCAGCGCCCGCTTGACCTGGCCGAGCGCGTCGGTCAGCGCGGCCCGGTCCCGGATGTCGGCGGGAAAGCCCGCGGCGGTCACGCCGAGCCCGGCCAGCTCGCCAACCAGGCCGTCGAGCGTGCGGGTGTTCCTGGCGATCAGCCCGACCCGGAAACCGCGACGGCCGAACGCCCGCGCCACCCCCATGCCCAGCCCCGGACCCGCGCCGACCACAACCAGAGTTCTCGCCACGCCAACACCTTCCCGCCACCACGGTTACTGTTCGTTCGCAAGCACATGCTTTGGCACCGGCGGTCCGGCGGCAAGACGGCACATTCCTGTCGGTGACGCACACGGAGGTAACCATTGGCGACTCGCGAACCCGCCACGACCGATGAGCAGGCCTGCCGTCAGGTGCTGCGAATCCTGGGTCTGGTCGGCGACAAGTGGACCCTCCCGGTCATCGGGCAGCTCCGCGACCGGACGCTGCGCTTCAGCGACCTGCACCGCGCGGTCACCGGCATCTCACAGCGCATGCTCACCCTCACCCTGCGGCAGCTCGAACGCGACGGCCTACTGACCCGCACCGCGCACCCCAGCGTGCCGCCCCGCGTCGAGTACACCCTCACGCCACTGGGCCGCACCCTCCTGGACGCGGCCGCGGGCCTCGGCGAATGGGCCGACACGCACCGGCGCGAGATCGGCGACAACCAGCGCCGCTACGACGAAGTCCAGGCGCGGCAAGCACAGTCGCCGGTCTAGCGGAGGGTGCGCAGCAGGGCTTGCAGGGTGCGGCGCCAGGTGTGCGGGGCGGGGGTGGCGAAGCCGAGCACCAGGGCGGCGGGCGGGGTGCCGGGCTGGTCGTGCCAGTAGCCGAAGGCGTGCATCCCTTGCAGCAGCAGGCCGTTGGCGCGAGCGGCCGCGACCAGCTCGGCTTCGCGTTCGGCGGACTCCAGTGGCAGCAGGGTTTGCAGACCGGCCGGGATTCCGTCCACTGTGGACTGGGTGGCGGCTTCCACCGCGGTGACCAGCTCGGTGCGGCGCCGACGGTAGGCCAGGCGGGCGCGGCGGATGTGGCGGTCGTAGTCGCCGTGTTCGATCAGGTCGGCCAGGGCCAGCTGGTCCACCGACGGGACGGCCGCGCCCAGCGCGAACAGTTGCTCACGGACGGGTTGGCGCAGCGCCGGTGGCAGCACCAGCCAGCCGATCCGCACACCGGGGGCCATGGTCTTGCTGGTGCTGCCCGCGAAGACCACCCGGTCCGGGGCCAGCGCCTGCAACGCGCCGACCGGGCGCTGGTCGTAGCGGAACTCGCCGTCGTAGTCGTCCTCGATCAGGTAGCCGTCGACCCGGCTCGCCCAGTCCACAAAGGACTGTCGGCGGGCCGGGGTGAGCACGCAGCCCTTGGGGAACTGGTGGTTCGGAGTGAGCAGCGCGGCGCGGGCCTCGCCCGGCAGGTCAGCGGGGTCGGCGCCGTAAGCGTCCACGGTGAGCGGGGCGGTGGCCAGACCGGCGGCGGTCAGCCACTGGCGGTGCCAGGGCAGGCTGGGGTTCTCGGTGGCGATGGTGCCGATGCCCAGCTCCCGCAACACCCTGGCCAGCACGGCAAGTCCGTGACTGAAGCCGCAGGTGACCACAACGGCGTCCGGGTCGGCGCGCACGCCGCGGGTGCGGGCCACGTAGTCGGCGAGGGCCGCGCGCAACCCGGGCAGGCCGCCGGGAGCGCCGTAGTCGAAGTCCATCCGGCCCGCGGTGCTCAGCGCACGCCGGATGCTGGCGGTCCACGCGCCGCGCGGGAAGGCGCTGATGTCCGGGCGGCCGGGCCGCAGGTCCAAAGTGGACGGTGCTGGGGCAGTGGGCGGGACGGCCGCGGCGTCCGCCCCAGGCGCTACGCGGGTGCTGGAGCCGCCGCTGCCCACCAGCCAGCCCTCGGCGATGAGCTGGGTGTATACCTGCACCACCGTGCCCCGGGCGAGCCCCAGGTCCGCGGCGAGCCTGCGGCTGCCGGGCAGGCGCGCGCCGGGGGCGAGGCGGCCGGAGCGGACCGCCTCGCGCAGCGCTTCCTCCAGTGAGCGGCCGACCCCGCCCTGGCTACGGCGGATGCCGCCCAGGTGCAGGTCCAGACCGGGATCACGCATCCGGGAGCTTCCGGCCGCTGGGCACCGCGAGCCGGTTGTAGGCGTTGATCACCACGATCATCCACATCACCGCCTGGTACTCCTGCTCGCTGAACACCGCGGTGGCGCGCCGGTACATCTCCTCGGGCACCTCCCTGGTCTCGGCCAGCCGGGTGACCTGCTCGGTCAGTTCCAGTGCGGCGCGCTCCTGCTCGGTGAACAGCTCGGTCTCCCGCCAGGCGTTGAGCAGGAAGATCCGGCGTTCGCTCTCCCCCAGCTTGAGCGCCTCCTTGGTGTGCAGGTCGATGCAGAAGGCACAGCCGTTGAGCTGCGAGGCGCGGATCTTGACCAGTTCCAGGACCTTGGCGTCCAGACCGGCCTCGCGGGCGGCCTTGGCGACGTGTCCGGCGGTTTCGAGCAGGGACTTGTAGGCGGCGGGGATTCCGGTGTTGAGCGCGATTCGTTCGGTCACGAGCCCCACGCTAGGCCCGGTCAGCCCCGTCCGCTGTACCGGTTGACGACCGATTCCCTGTACCAGTCGGCTTGACTCCGCAAAGTGTGAGTGATTAATTACTCACACTCTCCCGGAGGTGGTCATGCCCAGCAGAACCGGTCCCCTGGTCGTGCTCGCGACCGCGCAGTTCCTGGTCGTGCTGAGCACCTCGATCGTGAACGTGGCCCTGCCCGCGATCCGCACCGGACTGGGCCTGGACCCGGCCGGACTGTCCTGGGTGGTCAACGCCTACGGCCTGGCCTTCGGCGCACTGCTGCTCCCCGGCGGCCGCCTCGCCGACCTGGCAGGCCGACGCCGCGTGCTGCGCGCCGGACTGGCCATCTTCACCGCATCAGCGCTGGTCGCGGCCCTGGCCTGGTCGCCAGCGGTGCTGATCGGCGCACGAGCGGCCCAGGGCGTCGGCGCGGCCCTGCTGGCCCCGGCCGCACTGGCCCTGGTGCTCACCCACTACCCGCAACCGGCGGCGCGGGGGCGGGCGCTCGGCGTGTGGGGCGCGGTCTCCGGGGCGGGCGGCGCGGCCGGGGTGCTGCTCAGCGGAGTGCTGACCGAGCTGGGCGGCTGGCGGTCGATCTTCGTGCTGATCGGCGTGGCCGGGGTGGTGACGGTGCTGGCGGTGCCGAAGGTGGTGCCGGTGGACCAACCAGGCAACGGCGGGCGGCTGGACGTGCTCGGCACAGTCAGCGTGACCGGCGGGTTGGTGGCACTGACCTACGGTCTGGCTGCCTCGGGGGTGGCACGCTGGGTAGGACTGGCGGTGGGGGCAGGGTTGCTGGCGGTGTTCGTGCTGGCACAGCGCCGGGTGGCGGAACCGCTGGTCGCGCCCAGGGTGGTACGGATCCGTTCGGTGCGGCTGGCGAACCTGGTGATGCTGGTGCTGGGCGGGTTGTGGGTGGGCCTGTTCTTCTTCCTGCCGCTGTACCAGCAGCAGGTGCTGGGGTACTCGGCGCTGGTGGCGGGGTTGACGCAGCTGCCGCTGGCGGGGGCGATCATCCTGGGCTCGGCGGTGGCCGGTTGGGTGGGGCGGGCCGGGCAGGCCAGAAGCGGCGAACCAGCGGCGCTGACCGGAAGCGACAGCCCGGCGACGCTGGCCAGGAGCGACCGCCCGGCGGCGCGGCTCGGACGCGGCGTAAGTGTGACGCTGGCCCGGATCGGCGGCGGCGGGGCGCGGGCCGGAAGCCGCAGCAGCGGGCCGCGGGCCGGGTTGCGCGCCTGGGCGGCACCGGCCCTCCTCCCGGCGGCGCTCGCCCTGGTCACCGTCGGACTGCTCTGGTTCGGCCGCGCCCCGGCGAACGGCGAGTTCCTCCCCGACCTGCTCGGCCCCTCCCTGCTCACCGGCCTCGGCCTGGGCCTCGCCTTCGTCCAGCTCACCGCCGTGGCCAGCGCAAACGTCCCCGCCACGGATACCGGCCTGGCCAGCGGGCTGATCAACACCACCCGCCAGGTCGGTGGCGCGCTCGGCCTGGCCGGGCTGACCGCGCTCGGCGAGGACTTCGGCCTGATCTTCACCGCCGCGGCCGGGATCGGCGCGCTCGCGCTCCTGCTCAGCCTTGTGCCCGCAGGAACCCGTCGATGAGCGTGTTCACCGTCTCCGGCACCTCCAGCGCGGCCAGGTGTGCGGCGTTGTCCAGCACCACGAACCGCGCGCCGGGGATCGCGTCAGCCATGGCCCGGGTCTCGGCCACCGGGAAGGTCGGGTCCTCCACCCCCGCGACCACCAGCACCGGGGTGCGGATCAGGCCGAACAGCCCCCGTTGATCCGGGCGGCGCGGTACCACGCTGGTCACCGCCCAGGTCACCGAGTTGACGTCTGCCCTGGTCAGGGCGGCGCGGATGGCGGCGACGGCGTGGGGTCTGGTGCGGCGGGAGGTGGGGCCGAGGAAGGCGCCGATCACCGAGGGGACCAGGGGTGCGCGGATGCCGCCCATCAGTCTGGCGGTCCTGGTGAGCAGGGCGTACTCCAGTCGCTGGCGCAGGCCCGCTGGGGAGGCGGTGCAGTTCATCAGCACCGCGGCGCCGATGCGGTCCGGGTGCCGGGCGGCGAAGGTGCCGCCGATCATGCCGCCCCAGGAGTTGCCCACGAAGTCCGCCCGCGGCAGGCCCAGGTGGTCCAGGACCTGCACCACGCAGGTGGCGCACTCCTCGAAGGTGAACTCGCGGGTCAGTGGCTGGCTGGCGCCGTGGCCGGGCGGGTCGATCAGCACGACCTGGCGGGCGCCGGCGAAGTACCCCGCCTGGGCCGTCCACAGTGCACTGTCCATCAGCAGGCTGGGCCAGAACAGCATGGCCGGTCCGGCGCCTGCCTGGCGGATCCGCAGGCGGCCGAGCACGGTCGGCACGTACACGTCCACTAGTTCCATTGGAACCTCCTGCCACCGAGGTGGCGGCGAGACTACTGGCGTAGTTGGGCCATTGCCCACCTGCGACAGGCAGAACCACCCCGCTGGCCCCGGTTCCCTGGCCAGAATCTGCCTTGCCGGACGGCCTAGCAAGGGGGCCGGGCCGTCCGGCACCGCTGACTACAGACAGGACAGGGATATGTCGAGGACGAAGCTGCGCCGGTTCGGTGTGGGGGTGGTCGTGCTGGCCGCGGTGGGCGGGCTGACCGCGCCGGCCGCGGTGGCCGCCGAGCCGCACGCGGCCACCCAGGCCGCGGTGGACCAGCACCGGCTGAGCCGGGCCGCGATCGGCGGCGGCGCGACCGTGCGCGATGGCGAGACCATGTGGAGCGTCACCAGCGGCACCCGGATGCTGGGGCAGAACCTGCCGGTCGGCGCGGAGCACAAGGTGCGCACCGGCAGCCTGGCCAAGACCTTCACCGCCGCGATGATCTTGCAGCTGGTCGACGAGGGCAAGCTCAGCCTGGACGCCAAGGTGGAGCAGTACCTGCCGGGTGTGGTGCAGGGCAACGGTTACGACGGCAACACCATCAGCCTGCGCCAGCTGCTCAACCACACCAGCGGCATCTACGACTACGTCACGGTCGCGCTGACCAACCCGCAGCTCCAGCTGCGCCAGTTCACCCTGGCCCAGGTGGCCGCGCTCGGCCTGGCCAACCCGCCCTACTTCGCGCCGGGGCAGGGCTGGCGCTACTCCGGCACCAACTACATCCTGCTCGGCATGATCATCGAGGCGGTGACCAAGCGGACCTACCCCGAGGAGCTGGCCACCCGCATCGTCACCCCGCTCGGCCTGACCAACACCTTCGTCCCGGCGGGCACCAAGGCGCTGCCGCCAGGGCACGTGCGCGGCTACGTCGGCCGCGGCCTCTACGTCGACGTCACCCAGGTGTTCGAGCCGAGCCTCGGCGGGTCCAGCGGCGGCATCGTGACCAGCGGCGCGGACGCGACGAAGTTCTACCAGAGCCTGCTCGGCGGCAAGATCGTCTCGCCGGCCCGGCTGGCCGAGATGCTCACCCCGCACACCATCCCGAACGCCCCCGAGTACGGCATGGGCATCATGCGCATCCCGCTGCCCTGCGGCGGCGAGGCCTGGGGCCACGACGGCGTCTGGCCGGGCTACCACTCCATGGCCGCGGCCAGCACCGGCGGCCGCGCCGCGTTCGTCACGGTCAACAACCTGGACCCGGCCGAGCTGGTCGGCGCCTCCGCCTCTGGCACCCCGGCCAGCCAGCTGGTCGAGGTCGTGAAGACCGCACTCTGCGACCGCTGAACCTCCCTGCGACAGAAGGAACACCGCACATGTCTCTCCCCACTCTGCTGCGGCGCGGCGCGGTCCTGCTGACCGTCGCGGTGGCCGCCACCACCACCGGCGCGGCCACCGCCGCGCCCACTTCGGCCAAGGACGTCGCGCAGGCCGCGGTCAACGCGCTGGTCGGCCAGCACCGCGCGATGGGCTCCTCGGCGTTCAAGCTCGGCGCCGGCGAACACTGGTCGGTGCACGCGGGCAAGGTCTCCGGGCAGGAGAACCGGCCGATCACCGAGCAGGACCACTTCCGCGTCGGCAGCCTGACCAAGATGTTCGTCTCCACCGTGGTCCTGCAGCTGGTCGCCGAGGGCAAGGTCGGGCTGGACACCGGTTTCGGCGCCTACCTGCCCGGTCTGGCCACCGGCACCACGCACGACGACACCAAGATCACCGTGCGGAACCTGTTGCAGCACACCAGCGGCATCGGCGAGTACCTGAACACCATCGTGGCGCTGCCGACGAACTGGTGGCGCACCTGGAACGTGCTCGACCACGCCAAGTCGGGACTGTCCCAGAACTCGCTGTTCCCGCCCGGCAGCAAGTACAGCTACTCCAACACCAACTACATCCTGCTCGGCCTGCTCATCGAGCGGGTCACCGGGCGCACGGTGAACCAGGAGATCGCCGAGCGCATCCTGGTCCCGCACGGGCTGGCCAACACCGGCCTGCAGACCGCGGGCCAGCAGCTGATGCCCGCGCCGTACGTGACCGGCTACGTGGCGGTGCCGCTGGTGCCGGTGCGCATCGACAGCCGTTCGCAGGACCCGACCCTGGCCTGGGCGGCCGGCGCGATGCACTCCACCGCGGTGGACGTGGCGAAGTTCCTGGACCTGCTGCTCAAGGGCAAGCTGCTGCCGCCTGCCCAGCTGGAGGAGATGAAGAAGCCGTTCCCCGGCGGGTTCTACGGGCTCGGCCTGGCCAAGATCGACCTGCCCTGCGGGGTCAGCGCCTACGGGCACAACGGCGCGATGGCCGGCTACACCACGTTCGGCTTCGCCACCGAGAACGGCAAGCAGTCGGTGGTGCTGAGCAGTGTGACCCCGATGAGCAACGGCGGTCTCAAGCTCAACGACGACACCATGGCCGCGACTCTGTGTGCCTGAGCTACCCAGGTTGACCGTCGGCGTCCCCGGCTCCTATGGTCCGGTCCGGGGCTCGGGGACGCGACGGGGGTGGACGGTGTTGGAGGCGCTGGACCCCGCCACCGAACACGGGCAGGTCTACCGCGCGCTGGTCGCGCTGCCGCGCACCACGGTCGGCGCGCTGGCCGCCGAGACCGGCATCGAGGCCGAGCGGGTGCGCCAGGTGCTGCACGAGCTGGCCGGGCTGCGCATCGCGGTGGCGCTCAACCTGGAGGGCACCGCGTGGGAGGCCAACTCCCCCACCGAGATCACCGAGTCCTTCCTGCAGCGCGACGCGGTGCGCCGGGCCGAGCTGCGGCGCACCGGCACCGAGCTGGAGCGGCTGTTTCGCTTCGCCCGCAAGGAGAACGGCAGCTACGGCCCGCTGGAAGTGATCAGCGACACCGACCAGATCCTGGCCACCATGCAGCAGCTGCAACGGGCCGCCCGGCGCGAGGTGCGGGTGGTCGACCGGCCGCCGTACTTCGCCCCGCCCTCCTACTACGCCGCCCAGGAGAAGCTCCAGTACGAGCGGATGGCCGCCGGGGTCGCCTACCGCACGATCTACTACGAGGCGGCCTTCAGCGACACCACCGTGCCGGACATCGCGGACATGGTGACCGCGGGTGAGCAGGCCCGCACGCTGGAGGACCTGCCGATGAAGCTGGTGATCGGCGACGACGAGCTGGCCGTGGTGACCCTGGAGGCGGACAGCGGTCCCGGTGTGGTCGCGCTGCTGGTGCGGACCTCCAGCCTGTTCACCGCGCTGTCCAACACCTTCGAGACGCTGTGGAAGCTGGCGGTCCCGGTCTCCGCGGCCGGGGTGGACGCCCCCGAGGATCCCCGGGACCGCCAGATCCTCACGCTGATGGCCATCGGCGCCACCGACGACGCGATCGCGCGCAGGCTGAACCTGTCCCGCCGCACGGTGGTCCGCCGGGTGGCCGTCCTGCAGGAACGGCTCGGCGCGACCACCCGGTTCCAGGCCGGGGTGCAGGCGGCGCGGCGCGGCTGGCTCTGAGGCGGCTACTTCGCCACCCGGTACTTCAGGTGAGTCACGCCGATGCCCTGCTCCACCGAGAACGGCCCGTCCACCGGTGTGGTGCCCAGCGACTGGAAGTACGGGGTGCCGCCGCCGAGCACCACCGGCACCAGGTCCACCCACAGCTCGTCCACCAGGCCCGCGGCCAGGGCCTGGCTGCCGATGGTGCCCGCGGCCACGCCGACAATCTTGTCACCGGCAAGTTCACTGGCCCTGGCAACGGCCGCCTCGATGCCCTCGGTGACGAAGATGAAGTTCTTTCCTTCCCGCTCCCAGCCCTCGGGGACCTGGTGGGTGAGCACCACCACCGGGGAGCCCAGCGGGTGCAGGCCGCCCCAGCCGCCGGTGGTGTCGAACACGCCACGGCCGACCACCAGCGCCGCGGTGTCCTCGATCTGACCGCGCACGTAGGCGGCGCTGGTCTCGGTGAGCCGGAAGGACAACTCGGGGTTGGTGGTGGTGATTTCGATGTCACCGCTGTTGTACCACCGGAACAGCTGGTCGAAGCCGGAGTTCTCCGGCCCGGAGACGTAGCCGTCCAGGGACATGCTCGCGCCGACGATCACCTTCGCCATGGTCCTGCTCCTGTCTGTTCGAGGTCTTCACAGGGTTGGACCCGGGCCGCGGCGAAAACTCATCGGTCCCCGGCTCGGACCCGGCGACCGGATCTGGCTGCCGGTGCCGCAACTGGACCGGGTGGCCCGCGGCGGTTGTCGGTGCACGTGGCTACGTTGTGCGCCGTGACGACGTGGAAGGACCGCCTCAGCGCGCTCGCCAGGGATCGCCTGCCCGCTGAGGCGGCGGAGAAGTGGATCGAGCTGTTCCAGCCCGGCATCCGGCTCACCGCCGGACCGGGGCCACGGGTGGCGCGGCTGGGTGGGAACCCGGCTCTGCCGCCCGGGGTGGACTGGCCGAGCTGGCCGGGCCACGGGCCGCTCAACTTCATCGCCTCGGTGGACTGCGCGGCGCTACCGCGCGAGTTCTTGCGCATTCCGCTGCCTGCCGCGGGCACGCTGCTGTTCTTCTACTTCGACGGCGAACGCCAGCCGGGTTGTCCCGACCCGGCCCTGGCCGAGGACGTCGAGGGCAGCCGGGTGATCTTCGTGCCGGCGGGCACGGCGGTCGCCGAACGGACGCCTCCCGGCATCGAGCCCTACCCGGGCGTTGACCTCGTCGCCGAGGTCGTGGCGACCGCCCCGGAGCGCGAGCACCTCCTGCTGGAGCAGACCCGGACGGCGAGCGGAGCCACGCTGGCCGAGGCCGTGCGGACGGTCCTCGGTCCGGGGCGGTCGGGCACCGACGTGTTCGGCGAGCTGCGCTGGGAGGTGGACCAAGGCCCGTTCCACCAGGTCGGCGGTTTCGCCGCGCCGGTGCAGGGTCCGGTGGAGAACGAGGTGGCCGCCCTGGAGCTCGCGGACTCCTGGCAGGACCCGGGTTTCGCCGAGGAGGCGGCGCGCTGGGTGCTGCTCGCCCAGATCGACAGCTGTCAGGAAGCCGACATGTGCTGGGGGGACGCCGGAATGCTCTACTGGGTGATCCGGGCCGAGGACCTGGCCGCGGGCCGGTTCGAGGCGGCTCGGTGCGCTCCGCAGTGCGGCTGACTCAGTCCACCGGCTCGGGGACCAGTTTCCGCTGCTCGCGCAGGATTCGCCGCTGCTCCATCAGCTCGGTGAGGCAGTGGTGGCAGCGCACCACGAACCAGCGGCGGGGGTGGTGTGCCAGGCGGTGCCACCGGGTGGGTCCACCGGTGAGCATCTTCTGGTGGGCCCGGTCCAGGGCCTGATCGGCCGCGATCAGCAACCGGCCCAGCACGAGGACCAGCGCACCTCCCGCAACGAGGATGACGAGCACGATGATCAGCGACCAAGGCATGAGAAGAAAGTTCCTACCGAACGGGCTTGAGTGCTCCCTCAGCTGAGGGACCGACGACGGTGGCGGCGACGACGCGCGCCCTCAACCTGGACGCGCGTCGCCGCCGCCGCCGGGTAAGGCCGATCTGCCCGCTGTGCGGACCAGCCGTGTGGCTGCCTCCTCCACGGCCCAACGGTCCACGTCCATGCGTGGCCCCTTCCTTCCCTCGCACCCCGACTGTGTGCCGTCCGCACTGACGGCCAGAAAGCCCCCGTTGACCGGGGAAATCGCCCTGCGGCCAGTCGTTGCTGTTGATCAACATCCTAGGTAGCAGCGGAAATGCACGGCAAGGAGACAGGGGCAAACGGCACCTAAGGGGTGACAAGTGCGGGCCGGGAGAGCGCTTACCGATTGTTGCCCTCTCATACGAACGGCGGCTGCCCGTTCGCGTCGGGCCCGATGCCGAGTGAAAGGGAGTTCCGCAAGGGCGGGCAACGCCAAGGCCACCGGCCCGAACGACAGCACCGCGCGCTGGTCCTGCCTGCCTGCCGGGCACGTGAGTCCCTCGAAGAACTTCGTGGAGTGCCCGCCGAACACCATGCTGGAGACCTGCCTGGACTTCCCGCAGTGCTGGAACGGCCGGGACCTGGACTCGCCCAACCACGCCAGCCACCTGGCCTAACCGGTGGCCGGTGGCTGCCCGTCCGCGCACCCGGTGCCGGGGCCCAAGCTGCGCATGGTGCTGCGCTACCCGGTGACCGGCCCTGGTGCGCGGCGGGCCGGATGAGCCAGGGGCGCAAGCCGAGCTCGCCCGGTTGGACCAGCTCGAAGGCGGCTGAGCGGTCGGCGGGAGCCGGTATAAAGATCAGGTGTCCGACTCCCGCCGTCCCTCGGCCGACCGCGTGACCCTGGAGGTCGTGGCGCGGGTCGCGGGGGTGTCGCGGGCGACGGTGTCCAGGGTGGTCAACGGCAAGGCCAGCGTGGACGAGGGGCTGCGCCAGGCGGTGGAGCGGGCCATCTCCGAGACCGGCTACCTGCCCAACCTGGCGGCCCGCTCGCTGGTCACCCGGCGCGCGGAGGCGATCGCGCTGGTGCTGCCGGAGGAGAGCCGGATCCTGGGCGACCCGTTCTTCGGCCGGGTGGTCAGCGGGGTGACCAGCGTGCTCACCCCGCTCGGCCTGCACCTGGTGCTGCTGATGACCGGCCGGGACACCAGGGAGCAGGTGGTCACCGACCTGCGCCAGGGCCGCCTGGACGGGGTGATCCTGATCCACACCTACCCGCAGGACCCGCTGCCCGGCCAGCTGGTCAAGGCCCGGCTGCCGGTGGTGCTGGCCGGGAAACCGCAGACCCCGGCCCGGATCACGCATGTGGACGTGGACCAGGCCGCGGGTGGCGCGCTGGCCGCCGAGCACCTGCACGCGCTGGGCCGCCGCCGCTTCGCCACCGTCACCGGGCCGCTGGACGCGCCGGCCGGTCAGGGCCGTCTGCGCGGTTTCCGGGACACCCTGCGCGCGCTCGGGCAGCCGGAGCCGCTGGTCGCCGAGGGCGACTTCAGCCGGGACGGCGGGGCCGCCGCGATGGGTCAGCTGCTGGCCGAGGAGCCGGCGCTGGACGCGGTGTTCGTGGCCTCGGACCTGATGGCGCAGGGCGCGCTGCCGGTGCTGCGGCGGCACGGGCGGCGGGTGCCCTCGGACGTGGCCGTGGTCGGCTTCGACGACAGCAGCGCGGCGCTGGCCTGCGAGCCGCCGCTGACCACGGTCCGCCAGCCGGTGGAGGACATGGCCGCCGAGCTGGCCAGACAGGTGCTGACCAGGGTGGACAACCCCGAGGTGCCGCCGGCCGCGGTGGTGTTCGAGCCGACCCTGGTGCACCGGGAGTCGGCCTGACCGATGAGTTTTCGCCCTCGCCGCAGTCACAACTGGTGACGTCACAGCGAGGAGGACTCATGCGGAAGCTGTACCTGTCGATCTCGATGAGCCTGGACGGGTTCGCCTGCGGGCCGGACGGCGAGCTGGACTGGATCATGGTGGACGATCCGGAGCTGTCGGAGCTGATGGCCGAGCAGCTGCGCGGCATCGACGCGATGATCTTCGGCCACACCGCCTACCGCGAGCTGGCCGGGTACTGGGTGGACGGGCCGACCGAGAAGCCGGTGGACCGCGAGCACACCCGCCTGATGAACTCGATCACCAAGCTGGTCCTCTCCAGGGGCGAGCCGGAGCTGCACTGGGCCCCGGCCCGGCGGATCGGCGCGGACCTGCACGCCGAGATCACCGAGCTGAAAGCCCAGCCGGGCAAGGACATCGCGGTCTTCGCCGGGGCCGAGACGGCCCGCGCGCTGGCGTCCTGTGTGGACGAGTACCGGCTGCTGGTCTACCCGCTGCGGCTGGGCGCGGGGCGCCCGGTGTTCACCGAGCGCCCGGAACGGCTGGAGTTGCTGGGCAGTCGCGAGTTCGCCGCCTCCGGGGTGGTGCAGCTCAGGTATCGGCCGGTGCGCTGACCTTGCCGGAGCGGCGGCGCATCAGCTTGGCGATGCCGTCGATGGAGCGGTCCAGCTCGGAGCCGCTGGGGTTGTCCTGCACCATGTAGGTCCAGGTGGAGTTGGGCCGGATGACCCCGGCCGCGGGCAGGTCGGCGCCCTCGGCGGTGATCGGCACCGCGGTGAAGGTCTCCACCACCCTGGCCTTCAGCTCGGCTGGCAGGTCCTGGCGGAAGGCCGGGATGGCCACCCGGTGGAACTCGTCCAGGGGGTTCTCCCTGGCCAGCGCGCGCAGGTGGATGGTCTCGCGCAGCTCGGCCAGCAGCGCGAGGTGGTCGGCCCAGCAGCGGTCCATGTGGTGCAGGGTGACCTGCCGGGCCGCCTCCACCAGGACCTCCTCCGGGATGTCCTGCTGGCGCAGCTCCTTGAGCCGCTCGGCGCAGGGCTCCGCCAGGTCCTTGAGCGCCCGGTCGGTGCGCAGCACCTCCTCGCGCTCCTTGGCCAGCTGGTCGCGCTGGTGCTCCAGCAGCTGGTTGTAGCGCCAGGTGTTGCTGTGCATGGTGAGCATCTCGGCGTCGGCCACCCGCTGCAGGTGGTCGATCATCTTGGCGTTGCGCACCGGGCCGTAGCGCAGCACCAGCTCGTCGGTGAGGCTGACGAAGAACACCGAGCGGCCGGGGTCGCCCTGCCGCCCTGCGCGGCCGCGGAGCTGGTCGTCCAGGCGGCGGCTGAGCTGGCGGCCGGTGCCGATGACGTAGAGGCCGCCGGTCTCCCGCACCCGCTCGGCGTCGCGCTGGTCCGCGCCACCCAGGCGGATGTCGGTGCCGCGCCCGGCCATCTGGGTGGACACGGTGACCGTGCCGTAGGTGCCGGCCTCGGCGATGATCGCGGCTTCCTTGGCGTCGTTCTTGGCGTTGAGCACCGTGCACTCGACCCCGGCCGCGCGCAGCCGCTCGGCCAGGCGCTCGGACTCGGCCACGTCCAGGGTGCCGAGCAGGATCGGCTGGCCGGTGGCGTGCACCTCCAGCACGTGCTCGACGATCGCGGTCTCCTTCTCCTCGACGGTGTCGAAGAGGCGGTCCGGCTCGTCCACCCGCACGCACGGCTGGTGCGGCGGGATCTCGGCGACCTCCAGGTTGTAGAAGGTCTGGAGCTGCTCGGCGGCGACCACGGCGGTGCCGGTCATGCCGCAGACGGTGCGGTAGCGGCGGATGAAGCCCTGCACGGTCATGGTGTCCAGCACCTCGCCGGACTCGCTGGGGGCCAGGCCCTCCTTGGCCTCCACCGCGGCCTGCAGGCCGTCCGGCCAGCGCTGCAGGTTGGCCACCCGGCCGCGGGACTCGTTGATCAGGTGCACCTGGCCGTCCTTGACCAGGTAGTGCACGTCCTTGACCAGCAGCACCCGGGCGTGCAGGGCCAGGTTGACCAGGGTGAGCGTGCTGGAGATGTGCTCCTCGGAGTAGAGGTCGATCTCCAGGGACGCCTCCACCACGGCCGCGCCGACGTCGGTGAGGGCCACGTTGCGGCCCTCCTGGTCGGCGGTGAAGTCCACGCCCGGCCGCAGCGTGCGGACCAGCTCGGTGATCGAACGGGAGGGCGCGACGCCCTCGGCGGCACCTGCCAGCACCAGCGGCACCCTGGCCTCGTCGACCAGCACCGAGTCGGCCTCGTCCACGATGGCCACGTCGTTGTCCGGCGCGACCAGGGCCGCCACCGAGGTGGCCAGCCGGTCGCGGAGCAGGTCGAAGCCGATCTCGCTGACCGGGGCGTAGGTGACCTGGGCGGCGTAGGCGGCGCGGCGCTCGGCCTTGGTGGACACCGAGCCGACCCAGCTGACCGAGACGCCGAGGAGCTGGTAGAGCGGGGCCATCCACTCCGCGTCGCGGCGGGCCAGGTAGTCGTTGACCGAGACCACGTGCACCGAGCGCCCGCGCAGCGCGAAGGCGGCTGCGGCGATCGCGCCGGCCAGGGTCTTGCCCTCGCCGGTGGCCATCTCCACCACGTCCCCGGCCAGCATCCGGGCCGCGCCCAGCAACTGCTCGTCGAAGGGCCGCTCGCCGATCGAGCGTTCGGCGGCCTCCCGGGCGATGGCGAGGAACTTCAGCAGGTCGTCCACGTGCTCGGCGGCGGCCGCGGTGAGCTCGGCATCGGTGAACCCGGCCGCCCACTCGGCGTGCGCGCCCGAGGCCACGACCAGCTTGGCCGACCGGGACCGCGCCCGCTCGGCCTTCCCACGCAGCAGCTTCCAGAACATCCGCCGCACCGGGTTCCCCCTCATCCGCCTGCCCCTAGTCGGCAGGCACGTGTTCCTCGTGACCCAGCTCGCGCAGGGCCACCCGTAGCCGGTGCATCGCGTCGTCGAGCTTCGCGCCGTCCGATTCCATCTCTACCCGGCTGAAGTCGAAATCGTCCATGTCCCAGACTGGCGACACGTGCACGTGCAGGTGCGGAACCTCGAACCCGGCCACGATCAGCCCTGCCCTCGGCGCCGCCCACGCACGTTGCACACCCTGCCCGATGACCTGTGCGATTGCCATACAGCGACCGAGCAGTTCCGGGTCGGCCGCGGTCCACTGGTCGACCTCGGCGTGCGGCACGACCAGGGTGTGGCCGGGCCGCAGCGGCGCGATGCTCAGGAACGCGGAGACCTCGGCCTCGCGCCAGACGAAGCGGCCGGGCAGCTCACCGGCGATGATCCGGGAGAACAGAGTCGACATGCGCCCATTCTCGCCAACCCGCCGGACGGGGGCATATCGCGGGTGTATGGAAATCCGCATATGGGCTGGTAACACCGCACTGACTTGACTGGCGGCATGACCTATCAGGGGAGATGGGACCGGCGCACGGCATTGCGGGCCATGGCCGCACTGGCCGGCGTCGCCACGGCCGCGCCACTGCTGGGCGAGCCCGCCACGGCCCAGGCCAGTCCCGGCGGTGACGCGGACGCGCTGTTCAAGGCCGGGCATTTCGAGCAAGCCGGTCACGCGTACGAGGAAATCCTGAAGAAGGACCCGGGCAACGTGCACGCCGCCCGCCGCCGCGGCTATGTGGGGCTGCTGTCCAACAATTTCCCCGACGCCGAGAAATACCTCAAGACGGCCATCGCGCTGGCGCCCGGCGACCGGGAGGCCCACCGGTTCCTGGCCGACTGCTACACCCGGCAGGACAAGTTCGCCCTGGCCGCACCACACTGGCAGGGAGCCGACTACCAGGCTTATGCCACGTTGTTCGCGGCCTTCCGCGGCCAGCCGTATGAGATCCACGGCGACACCGGGCGGGCGCCCTTTCGGCAGCTCGACCCGATTCCGCAGGTGGAGGCATCACTCAACGGCGGACCACTGAAGAGGTTCTCGTTCTACACCCGGGTCGACTCGCTGGGCGTGTCGGCGAAAGCGGCCGAGGAAGCCGGACTGCGCGCGGTGGCCAAGGAAAAGGTCGAATACCTCGGCAAGACCTTCTGGTTCTACTACGGAATCCTGGACTCCTTCGCACTCGGCGGCATCGAGCTGCGCAACATTCCGGTGCGCTGGTCGGACGGGGACTCCGGCGAGCAGTCCGACGACGGCATGATCGGCACCTGGATCCTGTACCACTTCCTGACCACCATCGACTACGCGGGCCGGTCGCTGATCCTGCGCCGCCGAACCCCCGAGACGGCCAGGAAGGCCCGCGCCGAGGCCGAACGGGCCGGCGCCCAGCCCCTGCCGCTGTGGCTGGCCCAGGAGCACCTGCTGTTCAGCCGGGGCAGCGTCGCGGGTTCCCCCGGGGTGGTGGCGGTGAACCTCGGCGGCACCGGCGAGGCGGTCGCGGCCATGCCCCAGGAGACGGCCAAGCGGCTGCGCGTCCGCGTCGACGAGGACCGCCCGATGGAGACCGCGGCCGGGGGCCAAGCGGTCACCGTCTACCCCTGCTACCCGAAGGAGGTCCGCCTCGGCAACGCCGTGGCCAGGGACGCCTACTGCTACGCGGGCGCACCGTCCGGGCCCGGTCGCGAGGGGTTCGAGCAGCTGGCCCACCTCTCGCACAGCTTCTACAAGCCCTTCCACGTCACCCTGGACTTCACCGGCATGAGCATCCACGTCGCGCGCGGCCCGGCCAGCTGAGCCCGGCGCAGGACACTGGTGTCCCGACTCGGGACACTAGCGCTTCGGCCAGTGCCAGGAGGGCCGGTCGAGGCGGCCCTGGCCCTCGATCCGGGTCTCCCCCAGCTCCTTGACCAGCTCCACCGCGCCCAGGTCGGCCCCGGTCTCCTCGGCGCCCGCCTCGATCGCGGCGATCAGCGGCCGCGCGTGCGAGACCACCACGACCTGGGTGTTCTTCGCCGCGGTGACGATCAGCCTGGCCAGCGAGGGCAGCAGGTCCGGGTGCAGGCTGGTCTCCGGCTCGTTGAGCACGAACAGCTCCGGCACCCTGGGGCTGAGCAGCGCGGCCACCCACAGCAGGTAGCGCAGCGTGCCGTCGGAGAGCTCGGCGGCGCGCAGCGGGCGCAGCAGCCCGTGCTGGCGCAGCGACAGCTCGAACCGCCCGTCGGCGTGCTCCACCGAGAGCCGCGAACCGGGGAAGGCGTCCTCGACGGCCAGACTCAGCGCGTCCGGGTCGCCGATCTCCAGGATGGTCTGCACCGCGGCGGCCAGGTCGGCGCCGTCCTGGCTGAGCACCGGGGTGCGGGTGCCCAGCCGGGCCTGCCGGGCCGGGGCGTCGGCGTCGGTGCGGAAGTGGTCGTAGAAGCGCCAGGACCGGATCCGCTCCCGCAGCAGCACCACCTCCGGCGCCACCCTCGGATCGGTGAACTCGCTGAGCAGGCTGTCGTAGGGCCGGATCCGGAAGGTGTCCTCGCCCCAGGACCCGGTGGCCCCGCGCAGCAGCACCGCCCCGTTGTGCCGCTGCGCGAACAGCTTCTGCCGCGCGAAGACCGGCCCCTGCCAGACCGCCTCGGACTTGATCTCGGGGTCCAGCGCGAACGCGGTCTCGCCGGGGATGGGCAGGCCGAGGTCGATCGCGTAGCCGAAGTCGTCCCCGGCGAAGCCCAGCCGCAGCCCGACCGGCTCCCTGCGCACCGTGCCCTGCACCGCGTACCGGCCCTCGCGCACACCCTTGCCGATCACCTCCGGCCCCGCCCACAGGGTGGACTGCAGGCCGCCCTCCCTGGCCAGCGCGGCCACCGCGCCGTTGCGCGCGGCGTCGGCGAGTAGCCGCAGCGCCCGGTACAGGCTGGACTTGCCACTGCCGTTGGCGCCGGTGACCAGGTTCAGCTGACGCAGCGGCAGCACCAGCTCACGCAGGGACCGGTAGTTCTCAACAGCGATGGTTCTGAGCACAGGTGCGAACCTAACGCGCCGCCCTGACAGCGGTGGTTCATGCTGTTGCCCATGGAGATCGCGGTGCAGATCATCGGGCTGGTCGTCGCGGTGCTCGCGGTGAGCTTCCTGGCGAAGGTGCTGAACCTGTCGGCTCCGCTGTGCCTGATCGTGGTCGGGGTCGCGCTGTCCTTCCTGCCGGGGGTGCCGGACTACGCGCTCAACCCGGACCTGGTGCTCATCGGCCTGCTGCCGCCGCTGCTCTACGCCACCGCGATCCGCACCTCGCTGATCGACTTCCGGGCCAACCGCGGCCCGATCGGGCTGCTGTCGGTCGGCCTGGTCGTGTTCACCACCCTCGGCGTCGGCGCGGTGGCCTGGCTGGCCATCCCGGGCGTGCCGCTGGCCGCGGCCTTCGCCCTCGGCGCGGTGGTGGCCCCGCCGGATGCGGTGGCGGCCACCGCGGTGGCCCGCAAGGTGGGCCTGCCGCGCACCATCGTGCGGGTGCTGGAGGGCGAGAGCCTGGTCAACGACGCGGCCGCGCTGGTCGCGCTGCGCACCGCGATCGCGGCCATGGCCGGCGCGGTCAGCTTCTGGCAGGTCGGCGGGAACTTCCTGCTCGCGGCGGGCGCTGGCGTGCTGCTCGGGCTCCTCGTCGGCCAGGTGGCCAGTGTGCTGCGCACCCGGTTGCAGGACCCGGTCTTCGACACCGGCATGTCGCTGGTGGTGCCCTACGTCGCCTACGTGGCCGCGGAGGCCGTGCACGGTTCCGGCGTGCTGGCGGTGGTGATCGCCGGGCTGATGCTGGGCCACCGGGAGCCGAGGATGCTCAACGGCGCGGCCCGGATCGCGGGCACGGTGAACTGGCAGACCATCCAGTTCCTGCTGGAGAACGTGGTCTTCCTGCTCATCGGCCTGCAACTGCGCCGCATCCTCACCGAGGTCGGCGACACCGACCTGTCGCTGGGCACCCTGGTGCTGGCCTGCGCACTGGTGCTGCTCGCGACCATCCTCTGCCGGATCCTCTGGATGGTCGGGATCACGTTGCTGCGCAAGGCGTTCGGTCGCAAGGCCTGGCGCTGGCGGTACTCCGCGGTGACCGCGTGGGCCGGTATGCGCGGCGTGGTGACCCTGGCCGCGGTGTTCGTGCTGCCCGAGGACACCCCGCAGCGCCCGGTGCTGGTGCTGGCCGCGTTCGTGGTGGTGGCGGGCACCCTGCTGCTGCAAGGCGGCACCCTGCCCTGGCTGGTCCGCAAGCTGCGGCTGCCCGCCCCCGACCCGGCCCAGGACGCCCTGCAGGAAGCGGTGCTGCTGCAGAACATGACCACCGCCGCCCTGGAGCGCCTGGAGCGGGAACGCCGCCCCGAGGACACCCCGGAGGTGCTGGACCGCCTGCGTTCCCGGATGAGCAACCGGGTCAACGCCGCCTGGGAGACCCTCGGCCGCTCCGAGGTGGACCTGGAAACCCCGAGCTTCGCCTACCGCCGCCTGCGCCGCGCCATGCTGGAGTCCGAAATGGACACTCTGCTGGAGGCCAGGGACAAGAAGGCGGCCGATGACGTGGTGCTGCGCAGGGTGCTGGACATGCTGGCCATCGAGGAGTCCATGTTGGACAGATCAACCCAGCTGGTCAACGACCCGGCTTCGGGCTGGCTCAAGGCCCCGCCCAGCACCGCGGCCTGCAAGCACCTCAAGTCCGCGCCCTACCACGTCCCAGCGGACTCCGAGGAAGGCTGCCAGGACTGCCTCGCCGAAGGCACCACCTGGGTGCACCTGCGCCTGTGCCTGGCCTGCGGCCACGTCGCCTGCTGCGACTCCAGCCCCGCCCAGCACGCGACCCGGCACTTCCGCGAGAGCCAGCACCCGGTGATGCGCAGCTTCGAGCCGGGCGAGAAGTGGCGCTGGTGCTTCGTGCACGGCTCGCTGGGATAGACCGTCCACAATGGTCACCAAGCGGGTCAGTGGGTGAGCAGGACGGCGGTGGCGTTGTCAGTGGCGCCCCGGTCGATCGCGGTCGCGACCAGTTCCTGGGCGCGGGGGCCGAAGCGGGAGGGCCTGGCCACGATCGCGGTCATCGTGGCCGGGTCCAGGCTGCCGTAGACGCCGTCGCTGCACAGCAGCAGGCCGGTCTCCTCGCGGGTCTCCACCAGTCCGATGTCCCTCGGCCGGCCGGTGCGCACGCTCGCGGTCACGATGTGCTCCATCCTCGGCGTGGTGTCCATGCCCTGCCGCCGGAAGTACTCGGCCACGGTGTGGTCGCTGGTCAGGCGGGTCAGGGTGCGGCCGTCCCAGCGGTAGGCGCGGGCGTCGCCGACCCAGGCGATCCGGTAGCCGCCGCCGAGCTGGTCGGCGAAGGGCATGGCCACCACCAGCACGCAGTCGCCGGTGTGGCCCAGGGCGAGCACCGCGCGCTGGGCGGCCAGGACGGCCTCGGTGGGGCCGCGGGCGGGCAGGGTGCCGGTGGCGGCGGCGACCGCGACCCTGGCGGCGTCGGCGGCGGTCTCGGTGTCGCCGATGCCGTCGGCCAGGGCCAGGACGGGCTGCGTGCCGTCCCAGCCGGGGCGCACGGACACGGCGTCGGCGTTGACCCCTCGGTGGCCGGGGTCGGTGGCGGTTTCCCAGTGCACGCGGCTGCGGTTCTCCATCATGGTCATGGCTCCAGCGTGGCCCCGTTTCCTAAGAACTTGCTGTGAGCGGGATAGCTCTTCGCTGTGGCCTCGTCGCAGGCAGGTCCGGTCACCGGGGCCGGTAAGATCATGGCCAGCAGCGACAGTGGATGAGGCCAGATGACGGACACCGCGCCACAACGGCGAGCACGAGCGACCCGCCCGCCGACCATCCACGACGTCGCCGCGCACGCCGGCGTCTCCCGCGGCACCGTCTCCCGCGTCCTGCAGGGCGGCCACAACGTCAGCCCCGCCGCCCGGGAAGCCGTCACCACCGCGATCCGCAAACTCGGCTACGTGGTCAACCGGGCCGCGCGCGCAGCCTGGTCACCCAGCGCGCGGGCTCGGTGGCCTTCCTGCTCTCCGAGACCCAGGACCGGTTCTTCGAGGACCCCAACTTCACCACCCTGTTGCGCGCCTGCACCACCGCACTCGCCGAGCACGACCTGCCGCTCATCCTGATCACCGCGGGCACCGAGGCCGAGCGCCGCCGGATCGCGCCCTTCCTGTCCGCGCACCACGTCGACGGCGTGCTGCTGGTCTCCTCGCACCGCGGCAACCCGATGATCGACCACCTCCGGCAGGCCAACCTGCCCTTCGTCTGCTGCGGCAAGCCCCTCGGCGAGCGCGGCGCGCTGTCCTACGTCGCCTCCGACGACCGCGAAGGCGCCAGGACCATGGTGCGCCACCTGCTGGACACCGGCCGCAGGCGCGTCGCGACCATCGCCGGTCCCCAGGACACCCCCGGCGGCCTGGACCGGCTGCACGGCTACCGCGAGATGCTCGCCGAGCACGGCATCGCCCAGGACCAGCGGCTGGTCGCGGTCGGCGACTACAGCCGGGCCAGTGGTGAGTCCCGCATGCGAGAACTGCTGGCCACGGCACCGGATCTGGACGCGGTCTTCGTCGCCTCGGACCTGATGGCGGCGGGCGCGCTGGCCGCGCTCGAGCGGGCCGGCCTGCGCGTCCCGGAGGACATCGCGGTCGGTGGTTTCGACGACTCCTCGGTCGCCGCCACCACCCAGCCCCCACTGACCACGATCCGGCAGCCCTGGGGCCGGATCAGCGCGATGATGGTGCGCCAGCTGCTGGCCGAGATCAACGGCGAGGGACCGGCCACGGTCATCCTGCCCACCGAGCTGGTCGTCCGCGAGTCGGCCTGAGGCCTGCCACGACCTACCTGTGCACGTTCACAGAATCCAACCGACATGCCCTTGAAACAATCGTAAGAATACGCTTACATCGAAGCGGTTCGCCGGTAGCACCGGTCCGTGCACGTTCACAGTCCCGTTCGCCCTCCGCCGGTCATGGGCGATCGGAAAGCGCTTTCCGTCGACGAGCCCGATCGCGTTCTGCTGTTCCACATCTCCGCATTCCGCACAGGAAGAGGTACCGCACCATGCCCGCAGCGTGCCTTGCACCCCAGCGATCCGACGCCGACGCCAGCCGCGGCTCCCGGCTCCCCTTGCTGCGACGAGCGGCGACCGTCCTCGCCGCCGTCCTGGGCGTCGTCACCTCCGGCGTAGCGGCGGTCCCGGCCTCGGCCGCGGACAACCCGTACCAGCGCGGTCCGAACCCGACCTCGGCCAGCGTCGCCGCCTCCCGCGGCACCTTCACCACCGCGGAGCTGACCGTCCCGCGCGGGCAGGGCTTCGGCGGCGGGAAGATCTACTACCCGACCGACACCAGCCAGGGCACCTTCGCCGCGGTCGCCATCGTGCCCGGCTACACCGCCACCTGGGCCGCCGAAGGCGCCTGGATGGGACCCTGGCTGGCCTCCTTCGGTTTCGTGGTCATCGGCATCGACAGCAACGGGCGCAACGACTTCGACACCGCGCGCGGCACCCAGCTGCTGGCCGCGCTGGACTACCTGACCCAGCGCAGCTCCGTGCGCGGCCGGGTCGACGCCAAGCGCCTCGCGGTGATGGGCCACTCCATGGGCGGCGGCGGGGCACTCGTCGCGGCGCAGCAACGTCCGTCGCTGAAGGCCGCGGTCGGGCTGGCGCCGTTCAAGCCCTCCGGCCCGCCGAGCGCCGACCGGGTGCCCACGATGGTCATCGCCGGTCAGCGCGACGGCACCTTCACTCCGTCCTATGTGGACGGTCTTTACCGGGCGATCCCGGCGGCCACGGAGAAGGCGTACCTGGAGTTCGCCGGGGCCGGGCACGCCTTCCCGACCCGCCCGAACCCGTTGCAGATGCGGCTGGTGATCCCGTGGCTGAAGAGCTTCACCGACCACGACACCCGCTACCACCAGTTCCTGTGCCCGCTGAAGGACCGGACCGGCGTCACCGCCTACCGCAGCACCTGCCCGCTCGTGGCGCCCGGAGCCCACGCCTAGGCGGGGCGTGCAGCCGATATCAGTGCAGAGATCACCATGGGATGGTGCGATGTTGTCGAAACCACGAGCACGACGATCGTGGAGCCTGCTCCTCGGCTGCGGGATGCTGGCCGGGCTGCTCAGCGCTCCCGCGGTAGCAGAACCCGCTGCGGCGGAACAGATCAAGCCCGCCGGGCGGACCGTCGACTTCACCGGCGGCTGGCAGTTCTCCTTGGTCAACACCACCGGCGCGGAGGCGCCACAGCCGGGTGCGGGTGATCCGTCCTGGCGGAACGTGCGGCTGCCGCACGACTGGAGCATCGGGCTCAACCCGGTGCAGAACGCGCACACCACCGCGGGCACCGCGTTCCTGCCCGGCGGCCTTGGCTGGTACCGCAAGACCTTCACCCTGCCGCCCACGGTGGCGGGCAAGAAGGTGGCGGTCGAGTTCGACGGTGTCTACATGGACGCCGAGGTCTACCTCAACGGCAAGCTGATCGGCCGCCATCCCTACGGCTACACCGGCTTCGCCCTCGACCTCACCCCGCACGCCCACACCAACGGCACCCCCGACCTGCTCAGCGTCCGGGCCCGCAACCAGATCCCCAGCAGCCGCTGGTACTCCGGCAGCGGCATCTACCGCGACGTCCGCCTCACCGTCACCGATCCCGTGCACATCACCCGCCACGGCGTCACCGTGACCACCCCCGACCTGGCCAACACCATCGGCTCCGGCTTCGCCACCATGCGCGTGCAGACCAGCGCCGTGAGCGAGAACTCCCCAGCCCAGGCCGAAATCGTCGCCACGGTCAAGGACGCCACCGGCAAGGTCGTCGGGCAGGGCACCACCCGCGCCGAACTGGCCGCGCAACCGCGCACCGCGAGCACCGATGTGCGGATCGAGCAGCCGGTGCTGTGGTCGGCCGAGCGGCCACATCTGTACACAGTGGACACTGAGGTCCGGGTGGGCGGGAAGACCGTGGACACGGTGTCCACCCGCACCGGCATCCGGTACTTCGCCTTCCACCCGGACAACGGCTTCTCCCTCAACGGCAAGAAGTCCAAGCTCAAGGGCGTCAACCTGCACCACGACCTCGGTGCTCTCGGTTCCGCGGTCAGCAAGGACGCGATCGTCCGGCAGTTGCAGATCATGAAGAGCATGGGCGTCAACGCCGTGCGCACCTCGCACAACCCGCCCGCCCCGGAGTTCATCCAGGCCTGCGAGGAAATGGGCCTGCTGTTGCAGATCGAGGCGTTCGACACCTGGCGCACGCCGAAGACCCAGTTCGACTACGGCCGCTTCTTCGACGCGCACAGCAGCGCCGACATCCGGGAGATGGTGCACGCGGCCAAGAACTCCCCCTCTGTGGTGATGTGGTCCATCGGCAACGAGATCCCCGACTCCACCGCGGCGATCGGGGTGCCGATCGCCAAGCGGCTCATCGCGGACGTGCGGGCGGTGGATGCCACCAGGCCGATCGTGATGGGCTCGGACAAGTACCGCAGGGTGCCCGCGGCCGGATCACCGCAGGACGAGATCATGAAACTGCTCGACGGGATGGGACTGAACTACAACACGGCGGCTTCCACCGACGCGCTGCACGCCGCCTACCCGACCAAGTTCTTCTTCGAGAGCGAGTCCTCCTCCTCCACTTCCACCCGTGGCCACTACCAGGACCCGGACCAGCTCAACACCGGCGAGAACTTCACACCGGGGCGGCGCAACACGTCCTCCTACGACAACAACCTGGAGACCTGGACCTACAGCGGCGAGTACGGGCTGAAGAAGGACCGTGACCGCAAGTGGTTCGCCGGACAGTTCCTCTGGACCGGCATCGACTACCTCGGCGAGCCCACGCCCTACAACGTGTTCCCGGTGAAGGCATCCTTCTTCGGCGCGGTGGACACCGCCGGGTTCGCCAAGGACTTCTACCACCTGTTCCGCAGCCAGTGGACCACCGAACCGATGGTCCACCTGCTCCCGATGAACTGGACCGACCACAAACCCGGCGACCCGGTCTCGGTCTGGGCCTACAGCAACGCCGACACCGTGGAACTGCTCCTCAACGGCAAGTCCTTGGGAGAACGCAAGTTCGACACCAAGACCACTGTTGATGGCACCCGCTACCTGGAGACCACCGAGGCGACCGGGGACGACAAGACCGTCACCTCCGGCCGTTTCCCGGGCAGCTACACCAGCCCCAACGGCAGCGCGGGCAAGCTCCACCTCACTTGGTCAGTGCCGTTCCAGCCCGGTCGGTTGGTCGCGGTCGCCAAGCGCGGCGGCACCGAGGTCGCCAGGGACGAGCTCCGCACCGCGGGCACACCACACGCCATCAAACTGACCCCGGACCGCAAGACCACCAAGGCCGATGGCAAGTCGCACACCTTCGTCACCGCCGAGGTCGTCGACGAGGCTGGGGTGGTCGTGCCGGGGGCGGACAACCTGATCTCCTTCCGGGTCAACGGCGGCAGCCTGGCCGGGCTGGACAACGGTCGCCAGGAAAGCGCCGAGAACTACCAGGCGGGCTCGCGAACCGCGTTCAACGGCAAGGCACTGGCCATCGTCCGATCAGGACAAACCTCGCCGGTCATGCAGGTGACGGCCAGCGCGCCAGGCCTGCGCAGCGGGACCGCGATCGTCGCGGCCACCGGTGCCAGCCCGGGAGCCGCCGAACCCGAACTTCCGGCCGCACCAACGGATGTCGCGGCCGCGCCCGCGGCGGATGCGAGCTACTCGGGCCGGGCGGACACGCTCCCGGCCGCGATGCTCGACGGCAACCCGGCCACCGCCTGGTCCAACTACTACCTCAAGCGCGCCACCGCTCTGCTGCCCGAGGTGAGTCGCGCGCACCAGCGGGAGTGGGTGTCGGTGTCCACTTCAGGCACCGGCCGGACGGGCTCGGTGGCGGCTTCGTTCGTCACCGATGCCGCGCACGCCCTGCCTGCGAGCATCGGAGTGTCCTATTGGGACGGACGTGCGTTCGTCCCGGTGCGCAACGCCCGGATCGAGTGGGCGACGGGGTCGGGGCAGCCGACCAGGGTGACCTTCGACCCGGTGCGCACCGGTCACATCCGGCTGGATCTGACCAGTCGCGCACCGGGTACCGGTCGTGGCTTCCTCCGGATCGCGGAAGTGGTGGCCGGGCGCTAGCGCAGGTACGAGGCGAGGCCGATCCGCTGGTCGCGCAACGCCTTGGCCACCACGCCGGCGATCCGCTGGGCACCGGCCCGTTCGAAGTGGGTGTGGTCGTTGCAGAAGAACGCACCCACCGGGCCGGTGTTCCAGTTCCCGTTGTGCGGGCAGAACTTCAGCGAGTTGTACAGGGTGTAGCTCAGCCGGTGCAGGTCGATCAGCGGCGCCCCGGAGCGGGTGGCCGCGTCCGCGGTCTCCCGGAGGAAGCCACGGCTGCCGACCGCGGTGCCGCCCTGGCAGCGGAGTGCCGAGACCGGTGTCAGCAGCACCGGGTGCGCGCCGCGGTCCTTGGCCGCCTTGGCCATCATGGACAACAGCTCTTGGTAGCGGGCCGATCCGACGTGCCGGGGACAGGACGAACTGCCGTCGTTGATGCCGAACTGGATGATCAGGTAGTCACCCGCCCGCATGCCGGTGGCCGGGTTGAGCATGTCCAGCCAGCGCTTGGCGAAGGTCTTCGGAGAGACCACGCACTCACCGTCCGGACCCTTGGTGCTCTTGACGTTGGACTCGTACAGCCAGGTCTGCACACTGCGCCCGCCGACGGCGCTGTTGACCACGGTGGCATCGCCGGTGAACAACGAGCCGAACTGGCTGCCCCAGCCCGCTGGGCAGTTGCCGTTCGGGTTGGCCATTGTGGAGTCACCGGCGAGCCAGACCTTGATCTTCGGCGCGGCGGCGGTGCTCGCGGCGGGCGCGCAGTCGGCCGCGCGGTCTGGTCCGGTTTGGGCGGCCAGCGCGTCGCCCGCGCCTGCCGTCAAGGTGAACTGGATGATGAGGACTGCCAGGGGCAGCAGGAGTCGCTTTCGAAAGAAGGTCATTGTCTCTCCACGGCAGGGGGCCAGGATCACGATGACTGTCACCAGCCGGTTTCGCCCTGTCAACGCGCACTGCGCCAGGTGAGCTGGATTCGACTCGGTTCGACCACAGCGCGGGAATGTTCGACGCCGTTCAGGATCGCGGCCGACGGCCCCTGCTCACCGTGGTCGAGGCGCGCACCACGAGCTCCGGCTGGAACTTCACGTGCCGGTGCACGTGGTCGGGATCGCCCTCGGCCTCTTCCAGCAGGAGTTGCGCGGCGGTGCGGCCGAGTTGCTCGCGCGGCTGGCGGACCGAGGTGAGCGGGACGGCCGCGGCGGCGGCGAACTCGATGTCGTCGTAGCCCACCACGGCGAGGTCCTCCGGCACGGCCAGGCCCTGCTGGGTCATGGACTGGAGCAGGCCGAGCGCGAGCAGGTCGTTGGCGCAGAACGCGGCGGTGGGACGGCGCGCGGACGGCAGGCCCACCAGCCGCTCCCCCGCGCTGCGGCCTTCGGCCACCCGCAAACCCTTGGTCTCCAACAGGGTCAGCGCGTCGGGCGGCAGACCGGCCTGCGCCAGCGCCCGCAACGCGCCTTCGTGGCGGTCGCGCACCTGCTGGATGGACAGCGGGCCGCCGACCATCGCGATCCGGGTGTGGCCGGTCTCGATCAGGTGTGTCATCGCCAGCTCGCCGCCGAGCACGTCGTCCACCGCCACCGAGCACCGGGTGCCGTCCTGCGACTCGCGGTCGACCAGCACCACCGGCGTGCCCCGGCTCAGCAGCTCCGCGAACCGCTCGGCCTCCGCGTCCACCGGCGTGATCAGGATGCCCTCGACCCGCTGTTCGTGCAGCAGCTCCAGGTACTCGCGTTCGCGGCCGGCGTCGGAGGCGCTGTTGCACAGGTACACCGCGAGGCCGGCCGCCCGCGCGGTGTCCTCCACGCTGCGGGCCACGTCGGTGAAGAACGGGTTCGCCGCGTCCAGCACCACGTAGGCGATGACCCGGCTGCGACCAGCGCGCAGCTGGCGCGCGGACTCGTTGCGCACGAAGCCGAGCTCGGAGATCGCGGCCAGCACCCGCAGCCGCGTGGCGGGCGCGACCACCTCCGGCCGGTTCAGCACGTTGGAGACGGTCGCGTTCGAGACGCCGGCGCGCCGCGCGACCTCGCGGATGCCGACGGCAGGTTTCACGAGCAGCTCCTCAGCTTGAAACGTGACAGCGAATCGTACCTCCGTCGTCTTGACACTGAGCCCCTTCCGCACCCAGGCTGCTCCTAGCCGGACCTTTAAAACGTTTCAACGAGGAGACGGACGTGGACCGACCTCCCCTGGTGGCGCTGGACGAGGTGAGCAAGGCCTTCGGCGCGGTGCGCGCGCTCTCCGGTGTGTCGCTCCAGCTGCTGCCCGGTGAGGCGCACGCGCTGCTCGGGGAGAACGGCGCTGGCAAGTCGACCCTGATCAAGACGCTGGCCGGGGTGCACCGGCCGGACTCCGGACGGGTGCTGGTCGACGGTCAGCAGCAGCGGTTCGCCGGTCCCGCGGGCGCGCTCGCCGCGGGCATCGCGGTGATCTACCAGGAGCCGACGCTCTTCGGTGACCTGTCGGTGGCGGAGAACGTGTTCATGGGCCGTCAGCCACTGCGGTTCGGCAGGCGGGTCGACGTGGCCCTGATGCACGCCCGCACGGAGGAGCTGTTCGCCCGCCTCGGGGTGCGGCTGGACCCGGCGCGGCCCGCGCGCGGGCTCTCCATCGCGGACCAGCAGCTGGTGGAGATCGCCAAGGCGTTGTCCTTCGACGCCCGCGTGATCGTCATGGACGAGCCGACCGCGGCCCTGTCCGCGCACGAGGTGCAGCGACTCTTCGGTGTGGTACGGGCGTTGCGCGAGCAGCGGGCCGCGGTGCTGTTCGTCTCGCACCGGTTGGCGGAGGTCTTCGCGCTGTGCCAGCGGGCCACCGTGCTGCGCGACGGCGAGCTGGTCTGGTCCGGCCCGCTCGACGGCGAGACGCCGGACTCCCTGGTGCGCCGGATGGTCGGCCGCGAGCTGTCCCAGCTGTTCCCCGAGCAGGACACCACCGCGGGCGAGGTGCTGCTCTCGGTGCGGCGGCTCACCCGCGAAGGCGTGTTCACCGACGTCTCCTTCGAGGTCAGGGCGGGCGAGATCGTCGCGCTGTCCGGGCTGGTCGGCGCCGGTCGCAGCGAGGTCGCGCGGGCGGTGTTCGGCATCGACCGGCCCGACGCGGGCGAGGTGCTGGTGGGCGGTCGGCGGCTGAAACCCGGCTCCCCTGCCGCCGCGATGGCCGCGGGCATCGGGTTCGTGCCGGAGGACCGCCGTCAGCAGGGCCTGGTGATGGACGCTTCCATCGAACGCAACACCGCACTCGCCTCGCTGGCCCGGCTGTCCACCTTCGGACTGCTGCGGCGGCGCGGCGAACGCGCGCTGGCCCAGGACTGGGCGGTTCGGCTGCGGCTGAAGTTCGCCCGGCTGAGCGACCCGGTGGGCGTGCTCTCCGGCGGCAACCAGCAGAAGGTGGTGCTGGCCAAGTGGCTGGCCAGAGCGCCTTCGGTACTGATCGTGGACGAGCCCACCCGCGGCATCGACGTGGGCACCAAGGCCGAGGTGCACCGGCTGCTCGCCGAGCTGGCCGCACGCGGCGTGGCGGTGCTGATGATCTCCTCCGAGCTGCCGGAGGTGCTCGGCATGGCCGACCGGGTGCTGGTCATGCATGAGGGCCGCCTGGCCGAGGAGCTCTCCCGGGCCGAAGCCACCGAAGAGCGGGTGGCGCTGGCCGCGGCCGGGCGGACGGTGGCCCGATGACGCCACTGACCAAGGCCGCGCCCCGCCTCAGCGCGGCCCGGCGGCTCAGCGACCGCGTCGGCCGGGTGCGTGAGCTCGGCATCCTGGTCGCGCTCGCGCTGGTGGTGATCCCGACCGCGGTGGTGAACCCGAGGTTCGTGCAGGCGCAGAGCATCCGCGACCTGCTGCTCAACGCCTCGATCGTGGCGCTGCTCGCGGTTGGCCAAACCCTGGTGGTGGTGACCCGCAACGTCGACCTGTCCGTGGGCTCGGTGCTGGGCCTGTCCGCCTTCCTCACCGCGCGGCAGTTCGCCGAGCACCCCGGCACTCCGCTGCTGGTAGGCATCGGGTTCGGTGTCGCGGTGGGGCTGGCCTGCGGTCTGCTCAACGGCGCGCTGGTCGCCCTCGGCAACGTGCCCAGCCTGGTGGTCACCCTCGGCACCCTGTACGTCTTCCGCGGCCTGGACTACGCGCTGGCCCAGGGCAGGCAGGTCAACGCGGCGAACCTGCCGGACGCGCTGCTCGACCTCGGCAGCAGCCGGGTGCTGGGCATCCCGGTGCTGGTGCTGGCCACGGTGCTCATCATCGCGGTCGCCGCGGTGTACCTGCGCTCCTACCGCTCCGGCCGCGAGCTGTACGCGATCGGCTCGAACCCGCGGGCCGCGGTGCTGGCCGGTATCCCGGTGGCCAGGCGCACACTGACCGCCTTCGCCCTCTCCGGACTCATCGCCGGGCTGGCCGGCGCGCTGTGGGTGGCCCGCTACGGCACCGTGGACGCGGCCACCGGCACCGGGCTGGAGCTCCAGGTGGTCGCGGCCGTGGTGGTCGGCGGCGTGGCGATCTTCGGCGGCTCCGGCACGGTGGCGGGCGCGGCGCTCGGCGCGTTGCTGCTGGCCACCATCACCAGTTGCCTGGTGGTGCTGCAGATCCCCGCGTTCTGGCAGCAGGCGATCGCGGGCGCGCTGCTGCTCAGCGCGATCACCGTGGACCGCCTGCTGGCCATCCGCCTGGGGAAGGCGTTGCGCCGCACCGAAGGGACCAGCCATGCGTGAGTTCCTGCGCTGGGAGACGGCGCTGGTGGTGCTGTTGCTGGTGGTCGCGGTCACCGGGCAGCTCAGCACCGGCGGCTCGTTCCTAGCCGGTGGCAACCTGTTCTACCTCGGGCTGGACATCGGCGAGATCGCGCTGATCGCGCTGCCGCTGACGCTGGTCGTGGTGGCAGGCCAGATCGACCTGTCCGTGGCCTCGGTGCTCGGGCTGTCCAGCGCGCTGGTCGGTGCGCTGTGGAACGCGGGCTGGCCGCTGGAGACGATCCTGCCGTTCGTGGTCGTGGTGGGCGCGGTGTGCGGCGCGGTCAACGGCCTGCTGGTCACCCGGCTCGGGTTGCCCTCGCTCGCGGTCACCATCGGCACCCTCGCGCTCTACCGCGGCCTGGCGCTGGTGGTGCTGGGCGACACCGCGGTCGCGGACTTCCCGGCGAGCTACACCGCCTTCGGCTCGGCACCGGTGCCTGGCACCGACATCCCCTACCCCATCGCGCTGGCCGCGGTGCTCGCCGTGCTGTTCGGGATCACGTTGCACGCCAGCTCGTTCGGGCGGTCGGTGTTCGCCATCGGCGCCAACGAGGAAGCGGCCCGCTTCTCCGGCATCCGGGTCAAGCGGGTCAAGCTGGTGCTGTTCGTGCTCACCGGCGCGGTGGCCGCGGTGGCCGGCATCGTCTACACGTTCCGCTTCTCCAGCGCTCGCGCGGACAACGGCTCCGGGCTCGAACTGGCCGTGGTGGCCGCGGTGCTGCTCGGCGGCGTGTCCATCTTCGGCGGCCGGGGATCGCTGTTCGGCGTGCTCGCCGGCGTGCTGCTGCTGGGGGGTCTGCGCAACCTGCTGATCCTGCGGGACACCTCCACCGAGGTGCTCACCATCGTCACCGGCCTGCTGTTGCTGGTGAGCGTGCTCGCCCCCTCGATCACCCGGGCCGTGTCCAGCCGACGAGCCGGAAACCCAGGAAAGGCAACGCCATGAACCCACGTCTTGTGCTCGCCCTTGCGGTGTCCGGGGCACTCGCGCTCACCGCCTGTGGCGGCACCACGAAGGACAACGCGAGCCAGCAGACCGGAGGCCCGGCGAACACCGCCGCGGCGAACCCGGGTGCGCCGCTGCGGGAGGGCCTGAAGATCACTTTCTTGCCCAAGCAGGTGAACAACCCGTACTTCACCGTCGCGCAGAAGGGCGCCGAGCGGGCGGGCACGGCGATCAAGGCCGAGCTGAAGGCGACCGGTCCCTCCGACGCCGCCGCCTCCTCGCAGGTCACCTACATCAACACCGCCGGGCAGCAACGGCAGCACGCGCTGGTGCTCTCCGCCAACGACGCCAACGCGGTCGCCCCCGCGCTCAAGTCCGCCCGCGGCCAAGGGCTGAAGGTGGTCACCTTCGACTCTGACGCGGCGCAGGACGCCCGGGACGTCTTCGTCAACCAGGCCAGCCCGCAGGACATCGCCGTCGGCCAGGTGAAGCTGATCTCCGAGGCCGTCGGCGGTGCCGGTGAGATCGCGATCCTGTCGGCCACGCCGAACGCCACCAACCAGAACGCCTGGATCGAGCTGATGAAGGCCGAGCTGGCCAAGCCCGAGCACGCCGGGCTGAAGCCGGTGGAGACCGCCTACGGCAACGACGACGACCAGACCTCGTTCCAGAAGACCCAGGGCCTGCTCCAGGCGCACCCGAACCTCAAGGGCATCATCTCCCCCACCACGGTCGGCGTGGCCGCGGCCGCGCGGTACCTCAGCTCCTCGGAGTACCGGGGCAAGGTCGCGCTGACCGGGCTGGGCACGCCCAACCAGCTGCGCAAGTTCACCCACGACGGCACGGTCCGCGCCTTCGCCCTGTGGGACCCGGACAAGCTCGGCTACCTCGCCACCTACGCCGCCGCCGCGCTGGCCTCCGGGCAGCTCACCGGCGCGCAGGGCGAGAAGTTCACCGCGGGCGACCTGGGTGAGTACACCGTCGGGGCCAAGGGCGAGCTGGTGCTCGGTCCGCCGACGGTGTTCACCAAGGACAACGTCGACCAGTTCGACTTCTGACATGCGGGTCTGTTTCACGCTGCGGGTCCGGCCGGACCGGATCGCGGAGTACCGGGAACGGCACCGCGAGGTCTGGCCGGAGATGCTGGCCGCACTGCGCGCGGCGGGCTGGCGCGACTACTCCCTCTTCCTCGGCGAGGACGGGCTGCTGGTCGGCTACCTCGAATGCGAGGACTTCGGCACCGCGCTCGCCGAGATGGCGCGCACCGAGGTCAACGCCCGCTGGCAGGCCGAGATGGCGGAGTTCTTCGTCGATCTCGGCGAGGCCAAGGCCGACGAACGCATGCGGACACTCGACGAGGTCTTCCACCTCGACTGAGCACTTCCAGGAGAGAACATGAGTGTCAAGGCCGCGCTGCGGGAGCAGCGGATCGAGACGCCCTCGTGGGCGTACGGGAACTCGGGGACCCGGTTCAAGGTCTTCGCCCAGCAGGGGGTGCCGCGCACGCCGTTCGAGAAGATCGACGACGCGGCGGAGGTGCACCGGTTCACCGGCATCGCGCCCACGGTGGCGCTGCACATCCCCTGGGACAAGGTTGAGGACTACGGCGAGCTGGCCGGGTACGCGCGGGACCGCGGCGTCGAGCTGGGCACCATCAACGCCAACGTCTTCCAGGACGACGACTACCGGCTGGGCAGCGTCACGCATCCGGACGCGGCGGTGCGGCGCAAGGCGATCGGGCACCTGCTCGAATGTGTCGACATCATGGACCAGACCGGGTCGCGGGACCTGAAGCTGTGGTTCGCCGACGGGCTGAACTACCCCGGCCAGGACAATCTCAAGGCCAGGCAGGACCGGCTCGCCGAGGCACTGCACGAGACCTACCAGCGGCTGGGCGCTGATCAGCGGATGTTGTTGGAGTACAAGCTCTTCGAGCCCGCCTTCTACGCCACCGACGTGCCGGACTGGGGCACCGCGTACGCGCACTGCGTGCAACTCGGTGACCAGGCCCAGGTCGTCATCGACACCGGGCACCACGCGCCGGGCACGAACATCGAGTTCATCGTCTCGGTCCTGCTGCGCGCCGGGAAGCTGGGCGCCTTCGACTTCAACTCCCGGTTCTACGCCGACGACGACCTGATGGCCGGCGCGGCCGACCCGTTCCAGCTGTTCCGGATCATGCACGAGATCGTGCTGGCCGACGCGCTGAAACCGGCCGCGGGCATCGCGTTCATGCTCGACCAGTGCCACAACATCGAGCCGAAGATCCCGGCGATCATCCGTTCGGTGCTCAACGTGCAGGAGGCCACCGCCAAGGCGCTGCTGGTCGATGCGGAGGCGTTGTCGGCCGCGCAGCGCACCGGAGACGTGCTGGCCGCCAACGGCGCGCTGATGGATGCCTACAACACCGATGTCCGGCCACTGCTGCGCGAGCTGCGCGCGGAGCTGGGCCTGGATCCCGACCCGATGGCGGCCTACCGGCGGTCGGGCTACGCCGAGTGGATCATCCGGGAACGAGTCGGCGGCCAGGCCGCCGGATGGGGTGCGTGAGATGAACCAGGTGGCAGCGCTGCTGGGGCGGAGCAACCGGCTCGGCGCGGATCCACGCAACACCAACTACGCCGGCGGCAACACCTCCGCGAAGGACTCGGCGACCGACCCGGTCACCCAGCAGCCGGTGGAACTGTTGTGGGTCAAGGGATCCGGCGGCGACCTGGGCACGCTCACCGAGGCCGGGCTGGCCGTGCTGCGGCTGGACCGGCTGCGCGCGCTGGCCGAGGTCTACCCGGGGGTGGACCGCGAGGACGAGATGGTCGCCGCCTTCGACTACTGCCTGCACGGCAAGGGCGGCGCGGCGCCCTCGATCGACACCGCGATGCACGGCCTGGTGGACGCCGCGCACGTGGACCACCTGCACCCGGACGCGGGCATCGCCTTCGCCACCGCCGAGGACGGCGAGGAGCTGGTGCGAGCCTGCTTCGGCGACCGGGTGGTGTGGGTGCCGTGGCGGCGGCCCGGTTTCCAGCTGGGGCTGGACATCGCCGAGGTGAAGCGGGCCAACCCGCAGGCCATCGGCGTGGTCCTGGGCGGGCACGGGATCACCGCCTGGGGCGAGACCAGCCAGGAGTGCGAGGCCAACTCGCTGGAGATCATCCAGACCGCGCAGCGCTACCTCGACCAGCACGGCCGCGCCGAACCGTTCGGGCCGGTGACCCACGAACCGTTGCCAGCCAAGGAACGCCGGGTGCGGGCGGCCGAGCTGGCCCCGGTCATCCGCGGCCTGGCCGCCACCGACCACCCGCAGGTCGGTCACTTCACCGACACCGAGGTGGTGCTCGACTTCCTTTCCCGGGCAAGGCATCCCGAGCTGGCCGCACTCGGCACCTCCTGTCCCGACCACTTCCTGCGCACCAAGGTCCGGCCGATGGTGCTCGACCTGCCGCCGGCCGCGCCCCTGGACGAGGCGATCGCCCGGCTGCGCGAGCTGCACGATGCCTACCGCGCGGACTACCGGGCCTACTACGAGCGGCACGCCGAGCCGGACAGCCCGCCGATGCGCGGCGCGGACCCGGCGATCGTGCTCGTGCCCGGTGTCGGCATGTTCAGCTTCGGCAAGGACAAGCAGACCGCGCGGGTGGCCGGCGAGTTCTACCTCAACGCCATCAACGTGATGCGCGGCGCGGAGTCGGTGTCCCGGTACGCCCCGATCGAGGAACGGGAGAAGTTCCGCATCGAGTACTGGGCGCTGGAAGAGGCGAAGCTGCGCAGGCTGCCCAAGCCGAGGCCGCTGGCCACCAGGGTGGCACTGGTCACCGGTGGCGGCTCGGGCATCGGCAAGGCGATCGCCCGGCGGCTGGCCGCCGAGGGCGCGTGCGTGGTGGTCGCCGACCGCGACGGCGCGGCCGCGCGGATGGTCGCGGAGGGCATCGGCTCTGCCGACGTGGCCGTGCCGGTCACCGTCGACGTCACCGACGCGGCGGCGGTCGCCGAGGCGTTCCGCACCGCGGTGCTGGCCTTCGGCGGGGTGGACCTGGTGGTCAACAACGCCGGGCTGTCGATCTCCAAGTCGCTCGCCGAGACCACCGAGGCGGACTGGGACCTCCAGCACGACGTGATGGCCAAGGGCTCGTTCCTGGTGTCCCAGCAGGCCGCAAAGGTCATGCGCGGGCAAGGCATGGGCGGCGACCTGGTCTACATCTCCAGCAAGAACTCGGTGTTCGCCGGGCCGAACAACATCGCCTACGGCGCGGCCAAGGCCGACCAGGCGCACCAGGTGCGGCTGCTGGCCGCGGAGCTGGGCGCGGACGGCATCCGGGTCAACGGGGTCAACCCGGACGGCGTGGTGCGGGGTTCCGGCATCTTCGCCGGTGGCTGGGGCGCCCAGCGCGCGGCGGTCTACGGCGTGCCGGAGGAGGAGCTGGGCGCGTTCTACGCCCAGCGCACCCTGCTCAAGCGCGAGGTGCTGCCCGAGCACGTGGCGGCCGCGGTGTTCGCGCTCACCGGTGGCGAGCTGTCGCTGACCACCGGGCTGCACGTGCCGGTGGACGCCGGTGTGGCCGCGGCGTTCCTGCGATGAGGGTGACCGTGGCCGCGGTCGACCTCGGCGCGTCCAGCGGGCGGGTGGTCCGGGGGCTGGCCGGGGACGGCGCGCTGGCGATCGAGGAGGTGCACCGGTTCCCGAACGGGCCGGTGCGCCTGCGCGGGACCCTGCACTGGGACGTGCTCGGGCTGTACCGGGAAGTGCTCGCCGGTCTGCGCCGGGCCGGCGAGATCGACAGCATCGGCATCGACAGCTGGGCGGTGGACTACGGCCTGCTCGACGAGCGCGGGGCGCTGCTGGGCAACCCGGTGCACTACCGCGACGCGCGCACCGACGGCATCATCCCGCCGATCGACCCCGACCGGCTGTACCGGCTCAACGGCTTGCAGTTCCAGCCGTTCAACACGATGTTCCAGCTCGCCGCCGAACCGCTGCTGGCGCACGCGGCGCAGCTGCTGCTCATCCCGGACCTGCTCTCCTACTGGCTGACCGGGGAACGCGGCGCCGAGTACACCAACGCGACCACCACCGGCCTCATCGACGTCCGAAGTGGACAGTGGTCGGCGGAGCTGGCGCGCGGTCTGCCGCCGGGGCTGCTGCCCGATCTCCGCCAGCCCGGCGACCCGGCAGGCGAGCACGAGGGCGTCCCGGTCACCGCGGTCGGCTCGCACGACACCGCCTCGGCCGTGGTCGCGGTGCCCGCCGAGGGCGAGGCGTTCGCCTACATCTCCTGCGGCACCTGGTCGCTGGTCGGCGTGGAGCTGACCGCGCCGGTGCTGACCGCGGAGAGCAGGGCGGCCAACTTCACCAACGAGGGCGGGGTGGACGGCACGATCCGCTACCTGCGCAACGTCATGGGCCTGTGGCTGCTCCAGGAATGCCTGCGCTGCTGGGACACCGAACTGGAGCCGGTGCTGCGGGCGGCCGCGGGCGCGCGGGGCTCGGTGTTCGACCCGAACGACCCGGTGTTCCTGCCGCCAGGCGACATGCCCGCGCGGATCCAACGGTGGTGCCGCGAGGCGGGCGAACGGGTGCCGGAGACGCCCGGTGAGATCGCTCGGTCCATTGTGGACAGTCTCGCACTGGCCCACCGGGACGCGGTCGTGGCCGCGCAGCGGTTGTCCGGCAAGGAGGTCGCGGTCGTGCACGTGGTCGGCGGCGGCTCGCGCAACGAACTGCTGTGTCAGCTCACCGCCGACGCCTGCGGTCTCCCGGTCATCGCGGGGCCTGCCGAGGCGACCGCGCTGGGCAACGTGCTCGTGCAGGCCCGGGCCGCCGGAGCGGTGCCCGGCGCCCTGGGCGAGCTCAGAGCGCTCGTGCGGGAGACCCAGCCATTGCGGCGCTACCTCCCCCGGTGAACGCCGGGCCGGGCGCGGAGCTGGCGCGGGTGCGCAGTTTTGGCGGCAGCAGGGTCAGCGCCGGCGTCGGCAGCCCGTTCACCTTCGCCACCAGCAGGTCCACCGCCTGCCGGGCCAGCTCCTCCGCTGGCAGCCGCACCGAGGTCAGGAACAGCTGCTCGGCCAGCTCGTCCGGGCAGATGGCGACCACGGCCACGTCCTCGGGCACCCGCCGGCCCAGCGCGCGCAGGCTGCTCGCGACCCAGCCCAGCGCCGCCTCGTTGTGCACCACCAGCGCGGTCATCGCCGGTTGCGCGCGCAGCAGTGCCCGCGTGCTGATCAGCACCGACTCGTAGTCGTCCTCGGCGGGCAGCGCGGTGGAGGCGATGCCGCGGCGCATGGCCGCCGCGCCGAAACCCGCCATCGTGCGCTGCGCGTACCCGGTGTTGCGCTGGTACACCACGCTCGGCGCGCCGAGGAAGCCGATGTAGCGGTGGCCGAGGTCGGCGAGGTGATCGACGCACCGGGCGGCCGCGGCCTCGAAGTCCAGGTCAACACAGGTCAGCCCGTTGGTGGTGGCCGGATGCCCGATCAGCACGGAGGGCTGGGCGAGCTGGCGCAGCAGGGGCACCCGCTCGTCGTCCAGCTCCACGTCCATCACCAGGAACCCGTCGACCTGGGCGCTGCCCGCGATCCGCCGCAGCCCCTGCGCGCCCTGGTCCGCGGTCACCACCAGCACGTCCAGCTCGTGCCTGCGGGCCTCGGCGATCGCCGAGGCGACGAACCGCATCAGCACCGGCAGGTACGCCCCGCGACGCAACGGCAGCACCAGCGCCACCACGTTGGTCCGGCTGGTCGACAGCGCCCGCCTGCCCGCGTGCGGACGGTAGCCGAGCAGCCGGATGCTCTCGGTGACCCTGGACCGGGTCTGCGCCGAGATCGACCGCCTGCCGGTCAGCACGTACGAGACCGTGCTCGGCGCGACACCGGCGTGCCGCGCCACATCCGCGATGGTGACCACGTTGGCACCTCCGTGCGTTGAAGCGCTTCGACGACTTTCCGGCCGCTCAGCATGCACGTTCGGAACCGGAAATGTAAGCGCCGAAGGTCAGCGGTTCGACCTGTTCGACCCGGCTCCGTCGAATGACCGTCGAACGGTCACCGTCCACTTGCGACCAGAAGGATTGAATCGTTACAACAAAAGGCTACGTGCGCTGCTCCGAGGGCGTCAACCGCCGATCAGGGAAAGCGCCTTCCAGCCTATCTGGCAACGCTTTTGCCTCTTGCGCCAAGACTTGAAACGGTTCATCGTCACCAAGCGACAGCGCCGTCCGCTCCCGGAGGAACGACATGAAGCTACTCGTCGCGGCAGCACTTCTGGCCAGTGTGGTGCTCCCGGTCCCGGCGGCGCAGGCCGCGACCACGGGTTCGCCCACTGACCCGAACGTCAAGTACTTCGGCCGGTGGAACACCAGCTCCGCCAGCGCCTACACCTCCGAGTGGGCAGGCGGGTACCTGGTCGTCGGCTTCACCGGCACCACGCTGAAGCTCAAGCAGCGCAGGGCGATCGACTTCTTCGTCAGCATCGACGGCGGCCCCGACGTCTCCTACGTCAACCGCAGCGGCACGGTGGACCTCACGCCGAACAAGCTCCCGCCGGGCAGGCACACGGTGCGCGTGTCCTACCGGCCGATCGCCGGGTCCTACCGGGGTGACGCGGTGTTCCAGGGCATCACCCTGGACGCGGGCGCGACCACGTTCGCGCCGAGCGTGCCGTCGAAGATCATCGAGTTCGTCGGCGACTCGATCACCGTCGGACAGCGGTCCTCCAAGCAGGCGCTCACCGCCTACGGCTGGCTCACCGGCGAGAAGCTGAAGGCCGGGCACACCCAGATCGCGGTCGGCGGGGCCTGCCTGCACCCGGCCGCCGACGGCTGCCTGAGCATGCGCGAGGGGTTCCTGCGCACCGGCCTCGCGGCCGACGCGCCCGCGTGGAACTTCAACCGCTACCGGGCGAACGCCGTGGTGATCAACCTCGGCACCAACGACGTCGGGCACAACGTGAGCAAGGAGCAGTTCCGCTCCTCCTACGTCACGCTGCTGCGGCGGGCCCGGGAGAAGTACCCGACCGCGGCGATCTTCGCCATGGGCTCCTTCCGCAAGCGGTACCTGCCGGAGACGCAGGCGGCGGTGCGCACGCTCAACGACGGCGGCGACCGCAACGTCCACTTCGTCGGCACCGAAGGCTGGATCAACGAGGCCACCGACACCGTGGACAACGTGCACCCCAACGACCAGGGCCACCGCAAGATCGCCGACCGCCTGGCGCCGATCGTCGGCGCGAAGCTCTAGGCCGCACCCGGGAGGGTCATGGCCGTGGGCAGGCGGGCTGATCTCACGCCCGCCTGCCCACACGTCAACCGCGGATCAGCCGCCCGAGACCGAGTAGCTGTTGGTGGTGAAGTTCATGCCACCGCTGGAGGAGGTGATCTCGTAGCCGAACTGGACGTCGCCGACGGTCACGTCGCCGTACCAGCCGCGGCCGCGGATCCAGTCCAGCACCGCCTTGATGTCGACCGTGCCGGCCGAGGTGTTGGAGGTGCGCAGGAAGGAGAACACCGCGTTGCTGCCGTTGGAGCCGCGGTAGACGTCCCAGGTGTGGCCGCCGACGCTGGCCCGGACCTGGAAGGAGCCGATGGCGCCGACCGGGCCGGTCTTGTTCATCCACAGCATGATCTCGTAGGCGTTGTTGTTGGCCCAGATGTCATAGGCGGTCGCATAGGCGCCCGACCCCGGCACATTCACGTTGAAACTGCTGCGCAGGGAACCGATCGAGCTGATCCGCTTGTTGATCGCCTTGCCCGCGTGCGGGTACGACTTGACCCCGCCGGTGTTGGGGTGGTTCGCCCACACGCCCCAGTTGCTGTACGAGTTCGCCCAGATCGACTGCGCGCCCGCGCCGCCGCCCCAGACGTTGTTGCGGACGGTGTAGCCACCGTTCGACCAGGTGCCCCACTTGTCCGAGGACGACCAGGACGCCGCGGACGCGGCAGGCGCTCCCAGCGAGACGGCCAGTGCCGCGGCCACCGCCACCACGAGCGCGCGAATTAGTTTGTTCATCAACTCGTCCTTTCCGCACAGCATTGAACGGAATGCGATCCGCTGCGAAATCGAAGCGGTTCACCGGACCTTAGAGATCGAATGTGTCGAATGCAACGAAAAGTTCGTTCGACGTGCGTTCGACAGTCGAAACGGTCGATTCGACGGAAGAAAGGAGTCAGGCCTCGGTGTGGCCGGGCAGCGGTTCGGGCACGAACCGCACGACCGGCTCGGCCATGGCGTCGAGCTCTAGCACGACCACCTCGTTCTCCCCGGCGCGGACCACCGGGCCGGGCAGGTAGAGCGTGCGCTGCGGGGTGCGCGACCAGTACCGGCCGAGGCAGAAACCGTTGACCCACACCACACCCTTGCCCCAGCCCCGCGTGTCCAGGTGCAGGTCGGCCGGCTCCGGCAGGCTGAACCCGGCGCGCAGCAGCACCGGTCCGGCGACCGCGCCGGTCACCGGCGTGCGCTGCTCGCCTGCCCACACCGGCGGCGGGCAGCTGAGGTCGATCGGCAGGACCTCCCACCCGGTGAGGGGAATGCCGTTGAGCGTCGCGCCGCCGATCAGGCCCTTGGGCTCACCGATGCGCGGGCCGTAGTTGACCCGGCCCTGGTCCTCGACGAGCACCGACAGCGATCCCGTGCCGCTGCCGAGTCCGAGCACCCGCTGGTGGTGCTCGCGCAGCAGGGTGCCGACCGGCCGGTCGTCCAGGAACACCGAGGCCCGGTCCCGCACCTCGCCAAAACCGAGCACCGCGGCCCCGGGCACGTCGATCCGGGTGCGCAGCAGGGCCAGCCGCGGCGCGCCGTCGAGGTCGTCCAGGCGCGGCAGGGCGTGGTGGCGCTGCCAGGTTCCCCAGGCATCCGGGTTGTCGAACAGGTGGACCGGGTCGCCGAGCGGGGTCGCCAGCGACGGCGCGGGCGGCACCGGCGGCGGCGCGTCCGGCACCGGGTGGTACTTGGCGATCACCTCGCGGAAGGCGTGGTACTTGGCGGTCGGCCTGCCCGCCTCGTCCAGCGGGGCGTCGTAGTCGTAGGAGGTGACCGTGGGCTGGTAGACGCCCTTGTCGCTGGCGCCGCTGGTGAGCCCGAAGTTGGTGCCGCCGTGCACCAGGTAGATGTTGACCGAGGCGCCGGCGGCGAGCAGCGTGTCCAGCTCGGCGGCCGCCTCCTCCACCGGTGTGGTGTGGTGGTGCGCGCCCCAGTGGTCGAACCAGCCGACCCAGAACTCCGAGCACATCAGCGGCCCGGTCGGCTGGTGCCTGCGCAGGGTGGCCAGGCGTTCCGCGGCACGGGAACCGAACGAGGCGGTCATGTGCACGCCGTCGATCCGCCCGGCCACCATCATCTCGTCGATGGGCTGGTCCACTGTGGTCAGTGGCACGGTGATGCCCGCGTCGCTGGTGTAGTCGACCAGCGTCTTGAGGTAGACCTTGTCGCTGCCGTACGCGCCGTACTCGTTCTCGATCTGCACCAGGATCACCGGGCCGCCCCGGTGCACCTGCAACGGCGCGACGACCTCGTGCACCCGGCGCAGGTACTCGCGCACCGCGGCGAGGTAGCGGTGCTCGGTGCGGCGGATGCCGGTCTCGGGGTCGCGGAAGAGCCAGGCGGGCAGGCCGCCGTTGTCCCACTCGGCGCAGATGTAGGGGCCGGGGCGGACGATCGCGTACATGCCCGCCTCGCCGACCAGGCGCAGGAACCGGCCGAGGTCGAGCCCGCCGGTCAGGTCGAACTCCCCCGGCGTCGGCGCGTGCGCGTTCCAGGGGACGTAGGTCTCGATCGTGTTGAGCCCCATCCGCCGGGCCTTGTCGATGCGGTCGGCCCACTGCCCTGGATGCACGCGGAAGTAGTGCAGCGCACCGGAAAGGACGCGGAACGGCTGGCCGTCGAGCAGGAAGTCCTGCTCGCCGATGCGGAACTCAGGCACGCGTCACCGTCCCACCGGCCGTGGCACCCGTTGCCAGTCCACATCGGAGGCGAGGTAGAAGCCCGGGTAGGCCGGTTGGTTGTAGCCGGTCTGCTGGCGCGCCACGTCCACGCGGTACTGCCTGTCGTGCATGAGCGTGTACATCTTGTGCTTCGTCGGCTCGGTGCTGGTGAAGATCCGCAGCGCCGAGCTGTCCACGGTGCGCACCAGCATCTCCTCGCGCCAGTCGCCGAAGACGTCCGCGACCAGGGCGGGCGTGCCCTTGGTGTGGTTGTTGGTGCGCGTGCCCTCGGCGGTGAGCAGCCTGCCCCGCCGCCAGTCGTCGATGGCCGGTGTCTCCTCGATCGCGCCGCTGACCAGCTGCGTGGTCAGGTCACCGGCCCAGCGGATGCTCATGTTCGTGCCGGGAGAACGCTCCTCGACCAGCCTGCCGTCCGCGCTCCAGATGCCGACCGCGCCGGAACCGCCCGGCATCGACGCCCAGGTCTCGATGCCCGGCACGTCCGGCCGGACGTCGCCGATCATGCCGCGGCCGGTGTCGCGGCCGGAGTAGCCGCCGTACCGGGTCTCGCCGGTGGCGGCGTCCCGCATGGCGTGACCGTAAGGCGCCCACCGCCCGCCTTCGTGCACCATGTAGATCTCCAGGCCCGGCCGTTCCGGGTCGATGTCGGTGACGTGCAAGGCATCCCCGTGCCCGACCCGCGCGCGGGCGCCCGGATCCGCGCTGCCCGGCGGCAGGATCCCGGTGGAGCTGTACTTCAGGCTGCCGTCGTCATCCAGGGTCGCGCCGCCGTAGACGATCTCCTGCCTGCCGTCGCCGTCCACATCGGCCACGCTCAGCGAGTGCGCGCCCTGACCGGTCAGCTCGGCGTGGCTGGGGTTCTCGCCGTCGCGGCCGTGCGGTGCGTCGTTGAACGGGTTGCTCATCGGCGTCCAGCCGCTGTCGGCCAGCCAGCGCTGTTTGAGCCGCCTGCCGTCCCAGTCGTAGCTGGCCACCGCGGCCCGGGTGTAGTAGCCGCGGGCGAAGATCGCCGACGGGCGTCTGCCGTCGAGGTAGGCGACACCGGAGAGGAAGCGGTCCACCCGGTTGCCCGGCTCGATCCGGTTCATCGCGTAGTCGCCCCAGCGCAGCCCGTCGTCGGCCCGGCCCGGCTGGTAGCGCACCGTCTGCAGCTCGCGGCCGGTGGCGCCGTCGAAAACGGTGAGGTACTCGGGTCCGTCCAGGATGAACCCGGCGAACTCCCTGAGCTTGTTGTTCGGGCTGCGGCCCGGCGCGTAGACGTCGATGAAGTGGTCGGCCAGCGCCCTGGCGTCCTTGTCGGACAACGGGTACTGGTAGCGCGGTTCAAGGCCGAGGGCCTGTTCCAGCGTCTTCGGCCACCGCCCGGCCAGCACCTCCGGATGCCGGTCCCAGCCCCGGAACACGGTCACCAGGTGCTGGTAGTAGCCCGCGGCGCTCAGCCGGTAGTCGTCGGTGTGCCGGTAACCGGCGCGGACGTCCTCTGCTGGCAGCGTGATGTGCCGTTCGCGGCCGTCGCGGCCGGTCGACTTGGTGCCCGGCGCGGTCTTGACCATCAGCTCCGAGCGGCCGTCGCCGTCGAAGTCGTAGACCAGGAACTGGGTGTAGTGCGCGCCCGCCCGGATGTTGACCCCGAGGCTGACGCGGTTGAGCAGCGTGCCGTCGAGCCGGTAGGTGTCCAGGTGCACCGGGCCGGTGTAGCCGACCTGCGAGACGTCCTTGGCGTTGCTGGGTTCCCACTTCACCACGTACTCGTACTGCCCGTCGCCGTCCACGTCGCCGACACTCACGTCGTTGGCCAGGTAGGTGTAGCTCTCCCCGCCGGCGTCACGCCGTCGGCGGGCTTGCGCAGCGGCAGGTCGTGGAAGGAGGCGGCCCACGCGGTCACCGGTTTCGACCACCGGAGCGGCACGCCCCGCACCAGTGGCGCGACCCGGTACCGGGCGCCGGGCCGCGCGGCAGGGTCGAGGTAGGTGGTGCTCGCCGACACCGTGGCCAGCCGGGTGCCGTCGCGGTACACGGCGAACTCCGGCCCGGCCATGCCGGTGGCGGTGGCGCCGGTGACCTCCTCGCCGAGCAGCCGCCAGCTCAGCTGCACGCCCCGGTCCGTGGTGGCGGCGACCAGACCGCGGTCGAGCTGTTCCAGCCGGGGGCGGCCGGGTCCGGGTCCGGCCGCCGCGGTCGCGGGCAGCAGCAGTGCCACCGCCAGGGCCGCCGCGTGCACAGCCAATCGTCGCGAACCCACGGCGGTTCCTCCTCGCTCCGGCGACTTCCTTACCCTGCAACATGGAATGCGCTTTCCGCAACGGGTTGACGTCAGCCCGGCCGCTGCCCTAGCTTGTCTTTGAATCGATTCAACACCCACCTCACCTGATCTTCGGGCCTACACTCCGCCATGGAACCCGGAGGACAGGAGCGGCGGTGCGGCCACAGGTGAGCATTCGCGACGTGGCGACACGCGCGAAGGTGTCCGTCGGCACCGTGTCCAACGTGCTGAACCGGCCGGAGATCGTCGCGCCGGGCACCAGGGAACGGGTTCAGCACGCCATCGTCGAACTGGGTTTTGTCCGCAACGACGCCGCGCGGCAGCTGCGCTCCGGCACCCCGAAGGCCATCGGCCTGGTGGTGCTCGACGTCGGCAACCCGTTCTTCACCGATGTGGCCAGGGGCGCGGAGGAGGCGGCCAGCGAGGCGGGCCACGCGGTGGTCCTGTGCAACAGCGACGAGTCGCCGCAGCGCGAGGCCAGGCACGTCGAGCTGCTCACCGAGCAGCGCGTGCACGGCGTGCTGATCACGCCGGTGGCCACCGACCTGGCCTCGGTGCGCAGGCTGCGCGAGTGCGGGCTCTCCGTCGTGCTGGTGGACCACCCGACCACGGACCTCGGCCTGTGCTCGGTCGCGGTGGACGACCGCGCGGGCGGACGGCTCGCGGTCACCCACCTGCTCGCCGAGGGGTATGAGCGGCTGGTGATGGTCAACGGCCCCGCGCACGTGCACCAGGCGCGGGAGCGGTACCGGGGCGCGCTGGACGCCGTGCGCGCGGCACGCAGGCCGAAGAGCGTGCTGGAGGAGCTGACCATGCCCGCGCTCAACGTCGCCTCCGGGCAGCGCGCGGGCGAGCAGATCCTGGCTCGGGCCACCCGGCCGGACGCGGTGTTCTGCGCCAACGACCTGCTCGCCCTCGGCATGCTGCAAACCTTCGTGCGCACGGGTGTCCGGGTGCCGGCGGACATCGCGATCGTCGGCTACGACGACATCGACTTCGCCGCCTCGGCCGCGGTTCCACTGACCTCCGTGCGCCAGCCGAGGCAGCTCATCGGCCGCACCGCGGCGGAACTGGTGATCGCGGAAACCATGACGCCTGACGAACACGAGCACCAGCACGTGCTGTTCGCGCCGGAGCTCGTCGTGCGGGAGTCCAGCCTGCGCGCGCGGGGGCGGTGACCGCCGCTACAGCCGGATGTCGTGGCGGGAGGCGGCGTTGAGCTTGCGGCACACCTTGGCCACGTACTCCTCCACCGTGCGCCGGGAGATGAACAGGGCCTGGGCGATCTCCCGGTTGGTGCGGCCGCTGGCCACCAGGCGGGCGATGTCCTGTTCGCGCGGGGACAGCTGGCTGCCGTAGCCGCGCCGGCCCCGTGGCGAGGGCGTGGGCACGCCGATGCTGCGGATGTGGTGGCGGCAGCGGGCGGCGTCGACGGTGGCGCCGAGGGCGTCGTAGGTCTGGGCGAGCGAGCCGAGGGCGGCGGTGTCGGGCGGCGCCGCGCGCAGGGCCGCTTCGGTGAGCTGGGTGGCGCGGTAGGTCAGTCCCAGTTCGCGGTGCTGGTCGACCGCGGCCTGGTAGAGCCGTTGGGTCTCACCGCGGTCGCCGGCGGCCGCGGCCAGCCTGGCCCGGCAGGCGGTCAGCGTCGCCTCGGCGAACGGGGCGTCGGTGCCGGTCAGGCCGTCGGCCAGCTCGGCGAGCAGGTCGCGGGCGGCCTCGGGGCGCTGGCCGGCCAGGTAGCAGTCGACCGCGTGCGGCACCACCTCACCTGCCCAGACCCAGGCCCCCTTGCCGCGCAGCAGGGCCACCCCGCGCTCGGCCTGCTGCTCGGCCGCCGCGGTCTCGCCCCGGCTGAGCAGCATGGCGGCCAGGCCGCCGACCGCGGCGATCCGCACCGGGATGGTCGCCGCCGCCGGGTGTGCGCCCTCGGCGGCCTGGAACCCCGCCTCGGCGCGGGCCCAGTCGCCGCGCGCGGTGGCCAGCCAGCCGCAGGCCAGGTTCAGCTCGGTGGTGACCGGCGGCAGGTGCGCGTAGGTCCGCAGCAGCTCGGCGATCCGCTCCTCCAGCCCTGACCACTGCCCGGTGAGCCAGTCCAGCCGGACCGCGGTGGCCTCGGCGGCGCCGATCACGTACGGCGCGCCGACCCTGGCGGCGAGGGTGAGCCCGGTGCGCAGGAAGGCCCTGGCCCGCTGGTGGTGGCCGATCCAGGAGCAGGCGTCGGCCAGGTTGCAGTGCGCGCGGGCCAGGTGGCGCACCTCCTCCGGGTCGCGCACCTCGGCCGGGGCGGGCAGTCGCGCGGCGCGGTCCCAGGCGCTGGGGTCGCCCGCGATCAGCCTGCCGCCGAGGGTGGTGGCCAGCACGGCCAGGCGCAGGGCGCGGGCGGGCAGGTGGTCCAGCACGCCTTCCACCCGGTCCAGCCAGGCCTGGTGCTCGGCGAGGGGCGCGGTGTTCAGGTAGGGCACGGCCAGCACCGCCATGCCGCGCGCGATCCGGCCGGGCTGGTCGGCCAGCAGCTCGACCGCGTGCGCGATCTCCGCTTCGGCGCGGTCGGACTCGCCCGTCTGGCGGAGCAGCAGCAGGCCGAACCACAGGTGCACCTCGCCGCGCACGTCGGCGGTCAGCCGGGGGTCGGAGAGCAGGTCCTCGACCCTGGCCAGCGCCGAGGGGCTGTGCAACCCGGCCACCGCGTGGTCGCACAGCTTCATCGCCAGCCGGTTCACGTCCTCGGCGCGGGCGTCCGCATCGGAGATCACCTGGCAGAGCAGGTCGATCGCGGTGGGCACGTCCCGGCCCTCGACCGCGGCGTCGGCGGCCAGCTCGCTGTAGCGGAGCCAGTCGGCGACCAGGCCACCGGCCTTGGCGTGCGCGGCCAGCCGGGCCAGCGGCTTGCGGTCGAGCCCGGACAGCACCCGGATGGCCCGCTTGTGCAGCTCGCTGCGCCACGGGCCGGGGGTCGACTCGCGCACCGCGCGCGCGGCCATCGGCGACCGGAACCCGTAGCGGTCCGCCGATTCCTCGACCAGCACGGCCGAGCGCACGAGCATGGTCAGCTGGTCCAGATCGGCCTCGCCCGCGACCGCGGCCAGGGTGTCGGCCGACTCCGCGACGTCGAGCACCGCGGCCGCCTCGGCGAGCGCGCGGGCGGCGGGCGGCAGGCCCCGCACGCGCTCCTGGACCGCCTCCCGCACCAACGCCGGCACCCCGGTCTCGGCCAGCACCCAGCGCGCGGCCGTCTCGTCGGTGCGCACGTCCCGTTCCGGCGCGGGCAGTGCCCGCACCGTCTCCTCGACCACGAACGGGACACCGCCCGTCTCCTGCCACACCGCCTCGGCGAACGGCACGGAGGCCAGCGGCGCGCCCAGCACGGCGTTGACCATCGCGCGCACCTCCCCCGCGTCGAGCGGGCGCAGGGTGAGGTGCACCCCGGTCACCCCGGGCGGGATGCGCAGGGCGCGGCCGAGCGGGGCCTGGGCCGGAAGGTCCTCGGGCCGGTAGGTGGCCACGACGGACAGCTCCGGCGGCGGGTCGGCGAGCACGAAGCGCAGCACCTGGCGGGTCCGCTCATCCGCCCAGTGCAGGTCCTCGACCACGAGCACGGCCGGGCCCAGCGCGGCGAGCAGCTGCCGGATGGCGCGGAACACCCGGTGCCGTTCGGCCACCGGATCGCCCAGCGGCGGCGGCGCTGGCGGCAGGAGCGCGGCCAGCTCGGGCAGGTGGTCGCGCAGCGCGCCGGTCACCGGTCCCGGATCGCGCAGCCGGTCCCCGCACCGGCTGAGACAGTCCAGCAGCACGCCGTAGGGGAACGGGTCGGCCAGCGGCTGGCAGGCGGCCATCACCACCTGGGCCGGGCCACTGCGCGCGGCCAGCTCGGCGACCAGTCTGGTCTTGCCGATCCCCGCCTCACCCGCCACGAAGGCCACCGAGGGCGGGCGCGCGGTGGCGGCGCGCAGGGCGGCCAGCTCCGCGTCCCGGCCGATCAACGGCGGCGGACCGGAGCGGGTTCGCACGGCATCGTCGAGCATCCGCACTCCCGTCGTCGACCGCCAGCGTAGGTCGGCGGATCTGCCGCCATAACCCCGAATTCGGCTGGTCCGCCGGGTGCGGGCAAGTCGGGTACCCCTACGGGGACTTACCACGGTTGTTCCCCCTCCGCCGACGCCGAATGGTGATGTCCACCCACTGCGGAATGGAGGAAACCGATGCACAGGACGCGAAGAACAGCGGCCCTGCTGGCCGTCGCCGCGGTCGCGATGACCGTGACCGCGGGAGTAGCGACCGCCCAGCCGGAAGCCGCCGTCGTCCAGGCCGACGAGCACATCGCCGGGCGTTACCTGGTGGTGCTGAAGGACAGTGCCCGTGCGGCCCAGGGCCACGCGAGCACGCTCACCCAGCGCTACGGCGGGGTGGTCGCGGACACCTACTCGGCCACGCTGAACGGGTTCGCGGTCCGCGATCTGCCCGAGCGGCAGGCGAAGCTGCTGGCCGCCGACCCCTCGGTCAAGGCGGTGCACGAGGACGGCACGACCAGGGCGGTCGCCGAGGAGCAGCCGAACCCGCCGTCCTGGGGGCTGGACCAGATCGACCAGCGGACCACCAGCCTGGACAAGAAGTACACCTACCCGAACAAGGCGGACAACACCACCGCCTACGTCATCGACTCCGGGGTGCGCATCCAGCACTCGGAGTTCGAGGGCAGGGCCAGCCACGGCTACGACTTCATCGACAACGACAACGACGCCAGCGACTGCTTCTGGCACGGCACCCACGTGGCCGGCACCATCGCGGGCAAGACCGTCGGGGTGGCCAAGAAGGCCAAGGTGGTCGCGGTCCGTTCGCTGAACTGCGGCGGTTCGGGCCCGGACTCGGCCACGGTCAGCGCGCTGGAATGGGTGGCCAAGAACGGCGTCAAGCCGGGCGTGGTCAACCTCAGCCTGGTGATGGACACCGTCGGCGTCGGCGACGAGCAGGTCAAGGCGTTGGTGGCCAAGGGCTTTGTGGTCGCGGTGGCGGCGGGCAACAACGGTCAGGACGCCTGCACGGCCAGCCCCGGCCGCACCCCGGAGGCGTTCACCATCGGCTGGATCAACCAGGGCGGCGGCCGCAGCGGCAACTACGGCCGCTGTGTCGACCTGTTCGCACCTGGCGGCAACATCTACTCCACCGACCACACCGGCGCCTACCGCACCGGCAGCGGCACCTCGATGGCCTCCCCGCACGGCGCGGGCGCGGCCGCGCTGTACCTGGGCGCGAACCCGGGTGCGACCCCGCAGCAGGTCCGGGACGCGTTGGTGGACAACGCGACCCCGGACCTGGTGACCAACCCGGGGGCGGGCTCGCCGAACAAGCTGCTCTACACCGGGTTCATCGGCGGCGGCCCGACCAAGTGCGGGGTCAAGGCCAACGACGAGGACGTGTCCATTCCGGACGCCGGTGCCGCGGTCGGCAGCAGCGTCACGCAGAACTCCTGTGAGGGCAAGGCTTCCGCGACCCTGCCGGTCCGGGTGGACATCGAGCACGGCTACACCGGCGACCTCGCCATCGACCTGATCGGCCCGAGCGGAGCCACCTTCCCGCTGCACCGCGCCGGCGGCGTCGGCGAGGCGGGTGGCGTGCACCAGAGCTTCACCGTGGACGCCTCCCGCGAGGAGGCCAACGGCACCTGGCGGCTCTCCGTCCGCGATGTGCACCGCTTCGACACCGGAACCCTGACCGGGTGGTCGATCACCTTCTGAGTCCCCGCCAATCCCCTGCAAGTCGAGGAGCACCATGAGAACACCACGTCTGGTCACCGCCCTGTGCGTGGCACTGGCCGCGCTGGCCATGCCGGTGGCCGCGGCGGCCGAGCCCGCCCCGATCAGCACCGCCGCCATCCCGACCGATGAGCTCAAAGCCGGTGACGCGGGTGCGAACGTCATCAACGGGCAGCGCACCACGGTCAAGGAGAACCCCTTCGTCATCGCCGGTGTCCGCGCCGGCGGCGGCGGGCCGCAGGGCCAGTCCTGCACCGCCGCGGTGGTGGGCAAGCGCAAGATCCTCACCGCCGCGCACTGCATGATCGACGTCGGCGGGGCCAAGAGCTACATCTACGGCGACGACGACCTCACCACCGCCGGTGATGAGACCTTCCGCACCAACGTCACCTCCTTCAAGGCGCACCCGCGCTACACCGGCCCGAACTCCTGGCAGACCGGCTACGACGTCGCGGTGATCACCACCGCGGACGACCTGCCCGTGCCGGAGAGCCAGTGGGCGAAGGTGGCGGGTTCCGGCGACACCGGGCTCACCCAGCCCGGCAAGTCCGGCACCGTCTTCGGCTACGGCCGGACCACCTCCAGCGGCGGCTCGGGCGCGCTGTACAAGACCACGTTGCCGGTCAACGACGCCAAGGACTGCCAGGTGTTCAACGTCCGGGTCAACCCGGATGTGATGGTGTGCACCGGTTACGACAACGGCCGCACCGCGACCTGTAGCGGCGACAGCGGCGGTCCGTACATTGTGGACGGTGTGGTGGCCGGGGTCGTGTCCTGGGGCGCCGGCGGCTGCGACCGTTACAGCATCATGGCGCGGCTGACCAACGAGATGGGCGACTGGGCCAGGAAGGAGATCGGCGGGCAGCCCGGCGACGGCAAGTTCACCGTGGGCCTCTCGCCCTCCTCCGGCAAGGTGGAGCCCGGCAAGCACATCTCCACCAGCGTCACCAGCAAGGCCGGCGACCAGGGTGCGGAGAAGCTGGAGCTCAGCGCCGCCGGCCTGCCCGGCGGGGCCACCGCCACCTTCCAGCCGGCCTCGATCACCTCGGGTGAGGTCGCCAAGCTGACCATCGAGACCGCGACGAGCACGCCGAAGGGCACGCACAAGGTCACCGTCACGGCCAAGGGCGGCTCCGGCGCGAAGACCGCCGAGTACACCCTGACCGTCGGCGAGGGCGGCTCCACCGAGGGCCCGAAGCCCGTTGCCACCCCGAGTTCGGCCACCTCCGGGCCGGGCGGGTTCATCAACACCACGGTCGCCGTCACCGGCGGCACCGGCTCGATCACCCTCAGCGCCGAGGGCCTGCCCTCGCGGCCGATGTTCATGCCCTCGACGGTCAACCCTGGCGGCAGCTCGAAGATGAGCGTCGGCGTCCCGTTCCAGACCGGCACCTACAAGATCACCATCACCGCCACCGACAGCGCGGGCAAGTCCGGCAGCACTGAGTTCACCCTCACCGTGCGCTGACCCCCGCGGGCCGGAGCCCGTGCCGCCGCCCGCGGCACGGGCTCCTCCGCACCCGCCACGACCAGCCATCTCATCCGGATTTCAGCGCAGGCTGGGACGCTGCGCCGGTAGCACGACAGCTACCGAGATGGGGGTTCTTCGTGATCAAGAGACTCGGGCGCAGACCGGTGGCGGCGGCACTGGCCGCACTCGCCGCGGCGGGTTCGGTGCTGGCGGGCGGCACCGCGCACGCCGCCGACGGCCACGCCGACACCCAGGCGCTGCTCAACGGCTACCAGTCACACGCGGGACCGGGCGCGGCGGTGTACGCGGGCAACCGGACCGGTTCCTGGCACCTGAGCGCGGGCACCGCCTCGATCATCGGACCGGCCCGGCCGATCCGGCCGGACGAGCACTTCCGGGTGGGCAGCCAGACCAAGACCTTCACCGCCGCGGTGGTCCTGCAGCTGGTCGACGAGGGCAAGGTGGCGCTGGATGAGCCGATCGAGCGCTACCTGCCAGGTCTGGTGCAGGGCAACGGTTATGACGGCAACCGGATCACCGTGCGGCAGCTGCTCCAGCACACCGGCGGGGTGGCCAACCCGAACGTGCTGACCTACGCCCAGAACGCCGCCGGGCTGCTCAAGCCGGACGGCAGCGTGGAGCTGCGGCCTCTGGTCGAGGTCGGCCTGCGGACCTTCCCGCCGGTGGCCGAGCCGGGCGCGAAGGTGGAGTACTCCAACCTGGGTTACATGATCAACGGACTGCTGATCGAGAAGCTCACCGGTGTCTCCATCGGCGAGGCCATCACCAGCCGGATCATCAACCGGCTCGGCCTGACCAGGACCACCTTCCCCGGCCCCGGCGACCGCTCGCTGCCCGCGCCCTACCTCTCCGGCTACCGGGGTGTGCGGGCCGGTCCGTTCTTCTTCTGGACCGAGACCACCTCGGCGCCGCTCATTTCCGAGCCGTCCCTGGGCAGCCCGGCTGGCGCGGTCATCTCCTCGCTGGCCGACCTGTCGAAGTTCTACCGGGCGGTGGTGGACGGCGGGCTGTTCTCCGCGGCCACCGGTGCGGAGATGCGCCGGATCGCGACCATGCCCAACCCGTCCGACCCGCGCTGGCTCGGGGTGGGTCTCGGCGTGCAGCTGCTCTCGCTCTCCTGCGGCAACGCCTGGTTCCACAACGGCATCGCCACCTCCGGCTACACCTCGTTGACCGCGGTGACCGAGGACGGCAGGCACGCCTCGCTGATGACCAACGCCTGGGAGGCCACTTCGATCAAGCCCACCCCGGTGGACGTGATCGAGTCCGCGCTCTGCGGCAGCCGGTGAGGCGTCACGGGGTGGCGGGGTCGCCCGCCACCCCGTGCAGCACGGCCTGCCGCATCCGGCGCAGCTCCGGCCCCGGCCGCGCGGCCAGGTCGGCGGCCAGCCGGTCGCGCACCCGGTCGTACAGGGCCAGCGCGTCTGCCTGCCTGCCGCCGGCGCTCAGTGCCCGCATGAGCAGTGCGGCCACCGGTTCGTGGTGCGGGTGCACCGAGGCCAGCGCCCACAGCTCGTCCAGGGTCTCGGCGTGCCTGCCCAGGCTCAGCTGGCAGTGCGCCGCGCGCAGGGCGAGGTGCACGCCCCGGTCGGTCAGCCGGAGCCGTTCGGTCTCCGCGAACGGTCCCAGCAGCCCGGCCAGCGGGTCGCCGCGGAACAGGGCCAGCGCCCGGCGGTAGGCCCGCACCGCCTCGGCCAGGTCACCCGCGCGCTCGGCCGTGGCCGCCTCCGCGGCGATCCGGGCCAGCCCGGTCAGGTCGAGGTCCACCGCGGTGGCGCGGAAACGGTAGCCCCGCTGATCCCGTTCGATCACCGGGTCCCCGCCGCGGTGCAGGCATTTGCGCAGCCGGTAGACGTAGACCGGGACCACGTTGCCCAGCGGCGGTTCCAGCCCCCACACCCGGTGCAGCAGCTCGGCCTGGCTGACCGGGATGTCCGGGCGCAGCACCAGCGCGGCCAGCAGGCTCTGCTGCCGGACCGGCCCGAGGTCCAGCGCTTCCGCGCCGTGCCAGGCCCGCACCGGTCCGAGCACCGAGATCCGCAGCCGCGCGGCCGGGACCGGGGCGGTGAGCGGGAGGGTGATGCCGTGGTCGAAGGCGTAGACGATGGCCGCGGCCCGATCGCGCAGGCCGAGCTTGGCCTGGATGCGCCGGACGTGCTCGGTCACCGCCTGCTCCGCGACCGCGAGCGCGCGGCCGATCTCGGCGTCGGTGCGGCCGCGGCCGAGCGCGCGCAACACCTCGCGTTCGGTTCCGGTCAGCTCTTCGGTGGTGAGGCTGGGCACTCGCTGAGCGTGCGGTCCGGTCCGGGCGGCCGACCAGGCCATGAACCGGCCAATTGTGGCCGGTCCGATCACCGCTGCGGTCTGCGCCCCTGCCGCCGGTACAGCCGCAGCGCCTGCCGCCACACGTCCCCGGCCGGTCCGGACTCGCCGAGCGCGAGCTGGGCCTCGGCCAGTTTCGCCAGGGTGTTGGCTTCCTCGTAGGTGTTGCCGAGCTCGCGGTACACGGTCAGCGCCTGCCGGTAGTAGTCCAGGGCGTCGGCGTGCCTGCCGGTGTGCTGGGCGATGTAGCCCAGGCTGTCCAGGGTGTAGCCGAGACTGTCCGGCGCTGCGCTGTCATGGTGCTGCCGGAGCAGGGACAACGCGCTCTCGCAGTGCGCGCGGGCCTGCTCGAAGTCGGTCAGCAGGGCGTGGTACCAGCCCACCGCGTTGAGCGCCTGAGCTTCCCGCAGCGGCAGGCCGAGCCCCCGGTACAGCTCCAGCGCGCGGGTGGCGTGCGCCAGCGCGTGCTCGTTGTCCCCCAACTGTTCCCTGGCCCAGGCGAGGGTGTGCTGGGTGTGTGCCTGAGCCAGCGCGTCGCCGCTCTGCTCGGCCAGCTCCAGCGCCTGCCGGAGGTGCCGCACCGCCTCCTCGTGCTGCCCCGCCCTGGCGTGGGCGTGCCCGAGCAGCCGGTGCGCCCTGGCCCGCGCGGCCGGATCGCCCAGTGCCTCGGCCGCGGCCAGCCCGGCCTGCCACAGCGCGAGCGCCCCGTGCAGCCGCCCGCGCCGCCGGTGCACCACGTCCAGCGCACCGGCCAGCTGCCACACCAGCAGGTGCCACCCCCGGTCCCTGGCCAACCGGTGCACCGCCGCCAGGTTGCCCTCCTCGGCATCGAACCAGGCCAGCGCCGCGGCCTCGTCCCGCAGGTGGCTGTCGGTGGCGGGCGGTTCCAGCGGGATCGGCTCGCGGTGCGGGGCCAGCAGCCGGTCCGCGGCGTGCGCGGTGCTCAGGTAGTGCCCGGCCAACGCGGCCTCCCGGTCCGCATCGCCCGCCGCCAGGCGCTGGGCGTACTGCCGCACCAGGTCGTGGAAGCGGTACCGGCCGGGCACGGGCTGCTGGAGCAGGTGCGCGTCCACCAGCTCTTCCAGCAACTCCTCGGCAGCGGCCACCTCGATCCCGGCGAGCGCGGCCGCGGCCCGCCGTTCGATGTCCGGCCCGGGATGCAGCCCCAGCAGCCGGAACAGCCGCTGCTGCGCATCCGTGAGCTGCCGGTAGGACACCTCGAACGCCGCACCCACCCCCGCCAGCCGACCCTCCCGCAGCCGCTCGGTCAGATCCGCCACCGTCCACGCCGGACGCCCGCGCAACCGGGCGGCCGCGATCCGGACCGCCAGCGGCAGGAACCCGCAGCACCGCACCAGCTCCGCCACGGCTTCCCGTTGTCCGGCAACACGTTCCGCCCCCGCCACCCGCTCGAACAACGCGACCGCGTCCGCGGCGGACAACACGTCCAGCGACACCGCCCGCCCACTGCCCAACCCCGCGAGCCGCCCCCGGCTGGTCACCAGCGCCAGACACCCGGCCGCCCCCGGCAACAACGGCCGCACCTGCGCCGCGCTCACCGCGTTGTCCAGCACCACCAGCACCCGCCGCCCGGCCAGCTCCGCCCGCCACAACGAGGCCCGCTCATCCAGCCCAGCCGGAATCCGCTCCCCGCCAACCCCCAACGCGCGCAACAACATCTCCAGCGCCGCCGCCGGATCGGTGGCCTCCCGCTCACTGGCGTGCCCGTGCAGGTCGATGAACAGCGCGCCGTCGGGATAACGCCCGGCCAGCCGGTGCGCGACGTGCACGGCCAGCGTGGTCTTGCCCACCCCGGCCATCCCGTCGATCGCGTCGATCACCACCGTCCGCGGCCTGCCGTCACCCAGCTCCGCCAGCAGCCGCTCAACCTCCTCGGCCCGCCCGGTGAACTCCGCGGTGTCCCCCGGCAGGTCGTTGCGACCACCGGCGGGCGGCGCGGGATCATCCACGGCCGCGGCCAGCAACTGACCGCGTTCGGCCGGTGCCAACTCCAGCGCGTCGGCCAGCCGCCGGGCCGTGGACGGCCGGGGATCGGCCCGCCTACCGGTCTCCAGCCCGCCGATGGTGCGCACACCGACCCCGGACCGCTGCGCCAACTGCTCCTGGGTGAGCCCCGCCAGCACCCTGAACTGCCGCAGCCGCAAGCCGAACCGGCCCGTCACCCGTCACTCCCCCTGGGGAAAGCGGAGCAGCTACTCCGTCCCACTCCAACATATAGCGCACCGGGGGCCTTGCGGCAAGGCCCCGGTCATGCCGCAGAATCTCCCGCCGTAGCCACAACCAGCGAAAACGGGAGTACCCAGGTGCGAATGACGGACGCCGACGTGATCATCGTGGGCGCGGGCCCCACCGGGCTGATGCTGGCCGGTGAACTGCGGCTGACCGGGGTGCGGCCGCTGGTGCTGGAGCGGCAGCCGGAGCTGCGGGACATCCCGAAGGCCGGTGGGCTGGGCGGGCAGGTCCTGGAGCTGTTGCGCTACCGGGGTGTGCTGGACAAGCTGGTCGCGGCCACCACCGGTCCGCTGCCGCCGCCCCGGTTCCCCTTCGGCGGGGTGCACGTGGACCTCACCCGCCTGCCGGACCCGCCGATGCACGCGCTGCCGCTGCCGCAGGCGCGACTGGAGCGGGTGCTGGAGGACCACGCCCTGGCGGTTGGCACCGAGATCCGGCGCGGGCACGAGGTGCTCGGGGTGAGTCAGGACGAGGACGGGGTCACCGCGGAGGTGCGCGGGCCGGACGGGCCGTACGAGGTGCGGGGCAGGTACCTGGTGGGCTGTGACGGGCCGCGCAGCCCGGTGCGGGAGCTGGCCGGGATTCCATTCCCCGGCACCACCTATCCGGAGGTGAACCGGTTCGCGCACGTGACCTTGCCGGAGTCGGTGCGGGTGCTGGACGACGGCGATCTGGACATCGCCGGGCAGCGCCGGATCGCCGCCGGTTTCACCCGGACCGAGCGGGGTGTGTTCGCCTTCGGGCCGCTCTCCCCCGGGTCGGTGATGGTCTACACCACCGAGGACGAGTTCACCCAGCCCGAGGACGACGCGCCGATGACGCTGGCCGAGGTCAGCGAGAGCGTGCGCCGGGTGCTGGGCATCGACCTGCCCATGGGCGAAGCCAGCAGGCTCTCCCGCTACCGCCACCAGGCGCGGCAGGCCGAGCGGTACCGGGACGGCCGGATCCTGCTCGCCGGTGATGCGGCGCACCAGTTCCCGGCCACCGGGGTCGGGCTCAACGCCGGGATGCTGGACGCGGTCAACCTGGCCTGGAAGCTGGCCGCCGCACTGCAAGGCTGGGCTCCGGACGGGCTGTTGGAGACCTACCACCAGGAGCGGCACTTCGCCGGGGCGCGCACCCTCCAGCACACCCAGGCCCAGGTGGCGTTGCGGCGCACCCAGGACGCGGCCGCCGACGCGCTGCGCGCGGTGTTCCAGGAACTGCTCGCCGACGAGCCCGCGGCCCGGCGGATCGGCGCCATGATCGCGGGTTCGGACTTCCGCTACCCGCTGCCCGGCGCCGACCGGCACCCCTTGGTCGGCGCGTTCGCCCCCGACCTCGCCCTGCACACCGACCAGGGCGGCACCAGCGTCGCCGAACTGCTCGCCGCCGCGCGGCCGGTGCTGCTCGACCTGACCGGGCGGGCCGACCTGCACGAGGTCGCCGGGGACTGGCGGCACCGGGTCGACCTGGTCACCGCCAAGACCGAGGACCGGCCGGCCGACCTGCTGCTGATCCGCCCGGACGCGCACATCGCCTGGGCGGCAAGCCTCGACGAGCCCGCGGACACCGCGGCACCCGCACTGCGCGAGGCCCTCGCCACCTGGTTCGGCGACCCGGTCGCTGAGCTCGGCTAGACGGTGCGCCCGCGCTGCCTCCGCCAGGGGCAGCGCGGCCGCCACTGCCTACTGGAGACCAACTCTGACCACGAGTTTCCCCACCGCGCCGCCGTCCTCCATCAGCTGGTGGGCCTCGCGGATCTCGGTCAGCGCGAACACCCGGTGGATGCGCACCGGCAGCGTCCCGGCCTCGATCAGCTCCAGGTAGCGCTGGAGGTCGGCCCGCGGCAGGTCGCTGCTCTCGCCGCCGTAGGCGGTGAGGCGGACGCCGTTGGGCAGGTAGTCCATCGGGTAGAAGTCCGGGATGGTCCACTGGTCGCTGAGCATGCCGGTGAAGCAGACCGTGCCGTGCTTTCCGGTGGCGCGCAACGTGTCCGGCAGGGTGTTGGTGCCCACCAGCTCCAGCGCGGCGTGCACACCCCCGGGCCGGATCTCCCTCACCCGGTCGGCGATCCGGCCGTCGTCGAGGAGCGGGTGGTCGACGCCGAGGTCCCGCAACGCGGCCAACTTGGCCGGATTCCTGGTGGTGGACAACACTTCCAGCCCGTGCTCCTTGGCCAGCACCGCGGCCGCCACGCCCACCGAGGAGGTGCCGCCGCGGACCAGGAAGCTCTGGCCGGGCTGGATCGCCAGTCCGGTGTGCAGCGAGCCGTGCGCGGTCTGCAACATCTCCGGCAGCGCGCCGAGGGTGGCCCAGTCCAGGCTGGTCCGCACCGGGATGACACAACTCGCCGGCACCAGGGTGTACTCGGCGTAACCGCCGTCGAAGGCCCGGCCCATGCCGCCCATCATCGCCACCACCGGCTGGCCCGGCTCGAACTCACCGCCCGGCGCGGCATCCACGGTGCCCACGGCCTCGATGCCGGGCACGATCGGAAATACCGGGTTGGTGGCCAATCCGGTGCGCAGGTGCTGCTCGGAACGGTTGAGTCCGAAGGCTTCCACCTTGATCCGCACCCACCCCTCGCGGGCCTCCGGCACCGGCACCTCGCGCAACTGGAGCGCCTCCACCGGCCCCGGCCCGTCCAGCACCACCGCACGCATCATCCTCATGCCGTGGTGCAACCCGCCCCGGTCCGGAAAAGTTCCCGGACCGGGGCGGATCATGCGATCAGTGCGAGGCCCGCAACGCGGCGATCACCCATTCGAAGGCGGGCACCGCGGGCCCGGCCGGCCGCGGCGGCCACCCGTTGAGCACACCCAGCAGGTGCCAGTACCGCTCCACCCTGCCGTCGGTGAAGGTCGCCAGCTGCTCGGCCACCCCAGCCCGCTCGGACACCGGTAGCGTCGGCGCGATCCGGTCCAGGTAGGCCCCGGCCTCCGGCGCGTCCGGCGCGACCCCGGCGGCCAGCGCCGCACCCGCGTGCTCGATCACCAGCTCCGCCGAGATCCCGAAGTCCGGCGACTGCTGGTGCGCCTGCTCGGACCCGGCCACCGCCATCTCCCGGACCCGGCGCTGGAAGTCCTCGTCCCGCACCAGCTCCGCCAGCTCCACCCAGGCGTTGACCTGCTCGTCGGTGGGGTCGTCCGGCAGCTCGGCAGGCAGCTGCCGCATGGAGTCCGCGAGCCCAGCCCCGGGTGCCGCCGGGTCGGTGCCGTCGAACGCGCGCTCGACGAACTCGTCCAGGATGCGCTGCCGCTCCCCCGCGGACAGTCGCGCCAGTTCGTGCATGAGTTTCATCTCCTCGGTAGTTCCGCCACGTCGAACGACCGCCCGCAGCACCGCCCGCCGCACCCGCAAGGTGCGGATCTCGGCATCCAGCGCGGTCACGTGCGTCCGCGCCACATCGGTCACCGTGACCTGCTCGGCCAGCACCTTGGCCACCGTGTCCAGGTCCATCCCCAGCTCACGCAGGGTGCGCACCAGCTCAAGCCGGCCGACCGCGGCCGCGTCGTAGAGCCGGTAACCCCCATAGGACCTGGCGGTGGGCGGCAGCAGTCCGCTGTCGGACCAGAACCGGATGGTCCTGGTCGACAGACCGGTGCTGCGGGAGAGCTGTCCGATGGTGAACAGCTCGTCTTCGTCGTTCACGAGGAGCAGCCTGAACCTTCCAGCAGGTGGAAACTCAAGCCCATTCTCACCGTCGCGCCGCCGCCCGCAACGGGGAGGCCCCCGCGTGCGATCCCACCGCCGACGATGACTCCGCCGAGGAGGAAGTCGATATTGAGGGACAATGGCCCGCATCGAGATCTTGCGGGAGGGGAGTTTTCGAGATGGCGTGGCTTGACCGGGATCGAATGCCAGTGCGGTTCACCGTGGGGACCTCCGTCCTGAGCGGCCTCATCCTGACGACAATCCTGAAAGCACTACAGACAGATATCCCCAACAGCGTCATCTTCATCTGGTTCGCTCTGACCTCCGGCGGTGTCGCGGTGATCTCCTGGGTCACCTTCTCAATACTTCAGACCACGCGAAAACGCTCAAGACGAGCCTTCCTGATGACCTCGGCGTTCAGCCAGAAGTACTACGTGGCCGCGCTCGTGCACCGCCTGCACAGCGCATTCGACCAGGACGGCATCGACCTGGTGCTCAAAGTGCCGGATCGGGACTACGACGCGGGGGCGCAGTCCCAGCACCTGGAAAGGCTCCTGGACAGACGGCGTGACTACCTGGGCGGCGTGATCGTGGCCAGCGAGGTGCACCGGCTCCGCGACGACCTGACGAGGTTCTGCCAGAAATCCCGGCTGCCCATTGTCTTCACCGATCTGGAGCCCTTTGAGAACGAGTCCGAATATCCGGACAACAGCGCTTTCATCGGGTACGACACGGGCGAACTCGGCGACCTGGCCGGAAAATGGCTGGCCAAGCGCCTCCGCGGAAAGAAGCGCCCACGTGTCCTCATCATCGCCAGCCGCGAGCACCGGAGCCGGCAAGAACGCTGCGCGCAGGTCCTGCGCCGCGAGCTCGACGGTGTGGCGATCACCGTTGAGGACCGCTGCGACTTCGTGCGTTCTCGCGCGTACGACGCGGTGCACTCCCATGTCCGGCAACTGGAGTCCCGCCAGTGCCTCAACGCGATCTTCTGCACCAACGACGAGATGGCCCTGGGCGCTGTTGACGCCCTCTCGGCGACCTTGCCGGCCACGCACAACACGGTCGTCGTCGGCGTCGATGGAGTGCTGGAAGCGAAAGCGCTCATCAACACCGCGAACAGCCCGCTGCGCGCCACCGTCGTCCAGGACACCCACCGCCTAGCCGTGAGCGTCGCCAACCTCTTGGTCAAGATGCACCGCGGCCGCCCGGTGCCGAAGCGAACGATCCTGAACGCTGAGGTGTACGAGGCCGAGTGACCACTCGGTCAGGGTGGCGTAGTCGGCGTCGGTGAGGCCGTGCCGCGGGTCGACCCGGTGCAGCAGCGCGGTTCCCGGGTGGTGGGCGGACACCCAGGCCCGGTCGGGATCGGTGATCTCGTCGTCGACCCAGGCGAACGCGCGTCCGGCGGCGAAGGCGACCAGGGCGCGGGTCTTCCAGTGCAGGCCGATCCGCTCGTCGCGTTCGTCCACATCGGACGGTTCCGGCCAGTCGACCACCGGCAGCCGGGGCAGGCCGAGCAGCGGGGTGAGGCACTCGTTGGCCTCTTCCATCCAGGTGGTGGCCCAGACCAGTTCGCAGGGCAGGGCGGCGAGGCGGGGGCCGTGGGCGGGATTGAGCCTGGACAGCAACGGGTTCGCTGTTGCTACCGGGCCGGTTGGGTAGGTCGGGTAGGACTGCCCGCCGAAGGGGATGAGGGGGCCGTCGACGTCGAGGAACAGCAGCGGAGGTGGGGCGGCGCCGGTCACGGACGCACGATAGCGAGGTCAGGCCGCGCGGGGGGTGGCCCTGAGGAGTTGGGTGAGGAACTCGGTGTTGGTCGGGGTGGCGCGCAGGCCGTCCAGGAGCTTGTCCACGGCCTGGTGGGGTTCGCAGGTGTGCAGGGCGCGGCGCAGGGCGCGGGTGGCGGCGATTTCCGTTGCGGAGCACAGGATCTCGTCCTTGCGGGTGCCGGTGCGGCGGATGTCGACGGCGGGGTGGCGGCGCTGGTTGGCGATGCCCCGGTCCAGCACGAGCTCGGCGTTGCCGGTGGCCTTGTACTCCTCGAAGATCAGGTTGTCGCCCGCGGAGCCGGTGTCGACGAGGGCGGTGGCGAAGATGGTGAGGGAGCCGCCCTGCTCGATCGCCCTTGCCGCGCCGAGGAACCGCTTCGGCGGGGTCAGGGCGGCGGCGTCGATGCCGCCGGAGAGGATGCGGCCGGAGGCGGGGGCGGCCAGGTTGTAGGCGCGGCCCAGGCGGGTCAGGGAATCCAGCAGCACCACCACGTCCTGGCCCAGTTCGACCAGGCGTTTGGCGCGTTCGATGGCGAGCTCGGCCAGTGCGGTGTGCTCGCGGGGCGGCCGGTCGAAGGTGGCGCCGATGACCTCGCCGGGCACGGTGCGGGCGAAGTCGGTGACCTCCTCCGGGCGTTCGCCGACCAGGACCGCCATCAGGTGGCATTCCGGGTGGTTGTGGCTGATCGCGTGCGCGATCGCGTGCAGCACCGTGGTTTTGCCCGCTTTGGGCGGGGCCACGATCAGCGCGCGCTGGCCCTTGCCGACCGGCATGAGCAGGTCGATCACCCTGGTGGTCAGCGCCTGCGGGGTGGTTTCCAGGCGCAGGCGGTCGCGGGGGTGGATGGGGGTCAGGTCGGTGAAGGCCGGGCGGGTGGCCGCGCGCAGCGGGTCCTGGCCGTTGATCGTCTCGACCTGGGCCAGGCGGAGCCTGCCGTTTCCGGCCGGCTGCGCGACTCCGGTGACGCGGTCGCCCCGGCGTAGCTTGCAGGCACCGGCGATGGCTTGCGGGACAAGGACATCGTCGGGGGTGGGCAGGTAGGAGTGGTCGCGGAGGTAGCTGCGGTTGTCCTGGGTGTCGAGCACCCCGGACACCGTGAAGGTGTTGTCGGACATGGGTTTTCTTTCCGTGAGGTGGTTCGCCGGGGAAGGCGGGTAGCCACGTCCGGCGAGGGGGAACCGTGAAATCGGAAACCGGCTGTTGGGGGACGACTGTCCAGAACCCGCGAGCGGTAGACGCCTTCACGGTAGCAGACCGCGCGCCGCTCGCCCAGTGAGTTGTCCCACGGCACCCCCGCCCCAGGTCAGTGGCGGCCCACCCGGTCCGGACGCGGCGCGGTCGCGGCGTGCGGCCGTCGGCGGTACCACATCGTCCACGCCACCAGCAGCCCGACCGCGACCAGCTCGATCACCTGGCTGAGACCGGCCATCACCTCGATCGGCAGCCGGTAGACCAGCACCGCCCTGACCGCGGAGGCAGCCAGCAGGCCCCCGGCCCAGACCGTGGTCAGCAGCAGGAACAGGCGGCGGAACGCGGGTTCCTCGGCGATGCGCTGGTCCCAGTCCTCGGCGCCGGTGCCGCGCATGCGCCTGGCCACGTGGAAGATGGCGGGCCGGGTGGTCAGGCAGGTGCCGAGGAAGACCAGCGCGACCACGGTGGTGATCAGCGGTTCGCGCAGCAGCATGAGCCGGGGGTCGCTGGTCAGCAGGGCGCCGATGAGGCTGAGCAGGCTGGTCAGCAGCATGAGCAGGACCAGTGGCTCGACCCGGCGGCGGGCGCAGAGCAGGTAGCCGGCGCGTAGCCCCACCGCGATGGTGCCGGCCAGCAGGCAGGTCAGGTTGTCGAAGCCGAGCAGGCGGGCGGCGTAGAAGGTCAGCGGGGACAGGCCGATGTCCAGCACCAGTCCCAGCAGCCAGGTGAACCGGTTGTGCGGCATGGTCACCACCCCACCGGCAGGCGGTCCAGGCCGAAGACCTGCGCCTGCTGTTTGTAGCGCGGTTCCGCCGAGGTCAGGTGCAGCGTGGGCAGCCGGGTGAGCAGGCGGGTGAAGGCGATCTCCAGTTCGGCGCGGGCCAGGTGCGCGCCGATGCACTGGTGCGGACCGTGTCCGAAGGCGAGGTGGTGCCGGGCCGGGCGGGACGGGTCGAACTCGTCGGGGCGGTCGAGGAAATCGGGATCGCGGTTGGCGGACAGGCCGAGGGTGAGCACGCCCTCCCCCGCCCGGATGAGCCTGCCGCCCAGCTCGACGTCGGCGGTGGCGACCCTGGCGGCCACCGTGTCGGCGACGGAGAGGAAGCGGAGCAGCTCCTCGACCACCGCGGGCATACGCCGGGGATCTTCGCGGAGTTCCCGGCACAGCTCAGGTTCACCGAGCAGGGTGAGCAGGCCGAGGGAGATCATGTTCGCGGTGGTCTCGTGCCCGGCGACCAGCAGGATCAGCAGCATGCCCACCGCGCCGGGCCTGCTCAGGCTGCCCTCGGCGACCGGTCCCGCAACGAGCCTGCTCACCAGATCTCCGGCGACCGGCTCGGCAGCCAGCCCGCTCACCAGGTCCCCAGCGGTTTCGCGCTGCCGCCGCTCGAACAGCGCGTCCAGGTAGCCGAACAGCTCCCCCGTGGCCGCGCCCGACTCCTCGGCACTACTGGCCTGGCTCAACGCGACACGAGTCCGCGACTCGAAGAACTCGTGGTCGGCATAGGGCACCCCGAGCATCCGGCAGATCACCAGCGAGGGCAGTGGCAGCGCGAACGCCGACACCAGGTCCGCCTCCGGCCCACTCGCCACCATCTCGTCGATGAGCCGGTCGGCCACCCGTTCGATCTCCGGCCGCAGCGCGCTCACCCGGCGCACGGTGAACTCGGCGTTGAGCATCCGCCGGTACACCCCGTGCTCGGGCGGGTCGGTGTCCAGGAACGGTCGCCGCCGCGCGGGTGGACCGTCGCCTTCGCGTCTGCGGGGGAAGCCGGGGCGGGTGGCGTCGATGCTGAAGCGCGGGTCGGTGAGCACCGTGCGCACGTCGGCATGCCTGCTGACCAGCCAGACCCGGTCGCCGCTGGGCAGGGTGGCCCTGGCGACCGGGTCGGTGGCGCGCAGCCGGGCGTACTCCGGCGGCTCGGTGTGCGGACAGGTGCGCGGGATCGGGAGTTTCACGAACGCGACGCTAGGGACGGGCCGGGTGGAGTTGCCTCGGCGCACGGGTGGGTTCGCTCAGCCGGGGATCTCCACCCCGGGGTGGAGGGCGGCCGCCGTGGCGGTGCCGGTGAGGTCGGCGACCCGGCCCTGGAACAGGATCCGGCCGCCGTGCCTGCCCGGTCCGGGGCCGAGGTCGATCAGCCAGTCGGCGCGCCGGATCACGTCCAGGTTGTGCTCGATGACCAGCACGGTGTGGCCCTGCTCGACCAGGTCGTCCAGCACGGAGAGCAGGTTGTCGATGTCGCTCAGGTGCAGGCCGGTGGTGGGCTCGTCCAGCACGTACAGGGTGGGCGCGGTGGTCTCGCGCAGCTCCTTGGCGATCTTGACGCGCTGGCACTCGCCACCGGAGAGGGTGGTCAGCGGCTGGCCGAGACGGAGGTAGCCGAGGCCGACCTGGTCCAGGTGGCGCAGGGAGCTCGCGATCGCCGGGTCGGTCAGGCGGTGGATGGCCTCGGTGATGGTCAGGTCGTCGATGTCGGCGATGGACAGGCCGTCCACCTTGTGCCGCAACACTTCCGGCGTGAAGCGGCGGCCGTGACAGGTCTGGCAGACCGTCTCCTGGCCATCCAGGAACGCCAGGTCGGTGTAGATGACGCCCAGGCCCGCGCAGTCGGGGCAGGCACCCGCGGAGTTGGCGCTGAACAGGGTGGCGGGGACGTTGTTGGTGCGGGCGAACAGTTTCCGGACGGGGGTGGCGATGCCGGTGTAGGTGATGGGGGTGGAACGGCGGTTGGTGCTGACCGGTTTCTGGTCGATGACGATGGCCTCGTGCTGGGCCAGCAGCTCGGCGGCCAGGCTGGACTTGCCCGATCCGGCCACGCCGGTGAGCACGGTCAGCACACCGGTGGGGATGTCGGCGGTGACGTTGTCCAGGTTGTTGCGGGTGGCGTTGGCGATCGTCAGCCAGCCGCGCGGGTTCCTGGGCTGGGTCTTGATCGGGCGGGGCCGGGACAGCGCGGCCGCGGTGGGGGTGGTGGCTTGCTGGAGCTCGGCGAAGGTGCCTTGGAAGACCAGGGTTCCGCCGTGTTCGCCCGCGTGCGGGCCGATCTCGATGATCTGGTCGGCGATGGCCATCACCTCGGGGTCGTGCTCGACGACGAGGACGCTGTTCCCCTTGTCCCGCAGCTGTTCGAGCAGGGTGGTCATCGCGGCCACGTCGTGCGGGTGCAGGCCGACGGTGGGCTCGTCGAAGACGTAGAGCATCTCGATCAGGCTGCTGCCCAGGTGTTTCACCGTCTTGATGCGCTGGGACTCGCCGCCGGAGAGGGTGGTGGTGGCCCGGCCCAGGTGCAGGTAGCCGAGGCCGATGGTGACCATCGCGGCCAGGCGGTCCCGCAACGCGTCCAGCACCGGCCGCACCGTCGGCTCGGTCAGTTCCGCCACCAGGTTGGCCAGTTCGCTGATCTCCATCCTGGCCAGCTCGCCGATGGTGTGGCCGCGCACGGTGGCGGTGCGGGCCGCCTCGTTCAGCCGGTCGCCGTGGCAGTCCGGGCACCGCTCGGCGCGGGTGAACCGGGCCAGGGTCTCCTTCTTGCGGTCGGAGAGGTCGTCGCTGGTGTGCAGGTAGATCCGCTCGAACCGCTCCACCACACCCTCGTAGTCCTTGGGCGGCTTGGTGCCCAGCCGCGCGGCGTGCTCGCCGCCGTAGAGCAGCGCGTCCCGCTCGGCCTTGGACCACTCGCGCAGCGGGGTGTGCACGTCGAAGGAGCCGATGTCGGCGTACTGGGAGTACCAGTAGCCGCCGTTCCCGAAGCCGGGCAACAGGATCGCGCCGTCGGCCAGTGAGCGGTCCAGGTCCACGAAGCGGTCCACCGCGCTGGCCACCACCTCGCCGAGGCCGGCGCAGGTCTGGCACATGCCCGCCTGGTCGTTGAAGGAGAAGTGGTTCGACTCGCCCACGTGCGGGGTGCTCAGCCGGGAGAACAGCAGGCGCAGGTAGGTCCAGGCGTCGGTGATCGTGCCGACGGTGGAGCGGGCGTTGCCGCCGAGGCGGCGCTGGTCGATCACCACCACCGGGGACAGGCCGTCGATCTGGCCGACCTCGGGCCTGGTCCACTTCGGCAGCCGGTTGCGGGTGAACGGCGGGAAGGTCTCGGTGAGCTGGAAGCCCGCCTCGGCCGCGATCGTGTCGAACACCAGGGAGGACTTGCCGGAGCCGGACAGGCCGACGAACACCACCACCTGCCCGCGCGGCACGTCCACATCGAGCGACTTCAGGTTGTTGGTCCGGGCGTCCCGGATGCGGATGGTCGACATGCCGGCCACGCTACGAGCAGATGTGGCCAGAATCTGACCGCGATTCGCGCGAGAATGTCGGCATGGCGGATGTGTTGCACCGGGTGCTCTCGCTGCTGGCCGAACTCCAGACCGGCAAGGCGTTCACCGGCGAGGAGCTGGCGGCCCGGCTCGCGGTCGCCCCGCGCACGCTGCGCCGGGACGTGGACCGGCTGCGCAGCTACGGCTACCCGGTGCAGACCCAGCCGGGGCCGGGCGGCTACTACCGGCTGGCCGCCGGGCGGGCCATGCCGCCGCTGCTGCTGGACGACGACGAGGCCATCGCCACCCTGCTCGGCCTGGCCACGCTGGCCGCCGTCGGCCAGGCGGGCGAGGGCAGCGTGGACGACGCGGCCACCCGCGCCTACGGCAAGGTCGACCAGTACCTGCCCAAGCGGCTGCGGCCCCGCGCGGCGGCCCTGCGCGCCAGCCTGGAGACCACCGCCACGCCCGCGCCGAGCACCAGCGCGGAGACGATGAGCACGCTCGCCGAGGCCATCCAGCACCACCACCTGGTGTCCTTCGACTACACCCGCGCGAACGGAACCGCGAGCACCCGCCGGGTGGAGCCACACCGCCAGCTGCACCTGCACCTGCGCTGGTACCTGCTGGCCTGGGACACCGACCGGGCGGACTGGCGGGTCTTCCGCATCGACCGCATCGCCGAGCCGAGGGACCTCGGCCGGACCTTCGCGCCCCGGCCGCTGCCCGCCGACAGCGGGATCGACTACGTGCGCCAAGGCATGCGGCGGCAGCGGCAGCGCGTGGTGCTCACCGTGCAGGCCCCGCTGGAGGTGGTAGCGGACGCGTTCAAGTACCAGGACGTCGAGCTCAGCCCGCTCCCCGAGGGCACCAGAGCCGTGCTGTACCTGGATTCCTGGCAGTGGCTGGTGCAGGGCCTGGCGTTCCTGGACGCGGACTTCACCATCCACGAACCGGCGGAGTTCCGCCAGGCCTGCCAACGGTTCGGTGCGCGGCTCAGGTGAGCGGTTTGCCGCCGGTGACCGCGAGCACCTCGCCGGTGATGTAGCTGGACTCCTGGGAGGCGAAGAACACGTAGGCCGGGGCCAGCTCGGCGGGCTGGCCGGCGCGGCCCATCGGGGTGTTGCCACCGAAGGAGTCCACCTTCTCCTCGGGCATGGTGGCCGGGATCAGCGGTGTCCAAACAGGACCGGGGGCCACCGCGTTGACCCGGATGCCCTGCTCGATCAGGTCGTTGGACAGGGCCTTGGTGAAGGTGACGATGCCGCCCTTGGTGGTGGCGTAGTCCAGCAGCTCGGCGGAGGGCTGGGAGGCCTGGATGGAGGCGGTGTTGATGATCGCGCCGCCGGGCGGCATGTGCGGCACGGTGGCCTTGCACAGCCAGAACATCGCGTACAGGTTGGTCTTGAGCACCCGGTCGAACTGCTCGGTGCTGATGCCGAGGATGCCCTCGTCCTGGGACATCTGGTAGGCGGCGTTGTTGACCAGCACGTCGATGTGACCGAACTCCTGCACCGCCCGCGCGACCAGGTGCTGGCAGTGCTCCTCGGACTGGATGTCCCCCGGCACGCACACCGCCTCGCGACCGGCCTCGCGCACCAGCTCGGCCGTGCTCTGCGCGTCCTCTTCCTCCTCGGGCAGGTAGGACAGCAGCAGGTCGGCCCCTTCGCGGGCGAAGGCGATGGCCACCGCGCGGCCGATGCCGGAGTCGCCGCCGGTGATCAGCGCCTTGCGGCCGGCCAGGCGGGCGCTGCCGCGGTAGGTGCGCTCGCCGTGGTCGGGTTGTGGGCCCATGGCCTCGCCGGTGCCGGGGTGCGACTGCTCCTGGCCCTGCTGCTGTCCTGGGCGCGGGTACTGGGTTCGCGGGTCCTGCTGGGTGTACTGGTCCTCGGCCATGCGGTGGTCTTACCCCGTGTTCATCCGGCCAATCCCAGGTAGTCGCTCAGTTGGGTGGCCGCGCGCAGCATGGCCAGGCCCTGCGCGGTGAGCTTGCGCTGCCAGTCTTCCAGCGCGCCGGCCAGGGAGTCGGTGCCGCCCGCGGTGCGGATCTGGTGGACCACGGTGGCGATGTGCGCGAGCGGGTAGCCGCCGCGGCGGAGCAGGTGGGCCAGTTCGGCGTCGCGGCGGTCCTCGGCGGTGTAGACCCGGTAGCCGGTGGCCGGATCCCGTGCGGGAGTGAGGATTCCGGCCTGTTCCCAGTTGCGCACGGTGGCCGGGGTGACGCCGAGCTGGTGGGCCAGCTCGCCGATGCTGCGCGGTCCCGGTGACGGCGGCGCGGCGGGTTGCCCGGTCAGGTGGGCGACCGCTTCGCGAACCGCGGCCAGGGTTTCCTGGTCGCGCAGGGACTGGCTGTGACCGCGGTGGATTGTCAGCAGCACCTCGTTGAGCTCGCCGTGGTGCACCGTGCGCATGATCTGGCCGCCGAGGGCGTGCCCGTAGGCGCCGACCAGGGCTAGGTAGGCGCGCAGCGCGGCGGCGTGCCGCTCGGTGTAGATCCGGTAGCCGCTGGCGGTGCGCTCGGCCGGCGGCAGGAAGCCGTCGCGCTCGTAGTTGCGCACCGCCTGGGTGGACAGGCCGTGCTCCCGCGCGAGGTCGGCTGGTCGTAGGGTTCTCACCGCTTTGAGACTTTACCGCAGCCTCGCTGAGGCCAGCGCGCTGGAAGTTTCAACCGGTCTTTCAAAGTTACGATTGAGACCTATGAGTCAGGACATTCGAGACTTCGTGACCACGGCCGAGCTGGTGGCGCTGGGCGAGCCGACCCACCAGGAACCGGCCTTCGGGCACCTGCGCAACGAGCTGTTCGCCCAGCTGGCCGCGCACGGCTTCCGCTCGATCGCGCTGGAGACCTGCCGGGTGGCCGCCCTCGCGGTCAACGACTTCGTCCAGGAGGGCGTCGGCACCCTCGATTCGGTGCTGGCGGAGGGCTTCACGCACAACTTCGGTGAGCTGGCGGCCAACCGGGAGCTGGTGGCCTGGATGCGCGAGTACAACGAGGGCAGGCCACCGGCGGACCGGCTGGCCTTCCACGGCTTCGACGCCGCGATGGAGACCTTCAGCGTGCCCAGCCCCCGGCGCTTCCTCGAACACGCCCGCGACTACCTGGGACTCGACCTCGACTTCGCCGGTCTGCTGGGCGCGGACGAGCAGTGGAGCGACACCGCGGCGGTGATGGACCCCGACCAGTCGCCGGGGGCCACCCCCGAGGCGGCGCGGGCGCGGGTGCTCGCCGACGAGCTGCTCACCATGCTCGACCAGTGCGCCCCGGGGTTGATCGCGGCGACCTCGCGGGCGGCGTGGGTGCGGGCGCGGGTCCACCTCACCGCCGGTCTGGACCTGTTGCGCTACCACTACCTGGCCGCGCAGCAGCTGGAGTCCAACGAGCGGTGGGGCCGGCTGAGCGCCACCAGGGACACCTTCATGGCGCGCAACATCCTGGACATCCGCGGCCTGGAGGCCCGGCGCGGCGGGACCCTGCTCGGCGCGCACAACCTGCACTTGCAGACCCGCCAGAGCCACATGGCGATGGGGCCGTTGACCATCTCCTGGCTGTCGGCCGGGGCGATGGTGGCCGCGCTGACCCAGGAGCGCTACACCTTCATCGCCGGGAGCCTGGGCCGCAGCGCGAAGCTCGGCCTCGGCGAGCCGCACCCGGACACCTACGAGGCCGAACTGCAGGAGCGGTTCGCCACCTGGGGCCTGACCAAGGCCGAGGCGATCGCACCGGCGGAGGTCCGCAGCGACATGACGCCGCAGCAGGGCTACTTCCCGCTGGATGAGTTCAACCTGGGCGGCGCCGCCGCGGTGCTGCACGTCAGCGACGGCGCCGCCATCGGGTCATAGCGTCGGGACCACCATCGGGGTGCCGGTCACCGGGTCCGGCACCACGATGCTGGGCAGGTCGAAGACCTCCTTGAGCAGCGCGCTGTCCACCACCTCGGCCGGGGCGCCCTCGGCGACCACCCTGCCCTCCTTCATCGCCACCAGGTGGTCGGCGTAGCGGCAGGCCTGGTTGATGTCGTGCAGCACCGCCACGATGGTCCGGCCCTCCTCCCGCAGCCGGGCCAGCAGGGTGAGCAGCTGGTACTGGTGGGTGATGTCCAGGAAGGACGTGGGCTCGTCCAGCAGCAGGTAGGGCGTCTGCTGGGCGAGCACCAGGGCCACCCACACCCGCTGCCGCTGGCCGCCGGAGAGCTCGTGCACTCCCCGTTCGGCCAGCTCGGCCACCCCGGCGGCGGCCATCGCTTCCGCCACCGCCCGATCGTCCGCTGTGGACCAGGTGGACAGCAGGGACTGGTGCGGGAAACGGCCCCGGGCGACCAGCTGGCGGACCTTGATGTTCTCCGGGGTCACCGGGTCCTGCGGCAGGAAGCCGAGTGAACGGGCCAGCGCCTTGGCCGGGTAGGCGCCCACCTCGCGGTCGTCCAGGCGCACCGCGCCCCCGGCCGGGCGGAGCAGCCGGACGAAGGCGCGCAGCAGGGTGGACTTGCCGCAGGCGTTGGGGCCCACGATCGCGGTGAACTTCCCGTCCGGGATGTCCAGGTCCAGCCGGGTGGAGACGACCCGCTCGCCGTAGCGAAGGGTGAGTTCCCGTGCGTGCAGGCGTGCGGTCACGCGCGCCTCACCTCCCTGGTGAGCAGCCAGATCAAGTAGCAGCCGCCGATCGCGCTGCTGAGCACGCCGACCGGCAGCGCGACCGGGGCCAGCAGCAGTTGGGCGAGCAGGTCCGCGCCGAGCAGCAGCACCGCGCCGGTCAGCGCGGCGGGCAGCAGCGGCACGCCGGGTGAGCGGGCCAGCCTGCGCCCGATCTGCGGGGCGGCCAGCGCGATGAACACGATCGGCCCGGCCACCGCGGACACCGTTGCCGTGCAACCCACTCCGATGAGCACCACCAGCAGCCGCAGCCGGGACACCCCGACGCCGGTGGTGGCCGCCAGGTCCGCGCCCAACGCGTGCTGCTGCAAGGCATGCGACTGGGTGGCCAGCACCGCGACCAGCACCGCGATCACCGCGAACGGCAGCCACACCTGCGGCCAGCCGATGCCGTTGAGCGAACCGGCGTGCCAGCCGACCGCGGCGATGGCGACCTCCAGTTCGGCGCGCAGCACGATCCAGGAGTTCAGCGCCGCCGCCATCGCGTTCATCGCCACGCCGATCACCACCAGCCGCAGCCCGGACAGCCCGCCCCGGCTGGCCAGCAGGTAGATCAGCCCGGCCACCAGCAGCGCGCCGCAGACCGCGCTCACCGCGCGCTGCGCCGAGGTGCCGGCCAGCACGGTGATCGCGAACAGCGCGCCGGTGTAGGCGCCGCTGTCCAGGCCGAGCACGTCCGGGCTGCCCATCGGGTTGCGGGTGATGTTCTGGAAGATCGCCCCGGCCAGGCCGAGCGCGGCCCCGAACACCAGCGCCGCCAGCACCCTCGGCAACCGCCAATCCCTGATGACCACAATGGAATCGCCCGTTCCGGCCAGCGCGGCGAACACCTGGGCCGGGCTGGACCAGGACGCGCCCAGGCACAGCCCGAGCAGGCCGAGTCCGAGCATCGCCACCACCAGCGCGAGCACCACCACCAGCGTCCGGCGCTCGACCCGGAGTGTCTTCCCGCCGCGCGGCAGGGCGAAGGTCACCGGGCCGCTCACAACGAGTCCGCCCCGTAGCGCCGGACCGCCCAGATCAGCACCGGGCCGCCCAGGAAGGCGGTCACGATGGCCACCGGCACCTCGCCGGTGACCAGCAGCACCCGGGACAGGGTGTCCGCGAGGAGCAGCAGCACCGGGCCGAGCACCATGGTGTGGCCGAGCAGCCAGGGGACCGAGCCGTCGGCCAGCCGCCGGGCCAGGTGCGGCACCATCAGCCCGACGAAGATGATCGGTCCGGCCACCGCGGTGGCCGCGCCGACCAGCACGGTGATCAGCACCAGCGCCAGCAGCCGGACCCTGGCCACCCGCACGCCGAGCGCGCGCGCCACCGTCTCGCCGAGGGTGACCGCGCCGAGCGAACGGCTCAGCAGCAGGGTGCCCAGCAGCGCGATCCCGATGGCCGCCATGGGCAGCGCCAGGGAGAGCCGCTCCCGCCCGGCCAGCGAGCCGACCGACCAGAACCGGTACTGGTCCAGCACTTCCGGCGACATCAGCCGCAGGCCGAGGGAGACGCCGGTGAGCACCGCGGTCAGCGCCACCCCGGTGAGCACCAGCCGCAGCGGCGAGCGGTGCCCGACCGAGTAGACCACCAGCGCGGCCAGCACCGCGCCGAGCATGGCCAGCCCGAGCTGCTCGCCCTGGGCGGCGGCCAGGCCCAGCGCGGAGCCGACGGTGATGGCGAAACCCGCGCCCGCGGTGACGCCGAGGATGCCGGGTTCGGCCAGCGGGTTGCGGGACAGGGTCTGGATCACCGCGCCCGCGGTGGCCAGCGCCGCGCCCACCCCGATGGCCAGCAGCGCGCGCGGCACCCGGATGTCCCAGACGATCAGGTGGTCGCTGGATCCGTTGTAGGACACCAGCGCGCGCACCACCTCACCGGGCGCGACCGGGTTGGCGCCGACGCCGATGCTGACCACCACGGCCACCGCGAGCAGCGCCAGCCCACCGGCCAGCACCCAGAGCTGCCGCCCCATCACCCGGCCAGCAGCGGGGCGAACGCGGTGTCGATCGCGCCCAGGGTGGTCAGCGCCGAGGAGTAGGTGGCCGCCTCGGTGTAGCGGAACGGGAAGGTCTTGCCCGCCTTGACCGCGGGCAGGTTCTTCCACAGCTCGGAGTCCAGCACGTACTGCACCGGCGCGGGCACCGAGCCGTCCGGCTTGACCGAGTAGGTGATCGCGTCGGCCTCGGCGTAGGCGGCGGTCAGCTCCTCGATGGAGGAGTACTCGGCGACGGCCTTGGAGCCGCTGCCCTTCTGCTTCACCTCGCCGTAGTAGTTCGCGCCGATGTCCTGGGCGATGTTGGTGCCCCAGGAGCCGTTGAACTCGTGGTGGAACTGGCCCTTGGCGACCTCGCCGTAGGCGCCGAGGTGGCCGAGCTTGAGCTTGGGCAGCACGGCCTGGTACTTGGCTTTCAGCTCGGCGGCCTTGGCGTCGTACTTGTTCTTGGCGTCGTCGAACTTGGCCGACACACCGGCCGCCTCGGCCTGGCGGCGGGAGAGCTCACGCCAGGCCGACGGCACGGTCGGGCCGATCGCGACCACCGGGGCCACGGTCTTGAGCCGGGCCACGTCGATGTCGCCGAGCACCGGGGCGGGCACGCCGATCACGATCAGGTCGGGCTGGGCGTTGGCGATGGCCTCGTAGTTGGTCTCCTTGGCCTGCTCGCCGGCGACCTTCTTCAGGCCGTCGTAGGTCTTGCGGTCCTCCGGCGTCATCAGCGGCAGGCCGCGGGCCCAGGTGGAGATGCCCACCAGCGGCGCGCCCGCCTCGATCAGCGCGGGAACCGCGTAGCCGGTGGCGATCACCCGCTGCGGCTTGGCCGGGATGGTGATGTCGCCGTTGTCGGCCTTGACCACCCTGGTGCCACCGGCGTTCTCCTTGCCGGACTCGCCCGAGCCGCAGCCGGTGACCGCGAGCGCCAGGGTGAGGGTGAGCGCGCCGAGCAGGCGCAGGGGGCGGCGGGCGGACATCAGCGTTCCTCGTTTCCGGCGGCGGTGTGCTCGTGGTCGTGCTCGTGGTCCTCGTCGAAGTCGGCCTCGCCGCGCTTCCAGTAGCCGGTGATGTCCTGCTCACCCTTGCCCAGCCCCAGCTCCTTGACCCAGCGGCGCAGCGGCTTGATCTCCCCGGCCTCCCCGGCGACCCAGACGTGGATCCGTTCGCCCTCGGGCAGGCTGACCTGCTGGACAGCGGGCGCGAGCAGTCCGGCGGTGCCCGGCGGCAGCGCCCCCCGGTGCAGCCAGCGCACCTCGACGCCCTCGGGCGCGGAGAGTTCGATCTCCTCGGTGGCGTCGGCGACCTCGATGAAGGCCCAGCCCTTCGCGGTGCGCGGCAGCTCCTCCAGCCAGCGGGCGATCGCGGGCAGCGCGGTGAGGTCCCCGGCGAGCAGGTAGCGGTCGAAGGTGTGCGGCACGATCCGGCCGCCGGGCGGACCGGCCACGTGCACCGGCTCGCCGGGCTGGACGGTGCGGGCCCAGTCCGCGCCGAGGCCGCTCTCGTGCAGGGCGATGTCCAGGTCGAGCTCGCCGGTGGCCGGGTCGTAGCGGCGCACGGTGTACTCGCGGGAGGTCGGCGCGGGCCGGGGCCAGCGCAGCATGAGGCCGTTGGGCTCGGGCAGGCGCAGCGAGCCGTCCGGCTCCGGGAAGATCAGCTTCACGTGCTCGTCCGGCGCGTGCGCCTCGAAGCCCTCGGTGCCGGGACCGCCCAGGGTCACCCGGACCAGGCCCGCGCCGACCGGGCGGACCGCGCGCACCTCGGCCTGCCGGATGCGGATCGGGTAGGGCACCTTCTCCGCGCTGGTCCCGGCCCTGACCTCGGCGATCCGTTCCCGGTGCCGATGCCGATGCCGATGATCTACTTTTTCCACTGCGAACTCCCCAGTCACCAGGGCGGCGGCCCTGACCCAACGGTCGCAGCATAGGTTAGCCTCGCCTAAGCATGCGGAAGCGGGGGCGGTCTAGACCACCCCCGCCCCTCCCCTGCTCTCAGCCGGTCACCTTCGCCAGCTCGTCCAGGTAGCCCTGCCAGCCCGCGGTGGTCGCCTCCAGGTACTCCTCCGGCAGCGGCCCTACCTGGGTGAACTGCACGTTCGTGCCGCCCTCGACCTCGGTCAGCGCGACCGTGATCAGCGCGTGCGGGCCGGAGCCGTCCGCCTGGTCGGTCAGGGTCAGCACCACCCTGCTGTCCGGCACCAGCTCGACGAACTCGCCGGAGAAGGTCATTTCCTGGCCCTCGTAGACCAGCACACCGCGCCACTTGCCGCCGGGCCGGGCGTCCAGGGTGGTGCGCTCGGGGTCGGTGCCGTACCACTGCACGAACAGCTCGACGTCGGTCCATGCCTGGTAGATGCGCGCCCTGGTGCCGGGCAGCACACGGTTGATCTCGATCCGGGTTTCCGTTGTGGTTTCAGCCATGGCCACAGCCTGTCCACTCCGGACCGCGGCGGGCAGAGCGCGAAATCACCGGAGCCGTGTGACATCCGCATCTGGTCACTGACAAGTTCCGGCGGGCACGATCGGCGGCTGTGAACCGCGCCGGTCGTTTACCGTGCACCCGTGCCGGACTCCCTCGACGTGCCACCGCGCTGGCTGCTCGCCGCCCGGATCGGGCTGGTCGCGTTCCTGGCGCACATCCCGCTGATGTCCCTGGTGCGCCTGGAACTGACGCCGGTCGAACCGGGCCACACCGGGCAGGCGGCGGTGGCCACGCTGCTGTTCCTGCCGCCGGCCTGCGTGCTGCTCTACGCCGCGACCGGCGGGCGGCGGCGCCGGCACGCCGGGCTGCTGCTCGGCTACGTCGCGCTGGTGGTGCTCGGCGCGACCGCGGTGATCGGGCTGGACTGGCTGACCTCCTACTACCTGCTGATCACCCTGGTGCTGGTGCTGCTCCGGCCGCCGTGGTCGCTGCTGGCCGCCGCGCTGCTGGCCGCGGCGCTGGTAGCGCTGCCGCTGGTCATGGGCCGCCCGGACCACGTGCTGTTCTTCGGTCTCGGCGGTCCGATGATCGGGCTCAGCGCGGCGGTGCTGATCTGGTTGCTGGTCGCGGTGGTGCGGCTGCGGGACAGCAGGGCGGAGCTGGCCGCCGAGGCGGTGCTGGCCGAGCGGGCCAGGGCAGGCGCGGAGATCACCGCGTCGCTGGGCGCGCCGCTGGCCCGGCTGGCCGAGGGCGCGGCCGCGGCCAGCCTGCTGGTCGGCGCGGACACCCCTGCCGCGGCGGTGCGCATCCGCGAGCTGGCCGGGGTGTCCCGGCAGTCGCTGGCCGGGGCCAGGCGGTTGGTCAGCCGCTACCGGCGCGGCCCGCTGCGCGCGGAGCTGGACACCGCGGTCGCGCTGCTGGCCGCGGCGGGCATCCCGGCCCGGCTGGCGCTGCCCGAGGGCCCGCTGCCCGAACCGGCGGAGGCGGAGCTGGTCCGGCTGCGCGCGGAACTGGCCGCGGTGCTGGCCGGGCCGCCGGTCGCGGAGTGCGTGATCACCGTGCGCGCCAACGGTTCGCTGGCGGTGACCGGATGATCCCGGTCCGCTACCTGCGGGTGCTGGTGATCGCGGTGCACGTCATCCTGCTCTCCATCGGACCGCTGTTCGTCACCTTCGGCGCCCGGCACGAACCGCCGCAGGGCGCGGGCACCGGCCTGCTCTTCGGCGCGGCGATCCTGGCCCTGCAACTGCGGCACAGCCTGGCCGTGATGCGCGGGGAGACGCCCAAGCACGGGAAGTGGACCTTCGCGCTGCTGGTGGCGCTGGTCGCGGTGCCGCAGCTGTGGTTCACCTGGACCTGGGGGCTCAACGTGAACCAGGCGGTGGCCGCCTCCGCGCTGATGGTGCTGCGCAGGCGGGCCGCGCTGGCCTGGTTCGCGCTCGTGGTGCTGGGCGGGCTCGGCTGGTGGGTCTACTACGCGCTCAGCGCCGGCAAGCCGCTGGCGCTGTTCCAGTCGGTGCAGGGGGTGGCCACCGCGGTCGGCTTCTCGCTCACCCTCTACGGCGGCGCCAGGGTGGTGCGGATCATGGACGAGCTGGCCGCCAACCGCCGCGAGCTGGCCGAGCTGGCGGTCAACCGGGAGCGGCTGCGCATCTCCCGCGACCTGCACGACCTGTTGGGGCAGAGCCTGTCCGCGTTCTCGCTCAAGGGCGACCTGGCGCTGCGCCTGCTCACCACCGACCCGCCGGCCGCGCGGGCCGAGGTGGCCGGGATGGCGGAGGTGGCCGGTTCCGCGTTGCGCAGCCTGCGCGAGATCAGCCGGGGCGAGCACACGCCGAGCTTCGCCGGGGAGCTGGCCGCGGCCGAGTCGCTGTTGCGCGCGGCGGACATCCGGCCGCGGATCGACGTGCTGGCACCGGCCGCGCACGAGGAGGTGCTGGCCTGGACCCTGCGCGAGGCGGTCACCAACCTGGTGCGGCACAGCCACGCCAGTACCGCGACCATCACCGTCCGCCCCGGCCGCCTTGAGGTGGTCAACGACGGCGCGGACTCCCCCGGCCCGGACGGCAACGGCCTCACCGGCCTGCGCCAGCGCGCCCGCGCCCATGGCGGACGGTTGCGCACGGAGTGCCGGGACGGCGAGTACCGGCTCGTGCTCGAACTACCCGTGGAGGCCCCGTGATCCGCATCCTGATCGCCGAGGACATGCACCTGATCCGGGGCGCACTCACCGCGCTGCTGACCATGGAGGCCGACTTCACCGTGGTCGCCCAGCTGGACCGGGGAGACGGAATCCTCGCCGCGGCAAGGGAGTCGAGCCCGGACGTGGCGGTGCTGGACATCGACCTGCCCGGGATGGACGGCCTGAGCGCGGCTGAACTGCTGCACCGCGAGCTGCCGGAGTGCCGCACGCTGATCCTCACCGGCTTGAGCCAGCCGGGAAACCTGTTGCGTGCCTTGACCGCCGGGGTGCGCGGGTTCATCGTCAAGGACGCACCGGCCCAGCACCTGGCCGACGGGATCCGCCGGGTGCACCGGGGTGAGCGGGTGCTGGACCCGGACCTGGTGGCCGCCGCGCTGGAGACCGGGGCCAGCCCGCTGACCGCGCGCGAGACCGAGGTGCTGCGCACCGCGGTCAGCGGCGACTCCACCGAGGAGATCGGCCGCACCCTGTCGCTGTCCCCGGCCACGGTGCGCAACTACCTGTCCAACGCGATCAGCAAGGTCGGCGCGCGCAACCGCATCGACGCCATCCGGATCGCCAGGGACGCGGGGTGGATCTGAGCCGGGTGAACCGCCTCAGTCTTCGAGCCAGGTGCGCAGCGCCCACCAGGTGTGCACTGTGGTGAGCACGTGTGAGCGCCCGGCCGGCGGGGCCTCGCTGAGGTCGAGGTCGGTCAGCTCGGCCAGCCGGTCCAGCCGGTAGCGCACGGTGTTGGCGTGGATGTGCAGGGCGGTGGCCGTGGCGGTCAGCCTGCGGCCGTGGTCGAGGTAGCACAACGCGGTCGCGGCGATCTCCTGGTGGAAGGTGCTGTGCGGGTCCAGCGGCCGCAGCAGCTCCTCGGCCAGGGTCCGCGCCAGCACCGGGTAGGCGGCCAGCGCGGTCTCCGCGGCCAGGTCGGTGAGCAGCCGCACGCCCCCGCCCCCGCTCGCGACCGCCAGCGCCTGCACGCACATCGGATAGACCTCGCGCAGCGCGGTCAGCGCGGTGGCGGGCGCGGCCACCAGCAGCGGTCCGTCGTCCGCCGGCCAGGACGGCGGCTGCTGGGCCAGCCCGGCCAGCCGTCCCTCGACCAGCCCGTAGACGCCGCCGAAGGCGAGCAGGCGCTGTTCCAATGCCCTGGCGCGGCTGGGATCGGTGACGTCGGAGACCACGCAGTGGTAGCGCTCGGCGGGCCGCAGCCCGGCCCTTTCCAGCTCGGCCGGGTCCGGGAAGTCGTTGTCCGGCACCAGCAACCGGCGCAGCACCTGGGTGTTCAGGTCGCGGGTGGTGCGGGAGAGCTGGAGCTCCGCGGTGTGGTAGCCGCTGATGATGTTGCGCTCCACCGCGCCGATGTAGTGGTCCAGGTCCACCACGAAGTCCAGGATGGTCGCGTCGTCGGCGCCGATGCCCCTGGCCAGCTCCACACTGGCCCTGATCAGCTCGGTGCGACCGGCGTGCACCCCGCGCAGCAGGCCGCCGATGGACACGCCCTGCGCGGCACGGTCCGCGCCCAGCGCCTGCGCCGCGCTGAACTCCCCTTCCTCGTGCGGGTCGCCGCGCTCCAGGTGCGCGATGCCCTCGGCGAGCAGGGTGGCGATGTGCCGCCGGTTCTCCTCCTCCGGCAGCCGGGCCACCTCGGGGGAATGGGTGCGCGCGGCCGCGGTCACCCTGGCCACCACCTGGTCGTCGGCGGCGATCGTGGCCAGCGCCCGCAGCACCGCCTCGGCCATCCCAGTGGGCACGGCACCCTCCGAAAGTCGTTGTGGCGAGCACACAACGGGATCTGCGGCGTTTGGCCGGACGACCCTACCTCCGGCCAGGCCACAACTGGTTACCTGTGGTCACGCGAGCGTAACAGCGCGCGTCGACACCCCCTTCGACGAGGAAAGGTGTGTTCAGCGTGCTCCCCTCCCCAGAGGACACCGGCGCCGGGTTCAGCAGGCGCACCCTGCTGACCGCGGGCAGCGCCCTGGCCGTCGGCACTCTCGGTGCGGGCCAAGCCAATGCCGTGGCCGGTCCCAGTGCGGACGCGGACGTGATCGTGGTCGGCGCGGGCCTGGCCGGACTGGTCGCGACCGCCGAGCTGGCCGCCGCGGGCAAGCGGGTCCTGTTGCTGGACCAGGAACCCGAGGCGAGCCTGGGTGGTCAGGCGTTCTGGTCCCTCGGCGGGCTGTTCTTCGTCGACTCCCCCGAGCAGCGGCTGGCCGGGATCAAGGACTCCCTGGAGCTGGCCCGCAACGACTGGTTCACCACGGCAGGCTTCGACCGGGACGTGCACAACCCGCTCGGCGAGGACTACTGGGCCTCGAAATGGGCCGAGGCCTACCTGGAGTTCGCCGCCGGGGAGAAGCGGAACTGGTTGTACGGCCTCGGCGTCCGGTGGGTGCCCATCGTCGGCTGGGCCGAGCGCGGCGGGATGCTGGCCGACGGGCCGGGCAACTCGGTGCCCCGCTTCCACCTGACCCTGGGCACCGGGCCGGGGGTGATGGAGCCGTTCGAGAAGCTGGTGCGCGACCAGCACGCCAAGGGCAAGGTCTACTTCCGCTTCCGCCACCAGGTCGACGCGCTGATCCGGGAGGGCGGCGCGGTCACCGGCGTGCGCGGCAGCGTGCTCCAGGCCAGCACCGCCGCCCGCGGCACGCCCAGCTCCCGGGTCAAGGTCGGCGACTTCGAGCTGCGCGCGCCGATGGTCATCGTCACCTCCGGCGGCATCGGCGGCAACCAGGACCTGGTGCGGCGGCACTGGCCGAGCCGCCTGGGCAAGCCGCCGGTCCGCATGATCACCGGCGTGCCCGCGCACGTGGACGGCCGCATGCTGGGCATCAGCGAGCAGGCCGGCGCGCGGATCGTCAACCGCGACCGCATGTGGCACTACACCGAGGGCATGGCCAACCACACCCCGATCTGGCCGCAGCACGGGATCCGGGTGCTGGCCGCGCCGTCCTCGCTGTGGGTGGACGCCACCGGACAGCGCTTCCCGGCTCCCGGCATGCCCAGCTACGACACCCTCGGCACGCTGGAGCTGATCAAGCGCTCCGGCCACGACTACTCCTGGTTCGTGCTGAACAAGCGGATCATCGACAAGGAGTTCGTGCTCTCCGGCTCCGAGCAGAACCCGGAGCTGACCGCCAAGAACCTGGTCGCCTACCTGGCCAGCCGGTTGCTCAACAGCACCCCGCCGCCGGTGAAGGCGTTCATGGACAAGGGCGAGGACTTCGTCATCGCCACCGGGCTGCCCGAGCTGGTCGCCGGGATGAACCGGCTGACCGGGACCAACCTGATCAACCTGGACCGGCTGCGCAGGCAGATCACCCTGCGGGACCAGCAGGTGGACAACCCGTTCACCAAGGACAGCCAGATCATGGGCATCCGCAACTCGCTGGCCTACTCCGGCGACAGCCTGGCCCGCACCGCGCCGCTGCACAAGATCCTCGACCCCGCGGCGGGCCCGCTGATCGCGATCCGGATGAACATCCTCACCCGCAAGACCCTCGGCGGCCTGCAGACCGACCTCTCCGGCCGGGTGCTCGGCGCCAACGGCCAGCCCATCCCCGGCCTGTACGCCGCGGGCGAGGTCGCCGGGTTCGGCGGCGGCGGGGTGCACGGGTACCGGGCGCTGGAAGGCACCTTCCTCGGCGGCTGCCTGTTCTCCGGCAGGCAGGCCGGGCGCGCCGCGGCCAGGGAGGGCTGAGCCCCGGGCCGGGATGTCAGGAGAGCCGCCGGACATCCCGGCCCCAGTCCACGATCTGCTCCCGCCCGTCGACCTCGCCCAGCACGAACAGCTCCTGCCCCAACGGGTTGCCGGCCATGGTGACCTCGATGCGGGAGCTGAAGTCGAGCTCGATCGCCGACCGGTACTCCAGCACCTCGACCCGCGCCCGGAGGATCGCGCGCTGCTCCTCGGTGAGCCCGGCGGCCAGCCGCGCCACCGCCTGCTCGCAGCCGGGCACGTTGAGCCGGTCCTGGAGCTTGGCCAGCGCGGCTCCGGTGAGCACCCGGCAGGCCGCCGCCGGATCGCCGGCGCCCACCGCGCGGAAGTACGCGTGCACGGTGGCCCCCAAGCCCTGGAGGTGGTGGTCGCAGCCGCGGAAGACCAGCACCACCGCGGTGAGCCCGACCAGCACCGCCAGTGCCCGCTTCATGACTGGAGGGCGGCGAGGACGACCACCTCGGACTCGTCCTGGGCGAGGTAGCGCACCCGCGCCACCGCACCCGGCTGCACCTGCGCCACCAGGCCCGGCTCCAGCGCCTTCTCCTGGTCCAGGTCGAAGGTGCTGCCGTCGGGCCGGGTCACCCGCAGCCGCAGCGCGACCACCGCCCGGTCCCCGCGCAGCTCGCCGGTGGGCGCCATGCTCAGCACCACGGCCCGGCTTTCCACGCCCTGCTGGGAGATCAGCAGCTGCCGCGGCGTGATCAGGCCCTTGGCCAGGCGGATCTGGTCGAGCGCGTGCTGGAGCTCCTGCGGCGGCGCGTCGGTGGCCAGCGCCACCCGGCCGGTGCCGGGCAGGTAGCGCACCGGCAGCAGGCGTCCGGGCTGCACGGCGGCGATCTCGGTGAGGTCCACCAGCTGCTTGGCCTCGGCGCGGAAGGTGTTGCCCTGCAACGTGTCCACGTCCATGGTGATCAGCAGCTGGGGCTGGTCGTTGACGGCCAACCCGGTGCGGGACACCGAGACCACCGTGCCCATCCCGATCGGCGCGCCCTGGAAGGCGGCCGGGACCTTGCCGCCGAAGCCGGAGTTCTCCAGCAGCTTGGCGATCCGGAACAGCATGGGAGCGACGAAAAGCCCGCAGATCGGGCCGGCCAGGAAACCGTTGAGCCAGGGCACCGGGCCGGTGCCGGTGAGGCCGGTGTGCAGGTAGAGCGCGGTGACGACCAGGCAGACGAGGGTGACGAGCCAGGCGATGATCTTCATGAGGATGTCCTTCCGGATCAGGGGTTGCCGAAGAAGTCGAGGCGGCCGAACTCGGCCACGGTGATCCGGCCGTCGAGGCCGACCACGAACAGCCCTTCGCCGGTGTCGTGGTCGCCGGCGCGGACGTAGAGCAGGGTGCGGTGCTCGGGGCTGGTCAGCGCGCGGGCCTGGCCGGTGCCCACCGGCAGGGTCGCGGTGACCTGGCCGGTCTCCAGGGACACCACGCTCAGCGCGCGGTCCCTGGCGTTGACGTCCTTGTTGTGGTGCACCACCACAAATCCGGCTGACCCGCCCGCGGCGGCGTCGGGGCGGGGCCCGGTGGGGAAGCCCTCCGGCTCGGCCTCGCCGGGCGGCGGGGTGAGTGGCAGCTGGGCCTCGTGGAAGACGGTCTCGCCGACCGCTCCGGTGCGGCCGTCGGGGCTGCGGCGCACCAGGGTGCGGCCGGGCGCGGGCCCGCGAGCGCGCAACTGCACGGTCTCCCGGCCGGGCAGCAGGGCTTCGGTGGCCGAGGCGGTGGTGGCATTGGTGTTGGACCGCTGGGCGCTGAGCTTGCCCGCCCAGGCCGCGGCCACCTCCGGCGCGGCGGGGGTCGCGGTGGCGGCGTCCAGCGCGATGGTGCGCAGGCTGCCGTCGGCGTCCATGGCCACCAGCGCCCGGTGCCGCCGGTCGTAGCCGTAGGCGGACCGCGAGTGCACCGGCCGGGACAGCCCGGGGACCAGGCCGCCGCGAACCTCGATCTTGCCACTGCCAAGATCCAGGATCACCAGGCCCTCGTCCGTGCTGACGTAGGCCATCCGTTCCCCGGCGGCGAGCACCCGGACCGGCCAGCTCAGCCGGTCGGAGAGCTGCACGTCCCACAGCGCGCGTCCGGTGGCCAGCTCCACCGCGGCCAGCCGCGCCTGGAACATGTCCTGGGTGATCATCTGGACCATGCCCCGCTTGCCGGAACGCTGGTAGGGCACCAGGGCGACCTCTGCGCCGCCCACGGTGGCGAAACCCGCGCCCGGCTTCAAGGTCACGTCCGGCTCCGGGGAGACCAGGTAGGAGAAGCCGAAGACCATGAACAACACGAACGCCAACGGCGCGGCCGCCAGCAGCCACGGCAGCCGCAGCCGCAGCTGGCCGCGGGGCCTGCGGCGCACCTCGTAAGGGCCGGGCTCCGCCCACACGTAACCGGTCTGGCTGAGGTCCTTCATCGGACTGCTCCTCTCGACATGGGAGAAGCCTCTGGTGGGACCCGCGCCTACCGATCACAACTTCCGGCCCGGCGTTCACCCGACCGGGTAGGCATGATCAGCAGTTCAGGCGGTCCTGACCTGCTAGGACCGGGCGCGCGGGGCCGCACCCTGCCAGGTTTGCTCTCGTCGGCTCACCTGGAGTCCGGCGGCTGGGAAGGGGATTGCATGCGTAAGACAGCGAGCGCCGTGGCAGTGGCGTTGATGGCGGTCACGGGCGGGGTCCTGATGGCCGCGCCCGCGCAGGCGGCGGGGTCCGGAATCGAGGGCACCGCGCCGTCCTGCGTCACCTTGAAGCAGTGGCGCACCGGCAACACCGCCCACGCGAAGGCGGTCAACACCTGCTCCGGCACCCAGCGGGTGCGGATGATCTGGGCCTGGGCGGCCGACGGCAGCTGCGTCTCGGTCCCGCGCGGCTACGAGTTCACCGAGACCCGTGGCGCGGCCGCCGTGCCGCCCCGGCCCAAGGTCTCCGAGCTGCGTTCCTGCTGATCAGCCCGCTGCGGTGGGGCCACCCCGGTCACCAGGGGTGGCCCGCCCGAAACTGCCGGTGCGGCCAAGGCAACCCGCGCGCACCCCGGAGCGTGTTCACGCCATGAGGGGAACGATGAGCGCGAAGATTCTGGGGATTTGCGTACTGGGGGCATTGTTCGGGACGACGGCCTGTTCCGGGGAAGCGCCGCCCGCACCAACGCCGTCCACCACCACGGTCACGGTCAGTCCGACGATCGCGACTCCTGCCGAGCCGGATGCCAAGGCGGTGGCCTGGTTCGACGGGCTGTGCGGCGCGGTGCACGGCTACCGCGTCGCCAACAACGAGCACCGGAGCAAGAACAAGTCCGGCATCACGGTGACCAAGAAGTGGCTGAGCGGGGAGCTCGGCAGGCTCACCGAGCTGGCCGGCAAGACGGTCGAAGAGCTGAACGCGCTGGCCACCTCGCCGGCCCCGGACGGTGACGCGGTGAAGAAGACCTTCGTGGACAAGTTCACCGCGGCGAGGGACGCCGCGGCGGAGGGCAAGAAGAAGCTGGACGCCGGCGGCGCACAGGACCCCGCGCTCAAGGCGACGCAGGCGGTGCAGGACCACACCAGCGATGCTGTCGACCCGCTGCGCCCGCTCAAGCTGGAGACGCACGAGCTGAAGTTGGCCGCAGCGCGCGCCAAGGCTTGCAAGCCCACCTCGTAACGAACTGGCGGCCGCGCACGCCTTAGGCTCGGGGCATGGGGAGTGCGACCGCGACGGCGGTGCCGAGGGGGCAGCTGCTGGCCCAGTGCTGGGCGGAGCTGGGGTCCGCGGTCGCGGCGCTGAGCAACGGCGCGGGGCGGCCGTTGGCGCGCACGGAGAAGCTGATCCTGGACCCGCTGGTGCTGCGCCCGGTGCGCAACCCGCGGTTCGCCGGTGGCTCGGTGCTGGCCGAGCACGCCGCCGAGCTGCGCCGGGTGATCACCGAGGCCGGTCCGGCGCTGGCCGCGACGGCGGCCTGGTTCACGCTGCTGAAGAAGGCGCGGCGGCGGGCCGGGATCACCGAGGGCAACCCGCAGGACCTGTACTTCCAGCGCTGCTACGAGCTGGCCACCGAACACGGTGACCCCACCGGCCGTCCGGAGGCCGAGCGGATCGCCGCGGACACCATCGCCGAGCTGCACTCCCCCGGCAGGCGCACCGTGGCCGAGCTGCGCGAGTTCGTCCGCGCGCATGCCGCCGAACTGACCGAGCTGCTCGCCCAGACCTGGCCCGCGCCAAGGGAATCCACCGCGCCGGCGGCCCGGCCCGCCGACTTCCTGGCCACCTGCCCCGACACCCCCGACGAGGGCCTGTTCGCCGCGCTGGTCACCGGCCGCACCGGCACCCACGAGTCGGCCGGGGCGGACCGGCCGGGGGTCGCCCTCGGCTACGGGCTGACCGACCACGAGCGCCCGGCCCGGCCCGCGCTGGGCGATGGCGCGTCCAAGCGGCAGCTGCCCAAACCCTGGGACCGCTCGGTACTGGAACGTCTCTTCGCCGCGTTCACCAGCGGGTTCCACCGCGAGTCGATGGCCGAGGTGCCCGCGCTGGTGCGCCAGGAGATCCACCGCTGCGCCCAGCCCTGGCAGCTGGCCGAGGAGGTCAGCCGGGTGACGCTGGTGCTGGGCCGCGACGCCACCGGCGGCCTGGACAACGACGATCCGGTCCCGCCCGGCGCGGCGACCCGGCTGCGCGCCCGCTGGCAGCGCGAGGCCTATGTGCGCCGGGTGCTGCGCCTGCCCGGCGCGCAGGTGCCGGACCGGCTGCGCGCGGGCGTGCACGGCGTGCGCCAGGCCTACCTGCGCCGGTTGTGGGTGCGCCTGCACGGCAGGGAGCTGCGGACCGGGCAGCTCACCGCGGGGCAGGTGTGGGACCTGCTGGACGGCGTGCTGCGCTCGGTGATCATGGACCAGCGCGACCACCTGCGGTCGGCGCTGAGCCGGGAAGCCGGTGCGGCATGACCCATCCCGAGCAGAGCGCGCTGGTCGAGGCCGCGGGCGCGCTGGTGCGCTGGGACGTGCTCGGCGAGCCCGGCCCGGTCACCGAGGTGCACGAGCAGCAGCGCGCCGCCGCCTGGCTGTGGGAGCTGACCGAAGATCCGGCCGTGCTCGCCGCGGTGCACCGCCTGGCCCGCCTGAACTGGGCCCGATCCTGGTGGCCCGCCTCAACCGTGGCCGAAGTGCCACCGCTGCACCCCGCCCTGCTGGCCGCCGAGCACGCGGTGGCCACGGCCGCGGTCAGCCACCTCCTCGACGACGAGGAAGCCACCGAACGCGCCCTGTCCGCACTGCTCCCCCTGCCCCTCGCCGCGTTGTCCGGGCATCCCGAGGCGCTCGCCCTCGCCGAGGAGCTGGCCGAGCTGGCCGAGGACTTCGGCGTCACCCTGCCCGCGCCGACCGCCGCACTGACCCGCGAGGGTTTCGCGCTCGCCGCCGGTGCCGACGCTCGCCCGGATGGCGTTGTGGTGCAACAGGGTTCGGCACCGGTGGACTGGTCGCTGGTCCCCGCGGGCGCGGTCGACGCCGCCGCCGAGTCAACCTGGACCATCCTGCGCCGCAACGGAAAAACCCTCCTGGAGGTCACCGCCCGGCCCGCTCCCGGCGGAGTCCCACCCCGCTTGGCCGCCCAGTTCGGCCCAGTCGACCTACCGCTGGAACCGACCCCGGCCGGTTCGTTGACCGGCTCAATCCCGTTGCCCGCCACCGCACTCCTGCTCCCGGCCGACCAGCGCGTGCTCACCGTCTACGCCCCCGGCTTCGCCGAGCCCGCGCCCCCGGACCCAGCCGCCGCCGACCGCCGCGCCGCGCTGGTCGCCCATGCCAGGACCCGCCTGGACGATCCCGCCGCCACGCTCACCGAACGCACCGCCCGGCTGCTGTGGAGCGGCGCATGACCACGCCGGCCGGTCCGGCCTGGCAGCGGTGGAAGCAGCTGCACAACGAGGGCGCGCACCGCTTCGCCGAGGGTGACCTGGCGGGGGCAGCCAGCCTGATGCACGAGGCGCACGCCCTCACCCTCGCCGCGCCCGGCGACCCCGAGGCGCTGGCCCGGCGCGCCCAGACCCTGATCAACCTGGCCAGCCTCACCGAGGGCGAACCGGCACTGGAGTTGATCAACACCGCGATCGAGCTGACCCACGAGTGCGAGGCGCTGGCCGGCGACGAGTTCGGCACGGAGTCCCTGCGCGCCACCCTGTTCGCCGTCCGCGCGCAGACCGTGGTCAACACCGGCGACTGGCAGTCCGCCCTGCCGGACCTGCGCCGCGCGCTGGACCTGGCCCCGGAAGACGAGCTGGCCCAACAGGTCCTCGGCCACCTGCTGACCTGGTGCCACGAGTACGCGCACGTGCTGCGCCACCACGCCCGCTCCGCCGAGGCCAGACAGCTGCTGGACGCCGCCATCGAGGCCAGCACCTGGTTCCCCCTCCCCCAGGAAGGCGGACTGGCCGCCCTGCACACCATCCGCGCCTCCGTGCTGGCCGCCGCGGGCGAGTTCGCCGAAGCCGCCACCGACGCCGAAACCGCCCAGACCCTCGCACAAACCGCCGCCCCCCAACTGATCCCGAACATCCACCTGGCCCTGGCCGAGATCGCCGACGGCACCGGCGACCCCCAGACCGCGGCCGAACACCAGCACCTGGCCCGGGAGCTGTTCGCCGCCCTCGGCGAGTCCGACGGCGAGGCCATCGCGCTGAACAGCCTCGGCCGCCTCGCCCACCTGGCCGGCCGGGACGAGGAAGCCCTGGCGCACTACACCGCGGCGGCCGGCCTGGGCACCGACCCGTGGCACCGGATCGCCAGCGCGTTCGGCCAGGCGGCGGCGCAGGTGACGCTGGGCCGCCCGGCGGAGGCGGTGCGGCTGCTGGCGGAGGTGCCCACGGACTCGCCGCGGGTGCGGATCGGGGTGTTGTCGGTGCGCGGCAGCGCTTTCGAGGCAATGGCGGAGTTCGACCGGGCCGACGAGAGCTTCGCCGAGGCCCGCGCGGCCTGCGCGGAACACGGCCTGTGGCACCTGGCGCTGAACCTGGCTTGGTGGCACGCGGACGCCCTGCTCCGCCGCGCCAAACGCGACCAAGTCCCCCACTCAACGAATCCCACCCTCGCCGCTCGCGCCCTGGACCTCGCCCTCCCCGCCGCGCTCGCCGCCGAAGCCGCCCGCCACCGCTTCCCCGCCGGCCCCCTCCGCGAACGCTGGATCAGCACCGCCGCCGCCCCCGCCACCCGCACCGCCCTGCTCGCCATCGGCGCCACCCGCGACCTCGCCCTGGCCGCCGCCTACCTCGACCACCTCGCCGCCACCGTCGCCCTCCCCCAGCCCGCCGCCCCCGCCACCCTGCCCGACCTGCTCGCCTTCCCCGCCCCGGACGAGCTCGCCCTGGCCGCCTCGGGCCCCGCCGAACACAGCGCCACCCCGGAACTCCCGCTGCCGCCCCGGGTCCGCGCCAACCTCGCGGTGCCCTCGCCGCTGGAACCCTGGCTGGAGCTGGCCTGGCAGCGGCACGGCATCCAGGTCCGCGGCCCGGAGGTGGTCCGCTCGTGGTGACCGTCCAACTGTCCTATGTGGACGCTGGCGAGCTCTACCTGACCTGGCGCTGGGAACACGACCCCGAACACCCCAGGGTCCTTGCCCTGCCCCGGGAACGGGTCACCCCGCCGCTGACCGCGCTGGCCGACGCCCTGCCCACGCCGCGTCCCGGCGAGTCCGCGCACCAGGCCCTCAGCCGCGCCCTCGCCGGAGGCGCGCTGACCGACCGGGACCGGGAGTGCGCGCTGGCCACCGAGCTGGCCGCCGCGCTCATCCCGGCGCAGCTGGCCCGCGAGCTGGCCTCGGCCGGTGTGGGCCTGCACCTGCGGATCCAGCCCTCCCCGTCCACCGCCCAGGTGCCGTGGGAAGCCTTGCGGGTGGACCGGGCACAACGTCTGGTGCACCACGCCAAGGTCTCCCTGCTCACCCCGGCCACCGTGCGCAACGCGCCCACCCGCCGGGTCTCCGCCCGCACCGGACCGCTGGCCGCGGTGGTCGACCCGCCCACCCCGCTCGGCCGGGTGCTGACCGAGGTGCCCGCGCCGCTGGCCGCGCTCGATCCGCTGGACCGCGACTCGTTGCGCGCGGCGCTGGCCGGGGCCGGGCGGTTCCTCTACGTCGGGCACGTGACCACCGCGGCGCACGCGCTGGAGGCCCGCCTGCACCTGGCCCAGTGTCCGCTCAGCGCCGCTGACCTGCTGGGCTGGCGGATGCCGAACCGGGTGGCCCTGATCGCCTGCGAGAGCGGCGGCGACCACCGCTACGCCGAACCCTCCGGCCTGCTCGCCGCCCTGGTGCACGGCGGGGCCGAGCACGTCACCGCCACCCGCTGGGTGCTGCCCACCCACGCGGGCCTGACCCGGCTGTTCCCCGGTTTCCACGCCCCGGCCGACGTCCTGGCCGCGGCGGTGCTGGCCGTGCACGAAGCGCACGCCGACGCCGATCCCGTGGCCGCGCTGAACCGCTGGCAGCGCGCCGAGGCCGACCACTGGGAGGCCACCGGCGCGCCCGCGCACACCCCGCTGGTGTGGGCGGCCTTCGGCACCGCCTACGCCCCTGGCTAGAGCGGGATCGGGTGCCCGGATCGGAAGTGCGCGCACTGCTCCGGCACGTCCTGCCGACAGGTCAGCAGGTGCCGCAGGTAGGCGCCCGCCGCTTCCAGCTCCTGGATCTCCTTGTCCACCAAGGCGATCCGCTCGACCACCGTGTCGTGCCAGTCGTGCGCGGCGGTGCGTCCGGCCAGCAGCACGCCGATCTCCTCCAGGGAAAGGCGGCCGAGGAACCGCCACTGCTTGATCAGCGCGATCCGGTAGAGCTGGGTGGCGTCGTAGCAGCGCTGGCCGCCGCGGCGCCGCGGGCTGATGAGGCCGCGGCGCTCCCAGTAGTGCAGCGTGGAGATCGGCAGGTCGAAGTGCGCGGCGGCGGTCCGGATCGAGCAGAGCTTGTCCACCAGCCCATTTGACCTCAACCCGGGTTGAGCTTGCAAGGTAACCCTTACCTAACTCAGAGGGGGAACCTGTGCCCGACCCACTGCTGGCCGCGGCCGCCGCGCTGCGCGCCGGAGAGGTGACCAGCGAGGCGCTCACCGAGTCCGCCATCGCCGCCGCCGACCGCGATGACGCGCGGCTCGGCGTGTACCTGACCAGGCTCGACGACCAGGCGAGAGCCGCCGCGCGCCGGGCGGACCGGGAGCTGGCCGAGGGGCTGGACCGCGGTCCGTTGCACGGCATCCCGATCGGGATCAAGGACAACCTCGCGCTGGCCGGCGCGCCCACCACCGCGCAGAGCCTGGTGCTCGACCCCGGCTGGGGCGGCGGCCGGGACGCGCCGGTGGTGGCCCGGCTGCGAGCCGCGGGCGCGGTGCTCACCGGCACCACCACCATGATGGAGTTCGGCTGCGGCCTGCCCGATCTCAGCAAACCCTTTCCGGTGCCACGGAACCCGCACGATCCGGAGCGCTGGGCCGGTGGCTCCAGCTCCGGTTCGGCCAGCGGGGTGGTGGCCGGGATGTTCCTGGCCGGGATCGGCTCGGACACCGCGGGCAGCATCCGGATGCCGGCCGCGTTCTGCGGGATCACCGGACTGCTGCCCACCTACGGGCTGGTGCCGACCGCCGGCAGCGTGCCGCTGAGCCCGAGCCTGGACCGGATCGGCCCGCTCGCGCACGGCGCGCTGGACTGCGCCGCGGTGCTGGCCACCCTGACCCCGTTCACCATGCCCGAACCCGGCGAGGACCTGACCGGACTGCGGATCGGCGTGGTGCGCGAACACCACTTCCCGGCACACGGCGATCCCGCGGTGGCACCGGCTTTCGACACCGCGCTGGACGTGCTGACCGGGCTCGGCGCGGAGGTGACCGAGGTGCGGCTGCCGTACTGGCGGGAGACGGTCACCGCCACGCTGGTCACCGCGAACTGCGAGGGCCTGGCCCACCACCGCGCCGACCTGGCCGAGCGCTGGTCGGACTACACCGTGGCCGCCCGTGGGCTGCTGGCCACCGGCGCGCTGGTCTCGGGCGCGGATTACGTTGCGGCACAACGGGTTCGCCGGGTGGCGCGGGCTGCGGTCACCGAACTGTTCGGCGAGGTCGACGTCATCGCCTGCCCGACCGCCTCGACCGGCGCGCCACCGTTCGAGGCGCTGGCCACCCCGGCCGGGCACCAGGACAACGAGGGCCTGTTCGGGCTGCTGCACACGCCGTACTGGAACGCGGTGGGCAACCCGGTGCTCGCACTGCCCATGGGACGCACCGCGGACGGCCTGCCGCTCTCGCTCCAGCTGGCCGGACCGGAGCACGGCGAGCACCTGCTGGTCCGGGTCGGCGCGGCCTTCCAGGAGCAGGCATGACCGCCGATCCGGGCGCCGTGGTGCGCGCCGCGCTGGCCGCCGCCAGCCTGCCCGCGCAGGGAGCCGAGCTGGACGGCCTGATCACGACCTATCCCGCCTACCGGGCCGCGGTGGACGCGCTGTACGCGGTGCCCGGCCCGGACTTCGAGGACACCGTCCAATGAGGACAGACAAGCTGATCCTGTTGCTGGCCTGCGCCTGCGCGTTCATGGTGATCATGGACGCCACCATCGTCTCGGTGGCGCTGCCCGACATCGGCGGCGCGCTGGGCTTTCCCGCCGAGTCACTGCCCTGGGTGGTCAACGCCTACACGCTGGCCTTCGCCGGGTTCCTGCTGCTGGGCGGGCGGTGCGCGGACACCTTCGGCCAGCGGCGGATCCTGCTGCTCGGTCTCAGCCTGTTCACCCTGGCCCGCACCGTCGGCGGCCTGGCCACCGGGCCGGGGCTGCTGCTGGCCGCGCGGGCCGCGCAGGGACTCGGCGGCGCGCTGCTGATGCCGGTCACGCTGTCCCTGCTCACCACCACGTTCACCGATCCGGACCGGCGGACCAGGGCACTGGCCACCTGGAGCTCGGTCGGCGCGGTCGGCGCGGCCAGCGGCCCGGTGGTCGGCGGGCTGCTCACCGAGGCGCTGAGCTGGCGCTGGGTGTTCTTCGTGACCGTGCCGATCGGGGTGGCCGCGATGGTGCTGGCGGCCCGGATCCTGCCGCCACGGGACCGGGCTGACTCCCCCGCCCGCCTGGACACCGTGGGCGCGGTGCTGGCCACGGCCGGGCTGGTGGGCGTGGTGTACGCGGTGATGGGCTCGGCCCAGGCCGGACTGGCCAGCCCCTCGGTGTTCGGGCCGCTGCTCGGCGGCGTCCTGCTGCTGGCGGTGTTCCTGGTGCACCAGGCGCGGTGGGCGGCCGATCCGCTGGTGCCGCTCGGTGTGTTCCGGCTGGGTTCGGTGGCCGCGGCGAACGGGGTGATGTTCCTGCTGGGACTGGGTTTCTTCGCCAGCCCGATCCTGATCTCGCTGTACCTGCAGTACGTCTCCGGCGCCACGCCGATGGAAGCCGGGCTCGGCTACCTGCCGATCGGGGTGGCGATGTGCGTCGGCGCGCGGGCGGCGGGACCGCTCACCGTGCGCTGGGGCGCGCGCCGGGCGACCGTGCTGTGCTGCCTGGTCGGCGCGGCCGGATTCCTTGCCACCGGGGCACTTCTGGGCGTGGACCAGCCCTACCTGGTCGCGGTCGCACTGCCGGGGGTGGTGCTCGGGCTGGGCAGCGCGGCGGCGTTCACCCCGATCACGGTGGCGGCCACCGCGGGCCTGCCGCCGCGGCACAACGGGCTGGCCGCCGGACTGCTCAACGCGATCCGGCAGACCAGCGGCGCGATCGGCCTCGCGGTGCTGAGCACGGTGTCCGCCACAGTCAGCGGTGGCCAGGCCACTCGCCCCGCGCTGGCCGCGGGGTACTCGGCGGCCTTCCTGCTCTCGGCCGCCTTCCTGGTCGCCGCGGCCGTGCTGGCCGCCTTCGCCCTGCGCGCGCGTGACCCGTGTACGGTGTACACATGGGCACGGCGGACCGGATCGCGGCAGCGGCGCTGACGATCCTGCTGGCAGAGGGGGCACAGGCGGTGACCATGCGCCGGGTGGCCGCGGCCGCCGGGGTCACCACGATGGCCAGCTACCGGCACTTCCCGAACCGGGAGGCGTTGCTGCGCACCGTGGTGGACAACGCGGTCGCCGAGGTCACCGCGACCTGGGGGCGGCGCAGTCCGGACGGGACCTTCGAGCAGCGGGTGGACGGCCTGGCCGAGGACTTCCTGGACTTCGCGCTGGGCCAGCCGAACCTGTACACCTTCGTCATCACCGAGCGGCGGGACGGGGTGCGGCAGTTCCCCTCGGACTTCCAGGCAGGCGACTCGCCGACCTTCGCCCCGGTGTTCGCGGTGGTGGCCGAGGCCATCCGGGACGGGCTGCTGCGCGAGGGTGATCCACTGGAGGTCACCCTGGCCCTGACCACCCCGGTGCTGGGCCTGTTGCAGCTGTACCACGGCGGCCGCATCGCACTGTCCGAAAAGGACTTCCGCGCGCTGTGCAAGCGCACGACCGAGAGGGTGCTCGATGGCCTCCGCACGTGACCGCGTGCTCGCCGTGGCCGCGTCCGGGGCGCTGTTCTACTTCGGCACCGGCATGTCCCCGGTCCCCGCGCTGACCTGGCTGGCCCCGTTGCCGGTGCTGCTGCTGGCTTCCCGGGTCCCGGCCTGGACCGCTGCGGGGCCGGGTTCCTGGCCTACCTGGCGGGGACGGCGAACGCCTGGGAGTTCCAGCTGCGCTCGCACGACACCCCGATGTGGCCGGTCGGGCTGATGATCAACGTGGGCATGTCGCTGGTGTTCGCGCTGGCGGTGTGGGGCTTCCACCGGCAGGCAGTGCGCGGGCGGGCGCTGCTGGCCGCGCTGACCGCGTCCGCGCTGTGGACCGGGACGGTGTGCCTGGTGTCGGTGGCCAACCCGATGGGGATCATGGGGACGCTGGCCAACGACCTCGGCGATGTGCCGCTGGTGTTGCAGACCGCGGCGGTGACCGGGATGTGGGGCGTGGAGTTCCTGGTGCTGCTGGCGCCCGCGACGATCGCGGCGGTGCTCGCGCCCGGGGCGCGGGGCCGCGTGCTGACCGCGGCCGTCGCCGTGGTGGTGCTGGCGGTAGCGCTGGGCGCGGGTGCCTTGCGGCTGGCCGAGTCCGGCGGCCCGGTCCAGCGGGTGGCCGCGATCTCCACCAACCAGCGGATGTGGGCCCCGGACCTGGCCACCCCCGCCGGCCGGGACCTGGTCGCCGCCTACGCCGAGCGGATCGCCGCGCTGCCCGCCGGGGTCCGCGCCGTGGTGCTGCCGGAGGGGTCCTTCGGCGCGCACGAGACCCGGCCCGCCGCGCTGTTCGACCCGATGCGCCGCCTGGCCAAGGACCGCGCCCTGGACATCGTGGTCGGCTATATGCGCTGGGACGGCGCGGCCAAGTACAACTACGCCGCCTTTTTCCCGGCTGATGGCGGCGAGCCCGTCTCCTACCTCAAGCACCACAACCCGGCAGGCGTGCCGGGCGCCGAACTCCTCGTCCGGGACCGGGCAGGCGTGGTGATCTGCGGGGATGTCAACCACTCCGCCCCGGTCAGTGACTACGCGGCCGCGGGCACCGGCCTGCTGCTGGCACCGGCCGCGGACGAGGTAGACAACGGCTGGCAGCACGCCCGGATGATGCTGCTCCGCGGGGTCGAGCACGGCCAGGCCACGGTGTGGGCGGCGCGCACCGGCACGCTGACCATCGCCGACGGGTACGGGCGGGTGCTGGCCGAGGCGCGCACCGACCGGCCGGAGCCGTTCGCGACCGTGGTCGCCGAACTGCCGACCGGGCCGGGCGCGACGCTGTACACCCGGTTCGGTGACTGGTTCGGCTGGTTGTGCCTCGCGCTGGGCGTCGGCGGGCTGTTCCTGCGCGCCCGACGCGGTGACTGATCGCGCCGGGGTGTTTACCAACGCGCGACGGGGGTAGACCGGGGCGACTACGCACTCACAAGGGAGCCCAGATGTCTTCCACCGCAACGGTTCGGCGCACCCCAGTTCAGACTGCCGCGCTCGTGGTCGGCGTGGTGTTCCTGCTCGTGGGCATCGCCGGGTTCATCCCGGGACTGACGACCAACTTCGACTCGCTCACCTTCGCCGGCCACCACTCCGGGGCGCTGCTGATGGGGGTCTTCGCGGTCTCCGTCGTGCACAACCTGGTGCACCTGGCCTTCGGCTTCGCCGCACTGGCGCTGGCCCGCAGCACCAGGGGCGCGGCGCTGTACCTGGTCGGCGGCGGGCTGATCTACCTGGTGCTGTGGTTCTACGGACTGCTGATCGACCACAACAGCGCGGCGAACTTCGTGCCGGTCAACGACGCGGACAACTGGCTGCACCTGGTACTGGCCCTGGGGATGATCGGACTGGCGTTCGGTCTCGGTGGCCGGACGCTGCGCGAGACCCGGTAAACACCGAACTTCAACTGAAAAACCCCTGACCCGTACTTCCCGGTAGCGTCTTTCCACGGGGTTGCGCGAATATGTACCGTCGGCGGCACTTTGAAGCATGTTCGCGCACACCCTCATCCCCGCCGGGAGTACGACATGCGAGTGCCCCGACCCCTGCGCCGCCTGATCGGCGTCCTCTCCCTGCTCGCGCTGCTGGCCTTCGGGCAGCAGGCACAGGCCCAGCCAGCCGAGCGGACCCTCGGTGCGATCACCGGGATCAGCCAGGACGGATCCACCGTCGCCATCAGCGCGGGCAGTGACCGCGTCCGGGTGGCCTTCCTGCAGCCCGATGTGTTCCGGCTCTGGCTCGGCCCCGGCGGCTCGTTCGCCGATCCGGTCGGCCGCGCCATCCTGACCAGCACCGACTTCGGCCCGGTGCGCACCACCGTCACCGAGACCACCGACTACTACAAGATCGAGACCGACGCGGTGGTGCTGCGCGCGTACCAGAAACCGCTGCGCTTCGCGCTGTACCGCAAGGACAACCAGACCCTGGTGTGGCAGGAGTCGGCCGGGCTGACCTGGAGCACCAGCGCCGCGCGGCAGCGGCTGGTGCGGGGCCAGGACGAGCAGTTCTACGGCACCGGGCTGCGGCTGGGCGCGTGGGCGCTGCGGGACAAGACGGTGCCGGTGCGGGTGGACAACAAGTGGAACGAGGGCAACAACGCCAGCCCGGCCCCGTTCTACCTGTCCACCAACGGTTACGGCGTGGTGCGCAACACCTGGTCACCGGGCAGCTACGCCTTCACCTCGCCGGTGCAGACCACGCACGAGGAGGGCCGGTTCGACGCGGTGTACTTCGCCGGGCAGGGCCTCAAGGACGTGCTCGACCGGTACACCGACGTGACCGGGAAGCCTTTCCTGGCCCCGATCTACGGTCTGGAGATGGGGCACGCGGACTGCTGGAACGCGAGCAACCCCGAGTACCAGGGCGACCACAACCGGGTGGACCACCAGACGACCCCGGATGTGCTCAAGTACGCCGAGCAGGCCCGCGCGGCGGACATGCCCTCGGGCTGGTTCCTGCCCAACGACGGCTACGGCTGCGGCTACACCAAGCTGCCGGAGACGGTGAAGTCCTTGCAGGACAAGGGCTTCTACACCGGGCTGTGGACCTCCACCGGACTGAAGAACGTCAAGGAGGAGGTCCGCGCGGGCTCGCGGATGATCAAGACCGACGTGGCCTGGATCGGCGGCGGCTACCAGAAGGCGTTCGAGGGCGTGCAGCAGGCGGTCTCCGGGATCGAGGACAACAGCGATGCCCGCCGGTTCGTCTGGACGGTCGATGGCTGGGCAGGCACCCAGCGCAACGCGGTGGTCTGGACCGGGGACACCGAGGGCGACTGGGACAACATGCGCTGGCACGTCCCGGCGATCACCGGCGCGGGCTTCTCCGCGCTGAACTACGCGGCTGGCGATGTGGACGGGATCTTCGCGGGCAGCCCGGACACCTACTCGCGGGACTTGCAGTGGAAGGCGTTCACGCCGGTGCTGATGAGCATGTCCGGCTGGGGCGCGAAGAATCCCACCTCGGCCTACCAGGACAAGCAGCCCTGGCGGTTCGACGCGGCGCACCAGGAGATCAACCGCAGGTACCTCAAGCTCAAGATGCGGCTCACCCCGTACTTCTACTCGATGGCGCGGGTGGCGCACGAGACCGGGGTGCCGACCACCAGGGCGATGGTGCTGGAGTACCCCAACGACCCGATCGCCAGGGGAAACCAGACCAGCCAGCAGTTCCTGGCCGGGGACGCCTTCCTGGTCGCGCCGGTGACCTCGGCGACCTCCACCAGGGACGGCATCTACCTGCCCGCGGGCACCTGGACCGACTACTGGACCGGCACGGTGTACCAGGGTCCGGGCACCTTCGACGGCTACCAGGCCCCGCTGGACCGGCTGCCGCTGTTCGTCAAGGGCGGCGCGATCGTGCCGATGTGGCCGCAGCTCAACCACCACCGGGAGAAGCCGAAGACGCCGATCACCTTCGACGTCTACCCCAACGGCAGCTCCAGCTTCGAGCTGTACGAGGACGACGGGGTCACCCGGCGGTTCCAGCGCGGTGAGCACGCCAAGCAGCAGGTGTCGGTGTCCGCGCCGACCGGCGGCCGCGGCGATGTCACGGTGCGGGTCGGCGCGTCCGTCGGCGACTACGCGGGCAAGCCTGCCAGCCGGGGTTACGAGCTGGCGGTGCACGTGGCCGGCGCGCCGGGCAAGGTGACGCTGGGCGGCAGCGCGCTGACCGGCTACACCAAGCGCGCCGACTACGAGGCGGCGGCGACCGGCTGGTTCTTCGAGCGCGGCGTGCTGCACGTGCGCACCGGCTCGCAGTCCATCGGCGCGGCGTTCACCATCACCGCCGAGGGCGTGCAACTGCCGGTGCCACAGGCGATCCCGACCAGGGCGGACGAGCCGATCGCCAAGTCCGGCTGGTCGGTCAAGCACGTGGACAGCCAGGAGACCGCGGGCGAGAACGGGGCCGCGGCCAACGCCATCGACGACAACCCCGGCACCCAGTGGCACACCCAGTGGTCGGGCACGGGTTCGGCGCTGCCGCACGAGATCCAGCTCGACCTGGGCGCCACGCACGAGATCACCGGCCTGTCCTATCTGCCGAGGCAGGACAGCGGGGTCAACGGCGGCATCAAGGGCTACGAGGTCTACGTCAGCACCGACGGCACGAGCTGGGGCCAGGCGGTGGCGACCGGGAACTTCGCCGCGGACAAGGGCGAGAAGCTGGTCAGCTTCGCCGCGAAAACGGGGCGGTACCTGAGGTTGCGGGCCACCAGTGAGATCAACGGCGGCACCTGGACCAGTGCGGCCGAGATCGGCGCGCGCAGACTGAAGAAATAGTCCACAGTGGACAGAGAGTCGCTGGTGGCGCGGGTGGGCGAGCTGATCGCGCACCCGCCCGCCGTGGTGCTGGTGGACGGCGCGGCGGGCCTGGGCAAGTCCTGGCTCGCCGCGCGGGTGCTCGCCGGGTCGACCGCCGGGGTGCGGGCGCTGGTCGAATGTCTTGGGCTGCCGGATGAGCCGAAGGTGTTGCTGCGCGAGGTGGTGCGGGCGCTGGTGGAGGCCGGGTGCGATCCGGCGGCGGGGCGGGCGGTGATCACCGCGGCGGAGCAGGCGGACGTCTCGGCCTACCGGACCTGCGCGGCACTGCGCGAACTGCTCGCCGGGGCGGGTTCGGCGCTGCTCGTGGTCGACGACCTCAGGCTGGCCGACCGTTGGTCGCGCGGGGTTTTGCGGTGCTGCGCGACCCGGCTGCCCCCGGGGGTCGCGATGGTGCTCACCTCCGCGCCGTGGCCTGGACCACGGGTCGAGCTGGCGCCGCTGCGGGTGGCCGAGGTGGCGGCGCTGGTGGACGCGCCGGAGCCCTGGGTGGCCGAGGTGCACCGGCTCACCGGCGGGATTCCGTTGCTGGTCAACGAGGTCCTGGACCGGATCACCCCTGCCGACGGCGAGCCGGGCGCGGCGCTGGTGCGCGCCGGGCTGCCGAGGAGGGTGCTGGAGCTGGTGGCCGACCGCCTGAACCCGGTACCGGCCGTGGTGCAGTCGCCGCGTTGCTGCGCGGGCCGATCGACCCGGCGGTCCCGGCGCGGGTGTGCGGGGTGGACTCGGCCAGGGCGGAGGCGGCGCTGGTGCGGGCGGTGGACGCCGGGCTGCTCGCGGTGCGCCCGGACGGCGCGTTCGAGTTCCGGCCGCCGCTGTGGGCGCTCGCGGTGGCCGAGACCATGCCGGTGGCGCGGCGGCGGCAGGCCCATCCGGCGATCGTGCGGGCGCTGGACGGCGCGGCCCTGCCGGAGCTGATCCACCACTGCCGCGCGGCGGGCGACCTGGCCGCGGCCGCCCGGCACGCCGAACGCGCCGCGGACCGGGCCATGCGCGCCGGTGCGCCCGCCACCGCGGTCGGACTGCTGCGCGACCTGCTCGGCGAACCGGGGCTGCCCCGCCGGATCCGCGCGGGATTGGCCGGCCGACTGGGCAGGCTGACCGTGGGCAGCTGGTCCTACCGCGACACGGTCACCCTGCTGCGCGGCCTGGTCGCCGACGACCTGCTGCCCGACGGCGTGCGCGGCGAGCTGCGACTGCACCTGGGCCTGCTGCTGGCCAACCAGGCCGGTGACGCCGACGCGGGCCGCGCGGAGCTGGTGCGCGCGGTCCCGGAACTGCGGCGGCGGCCCGCGCTGGCGGCCAGGGCGGTCTCCGCGCTGGCCCTGCCGCACCTGGGCACCGCGCCGATGGCCGAACACCTGCGCTGGCTGGCCGAGCTGGACCGGCTCACGCCCCGGCGCGGCGATCCCGCGCTGCTGACCGCGATCGAGGTCAACCGGTCCACCACCCTGCTCCAGCTCGGCGACCACCGCGCCTGGGACGCGCTGCCGACCACCGGTCATCGGCTGGAGCTGCTGCGCGGCTACCTGAACTTCACCGACGCCGCGATCACCCTCGGCCACCACCGGGCCGCCGCCGGCTTCCTGGCCGAGGCCGAGTCGCTGGCCAGTGCGGCCCCGTACCTGGCGCAGTGGGCGACCACGAACCAGCTCCGCCTGGCCCTGGTCACCGGCCAGTGGACCGGCCTGGCCGAGCGGGTGCGCGCGCACCTGGGCACCGGCCCGCACAACCCGCGCTCGGCCGCCGAGTCACGGCTGGTGCTGGCCCGGCTCGCCTTCGCCAAGGGCGAGTGGGCGGAGGCCGAGTCGCTGCTGGCCGGACCTGGCTGGTGCGGCTCCGCGGTGCCCGCCGCGGCCGCCACCCGGATCCGGCTGGCCACCGCCCGCGGCCGACCGGCGGACCTGTCCTGTGCCGAGATCCGGCGCAAGGGCGTGTGGGTGTGGGCCGCCGAACTGGTGGACGCGGCGGTGGAAGCCCTGCTGCGACAAGGAGCTCCGGCCCCGGCGCGGACGCTGCTGGCCGAGTTCGCCGCGGAGATCGCGGACCGGGACTACCCGCTTGGACAGGCGATGTTGGCCTACGACAACGGATTGGTGGCCGCCGCGGACGGGAATGCCGATGGCGCGGCGGCGCTGCTCGCGGACGCGGCGGAGCAGTTCGCCGCTCTCCCCCGCCCCTACGAGCACGCCCGCGCCGTCGAAGCCCTGGCCCGGCACCTGTTCACCACCGGCGAGCAGACCACCGCCGAGCAGCGGATCGCCGAGGCCGCGCGGATGTTCGGCGAGCTCGGCGCGAGCTGGGACGCCGCCCGCTGCGAACGCCTGCTGCGCCAGCACCGCGGCCCGCTCGGCGGCGGACCGGGCAGGCGCGGCTACGGCGGCGCGCTGTCCCCGCGCGAGCGGGAGGTGGCCCGGCTGATCACCTCGGGGCGCACCAACCGGGAGATCGCCGAGCTGCTGTTCCTGTCCCCGCGCACGGTGGAGCGGCACGTGGCCAGCCTGCTGCGCAAGCTCGGCGCGCGCAGCCGCACCGAGGTCAGCCCCGGGGCGCGAAGAACACGCCCAGGATGAGCTGCGCGACAATCACGGCGGTCCAGATCAGCGCCTTGCGGGTGGGCCTGGGTCCGTCGCGGAGCAGCCGCACGCCGAAGGGCGCCAGGGCCAGGGTCAGCCCGCCGATGGCGATCAGCGAGACCGGCAGCTGGGTGCCCTTCACAGTGCCGAAGGCGTGCAAGGACATCAGGGCCAGCGCCAGCGCGCCCAGCGGACCGAACACGCCCGATCGCCAAGCGCCGAGGGCGAGCACGATCCAGCCGATCAGGATGGCCCCGCCGAAGGTGCGGAACGGGTGCCAGGTCAGCTCGCCCCAGAACCGGTAGTAGTCACTCACGAGCTGTCCGGCCCGCTCGATGCCCTGGGTGTCGGCCAGCACGAACACCAGCTGGTCGGTGCCCGCGTGGTAGGCGCGGGTGCACAGGCCGAGGATCACCAGTGTGCCGCCCCAGTACGCCCAGACCGGCCGGGTGGCCGCGATCCGCTGGCACAGCGCGACCACCGCGAAGCACAGCAGCACGTTGCCGAGCGCGAAGCAGGCGTACGCGGCGGACATCAGCGCCGGATGTTGCTGGTGGGCCTGGAGCTGCTGCGGGAAGAAGAAGTGGAACGGCGACCGCAGCAGCGCACCGGTCAGCAGCAGGAGCGGGCCCGCGATCAGCGAGACCCCGCCGACCCACCGCCCGGGGAACAACGCTTGCCGCGCAAGCACATCCGCGCTCTGCCGAGTGTCGTCAACCATGGCTGGAGGGTATTTTTGGCGGCCTGGGTGGCGCGTCTGCCCGTGGTCTTCGATCGGCGGCTGATAGTCCTACCTGGGGCAGAGGCGGCCGGTGGTACGGTCCGCTCATGGTCGCCGTGGCACTGCTGGCCCTGGTGCAGCTCTGGGCGTTGCTGGACCCGCCGGGCCGGGTGGCCGTGGGGCCGGTCTGGGCGATGCTCCTGGTGTCCTGCGCACTGGCATTTCCCGTGCTGGCAAGGCGTCGGTGGCCGCTCGCGGCGTTCGCGGCCGCCCTGGCGGTCGCGCTGACCGCCACCGTCGCGGGCCTGGTCGGCGGCGGGGTGGTCTGGATCGCCTACCTGCCCACGGCCTTGGCGCTGTACCCGGTCGCGGTGGCCGGGCGGACCTGGCGGTCGCTGGCGGTGCTGGGCACGGCGATCACCTTGGCCACCGGGGCGATCCTGGCCTACTACCGCTGGGTGCTGCCCGGCCTGGCCGTGCCCACCCTGCCGGTGGAGGTGCCGGTGGCCTGGCCGGTGGAGATCGGCTTGGTCACCGTGCTGCTGGGCGGTTCGGCCGGGATCGGCGGTGCGGTCGCCCGGCGGCGGCGGATCGCGGCGCACCTGGTCGCGGAGTCCTCCCGGCGGGCGGTGGCCGAGGAGCGGCTGCGCATCGCGCGGGAGCTGCACGACGTGGTCGGCCACAGCCTGAGCCTGATCGCGGTGCAGGCCACCGTGGCCAACCACCTCGGCCCCGGCTCCCCCGATGCCGCCGGTTCGGCGCTGCGCACCATCGAGTCCACCAGCCGCGGCGCCCTGGCCGAGGTCCGCCGGGTGCTCGGCGCGCTCCGCTCGGACGCCGAGCTGACCCCCATCCCCGGACCGGCCGACCTGCCAGGGCTGGCCGCCGGATCCGGCCTGGCCGTGGACCTCACCCTGCGCGGTGACCGCGAACTGCCCGCGGGTCTGGGGCTCACGGTGTACCGGATCGTGCAGGAGGCGTTGACCAACGTGTTGCGGCACGCGGAAACCGGCTCCTGCCGGGTGCTCGTCGACCGCACCGGACCGGCGGTCCTGGTCGAGGTCCTCGACGACGGGCGCGGCGGCGAACCCTCGGGCAGCGGCAACGGGCTGCTCGGCCTGCGGGAGCGGGCCGCCCTGTTCGGTGGCACGCTCAGCGCCGGGCCGAGGGCCGAGGGCGGGTTCGCGGTACGGGCCCGGATTCCGATCGACGTCGAGGAGGCGCGGTGACCAGGGTGGTGCTCGCCGAGGACCAGGTGTTGTTGCGGGACAGCCTGGTCGCGCTGATCGACTCCACCGGGGACCTCAGCGTGGTCGGGCAGGCGGGCACCGGGACAGCGGCGGTCGAGCTGGCCCGGAGCTGCCGGCCGGACGTGGTGCTGATGGACGTGCGGATGCCGGAGCTGGACGGCATCGAGGCGACCAGGCGGATCTGCGCCGAGGGCACGGCCAGGGTGCTCATCCTGACCACCTTCGACCTGGACGAGTACGTGCACGCCGCGTTGCGGGCCGGCGCCAGCGGGTTCCTGGTCAAGGACTCCTCGGCCGCGGACCTGCTGGCCGCGGTGCGGATCGTGGCCGCGGGCGAGGCGCTGCTCGCGCCGACGGTGACCCGGCGGCTGATCGAGCGGTTCCGCGCCCAGCGACCGCCGTCCCGCGACAACTCGCTGGACGGCCTCACCCCCCGGGAGACCGAGGTGTTGCGGCTGATCGCCGACGGCCTGTCCAACACCGAGATCGCCGACCGGCTGTTCCTGGGCGTGGGCACGGTCAAGACGCACGTCGGCCGCCTGCTGGCCAAGCTGTCCGCCAGGGACCGGGCCCAGCTGGTCATCCGGGCCTACGACGGCGGGCTGGTCAGCAGGCAGGGCACCGCGGTGCGACCGCCGGACCGGCCGCACCGCGATGCGCTCAGGTGATCAGCCGAAGCACAGCGGGGTGCTGATGTGCTTGTGGCAGCGGATGGTCCGGGTGGTCGAGCCGGTCTGGTTCCGGCTGTCGGTCACGGTCAGCGTCACGGTGTAGGTGGCCGCGACGTTCGGGTAGCTGTGCGAGACGGTGGCCCCGGTGCCGGTGGTGCCGTCGCCGAACTTCCAGGTGTGGCCGGAGACCGAGCCCTCCTCGTCGCTGGAGGCGCTGCCGTCGAAGGAGCAGCTGCCGCGGTTGCAGCGGGCGCTGAAGGCGGCGGTCGGCGGCAGGTCGCCCGCCTTGACCAGGCGGCGGGTGCTGTGCGTCTTGCCGTCGTTGTCGGTCACGGTCAGCCGGACGCTGTAGTGGGCGGCCTTGCCGTAGTTGTGCGAGGCGGTCTTGCCGGTCGCGGTGCCGCCGTCACCGAACTCCCAGGCGTAGCCGGTGATGCTGCCGTCGGGGTCCTTTGTGGAGCTGGCGTCGAAGGAGCAGGTGGTGTTGCTGGTGGAGCAGTTCGCGGTGAACGCGGCGACCGGCCTGCCGGGGTCGGCCGAGCCCGCCGGGTAGTCCTGGGTGGAGCTGACGTCCAGCAGCGGTTCCTTGACGTTGTCGCCGGAGTCGTCGGTCCAGTCGGTGTTCGCGGTGTCGATCAGCCGCTGCCGCACCGCGCGCACGCCGTCCCGGTTGGTCGCCCGGTTGCCGTTGGCGGTCAACAGGCCAGCCGCGCCCGCCACGTGCGGCGCGGCCATCGAGGTGCCGCTGAGGGTGGAGTAGCTGCCGTTGAGGTGGGTGGACAGGATGCAGGTGCCCGGTGCCGCGATCTCCACGGTGGCGCCGAAGTTGCTGAAGTCGGCCAGGGTGTCGTCCTGGTCGGCCCGGCAGGTGGCGGCCGCGCCGCCGCCGCGCTTGCCGTTGAAGTCGGCCAGCGCGGACACGGTGATCACGTCCGGGTGGTTGGCCGGGAAGAAGGTCCTGGCGTCCTTGTGGTTGTTCCCGGCGGCCACCGCGAACACCACGCCCTTGCCGACCGCGTTGGAGATCGCCTGGCTGAGCGCGTCGTTGGTGCAGTTGTCGCAGCCGAGGCTCATGTTGGCCACCTCGATCTCATCGGCGTGCGCGGCCACCCAGTCCACGCCGGCGACCACGCCGGAGAGCTGCCCGCTGCCGCTGTCGTCGAGCACCTTGGCCGACCAGATCCGCGCGCCCGGTGCGATGCCGGTGACCCCGGCGCCGTCGTCCTTGGCGCCGATGCTGCCTGCCACGTGGGTGCCGTGGCCGTGGCCGTCGCTGCCCGCGTTGTCGGTGCAGGAGCTGCTGTTCACGCAGTTGGCCCGAGCCACCACGGTCAGGTCGGGGTGCTTGCCGTCCACCCCGGTGTCGATCACCGCGACGTCCACGTCCACGCTGTAGTCGGCGGTGCCGTTGATCTTGAGGTTGGGGTTGCCGGTGGCGAAGGCCCGGTCCACGCCGGTGGGCACGGTCTGCGCGGTGGTGCGCACCACCGCGTCCGGCTCCACCGAGCGCACCCGGGGGTCGCGCCGCAGCGCCGCGACCGCGGTCGGCGACAGGGACGCCGAGAAGCCGGACAGCGCGTGCCGGTAGACGTGGCCGACCTGGGCGCCGTGGCCCGCCGCCAGGGCCGCCGGGTCGGTCGCCTGATCGGACAGGGTGACCAGGTAGTCCGCCGGTGCACCGGCCGCCTGGGCGACCGGGGCCGTGGCAGCCAGCGCCACCACCCCCAGCGCCACGAGCAGTGCTCTTCTGATCCGCACGGGATCCTCCTTGTGCAGGGAACCGCGGCCAGCGCCGCGGGAGCACCAATCTCCAGCCGGATCAACGCCGCCAACAATGCCGGGAACCGTGGGTGTGGTACCCAATCAGGGCTGGCCAGCGGCGGCGTCTAGCATTTCCCGGGTGACCGCCTACGACGATCTTGACGTGTTCGAGCACCTGGACGCCGCCTCGCTGCCGCTGCGGCAGCAGCAGATCCTGGCGACCATCCGGGACTGGGTGCTCCGGCACGGCTACTCGCCGAGCACCCGGCAGATCGGCGAGGCGGTCGGGCTCCAGTCCTCCTCCTCGGTGTCCAAGCACCTGGCCGCCCTGGAGGACAAGGGTTTCCTGCGGCGCGGCGCGGCCATGTCCCGGCCGATCGACGTGCGCGCCTTCCTGCGGGACAGCTCGGCCCGGCGCGATAACGGCGACTCGGTGAGCGTGCCGGTGGTCGGCGACATCGCGGCGGGCACCCCGATCACCGCCGCCGAGCACCTGGACGACCAGCTGACCCTGCCGCGCGAGCTGACCGGCCGGGGCACCGTGTTCGGGCTGCGGGTGCGCGGGGACTCGATGATCGACGCGGCGATCTGCGACGGCGACATCGTGGTGGTGCGCCAGCAGTCCGAGGCGCACTCCGGCCAGATCGTGGCCGCGATGATCGACGAGGAGGCCACGGTCAAGGTGTACCGGCGGCGCGGCGGGCACGTGTACCTGGAGCCGCGCAACCCCGCCTACCAGGTGATCGACGGGGACAACGCGGTGATCCTGGGCACCGTGGTCTCGGTGCTGCGCAGCGTCTGAGCCTCAGGCCGACGGGAGCCCGGCGGCCGCCCGCAGCTCGCCGAAGGCGGCGGCCAGGGCGTCCGCCTGGTAGTGCGCGTTGAGCCCGCTCGGATTGGGCAGCACCCACAGCTTCGAACCGCCGATAATCTCCGTTTGCGGCCCGATGACCGTTTTGGGCCGGTCGAATGCCACCCGGTAGGCGGAAATCCCCACCACTGCCACGTACTCCGGCTGATACCGCTCCGCCAGCGCGGTCAGCTTCCGGCCGCCTTCGCGCAGCTCCTCGCGGGTCAGCTCATCGGCCCGCGCCGAGGCCCGCGCCACGATGTTCGTGATCCCCAGCCCGTAGTCCAGCAGCTCCCACTGCTCGGACGGGTGCAGCTGACGCGGGGTGAAACCGGAGCGGTGCAACGCGGGCCAGAATCGGTTGCCCGGCCGGGCGAAGTGGTGTCCGGTAGCGGCCGAGTAGAGGCCGGGGTTGATACCGCAGAACAGCACCGACAGGCCGGGTCCGACCACGTCGGGCAGGGTCCTGTCATGTGCGGCGGCCAGTTGTTCGGCGGTCGGTTTGGGCACGTCAACCGATATTACCCGCCCGGCGGACCGGAGCAGTCCTGGAATCCCGCCGCGGCCCCTACCAGGTTTCCGCGCGCCGCGCTTGCCTGGAGTGGCACGTTTGCGCCAGCGTCGACCAGCACCACCACCTTGCCAATCCGATTCGCCGCCCACCGCCAGGCCCCGGGCAACCCAATCGGCGCAGCCGAGACCAATTTCGGACCTTTCCGCCCAACTCGGCCACGGCCAGGCGGAGCACCGCGATCCGATTGTCCGTTTTCTCCGCTGCTCATCCCGGCACCTCCCGGCAATGACGATACGCCGGAAGTCGTCACCGCAAAGTAGGGACGCAATGCGAACATCGTCTCCAACCGGACAATGCGCCCATATTCTGTGTATCTCGCCTTCACATTTCCAACGATGGACAAGCGGACCTGAATGGGCGTACCTTCCGAATGGGTTCAGCAATTAGGGGATGTAAGGGGAACCGCATATGGCTGCGGGGAATCGGCGCGTCAACGCCACTCCCACCACGGACAACCGCGCCAGTGACCTGCTGCTTTCAGCGGGCCGTTTCCTGCGTCGCGACGAGACCTCCGCCGACCTGCGCGTCACGTACCGGCGTGGCGGGCGCGACGGCGACTCCTTCTACCGGGACCGGTGGAGCCACGACAAGGTCGTGCCCTCCACCCACGGCGTGAACTGCACCGGCTCCTGCCGGTGGAACGTCTACGTCAAGGACGGCATCATCACCTGGGAGTCCCAGGACGTCGATTACCCCTCGGTCGGGCCGGACCGGCCGGAGTACGAGCCGAGGGGCTGCCCGCGCGGAGCCTCCTTCTCCTGGTACTCCTACTCGCCGCTGCGGGTGCGCTACCCGTACGCCCGCGGCGTGCTGGTGGAGATGTACCGCGAGGGCCTGCGCGTGCACGGCGACCCGGTCGCCGCGTGGGAGTCCATTGTGGACGATCCCATGAAGCGGCACGTCTACCAGCGGGCCAGGGGCAAGGGCGGCCTGGTCCGGGTGAGCTGGGACGAGGCGGTGGACATGGTCGCCGCCGCGCACGTGCACACGCTCAAGCGGCACGGGCCGGACCGGATCGCCGGGTTCTCCCCGATCCCGGCCATGTCCATGGTCTCGCACGCGGTCGGCTCCCGGTTCATGGCGCTGATCGGCGCGCCGATGCTCTCCTTCTACGACTGGTACGCCGACCTGCCGCCGGCCTCGCCACAGGTCTTCGGCGACCAGACCGACGTGCCGGAGTCCGCGGACTGGTGGGACGCCGCCTACCTGATGCTGTGGGGCAGCAACGTCCCGGTCACCCGCACCCCGGACGCGCACTTCATGACCGAGGCCCGCTACCGGGGCCAGAAGGTCGTGGTCTGCTCCCCCGACTACTCCGACGCGACCAAGTTCGCCGACGAGTGGCTGGCCCCGCACCCCGGCACCGACGCCGCGCTGGCGCTGGCCATGGGACACGTGGTGCTGCGCGAGTTCTTCGTGGACGAGCAGGAGCCGTTCTTCGCCGACTACGTGCGCCGCTACACCGACCTCCCGTTCCTGGTCACCCTCACCGAGCGCGCCGCGGGCCTGGTGCCCGGCAAGTTCCTCACCGCCGCCGACCTCGGCTCGGCCGAGCCGGGCGCGGACTGGAAGACCGTGCTGCTGGATGAGAGCACTGGGGAACCCTTGGTGCCCAACGGTTCGCTCGGCTTCCGCTGGCTGGACGAACCCGGCCGGTGGAACCTGGACCTGGCCGGGATCAGCCCCGCGCTGAGCATGACCGGGACCGGCGAGACCGCCGAGATCCTGTTGCCCCGCTTCGACGATCCCACCGGAGCCGCGGAGACCATCCGCCGCGGCGTCCCGGTCCGGCGGGTGGCTGGCCAGCTGGTCACCACGGTCTACGACCTGCTGCTGGCCCAGTACGGCGTGGCCCGCGACGGCCTGCCCGGCGACTGGCCCACCGGCTACGAGGACCCGGACCAGCCCGGCACCCCGGCCTGGCAGGAGGTGGTCACCGGCGTGCCTGCCGAACGGGCCACCCGGATCGCGCGCGAGTTCGCCGACACCGCGATCCGCTCCGAGGGCCGCTGCATGATCGTGATGGGCGCGGGCACCAACCACTGGTTCCACTCCGACCTGGTCTACCGCTCCTTCCTGGCCCTGCTGCTGCTCACCGGCTGCCAGGGCCGCAACGGCGGCGGCTGGGCGCACTACGTCGGGCAGGAGAAGGTCCGCCCGCTCACCGGCTGGGCGACCCTGGCCGGCGCGCTGGACTGGGTCCGGCCGCCGCGGCAGATGATCGGCACCGGCTACTGGTACACCCACACCGGCCAGTGGCGCTACGACCGGGTCACCGCGGACGCGCTCACCTGGCCGGGCGCGGCGGGCACGCTGGCCGGGATGACCGCGGCGGACTGCATGGCCACCTCGGCCCGGATGGGCTGGATGCCCTCCTACCCCACCTTCGACCGCAACCCCCTCGACCTGGTGGACGAGGCCGAAGCCGCGGGCAGCGATCCGGCCGCGCACGTGCTTTCCCAGCTCCGGCAGGGAAAACTAGGCTTCGCCTGCGAGGACCCGGACGCGCCGGAGAACTGGCCGAGGGTGCTCACCGTGTGGCGGGCCAACCTGCTGGGCTCCTCGGCCAAGGGCAACGAGTACTTCCTGCGCCACCTGCTCGGCACCGACGCCAACCTGCGTGCCGCCGAGACCCCGGCGGAGGAGCGGCCGAAGTCGGTGCGCTGGCGGGACAACCCGCCGGAGGGCAAGCTGGACATGTTGCTGGCACTGGACTTCCGGATGACCAGCACCACGCTGTTCGCCGACGTCACACTGCCCGCGGCCACCTGGTACGAGAAGCACGACCTCTCCAGCACCGACATGCACCCCTTCGTGCACTCCTTCAACACCGCGGTCGACCCGCCCTGGCAGGCGCGCACCGACTTCGACGCCTTCCACGCCATCGCCGAACGACTCAGCGAGCTGGCCGAGGACCACCTCGGCACCCGCAAGGACCTGGTGGTCACCGCGCTCCAGCACGACTCACCCGGCGAGGTCGCCCAGCCCGGCGGCGTGCTGCGGGACTGGCGCACCGGCGAGTCCGATCCGGTGCCGGGGGTGAACTTCCCGACGCTGACCGTGGTGGAGCGCGACTACACCGCGGTGGCCGCCAAGCTGGCCGCGCTGGGCCCGCTGCTGGACAAGCTGGGCACCACCACCAAGGGCTACACCGTGGAGGTGGAACCGGAACTGCGCTGGCTGGGCGAGTCCAACGGCCTGGTCGCTGGTGGCCCGGCCGCCGGACGGCCCCGGCTGGACACCGACCGGCGGGCGGCGGACGCGGTGCTCGCGCTCTCCGGCACCACCAACGGCCGGATCGCCGACGAGGGCTTCCGGGTGCTCGGCGAACGCGTCGGCAAACCATTGCGGAAGCTGTCCGAACACCACACCGGGCACCGGATCACCTTCGCCGACACCAGGTCCCGGCCCGCGCCGGTGGTGACCAGCCCGGAGTGGTCCGGCGACGAGGGCGGCGGCAGGCGGTACGCGCCGTTCACCATCAACGTCGAGCAGCTCAAGCCCTGGCACACCCTCACCGGGCGGCAGCACTTCTTCCTCGACCACGACTGGGTGGCCGAGCTCGGCGAACAGCTGCCGCTCTACCGGCCGCCGCTGGACATGCACCGCCTCTACCAGGAACCGCGGATCGGCCCCAACGGCGCCGAGGTCACCGTCCGGTACCTCACCCCGCACTCCAAGTGGTCCATCCACTCCGAGTACCAGGACAACCCGATCATGCAGACGTTGTCCCGAGGCGGACCGGCGTTCTGGATCAGCAAGGCCGACGCCGAGGCGATCGGGGTGGCCGACAACGACTGGGTGGAAGCGGTCAACCGCAACGGGGTCGTGGTGGCGAGGGCGATCGTCTCGCACCGGATGCCCACCGGCACCGTGTTCATGTACCACGCCCAGGAGCGCACGGTGAACGTGCCCAAGAGCGAGACCACCGGCCGGCGCGGCGGCATCCACAACTCGCTGACCCGCGTGCAGATCAAGCCCACCCACCTCATCGGCGGCTACGGGCAGCTCAGCTTCGCCCTCAACTACTACGGCCCGACCGGCAACCAGCGCGACGAGGTCACCGTGCTGCGCCGCCGCTCGCAGGAGGTGACCTACTGATGCGCGTGATGGCACAGCTGGCGATGGTGATGAACCTGGACAAGTGCATCGGCTGCCACACCTGTTCGGTCACCTGCAAGCAGACCTGGACCAACCGCGAGGGCGTGGAGTACGTCTGGTTCAACAACGTCGAGACCAAGCCAGGCCAGGGCTACCCCCGGCGCTACGAGGACCAGGAGCAGTGGCGCGGCGGCTGGGAGCTGGGCCGCAACGGACGGCTCAAGCTCAAGGGCGGCAACCGGTTCTCCCGGCTGCTCAACCTGTTCGCCAACCCGAAGCTGCCCAAGCTCGAGGACTACTACGAGCCCTGGACCTACGACTACCGCAACCTCACCGAGGCCCCGCTGGGCGAGGACACCCCGACCGCGCGGCCGATCTCGGCGATCACCGGCAAGCCGACGAGTCCGAAGTGGGGCCCCAACTGGGAGGACAGCCTGGCCGGCGCGCCGGAGCACGCGCAGTCCGACCCGCTGGTGGAGAAGCTGGGCAAGCAGATCAGCTTCGAGTTCGAGCAGTCGTTCATGTTCTACCTGCCGCGGATCTGCGAGCACTGCCTCAACCCCTCCTGCGTGGCCTCCTGCCCCTCCGGCGCGATCTACAAGCGGGCCGAGGACGGCATCGTGCTGGTGGACCAGGACGGCTGCCGGGGCTGGCGGATGTGCGTGACCGGCTGCCCGTACAAGAAGATCTACTTCAACCACAAGACCGGCAAGGCCGAGAAGTGCACCTTCTGCTACCCGAGGCTGGAGGTCGGGCAGCCCACCATCTGCTCGGAGACCTGCGTCGGGCGGCTGCGCTACATCGGCGTGCTGCTCTACGACGCGGACAAGGTCGGCGAGGCGGCCAGCGTGGCGGACGAGCACCAGCTCTACCAGGCGCAGCTGGACGTCTTCCTCGATCCCAGGGACCCCAGGGTGGTCGCCGCGGCCGACCAGGCGGGCATCCCGCACGACTGGATCCAGGCCGCGCGGCGTTCCCCGGTGCACGAGCTGATCGTGCAGCACCGACTGGCGCTGCCGCTGCACCCGGAGTACCGCACCATGCCGATGGTCTGGTACATCCCGCCGCTCTCGCCGGTGGTGGACGCGCTGGCCGGCACCGGGCACGACGGTGAGGACGCCGGGAACCTCTTCGGCGCCATCGACGCGCTGCGGATCCCGTTGGAGTACCTGGCCGAACTGTTCACCGCGGGCGATGTTGACCCGGTGCGGGCCTCGCTGCGCAAGCTGGCCGCGATGCGCGCGCACATGCGCTCGGTCAACCTCGGCGAGGAGCCGGACGAGCGGGCACTGGCGGTGGCCGGACTGACCCCAGCCAGTGTGCAGTCGATGTACCGGCTGCTGGCCATCGCCAAGTACCAGGACCGGTACGTGGTGCCCACCTCCGGCATCGGCCGGGCGCACGACCTGGAGGGCATCGCCACCACGTGCAGCCTGGACACCGACGGCGGCCCCGGCATGGGCGGCCCCGGCGGCTCCTCGGGCACCGACCTGTTCGTCTGGCGGGACGGCGAGCGCCCGGCCGGGCTGTTCCCCACCCTGGGGCGGGGCCGATGAGGTCGCGGCAGCACCGGCTGTTGCAACGCATCGCCGCGCTGTGCCTGCACTTCCCGGACGCGGAGCTGTTCGCCCAGCTGCCGCTGGCCCGGGCCGCGGCGGCCGAACTCCCTGCCGCGCCAAGGGAAACCGTGCTGGCACTGGTGGACGGCCTGGAACGGCTCGGTCCGGTGGCGGCCGGGGCACGCTACGTCGAGCTGTTCGACACCAAGCCCGGCCGCTGCCTGCACCTGACCTGGTACACCGACGGCGACACCCGCCGCCGCGGCGGTTCGCTGGCCCGGCTCAAGCAGGAGTTCCGGGAGCAGGGCTTCGAGCTCACCGAGGGCGAGCTGCCCGACTACCTGCCGGTGCTGCTGGAGTTCGCCGCGCTCACCGGCACACCCGGCCGGGACCTGCTGGTGGAGTTCCGTCCCGCGATCGACCGCCTGCACCAAGCTCTGTCCACAGTGGACGTCGAGTACACCGGCCTGGTCGGCGCGCTGCTCTCGACGGTTCCGCTGCCCCGCAAGGGGGTTCGCACCGTGTCCGCCACCCCGCCGGTCGAGCAGGTCGGGATGGAACCCGTCCTGCTCGGCTACCCCACCACGCGCGCGGAGAGTCACCGATGACCAACCCGATCGACCTGCTGCTGTGGGTGATCCTGCCCTACCTGGCCATCGCCTCCATGATCGGCGGCACCATCTGGCGGTACCGCCACGACAAGTTCGGCTGGACCACGCGCAGCTCCCAGCTGCACGAGTCGAAGCTGCTGCGCATCGGCAGCCCGCTGTTCCACTTCGGACTGCTCTTCGTCGCCGGTGGCCACGTGATGGGCCTGCTGGTGCCCAAGTGGGTCACCGAATCGCTCGGCGTGGCCGAACACGAGTACCACCTGGTGTCGCTGACCGCGGGCACCATCACCGGCGCGATGACGCTGACCGGGCTGGGCATCCTGCTCTACCGCAGGCTGCGGGTGCCCGCGGTGCGCCGGGCGACTTCAGGCAACGACAAGCTGATGTACCTCGCGCTGGGCGGGGCGATCCTGCTGGGCATGGCCGCGACCGTGCTGACCAACGGCATCGGCGGCGGCTACGACTACCGGGAGACCATCTCGGTGTGGTTCCGCGGCATCTTCCTGCTGCGACCCGATCCCGCGCTGATGGCGGGCGCGCCGCTGAGCTTCCAGCTGCACGTGGTGACCGGGCTGCTGCTGTTCACGCTGTGGCCGTTCAGCCGCCTGGTGCACGCCTTCAGCGCGCCGGTGGCCTACCTGGTGCGGCCGTACGTGGTCTACCGCAGCCGGGACGGCGAGCGGATCGGCGCGCGCACCCCGCACCGAGGGTGGGAGCAGCCCTGATCCGGCTGGCCGTGTCCGCGGGCGTGGTGACCCTGGTGATCGCCGCCGGGGCGATCGTGACCCACCTGCCCATGCTGTTCCCCTCCCTGGGGCCGACGGCGTACCTGCTGTTCGCCACCCCGCTGGCCGAACCGGCCAGTCCGCGCAACACGGTGCTGGGCCACCTCATCGGCGTGCTCGCCGGTGCGGTCGGCCTGGCCGTGTTCGGCCTGCTGCACACCCCGCCGGACCTCACCGCGATCACCTGGCCCAGGGCCGGGGCCGCCGCGCTGGCCCTGGCCCTGACCTGTGGCGGCATGGCCGCGCTCCGGCTGCCGCACCCGCCCGCCGGGGCCACCACGCTGATCGTGGCCCTCGGCCTGCTGCGCTCGCCTGCCGACCTGGCCATGATCATGGTGAGCGTGCTGGCGCTGACCGTGCTGGGCGGCCTGCTCAACCGGGCCCGCGGCATCCGCTACCCGCTGTGGCGGATCCGGCCGGCCGCACCGGCGACCACTGTGGGAACCCACACCGCCGACCCCACCACCGACCCTTGTCCACCCCGCCAGGCCGACGTTAGCGTTCCCGACAATCGTTAAGGCTCTTTACTTCCTCCGCCGCCCCGGAGAACGGAGTCCCCGTGAGTCGACGTGCGGCTGGCCGGATCCTCGGCGTGGTGGCAGCCCTGCTGGCACCACTCGCGACCCCGGCCCTGAGCACCGCCGCGGAAACCGTGGCCGTGCCCTTCGGCAGCCACCGCATCCCCTACACCGCGGGCATGCTGAAGCCGACCGGCAGCCAGTCCACTGTGGACGCCGCGGTAGTGGACTACTACAAGCGCTGGAAGTCGGCGTTCCTGCGGCAGAACTGCGGCAACGGCTGGTACCAGGTGATCTCGCCGGATGCCAAGTTCCCGTACGTGGCCGAGGCCCAGGGCTACGGCATGGTGATCGCGGCGACCATGGCGGGGGCCGACCCGGAGGCGCGGAAGATCTTCGACGGCCTGGTGAAGTGGAAGCTGGACCACCCCTCCGTGTACAACGCCGACCTGCTGGCCGCCGAGCAGGATCCCAGCTGCCGCAGTGTCAACGGCAGCGACAGCGCCACCGACGGTGACCTGGACGTGGCCTACGGCCTGCTGCTGGCCGACCGCCAGTGGGGCAGCTCCGGCACGCACAACTACAAGCAGCTCGCGGTCCGCACCATCAACGCGATCAAGAAGAGCGAGGTCAACCCCGGCACCAAGCTGTTCACCTACGCGGACTGGGTGGACCCGGGCAACGAGCACTACTACGAGTCCCGCAGCTCGGACTGGATGATCGACCACCTGCGCGCCTTCCGCAAGGCCACCGGCGACAGCGCCTGGGACGGCATCCGCACCGCCCACCAGAACCTGATCGGCACCCTGCAGGCCAAGCACTCCCCCACCACCGGCCTGCTGCCGGACTTCGTGGTCAACACCAACGGAACGCCCCAACCCGCCCCCGGCAAGGTCCTGGAAGACCCCAACGACGGCAAGTTCTTCTGGAACGCCTGCCGCACCCCGTGGCGCCTCGGCGCGGACGCGGTCACCAGCGGCGACGCCAAGTCCCTTGCCGCGGCCCGGAAGATGAACGCCTGGATCAGGTCGGCCACCGGCGGCGACCCCGGCAGGATCGCGGTCGGCTACCACCTGGACGGCAGGCCGATCGCCGCCAGCGGGGACAAGGCCGCCTTCTTCGCCCCGTTCGCGGTGGCCGCGATGACCGACCCCGGCAGTCAGGCCTGGCTGGACGCGCTGTGGCGCAAGATGCTGGCCACCCCGATCAACACCAACGGCTACTACGCGGCCAGCATCCAGCTCCAGGCCATGATCACCGTCAGCGGCAACCACTGGGTGCCCTGAGCGGCACTGGCTCAGGCGCTGGGGATGGCCGCGCCGAACAGCTCGTCCCGCACCGCCCCCAGCGCCAGGTCCAGCGCACCGGCCAGCACCGGATTACCCTCCACAGTGGACAGTCGGACCGGCGGCCCCGGAATGGTCAGCGCGTGCAGCTCCCGTTCCACCAGCTCCCGCAACGCTTCCCCACCGGCCAGCGACAAGCCACCGGCCAGCACGATCAGCCCCGGATCCACCACCGCGGTGATCTCGGCCAGCCCCAGCGCGAACCGCGCCGCCACCTCGCGCAGCCCGGCCTCGGCCCGCTGGTCACCCGCGCCCGCCAGCCGGGCCGCGATGGCCACCGACCGGCGGTAGTCCGCCTCGGTGATCCCGTGCCCGGCCAGCAGCTGGCCGATGGCGGGACCACCGGCCAGGGCCTGGTAGCCGTGGTGGCCGAAGCGGCCCACCTCGCGGGCGGTGGGCGCGCCGGGGACGGGCAGGTAGCCGACCTCGCCCGCGCCGCCGGTGACGCCGCGGTGCAGGCGGCCGCCGAGCATCAGGGCGGCGCCCAGGCCCTCGTCGGCCCACAGCAGCACGAAGTCGGCGGTGCCCGCGGCGACGCCGTGGGCCTGTTCGGCCAGTGCGACCAGGTTGACGTCGTTCTCCACCACCACGGGCAGGCCGAGGGCCTCGGTCAGCGCGGGGGTGAGGTCGGGGATGCCCCAGCCGGGCATGTCGTCGTCGGTGGCGTAGTCCAGCTTGCCGGTGGCCGGGTTGACCGCGCCCTGCACGCCGATCACCAAGCGGTTCAGGGCACCCGGCGGCTGGGCCAGGGCCACCGCGGCGCGTAGGCGCTCGGCCAGCGGCGCGGCGGCCTCGACATCGGCGGGCAGGGTGGCCTCGCCGACGACCGTGCCGGTGAGGTCGGCGACCTGCACCGCGATCCGTTCCGGGGTCACGTCCATCGCGGCCACCCCGGCGGCGGCGGCGTTGATCCGGTAGACCTCCGCGCTGCGGCCGGTGCGGCCGGAGCGGGTGCCGTCCCGCACCACCAGCCCGGCCTGTTGCAGGCGCACCAGCAGCTGGGAGGCGGTCGGCTTGGACAGGCCGGTCAGCGCGACGATCTCCGGCCGGGTGAGCGGGCCGGACTCCAGCAGCGCGCGCAGGGTGGCGCGGTCGTTGATCGCCCGCATCAGGCCGGGTGTGCCCCGGACGGGGTTGGTCACGGGCAACCTCCGAAGTAAAGAGTCCTTACTTACCGGACAGTACGGAGCCGGGCGTTGACCGGTCAAGGGCAATGGTTTGCACAACCCCTTGCCCCGTGCGATCTTTTGGAGTTAGGATAGTTTCCTTACTATTCGCTCAAGCTCCACCGAACTGTCGCCTGAATACATCTCGCCGCCTACGACGCCCTGCCCCGTCGCAAACGAGATTCATCAGGAGCACCGATGTCACGTCTCACGGCAGCGTTCGCCGCTGCCGCTCTCACCCTCACCACCCTGTCCGCGCTGGGCACGACCCCCGCGGCCGTGGCCGACCCGAGCGCGGAGGCCGCCCTGCCCGATCTGACCAGCGCCAACCGGCGGGCCCCCATCTCCGGGCTGCCGGACTGGAGCAAGGCGGGCTACCGGGGCGGGGCCGCACTGCCCGGTCCCGGCGACCTCAACGCCAACGCCGCCTGTCAGATCACCAGCGCCGAACTGGCCACCCAGTACGGCGTCAAGACCGACGGCAGCGATGCCACCACCGGTCTGCAGAAGGCGATCGACGACATCCGCACCCAGTGCTCGCCGAGCGCGGGGTACCACAAGCTGTCCTCGATCACCCTGCCGGAGGGCAGGATCACCGTGACCCGCCAGCTGGGCGTGGACGCGGACTACCTGCTGATCAAGGGCGCCGGGCGGGGCAGGACCTCGCTGGTGTTCCGGCCGGATGCCAACACCCGTTACGACGCGCTGACCGAGGACGGCAGCGACTGGGACGAGGACGGCATGGTGCACGGCGCGGGCAAGGGCGGCTGGATGTGGCCCGGCCGCGGCCTGCTGCGGGTGCAGACCCGTGAGGTCTCACCGAAGTACGCCGCCGACCACAAGTCCGCGCCGGCCAACCGCAAGGACATCTTCGAAGGCAGCATCAACCAGCACTGGGCCTCCGGCCTCCCGCTGCGCGAGGGTTCGGCCCTGGGCGCCAGGGACATCAAGCTGGCCAAGAACGCCGACATGAGCAAGTTCAAGGCCGGCGGCTACCTGTGGGTCGGCGCGGCCAACACGGTCAAGTTCTACCAGCAGCAGACCGTGACCAACACCGCGCAGTACCTGAACCTGCACATGCGCCAGCAGATCTTCCAGATCTCCTCGGTGGACACCGCGGGCAAGAACCTCACCATCGACAAGCCGCTGGAGTACGACCTCCCGCTCAACTCCACCTCCGACGGCTCCCCCGCCATCGGCGGCAAGGCCTACCCGAGCCGGGTCACCCCGCTCAAGGTGGTGCAGGGCGTGGGCATCGAGGACCTGACCATCACCCAGGAACTCAACGGCATGCCCAAGCACGGCGGCGGCACGTACAACGTGAGCAAGGCCGACGCCACCCAGAACTACGGCAACGTGGCCCCGGAGTACGAGATGCACGGCATCGTGCTCAAGTGGGCGGCCAACACCTGGATCCGCCGGGTGGGCGCGGAGATGACCGGCTCGCACCCGATCGTCACCGAGAGCGCCAAGAACATCCAGGTCCAGGAGTCCTATCTGGACGGTTCGTGGAACAAGGGCAAGGGCGGCAACGGCTACTTCCGCGGCTCGCGGGTGTGGGACTCGCTCTACGCCTACAACACCACCAGGAACCTGCGGCACTTCACCTTCCAGTGGTCGGCCTCCAACAACGTGGTGGTGGGCAACGACTTCGACTCCGACCTGAACGTGCACGGCGGCTGGGAGCGCCGGAACCTGTTCGAGAACAACAAGGTCACGGTGCCGTTCGAGCACGCCTCCAAGAACTGCAAGAGCAACTGCGGCGAAGAGGGCGGCGGCGGGCCGGATGACTCCACCTGGTACCCGATCTGGTGGGCCGCGGGCCCCAAGGCGGCCAAGTGGTCCGGCTCCAGTGGCGCGCAGAACGTCTTCTACCGCAACGAGATGAGCAAGCAGACCAGCAAGGGCGGCCCGTTCCAGCCGTACTACGGGGACAAGGACCGGATCTTCCAGTTCGGCTCGGACGCCGCGGATGCCAGCAAGTTCAGGCACCTCAGCGCCAACGGCACGACCATCCCGGACTGGGCGAGCAAGGAGACGGTGGACTTCACCAAGAACAACTCCGGGGTCAACGCCTCCCGGACCGACTCCTCCGGCTCGCTGTTCCTGAAGAACCTCGGCCGCGCGGGCACTTTCGGCGCGGACGCGGTCCAGGGCGCGCTGGTGGACGTCTCCACCGCCGAACAGCTCAAGGCGGCGCTGGCCAACGCGAAGCCGGGCGACACCATCCGGCTGGCCACCGGTGAGTACCGCGGCTCCTTCGTCACCACCAAGGCGGGCACCGCGTCCAGCCGGATCACCCTGACCGGCCCGGCGAACGCGGTGCTGGTCAACGACGGCCCCTCCGGCACCGCGCCGTCCTGCCCGGTGCCCACCGCGGGCTGGGACTCCGGCTACGGCCTGTGGCTGTTCAACGCGCCCTACTGGAACCTGACCGGCTTCACGGTCAAGGACGCCAAGAAGGGCATCATCCTGGACAACTCGCAGCACGTGACCCTGGACAAGGTGCACGTGCACCACGTGGACGAGGAAGCGGTGCACTTCCGCCGGTCCTCGGCCGACGGAGTGATCAAGAACTCCAGGATCACGCACGCCGGCCTGGTCCAGCCCAGCTACGGCGAGGGCGTCTACATCGGCTCGGCGAACTCGAACTGGAAGTGCCACGGCAACACCGGTGGCGCGGACCGCTCGGACCGGGTCAGCGTGCTGGACAACCAGATCGGGCCGGAGGTGGCGGCCGAGCACATCGACGTCAAGGAAGGCACCAGCGGCGGGATCATCCGCGGCAACACCTTCAACGGCACCGGGATCAAGGGCCAGAACTCGGCTGACTCCTGGGTCGACGTCAAGGGCACCGGCTACCTGATCGAGAACAACACCGGCACCTTCAGCAAACCCGGTGTCTTCGCCAACGGCTACGAGACGCACAACCCGTCCAGCAGCCCGTCCTTCCCGAACGGCTGCGGCAACACCTGGAAGAACAACAGGTCCGACCTCGGCGGGGCCGGCAAGTACGCCATCAGCATCACCTCGACGTCCAAGTGCAAGGACAACCCGAACGTGGTGTACGCCTCCAACACGGTCAGCAACGCCACCACCGGGCTGACCAACATCAAGGTGACGCCGTAACCCGGCTGCTCACCGCGCGCGGCCGGGACGCTCAGCGTTCCGGCCGCGCGGCTCCTCCGGCGGAAGCGGACGATCGGGACTTCTCAGTCCACAGTGGACAGGCTGATTGCGATGGCGGAAACCGGCGGGGAATGATGGCGGCCATGACGTGGTGGAAGACCGTGGCCGTGCTGTCCTGCACGGTGGCCAGCGTGCTCGCCGGTTCGGCCCAGGCGGTGGCCGCGCCGGATCGCCCAGGCGCGCACTGCCCGCAGCTGGATCCCGCGCTGCCCTGGCACGGCGACAACCGGGCCAGGTTGCAGCGGATGATCGACGAGCGCGGTTCCTGCGCCGGGCGGTCGGGTCCGCGGCCGGTGGCGGTGTTCGACTGGGACAACACCGTGATCAAGAACGACATCACCGACGCCACCCTGGCCTGGGCGCTCCGGCACGACAAGATCCTGCGCCCGCAGAGCTGGCTCGCGACCAGCAGGTGGCTCTCCGCCGCCGCGGATCAGGCGCTGACCGCGGCCTGTGGCACCGCCGTGCCGGTCGGAGGGCCGCTGCCCACCTCGCGGAACACCGCCTGCGCCGACGAGATCATGGAGATCAGGGAGAAGTCCCGGACCATGGGCGGCGCGGCCGCCTTCACCGGCGAGTGGAACCACCGGCGCACCGAACCCTCCTACGGCTGGATCCCCTCGCTGTTCGCCGGGCACACCCCAGGGGCGCTGACCGCCTTCGCCCGGCTGGCCCGCGCGGAGCAGCTGCGCGCGCCGGTGGGCGCCAAGCAGACCGTCGGCACGCACACCATCGCCGGTTACATCCGCTACTACCCGCAGCAGAAGGACCTGATCCGCACGCTCAAGGCGGCCCGGTTCGAGGTCTACGTGGTCTCCGCCTCGGCCGAGGCGATCGCCGAGGCCTGGGCCGACGGGGCAGGCCTGGACCGCGCGCACACCATCGGCATCCGCAGCCGGACCCGGCACGGCAGGCTCACCACCGAGCTGCTCGGCTGCGGCGGCGACCCGGCCGCGCTGCCCTACATCGACGGCAAGCGCTGCGTGGTCAACCAGGAGATCTTCCGGGTCGAGGGCGCGGCCGCCTGGGAACAGCAGGACGCCACCCGGCGGATCGCGCTGGGCGCTGGCGACGCGGACACCGACGTGACCTTCGTCGGCGATGCCACCGGCGCGCACCTGGCGCTCAACCGCAACAAGACCGAGCTGATGTGCCGGGCCTACGACAACGCCGACGGCCGCTGGCTGCCCAACCCGATGTTCCTCGACCCGCTGCCCGCCAAGGCAGGCCCCTACCCCTGCTCGACCGCGGGCGCGGTGCGCGCGGACGGCAGCCGCGGCCCGCTGCTGCGCGCGGACGGCGCGGTGGTCGCCGACCAGGCGGATCGGGCGCACGGCTGACAGAAATGCGTACTTGCGCGGCCCGAAGTATTGGCTCCGCGCCGTGACCGGTGCAGGCCAGCCGGTTGACGTCGCGGGTCACCCATAGGCCGAGCTGATCCGGGGAAAGCCGGAAAGACGACCAGCAGAATGGGACACCGGCGGCTGTCAGCAAACCGCCACACGCATTCTCTCCACCGGTGCGGCAAGTAAAGGATGTGCGGACTTCGCCATTCTCACCGTGGGAGACAACCATGGCCGCACCCGCATGCGCCGACACCCGTCCGGACCGGCTGGAATCCCTGACCGGGCTACGCGCGATCGCCGCCCTCGCCGTGTTCATCACGCATTGCCTGATCGGCCTCAATTTCGGGCACGGCGAGGGCGCCGCCTACCTCGGGCTCTCCCAGCTCTTCTCCTATGCCGCGGTGTCGCTGTTCTTCGTGCTCTCCGGATTTGTGCTGACCTGGTCGGTGCAGCCCAGCGACAGCGCCACCCGGTTCTGGCGACGACGTTATGTCCGTGTTTTCCCGAACCACGTGCTGGTGTTAGGGCTGACCCTGCTGTTCATGGTGTTCTGGGGAGCCAACTCCAGCCTGCCCAGCCTCACTGAGGAAATCGGCCTCGGCCCGGCACTGGCGCAGGTGTTCCTGGTGCACGTGTGGTACCCGAGCTCGGCCTACCTCGGTTTCGCCAGCGCGATCACCTGGTCGCTGGCCTGCGAGGTGTTCTTCTACTTCTGCTTCCCGCTGCTGCACCGGATCGTGTCCAGGATTCCGGCGCGGCGGCTGTGGCTGACCGCGGTCGCGGTGTTCGCCGCCGGACTGTCCTTTGTGGCCTTCGCGGACAACTTCCTCGGTGGCCAGAACATCACCGAGAGCGACGCCGCGCTCTCCCTGTCGCTGGAACAGCTGTGGCTGACCTACTTCTTCCCGCTGAGCAGGCTGCCGGAGTTCATCCTCGGCATGCTCATGGCGCGCCTGCTGCGCGAGGGCAGGCTGACCGGGCTGCGACTGCGGCACACCGCCTGGCTGCCGCTGCTGCCGATCCTGGCCTGCCCGTTCCTGCCGCCCACCTACGCCTTCGGCGCCATCCACGGGCTGAGCTGCGCCCTGCTGGTGGCCGCGGCCGCCGCCACCGACCTGCGCGGGGACCGCTCGGTGTTGCGCGGCCGGGCCATGGTCTACCTGGGCGACCGGTCCTTCGCCTTCTACACCGTGCACCTGCTCACCATCGCGGTGCTGCTGGAGTTCGTGGTGGGCACACCGCCCACAGTGGACACCGGCGAGGGCCTGCTGATCTCGGTCGGCCTGTTCCTGCCCTGCGCCGCGCTGGCCGCCTGGCTGTTGCACCGCTACGTGGAGGTGCCGCTGGTCCGCCGGTTCTCCGCGCCCGTCCAGCAGGTGGGACGCGAGCGAGTGCCTTTCCCAGCTTTGTGACTCACCGCTGGTCAGCACCACAACCCGGCACGGCCCCGGACCTGGGCTCTCGCCGGTGCAACCGCCGATCGGCCTGAACTGCTTTGAACAGAGTGCGCCGAACTGAACGCCACTTGAAATGCGCGCCATTCCTTGTGGCCACAACAAAACGCAGACTCTGCGGACACAGCGCCACACCAGCCCCTGCGGGATGACGAGGGCTCATCCCTTGGTGTGCGCGCTGGGCATCAAGGAGGATTCATGTCGGATCGAGTCTGGCGTTCCCTGCGCGCCGGGGTCACGGTCACCATCGCGGCCACCGCGGTGCTGGCCGGCCCCAGCGCCGCCGCCGCTCCGGAGCTGGACGGCGCGACCGCGGCCGCGGTGGACCACCTGGTCGCGGGCGGCCTGGACCGGGACACCGCGGTGCGCCGGATCACCACCCAGGACTCGTTGTCCCGCACCGCACAGCGGCTCACCGCCGAACTGGGCGCGCGGGCCGGCGGGGCCTTCCTGGAGGCGGGCAGCCTGGTGGTCGCGGTCACCGATGACGCGGCAGCCAAGGTGGCAGAAGCGGCTGGCGCCAAGGCCAAGCGGGTCGTCAATGGCGCGGCGGAGCTGGCCTCGGCCAAGCAGGCCGTGCGCAAGCTGCTGGCCGGCGTCCGGGGCAGCACCAGCCACACCGACGTCGTGAACAACACCGTGGTCGCCACCATCCCGGCCGGCGCGGCGCACGATGCCGTTGCCGCGCAGGCGGATGCGATCAACGGCGTGCAGGTCCGGCGCAGCGCGGGCAAGGCGAGCAAGCAGGCCAACCTCTACGGCGGCCAGCAGATCGAGTTCAGCGTGGGCGGCGGCAACTACGTGTGCTCGGTCGGTTTCACCGCCACCGACCGCGACCGCAGGCCGGTCATGATCACCGCCGGGCACTGCGCGGACGGCATCAACGACGGCGAGTTCCGCCGCAACGGCGCCTACCTCGGCACGGTGCGGGCGCACAGCTTCCCCACCAACGACTACGCCTACTCCTCGCTGTCCGCGGACTGGACCGCGCAGGCGTCGGTGACCAAGTACAACGGCACCGCGGTCCGGGTCACCGGGCACGGGGTGGCCGCGCCGGGCAGCACCATCTGCAAGTCCGGCCGCACCACCAACTGGACCTGCGGCGAGGTGGAGTCGCTGGACGTCACGATCAACTACGACGACGGCACCACGGTGGAGGAGATGACCCAGGCCAGCGTGTGCACCGAGGGCGGCGACAGCGGCGGCTCCTGGATGGCGGGCAACACCGCGCAGGGCGTCACCAGCGGCGGCATCGGCTACTTCATCAAGGACACCAACGGTGACGGCCGGATCGACAACAAGGACAAGGCGTTCTGCGGCGAGAAGGCCGGCGAGCCGAACGTGGCCTACTTCCAGCCGATCGGCGAGGTGCTCAACGCCTACGGCCTCACCCTGAAGACCAGCTGACCCAGCCCGGTGGGGACCCGCGTGGTCCCCACCGGTTTCAGCGTGCGGCTGCTCCCAGCAGCAACCGGATGATCACCACGGCCTTCTCCGTCTCCGGCTCGGCCCCGGTGATCATGTCGCTCCACACGAAGGACTCGCAGATCCGCACGACCACATAGGACAGGTCGGCCAGGTCCACCTCCGGCCGCAGGTCCAGCCCGGCCAGCAGCTCCGCGCACCAGTCGATCACCCGGCCCTGCACGATGCCGTGCTTGGAGGTCATCAGCCGCAGCGCGTACTCCGGATCGTCGGAGAGCAGGCGGCGCAAGGTCTTGAAGGTGCGGAACTGGGCGATGCAGGAGCCGATCACCTCGGTGACGTAGTCCACGCCGCTGCCGCTGATGCCGGCCTTGGTGCGGTTGAGCTGGTCCTCGGTCAACGACCAGATCACCTCGCCGAGCAGCTGCTCCCGGTTGCCGCACCAGCGGTACAGCGTCGCCCGGCTCACCCCGAGCTCCTCAGCCAACTGCACCATGTCCACCCGGCGGCCGTCCAGGAACCAGGACCTGGCCAGCCGGAAGGCGTCCACCGGGGTCGCCTTGGCCGCGAGACCGCCACCGGCGAGCGCCCGGCTCAGCGGTGTCTCCTGGGCGGCGCGGGATCTGGCCGGCATGCGGACATCCTACTTCGGGTCTCACCGCGACACACTCCGCCGATCTGCCTCGCCACGGGACACCGACTGCTCCTGAAGACGCGGTCGAACAGCTCAGCAGCAGGGCTGCACCTCGGCCCCGGTGAGCAGCTGGTGCACGTTCACCTTGCGCATCGGGTCCAGCCGGTCCAGCCGGTCGGCCAGCGCCGGGCCGCCGACGCCCTCGCGCAGCAGCCGGCTCATCAGCTCCACCACCACCGGCACGGTCCTGGCCAGCAGCACCGGCATCAGGAACCGCTCCTCCCCCTCCCGCAACAGTTCCCGGCCCAGCGCCCGCGCCAGGAACTGGGCCAGCGCGCGGCGGCGGGCGGTCTCGCCGACCCGGACCCTGGCCGCGGTGTCCGCGATCACCGACAGGTCCACCAGCCGGTCGCCGGCGTGCAGCTCGTCGAAGCCGAGGATGGCCAGCACCTGCGGTTCGCGGCCGCCGGAGAGCAGCACGTTGTCATCGTGCGGGGCGCCGTGCACCACCGAGGCCGGGGGCCTGCGCTGCGCGGCGGTGGCCAGCACCGGCCCGGCGGCCAGCACCCCGCGCAGCACCGAGGTGGCGGTCCAGCCCCAGACGTCCGGCCTGCGCTCGGCGGCGGGCAGCAGGTGCCTGGCCCGGACCACCGCCGCCCGCCAGTCCCTGGCCGGGGAGGCGGCCGGGATCGCGGCCAGGCCGCGCAGCAGTTCCGGGGGCACCTCGTCCAAGCCCTCCCGCAGGTCCAGTGCGGCGGTGATCATCACGTCCACCTGGGGTGGGGCGAACTGGTTGGGCACCGCGCCCTTGACCGCGGGGGTGAGCTCGGCGGCCAGCCCGTCCAGCCAGGCCACCGGCTCGCCCTCGGTGGTGGGCACCGGCGGCAGCACGGGCAGGCCGCGGGACTGGCAGCTGGTCAGCACCCGGCGGCGCAGCGCGTACCGGGTCTCGGCCCAGGAGTCGTCGTGGTGGCCGCGCAGGGTGAGCACGTGCGCGCCGTCGTCACCGGGCGCCAGCCAGGTCTCGTACAGGGTGCTGGCCGCCCAGCGGGGCAACCGTTGCGGCGGCAGGCCGTTCCAGTGCCCGGGCCAGTGCCTGCCCAGCAGCTGGCGGATCCGGGCCACCTCGGTCATCTGGCGCTCCGGCGCAGCCGCGCGGCCAGGTCCTGCCAGGACCTGGCCGCGCCGGTGGCCAGTTCGGCCAGCTCGGCGCGGTGGTACTCCGGCACGCTGGCCACCACCAGGTCCAGCGCGCTCGCCGAGGGCGCCGCGTCCAGCCAGCGCAGCAGCGCCCGGCCCGCCTCGGTGAACCGCAGCGCGGGATCGGCGCGCAGGGCCCGCAGCACGCTCTCCCGGTCCACCGGCGCGGGCGGGCGCGCGATCCGGGAGCGGACCCCGGCCGGCACCGGGTCCTGGCCGGCCCGCAGCCGCCTGCGCACGTCCTGCGCGGTGGACACCGCCACCCCGGCGGCCCTGGCCACCTCCCGCAGCGAGGCACTGGGCCGCTCGGCGAACAGCTTCCCGGCCTTGCGGCGGCCGTCCGCGCTGTTCACCGGCCTGGCCCTGCCGTCGCGGCCGATCCGCGTGGCCGGGTGGTCCGCCTGCTCGTCCCGCTGCCGGATACCGGCCACCGTGCCCGGGGAGAGCCCGGTGACCTTGGCGATCAGCCGGTCCGACCACTCGGGGTGGCTGCGCAGGATCCGGCCGGCCGCGGCACTGCGGTCGGCGGCGGTCAGCGGCAGGCCGTGGCTGATGTTGGCCCGCACCGCGAGCACGAAGGCGTCCCGTTCGCTGCCGTCGAAGAAGCAGGCCGCCACCTCGACCCGGCCACGGGCCACCGCGGCGAGCAGCCGGTGCATGCCGTCGATGACCCGCATCGACTCCCGGTGCACCAGGATCGGCGGCAGCTCGGCCAGGCTGTCGGCCAGCAGCCGCACGTGCCCGGCGTCCTCACCCGCCCGGCGCGGCGACATCGACCCGGCCCGCAGCGCGGCCACCGGCACCCATCGCACCGGTAACTCGGCCAAGTCCAGCTCCGGCCAGGACGCCGTGCGGGCCGTCTGGTCCCGCCACCCCAGGTTCATGAGACGTCTATAGCAATCGTCTCACTTTTGAGTCCACAATCAACAAACTCCTGAAACGAGACATGAAGGTATCTCGTCTTGTTTTGTCGATCAGGCGACCTAGAACCAGTGCAGGCAGTGCGGGGCGCGGTCGGCGCGGAAGAGCACGTCGGCGCGTGCGGCCGCCTCCGGGTGGTGGGCTTGGATGTGCCCGGCGCGGACCAGCAGGCTCGGGGCGGTGCCGCCGAGGTAGATCGAGCCCAGGTCGCTGACGTCCAGGGACAGGTCGGGCGCCCGGTCGGTCGGCAGGCACTCGGCCTTGCCGTCCCGGACGGTGAGCAGGTAGCGGCCGCGCTCGCCGAGGGCCGGGTCGTCCACGTCGAGCACCAGCTCGCCGTCGGCGAACCAGCCGCGCGCGGTCAGCGCCCGAGGGATGTCCAGCAGCCGCACCCAGAGCCAGTCGGTGTCCTGGGTGACCTCGCCCGCGCGGAAGTCCGCGAGCTGCCAGCGCAGCGGATGGCCGGGCGGGACGTGCTTGACCACGACCTGGGCGATGAGGTCGTGGCCGAGGGCGAACCGGGCCAGGGCGGTGAAGACCGCGTCGTCGGTGGTGATGATCTCGTCGACGGTCAGCGTCCCGGACTCGGCGAGGGAGTAGCTGGCGTAGCCGTCCGGCACACCCCCGTCGTCCCGGTGCACCGCGATGAAGCGCGGCGTGGCGGAGATCGGCGGCTGTCCCGCGCCCGAGGCCCACCAGTGGGGCGGGCGGGACAGCGCGCCCGGTTGCCAGCGGCGGTACCGGTCGTAGACCTCTGCCAGGATCTGGCCGCAGTCGGCCCGCGGCAACAGCTCGATGGAGCCGGTCGCCGTGCCGCCCGCCCTGGGCGGCGCGAAGGCGGCTCGGTGGCGCGACACGGTGATCCGCTGGGTGTAGGTGGCCGGTCCGTAGCCGAACCTGCGGTAGATCACCGCTTCGGAGGACAGCAGCACGGCGAGGAAGTCGCCCCGCGCGCGCAGGTCGGTGAGCTGACGCCGCATCAGCGCGCTGAGCACGCCCTGCCGCCGGTGCGAGGGCAGCACGCCGACGGCGGTCACCCCGGCGGCTGGGGCGAGGACCTGGCCGGGCAGGGTGAGCTCGAAGGAGTACGCGGCGGTGGTGCCGACCGGCCGTCCGTCCTCGGTCACCGCGCGCAGGCAGCGGTCGAGCTCCAGCGCGGACCACATCGGACCGCCGGTCGGGGTGTCCGGGAAGCGGCCGAACGCGGCGTGGATCGTGCTGATGAAGCCCGCAAGATCCTCATCAGTGGTGGCCCGGATCTCCATTGCTGCGGCTGCCTCCTCGGAAAAGGTGTCCGGCCCAGTGCAGTCCCGGCCCGTGGTCAGGTCAAGCGAATTGCCGCGTCCACTACAGTCCCCGAGTAAGGGTTACCTAACTTCACGGGGGACGGATGAGTCATCCGCAGGGCACACCGGGCACCGCGCGCACTCCGGACGGCCGGGAGCTGTTCTACCAGCGACTTCCCGGCCCCGAGGGCACACCGACCGTTGTCTTCGAGTCCGGGCTGGCCGCCTCGCGGTCGTTCTGGGGCCTGGTGCAGCCCGCGGTGTCCGGCTTCGCCACCTCGGTGGCCTACGACCGCTCCGGCCTGGGCCGCAGCCCGGCCTCCCCCGGCCCGCGCGACCTGGACACCCTGGCCGCCGACCTGAACGCGTTGCTGGACCACCTGGGCGCGGGACCGTTCGTGCTGGTCGGCCACAGCTGGGGCGGGCCGGTCATCCGGCTGGCCACCGCGGCCCGGCCGGACCGGATCGCCGGGGTGGTGCTGGTGGACGCCACCGACGAGCTGTGCGGGCCGCTGTTCACCGAGCAGGTCCGCAAGCTGGAGCGGCCCGCGCAGCGGATGACCGTGCTGCTGGCCCGGCTCCGCCTGCTCGGCCTGGCCTACCGGCGGGCGACCGCGGTGCTGCCGCCGGAGTCCAGGGCGGACATCCGGCGGGAGGGCTTCACCGTGGCGGTGACCAAGGTCCGCGCCGCCGAGCTGGCCGCGGTGCCCAGCGGGCTGAACTCGTTGCGGGACAACCCACCTGACCTCACCGGCATCCCGGTCACCACCATCTCCGGCGCGCTGAGCTCACCGGGCATGCCGCGCGGGACCAGGGCGGCGGTCACCGAGTCGCACCGGCGGCGGGCCCTGGTCACCGAGGGCGGGCGGCACGTGCTCGCGCCCCGCTCCGGCCACCTGGTGCCGCTCACCGACGCGGAGCTGATCGCCGAGGAGGTCCAGCGGATCCTCACTTCGCGCCAGGGTCCGCGCCGAACGCGCTGAGGAAGCGGTCCCGGAAGGCGTCCATCGGCCACACCGGCGCGTCCGGCGCGGGCTTGAGGCCGGGCGTCCAGCCCCAGTCCGCGGTGCGCGCCAGCACGGCCTGGTCCTTGGCCACCACGGTGATCGGCACGTCCCTGGTGGCCTGCGCGCCGGTGAGCACCTGGGCAGGCTGGTGGTCGCCGAGGAAGACCAGCACCAGGTTGTCGTTGGCGTGGCTGTGCAGGTAGGAGATCAGCGAGCTGAGCGAGTACTCCACGGCCCGCCCGTAGTCGGCGCGCACCTGGGCCGGCGTGCGGTCCTCGGCCGGGGGCGCGGCGCGGTAGCCGGAGCCGTCGCCGAGGGCGGACCAGTCGAGCAGGTCCGGGATCGGCGTCCAGGGCGCGTGGCTGGTGACCAGCGGGATGGTGGCCAGCACCGGTGACCCGCCGCGGGCCAGGCGGTGGAAGGCGGCCAGGGTGAACTGGTCGGGGGTGGTGGCGTAGCCGAAGCGCGGGCCGCGGTAGCCGAGGCCGTCGGCCGGGTAGACGCGGTCGTAGCCGAAGAACTCGCCCTCCGGCCAGGCCCTGGTGATGCCGGGCACCACGCCGACCGAGCGCCAGCCGGCCCGCTGGAATGCCTTGTTGAGGGTGAGCCGGTCGCTGGCCACCAGGGTGCGGTAGCGCTGTTCGTTGTCCACCCACAGCCCGGAGAGCAGCGTCGCCTGGGCCAGCCAGCTGCCACCACCGGCGGTCGGCGAGGTGAGGAATCCACTGCGCGCGCCAAATCCCGCCTCGGCCAGCCGCTGCGTCCCGGCCGCCAGCACCGAGCTCACACCGGGGAAGTCGACCGCGTCCCGCCCGTAGCTCTCCACGAAGCTGAGCACGACGTCCTTGCCGCGCAAGGCAGTCAGCAGCTCGGCGCCGGGAACGTCGCGGAACGGGTCCACCGCGGCCGCCTCGGCGAAGGCCCGCTGGTCGAGCAGTCCGGCGCGCACCCGCTGGGCGTGCTCGAAGGCCGCGGTGGCGCTCGCCGCGACCGGCAACCCGGCGCTGATGGTGACCACCGAGATCAGCGCCACCGCCCGGATCGCGCTCCGGCGGCGGCGCGCGGCGAGGGTGGTCAGTCGGCGCACCGACCAGGCGACCGCCGCGGTCAGCGCGAGCACGAGCAGCACGGCCGCGGCCACGGCGGCGAGGGCGGCCGGACGGCCGAGGGTGACCTCCAGGTAGTCCACGGCGGGGGTCAGCAGCGACCAGTCCAGGACGAGGTCGAAGGGGCGCAGGAGGACGGAGTCGAAGGCCAGGTCGAGGAGTTTGAGGGCGGTGAACAGGCCGAGGGCGAGGCCGCCGAGGAGGGCGGCGACGCGGCGGGGTTTGGCGGGGAGGGCGAGCAGCAGGAGCAGGGCGAGCGGGGCTTCGACCGGGATGCGGGTGAAGGCGGCCGGGGTGAGGCGGTCGATGTCGTTGGGCAGCAACAGGGCGGCTAGGACGAGGAGGGCGGCGAGGGCGGTGGCGAGGCGGGCTGCGGCGCGGCGCAGCACGGTGCGGGGCGCGACCGGGCCGGGCACGGTGGTGCTGTCAGCGGCGGGTTCGCCCGCGCGACCGTCCACAGTCGACATTCGCTGTCCTCTCGTCCGAGCGTTGCGCTGTCCGGGTACACGTGGTCCCGGTCACGGCCGGTTCACGGGTAGCGTGTCTAGATATGACCCGACCGCACGTGTTGCTCAGCGTCGCCGTCAGCGTGGACGGCTACATCGATGACGTGAGCCCGCAACGGTTTCCGCTGTCCAACACCGAGGACTTCGACCGGGTGGACCAGTTGCGCGCCGAGTCCGACGCCATCCTGATCGGGGCCGCCACCATCCGCGCGGACAACCCCCGCCTGCTGGTCAACTGCCCGGACCGCCGGGCCGCCCGGATCGCGCGGGGGCTGCCCGAGTACCCGCTGAAGGTGGCCGTGACCGGTTCCGGCGAGCTGGACCCCGGACTCAAGTTCTGGCACTGCGGTGGCCAGAAGCTGGTGTACACCAATGATTCCGGCGCAGCGGCCGCCACCGCGCGGGTGGGTGAGCTGGCCACGGTCGTCCCGCTCGGACCCGAGGTCGGGCTCGGGGCGTTGCTGGACGATCTTGGCGCTCGCGGGGTCGGCAGGTTGATGGTGGAAGGGGGTGGCAGCATCCACACCGCCTTCCTCGCCGCGGGACTGGCCGATGAGGTCCGGATCGCCATCGCGCCCATGCTCATCGGACAGGCCGCCGCGCCGCGGTTCCTGAACCCGGCCGAGTTCCCGGGTGGCCCGGCCCGCCGGTTCCACCTGGAGGAGGTCACCCGGATTGGGGACGTGGCGGTGTTGCGGTACCTGCCAAAGCGGGACGCAGCAGCCTGAGCGCGCCGGTCACGTCCTGCCAGCGGAAGACCGCGACCACCGCGGCCAGCGCCAGCAGGATCGCGGGCAGCTGCGCGCCCGCGGTGTCCCGCAACAGGAACAGCTCGGTGGCCACCGCCCCGGTCATCACCCCGGCCAGGCCCAGCGCGGCCAGTCCGCCCAGGCGCGGCACGAGCAGGCCAACCGCGCCGGCGATCTCCAGCACGCCGGTGAGGTAGCGCAGCCACTGGCCAAGGCCGATCTTGTCGAACTTGCCGGCCAGGCCGTCACCCAGCAGCAGGTAGCCGCTGTAGACGAAGTAGGCGGCGAGCAGCACCCGCAGCGCCCAGAGTGCGACCGTGCCCGCGATGCGCGCGGGGGACGCCGGTTCAGCCATGACGGGATCCTTCCACCAGAACGGGCGCCTGTCGCCGCAGCCAGGCGATGTCGCGACCAAAGGACCACAGCAGCGTGCCCAGCGCGGCCGCGGTGAGCACCTCCGCGTACGGCAGCACCGCCGAGGCGGCCACCACCAGCACGATGCCCTGCGCCGCGGCCACCGCCTTGCGCGCCAGGCTGTGCGGCAGTGCCCCGCGCAACCAGGGCAGGCCCCAGGAGGCGGCCACGAACAGGTAGCGGGCCGCGCCGATCAGCAGCACCCACGGCCCCAGGTGCAGCGAGACGTGCACGCTGAGCACCAGGATCAGGAAGGCGTCGACCTCCATGTCGAACCGGGCGCCGAAGGCCGAGGTGGTGCCGGTGCGCCTGGCCACCTGTCCGTCCACACAGTCCAGTGCCAGCGCGACCGCGGCCAGCACCACCAGCAGGAGGCCGGCCTCGGCCCGGTCGGCCACCAGCGCGGTGACCACCCCGACCAGCCCGCCCCTGGCCAGGGTGACCCGGTCGGCTGGTCCGAGGGTGGTTCCCGCGCGCCGCAGCGCGTGGCTGACCAGGAAGAAGGTGGCGGTGGCGTAGGCGAGTCCGGTGAGCCAGCCCAGGCTGCCCAGCCCGATCGTGCCGCCGATGAGGCCGAGCAACGCGACTTGGGCGACGACCCAGCCCGCCTGCTCGGGCACGGCGGGCGCCGTGGTGTGCTGAAGTGTGGTCATCGGTCCCTCACCGTCGTCCGCGTTCTCGGAGGTTCCATTGGTGAAACGTTCAGCAAGGGCACTTTGGGTCACCGGTCCGGGAAATTGTGAGATCCGACCGGTTTTTCCACCCGATCCGGGACCGGGTGACGTCCTGGTCCAGACGCTGCACACCGCGGTCAGCCGGGGCACCGAGACGCTGGTGCTGCGCGGCGGCGTGCCCGCCAACCAGCACGCGCTCATGCGCGCGCCGTTCCAGGAGGGCGAGTTCCCCTGGCCGGTCAAGTACGGCTACCTCAACGTCGGGGTGGTGAAACAAGGGCCGCGGCACCTGGTGGGGCGCACCGTGTTCTGCCTCTATCCACACCAGACCGAGTACGTGGTGGGCTCGCGCGCGGTCACCCCGGTGCCGGATGCCGTGCCGCCGGAGCGCGCGGTGCTGGCCGGCACGGTGGAGACCGCGGTGAACGCGCTCTGGGACGCCAGGCCGATGGTCGGCGACCGGATCGCGGTGGTCGGCGGCGGCATGATCGGGTGCAGTGCGGCGGCGCTGCTGGCCCGTTTCCCCGGCGTCCGGGTCCAGCTGGTGGACACCGATCCCAGCCGGGCCGCGGTGGCCGAGGCGCTGGGGGTGTCCTTCGCCGCGCCGGAGCAGGCGTTGCGGGACAACGACCGGGTGCTGCACGCCAGCGCCAGCGAGGCGGGCCTGGCGCTGTCCCTGGAGCTGCTCGCGCCGGAGGGCGAGGTGGTCGAGCTGAGCTGGTACGGCGACCGGCGGGTCAGCCTGCCGCTGGGCGAGGCGTTCCACTCGCGCAGGCTGCGCATCCGGGGCAGCCAGGTGGGCACGGTGGCCCGGCCGGACCGCGACTACGCCCAGCGGCTGGCGCTGTCCCTGGAACTGCTGGCCGATCCGGTGTTCGACGCGCTGATCACCGGGTCGAGCCCGTTCGAGGAGCTGCCCGAGGTGCTGCCCAGGCTGGCCGACGGCTCGCTCCCGGCGCTGTGCCACCGCATTGACTACGGTGCCTGACATGCTCCCGACCGACACCACCGTGGACGTCCGCGACCGCGGGGCCCGGGTGGCCCTGCTGCCGGTGGGCAGCCACGAGCAGCACGGCCCGCACCTGCCGCTGGCCACCGACACGCTCATCGCGTGTGCGATCGCCCGCGAGCTCGCCGCCGCGCACCCGGTGCAGCTGCTGCCGCCGATCACCATCTCCTGCTCGCACGAGCACGCGGCCTGGCCGGGCACGGTGAGCATCAGCGCGCCGACGCTGTACGCGGTGGTGCGCGACATCGCGGACTCGCTGCGGAAGTCCGGGGTGCCGAACCTGGTGCTGGTCAACGCGCACGGCGGCAACTACGTGCTGTCCAACCTGGTCCAGGAGTCCGAGGGCCTGGCCCTGTTCCCGGGTTCGGCGGACTGGCGGGTCGCGCGGGAGCGGGCCGGGATCGAGACCTCCGCCCTCGCGGACATGCACGCGGGCGAGCTGGAAACCTCGATCCTGTTGCACACCAACCCGGAACTGCTCCGCCCCGGCTTCGAGACCAGCGACCACGAGGCCGGGGAACGCCCGCACCTGCTGACCCTGGGCCTGGCCGCCTACACCGAGTCCGGCGTGATCGGCCGTCCCTCGCTGGCCTCAGCCCGCAAGGGGGCGGAGCTGCTGGCGGGACTGGTCGAGACGTTCCGGCACACCCTCGCGGCGCTGCCCGGGTAGCAGCGTCAGCACCCCGGGCAGCGCGGACACCAGTGCCAGCGCGCCGTACACCACCCCGGTGGCCAGTCCCCGCTCCGCGCCGAGCCCGGCCGCGCCGAAGGCCACGGCCAGGAAGGCCTCGCGCGGCCCGAACCCGCCGAGGTTGACCGGCACCGCCATCACCAGCAACGCCAACACGAACAGCGGCAGCAGCTGACCCAGCGGCGCGGTCACGCCCGCGACCCTGGCGGCCACCAGGAAGAGCAGGACGTGCCCGGCGACCCCGGCCGCGGACAGCAGCCCGACCCGGAGCAGCAGACCACCCGCGAGCAGCGCCCTGGCGTCGGCGAGGGTGGCGGCCAGCTCGCGGCGCACGGCGGGAATCCGTTGCAGCACAAGCACGACCGCGGCACCGCCGAACACCGAGCCGATCAGTGGCGGGCTCAGTTCCAGCGCGAACGCGGGCACGGCCCCGGTCGCCAGCACCCCGGCCCCCGTCGCGATCAGCACCACCTGCCCCGCGAACCGCTCGAACACCACCGCCCGCACCCCGCGCCCCAGGTCCCCGGACTCCTTGCCATGACTCACCGCCCGGTGCACATCCCCGAGCACACCGGCGGGCAGCACCGCGTTCAGCAACAGCCCTCGGTAGTAGTCCGCGACCGCCCGCCCCAGCGTCAGCGGCAACGCGAGCCCGCCAGCCACCAGCCGCCACCGCTGCGCACTCGCCAAGGTGGTCAGCGCGCCGATGCCCAGTGCCGCGAGCACCGAGCCGAACCCGATCGACCGCAGCCCGTCCAGCACCGCGCCCGCACCCAGCTGCCAGCCCAGCGCGACCAGGATGCCCGCCGCCGCGACCAGTCGCAGCCAGGGCCAGAGCGCGCGCATCAGCCCGCCCCCGGTAGCGCGAGCTGGTCCACGTGGTGCACCAGGGCCCGGAACCCGGTGGCCTGCCTGCGCCGCAGGTACTCCGGGGCGTCAGCGGCCAGCCGGGGTTGCTGTTCGACGGCCGCGCCGACCCAGCCGTGCAGCCATTCCGTGGTCAGCTCGGGCCGGTCCGGGCCGAGCCGCCAGGTGCTGGGCCGGGTGATCACCCGGTAGCCGTGGCGCTCGAACGCCTCGGTGGTCGCGGCGGGCGCGTCCGGGCCGAGCAGGCCGTGGCGGCGCTGGTGGTCGTTGAAGGCGGCCTCGAACCCGGCGTCGAGATCCTCGGCCGGGTCCAGGTCGATCCGCCCGGCGACGGAGAGGGTGAACAAAGCTGGCACACCGGCTTCTACGATGGCCGACACCAATCCGTTCAGCTGCTCGGTGGTGAACAGGTCCAGCAGCGCGGAACCGGTCACCAGCGAGGCCCCGGCCAGGTCCTCCGCGCGAAGGTCGCCGATGTCGCCCTGGCGGATCTCCACCGGCACGTCCAGGCTGGTCTCGGCCAGGGCGAGCAGGCGCGGGTCCTCATCGTGCAGCACCCAGCGCTGCGGGCCGGGCAGCCGACCGGACAGCCAGCGGGCCTGGGAACCGCTGCCACAGCCCAGGTCGTGGATGACCAGCCCGGCCGCGGGGCCGAGCGCGACGCGCAGCGGGTCGAGCAGCTCGGTGGCGCGCGACTCGGCGTCCACCGGTTCGCGCAAGGCCAGCCATTCCGGGGTGTAGGTCATGCGCGCACAGTAGCCAGCACCCGCGCCAGCGCCCTGGCGGAAGCCGCCCAGTCCGGTAGCTCCGCCCGCCGTCGGCGCGCGGATACCCGCAGGTCACGCCGCAGGTCGGCATCGGTCAGCCAGCGCCGCAGCGCCGCGGCGAGCGCGGCCTGATCACCGGGCGGCACCAGCAGGCCGCCGTCACCGAGGGCCTCCGGCACACCGCTGCCCGAGCTGGCCAGCACCGGGACGCCCCTGGCCAGCGCCTCGGTCACCACCATGCCGTAGGTCTCCGCGCGGGAGGGCAGCACCAGCAGGTCGGCCGCGCCGTACTCCTGTGCCAGCGATGCCCCGGTCAGCGGCCCGAGCAGCTGGAACCGCTCGCCCAGCCCGTGCCGCTCGATGAGCCCCCGCACCAGCCGCAGCTGCGCCTGATCGCGCGTCGGCCCGGCGCACCGGCACCGCCAGGGCAGCTCCGCGACCGTCGCGAGCGCCTCGGCCAGCAGGTCGTGGCCCTTGCGCGGGGTCACCGAGGCCACGCACAGCAACCCGGACACCCCATCGGTGCCGGACGCGAGCGGCGCGGGGTCCACACCCGGCAGCACCGCGTGCACCAGATCCGCGGCCAGGCCGTGCCGTTCGACCAGCCGCCGCGCGGCCCAGGAACTGGTGGCGACCACCGCGCGGGCGGCGCGCAGGCTAGCCCGCTCCGCTCCGTCCAACCGGTCGGCCAGCGCCGGGTCCAGGCCGGTCTCGTCGGCCAGCGGCAGGTGCACCAGCACCACCAGGTTGAGCCGGTCCGCCTCCGGTCGCAGCAGCTCGGGCACCCCGCAGGCGACCAGCCCGTCCAGCAGCACCGCCGCCCCGGCCGGCCGGTCGGCCAGCGCCGCGGCCAGCGCGGCCCGGCTGGCCCGATCCGGCCGCGGCCAGGTTCCGGCGACCGGGACCTCGCGCACGTCCACGCCCAGGGCGGTCAGCTCCTGGCTGACCCTGCGGTCGTAGACGTTGCCGCCGCTGGGCGCGGCCCGGTCGTCGATGTCGCCGGGCAGCACGAACCAGACGGTCACAGCGGGCGTTCGTAGCTCGCCCAGGCCACGTGCGACTCGTGCAGGGTGACCTCGATCTTGGCCAGCCCGCGTGCGCCCTCGCCGAGCGATCCGGCGTGCACCCGGGCGGCCAGCTGGTCGGCGATGTGCTTGGCCAGGTACTCGGTGGAGGTGTTGATCCCGGCGAAAACGGGCACTTCGTCCAGGTTGCGGTAGTTGAGCTCGGCCAGCACCTCGCCCAGCTCACTGGTGGCCAGTCCGATGTCCACCACGATGTTGTCCGAATCCAGCTCCGCCCGGCTGAACCGGGCGTCCACCACGAACGTAGCTCCGTGCAGGCGTTGTGCCGGACCGAAGACCTCGCCCCGGAAGCTGTGGGCGACCATGACGTGATCACGGACGGTGATGCTGAACAGGGTGACCTCCAGGGCAGTGCGGAAAACGGGGCAACCTCCGGCCGAGCGTAGACAACGCCCGGCCGGACTGGGGTGAGGAGAGGCCGGATGTACACACAAGCCTTCAGCGACACCGAGATCGCCGAATCCGACCTGGTCACGCGGCGCGGCAGGTTCCGGGCCATCGCGTTCTGGGCGGACGGCCACGAGCACCTGGCGCTGGTCTACGGCTGCGCGCGGGACCGGGCGGACGTGTTGGTGCGCGTGCACTCGGAGTGCCTGACCGGGGACATCCTGGGCGCCATGCGCTGCGAGTGCGGCGAGCAGCTCAACGGCGCGCTGGACGCGATCGTGCGCGAGGGCAGCGGGGTGCTGGTCTACCTGCGCGGCCACGAGGGCCGGGGCATCGGCCTGGTGGCCAAGGTCCGCACGCACGTGCTGCAGGACGAGCAGGGCCTGGACACCCTGGACTCGGCCACCGAGCTCGGCCTGCCGGTGGACACCAGGGACTACGGACCGGCCGCGAAGGTGTTGCGGCACCTGCGGATCCGCTCGGTGCGCCTGCTGTCGAACAACCCGGACAAGTTCCAGGCCCTGGCGGCCCACGGCATCCCGGTGGTGGCCAGGGTTCCGCTGGTGATGCCGGCCAACCGGCACAACATCGGCTACCTGACCGCCAAACGCGACCGGCTCGGCCACGACCTGCCCCAGGTCGAGGTCTTCGGCGAGCCGCAGAAGGAGCGCTGCTAGGTCGTGTCCGACCTGGACCGGGAAAACGATTGGCGGGCTGCCCACACCCCCAGGTAATGGGCAGCCCGCTCCCTGCCACACTCTGCCGGACGCTGGCCGCGAAGACGTTGAATGAACGTTGAACTCGCTGCTCGGGGCTGGTATGCCGGGGGTGACGACAGGGGGATGCGTGACGGTCGAGTTCCTGGTGCTGGGCGGGGTCGAGGCGCGGGCAGGCGGGCGGCTGCTCGACCTGGGGCCTGCCCGGCAGCGGCGGGTGCTGGCCGCGTTGCTGGTCAACGCCAACCAGGCGGTCACCGCCGACCAGCTGATCGAGCGGGTCTGGGGTGAGCGGCCGCCGCAGCGGGCGGGCGGCACCCTGCGCAGCTACCTCACCCGGCTGCGGCAGGTCCTGGACGAGACCGGGCAGGTGCGGATCCAGCGGCAGTCCGGCGGCTACGTGCTCACCGTGGACGAGGAGTCCGTGGACCTGCACCGCTTCCGGCGGCTGGTCGCGGCGGCCAGGGCCAGTGCCGAGGACACAGAGCGGCTGGCGCTGTTCGAGCAGGCCTTCCAGCTGTGCCGGGACGAGCCGTTCGCCGGGTTCGACACGCCGTGGTTCGACCAGGTGCGGGCCGGGTTCGAGCGGGTGCGGGTGGCCGCGGAGCTGGACCACGTGGAGGTGGCGCTGCGCTGCGGCAAGCACCTCGACCTGCTGCCCAGGCTGACCGCGTGGGCCGGGCAGCGGCCGCTGGACGAGCGGCTGGCCGGTCAGCTGATGGTGGCGCTCTACCGGAGTGGGCGGCAGGCCGAGGCGTTGCAGACCTTCCACCGGGTGCGCACCGCGCTGGTCGAGGAGATGGGCATCGAGCCCGGCGCGGACCTGCGCGCGCTGCACCAGCGGATGCTGGCCGGGGACAGCGCGCTGGCCGCGCCCGCGCCCGAGGCGGCCGCGCCCGCGTGGCGGTTGCTGCCCAGGGACATCGACGACTTCACCGGCCGGGACGAGGAGCTGCGGCGGGTGCTGGACCGGCTGCCCGCGGTGCCGGGGGCCAGCAGCGCGGTGGTGATCACCGCGATCGACGGGATGGCCGGGATCGGCAAGACCGCGCTGGCGGTGCGGGCCGCGCACCAGATCGCCGACCGCTACCCCGACGCCCAGCTGTTCCTGGACCTGCACGCGCACACCGAGGACCAGCAGCCCACCGAACCGGCCGCCGCGCTGCACACCCTGCTGCGCTCGATGGGCGTGCCAGGGGAGAAGATCCCGCACGAGCTCCAGGCGCGGGCCGGGCTGTGGCGGCGGCACCTGGCCGGGAAGCGGGCGCTGGTGGTGCTGGACAACGCGGCCAGCGCGGCCCAGGTCCGCCCGCTGCTGCCGGGCAACCCGGAGTGCCTGGTGCTGATCACCAGCAGGCACCGGCTGACCGACCTGGAGGCCGCGCACATCCTCTCCCTGGACGTGCTGCCCGACGGCGACGCCACCGCCCTGTTCGCCCGGATCGCCGGGTCCGAGCGGGCCACCGCCGAACCAGCGGCGGTGGCCGAGGTGGTCGCGCTGTGCGGCGCGCTGCCGCTGGCCATCCGGATCGCCGCGGCCCGGCTGCGCAGCAGGCCCAGCTGGACGGTGGAGCACCTGGCCGCGCGGCTGCGCGACGAGCGGCGGCGGCTGGGTGAGCTGACCGCGGGCGATGTCGGGGTGGCGGCCGCGTTCGCGCTGTCCTACCAGCAGCTCTCCCCCGCCCGGCAGCGGCTGTTCCGGCTGCTCGGCCTGCACCCCGGCGCGGAGTTCGACGCCTGGGCCGCCACCGCGCTCACCGACGGCGACCCCGAGGAGGTGGAGCAGGGCCTGGAGGACCTGGTCGACGTGCACCTGCTCCAGCAGCCCGCGCCCGGCCGCTACCGCTTCCACGACCTGTGCCGCGCGCACGCCCGCCAGCTGCTCACCTGCGGCGAGCCGGAGGCCGAGCGGCAGGCCGCGCTGGAGCGGCTGTGCGAGTTCTACCGGCACAGCACCGCGGCGGCGATGAACACCCTGGTCCCGGTGGACAAGCACCTGCGCACCGACTCACCCGCCCCCGACCGGCCGGGCCCCGAGCTGGGCACCCGCGCGCTGGCCGGGGTGTGGCTGGAACGTGAGCGCGGCAACCTGATCACCACCGCGATCCACTGCGCGCCGGAGCACGCCGCCTACCTCTCCGCCGCGCTCCAGCACTACCTCAACTTCCGCGGCTACTACGACGACGGCCACGCCTTGCACAGCAAGGTGATCGCGCACGCGCGCGCGAGCGGCGACGAGGCGCTGGAGGGCCAGGCGCAGTACCGGCTCGGCTACGTCTACTGGTGGCAGGGCCGGTACCCGCTGGCATTGGAGCACTTGACCAAGGCGCTCGTCCTGGCCGAATCAGCGGGTCTGGTCGGCGTGCAGGGCTACGCGCAGGCCGGGCTGGGCTTCACCCACCGGCGGCTGGGCAGGCACGAGCAGGCGCTCCGGCACTTCCAGCACGCGCTGGCCGCGGCCGAGCAGGCTGGCGATGTCAGCCTCCAGGGCCACGTGCTCACCGGCCTCGGCCACACCTACCCGGCTCTGGGCCGCGCCGAGGAGGCGCTGACGCACCTGCGGCGCGCGGTCGCGCTGGCCGAGGAGACCGGCGACCGGCAGGTGGAGATCGGCGCGCGGATCGGCCTCGGCGCGGGCTACCGGGGGCTGGGCCGCCGCGGTGACGCGCTGGCGGAGCTGCGGCTGGCGCTGGCCGCCGCCGAGGACACCGGTGACCGGGGACTGCGCGGCTACGCGCTGCGCAACCTGGGCGATGTCTGCTTCGACACCGGCGAGCTGGCGGATGCGCGCGAGCACTACCAGCAGGCGCTGACCCTGGCCAGGGAGATCGCCAGCCCCGGCCACGAGTCCGAGGCGCTGCTCGGCCTGGGCCAGACCGCGTTGCGCGGCGGGCTGTTCGAGCTGGCCCTGGACTACGCGCGCCGGTCGGAGGCGCTGGCCGCCGAGGTGGGCGATGCCTACCAGCGGGCCTGCGCGCACCGCTGCCTGGCCCGGATCCAGCAGGGCCTGGACCGCCCGGCCGACGCGCACCGGCACTGGCGGCAGGCGCTGGCCCTGTTCGCCGAGCTGGGCATGCGCGAGGCCGAGGAGGTGCGCGGCGAACTGGCCAAGCTGGACGCCGAACGCGCCGAGTAGCCCGGCTTTTCAGGCCCAGGACGGGAAATTTCAGTCCGCCGGTCCCAACCGGTGAACTCCCCCCATACTCCCTCGCGTGGCTGAGGACTACACCCTGCGCCGGGTTCCGCCCGCGGCGCGACACGGTTGGCGGACGGTCGCGGTGCAGTCCTTCGGCCAGGCGGGCAACATCGGCCTGCTGATGCTGGGCGCGCTGCTCGGCATCTCGCTGGGCTTCTGGCCCGCGGCCGGGGTTCTGGTGCTGGGCCTGGTGATCCAGACCGTGGCGCTGCTGGCGATGGGCACCATGGGCATGCGCGAGGGACTGGCCACCACCGTGCTCACCCGGTGGACCGGCCTGGGCCGCTACGGTTCGGCGATCCTCGGGCTGGTGCTGGCCTGCTGCGTCACCGGCTGGTTCGGCGTGCTCAACACCGTTGTGGCGCAAGGACTGCACACCATCGTCGGCGGGCCGACCTGGGTGTGGGCGCTCATCGCCGGCGCCGGGATCACCGCGATCGTGATGTTCGGCTTCACCGTGATGGCCCGCACCGCCGCGGTCACCGCGCCCGCTTTCCTTGCCCTGTCGGCCTATCTGGCCGTGACCCAGCTCTGGGACCGCCCGCTGGCCGAACCGGCCGGGGGCATGTCGATTCCGGCCGGGGTGACCGCGGTGGTCGGCGTGTGGATCATCGGCATCGTGGTGGCCCCCGACATCACCCGGTTCACCCGCGACCGCGCGGATGTGGTGCGGCTGACCGTGTTCGGCACCGTGCTCGGCCAGCTGCTGATCGGCCTGTGCGGGATCGCGCTGGCGCTGGCCTTCCAGACCAAGGACGTGGTCGCCATCGTCACTGCGGGCTCCGGTCTGCTGGGCATCGCGGTGCTGATCACCGCCACCGCCAACATCCAGAACCTCAACCTCTACGTCGGCACCCTCAGCCTGGCCAACGCGCTGGACACCCTGATCGGCCGCCGCCCCGGCCCGCGCCTGCTCACCGTGCTGCTGGGCGCACTCGGCGCGATCGCCTCCGCCACCGGCATTCTGTCCACTGTGGACAGTCTGCTGGCGGTGCTGGCCGGGGTGTTGCCGCCGGTGGTGGGCATCGCCACCGCGGAGTACTACGTGGTGCGCCGCTGGCGACCGCTGCTGGCGGAGTCCCGCCCCAGCGGCGAACTGCCCGCGCCGCCACCGGCCTGGGTGCCCAGCGCACTGGTGATCTGGGTGGTCACCGCGGCGATCGGCCTGCTCGCGCCGTGGGGCGTGCCCGCGCTCAACGCGCTGCTGCCCGCCTTCGCGCTCACCGTGCTGGTGGGCTGGGCGAGCCGAGCGCGAGCAGCCCGGCGGAGCCGTCTCAGCCCAGCGCGGCCACGATCTCCTCGGTGCTGAGCACCTCGCCGAACCGCGGGAAGACCACGGTGAGCGCCGACTCGTGCGCGAGCGCGGACATGCCGGTCATCGCATCCGCCGCCGCCACCGTCTCGTACCCGTGGTCGGCCGCGGCGCGCAGCGTGGACTCCACCCCCATCTCGGTGGCGATCCCGCCGAAGACCACCGTGCGCACCCCCAGCGCGCGCAGGTGGGCGTCCAGCCCGGTGCCGTAGAAGCCGCCGATGGTGTGCTTGGTGACCAGCTCCTCACCCTCGGCCGGGGTCAGCGCCGGATCGAGCTCGCTGCCCTCTGGCTGCTCGACGTTCGGGCGGTGGGCCTGCACCAGCACGATCGGCGCACCGGCGGCGCGGAAGGCATCGCGCAGCCGGATCGCGTTGGCCAGCACCGCGGAGCCGGGGTGCGGGGTGGTGGGCAGTGCGATGATCCGGCGCTGGAGGTCCACCAGTACCAGGGCCGTGGTGGCGGGGTCGATCTTCGTCATGCGGGCAGCCTAGGTGGTGTCCGGGCGCAGCACGCGCGTTACCAGTGCAGCTACGTCCAGGGCGATCGCCCGGTGCGCCTGGTGTGAGACCAGCGAGGCGATGCCGTGCACCGCGACCAGGCGGGCCAGCGCGTCCTCCTCGGTGTCCGCGGGGTGCGCCGACCGCCAGGCCGCGCACCAGCGGCCGACCAGCGGGATCATCGTCGAGCGCAGGTTCGCGCCGGATGCCTCCAGCAGGTCGTGCCGCAGCAGCAGGTCGAAGGCGTGCGGGCGCGCGGCGGCGAAGTCGAGGTAGGCGCGGGCGAGCTGGTCCGGTTGCTCGTCGGTGCGGTCCAGCGCGGCGCCGAGCTCACCGGCCACGCGGGTGGCCAGGTGGCCCAGCAGGCTGGTGCGCGAGGGGAAGTGGCGGCGGGGCGCGCCGTGCGAGACGCCGCAACGCCGGGCGGTCTCCCGGATGGTCACCGCCTCCACGCCGTCCTGGTCGAGCAGTTCGGCGGCCGCGCCGAGCAGCTGTTCCCGGAGATCGTCCGCCACCATCGGCCACTCCCTTCGTAGACAGCGTCTACTCTAGCTGGTAGACACTGTCTACGTGATTGCTCTGGGGTTGTTGACGGTGGCCGCGCTGTGCCACGCAGGGTGGAACCTGCTGGTCAAGTCCGCGCCACAGCAGGGACCGGAGTTCGTCTGGCTGTACTCGGTGATCGCCGCGCCCGCCTCGCTCGGGCTGCTGGGCTGGGCGCTGGCCAACGGGACGGTGCTGCCCTCGGTCTGGCCCGCGCTGGTCAGCATGGTGCTGCACACCGCCTATGCCGTGGTGTTGCACCAGGCCTACCGCGCCGGCGAGTTCTCCGTGGTCTACCCGGTCAGCCGGGGCACGCCGCCGGTGCTGGTCACCATGGCCACCATCCCGTGGGCGGGCTGGCCGCGACTCCAGGCCTGGTGCGGGATCGGGCTGGTGCTCGGCGGGGTGCTGGCGCTGGACCGGGTGTGGCAGCGGCAGAGGGTGGCGCGCGGGACGCTGCTGGGGCTGGGCGTGGCGGCGTGCAGCTGCGCCTACACGCTGTGGGACACCTACGCGGTGAACCAGCTCGGCGCCCAGGTGCTGCCCTACCTCGCGGTGGCCAACCTGGGTCAGGTGGTGCTGCTGTCGGCGGTGGTCCGGTTGCGCCGCCGCCCGGTCCGCCCGGTGCTGACGCACTGGCGGCGCGCGCTGCCGATCGCGGTGCTGGCCCCCGCGAGCTACGGCCTGGTGCTGGTGGCGATGTCGCTGGAACCGGTGAGCGCGGTGGCCACCGGCCGCACCCTGAACGTGGTGCTGGGCGTGCTGCTCGGCGTGCTGGTGCTGCGCGAACGCCTCACCGCCTGGCGGATCGCCGGTCTGGTCGCGGTCGCGGGCGGGGTGCTGCTGGTCTCGCTCTAGCGCGAGCCGCCGGTCTACTGTGCAGCCATGCGCCTCCGCCGCCTCGCGCTGCTCGCCTCGGTCCTGCTCGGCGCGCTCACCGTGGGCGGCCCGGCCGCGATGGCCGCCACCCCGGTCACCGCGACGGTCGAGGCCCGCGGGCTCGGCCCGCTGACCGAGCTGGTGATCCAGCGGCTGCTGGTCGGCGACCTGGTGGCCGCCGCGAAGTTCGGCACCGGCAAGACGATCGACGATCCGGTGCGCGAGCAGCAGGTGCTGGACGCCGTGCGCGCCAAGGCAGGCCCACTCGGCCTGGACCCGGAGGTCTCGGTCCGCTTCTTCCAGGACCAGATCACCGCGAACAAGGCGGTCCAGCGCGGCCTGTTCGCCTTCTGGACCCGGCACCCGGACCGCGCGCCCACCACCCGGCCGGACCTCGCGGTGATCCGGCAGCGCCTCGACGAGCTGACCACCAGACTGCTCGCCGAGCTGGTGTCCACAAAGGACACTCGACGCCCAGACCTGCGCTGCCGGGTACTGCTGCTGGAGGCCGAGCTGACCGGCGGGCTCCGGCACCGTCTGGACCAGCTGCACCGGCGCGCGCTGGACACCGGGACCCAGTCGATCTGCTGAGGGCTTGCGTCTCCGCCAAGGGGAGATCCGAGGGTGGGGGCATGGACTACTCGATCGGCGAACTGGCCGAGCGGCAAGCCGTGGGACTTCCCCAGCCGGACCTGGCCGCCACCGTCCGCGACCGGGTCTCCCCCGCGCTGGACTGGGCGATCCGGGCGCTGCGGTCCACTCCGGACTACGCTCGCGGCTAGTCGTCCTGGAGAGGAGCCGACCGTGGCGGAGAAGGACATCCTCGGCACCATCGACGAGCTGGTCGCCGAGGAACGGGAGCTGCGCGGGCACGGCGGCGGGCTGTCCGAGGCCGACCGCGCCCGGCTGAAGTCCCTGGAACAGCAGCTGGACCAGTGCTGGGACCTGTTGCGGCAGCGGCGGGCGGCGGCGGAGTTCGGCCAGGACCCCGACGAGGCGAGCACCCGGCCCGCCGACGAGGTGCAGCGCTACCTTCAGTAGGCCGCCGTGTCGATGATGATCTCCGAGTGCAGCGTGCGGTGCACCGGGCAGCGGTCAGCGATCTCCAGCAGGCGCTGACGCTGCTCCGCGTCCAGCTGACCGGTGATCCGGATGGCCCGCTCGATCCGGTCCAGCCTGCCGTCCTTCGTCTCGCAGTCCGCGCAGTCGCTGGCGTGCACCCTGGAGTGCCGCAGCGCCACGCTGACCCGCTCCAGCGGCCAGCCCTTGCGCTCGGCGTACATCCGCAGCGTCATCGAGGTGCACGCGCCCAGCCCGGCCAGCAGCAGGTCGTACGGCGACAGGCCGCTGTCCTCGCCCAGCGGGCGCGGCTCGTCGGCGGTGATGACGTGCCGCCCCACGGTGATGGTCTGCCCGTAGGCGCCGGTGCCGTTCTCGGTGACCACCACGTGGCCCTCGGGTTCGGCGGCGGGCTCCGGCAGGTGCCGCGCGGCCCAGGCGGCGATCATCGCGCCGGCGTAGGCGGCGTCGCGCGGCCGGATGAGGTCGTGGTCGGCCCCGTCCAGGGCGAGGAAGGACTTGGGGTGCCGGGCATCCAGGAAGATCCGCCGGGCGTGCTCGATCCCCACCGTGGCGTCGGTCGGCGAGTGCAGCACCAGCAGCGCCGCGCCGAGCTTGGCCACCTCCGCCGGGGCGGGCGCGGCCAGCGTGGCCACCGCGGTGACGGCCGGGATCCGCGTGGCCGCCTGGAGCGCGGCGGTGCCGCCGAGGCCGTGGCCGAGCAGCAGCAGCGGCCCGTCCAAGTGTTCGGCGAGCCCGGTCAGCTCCTCGGCGGTGCTGTCGGTGTTGTCCGCCTCGACCTGGTGCACGGCGAGGCCGGCGCCGGCCAGCGCCTGGGTGATCGTGGCGGCGGCCGGTGCGGGCAGGCGGTGGGCGAAGAGGGCGTGGGCGTGCGGGGTCACCCGCCGACAGTAGGGGACGGTTTCCCTGCCACCACAACGGCATAGCCGATCTCGGGGGTGACCGCGAGCTTGGCCCAGCCGTTGTCCACCCCGGCGTCGGCCTCCTCCGGCAGCTCCCCGTTGGCGGCCACGTAGGCGTCGTGCTCGGCCTGCAGGCCGCGGAAGGTGCCGCGCAGCGAGTCCTCGGTGATGTCCAGCGACTCCACCAGCTCCAGCCCGCTCTCGGCCAGCAGCGCCGGGTAGGCGGCCAGCGGGTGGATGGCCGCGATGCTGTTGAGCGCCCAGGTCTCGCGCAGCTCCTGGTTCTGCTCCTCGGTCAGCGGCACCAGCTGCACCAGGTCGGCGATCACCAGCCGGCCGCCGGGCCGCAGCACCTCGGCCAGCTGCCGGAGCACCTTGGCCTGGTCGGGCATGTGGAACAGGGACTCGAACAGCCACACCCCGTCGAAGGACTCCGCCGGGTACGGCAGGTCGGTCGCGTCGGCGAACTCGAACCGCACCCGCTCGCTGAGCCCGGCCTCGGCGGCGTTGCGCTCGGCCAGGTCGAGCTGGCGGCGGCTGACGTTGACGCCGACCACCTCCGCGCCGGTGGCCCTGGCCAGCTCCAGCGCGGGACGGCCGGTGCCGCAGCCCACGTCGAGCACCCGCTGACCAGGCCGCACCGCGAGCTTGTCGATCATCAGCGCGGTCATCCGCTGCGCGGCCTCCTGCACCGGGGTGCCGTAGGGCAGACCGGCCCAGTAGCCGACGTGGAAACTGCCGCCGAGATCGCCGTCGATGAACTCGGTGATCTGGTCGTAGTACGCGCCAACCGCCTCGGCGGTGACGTCGCGGTGGCCGCGGATCGTCATCAACACCTCCCCAGAGGTTCCCTGCCTACCGGACTCTCTTCAGGGCGGTCAACCCCGCCCGAATTGTCACCTTTTCGCGCACTTTATGACACCTTAGGCCGTTCGGGTGAAATGAAAATAGACCGAAAGGCCGTTCGCGGTGACGCAGATCATTCCTTTTACTGATGCCCTTACCGGACCCTTAGGTCTTGAATGAACCGGTTCGTGAGCTTTGCCCTACCATGTGATTTCAATTTCCTGAAAGGCCCTGTAAGTGACCATGAAACGATCCCTTTCTGTCGTGCTGCCGCTCGTGGCCGTCGCCGCCATGGTGGTCAGCCCGGTCGCTCAGTCCAAGGCGCCTGCCACGCAGAGCCCGGTCAACGTGGTGCCGGGGGCTATCCAGATCGACCCGAGCCACCCGAAGTTAGATGTCACCTACGGACACTCCGAACTGGTCCTGAAGTACATCCAGAAGGACGCGGACAAGCCCAACGGCTGCCAGACCCGCGACCACGAGGAAACCGAGCAGGCGGATGTCCGGCCGGGCGCCGGATTTGTCACCGCGGGCGGTGTCCGTTTTGACCTGATCCAGTTCCATTTCCACACCCCGGCCGAGCACCAGTTCAACGGCCGCCGCGACCCGCTGGAAATGCACCTGGTGCACCGCAGCGCCGCGGGCAAGCTGCTGGTGATCGGCGTGCCGCTGCGGGTGGGCGGGCACTCGGTGGTGGACACCGTGCTGGCCAAGCTGGCCCCGGAGTGCGGCGCGCAGGTGCGCATCCCCAGCATCGACCTGAACACGCTGCTGCCGCACAACCGGCACACCCTGCGCTACGAGGGCTCGCTGACCACCTTCCCGTTCGACGAGGGTGTGCAGTGGTACCTGACCACCGAGAAGACCGTCAGCGCCGCCACCCTGGCCCGGTTCCAGGGCCTGTTCAACCACGGCAACTCGCGTGAGCCGCAGCCGCTCAACGGCCGCAAGTTCACCGAGGTCGGCCTGATCTGAGCCAGCCGGAACCGCGCGGGCCGGACCGGTCGGTCCGGCCCGCGCGTTCCATCAACCGAGTGAGGCGGTCGGGATCGACCCCGCGGCGGCTCACTCTGTGCTGCACTGACCGGATGTTCGTCGGCCGTCAGCGTGAACTGGCCCAGCTCGATCTACTGCTGGACGCGCTGCCCGCCGGTCTGACCCCGGTGGAGGTCGTCGGCGAGCCCGGCATCGGCAAGTCCCGGCTGCTGCACGAGATCGGCCTCCGCGCGGCCGACCGCGGCCTGACCGTGCTGGCCGGCCGGGCCGGTGAGTTCGAGCGGGACCTGCCGTTCGGGGTGTTCCTGGACGCCCTCGACCACCACCTGGCCGCGCTGACCGAGGAGCAGGCCGCCGCACTGGGCCCCGGTCACCTGCGCTGGCTGGCCACCGCCTTCCCCGGCCTGGCCGAGCGGGTGCCGCCGGCCCCGCCGCCGCAGGCCGCCGAGCGGTACCTGCTGCACCGCGCGGTGGCCGCCGCGCTGGACGCGCTGGCCGGTCCGGCCGGGCTGCTGCTGGCCCTGGACGACCTGCACTGGGCGGATGAGTCCACCGCCGAGCTGCTCACCCACCTGCTGCGCCGCCCACCGGCGACTCCGCTGCTGCTCCTGCTCGCGCACCGGCCGCGGCAGCTGCCGGACAAGCTGGCCGCGGTGCTCACCGGCCCCGCCTACGACGACGCCCGGCACCGGATCGAGCTGGCGCCACTGGACTTCGAGGCCGCCGGCCACCTGCTGCCCGCGCACTGCCCGCGCAGGCGGCTCTACGAGCTCTCCGGCGGCAACCCGCTCTACCTCCAGGTGCTCGCGCACGGCGGCGAGCTGGCCGTGCCTGCCGAACAGGGCACGGAGGTGCCGCCGGGCATCGCGGCGGTGCTGCGCACAGAGCTCGCCCGGCTCTCCCCGGCCGCGCGGCTGGTGGCGCGGGCGGCCGCGGTGATCGGCGACCAGGTCGACCCCGAGCTGGTCGCCGCGGCCGCCGGCCTGAGCCTGGCGGACACGCACGCCGCGGCCGAGGAGCTGTTCGAGGCGGACCTGTTGCGCGGCACCGGCGCCGGGCAGCGGGTGACCTTCCGGCACCCACTGCTGCGCAACGCCGTCTACCACTCGGCCACCCCGCTGTGGCGGGCCGCCGCGCACGGCAGGGCGGCCCGGCTGCTCACCGGGCGCGGGGCCGCGCTGACCACCGTCGCCCCGCACATCGCCCGCTCCGCCGCGGTGGGCGACGCGGAGGCGGTGCGGCTGCTGCGCGAGGCGGCCCGGCTGGCACTGGCCCAGGCCCCGGCCACCGCGGTGAGCTGGCTCCGGGTCGCGCTGCGCGGGCACCCCGACCCGGGCGACGAGCTGGGCCGCCGGTTGCGGCTGGACCTGGCGCACGCGCTGATGATGTGCGGGCACTACCTGGAGTGCTGGGAGCTGCTGCGGGTGCAGCTGGACGCCACGCCCGCCGAGGCGCCCGCGCTGCGGCACCAGGCGGTGGTGCTGTGCGCGACCACCAGCCGCCTGCTCTGGCAGCCGGCGGAGGGCAGGCGGCTGCTGCGCGCCGAGCTGGCCCGGCAGTACGACCGCCCGGACGCCGACACCGCCACGCTGTGGCTGTACCTGGCGCTGTCCCTGGTGCTGGACGCCCGCTTCGCCGAGGCCGCCGGGGCAGCGGACGAAGCGCTCCGGCTCCAGCTGCCGGACCCGTTGCGCTGCACCGCGTTGGCCATGCTGGCCTGGTGCTACCCGGAGCTGGGGCGAGTGCCCGAGGCGGTGCGCGCGCTGGACGAGGCGGCCGGGATCTACGACCGCGTGGACGAGGCGGACCACCTGGCGCACCTGGGCCTCTCCCACCTGGTGCCGCTGGTGGAGGCGATCTGCCACCTGCGCCTTGGCGACACGCTGCGCAGGCTGGAGCGGGTGCGGCGGCTGTCCCAGCGGCTGGGCCACCTCACCTTCGGCGGCGAGGTGCTGGGCACCACCGCGGCCGTGCTGGCCCATGCCGGGCGAGTGCCCGAGGCGATCGCCCAGGCCGAGGAGGCGCTGGACGCGGCTCGCCTGTCCGGCATCGAACCGCTGCTGGTCAACGTGCTCTGCGCCCGCGCGGCGGTCGCCCTGTACTGCCTGGACCTGCCCGCGGTCGAACGGGCCTGCCGCGAGGTGGCCGCCCTGTCCTGCGCGAGCTGGCACCCGCTGGCCCCGCACCTGAGCCTGATCAGGGACCTGGTCCGGGCCCGCCTCGGCCACCACGCCCCGCTGGCCGAGACCATCGAGAGCCTCGGCGGCCCCGAGCTGCCGGGCACCCTGCACCGGGCCCGGGTGCTGACCTACCTGGAGCTGGCGCACATCGCGGCCCGGCGGGACCGTCCGGCCGAGGCCGCGGACTGGGCGCAGCGGGCGGCCGCGCTGACCGAGGACCTGCTGCCCTACAGCGGCGCGGCGGCCACCCTGGCCGGGGCCTACGCGCGGGCCTGCGGCAAGTCCGCCGAGCACAGCAACTCCGCGCTGGCCCTGGCCGAGTCCGCCGCCACCGCCTTCGCCACGGCCGGGTTCCCGGTCCAGTCCGCCCGCGCCACCCTGCTGGCCGGCCAGCTGCACGCCACCCTGGGCGACCGGGACCGCGCACTGTCCACAATGGACAAAGCGGCCGCGGTGTTCGCCGACTGCGGGTCGAGCGCGCACACCGAGATCGTGCTCCGCTACCAGCGCCGCCTGGGCCGCCGGGTGCCCAGGACCGCGGGCTCGAACCCGCTGGGCCTGACCCCGCGCGAGGCCGAGATCGCCGGGCTGGTGGCCAAGGGGCACAGCAACCGCGCGGTGGCCGCGCTGCTGGTGGTCAGCGAGCGGACCGTGGAGACCCACCTGAGCCGGGCCTTCCAGAAGCTCGGCGTCTCCTCCCGCACCGCGCTGACCGCGCTGCTGGCCCGCGCCGACGACAGCAACCGGCCATGACCGCCCACGACCGGGAGGCAGCGCCCACCCTGTCGGCATGAGTTTCGCGCACATGCGCCCGGCCGGGGTGCGCACCGCGATGCAGGCGCTGTCCCAGCGGGCCACCGAGCTCGACCAGGGCTGGCAGCAGGACAAGTCGGTGATCGCGGGCGCCGAGTCCGGTATCGGCGGCGACGTCCTCGGCCAGGCCTTCCGCTCGGTCTACACCGCGCCCGGCCAGGCCGCCCGCACCGCCGCGGACCGGATCGGCCCGGCGATGGCCGAGGACGCCCAGATCGGCGTGCGGTGCGCCGAGGACTACCTCAACGCGGACAGCGCGTCCGCGGCGGCCATGCCGACGGGAGGTGGCGCGGGTGCCGATCCCGGAGCCCTCGGCTGAGCTCGGCCTGTGGCCCAAGGTCAAGGCGATCAGCGGCTGGCCGGAACCCGACGAGGACCGGGTCAAGCAGCTGGCCACCGGCTGGCGCGGCGGCCAGACCCGGTTCACCGAGGCAGGCGGCCACGACCTGGCCCCGGTCCGGGCGGCGTGGACCGATTCGGCCGGCGGCGCCTTCGACACCAGGGCGAGCAAGACGCTCACCGGGGCCACCGAGGTCGGCGGGAAGATGGGCGGACTGGCCGTGCGGGCGGACAACTTCGCCACCGAGGTGACCGGCGTCAAGACCGGCATCACCGACCTGATCGAGACCAACCTGGGCCGGTACGCGCTGGTGCAGACGCTGCCGCAGCCGGTGCGGGGCCTGTTCGAGGAGTACTACGCCTCGGTCCTCGGCGGCCAGGCCCGCACGCTGATCAACGCCGCCGCGGCCCGCACCGCGCAGGGCAAGCCACCACCACCACTGCCGGACCCGTCCGGCGGCGGACGGGGCCGGGCGATCAAGGAACTCATCGAGTGGCTGCTCGAACCGGACAACCAGCGCCTGATCGGCGACGGGCTGTCCTGGCTGAGCAGGCAACTGGACAACCCGGCCGACGCCGTCGCCAAGGCCGGCACCGAGCTGCTCGGCGCCGGGCTGAGCGGCCTCGGCGAGCTGACCGGGAACGACCAGTTGAAGGCACTGGGCGCGACCGGCACCGCGGTGGCCGACTGGGTCGGTGAGCGCGCCGGAGACGCGGTGCTGGAAGGTGGCTCGATCGCCCGCAACGGGCTCTACGAGCTGGCCGAGGCGCAGGACGGCAAGGAGCTGCCCACCGAGATCTACCTGTCCAGGGACCGGCACCCCGAGGCCCTGCAGCACGTGAACGAGGCCCGCAGCGGCACCATCTGGGAGGGCAGCACCTCGAAGCCGGGCACGCCGCTGCCGGACGTGCTGCACGTGGACCGGACCGAGCCCGCCGCCGAGCGCAAACGGATCGCCGACGCGCGGCGCAGGGAGTCCACCGGCCCGATCCCGCCGTACCGGGCCGCGGACGGCGAACGACCCAAGGACCGGGACGAGTACCCGCCCGCGATGACCTACGAGGGTGGCCGGCAGCACCCCTGGGTGCCCAGCGTGAAGCACATCGACGCCAGCGACAACCGCAGCGCCGGGTCTACCCTCTCCAAGCAGGTGCAGGGGCTCGACGACCGGAGCCCGGTCGTCATCAGGGAAACGGACTGACCACAGTGGACATTCCAGCCGACTTCACCGACCTGCTCGCCCGCGGCCGCCACCCGCTGGGCGCGCCGGTGGAACTGCACCTGGGCGCGGACTCCGGCCCGTTCGCCGAGCTGGCCGCGCTGCTCAGCCACACCAACGGTTTCACCATCGCCAACGGCGGCGTGCAGGTCTTCCGCGCCGGTACCGAGGGACTCGGCCCGGAGCTGGCCGAGTGGAACGAGCCCGGCGTCTGGAAGGACACCTACGGCGAGCTGGCGGCCGGCCTGTTCTGCTTCGGCCAGGACCTCTTCGGCGTGCAGTTCGCGGTCAGCGGCGACCGGGTGGTCAGCTTCGACCCGGAAACCGCCGAGCGCACCGACCTCGGCGGCTCACTGGCCGACTGGATGAGCTGGCTGGCCGCCGACCCGGAGCTCAACGCCGCCAAGGGTTTCGCCACCGACTGGCAGGACCGGCACGGCCCGCTCGGCTACCGCGAACGGCTGCTGCCGGTGCGCCCGTTCGTGCTGGGCGGGAAGTTCACCGAGGACAACCTGGTGGCCAGGGACGCGGTGTACTGCATGCGGGTGCGCGGACCGATCGCGCAGAAGGTGCACGGCCTGCCCGACGGCGCGGCGGTCCGCCTGCACACCGACTGACCCGCGCCTAACGGAGCCGGGGCGTCGGCAGGCCCCCGGTTCCCGCCGCCAGCTCCTCGGCCTGCGCGTGCGCCCACCGCAGCAGCCCGGCCACGTCGATGCCGTGCGGCGGATCCTCCTGGTACGCCTCGATGTTCCCGGCGCCGCGCCGCAGCAGGGTGACCGCGCCGGTGTGGTTGCCGCGCGCGGCGTGGGTGGCCCCCACCGCCAGCTGGGCCAGGCCCTTCCACAGCAGGCGGTGCGCCTCGGCCGAGGACTTCCAGGCGTCCTCCAGGATCTCGTGCGCGTGGAAGGGCATGCCCGCGTCGAGCAGCCGCTGGGCCTCGGTCAGGGTCTCCTCCGGCGACCGCACGACCCCCTCGGGCAGGCGCTCGACCCCGGGCGCGCCGTGCGGCAGCGGCCTGCCCAGCCCGTCCCTGGGCCGGGCGTTGCGGGCGCGGCCCTCCTCGTCGCGGTCGCGGTCGATCCGGGGTGCACTGCCATCCGAGCTCACCGGCCCATCATCCCACCGGCGTGGCGCGAATGTGCCGGGAGCTGACCGCCAGCACGCTTATCCGCCGGGTGCCGGGAAGGTCAGGCTGGCGGACATGGCGACCTTCGCAGTGCTGGGCGCGGTCGAGATGAGCTCGGGCGGCCACCGGGTGTGCCTGGGCCACGCCAAACAACGCGTCGTGCTGGCGGCCCTGCTGGTCGAGGCCAACCGCGCGGTCACCCGGTCCGAGCTGGCGGACCGGCTCTGGGGCCAGCGGCCGCCGCCCGGCGGTCCCGGCGCCCTGTACTCCTATCTGTCCAGGCTGCGCGCGGTCCTGGCCAGGGCGGGCGGGGCGTCGATCGAACGCGGCGCGGGCGGCTACCGGCTCCGCGTCCCCGAGCACTCGATCGACCTGCACCGCTTCCAGGACCTGCTACCGAAAGCCCGCGCGGAGCGGGACGAGGACCGGGCGGTCGCCCTGTTCGAGCAGGCCCTGTCCCTGTGGCGGGACGAGTTCTGCGCGGGGATCGACCTGCCCTGGTTCAACGCCCGGCGCGAGGTCCTGCACGCGCAACGCCTGCTCGCCCAACTGGACCACGCCGACCTCGCCCTGCGCCAGGGCAGGCACTGCGAACTGCTGCCCGCACTGGCGAGCCGGGCCGCGAGCCATCCCTTCGACGAACGCGCCGCCGCGCAGCTGATGGTCGCCCTGTGCCAGTCCGGCAGACAGGCCGAGGCGCTGCACCGGTTCGCCGCGCTGCGGACCCGGCTGGTCGAGGAGCTGGGCGTGGAACCCGGTGCGCCGCTGCGACAACTGCACCGGCGGATCCTGTGCGGCCTCAGCCCGCAACCTGCCGCCTGGGGGTGGCGCGGGCGAACGGCCCACGCCACCCGAGGTCTACCGGCCGGTGTTCACTCGAAGTTCCAGTAGGCGTTCTGCTGCCCCTGGCAGTCCCACTGCTCGGCCACCGCGCCGTTGGCCTGGCTGCCCGCGGCGATCTGCAGGCACTTCCCGGTGAACTCGTTGCGCAGGTAGGCGTAGCGGCGGTCGTCCTCCTTCAGGCGCACCTCCCAGTACGCCTCACGCTGACCCGCGCAGGTGTAGAGCTCGGCCCGCGCCCCGTTCGCCGAGCTCGGCCCGGCGATCTTGAGGCACTGCGCGGGGTGTTCCTTGTGCTGGATCCAGTAGACCGGGATCTTCCCGTTCTCGTTGTAGTGGTGCAGGTTGAAGATCCAGTACGCGCCGGGCTGGGCGGCACAGTTCCACTGCTGGACCCTGGCCCCGTTGTGCCCGGTGTTGCTGGCGGTCTCCAGGCACTTCTGGCTGTGCAGGAACTTCAGGTGGGTGGTGATGGGCGCCGCCGCGGCGGCGGGCAACGCGGCGGCGAGGAGGACGGAGGCGACTATGGCGATGAAGCAGGCGATCCTGCTGGGTAGACGCATGCCAGCACCGTGCCGCCCCCGTCATGAACGGTTCTTGAAGGAAGTTGGAATCGCCAGGCTCACCGCCGGGCCAGCTCCGCTTCGGCCACCTCGGCCCCCTGCCGCCGGAACGGCGCGGCCAGCGTCGGCAGGATGTGCGCCCGGTTGCGGATCAGCGCGCCGATCGCGAGCACCAGGTAGATCACGCACAGCACGTACCTGGCGGCCTGGCCGGGCAGCGCGAACTGCACCGCGAACAGCCCGAGCAGGGTCCAGGCGGCCCAGCGCGGGAAGCGCAGTGCCAGCAGCGCGGCCACGCCCAGCACGGTCTGGGTGGCGGTGAGCAGGAACTCCTCGACCTGCCTGGCGTCCAGCTGCAAGCCGCCGGCGCCGCCACCGCCGAACAGGTAGGCCACCGGCAGGCTACCCACCAGCAGCGTCCACTGGTTGACCTTGCTGGAGATCAGGGTGCCGATCGCGGCCGCGCCCTGGCCGCGCACCGCGAACAGGATGGCCACGATGAACTCCGGCGACTCCGAGGCCAGCGGGGCCAGCCACTGCACCAGCAGGAACTCGTCCACACCCAACTGCCTGCCGGTGGCGATCAGGCCGTGCGCGAAGGGTTCGGCGCTGGCCAGGATGACCACCGCGGCGAAGGCGAACAGCCCGATCACCAGCGCCCGGCGGCCGAGGCGGGGCAGCGCGCCGATCACCGCGGCCGGGCCGACCAGGTGCGGCTCCTCCGCCTCGGACCGGGAGACCTTCCACAGGTAGAAGCCGAAGAAGCCGAGCAGGGCGAAGCCGAGCAGCAGCGGGATCTGGCCGCTGACCGGGATCAGGAAGGCCACCACCGAGGCGATGGCCAGGAAGCCCAGCTCGACCCGGTAGCCGGACTCCAGCACCAGCTCCCGCACGCTGCGCCCGCTGCGGCGCTTGGCCACCGCCAGCGCGATCAGCACCACCACCGACCAGCCGAGGCCCAGCAGCAGCCGGTTGGAGCCGGTCATGTTGGCCGCGGCGTAGGCGACGTAGGCCGGGTCTGACCCGGCGGTGTAGGCGAAGTAGAGGTCCACCACGTACTCCGGCAGCACCGCGATCACCGCCAGGATCGCGATGGCCAGCCCGCCGGAGATGTCGGCCTGCGCGGCCTCGGCGGCCCAGGCCAGCAGGAAGGAGGCGGCCACCACGGCCGCGCCGAAGAGCAGCAGCGCGGCGGGCGGCGGCAGGTGTGCCCCGGCCACGCGGGTGATCAGCGCGGGCAGCGTGAGCGAGACGCAGAGGGCGAGTGGCCGGACCAGCTTGCTGGGCACGGTGCGGGGTTCCTTCCCGGGCGGCGGACGGCCAGACCGGGGCTCCAGGGAGGCTCGGCCAGGCATGACTGCTTGGCCGAAGGTCTCGCCCACCGGCCGGAGCCGGTCCCGTCGCCGGAGGACACGGGGTCCTCAGCATGTCGACGTGCGGTGTTGCGGGCTACTCCCCTTCGGAGTGCCCCCAGTGTCACATCATTTCGACACATGCGCAAGTATCGAAACGTGGCGGCGCGCTGGCCGGGCCGCGCGCGGTAGCGGAACAATGGCCGGGACATGCCGACATCGCCAGCACCCGCGGAGCCGCCGACCACCGGAGCGGCCACCGAACCGACCCCCGCCCAGCTGCGCTCGGGGGCGGAGACCTTCGCCCTGTTGGCCAGTCCGGTCCGCCTGCACCTGGTCTGGCTGATCACCCACGGCTCCTACGACGTGGGCACCCTGGCCGCCAGGGTCGGCATCGGCATCGCCACCGCCTCCCAGCACCTGAGCAAGCTGCGGCTGGCCGGGGTGATCTCCGGGCACCGGGACGGCCGCCGCCAGCTCTACACCGTGGACGACCCGCACGTGATCACGCTGATCCAGCAGATCTTCGACCACATCGCCCCCGATGGCACCCTGGCTCCCGACCCGCCGATGACCTGAGCCCGCCCGGGATGGTTGTTCAGCGGTTGTTCAGAGTTTGTTGTCAGGCATGTCAGGCCCGGCATCGCACAACCCCACTGGCGTAGACCGGTTACCGCGGTTCCCGGAAACCGCGGGGGTGGCCGGTTGGCGTCGCGGCCAGGCCGGTCACCCCGCCGCAACGTCGTTGGGGGTGACCCGTGCCGAACATGAGCCCGCACTGGCCGATCGTGTGCTCGCGCCTGCCGCCGTCCCCGGACCGGCAGGCCGAACGGGCGCAGGCGGCCGAGGAGGAGCAGGCGCAGACCCTGGACCGGGGCGAGCCGCCGCCGTCGGGATAGATTCGCGCCCATGACTACCGAGGCGTCCCTGGTGGGGCGGTGGCGGCTGGACTGGTACCGCGAGCTGGACGCGGCCACCGGCGAGAAGATCAGCGACCCGTTCGGCGCCAACCCCAACGGCCGCCTGCTCTACACCGCCCGCGGCCACATGTCGGTGCACCTGGCCCGCACCGACGGCCAGACCCACGGCGTGGACTACTACTTCGGCTACACCGGCAGCTACGCGCTGGACGGGGACTTCGTGCTGCACCAGCTGGAGATCAGCTCGCACCCGGAGCTCACCGGGGCGCAGCAGCGGCGCGCGGTGCGGTTCGAGGGCGACCGGCTCACCCTGAGCACGCCGGAGTACGAGGTCGAGGGGCGCAAGCGGGTGGCCGCGCTGAGCTGGGTGCGCGCCTGAGGGTCGGCGAGGGTTCGAACGGGAACCGGCCCGCGACCGGGTGGGTCGCGGGCCGGGTCAGCAGGCGAGACTCAGTAGGCGACGACCCACGCCTTGGTCACGTGGCAGCCGTTGGGCTGGCCGTCGACCCGGGAGACCGGGCCCCAGGAGCCCTGGCGCTTCTCCACCAGGGGACCGTTGATGTTCCTGGTGTAGGGCCAGTGCGCCATGTTGCACTCGACCACGACGCGGTAGGTGCCGAAGCCCGAGTCGCAGGTGCCCTCGCCGAAGTTGGCGGCCTGGTCGGCGTTGGCGTGGCAGTCCCACACGTCGGCCCGCGCGGGGGTGGCGTCCAGCACGAGCGTGCCCGACACGGCCGCGGTGACCACTGCCGCGCTCACGAGCATCTTCCTGACCAGCTGCATTCTGTTCCGTTCTCCTCGACGATCTGGTGATCACGGAGGTTAGGGCACACGGCCACTTGGAGCAGCGGTTTCAGCCAGGGCCGAAACCCCGTGCTGCTGGGCGGGTCAGGACCGCAGCTCCGCGATGGCGGTGACCGGCTTGCCGGCCAGGGTCTGCCCCACCACCCGGTCCACCAGCGGCAGCCGGGAGGCCCGCAGCGCCAGCCGGCGCAGCCGCAGCCGGGTCGGCGACTCGGGCAGGAACCAGCGCGCGCCGGCCCGCGCGACCTGCTGCTTCTCCTCGGCCACCGGCCGCCACCGCCGCTCGTAGGCCGCCAGCGCGTCCTCGACCGTCGGCGCCCGATCCAGTTGGTGGGCAAGCAGATACGCCCCGGCGATGCCCAGCGAGGCGCCCTGCCCGGCCAGCAGTGAGACCGCGTAACCGGCGTCGCCGACCAGCACGACCCGTCCGCGGTGCCAGCTGGGCAGCTCGACCTGCGCGACCTGGTCGTAGTAGATCTCCGCCGCCGGCGGGCACTTCTCCAGCGCGGTGGGCGCCAGCCAGCCCAGCCCGCCGTAGTTCTCCCGCAGCGCGGCCCGGACGTCCTTGGGCAGCACCGGGTCTGGGGCGCGGTGCACGGTGAAGGCGGCGATCCGGTTGTCCCGCAACGCGTACAGGCCCAGCTGCCGGCCCATGGTGTCGGTCAGGTTGAACCGGCCGCGCAGCGCCGCGTGCAGCTCCGGCGCCTCGAACTGGAAGGCCGCGGTGTGGAAACCCAGGTAGCGCAGGAACTTCCGCTCCTCACCGAAGACCAGCCCGCGCACCGCGGAGTGGATCCCGTCCGCGCCGACCAGCAGGTCAGCCGCCAGCTCGGTGCCGTCGGCCAGGGTCACCAGCACCCCGTCACCGCGATCGACAACCCCGGTCAGGGCCGCACCGAAACGCAGGTCCACTGTGGACGGCAGCTGTTCACGCAGCACCCGCTCCAGGTCGGGCCGCATGACGCAGAGCAGGCGTCCGCCCAGCGACCTGGCGAACTGGCGGTACTGGACCCCGGCGCGGCGGCGACCGCGCTCATCGAACAGGGCTGCCTCCTCGACGAGATAGGCCACCTGCTCGATCGCGGGCAACAGCCCCATCCGCTCCACCGCGTCGTAGCCCGCGCCAAAGAAGTCGATCATGTATCCCTGTGTGCGCGGACCGGAAGCCCGTTCCAGCAGCACCACTTCCGCGCCGAGCCGGGCCAGCTGGTTCGCCAGTGCCAGCCCGGCGATCCCGGCCCCGCAGACCACTACCCTCATCCCGTCCTCCGCCCTGATCAGCCCGCGACCAGGCGGCGCAGGACAGCGGTCGTGTCCAGCCCGGCGCCCAGCCCTCGGTGCAACAGCAAGCCGTCGATGGTGGCCGCCAGCACGGCGGCGGTCTCCCATGGCTCGGCCACCCCGAGCCCGGCCAGCCACTCCCCCAGCCGCTGCCGGAACCCGTCCAGCACCGCGCCGATCTCCCGGCGCAGTTCCTCGTCCCTGGTCGCGGCCAGGAACGCCTCGACGAACAGCAGCGAGAGCGGATCGGTGCCGGTGTGCTCGCCGACCGAGGCCACCAGCGCGTCCACCGCCTCGGCCGGGGTGCGCGCGGTGGCCAGCACCTCATCCAGCCCGGCCAGCAGCTGTCCCATCGCGCCGACCGCGGCCTCCCGCAGCAGCGCCTGCACGGCCGGGAAGTGGTAGTGCACCACGCTCGGCGTGACCCCGGCCCGCTCGGCCAGCACCCTGGTGCTCACCGCGGCCCAGCCGCGTTCCGGGATGAGCTCCACTGCCGCGCTGAGCAGCCGCTCCCGCGCCTCACGGCCCCTGGCCGCCGCGGCGTTCGCCATCGCTGACCACCTTTCAGGGCGATCGCCCTGTACGACTGCCCTGACAGTAGCAGCTAGTCGCGGAAGTGGTCGATCACGTGGTCGCGGAAGCGCTGAGCGGCGACGGAGAGGTAGCTGTCCTGCCGCCAGGCCAGGCTCAGCACCCGGCGGCAGTCCGGCTCGTCCACGGCCAGCCAGGACACGGTGGCGTGCAGGTCGATCCGGCGGCCAAAGGAGGGCACCAGCCCGATGCCCAGCCCGGCGCCGATGAGGTGGAACAGCCCCTCGGGCTCATCGCTCTGGCACACGATGTCCAGCTCCAGCCCGGCCTTGGCGAACAGCCGCTCGGCCAGCGCCCGCTGCCAGTAACCGGGCCGGGTGGTGATGAACGGCTCGCCCGCCAGTTCGGCGATGCGCACCCGCTCGCGCCCGGCCAGCCGGTGCCCGACCGGCACGCACAGCAGCACCGGCTCGTCCAGCAGCACCTGACCGCGGATGTCGTTGCCGGGCAAGGGTTGCGAGCCGATGCACAGGTCGACCTCGCCCTCGCGCAGCTGGGCCGCCATGTCCCCGGCCGCGGACTGGAACAGCCGCACGTCCACCAGCGGGTGCTCGGCGACGAAGGTGTGGATCACCTCCGACAGCGGCAGCAGGGTCTCGGTGGCCACCGCGAGGATGCCGCGCTCCAGCCCCGCGGCGTCGGCGAGCTCCCGGCGGGCGTCGTCCAGCTCGGCCAGCGCCCGGTCGACCCGGCGCAGGAAGGCCGCGCCGAAGCGGTTGAGCCGGATCCGCCGCCCGTGCCGGTCGAACAGCGGCACGCCCAGGTCGTCCTCCAGCCGGGCCAGGGTCCGGCTGAGCGAGGGCTGCGCGATCCGGAGCTGGTCCGCGGCCCGGCCGACGTGCTCCAGCCGGGCGAGCACCTGGAAGTAGCGGAGCGCCAGAAGATCCACTGCTGATGCCTGTTCTGTTATGAGCAGATAACGAATCTTGTCTTGGACAGCATAAGGCGGCGAATCCTAACTTCGAGCACGTGAACGCAACCGTGACTACGCCGAGCCGGCTGGCGATCGGGGCACTGCGGGTGAGCCGGACGCTGGTGAGCGCGCACACCGTGGCGATCATCGGCCAGGCGGTGTTCGCCGGCGGCTACCTGAGCGGGGACTACGACATGCTCTGGCTGCACCGCTGGGGCGCCGACACGGTGTCGTACCTGAGCTACGCGCAACTGCTGGCGACCCTGGTGCTGTGGCTGGCCCGCGGGCCGCGCTGGTTGTTCTGGGTCAGCCTGCTCATCGCCGCCGGTGAGACCGGGCAGTACTTCGCCGGGATGTACGGCGCGCTGGACCTGCACATCCCGCTGGGCGTCGCACTGGTCACCGCGATGGCGCTGACCACGATCGCGGTCTGGCGGCCGGTCCAGTGGCGGGCGGCCCGATGAGCGCGCGACTGTCCCGGCGGCGCTTCCTCGGCCTGGCCGGCGGCGCGGGTGTTCTGCTCGCGGCCGGGATGATCACCCCTCGGCTGCTCCGCGCGGACTCACCGGGCACCGGCGAACTGTTGCGCAGCAAGGTCCCGCTGCCCGAACCGTTCCGGGTGCCACTGCCCGTCCCGCCGGTCCTCCGTCCACATCGGACAGACGGGGCCGACCACTACACGATCACCCAGCGCGCCGCCACCGCGGAGATCCTGCCCGGCATCCGGACGCCGATCTGGGGCTACAACGGCATTTTCCCCGGCCCGACCATCGAGTCGCGGCGGGACCGCACCGTGGTGGTGCGCCACCGCAACGAGCTCCCGGTGCCGACCGTGGTGCACCTGCACGGCGGCCACACCCCGGCCGAGCACGACGGCTACCCCACCGACCTGCTCATGCCGGTGTCCGGCTGGAACGGCGGGCACGGCGGCCACGACATGTACGACGCCAAGGCAAACATCACCTACGGCTCCCGCGACTACGTCTTCCCACTGCGCCAACGAGCCGCGACCCTGTGGTACCACGACCACCGGATGGACTTCACCGGTCCCGCGGTGTACCGGGGACTGGCCGGTTTCCACCTGGTCCGCGACGAGGAGGAGAACGCCCTCGGCCTGCCGTCGGGCGAGCGCGAGCTGCCGCTGATGATCGGCGATCGCGCCTTCGACGAGCACGGCGCCTTCGCCTACCCCGCGCTGGATCCGTTGCTGCGCAGCATTCCCGGCGTGGAACCCGGGTACGTTGAGGGCGTCTTCGGTGACGTCATCCTGGTCAACGGCGCGCCGTGGCCGGTGCACGAGGTGGCCGCGGCCCGCTACCGGCTGCGCCTGCTCAACGGCTCCAACGCCCGCCGCTACGACCTGGCCCTCGACCCGCCACCGCCCGGCGGCGGCGGGTTCGTCCAGATCGGCAGCGACCAGGGCCTGCTCGGCGCGCCCCGCGTGCACGACCACATTCCCCTTGCCCCAGCGGAACGTTACGACGTCATCGTCGACTTCGGCCGGTACCCAACCGGCACCGAGGTGACGGTGCTGAACCGCCTCGGCACCGGCTCCACCGCGCAGGTGATGCGGTTCGTGGTCACCAGGAAGGCGCGGGACGACAGCCGGATCCCGGCCAAGCTGAGCGATCTCGCCCCGCTCAGCCGGGAACAGGCCACTGTCACAAGGGATTTCGCCTTCACCGCGGGCCAGGTGCACGGCCGCACCGGCTGGGTGATCGGCGGCGAGCCGTTCGCCCCCGACCGGATGGACGCCCGGCCCCGCTTGGGAGACACCGAGATCTGGCGGTTCGTCGCCGACGTGCACCACCCCGTGCACCTGCACCTGGTGGGCTTCCACATCCTCTCCCGCGGCAGCGGCCCGCCAAACCCGTTCGACGGCGGGCTCAAGGACACCGTGGACCTGAGTCCCGGCGAGGCGGTGGAGGTGATCGCCCGGTTCGAGGACTACCGCGGCCGGTTCGTCTTCCACTGCCACAACGCCGAGCACGAGGACATGGCGATGATGGCCAACTTCGAGGTGGTCTGACCGGGCGCGCTCTCAGGCGTTCGCGCCCGCGTCCACGGTGATCGCGGAGCCGGTGATGTTGCGGCCCGCCGGACCGACCAGGTGCGCGACCGAGGCGGCCACGTCCTCGGGGCTGCCGTAGCGGCCCAGCGCGGTGAAGCCGCGTTCCTCCTCCGCCTGCGGGCTGTCGGCCGGGTTCATGTCGGTGTCGGTGGAACCGGGGTGCACCAGGTTGACCGTGATCTCCCGCCCGCCGAGGTCACGGGCCAGGCCCTTGGTGAAGCCGATCAGCGCGGACTTGCTCATCGCGTACAGCGCCACCCCCGGGTAGGGCACCCGCTCGGCCAGCGAGCTGCCGATGCTGACGATCCGGCCGCCCGGCGCCATGTGCCGGGCCGCCGCCTGGCTGGCCAGGTAGACCGCCCGGGTGTGGATGGCCAGCGTGCGGTCGACCTCGGCCAGGCCCACCTCGTCGATGGTGCCGTAGCGGAAGATCCCGGCGTTGTTGACCAGGATGTCGATCCGGCCGAGCTCGGCCACGGTCTGCTCCACCGCGCCGACCACGGCCGCGGCGTCCGCGCTGTCCGCGGCGATGGCCAGGCCGCGGCGACCGGCGGCCTGCACCTCATCGACCACGCCCCGCGCGCGGTCCGCGGCGCTGGCGTAGGTCAGCGCCACGTCGGCCCCGTCGACCGCCAGCCGCCTGACGATGGCCGCGCCGATGCCGCGGCTGCCTCCGGTGACCAGAGCCACCTTACCTGCGAGTTCCGGCATGTCCCCTCATTTCTGGGTCGATCACTACACAATTGGTATCGTGCAGCCGAGCGGCCTGTCAACGATTTTTGGGTCGATCGCTACAGAAAGGGGTTCGGCATGGCCACCCGGGGCCGTCCACGAGCGTTCGACCGCACCGCGGCCCTGCGCCGCGCGATGGAGGTGTTCTGGGAGCACGGCTACGAGGGAACCTCGCTGAACGACCTCAGCGCGGCCATGGGCATCAACGCCTCCAGCCTGTACGCCACCTTCGGCACCAAGGAGGAGCTGTTCCGGGAGGCGGTCGCGCACTACGACGAGACCGAGGGCGAGGCCGCGGCCCGCGCGCTGCGCGAGGAACCCACCGCCCGCGCGGCCTTCGAGCAGGTGCTGCGGGTCAACGTGCGCGCCTACACCGACCCGGCGAAACCGGCGGGCTGCATGATCGTGCTGGCCGCCACCACGTACACGCCCAAGAACCAGAGCGTGCGCGACTTCCTGGCCGGACTGCGCCGGGAGACCCAGGAAACCTTGCGGCAGCGCCTGATCCGCGGCATCGCCGACGGCGACGTGCGTGCCGATGCCGATGTCGACGCGCTGGCCGCCTTCTACAACACCCTGTGGCAGGGCCTGTCCATCCAGGCCCGCAGCGGCGCCACCCGGGCAGAGCTGTCCGCGGTCGTGGACGCCGCGATGGCCACCTGGGACCTGCTGGCCGCGGCTACCGGCTGAACTCGGCCGCGTGCTCGGCGGCCCCACTCCCGGAAGCTCCGCCCCGGCCGCCCGAGCAGCCGCTCCAACACGCCGGTGGGCGGCATGGGGTTGTCCACCATGGCCTCGTATCCGTCCAGAACAGTGTCCACAATGGACTCATCCAGCCAGGACAGCGCCGCGGCCCTTGCCTCACCCGGCGGGATCTCCTGCCAGCGCAACGGCCGCCCGAGTACTTCGCCGATGATCCGCACCTGCTCGACCTGGGTGTGCACGGTAGGCCCGCTCAGCAGGTACCTGGCGCCCTGGTGGCCGTCCTCGGTGAGCGCGCGCACCGCGACCTCGGCCAGGTCCGCCTCGTGCACCAGGGTGAACCCGGCCCCGCCGTGGCTGCCGCGCACCACGTCCCCGGCCCTGATCTGCCCGATCCACTGCCGGGTGTTGGTGGCGAAGGCGAACGGGCGCAGGAACGTCCACTCCAGACCGGAGTCCTCGACCAGGCGCTCGATGCGCGCGTGGTGCTCGGCGATCGGGTCCGGCTGGGCGTCCGCGGCGTCGTCCACGGCGGCCGAGGACAGCAGCACGATCCGCCGGGCCCGCGCCGCGATCGCCGCCACCACCTCGGCCGCCCGGTGCACACCGTCGAACGGCCAGACCAGGAACACCGAGTCCACCCCGTCCAGCGCCGCGGCCAGCGCGGCCGGATCGGACTGGCTGCCAGTAGCCACCGGCACGCCGTCCGGCAGGTTGGCGGTGGCCGGGTCGCGGGTCAGCGCCCGCGGGGTGATGCCGCGCGCCAGCAGCTGCCGCAGCAGCGCGCCGCCGACGTTGCCGGTCGCGCCGGTCACCAGGATGTTGTTGTCTCGCACCATGTCCCGGACGCTAGGCGCTGACATCCGCGCTGGTAAGGACGCACTTCCGGGTAAGCTCCGGAGGTGACGGTTGGCTCGCAGGCAGATCAGGGCAAGGCTCCGGTGACACGTGACCGGCTTCACGTGGACTGCGCGGGCAGCGAGGTCTTCGGCCATGTCACCAGCCGCTGGGGCATCCTGGTGCTGGCCGCGCTGCTGGACGGCCCGCTCCGGTTCGCCGCGCTGCGCGACGAGGTCGAGGGCATCAGCGAGAAGATGCTCTCGCAGAACCTGCGCGACCTGGTCGGCGACGGCCTGATCACCCGCTCGGTCGAGCCCGACACCCCGCCCAAGGTCAGCTACGCGCTGACCACCCCCGGCCGCGAGCTCGCCGAACGCCTGTACGCGGTGCTGGAGTGGATCGGCCGCAACCTGGTCTAGCGCACCCCGTCCAGCTCTCCCGGCACCTCGCCCACACAGGCCACCGCCAGCCGGAGCTGCTCGTGCAGCACCCCGGCGGCTCCCGGCCCGAGGGCCGCGGTGATCGGCACGGCGGCGTGTTCGAGCAGGGCCATGGCGTGGTCCCAGTTGTCGGTGAGGGCTTGGTAGAGGTGGCCGAGCGCGAGCGCGGGGTGGGCGCCGAGCAGCACCGGGAACAGCCTGGTGAGCACCTCATCGCGTTCCACCCTGACCAGCGGGTCGCGCGGATCCAGCTGGAGGGCTTCGGCGTGCAACTCGGCCGGGTCGACCAGGTCGGCGAGGGCTGGGCAGCGGGCGAACTGGAGCAGGGCGACCACCCCGGTGGCTGGTGAGCTGGCGCGGGCGGCGGCCACGGCTTCGACCGCGAGCCCGCGCAGGTCATGGCTCTCGGCCAGGTAGGCGATCAAGCCCGCCGCCGCGGGCAGCCGCGGCGTGCCGAACAACTCCCGCAACCGGCCAAAGCCCGCGCGCTCTCCTAGCACCGCGTACAGCGGATCCTCGATACCAGCAAGACCTTGCCGCGCCCGCACGATGTCGACCAGCAATGGATCACCACCCGAGGGCGGCTCGATCCCGGCCAGCAGCGCGTAGCTCAGTGCGCAGGCATAGGTCAGGTACCGCGCCCCGTTCTCCTCCAACATCTCCAGCGCCTGCTCCGGCGCCTGCCGCAGCAACCGCACGGCCACCTCGAACCGAGCCCGATGATCAGCCCGCACATAGGCGAAGGCCTGCGCGTCCTGATCCGCCACCAGCCACTCACACGCCGCGACCTGGCCCAGCGCCTCCGCCGCCCGTCGCCCCAGCGTCTCCGCAGCGGCCGCCCGTCCGCCCAGCGTCGCCCCGGCCGCCGCCATTCCGTCCAGCGCCTCCGCCGCCCTGTCCGCCAGCCCCGCCAGCCCGATCGCCCGCTCCCCGGCATCAACCAGCGAGTCCACCAGCGCCTCGGCCCTGGACGGCTCGGTCTCGGCGATGGTCTCGGCCAGCACCCGCACCACCCGCCCCCAGGTGTGCGGGTTGCCCACCGACCACGAACCGGGACTCATCGCCCGGACCACCTCGGCCGGATCGCGGTAGAACCGCCGCTCCCGCAACCACATCCAGTCCCTGGTGTGGTTGAACTGGTAGGCCGCCACACTCGCCTTGGCCAGCGGGTCCGGCGGCGCACCGGCGACCGCGCGGTACGGTCCCGTCGGCCGGACATCAACCAGCGCCGGCGCCTGCCCGCTGTCCCGCTGGACCTCCGCCAGCACCGCCTCGGCCTCCTCGCGACGGCCGGAGTCCAGCAGGTGCTGACCGATCACGGCCGCGGTCGTCCACCGATCACGGTCCACAATGGACCATCGATGGTCGGTCATCTGCCGCATCGTGGCCAGCGCCGCGGGCAGGTCCAGCGGAGCCAGCGCGATGGCCAGGTTGCTCAGATCACCGTCATGCCGCATCTGCCGCAACGAACCAGGCTCGCCAACCGGCGTGACCTCCCCCGGGTCGAGCAGCTCCCGGGCCGCCACCGGATCGAACCCGGCCACCACCACACTGGCCTTCCGCCGGGTCCACAGCGTGCCGTTCCAGCCGATCACCCGCTCCAGCAACGCCATCGCCCGCCCGGTCTCACCCCGGGTCGCCAGCAACCGCACCGCGCTCAGACACGAGTCATCGATGAACCCGCAGACCGTGAAGGTCTCCAGCCGTGCCAGCAACCGTTCCGCGACAACAGGATCCAGCCCAGGCACCGCTGCCGCCCCGGCCAGCCCGGCGGCCAGCTCCTGCTTCGCATCGTGCTCGCCCTCGGGCGCGGCGGCGGCTTCGGCGGTCAGTCGCGCCAGGTGCTCCCGCGCCCGCTCGGGCTGGGCGACAGCCAGCCGCGCCAGGCAGAGCAGCCGCTCCCCGGGCTGGGCACGCGCCAGTTCGGCGACGGCCTCGGCCAGCGCATCCCGCACCCCAGCCTGAGCATCCGGTGCGCCGTCTGCGGCCAGTCGTGCCGCGAGGTCAAGCCAATCCCCCGCCCGGCACCCGCTGATCTCCCCGAGCAACGCACGGGCCGCCGCCGGCTCAGCCACCCTGGCCGCCGCCCGGTACAGCGCGTCCGGCGCCCAGATCCCCTTCCCGCGCTGCCCGCGCTGCGCATGCGCCCACAACCGCAGCGCCCGCGGCAGGTCATCCCCGGCGAACTCCAGCGCCGCCTCCTCCAACGGCAGCGCCTTGGCCGGAGTCCCCCTGGCGACCTGGTCCGCCGGAATGGTCAGCGCGGTCTCCACCATCAGTTCCCGCTGGCCACCCGAGTGCCGGTGGATCTCCCGCGCGCTCTGGAACTGTTGCAGCGAGGGCGGCAACGCCCACAGGTGTTCCAGCGCCTGGCCGACCTGCCCGAGCCGGGCCATCAGTCCGAGCACCCTGGGCGTCAGGCCCCGGCTGGTGCGGCGGAGCTGGCGGCGGACCACGCCGAGGTAGAGCGTGCCCGGCAGGTTCGGGGGCATCCGTTCGGCGACCAGGTCGACGCAGCGGGCGAAGTGCCGGTCGCTGCCGAACGCGGCGGCGATGGCCTGGCGCAACCCGGGACAGACCAGCCCGGCGGCCTGTTCCGCAAAGGTTCCGCCCGCGCGGGTGACATGTTCGGCGAGGTGCAGCAGCCCGTAGCGGTCCACCGCGGACCAGTCGAGCGCGGCCCAGCTCGGCGCGCCGCCCCGGTAGTGGGCCGCGATGCGGTGGTGCCACTCGGTTTCGTCGATCGCGCAGTCCGGGTGGTCGCGGTGGGCCGCTTCGCCGCGCAGGAACTCGCCGATCGAGGCGTGGTACAGGCTGATCCGGTCCGCGTGCTCCGCCAGCAGCCAGCGCAGCCGGGACAGCGCCGCCCGCACCGCCCTCGGCCAGACCCGGATGCCGCCGAGGGCGAGCAGTTCGGCCGTGCTGACCGGTTCGCGGGCGACGGCGAGCACGCCGAGGATCGGCTGCCCGAGCCCCAGCCACGGATCGGTCAGCCGGTCCTGCGGCCCGGTCGGTTCGCGGATCTCCAGCTGGCCGAGCCGCCGCAGGTCGGCGCGCGCGGTCTCCACGAAGAACCCGTACAACCCGTTGAGGCCGGGCGGGATGCCCTCGAAGCTCAGCAGCCGACTGGTCAGCGCCGGATCGCCCTCGGCCAGCGCACGGGTGTAGGTGGCGAGGTAGAGGAAGTTCCCGGCGGCCCGGGTGACCACGTTCCGGTGAAACTGGTCCAGCAACTCGCCCCTGGCCGCCACCGCGCTCGCGACCGGCTCGGCGCTGAGCACTTTTCCGGCGTAGGCAAGCAGATCCGCCGTCACCTGCCCGGACCCGGGGTCGATGGGCACCTCGGTCAGCGCACGGGCCGAACGCAACGGGCCGAGCTCGGTGTGCGGGCGCGAGCTGAGCACCAGCCGCACGTTCGAGGGCAGTTCCGGTCCCCCGGCCAGCCAGTCCAGCAGGCTGCTCCCGGCGAGCTCGTCCAGCGCGTCGACCAGGATGACGATCCGCGCCGCCGGATCGAGCTCGCGCAGCGCCTCGGCCGGGTCGAGCAGGGCCAGGTGCGCGAGGTTGTCCGGCTCCAGCAACCGGGGCTCCAGGTTCGCCCGCCCGATCTCCACCCCGCTGACCGACCCGGCCACCCCGCCGAGCCGCTGCTCCACCTCCAACACCGCGGTCCGGTGGAACGGCGAGGCGGTGAGGTCCTCGATCCGCACGCCCACCACCCGGCCACCGGCGGCCACGTTCGCCACCCGCTGCCGCACCACCACACCCAGCCGCTCCGGCTGGAACACCTCCGGCCGCTGCCGCGCCAGCTGGTGCCCCACGGCGAGCAGGAAGGACTGCACGTCGGTCCCGGCCAGCACGGTCCGGCTGTCCCGCCGGGCGAAGTACCGCAGCCAGTCCGGATGTCCGTCGGCCAGCGCCGCCAGCAGACTCGTCTTGCCCGCCCCCGGCTCCCCGGTCACCAGCACGTGCCCGCGGTCCAGCGCGGCCTCGACCTCGGCGCGCAGCCAGCCCCGGTCGACGAACCCCGCCCCGGTGTGCTGCTCGACCACCTCCGCGAAACTCAGGCTCACCAGTCGTCTCCCGCCCGGTTCTCGACTAGGACCACTGCGCTTTCAGGACCACTGCGCCTTGTCGACCAGGTTTACCAGTTCGGCCCCGGCCGCGAAGCGCTTCGCGTTTTCCAGCAACACCGCGAACCGCCGGCTGTCCGCGTGCGGTCCCACGCCGGCCACGTGCGGAGTGAGCAGCACATCCGCCCGCCGCCACAGCGGATGGTCCGCGGGCAGCGGCTCCTGCTCGAACACGTCCAACGCCGCCGCAGCCAGGTGCCCGGCATCCAGCGCCGCCACCAGGTCGTCCAGCCGCACGGTGGCCCCGCGCCCGATGTTGACCAGGTACGCCGAGGGCCGGAACAGTGCGAACCGCCGGGCGTCGAGCATGCCCTCGGTGTCCGGCGTGTGCGGCACGGTCAGCACCACCAGGTCCGCCTCCGGCAGCGAGGAGTCCAGCTCCGCCACCGGTCGCAGCTCGGAGAACCCGGCAGGCAGGTCCACCCGCCGCCGGTCCACCCCGGTCACCCTGGTCCCGAACGCGGCGAGCAGCCGCCCGATCTCGCTGCCCAGCGCCCCGACCCCGACCACCAGCGCACTGGCCTCCGCCAGCGGCAGCACCGCAGTCGGCGCCCAGTCCGGCGCCCAGCGCGCCGCGGTCTGGTCGCGCAGGTAGCGGGGCAGTCCGCGAGCCAGCGCGAGCACCAGCGCCAGCGCGTGCGCCGCGACGTGGTCGGTGTAGGTGTCCCGCATGTTGGTCACCTGCACCGGGTGCGCGATCAGCTCCGGGTGGTAGAACCCCGCGGGCGGCCCGGCCTGCGGCGCCTGCAACCAGCTCAGCCGCCGCGCGTGCCGCAGCAGCTCCGGCGGCAGCGCGCCGTAGACCGCGTCCGCGGTCCGCAACGCCGCCACGGTGTCCGCCGCCGTCTCCGGCCGCAGCACCCGGATCCCGGGCACCGCCTCGGCCAGCCGCGCGGGCCAGTCCAGGGTCTCCTCAGCCTGCGGCGGCACCAGCACCAGGGTGAAACTCATACCGGCCATCGTCGCTGATCCTGGGCTCCGCGCCCAGCACCATGAGTCGCGGTCCGGCCGGTTCGCCACCGGCGTTCAGTCGTGCAGCAGGCCGAGGTCCGGGGGCACCAGGGTGGTGTTCTCCATCAGTTCGCGGATCAGGTTGTGGTTGAGGGTGTTGCCGATGGGTTCGCCGACCTCCTCTCTGGTCAGGCCCGGCACGCCGCCGCGGCTCAGCCGGTTGCGGACATTGAGGACGAGGTGTTCGACCTTCTTCTGGGTCCAGTCCTCCTCGGGGCGGATCTCCTTGAGGTGCTCGGCGGCCTGCCGCCAGGACAGCGGGTTGGGGTACAGCTCGTGCAGGAGGTAGCGCTGACCGAGCACCACCAGCGCCAGTTTCTCGGCCGGGGTGAGCGCCCAGGTGTGCGGCGGGCTGGTCGAGGCCCCGTGCTGGATGTCTGGATCCTCGCCGTCCTGGGCGCGGACGTGGACCTCCAGGAGGTGTTCGCGGCCGCTAGTGCCGCGGACGAACAGCGGGGTGTACCCGGCCGCCAGCGGGATCGGCTCGTCCTGGTTGCACAGCAGCCGGGCTCCCGGCAGTCGCAGCGGCAACCGCCCCAGGTTGCTGATCCACCACCGCTCGCCCCGGCGGGTGAGCGCACCCTGGTGGCGGCTGATCCGCCGGTCGTGCTCGCCGACGCAGACGTGCACGTCCGGGCGGTTGCGGCCGAACACGATCTGCCGCCCCTCCCGGGGCCCGACCGTGATCCCCCCGGTCACCGACAGCACGTGCAGGGTGCCGGGCACCTCGTTCGCGCGCACGCCCCAGGCCAGGCTGTGATGCCCGGCCGGAAGGGCCTGCCCGCCCGGCACCGCGAGCTGCTCGATCATGTCCGCCTCCTGCCAGGTGGTGTGATCGGAGCGTGGCACGCGATGCCGGGAGGGTTCCCGGGACGCGACCTAGCTGGCCACCGCGGTCAGCAGGTCGATCCTTGCCGCGCGGCGGGCGGGCCAGATGGCGGCCAGCACGCCCGCGGTGACCAGGCCGGCCAGGGTCAGCGCCACCACGGGTAAGGGGACGGTGGCGTCGAGCAGGGACTGGCCGAGCATCGCGTGCTGCATCACCGCGCCGGAGCCGACGCCCAGCAGCACCCCGAGGACGGCGCCGAACAGGCAGATCACCACGCTCTCCCAGCGGATCGCGGCCCGGAGCAAGCTCTGGGTGGCGCCCACCGCGCGCAGCACGCCGAGCTCGCGGACCCTGGCCATGACCGCCAGCGCGAGGGTGTTGACCACACCGAACAGGGAGATCAGCACGGCGAGGGCGAACATGGCGTACATGATCACGAATGCCAGGCGCTGGGTCTCCTGTCCCTCGGCGACCAGGCCGGCCTGGTCGGTGATGGTGACATCGGGCCGGTCGGCGAACTTGGCCTGCACCGCGGCGCGGGTGGCCGCCGGGTCCGGGCCGGTGGCGTAGATGGTGGTGATCTTGTCTTGCAGGGCGGGCGGGACCTGCGCCTGGTCGAAGTAGATGCTGGCCTGAAGCTCGGTGGCCTCGTAGACCCCGGCGACGGTGCTGGCCACCGTGACGCCGTCGAAGGTCATGGTGAACCGCTCGCCCATGCGCAGGCCGAGCATGTCGGCCTGGTTGCGGGAGATCAGCGCGCCCCGGCGGAGGTCGGCCACGCCGTCGGTGACCGTGGGGGTGAGCACCGTGCCGAAGGCGGCCGGGTCGATCGCGGAGACCACCCGCCGGGTGCCGCCGCCCTCGTAGGCCAGCTCGGCCAGCGCCTCCCGCGCGGCCACCACCGTTGTCGCCGATGGCACTTTGTCCACTGTGGACAGATCGTTCCGGGTCAGATGGGATTGTCCTTTCAGGGCAGGGCGGATCACCGTGGTGCTGGTGGGCACGGTGGCCCGCGTGGTGGAGGCGATCAGGGTGCCGAAGGTGGCGCTGAGCGTGGCGAAGGCGCACACCAGGGCGACCCCGATGGTGATCGCGGTGGCCGTGGCCGAGGTGCGCCGCGGATCGCCCGCGGCGTTGCGGATGGCCAGGCGCAGCGCCGGGCTGCCGAAGCGGCTCAGCGGGCGCAGCACCAACGCGGCCAGCGCCGGGGCGAGCAGCAGCACCCCCAGTGCGGCGACCACGGTGGCGCTAAGGCCGATGATGCGGGGCAGGGTGTCCGCGCTGGGATCGGCGGTGGCCAGGACGGCCACCAGCGCGGTGGCCAGCACCGCCAGCCCGGCCAGGGTGCGGGCCCGCCGGGTGGCCCTCGGCGGGGTCGGGTCGGTGCGCAGCGCGGCCATCGGGGACACCTTGGCGGCCCGTCGCGCCGGGCCGTAGGCGGCCAGCACGGTGGTGCCGACGGCGACCACGTAGCCGAGCAGGATGGCCAGCGGGCTCACCGTGAACTCGATGTGCTCGCCGGGCCGGAGCACCCCGATGATCAGCGGCCCGACCGCGACGCCGGTCCCGGCGCCCAGGGTGCCACCGACCAGGCCGAGCAGGGTGGCCTCCAGCACCACCGTGCGCCGGACCTGGCTCCGCCGCGCGCCGACCGCGCGCAGCAGGGCCAGCTGGCGGGTGCGCTGGATGAGCAGCATGCCGAAGGTGTTGGCGATGACGAACATGCCGACCATCAGCGCCACGAAGGCGAACGGCAGCAGGGTGATCCGCAGGTCCATCAGGCCCTCGGCCCGGTCGGCGTCGACGGCCTCGGCCAGCTCCGCGCCGGTCTGCACCACCCGGCCGGGCCCGCCGGCCGCGGCCGGCGTGACGCCGGTCAGCTCGATGCGCCGAAAACCCTTGTCCAGCAGGCGTTCCGCCTCCGCCGGGGCGAGCGCGACCGCGGGCTGGTCGTCCTCGCCGAGGGTGCGGTAGTCGTACCGGCCGACCACCGTGACCGGCTCCCAGCGGCCACCGGCGAGCAGCACCCTGGTGCGGGCGCCGACGTCGACTCCGGCCAGGGCCGCCTCCACCCGGTTGACCGCGATCTCCCCCGCCGCGGCCGGTGGCCGCCCGGAGAGCAGGGTGAAGCGGCCGGTGCCGTCCCAGCCGGTGCCGGTGTGCCCCAGGGGTGTGCGGGTGCGGACGAGCTTGCCGTCGGGGCCGGGCAGTCCGGCCTGGCCGGTGCGCACGCCGGTGACGGTGGCGCCGGGCAGCGCGGCCAGCCGGGCCAGTTCCGCCTCCGGCAGCCGGGTGTCCGGCCGGTCGGCCCGCACGCTCAGGCCGACGCCGGTCCGCCCGCCCTGTCCGCTGATGGTGGTCGCGATCGAGTCGCTGACCACCCAGGCGCCCACCACCGCGGTGACGCCGAGGGTGATCGCGACCAGGGTCATCGCCACACGGCCCTTGTGCGCCAGCAGGTCGCGCAGCATGGTCCGCCACATCAGGCGGTCACCCCTTCCAGTGATTTCATTCGGTCCAGCACACGCTCCGCGGTCGGCTCGTGCAGTTCGCCGACCAGCCGTCCGTCGGCCAGGAACAGCACCCGATCGGCGTAGGCGGCCGCGGCCGGGTCGTGGGTCACCATCACCACGGTGCGGCCGAGCTCGTCCACCCCGCGGCGCAGGAAGCCGAGCAGTTCGGCCGAGCTGGCCGAGTCCAGCGCGCCGGTGGGCTCGTCGGCGAAGACCACGTCCGGGTTGGTCACCAGGGCGCGGGCGCAGGCCACCCGCTGCTGCTGGCCGCCGGAGAGCTGGTGCGGGCGGTGGTTCAGCCGGTCGGCCAGGCCCATCGCGCCGACCACGGTCGAGACCACCCCGGGCTTGGGCCTGGTGCCGGCCAGCGCGAACGGCAGGGTGATGTTCTCCAGCGCGGTCAGCGTGGGTAACAGGTTGTAGGCCTGGAAGACGAAGCCGATCCGGTCGCGGCGGAGCACGGTCAGCTCGTCGTCGGAGAGCTCGGTCAGCTCGGTCTCGCCGACCCACACCCGGCCGTCACTCGGCCGGTCGAGCCCGGCCACGCAGTGCATGAGGGTGGACTTGCCGGAGCCGGAGGGCCCCATGATCGCGGTGAACCGGCCGCGGTGCAGGTCCACGTCGACGCCGGCGAGCGCCCGCACGCCTGCCCCGTAGGTCTTGGTCAGCCCTCTGGCTCGCACCGCGGAGGTGGGTTGTGTCATGCCCAGAACGGTCCCGGAAACGGCGGCCGCTGCCATCGGAGCACGGCCTGGTCTTTGGCGTCGTACCGTGGTCTGGCCGGGAGCCGCCGAGGCGGTGCCCGTCATACCGTGGTCGGACAGACCTCGGGCTGATCCCAAGCCACCAGCCCTGTGGCAGTGTGAGGGAATGGCCAGTGTGGACAGTGGTGCTCAGCGCGCCTACCTCGTGGGGCTGGACCTCGTCGTGGGCGCGACGATCACCGTGGTCACCGCCGCACTGACGATGAGCTCCGGCGTGGTCGTGCCGTACACCGGCCCGGAGTGGCTGGCTTGGCTGATCGCGCTCGGGGTGGGCGTGCCGGTCATCGTGCGCCGCCGCTGGCCGTTGGGCTCGCTGCTGGTGCTTCTGCCCTTCACGGCCGCGGCCGCGCTGCTGCAGATCGGGCAGCTGGCCGTGGTGTCCGTCGCGCTGGTGCTGTACCTGGTCGCGCTGGTCGAGCCCCGCCGCCTCTCGATGTCGCTGATGGGCCTGTGCATGGTCGTCACGGTCATACCGGCGCTGTTCAGCTCGGTCCTGTGGATCATGCTCACGGTGTTGCTGACCATCGGTCCGTGGACGATGGGCCGGTTCGCCCAGTTCCGCCAGCGGGACGAGGCAGTGCTGGCCGAGCAGCGCGAACAGCGGGTGGTGCTGGCCGAACGATTACGGATCGCCCGCGACCTGCACGACATCGTCGCGCACAGCATGAGCCTGATCGCGGTCAAGGCGGGCGTGGCCAACCACGTCGCCGACACCCAGCCGGAGGAGACCAAGGCCGCCCTGGCGGTGATCGAGGCGACCAGCCGGGACGCGCTGGCAGACCTGCGGCGCATGCTGGGCGTGTTGCGCTCCGCGGACGGCTCGGACGTGGAACTGCGTCCCGTGCAAGGACTTGCCGAGTTACCCGGGCTGGCGCAGCTGGCCGAGTCGGCCGGGGTGACGGTACAGCTGGACGTGGCCGAACTGGAGTTGCCGGAGGGGGTGCAGCAGGCGGTGTACCGGATCGTGCAAGAGGCGCTGACCAATGTGGTGCTGCACTCCGGGGCCGGGAACTGCCAGGTGCGGCTGCGCGAGGACGGCGCCGAGGTCGTGGTGGAGGTGACCGATCCGGGGGGTCGGCGGTCGGTTACCGGGGGCGGGGGCGGGCACGGGTTGGTCGGGATGCGGGAGCGGGTCGCGGCTTACGGCGGCACGCTGAGCACGGGGCGGCTGGCCGGTGGCGGGTTCGGGGTGTGCGCGCGGCTGCCGATCGGTGGGGCGGGGTGAGTGCGGTGGCTGGCTGGGCTGGGCTGCGAGGTCGGGTGGCGCTCGGCGGAGGTGAGGGCGGGCGCGGTGTTGGGGCGGGTCCAGTGATGGGGGTCGGTCCGGTGATGGGGCTGGGCTTGACGTTCAGGGGACGCGGCGTTGGAGGTGGGCGCGACGTTGTGATCGAGCGCGACGTTGGGCGCGGGCGCGGCGTTGAGAACGGGCGCGACGTCGGGAGCGGGCGCGACGTTGACAGAGGGCGCGACGTCGCGAGCGAGCCCGACGTTGAGAACGGGCGCGACGTTGGCAGCGGCTTCGGTGATGGGGCGGGGCTTGGTGTTCGGGGCGCGCGCGACGGTGGAGGCACGCTCGATGCTAGGGGCAGGCTCGCTGACGGGGCTGGGCATGGCGGCGGGGCGAGACTCGACGATCGAGGCGCGCCCGCCGACGGACGTGCGCCCTCCGACGGAGGCGGGCTGGCCGACGGGGCCAGCCTCCGCGACGAGTCAGGACTCGGCGATGGGGCGGCCTTGGTGACGGTGGCGGGACTCGGCGATGAGGATGCGCACAGCGATGGCGGCGCGCGCGAGGTTGGGGCGGGCTCACGACGGGGGCGGACGCGCGATGGGAGCGGGTTCGGCGATGGGACTCGGCTCGGCCACGAGGATGGGCATGGCGCTGGGGGCGGGTGTGGTGTTGGGAGGGCGCGCGAGGATCGCGGCTGGAGTGGTGATGGGGGCTGGCGTCAGGGGGGCCGGTGGATGTGGGTTGCTGGTGGCGCTGAGGGTCGGTGGCCGGGTCGCGAAACGGGGGCGCGGGTCGGCGCGGTACTGGGTGCGAGCGTCTGGGGTGTGGTCTGCTCTGCGCGCCGGTGGGGCTGGGGGTGAGCGGTGGCGGTTCGGGTGTTGATCGCGGATGACCAAACGTTGGTGCGCGGTAGTTTCGCTTTACTGGTTGGGTCTGCGCCTGGGTTGACCGTGGTGGGTGAGGCTGCTGATGGGGTGGCGGCGGTCGAGTTGGCTCGCCGGGAGAAGCCTGATGTGGTGCTGATGGACGTTCGGATGCCGGAGATGGACGGCATTGAGGCGACCAGGGTGTTGTGTTCGGGGGTGGAGGGGCCGAGGGTGTTGATACTGACCACCTTTGACCTGGACTCCTACGTCTATGCCGCGTTGCGGGCTGGGGCCAGCGGGTTTCTGCTCAAGGACACGCCGCCTGCCGAGTTGTTGCAGGCGATCATGGTGGTGGCTGAGGGGCAGGCGTTGTTGTCGCCGAGTGTGACGCGGCGGTTGATCGCGGAGTTCGCGCGGCGGCCTGAGCCCGCGCAGTCACCGGCTCGGGAGCTGGATGGGCTGACCGAGCGGGAACGTGAGGTGCTGGTGCTGGTCGCGCGGGGACTGTCCAATGTGGAGTTGAGCCAGAGCTTGCGGTTGAGTGTGGCCACGGTGAAGACGCACATCGGGCGGTTGCTGAGCAAGCTGCATGCCAGGGACCGGGCGCAGTTGGTGATCGTGGCGTATGAGACCGGGCTGGTCAGTCCGCGGTGAGCGGGAGGGGGATGGAGTTGGCCATGGCGGCGTGGCCGGCCTGGTTGGCGTGGATGCCGTCGCCGCTGTCGTAGTCGGCGCGGATGGTGTTGGGGTTGGCTGGGTCGCGGAGGACCTGGTCGAAGTCCAGGACGCTGTCGCAGGCTCCTGCGCAGTTGCCGCCGGTGCGGACGAAGGCGTTGATCTCGGCGCGGTCCTGGTTCTGCTGGGCCGTATAGCTGGGGCGCGGGGTGATCGGCACGGCGTGGATCTTGATGCCGGCGGCGCGCAGGCGGGTGAAGACCGCGCGGTAGCTGTCCAGGATGGCTGGGGCTCGGCAGCCGAAGGCCAGGTCGTTGGTGCCGTAGTAGTAGATCACCGCGGTGACTCCGTGCAGGGACAACACATCGCGGTCCAGCCGGGCCAGGCCGTGCAGGGGCGCGACCGGGGGTGGGGTGAGCGGGCAGGTGGCGGCGCTGGTGGTGCCGCCGATGCCGGCGTTGGCCACGGCGAAGCGTTGTGGGGTGGGGAGTTCGTTGGCGCGGCGGCCCAGGTCGTCGGTCCAGCGGCGGTCGACGGCGGTGCAGCCGGGGCCGCAGGTGGTGCTGCCGTGGCCGTCGACGACCGAGCTGCCGTAGGCGACCACGGTGCCGCTGGCCTGAGTTGTGCGCACGTCCACGGCGCTGACCAGGAAGGTCGAACCGGTCTTGAGGGGGTACGGGGCCGGGTCGTGCACGCGGTCGCCGGAACCGGCTGGGGTGAGGTAGTTCTCGCGCAGGGCGGCCTGGTGGGCGCTGGGGCGGGACTGGCCGCGCAGGTACAGGCTGATCGCGATGTCGTCCTGGGCGCGGGTGGGCAGCGGGACGGGGTCGCTCCAGACTTCGCCGCCGATGGGCACGGTGACGGTGGGGCGGCCGTGGAAGCGGATGGGGCGGGAGGTGCCCGGGACGACCGCGCCCTGGCCCGCGCTACGACCGGCCGCGGCGGCGTCGATGGTGAGCGGGGCGGTGCCGTACTCGTTCTGCAGGCGGATGCGCAGGGACGGGCCGCCCTGGCTGAGGTGGGTGATCATGCGGATGGACTGGTTGTCCAGCGTCTGCGGGGTCAGGGTCTGCTGGGACTGGGCCCAGGAGGTGAGCCAGCGGCCGCTGGAAGGTTCCGCGAGGGCGGTGGCCGGGGCGGCGAGCAGGCAGGCCGTGGTGATCAGGCAGGCGGCGGTGGCCAGGGCGCGGGTGCGGTGGCCGCGCATCAGGCGCGTTCCAGGAAGAAGTAGAAGTGCGCGCCAGTGGGCTGGGTGTGCTTGCCGTTCATGATGCCCAGCAGGGTGCGCTCGTCCACCCGCTTGAAGTGGTCGAAGATGGGCTGGCCGTCGTAGACCATGGTGGCGGTGACCTCGCCGCGGAACTCGATGTTCCACAGGCTGGCCTCGCCCTGGCCCGCTTCGACGTTGGAGTACAGCTCGCCGTGCTCGTCCCGGCAGAGCAGGGGCTTGGCGTCGGTCAGGGAGCAGAACTCCTTGCCGTACCAGCGGGCGGCGGCGAGCTGACCGTTGAGCGGGTGGCCGGTGCTGAACTCATCGCCCTGCCAGCGGCCCAGGATCTCCTCGGCGGGCACCGGCGGGAGCTGGGCCCAGAGCTCGTCCAGCTCCGCGGGGGTGACCTGGTGCTTGCGCTCGCGAAGCTCCTGGAACCTGGCCCGTGCCTGCTCGACGTCCGTCATGACGACCTTTCCACTGGTGGGTCCCTGGCCCTGCCATTCGACCACTTCGGCGTCCCGGTGTGAATATCATGCGGAATGCGCGCGGAGTCCGGGGCCCGGTCACGGGAGCTGGCCAGTGGCACGCCGTGGCCGGCGGTGGGCACGGACCAGGACTGCGCCGCGCTGCGGGCGACCTCGCTGATGGTGCAGGGGCGGAACTGGGCCGACTCGGTCCGTTTCGCCGAGGTCGCGTTGAGCCAGCCGCCGTGCCGGGACGACCCGGTCTGCGTGTGGCGGGCGCTGGTCACCCTGACCGCGGCCGGCGAGCTGACCGCGGCGGACGCGCGCTGCGCGCGGCTGGTCGAGGACGTCGATCCCCAGCTGGCCGGGACCGAGCACCGGCTGGCCATGATGCTGCGGGTGCGTGCCCGGATCGCGGTGCAGCGCGGGGACCTGGCCGGCGCGCGAGCGACGCTGGAGGAGCTGCTCACGGTGCCGGCGCCGCGGCCGGTGCGGCTGGTGTCGGCGGGGTGGCTGGCCGAGGTGCTGGTGGGTATGGACGCGGTGGACCAGGCAGCGGCGTTGCTGGCCCGGCACGACTTCGACGCGGCGGTGCAGTGGCGGGCGCCCTGCCGGCCGATGCTGCTGGCCGCGCGGGGCGAGGTGCGGGTGGCGGCCGGGCAGGCGCAGGCCGGGTTGCGGGACCACCTGGCCAGCGGGCGGGGCTTCCTGGCGCAGCGGGTGACGAACCCGGCGATCGCGCCCTGGCGCGGGCGGGCGGCGCTGGCCGCGATGACCGTCCGGCGCGAGGACCTGGCCGTTGACCTCGCCGAGCAGGAGCTGGCCGCGGCGCAGCGGTGGGGTGAACCGAGGGTGCTGGGCGCGGCGCTGGCCACGGTGGCGGTGGTGCGCGGCGGGGACGAGGTCGAGCAGCTGAGCGAGGCGGCCGACCTGCTGGAGGTGGCGCGGGCCCGGCGGGAGCTGAGCCTGGTGCGCTACCAGCTGGGGGTTCGGCTGGCCGCGCGCAACGAGTTGTCAGCGGCGCGGAGCAGTCTGAGCGCGGCGCGGGCGCTGGCCGAGCGGGTCGGCGATCCGCGGGGTCAGCGGGCCGCCGAAGCGGCCCTGCGCGGGCTCGGCGGGCCGACCGAAGCCCTGACCGGCAAGGAAGAGCAGGTGGCCAGGCTGGCGCGGGCCGGGCTCGGCAACCGGGAGATCGCGGACCGGCTGGCGGTGTCGGTGCGCACGGTGGAGCTGCGCCTGTCCAGCGCCTATCGCAAGCTCGGCATCGCCGGGCGGGACGGGCTGCGCACGGCGTTGCGGTAGTTGCGGTCGGACCGAAGGGTCATTGTGACCCAGGTCACATGGATGACATGTGGCCCAGTGCCGCTCTGGGTAACTGTGGCCATGATCCCCATCCTCGTCCGGGTGGCCGTTTCCCGCTGTGGTGAAGAACTTCCTGGACTGGCACGTGCTGCCGTGGCGTTGCGCGAGGCCCGGACCGTTCGCCCGTACGTCAGCTGACGGGAGCCAGTAATGATCATCTACGACATCGGCGCCAAGTCCGTGCAGGTCGAGCTGGCGCACACCGGCGGCGACTGGCAGCGCGCCGCGGTGGCCGCCTGGGTCAGCCGGTGGCGGCGGCAGCAGTGGCCGGCGGACCTGCTGGGGGTGGCCTGTCTGCCCAGTGTGGACGGTGCCTCGGTGCTGACCTGGAGCCAGTGGGCCACCGACGCCGAGCCCTGGTCGCTGTGGGGCCTGGACGGGCCGCCCGGCTACTCCTCCGGGCCGCGCACCTACCACCGACTGGGCCGGATCGGCGCGCGGTCGGCCAGCCCTGGTTACTTCGGCCTCACCGGCCTCGGCAACCTGGGCCAGGCCAGGGACTGGCTGGACGCGCTGCCCGCGCGGCCGAAGGCGGTGGCCGGTGAGCTCTACTTCCGGGAGGACGGCCGGGCCTTCCTCGGCCTGTCCGGCTGGCGCGAGCCGGTGGCCGACGGCTTCCGGGTGCACACCGCGCTCAGCGCGCCGGTTTCCGTCGGCCACCGGTCTTGAGCAGGCCCGGCACCTCGTGTGAGGATCATCGGACCATGCTGGAGGAATGGGTCGAGTCCGCGCGAGCGCTCCGGCTGCGCCTGGTGGAGGGCGGCCGGTGGGCCGAGGCCGACCGGGTGGTGGCCGAGGCCCTCGGCCAGGCCGTCGGCGTGCCCTCGACCACCGGGCCCGCGCTGGCCGGACTGTCCTATGTGGCCGGTGGGCCCCGGCCGGGCGCGGCGCGCTGCCCGGACCGGCCGGATCCGGTGCCGCCGGAACGCGATCTGGCCATGCGGGCCATCCTGCTGACCAACCGCGGCGTGGACCGGGCGGGTAGCGTCGAGCTGGCCGAGCGGGTGCTGGACTCGGCGGCGTGGACCGAGGCGGGCTGCTTCTGGTACTCGGTGCTGGCGCTGGCCTATGCCGGTGAGCTGACCGCCGCGCAGGCGCACTGCGCGCGGGCCGCGGCCACCGAGGGCTGGGCGCGGTCGGCGCGGCAGCGGGACGCGCTGACCCTGTTGCGGGCCCGGCTGGCCACCTGGGCCGGGCAACCGCGGCAAGCGGTCGAGGAGCTGGAGTCGCTGCTGGCGCGCGGGGTCTACCCGCAGTTCGCCGGGCTGGGCGTGGCCTGGCTGGCCGCCGCGCTGGTCGACCTCGGCGAGCTGGACCGGGCCAGGGATTTGTTCCGCGAGCACGACCTGGACGGCGCGCTGGACACCGCGCCCGACCGCGCCGAGCTGCTCGCCGCCAGGGGCGCGCTGCACCGGGCGGAGGGCCAATTCCTGTTGGGCTATCAGGACTTCCTGGCCTGCGGCCGGGAGCTGGACGGCTGGGCGGTGGCCAACCCGGCGGTGCTGCCCTGGCGGTCCCAGGCCGCGCTGTGCGCGCACGCGCTGCAACGCGGCCCGCTGGCTGCCTCGCTGGCCAGGGCCGAACTGGTGGCGGCCCGCCGCTGGGGCGCGCCGCGGCCGATCGGGCGGGCGCTGCACGCGGCGGGCTGGGACTCCGCCGCGCAGCTCACCGAGGCCGCGGCACTGGTGCACGGCGCGGAGCTCGTGCAGGTGCGGCATGACCTGGGGCTGCTGCTGGCCGCGCGTGGGCAGCAACTGGCCGCCGAGGAGGCCTTCGCCGCCGCGCGGGAGGCCGCGGCGCTGGTCGGCAACACCCGCTGGGCCGCGCGCGCCGCGCCGCCGCCGTTGACCAGCCAGGAGGGCCGGATCGCCGCCCTGGTGCGGGCCGGGCTGAGCAACAAGGAGATCGCGGCCCGGCTCGGCGTGGTGGTGCGCACCGTGGAGCTGCACCTGTCCCAGGTCTACCGCAAGCTCGGGGTGTCCGGGCGGTCCGGGCTGATCCGCGGCTAGCGCGCCGCCTGCGCCGCGGCCTCTTCCAGGTCGAGGCGTTCCAGCTCGCCGCGCACGATGTCATCCGGCAGCTCCCCCGCCTTGCGCGCCCGGACCAGCGCGGTCCGCTGCGCGGCCAGCATCCGTTGCCGCACGGTGAGCAGCAGGCCGCGTTCGGCCGGGGACATCCGGGTCTCGTCGGACTCCTTGCTGGCCGCCAGCGCGGCGGTGAACCGCTCCCGCAACCGCCCGAACGCCTCGGGGTCCGCGCCCTCCGGCGGGGTGCTCAGGGCCTGTTTGGCCGCCGCCCTGGTGACCTCCCTGGCCTTGGCCGCGCCCAGTTCCGCGCGCCGCTGTTCCTCGGGGGCCTCCAGGCGCAGCCAGCGGATCAGCGGTGGCAGCGTGGGGCCCTGGATCAGCAGGGTGCCGACCGCGACCACGAACGCCAGCGCCTGGATCAGGTCCCGGCCGGGCATGGTGGCGGGCACCCCGGCCGCGGCGGCCATGGTGACCACGCCGCGCATGCCGGTCCAGGAGATCACCGCCATGTACTGCCACGGCAGCTGTTCCCGGACCCGGCGGCGTCTCCCGCGCGGCAGGCTCCCGGCCATCCGGCCGCGGAGCAGGCCGCGGCCGTAGGTGAGGAAGATCCAGACCGGGCGCACCAGCAGCACCGTGCCGAGCACCGCCGCCGCGCCGAGGACGAAGGCGGGCCAGGAGATCCCGGTCGCGGCGAGCCCGGCGAAGACGAACTTGCACTGCAAACCCATGTAGGCGAAGACGAATGCCTCCAGCAGCACGTCCAGGCTGTGCCAGACCTGCCTGCCCTGCAACCGGGTGGCGAAGGAGGCGCGGGCGTCGTTGTGCCCCAAGGTGATCCCGGCCGCGACCACCGCGAGCACCCCGGAGGCGTGCACCTGTTCGGCCAGCAGGTAGGCGGCGAAGGGCACGATCAGCCCGAGCGCGGTCTCCAGCCCGCTGTCCCGCAGCCGGGACCGGATCCCGTGCACCACCAGGGCCAGCGCCAGTCCAATGAGGACACCGGCCAGCACGCCGTAGCCGAAGAGCAGGAACGGGTTGCCGAACAGGGTGTCCCTGCCGGTGGCCGCGGCCACCGCGAGGGTGAACAGGGTCAGCGCGGCCGCGTCGTTGACCAGGCTCTCCCCGGTCAGGATGGCCATCAACCGCTTGGGTAGCCCCAGTTTCCGGCCCACCGCCAGCGCGGCCACCGCATCCGGCGGGGCCACCACCGCGCCCAGCAGCAGCGCGGGCACCAGCGCCAGTCCGGGCACCGCCCAGGCCGCGACCAGGCCGGTGACCGCGGCGGAGACCAGCACCATGCCCACCCCGAGGGACAGGATCGAGCGCAGGTTGCGGGCCAGGCTGACGAAGGAGAAGTCCAGCGCCGCGGAGTACAGCAGCGGCGGCAGCACCACGGTCAGGATCAGCTCCGGCGCCAGCTCGAACCGCGGCAGGCCGGGGATGAAGGAGACCGCGGCCGCGATCACCACCACGACCAGCGCGGGTTGCAGGCCCTTGCGACTGGCCAGCGCGGTGACCCCGATCGCGCCGACGACCACCAGCAGCAGCTGCACCGCCCACCTCCACCGCCTCGGTGAGCCGCACGGTAACCGAGCAGGCCGGACCCCGCTGGCCACGCTGGGCCGGTGATCACCCGATCGGAACTGCTGGACCGGCTCGCCGAGCTGGTCGCCGGGCGGCGCCGGGTCGCGCTCACCGGACCGGACGCCGCGGGCAGGACCACCCTCGCCGCCGAGCTGGCCGCCCGGATCCCGTTGCGCCGGTTGAGCATCGACGACTTCCACCAGCCGGAGCAGGTGCGGCACCGGCGCTGACCCGCGATGTGGCGCTGTTCGGCTCGCGCGAACAGGTCCTCGAGCGCTACACCCACCGCTACCTGCCGGGCCAGCAGCTCTACCGCGAGGCCGCCCGGCCGGTGGAGACCGCCGATGTGCTGCTGGGCTACGAGGACCCGGCCGCCCCGGTGCTCCGCCGCTGGCCGGTGCCATAGACCGGGGCAATAGATAGGTACCCCTACGGATCCCCGCCCTGATTGTCCGGCTCACACCGCTGGCTGATCGTGACTTCCGCAACTCCCCCTGCGAAGGAGTCACGATGCGACAAGGAAATCGGGCGGCGGTCCTGACCGCACTCGGCGCGTTGTTAGCGCTGGGCGCGGCCGCCGCGCCTGCCACGGCCGCACCGGCCGAGGGCACGATCCGGGCCACGCCGGATGCGGTGGCGGGCAGCTACATCGTGGTGCTCAAGGACGGTCCGGCCGCGGCTGACGCGCTGACCGGCCAGTACGGCGGGCGGGTCACCGCCAGCTACGGCGCGGCCCTGCACGGCTTCGCCGCGAGCATGAGCGAGAGCCAGGCCAGGCGGCTGGCCGCGGACCCCCGGGTGGACTACGTGACCCAGGACGGGTTCGCGCGGGCCACCGACACCCAGAACGACCCGGAATGGGGCCTGGACCGCACCGACCAGCGGGACCTGCCGCTGGACCAGAAGTACAGCTACGCCAACGACGGCAGCGCGGTCACCGCGTACGTCCTGGACACCGGCATCCGCAACTCGCACCAGGAGTTCGGCGGCCGGGCCAGGAGCGGCTACGACTTCATCGACAACGACGCCGACGCCGCGGACTGCCACGGGCACGGCACGCACGTGGCCGGCACGGTCGGCGGCAGCCGGTACGGTCTGGCCAAGAAGGTCAACCTGGTCGGTGTGCGGGTGCTGAACTGCCAGGCCACCGGACAGTGGTCGCAGATCATCGCCGGCATCGACTGGGTGGCCAAGAACGCGAAGAAGCCCGCGGTGGCCAACATGAGCCTGGGCGGCAACGGGTCCAACCAGGCCCTGGAAGACGCCGTGCGCAAGGCCATCAACTCCGGCGTGACCTTCGTGCTGGCCGCGGGCAACTCCGGTCAGGACGCCTGCGGGTTCACCCCGGCGCGGGTGGCCGAGGCGGTGACCGTGGGCGCGACCATGTCCAGTGACAAGCGGGCGGACTGGCCGCAGTTCAACGCCTCCTCCAACTGGGGCTCCTGCCTGGACATCTGGGCCCCGGGCACGGACACCGTCTCGGCGGGGCACACCAGCGACACCGGCACCAAGTCGATGAGCGGCACCTCGATGGCCGCCCCGCACGTGGCGGGCGTGGCCGCGCTGTACCTCAACGAGAACCCCTCGGCGACCAACCAGCAGGTGCGCGACGCGCTGGTGAACAACTCCACCCCGAACAAGCTCGGCGACATCAAGCAGGGCTCGCCGAACCGGTTGCTGTACAGCGGTTTCATCGGCGGCACCCCGGTCACCAACGACTTCTCGGTGGCGGTGGACCCGGCCTCGGTGACCGTGGCCGAGCCGGGCGGTTCGGCCGAGGCGACGGTGGCGACCAAGGTGGTCAAGGGCCAGGCCGAGCCGGTGGAGCTGACCGCCAGCGGCCTGCCCTCGGGTGCGACCGCGACCTTCTCCCCCGCTTCGGTGACCGCGGGCGAGAGCGCCAAGCTGACCGTCGCGACCACCACCGGCACGCCGCAGGGCAGCTACCAGGTCACGGTCTCCGGCAAGTCGAAGTCGGCCACCCGCACCGCGACCGTGTCGCTGACCGTGGGCAAGCCGGGCGGCTCCCCGCTCGCCGTTTCGCTGTCCCCCGCCTCGGGCAGCGCGCGGCCGGGTGGCTTCCTGCAGACCAGGATCAGCGTGACCGGCGGCAGCGCGACGCTGTCCGCCAGTGGCGCGCCCTCGGGCACCAGCGTGCACTTCTCCCCGGCGCAGGTCTCCGACGGCGGCACCTCGACCGCGTTCATCTGGGTCGGCTTCAACACCGCGCCCGGTAGCTACAAGATCAGCATCACCGCGACCGGCGGTGACAAGACCGGCAGCGGCGAGTTCACCTTGAACGTCACCCGCTGACCGGATCCGGCGAGGGCTCCGCGCCGCGAGACGGAGCCCTCGCCGGACTTGTCAGTGCCCTCGGGTGATCCACTCCTGCAAGTGGGGCGCCTCGGCCCTGATCGTGGTGCTGCCGCCGTGCCCGGTGTGCACGGTGGTGTCCAGCGGCAGGGTCAGCAACCGGTCCCTGATCGAGCCGATGATGGTGTCGAAGCTGCTGAACGAACGCCCGGTCGCGCCGGGACCACCCTGGAACAGCGTGTCGCCGGTGAACACCACGTCCAGCTCGGGCACGTGGAAGCAGCAGGCGCCCGGCGCGTGGCCGGGGGTGTGCAGCACGTGCACCGCGGTGCCGGCCACCTCGATCACCTGACCGTCCCGCAGCAGGTCGTCCGGCTTGCGGTCCGGATGGGTCAGCTGCCACACCGGCAGGTCGTCGGGGTGCAGCAGGATCGGCGCGCCGGTGGCCTCGGCGAGCTCGGGGGCGAAGCGGATGTGGTCGTCGTGGGCGTGCGTGGCCAGGATCGCGGCCACCCGCCGGTCGCCGACCAGTCGCCGGATCGCCTCGACGTCGTGCGGGGCGTCGAAGACCACGCACTCCGCCTCATCGCCGAGCACCCAGACGTTGTTGTCCACCTCGAAGGTCTGGCCGTCCAGGCTGAACGTGCCGGAGGTGACCGCGTGGTCGATCCGGACGCCCATCAGAAGACCACCACCGAGCGCAGCACGCCGCCGGTGTGCATCTTCTCGAACGCGCCCTCCACCCCGTCCAGCGGGATCTCCTCGGAGACGAAGGCGTCCAGGTCCAGGCGGCCCTGCCGGTACAGCTCGACCAGCATCGGGAAGTCCCGGCTGGGCAGGCAGTCGCCGTACCACGAGGACTTGAGCGCGCCGCCGCGGGAGAAGAAGTCGATCAGCGGCATCTCGATGGTCATCTCCGGGGTGGGCACGCCGACCAGCACCACGGTGCCCGCCAGGTCGCGGGCGTAGAAGGCCTGCTTCCAGGTCTCCGGGCGGCCGACCGCGTCGATCACCACGTCCGCGCCGTTGCCGCCGGTGAGGTCCTGGATCGCCTTGACCGGGTCGGTCTCCCGCGCGTTGACCACGTGGGTGGCGCCGAAGCCCTTGGCCACCTCCAGCTTCCCGGGGTCCACGTCCACCGCGATGATGGTGTGCGCCCCGGACAGCGCCGACCCGGCGATCGCGCCGTCGCCGACCCCGCCGCAGCCGATCACCGCCACCGAGTCGCCGCGCCCGACGCCGCCGGTGTTGATCGCCGCGCCGATGCCGGCCATCACCCCGCAGCCGAGCAGCCCGACCGCGGCCGCCCGCGCCTCCGGGTCGACCTTGGTGCACTGCCCGGCGGCGACCAGGGTCTTGTCCGCGAACGCGCCGATGCCCAGCGCCGGGGTCAGCGGGGTGCCGTCGGTCAGCGTCATCGGCTGGGCCGCGTTGTGCGTGCTGAAGCAGTACCAGGGCCTGCCCCGGCGACAGGCGCGGCACTGACCACAGACCGCGCGCCAGTTCAGCACCACGAAGTCACCGGGCTCGACCTCGGTGACGCCCTCGCCGACCGCCTCCACCACGCCCGCGGCCTCGTGGCCGAGCAGGAACGGGAACTCGTCGTTGATCCCGCCCTGGCGGTAGTGCAGGTCGGTGTGGCAGACCCCGCAGGCCTGCACCTTGACCACCGCCTCGCCAGGCCCCGGGTCCGGTACCACGATCGTCACCAGCTCGACGGGCGCGTTCTTGCTCCTGGCGATGACGCCACGGACCTCCTGAGCCACGGTGCTCTCCCTTCGTCCCCGGTCACGGTTGCAGACATGCGCATGATTCGCCACGCCTGGACTGGTGTCGTCAACCGAGTGGATCAATGCCCGACCGGGCGAAAAGCGCAACGTGCAGGCAAACGATTTCGCCAAGATTCTTTCTTAATTTGCGGCGGGGTCAATAAGGTGTCCGCGGGGACAGCGCGCAGCAAGGGGTCAGACAAGTTGGCGACGATCAGTGATGTAGCCGCTCGGGCAGGGGTGTCCACCGCGACGGTCTCGCGGGCGTTGAACGGCAAGTCCACCGTGGACCCGGAGCTGGCGAGCCGGGTCAGGGCGGCGGCGAAGGAGCTCGGGTACCGGCCGAACGGGCTGGCCCGCAACCTGCGCCGGCAGGAGACCGCGGTGCTCGCCTTGATCATCTCAGACGTGGAGAACCCGTTCTTCACCGCCATCGCCCGCGGGGTCGAGGACACCGCGCAGGCCGGTGGCTACCAGGTGGTCCTGTGCAACTCCGATGAGAACGCGGACAAGGAACGGCGCTACGTCGAGGTGGCGCTGAGCGAGCGGGCCGCGGGCGTGATCGTCTCGCCCTCGGGCCTGCCCGGCGGCCTGGACCCGCTCTTCGACAGCGGCACGCCGGTGGTCGCGGTGGACCGCAGGGTGCCGGACCGGCCCTGCGACATGGTGCTGGTGCACAGCAGGCAGGGCGCCAGGCAGGCCACCGAGCACCTCGTGGAGCAGGGGTACCGGCGGGTGGCCTGCCTGACCGGCCCGGCCGGGGTGCCCACCGCCGACGACCGCGCCGCGGGCTACCGGGACGCGCTGGCCGGGACCGGCCGCCCCGAGCTGTTGTGGCGGGCCGAGTACCGGGCCGCGGGCGCGCAGGTCGCCGCGAAAGAGCTGCTCGGCGGGCCGGACCGGCCGGACGCGCTGCTGGTGGGCAACAGCGCGATGGCGGTCGGGGTGCTGGCCGCGATGCGCGAGCTGGGGCTGCGGGCCGGATCGGACCTGGGGCTGGTGTCCTTCGACGACGCGCCGTGGACCACGCTGCTGGAACCGCAGCTGAGCGTGGTCACCCAGCCCGCCTACCAGATCGGCGTGCAGGCCACCCAGCTGCTGCTGGCCCGGATCGCCAACCCGGCGCGACTACCGAGCACGGTGACCCTGGACGCCGAGGTCATCGTGCGCGGCAGCTCACTGCGGTCACCATGACGCGGGGCAGTACCGCTCGGACACGTTGGTCTGCACGCAGCCCGAGCGGAAGTCCGCCCGCATCCGCAGCAGACCGTTGCCGAACTCGGTCTCCTGCACCAGCGGATCGCCGTTCACCCACCTGAACCCGGTCATCGCCTCCGCGCCGGCGAGCCTGTGCAGCGGCGAGAACGCCCGGTGCAGCTCGGCGATCCGTTCGCCGCGCCGGTCCAGCTCGCCCTTGTCCAGCACCAGGTTCGGCGGGGTGTTGTACAGCATCGCGAGCAGGATGCGGTCCTTGGCCAGCGCGGGCAGCTTGGACAGCGGCAGCTCCCAGCGGTCGGTGGCGACCAGCGAGTCGTGCAGCACGGTCTGGTACAGCGGGACCCGCACCGCCGGGTCGAACATGAACCGGGTCAGCTCGGCGGAGAGCTCCACCGGCTTGAAGAAGAACGCGGGTGCTTTCTCCGGATACCAAGCGCCCCAACCCTTCTGCTCGGCCCAGAGCGCGTCGGTGACCGGGGTGAGCGAGCCGTGGTTGAAGGCCAGCACCCGGTTCGCCCAGCCCGCCGCGGTCTCCGAGCCGAGCACCAGGCCGCGTTCGCCGGAGAGGTAGGTCATCCGGGCCAGGCGGTTGCGGCGGTCCTGTTCCTGGGTCATCGGATGGGCCGGTGAGTGGTCGTCGAAGAGCTGGCCCGCGGCGTCCACGTCCAGGAAGTAGGTCTCGGTCCCGTTGGCGGTCCACTTGCGAACCCGGTCCCGGTAGACCTCGCTGCTCAGCGCGGCCGTGCTGAGGTAGCAGCCGCGGCCGCCGAAGCCTGTCTGCGGGCTGCCGTCGGCCTTGCGCACGCAGCCCTCCGGCCACAGCTTGCCCGGCCAGACCGAGCCCGGGTTGTCCGCGGTGGCCGGGTCCTGGGCGTTGTCCCAGGAGTCGTAGGGTCCGGTTAGGAAGCCCGCCTCCCTGGCCGCGGTGATCGCCTCCTCGCTCATCGGTTCGCCGTCGTAGCCCAACCAGAGCCGGTCCAGGCCAAGCTCCTTGAGCCTGCGCACGCCCTCGACCTTCCTGGCTTGACCCCAGCCATAGGCGTGCAGCGCGCCGAGCAGCTTGCCGACCGCCGGGTTGGCTCTGATCTTCTCCTTCAGGTTTCCCAGCCCGCCCTTGGCGGCCAGGAACCGGCGGTAGTCCGCGGCGGCGGCGACCGGTGAGCCGTCGATGAGTCCGATGTCGACGGTGAACTCCGGCGTCCGCTCGTCGAACCGGTGTTCCGCGGTCGCCTGCAACCTGTTGTCCACAGTGGACACATCCAGTTCGGTGCCGATGTCGTTGGACACCAGGTAGCTCACCCCACGCCCGGCCAGCTGCTGACCCCAGAACGGCAGCGTCATCCCGTCGGTCATCGCCACCTTGCCCAGCCGGTCGGCCCACCAGGTGTCCCGCACCGGCACGGACAGGCCCTCGCCACGGGGCAGCACCAGTCGGTCAGTAGCGGGATCGGCTCCGGTGACCGGCCAGCGCAGGCTCCCCGATCCACCGTGCACGGTCACCCGCAACCGGCCGTCCCGCACCCCGGCCCGGACCCGGTAGCCGCGCTCGGGGTACTGCCAGCTCACGCCGTCCCCGTTGCGCCGCAAGCCCTCCACCCGGCCCAACCCGTCAACGCCCCGCGACACCAGCGCCGCGCCGGTGATCTCCATTGTGGACGGATCGACCAGCACGGCCCCGCCTGCCAGCGAGAACCGCAGCAGGTTCACCGGTTCCGCGTTGGCCGGGAGAGCCGCCAGCAACAGGGCGAGGGCGAGTCCGCCGGACACCATTCGTTCACGTGATCTTCGCATTCGGTCACCATGTCGGGTGCAGATGAGAGTCGGGTGAGAATCCCTTGGCTACCATCGAAGGCGATGCGGGTACTGGTGGCTGAGGACGACGACGCGGTGCGCACGGCGGTCGAGCTGGCGCTGAGCGCCGAGGGCCACGAGGTGCGCTCGGTGACCGACGGCGGACTCGCGCTGGCCGAGATCGCGGACTGGCGGCCGGACGGGGTGGTGCTGGACCTGCTGATGCCCTTCACTGACGGCCTCACCGTGTGCCGCCGGTTGCGGGCGGGCGGTGACCGGACCCCGGTCCTGGTGCTGACCGCGCGGGACGCGGTCGGCGACCGGATCGCCGGACTGGACGCCGGGGCCGATGACTACCTGGTCAAGCCGTTCGACCTGGCCGAGCTGCTGGCCAGGGTGCGCGCGCTGCTGCGGCGGGCCTACCCCGAGGACCCGGCGGTCCTGCAGCACGGGGACCTCACCGTGGACACCGGGGCCAGGCTGGTGCGGCGCGGGGACCGGCGGATCGAGTTGAGCCGCACCGAGTTCGCGCTGCTGGAGGTGCTGGCGCGGAACGCGGGCCGGGCGCTGCCCCGGGAGTCGATCATCGACCGGGTGTGGGGTCCCGGACTGTCCACCGCGAACTCGTTGGCGGTGTACATCCGGTACCTGCGCGGCAAGCTGGAGACCCCCGGCGAGCCCCCGTTGCTGCATACCGTGCGGGGTATTGGTTATCGACTGGGTGACCCGTGAGGCGCCGATGGCCGTTGCGCGTCAGAATCGCAGTCACCGGCGCGGTGGCGGTCGCGCTGACGTCCACGGCGATGGCTGCGGCCGCCTACCTGCTGATAGCTAGTGAACTGCACCGATCGACCGACCTGGGTTTACAACGGGAGGTGACTCGGCTGAAACGCGCGGCCCCCGACGCCTGGATCCCCGCCGGCCCCTGCGAGTTCATCACCGCGCCCGCGTGCGCGCAGAAGGTGACCGCGGACGGGCGCATCACCGACGACGCCGGACTGCCGGTCACCGAGGAGACCCGCGCGGTCGCCGCGGGCCACCGGACCGCCTTCTTCAGCGCCGCCACCATCGGCGGCCACCCGGTGCGGATGCTCACCTCCCCGCTGGCCGAGGGACTGGCGGTGCAGGTCGCGGTCCGCTCCGACCGCACCGACGACAGCCTCACCCGGATCGGCTGGGCGCTCATCGGCGCCGGGCTGGTCGGCGTCGCGGTGGCCGCCGCGGCCGGATACCTGGTGGCGCGCACCGGTTTGCGGCCGGTGGCCACGCTGACCGAGGCGGCCGAGCGGGTGGCGGCGAGCCGGGATCCGCAGGCGCGCATCGAGGTCAACGGCGCGGACGAGCTGGCCCGGCTCTCCGCCGGGTTCAACACCATGCTCGCCGAACTGGACGCAGCCCTTGCCGCACAACGACAACTGGTCGCCGACGCCTCGCACGAGCTGCGCACCCCGCTGACCGGGCTGCGCGCCAACATCGACCTGCTGCGCCGCGCCGACCAGCTCACCCAGGGCCAGCGGGGCGAGGTGCTGACCGCGCTGCACACCCAGGCCACCAGGCTGACCACCCTGGTCACCGACCTGATCGACCTGGCCCGCGGCGAGGAAGCCGGTGACCCCACCGAGGAGCTGCGGCTGGACCTGCTGGTCGAGCACGTCACCGCCGAGGTGGGCACACACTGGCCGCGCACCGCCTTTGTGCTGGACCTGGATCCGACCGTGATCACCGGTCAGCCGGGCCGCCTGGCCCGGGCGGTGCGCAACCTGCTGGACAACGCGGCCAAGTTCAGCCCGCCCGGCGGAGTGGTGCGGATCTCCTTGCGGGACAAGGAGTTGTGCGTCCGGGACCAGGGACCGGGGATTCCGGCCGAGGACCGGGAGCGGGTGTTCGAGCGCTTCTACCGCTCGCCTGCCGCCCGATCGCTGCCGGGATCGGGGCTGGGGCTGGCCATCGTCGGCCAGGTGGCGCGGGCGCACGGGGCACGGGTCAGCGCGGAGCGTCCCCGGGACGGCGGAACGTTGCTGCGCCTGCGTTTCCGCTGACCTGCGCGCGGATCAGGCTGGGTGTGCTGCCGAACCACCGCCGGACCGACCGGCTCAGCGCCGACTGCTCGGAGAAGCCGAGCGCGGCGGCGGTGTGGCTCAACGGGATCCGGGTCTCGCGCAGCAGCCGCCAGGTCGCCGCCCGGTAGACCTCGGTGCGGATCTGCTCGAAGGTGACGCCCTCGTCGCTGAGCCGCCGTTGCAGGGTGCGCGGGTGCAGGCCGAGCAGGGCGGCGATCTCCGCCTTGGTGCCCCGGTTGACGCCGATGGTGCTCTTGAGCGCGTCGCGCACCCGCGCGGAAACCCCGTGCCCGGCCGGGGGCTGGCGGGCGGCGAGGTGGGCGACGGCCTGCTCGCGCAGCCGCGGCTGGCTCTCCCGGATGCTCGCGGTCAGGACCTCGCGGCCGAAGTGCAGACCGGCGTAGGGCTGGGCGAAGAAGACGTTGGCGCCAAAGCGTTCCCGGTACTCCTCGGGACGGCCGGTCGGCGTGTGCGGGACCGAGACACCCCTCGGCCGCAGCTCGGCGGGCACCAGCGCCCGCGCGATCCGGAGGGCCGAGGCCAGGAAGCCGTCCAGCAGCTGCCGCTGCGGGACCCCGGTCGCCAGGCTGACGTCGAAGCGCAGGGTGACGCAACCGGGCAGCTGACGACTGGGGTCCTCCAGGGCGAGCTCGTAGGACGGGCTGTGCACGAACAGGTACCGGGACACCGTGCGCAGTGCCTCGGCCACGGTCGCGGTGTCCTGGACGACCACCGCGAGCAGGCCCAGCACCTCGGGGTCCTGGCGGCTGCCCAGCCGGAGGCCGAAGGTGGGGCAGCCGTGCCGCTGGGCGGCGTGCTCCAGCAGCAGGGCCACGGCGGGCAGGGAGACCATGGCCTCCGGGTCGCGCAGTGCCTCCGGGTCCAGGCCGCTCTGCCTGATCAGCGGTTCCGGGTCGCCGCCGAGGTCGCGCACCAGGCCGTGGAAGCCCTGGAGGGCCCCTGCGCGCACCGACTCGTCCACGATGGCCAGTGTCGCCGGGTGTCTCGATATGTCAAGAACGGGCCGCGGCGGCCGGGCAGGGTGCGGGCATGGCGAAGCAGGACCTCATCCTCATCCACGGCACCTGGGGCAACGGCGAGAACTGGGGCGAGTTCGGCACCGAGCTGGAGGCCAGGGGCTTCCGCGTGCACCGGCCCACCGCGCGCCACCACGGCAACCCCAGGCAGGTCGACGTGTGGGCGAACGCGCAGCGGATGACCAAGCTCGGGCTGCTCGACTTCGTCGCCGACTACGCCGAGCTGGTCGAGCGGATGGAGACCCCGCCGATCATCGTCGGGCACTCCCTGGGCGCGCTGCTGGCCCAGCTGCTCGCGGCCAGGGTGCCGCACCGCGGCCAGATCCTGCTCGGCACCGCGCCGGCCTGGGGCATCACCACCTTCGACCTCGCGCCGATGGCGCTGTGGGGCCGGTACCTCCCGCAGTGGCTGGCCGGTCAGCCGATGTACCCGGTGTCGAAGAAGGTGTGGGACAGCCACATCTGCAACGCCACGCCCAGGGAGATCTCCGACCCGTTCTACGACAGCCTGTGCGCGGAGTCCGGCACCGTCTACCGCCAGATGGTGCTCTGGTTCCTGGACCGCAAGCGCCGGGCCAAGGTGGACTACCAGGCCAGCGACACCCCGGTGCTGGTCATCGCCGGTGAGCACGACAGGTGCACCGTGCCCAGGATCGGCCGGGTGACCGCCCGCAAGTACGGCGCGCGCGGCAGCTTCGTGCAGATCCCCGGCGCGGACCACATGATGAACGCGGGCCCCCACCTGCCGGGCACGCTCAAGGCCATCGATGAGTGGCTGGACCGCCACCAGCTGCGCCCTTAGCTCCTTGTGGACTATTGCCACACAAGCGGACCTCTGAGAAAGATGTCCACATGTCCGCTGTACGGCGTCATCTCGCGCTGGGGGCCGCGTTCGCGGTGCTCGGCGCGCTGCTCAGCCCGGTGTCCGCGACCGCCGCTCCGGCGGACCGGCAGGACGCGTTCACGGCCGCCGCCACCGAGTTCGGCGTGCCACCGACTGTGCTGCTCGGCGTCGGCTACCTGCTCTCGCGCTGGGACGCCAACGCGGGCGAACCCAGCCGCGGCGCGGGCTTCGGCCCCCTGCACCTCACTGATGCGCGGGGCCTCGGCGTCGCCCCGGACACCCACCACGGGGACGGCGCCGAGGACCCGCGCGGGGACACCGCCCGGCCGCTCCAGCTGCCCGAACCCGCGCCGGTCGGCGTCTCCCCCGCCGGGTTGCAGACCATCGACCTGGCCGCCCGGCTGACCGGGACCGCGCCCTCGGCGCTGCGCTCGGACCCGGTGGCCAACATCCGCGGCGGCGCGGCCGTGCTCGCCCAGTACCAGCGCGAACTCGGCGGCGGCAGCGCGCCAGGCGACTGGTACGGCGCGGTGGCGCGCTACAGCGGCGCGACTGACACCGCGACCGCGCGCCGGTTCGCCGATGACGTGTTCGAGCTGCTGCGCACCGGGACCGAGCGGGTCACCGACGACGGCCACCGGGTACGCCTGGCCGCCGATCCCGGCATCAGCCCGCGAGTGTCCCAAGTGGACGGTCTCGGGCTGCGCGCGCCGAAGCCCGAGGCCACCGAGTGCCCGAGGAACCTGGGCTGTGAATGGGTTCCCGCGCCGTACGAGCACTACGACCCGAGCAAACCGGGCAGCTACGGCAACCACGACCAGGCCGACCGCCCGCGCGATCTGAAGATCAAGTACATCATCGTGCACGACACCGAGGGCTACTACGACACCACGCTGAAGCTGGTGCAGAACCCGAAGTACGTGAGCTGGCAGTACACCCTGCGCTCGGCCGACGGCCATGTGGCGCAACACGTCCGGGCCGAGGACGTGGCCTGGCAGGCCGGGAACTGGTACGTCAACACCCACTCCATCGGCCTGGAGCACGAGGGCTTCGCGGCCAAGGGCACCTGGTACACCGAGGCGATGTACCGCTCCTCGGCCCGGCTGGTCCGCTACCTGGCCAAGAAGTACGACATCCCACTGGACCGGGCGCACATCCTGGGCCACGACAACGTGCCCGGCACCACCCCGGCCACCGTGCGCGGCATGCACTGGGACCCGGGCCCCTACTGGGACTGGGCGCACTACTTCGACCTGCTCGGCGCGCCTTTCCACGCCAGCACCGGGCCGTGGGCCGGGATCGTGACCATCAAACCGGACTACGCCAGCAACCACCCGGTGATGTACGGCTGCGACAGCGCCAAACCCGCCGACCCCTGCCCGGTGCGCGGCACCACCTCGGTGTTCCTGCACACCGAACCGCGCGCGGATGCCCCGCTGGTCAAGGATCCCGGGCTGCGGCCGGACGGCAGCAACAGCACCCGGCACGTCAGCGACTACGGCGGCCGGGTGGACACCGGCCAGCGGTTCGCGGTGGCCGAGCGCCGCGGCGAGTGGACCGCGATCTGGTACCTGGGGCAGAAGGCCTGGTTCCACAACCCGCGCTCGAAACCCGCCGCGGTCAACAGCACCGGGTACGTGGTCACCCCGCGACCGGGCCTGACCGAGGTGCCGGTGTTCGGCCGGGCCTATCCCGAGGAAGCCGCCTACGCGGGCACCGGGGTGCCGTACCAGCCGATCGCACCGTTGCAGTACACGATGCGCGCGGGTGAGAAGTACGTGCTCGCCGAGCACGACGTGCCCACCGACTACTACTTCGCGCAGAACTGGGAAGGCCCGCGCACCGTGGTTCGCGGCAAGGATCGGTACTACCAGGTGTTCTTCGGCCACCGCGCGTTCTTCGTCAAGGCGGCGGACGTCCGGGTCAGCCCCAGCTGGTAGCACCAGCGCCCGGCGGACCGGCCCTCACCGGCCCGCCGAGCGCGCCAGCCCCAACCCACCGCCGTGTTGGCCGTTGTCGTACACAGTGTTGGCCGTTGTGGACGGTGTGTTGGCCGGAGGGCGTACCAGTTCGGCCAACACCCCGTACGACAACGGCCAACACGGCGGTGGGTGGGGTGCGGGTTTAGGCGTAGCGCAGGGTGACGTCGCCGGAGTCGGTGTGTGCGGTGATCGAGCGCGGGCTGCCCGGCTCCTCGGTGACCGAGACGGTGCGCTTGCCTGACTCGACCTTGGCGTCCACCTTGTACCCGGCCGGTTCCTTGGGCACGCCGATCTCGATCGTGCCGCTGCCCGCGTTCGCGGTCACGCTGCCCGGCGCGGCGGCGAAGTCGGCCTTGATGTCGCCGGAGTCGGTGCGCAGCTCGGCCTTGGGGGAGCGAGCGCCGGTGGCGGTGACCGTGCCGGAGTCGGCCTTGGCGAACAGCGCGGCGGCCGGGTTGTCCGCGCGCACGTCACCGGAGTCGGTCTCCAGGTTCAGCTCGCCGGTGACATCGCGCACCGTGATCGAGCCGGACTCAGTGCGCAGCTTGGCCGAGACCGCGGCCGGCACGGTGAGCACGTAGCTGATCGAGCAGTTGTTCGAGCAGGTCGGCGGGTGCACGCGCAGGGTGTCGCCGTCCCACTCCTCGCGGTGCGCGGGCTTGCTGTTGCCCCACTCCAGCTTCCTGGTGATGGCGACCTTGTTGTCCGCGCCGGCGCGCACCTCGACGTCACCGCTGTCCAGGGTCACCTCGACCCGGCTGACCTTGCGGTCGTGGTCCTGCTGCTGGGTCTCCCGGTTGGCCGCGAACGCGAAACATCCGCTGAGTGCCGCCAGACCCGCCAGCAGCACTGCCCCCACCTTCAGCGTCCTCATGCGCAGACCGTAACGAGCCCGCGGCCGGGCGCACGAGCGGGTTATCCCCTCCGGCGGGGGTGGTGCCAGCCCTACCCCCGCCGGAAGTGGATCACGGTGCCGAAGGTCCGACGTCGGACTTCTGCAACGGCTTGCGGGCCACCGAGCCGCCGAACTCGTCCGCGCCCACGTCCAGCTTGCCACTGCGCGCGTGCGGGTCGAAGTCGGTGGTGACGTAGGAGTAGCTGCCCACGCCCGCGTCGATGGCCGGGCTGCCCGCGCTCAACCGCTTGAGCCCGTTGGCATCCGTGGTCAGCTTCGGGTCCACGTTGCGGTAGCCGCCGGCGGGCATGCCCGCGCTGGCGCCGTGGGCGATGTTGCCCTCGTACTTCACCGTGGACCCACTGCGCATCGCCACCAGCGAGCCGGAGCTGCCGACGATGATGTTGTTGGCCAGCACGCAGTCCTTGGGCAGGAAGGCGCCGCCGTCGCTGTCCACCACGGAACTGGTGCCCAGCAAGGTGTTGTAGGCCACCGTCACCCGGTCCGGCCGGTCGTGCCCGGTGCTGCTCGGCCCGCTGTCGGCCTCCGAGCCCTTGCCGAAGACCAGCGCCCGGCCGCCACTGGCCGCCACGTAGTTGTTGATGATCTTGTGGTCGTTGCCGTGGAAGCGGATGCCGGTGTTGCCCAGCAGCAGGTTGCCCTCCACCAGGTTGCGGTGCCCGTGCCGCAGCACGATGTAGCCCTTGCTGTCCCGGATGGTGTTGTGCCGCACGGTGGTGTCGGATGCCTTGACCGAGATGGCCTCCGGGTCGCCGTTGGCCTTCTCGAACAGGTTGTGCTCGATCACGCCGCCGGAGGAGTAGCTCTGCTTGTGGCTGAAGCCGAAGCGGATCGCCTCACCGCCGTTGTCCCCGGTGAAGCCGTGGTTGTAGAAGTAGTTGTGGTGGATCTTGGTGCGCTTGGCGATGTCGTCGCTGGGCCCGGACACCTGCAGGAAGACCCCGGCGGTGGTGCGGTTCTGGAAGGTGTTGTGGTCCACCTCCACGTCGTTGCCGCTGACGGTGACCCAGTTCTCGCCCGCGTTGAGCTGGATCGTGTTGCGGCTCAACCGGATGTGGTGCGAGCCGGTGGGCACCGACAGCGAACCGCTGTGCCGCAACGAGAACCCGTTGAGGGTCACGTAGCTGACGCTGCCGTCGAAGGCGAAGCCGGTGGAGCCGGTGATGACCGCCTTCCCGACGTTCGCGGCGGTGACCTCGATCCGCGCGGCGGAGGTGCCCGAGCGGCGGACGGTGATCGGGCCGGTGGCGTTGTAGGTGCCGTCGGCCAGCTCGATCCGGTCGCCGGGCTTGGCTGAGTTCAGGGCGTTCTGCAGGGCGGAAAGACTGTTCACCCGGATCGGCGCGGCGGAGTCCGCGGTGGCAGCTGAGGGCAGGGTAAGGACCAGTGCCGTGGCCAGCACGGGCAACAACACGGCGGTGTTTCTTCTCATGTGCCAGCTCTCCAGTGAGTCGGCGCGGCGGTGAGCACAAGCTAGGGACACATCCGATGTCTAGTCAAGAACCTTGCCGAATTCCACAGTGCACGGATGTGAAAGAGCAGGTCCTGTCCCTGGAACGAGGTGGACCGCGTCGCGGGCCGGCCCTGAGATGAGCGGATGAGCCCAGCGACGATTACCGGCTTCAACAGCATGCTGCCCACCGAGAGCCACCCGAGTCCCGGCGAGCGTTTCGAGCACACCGGGCCGGGCTGGAGCTCCACGGCCTTCTACGCGCCGTGGCACGCCGGTCCGCCGACGCCCAAGTACCGGTGGTCGATGTTCGACACCGCCGCCCAGGCGGTCGGCGACCTGGTGCGCTGCCTGGACGACGGATTCGCGGGCGAGCAGAGCCGCCAGGCCGCCAGGGTGCTGCTCGACGGCGGGCCGCCTGGGGAGCTGGTGCTGTCGGTCTCGCTGGACTGGGTGTGCGTGGTCTACCAGGTGCGCCCCGGCGTGCACCTCAGCGATGCCGCGGACGCCTTCTTCGCCGGGTGGCGCAACGCGATGTTCGACCGGCGCTTCGAGCTCATCAACGCCAATCGTCCGATGATTTGCTGACGCCGGGCGTCAGTCCATGGTCACCACGACCCGGCCGACGGTGTCACCTTCGGCCAGCTTCTGCACGCCCGCCGCCGCCTCCGCCAGCGGCAGCCGCTCGCTGACCAGCGGGTCGACCAGGCCGTCCTCGGCCAGCGCGGACAGCTCCAGGTGCGCCTGCCGGACCAGCGCCGGGTCCTTCTGCGTGTACAGGCCCCAGTGCAGGCCCAGCAGCGAGTAGTTCTTGACCAGCGCGTGGTTCATCGCGGCGCTGGGGATCTCACCGCTGGCGAAGCCGACGATGACGATCCGGCCCTCGAAGGCGATCACCTTGGTGGAGGCGCGGAAGGAGTCGCCGCCCACCGGGTCGTAGACCACGTCCGCGCCGCGGCCGCCGGTGAACTCCTTCACCGTGGCGATCACGTCCTCCTGCTTGCGGTCGATCACCAGGTCCGCGCCCAGCTCCTTGGCCACCTCGGCCTTGCGCGCCCCGCCGACCACACCGATCACGGTGGCGCCGGCGGCCTTGCCGAGCTGGATGGCCGCGCTGCCAACGCCGCCGGCCGCGGCGTGCACCAGCAGGGTCTCGCCCTCGGCCAGCTCAGCGCGACGGTGCAGGCCGAACCAGCCGGTCTGGTAGGCGATGTGGAACCCGGCGGCCTGCGCGTCGTCCAGCGCCTCGGGCGCGGGCAGCAGCTCGGTGGCATTGACCGCCACGTACTCGGCCAGCCCGCCGTGCGGCGGCGCGGGTGTGGCGATGACCCGGTCCCCCACGGCGAACCCGCTGGCGCCCTCACCGAGCGCGACCACCTCACCGCAAAGCTCGACCCCCGGAGTGAACGGCAGCGGCGGGCGGACCTGGTACTGACCCCGGCACAGCAGCGCGTCCGGGAAGTTCAGCGCGGTCGCGCGGACCTTCACCAGCACCTGTCCCGGCCCGGCGACCGGCTCCGGGACCTCGTCCAGCCGGAGCACGTCCCGCGGCTCGCCCAGCTCGTGCACACGCCATGCCCGCACTCCGCACCTCCACGCACCGTGATCAGTCCACCCCCATCGTGTCATGTCCCGCCGACACGCGACACACGGCCATATTGGGTGCGCTTGCGCGGGCTACCCCTACATGTAGTATCCGTTGCGCTGATGGTTCGCCGGGCACGCAAACGCCAGGCGAGGCAACAGGGAACCCGGTGCGACTCCGGGACTGCCCCGCAGCGGTGAGTGGGAACGACCGCCGTCACCGGCCGAGCACCAGGGCCGGTACAGCACTGGACGCCACGGTCCGGGAAGCGACGGCCAGTAGGTGCGCCAGCGCTTGGCGTGTGCCCGCGAGTCCGAAGACCTGCCGTCAGCGGGCGCACCGCCGGTGCGCCTGGTTCGCGGTCTCGTGGGAAGGCCGAGCGGACGACTGGGCGGCGCACGCGCGCCCCGGTCGGCCCTCGCCTGCCTCTGACTCCGCGGCCCACTGACGCCGACGCTCGCGAGGAGAGACGACCTGTATGACCGCATCGCCTGCGAGCTGTAGCGAGCCTCAGAGCTAAGCCAGCTCCACCACGCGCTTCCCCAGCGACGGCAACCGAACCCGGCCCCGGGTCCTCGGCCGCCCGGCGCTGCCCTCATCCGTCCAGCACACCTTTTGGAGCAGCTTTCGTGTCAGTGCATTCGCCAGAGATCGCAGCCGGCGCGGTCACGGTGATCCGCCGCAACGGCGCGGTGTCCCCGTTCGAGGCGGCCAAGATCACGGCCGCGATGACCAAGGCCTTCCTCGCCGTGGAAGGCACCGACGCGGGTTCCTCGCCCCGCGTGCGCGAACAGATCGCCGAGCTGACCGCCTCGGTTGAGCAGGGCCTGCTGCGGCACGCCGGACCGGACCGGCCGCTGCACATCGAGCAGATCCAGGACCAGGTCGAGCTGACCCTGATGCGGGCCGGGCACCAGAAGGTCGCCCGCGCCTACGTGCTCTACCGCGAGGAGCACAACAAGGCCCGCGCGCAGGCCGCGCCCAAGCCCGCGCCGAAGTTCTCCGTGCGCCAGGCCGACGGCACGCTGGTCCCGCTGGACACCGACCGGCTGGCGCTGGTCATCTCCGAGTCCTGCGCGGACCTGGCGGCGGTGGACAGCGAGGCGGTGCTGGCCGAAACGCTGCGCAACCTCTACAACGGCATCAGCCCGGCCGAGCTGAGCATCGCGCCGGTGATGGCCGCGCGCACCATGGTCGAGACCGACCCGAACTACTCCTACGTCAGCGCCCGGCTGCTGCTGGACAAGCTGCGCGGCGAGGCGCTGACCTTCCTGGCCGGCGAGCAGCGGGTGGCCAGCCACGCGCAGATGACGCAGGAGTACCCCACCTACTTCGCCGAGTTCATCCGGCGCGGGGTGGAGCTGGACCAGCTGGACGCCGAGCTGGCCAAGTTCGACCTGGACCGCCTGGGCGCCGCGCTGGTGGCCGACCGGGACCTGAAGTTCCAGTTCCTGGGCATGCAGACGCTCTACGACCGCTACCTGCTGCACAGCGACGAGCACCGCTACGAGCTGCCGCAGGCCTTCTTCATGCGGGTCGCGATGGGCCTGGCGCTGCGCGAGGACGACCGCGAGGCGCGCGCGATCGAGTTCTACGACCTGATCTCCAGCTTCGACTTCATGTGCTCCACGCCGACGCTGTTCAACGCGGGCACCACCCGCTCGCAGCTGTCCTCCTGCTTCCTCACCACGGTGGGCGATGACCTGGAGGGCATCTTCCACGGCATCAGCAACAACGCGCTGCTGTCGAAGTACGCGGGCGGGCTGGGCAACGACTGGACGCCGGTGCGCGGCATCGGCGCGCACATCAAGGGCACCAACGGCAAGTCCCAGGGCGTGGTGCCGTTCCTGAAGATCGCCAACGACACGGCGGTCGCGGTGAACCAGGGCGGCAAGCGCAAGGGCGCGGTCTGCGCGTACCTGGAAACCTGGCACATCGACGTCGAGGAGTTCCTCGACCTGCGCAAGAACACCGGCGACGACCGGCGGCGCACGCACGACATGAACACCGCGAACTGGGTGCCGGACGAGTTCCTGCGCCGGGTCCGCGCGGACGGGCAGTGGACGCTGTTCTCCCCGGACGAGGTGCCGGACCTGCACGACTCCTACGGCCTGGAGTTCTCCCGCAAGTACGCCGAGTACGAGGCGGCGGCCGACCGCGGCGAGATCAGGGTGTTCCGCCGGGTGCAGGCCAAGGACCTGTGGCGGCGCATGCTGACCATGCTGTTCGAGACCGGGCACCCGTGGATCACCTTCAAGGACCCGTGCAACCTGCGCTCCCCGCAGCAGCACTCGGGCGTGGTGCACTCCTCGAACCTGTGCACCGAGATCACGCTCAACACCACGATCGACGAGGTCGCGGTGTGCAACCTCGGCTCGGTCAACCTGGCCCAGCACGTCACCGCCGACGGCATCGACCACGCCCGGCTGGAGAAGACCGTGCGCACCGCGGTCCGCATGCTGGACAACGTGATCGACGTGAACTTCTACACCATCCCGGAAGCGCGCCGGTCGAACATGCGGCACCGTCCGGTGGGCCTGGGCCTGATGGGCTACCAGGACGCGCTCTACGCGCTGCGGCTGCCGATGGCCTCCCCCGGCGCGGTGGAGTTCGCCGACCGCAGCATGGAGGAGATCTCCTACTACGCGATCTCGGCCTCCGCCGAGCTGGCCGCCGAGCGCGGCGCGTACGAGTCCTTCCCCGGTTCCTTGTGGAGCAAGGGGATCCTGCCGATCGACTCGGTGCAGATCCTGGCCGACAACCGCGAGGGCGACCTCGCGGTGGACCGTTCGTCCACTTTGGACTGGGACACGCTGCGGGCGCGCGTGGTCGAGGTCGGCATGCGCAACTCCAACGTGATGGCCATCGCGCCGACCGCGACGATCGCCAACATCACCGGGGTCAACCAGTCGATCGAACCGCTGTACCGCAACCTGTACGTGAAGTCGAACATGTCCGGCGACTTCACCGTGGTCAACCCGCAGCTGGTGCGCGAGCTGAAGGAGCGCGGGCTGTGGGACGAGGTGATGATCGGCGACCTGAAGTACTTCGACGGCAGCCTTGGCGCCATCGAGCGCATCCCGGCTGAGCTGAAGTCCTTGTACGCCACCGCGTTCGAGCTGGACAGCGAGTGGCTGATCGAGGCGGCGGCCCGGCGGCAGAAGTGGATCGACCAGGCCCAGTCGCTCAACCTGTACATGGCCAAGCCCAGCGGCAAGAAGCTGGACTCGCTGTACCAGCTGGCCTGGCTGCGCGGCCTGAAGACCACGTACTACCTGCGCGCCCAGAGCGCCACGCACGTGGAGAAGTCCACGCTGCGCGGCACCGACGGCAAGCTCAACGCGGTCTCCCCCGTGATCACCGCTCCCGCGCCCGCGCCCTCCCCGGCCGCCGCCCAGGCCGCCGAGGCGCTGGCCTGCTCCATCACCGACCCCGACTGCGAGGCCTGCCAGTGACCGCCCTTGAGCCGAATGTCGACGCCACCGGCCTCGGCGAGATCGACCGCTCCGGCGGCCGGGTCAGCGTCGACGACAAGGCGATGATCAACTGCCGGGCCGACGTCAACCAGCTGCTGCCGCTGAAGTACCACTGGGCCTGGGACAAGTACCTGGCCGGCTGCAACAACCACTGGATGCCCACCGAGGTGTCCATGCAGGCCGACATCGCGCTGTGGAAGTCCCCGAACGGCCTCACCGAGGACGAGCGCCGGGCGATCAAGCGCAACCTTGGCTTCTTCGCCACCTCGGAGTCGTTGGTGGCCAACAACATCGTGCTCGCGGTGTACCGGCACCTGACCAACCCGGAGTGCCGCCAGTACCTGCTGCGCCAGGCCTTCGAGGAGGCCGTGCACACGCACACCTTCCAGTACATCTGCGAGTCGCTCGGCCTGGACGAGGGCGAGCTGTTCAACATGTACCGCGAGGTGCCCTCCATCACGGACAAGGCGGCCTGGGCGCTGCGGTACACGCAGAACCTGGAGGACCCGGACTTCAGCACCGGCACCCCGGAGAAGGACCAGGCGTTCCTGCGCGACCTGGTCGCCTTCTACGTGGTGTTCGAGGGCATGTGGTTCTACACCGGCTTCGCCCAGATCCTCTCCCTGGGCCGGCGGAACAAGATGGTCGGCATCGCCGAGCAGTACCAGTACATCCTGCGCGATGAGTCCATCCACCTGAACTTCGGCATCGACGCGATCAACCAGATCAAGATCGAGAACCCGCACCTGTGGACCGCGGAGTTCCAGGAGGAGATCCGCACCATGCTCCGCGAGGCCTGCGAGCTGGAGGTGGCCTACGGCCGCGACACCATGCCCAACGGCCTGCTCGGGCTCAACGCGGAGCTGTGCGAGCAGTACATGCACTTCATCACCAACCGCCGCTGCGCCCAGATCGGCCTGACGCCGGTGTTCCCGGAGGCGGAGAACCCGTTCCCGTGGATGTCGGAGATGATGGATCTGAAGAAGGAGAAGAACTTCTTCGAGACCAGGGTCATCGAGTACCAGAGCGGTGGCGCGCTGGACTGGGACTGAGCTCCGGCTGAGCAGCTGATGGCGTCGTCCCCCGGGACGGCGCCATCGCTGTTTTCCACCCCGTTCACCGGCCAGCCATCGCGACCGCGAGGCCCACCACGGATAGCGTGTGATCATGACCTGGGCAAGCCTCCGCCACATCACCTGGTCCCTGGCGCCGGACCTGCTCGGCGACCACCAGCTGGCCTTCTCCCGGGGCTCCGGCCGCTCCCGCCTGGAGGTCTCGCTGGCGCACCTGGTGCGGGTCAACGCGCTGGCCACGCTGAGCCCGACCCGGTTCGACAACCAGTTCGCCGAGACCCGGATCATGCTGTCCTTCCTGCGCACCCCGGCCTCCGGGCAGCTGAGCCTGCGCGAGGAGTCGGTGCGCGGCAGCTCGCACCACATCCGGCAGTTCGTGGTGGAGTGCCTCGGCCTGGGCCTGCACTCCACCGCCGTCGGCGAGCCCCGGGTGCTGCCGATCGGGCCGGACCGGGCCTACCGCAACCGCGGCGTGCGCCCTGACCTGCTGTTCGGCTGGCCGGGCCGCAGGCTCGCCGGGGAGGCCAAGGGCAGGGCCCGCAACGCGCCCTCCCGGGTGCTGGCCGAGCCCCGGCTGCGGCTGGAGACCATGCTGGAGTGGTCGGCCCGGCACGACGACCACCCGTTCGTGATGACCTGGGCCTACGCCAGCGACCTCGGCATCACCGTGGACCTGTACCGCCCGGCCGACGGCTCCGCCTGGTTCGACGGCAACTCCGGCAAGGTCCGCACCGAGCTGTACCAGGGCCCCGCGGTGGACGACTCCGCCGTCGGCCCACTCGCCGAGGAGGCCGCGACCCGGGTTGTCGAGGTCGAGCGCTACCTGCACGAGACGGCACCGCCCACCGAGCACACCCTGCTCGGCCACCGGCTGCGCGGCGCACAGGCGCCCCTCGACCTGTTCGGCCTGGACAGCAGGCGGTACGCGCTGGCCGTGCTCGGCGAGGACCTGGACGAGGACGAGCACGCCGCGCTGAAGTCCTCGCCCGCCGTGTCGGTGTCCGGCCGCATCGTGGTCGTGCTGGCCACCGACGGCGGGGACCCGTGGACCGCGATAAAAGAAGAAGGTCTGGCCTGAATGTCGAAACCGACCGATCCCGTTCGACGCAGAGGTATGACCGACTCAACGCACGAGCCCATCGCGACCCGCAACCTCGACCAGTACGGCTCCGCGGAACTGCCGTGGAGCCGGGCCCGCGACATTCTTGCCGCGGACACCCCCAAAGCCGACCTCACCTTCTTCGTGGCCACCGTGCGCCCCGACGGACGCCCGCATTCAGCCGGTGTCGGAGCCGTCTGGGTAGCTGACGCGCTGTACTTCGTCAGCGGCCCCGGCACCCGCAAGTCCCGCAACCTGGCGGTGAACCCGGCCTGCACCGTCTCGGTCCGCCTGCGCGGCGTTGACCTGGTGCTGGAGGGTTCGGCCCACCGCGTCACCGAGGCCGCGAGCCTGGAGCGGTTGGCCGAGGTGTACCGGAGCGGCGGGTGGCCTGCGACGGTGACGGAGGAGGGTTTCACCGCGCCGTTCACCGCGCCGAGCGCCGGTCCGCCGCCCTGGTATGTGTACCGGCTCACGCTGCACTCGGCGGTCGGTGTGGCCACCGCGGAACCGCACGGCGCCACCCGCTGGGACTTTCCACACCAATGACCCGCCGAACCGCACCTTCGACCGAGTGCGCATGACTCAGCCCCGGGGTTCAATGGTTTTGCAGACCCCGTGGGTGCGGCATGATGCGGCCGCGGGTGTGTTTCGAGCAAGGGGTCGTGCATGGACGTAAGCAGCCGTCCGGCCGGTGATCGCCGGTGGCTGGCCTACCTGCTCATCGGGCTCGCCTTCGTCGGGATCTACTTCCTGATCCCGACCGATGACGGCGGCCGGATCGCCAGGTTCGTCGTGTACTGCCTGATCACCTCCTCGGCGGCGGTGGCCGCGCTGTACGGGGTGCGGCGGAACCGGCCGCGGCCGCTGCGGCCCTGGCTGCTGATCGCGCTCGGGCAGGTCGTGTACGCGGTGGCCGACATCTGCTTCTACGTGGCGCACTACGTGCTGCGCGATGCCACCTACCCCAACGTGGCCGACATCTTCTACCTGGGTCACTACCCGCTGGTCGTGGCCGGTCTGCTGCTGCTGATCCGGATGCGCAGCCCCGGCCGCGACCTGCCGGGCCTGCTGGACGCGGCGGTGCTGTCGGTGAGCGCGGGCATGATGTCCTGGCTCTACCTGATCGGGCCGCGGGCGCGGCTGGACTCGCCGCTGCTGGTCAAGGCGGCCTCGCTGGCCTATCCGATGATGGACCTGGCGATGCTGGCGGTGGCCATCCGGCTGATCATGGGTGGCGGGCGGCGGCCGATGGCGTTCACGCTGCTGAGCACCAACCTGCTGGCGCTGTTCGCGGCCGACTCGCTCTACGTGCTGCAACAGCTCGACGGCAGCTACGCCGCGGGCAACTACCTGGACGCGATCTGGCTGACCTCCAACCTGGCCCTCGGCGCGGCCGCGCTGCACCCGACCATGCGCCAGGTCGGCGAGCGCGCCGAGCGAAACACCGACACCGGGCCGAGCCTGGCCAGGATGTCGGTGCTGTCCGCGGCCGCGCTGCTCGCGCCGGTGCTGCTACTGGTCCAGACCGCCAACGGGGACATGAGCGGGGTGCCGGTGATCGCGGTGGCCTGCGCGCTGCTGTTCGGGCTGACCATCGCCAGGCTGGCCGGGCTGGTCTCGGCGCAGCGCCGGCTGGCCATCACCGACGTGCTCACCGGGCTGCACACCCGGCGGTTCTTCGAGGCGCACCTGCCGATCGAGATCGCGCGGGCGAAACGGGCCGACGGGCACCTGGCGGTGTTCATCGTGGACGTGGACCACTTCAAGTCGATCAACGACCGGTACGGCCACCCGGCAGGCGACCACGTGCTGGTGGAGATCGCCAACCGGTTGCGCGCCTGTGCCCGCGCCGGGGATGTGGTGGCCCGCTACGGCGGCGAGGAGTTCGCGCTGCTGTTCCCCGACGCCAGTCCCACCGAGCTGCCCGGTATCGCCGAACGCCTTCGGCACTGCGTGGCCAGCAGCCCGATCACTGTCTCGGCCGACACCTGGATCGCGGTCACCGTCTCGGTCGGCACCGCCTGCTACCCGCTGCACGGCGAGCAGCCCAGCGAGCTGGTCGCGGTGGCCGACCGGGCGCTGTACTCGGCCAAGTCCCAGGGCCGGGACCGGATCGTGATGGGCCGCGCGCCGGAGTCCCCGGCGGGCCAGGTCGCCGACCACGCGGCCATGGTGGACTACCTGCGGCAGGTCGCCGACGAGGTGGACGGCAAGCTGGCCGGGCAGGAGCACAGCCGGGCGATCAGCCGGTGGGCCCGCGAGGTCGCCGAGGTGATGAAGCTGGGCGCGGAGACCGCGCACCAGGCCGGGCTGGGCGGGCGGCTGCACGACATCGGCAAGATCGTCGTCCCGCCGGAGGTGCTGACCAAGCCGGGCAGGCTGGACGAGCAGGAGTGGGCGCTGATGCGCCAGCACCCCGACCACGGCTACCGGCTGGCCGCGATGGTGCCGGACTTCGAGGCGATCGCCGAGATCATCCGCCAGCACCACGAGCGCTTCGACGGCAGCGGCTACCCGCTGGGCCTCTCCGGCGCCGACATCCGGATCGAGGCGCGGATCATCGCGGTCTGCGACGCGTGGGCGGCGATGCGCTCGGACCGGCCGTACCAGCAGGCGCTCAGCGAACGGCAGGCGCTGCACGAGCTGCGGGAGGGCAGCGGCGGCCAGTTTGACCCAGACGTGGTGGCCGCGTTCCTCAAGCTCCAGCGGCGCGGGGCGGTGGGCACGCTGCGCCCGATCCGCTCCGCCGCCGAGGAGAGCCAGGACCGCAGCTACCGGACCTGATCGTCCAGGGTGTTCCAGAACGAGAGCTCGTAGGCCTGCAACAGCCGCCCGTACCCGTGCGCGGCCGCGGTCGACTCCCCCGCGTCCAGTCCCGCCTGCACCGCGTCCAAGGCCAGCTCCAGCAACTGCGGCGCGGGCGCGGCGAAGAAGTCGAAGAACCCGCGCCCGGTCTCGTCGAACCCGTAGTGCTCGGCCAGCGCCGCGGACACCGTGCCGCAGTACTCGCCCCAGGCCCCGAAGTTGACGTTGAGCGCCAGGATCACCGCGGTGATGTCCCCGTTCAGCGCCAGCCAAGCCTGGTACGCCGGATAGGCCTGGCAGCCCGGCAACGGCTGGTACGCCTTGAGCCCGGCCTCGTCCAGCCCGGCGGCGGCGGCGAACCGCACCACCCGCTCCAGCGCGATCCCCTCCCCCGCGGCCAGGGTGGAGAAGTACTGCTTGGCCGCGGGCGCCTCGGCCCGCGCCGCCAGGTGCAGCAGGCTCCGCCAGTCACTGCTGATCACCCGGTACTGCTCCCCGGCCAGCGCCGCCAGCACCGACCGAGGGGCCTGGCCCGCCGCGATCCGCGGCACCAGGCGGTTCTCCCCCTCGGCGTGCCCGAGCACGTCGCGTAGACCGGCCAACGTTTCCTGCGCGGTAGCACTCACGCGGGGCAGCCTAGCCCTCTTCCGGGTGGCACGAAGCCGTGCGCATCCGGATGCTGGCGGCAAGTCCGACTACAGTCGCCCCATGTACATCTCGCGCGTCCGCCTGGAGAACATTCGGGGGTTCCACGGCGCCCGGAATGTCGACCTCACGCTGACTCGGCCGGACAGATCACACGCGGGGTGGACCGTTATCGCCGGCCGCAACGGCTCAGGTAAAACCTCCCTGTTGCGCGCCATCGCGCTGGCTGCGAGCGGGCCACACATCGCCCGCAGCGTTGTGCCGGACTTCGACAATTGGCTCAGCACAGACAGCGACGCCGGACTTGCCGACGTCAACCTCGAAGTCGACCGTAGTGTCGACCCCTTCGAGTCGCTACAGCCGATGTTTTCGGAAGTATACGCCGGCCTGAAGTGGCACACTTCGACGAGAGGCCACTCGCGCAAGGCCATGCTCCGGACAAAGGTCACCTCTGACGTAGCTGTGGCGATGTCGGGACCGTGGCAGGAAAACCGTTCTGGCTGGCTGTGTGTTGCGTACGGTCCGTTCCGGCGGCTGACCGGTGGCACGCCCGATACCCAGCGACTGATGTCCGGCCCTGGCCCGGTCGCGCGGGTCGCCAGCCTGTTCCACGAGGACGCCTCTCTCGCCGAGGGTGTCGGCTGGCTCATCCAGCAACACCTGCGCACCTTCGAGGAAAAGCCTGGCGCGCGAGAACTTCGCGATGCCGTACTGCTGCTCTTGGCAGACGGACTGCTGCCGGACGGCTACCGGATCAAGTCGGTCGACTCCGAGGGCCTGCATGTGGAGAAGAACGGGAACCAGTTCCCCCTTCGGGAGATGAGCGACGGCTACCGCGTGGTCACCGCGCTGGTAGTCGACATCGTCAAGCAGATCCACGACGCCTACGGCGATCTCCCCTTGGACACCTCCGGCGTGGTTCCCGCGATCACCGCTCCCGGTGTCGTGATCATCGACGAGGTGGACGCGCACCTGCACGTCTCCTGGCAGAAGCGCATCGGCGGCTGGCTCAAACAGCACTTCCCCAGGATCCAGTTCATCGTCACCACGCACAGCCCCTACATCTGCCAGGCCGCCGACCCCGGCGGACTGATCCGGCTGCCCGGCCCGGACGAGAACGTGGCGCCGACGGTCGTGGACGAGGACCTCTACGAGCGAGTCGTGTACGGCAGCGGCGACGACGCGGCCCTGTCCGAACTGTTCGGCCTCGACAGCCCCTACTCCGAGGATGCGGAGAAGCTGCGGCGCGAGCTGGTTGCCTTGGAGATGGTGGTGCTCGCCGGAGAGGCCGACGACGAGCAAATCCAGCGGTACAAGAACTTGCGCAAGACTCTGACCAGTTCGCAGCTGGCCAGGAATGACGAAGTCGCCGCCCGGCTCATGTCCCGCGGAGCGCTCTGAGCGATGATTCGCATCACCCGGCCACCTTTGGCCGCACCCTTGGCCGCGCGACTGGACAGACTCACGAGCGAAATCGTCCACGCGCATCCCGAGCACTACCAGAAGGCCCGCCAGCTCTGGCGTGGTGCGGCCATCAAAACGCAGCTTCGTCAGGTCCTCCTGGGCATGGCCCCGGGGCTGGAGTGCTGCATGTACTGCGGGGACAGCCGGGGCAGCGACATCGACCACCACGAGCCGGTCAAGCGGACTCCGTTGCGAACCTTCGACTGGACGAATCATCTGCTCGCCTGCTCGGGGTGCAACAGTCACCACAAGGGCGGCCAGTTTCCGGTCGATGCCAACGGAAAACCGCTGCTGATCGATCCCACGGTCGACGATCCGTTCGAGCATCTCACGTTGTCTTTGGCGACCGGGATGTACGTTCCGCGCACCGACAAGGGCAGGTACACCCTGGACGTGTGCGGCCTGAACCACTCGCCGCTGCCGGAATCACGCGTGCAAGCCCGTCGAGTCGTCTGCGCTTCCCTGCGCAGCTGGCAGGCAGCGCGAATCCGAGCTGATCACCGCATCATGAACGAGGACATCCAGACGGTCCACGGGCAACCGCACGCGGTCGTCTTCCAATCGATGCTGCGCCACGCCCAATCCGTCAATGCCGAGATCATCTTCAGCGACATGCCCGAGGTGCTGCCGCTGCTCCGCGATCCGGAGCTCCAAGCTGCACTGGTCATCTGAGGTCAGTAGCGTGTCCACCGTGCCATCCGCCGAACCCGAACTGCTCGCCGCAGCCCAACGGGCCGATCACGACGCTTTCGGACAGCTGGTCACCCCGTACCGCGACCAGCTATTCGCCTACTGCTACCGCATGCTCGGCTCCACCCACGACGCCGAGGACGCGGTGCAGGACGCGCTGGTGAAGGCGTGGAAGGGCATCGGCGGTTTCGAGGGCCGGGCCTCGGTGAAGAGCTGGCTGTACCGGATCGCCACCAACGTGTGCCTGGACGAGATCCGCAGGCGCCCGCGCCGCATCCTCACCGACGACTACGCGCCACCGGCCGCCCCGGACGTGGAGCTCACCGGCCGGGTGGACGAACCCATCTGGCTGCAACCGTGCCCAGACGACCGCCTGGCCCTGGACCCGGCCGCCGGCTACGAGCTCCGGGAGAGCGTCGAGCTGGCGTTCCTGGTTGCCCTACAACACCTTCCGGCCACCCAGCGCGCGGTGCTGGTGCTGCGCGAGGTGCTCGGCTTCAGCGCCGCCGAGGTGGCCGCCACCCTGGACACCTCGGTGCCCTCGGTGAACAGCGCCCTGCAACGCGCCCGCGCCACCATCCGCACCCAGCCCCGCTCCCAGCGCGCGGAGCTGACCGAGCTGGGCGATGACGGGCAGCGGGAACTGCTGGCGGCCTTCATCGAGGCGCTGCAACGCTCCGATGTGGACGCCATGGTGTCGCTGCTGGCCGAGGACGTCCGGTTCACCATGCCGCCGATGCCGTTCTGGTTCAACGGCCGGGAGGACGTGGTCGCGTTCCTGACCGGGGTGGTGCTCAAGGAGTCCTGGCGGCGGATACCGGTGCGCGCCAACGGACAGCTGGCCTTCGGGGCTTACATGGACCGCGGCGAGGGGCACCGGCTGGTGGCGGTGGACGTGCTCACCGTGCGGGACGGGCGGATCGCGGCGATCAGCGCGTTCCTGGACGGCGCCGCGCTCGGGGTGTTCGGACTGCCTGCCGGGTACCCGCCCTGAGCCGCCCGGGTTGGGTGATGAGGCAGCGGGGTGCGCCGGGGACGCTTCGCTGATGGACCTCGCCGTGCTCCCCCTGGCCGTCACCATGATGGCCGGGCCACAGATCATGTCCGCGCTCATCTTCGTCACCACCAGGCGGGCGGTCACCGTCTCCTGCGCGTTCCTCGCCGGGGTCGCCACCGCCGCCACCGCCGGGGTGGCCCTCGCGCGCTGGCTGGCCGGACTGCTCCCGTTGACCCGCCCGGCCGGCGCGCTCGGCGAGCTGCTCCAGTACGGGCTGGCCGCGGTGCTGCTCGCGGTGGCGGTCGGCAACTGGGTGCGGCGGGCCGAGGTCAAGCCGCCCGCGTGGCTGGGCACGCTGCTGAACGCGGGGCCGGGCACCGGGTTCCGCACCGGGCTGCTGTTGATCGGCCTGTTCCCCTCCGACGTGGTGGTGATGCTCACCGTGGGCGTGCAGCTCGCGCGGCACGGCCAGCCGCTGACCGCGGCGCTGCCGTTCCTCGGCGCCACGGTGCTGATCGCCGCGGCCCCGCTGCTGGTCTTCCTGCTCTTCCGCCGCCGGGCCGAACGGTTCGCGCCGGTGGCCCGGGACTGGCTGACCGCGCACAGCTGGCTGGTCAACGTGCTGGCCTGTCTGCTGTTCGTGCTGTTGCTGGTGCTCTGACCAGCGCGGCCGCCCAGCCCGCCCTCGGGTCGACGTCGATCAGCAGCGTGGTGACCAGCAGGGTGGCCGGGATGGCCAGCAGCGCGCCCAGCGGGCCGAGCACCCAGGTCCAGAACACCAGTGCCAGGAAGGTGGTCATCGCGGACAGCCCGACGGCGTTGCCGACGTACCTGGGCTGGACCAGGGACTGGGCGACGAAGTTCACCGCCCAGTAGACCAGGATGACGACCAGCATGCGCTGCCAGCCGCCGTCGAGCAGGGCCAGCACGGCCGGTGGCACCACGCCGATGATGAACCCGAGGGTGGGGATGTAGTTGGTCACGAAGGACAGCAGTCCCCACAGCACGGCCAGCGGCACACCCAGCAGTGCCAGCGCGATGGTGTCCAGCACCGCGATGATGAGGCCGAAGATCGTGGTCACCACCAGGTAGCGCCGGGTCCGGCGGCTGAAGCTCAGCAGCGCGACTGTCGCATGTGGACGGTCGCGGGCCAGCTCGGCCAGCCGCTGGTCGAAACCGTTGACCTCCACCACCAGGAACAGCAGCAGCGCCAGCAGGAACACCAGGCTGGTGGTCAGCCCGCCCACCCCGCGCATCAGCTCACCGGCGTAGCCGAGCACCTTGCCGAAGTCCAGCGAGTGCAGTGCCTGCCGGACCTGCTCGGGCTGCACGCCGAAGCGGCCCAGCGCGCCGGTGACTCCGGCCAGCAGCTCCTGGAACTGCCCCGCGTAGCGCGGCAGCGTCGCGGCCAGCCTGGCCACCGACACGAACAGCACCAGCACCAGCCCGAGCAGCAGGCCGTAGACCAGCACCACCAGCGCGGCCGTGGCCGCCCACGGCCTGCACCCGCGCCCGCGCAGCCACCGGTGCACCGGGCTGATCGTGATCACGATGATCAGCGCCAGCAGCACCGGGGAGACCAGCCAGGCCAGCACCTTGATCCCGGCCACGGCGACCACGGCGGCCGCCGCGCCCAGCAGGACCACCAGGCCACGCGGCATACCAGCGACGGCCTCAGACACGCGCGGGTTCCCCGCCGTGCACCACGATCGCCCAGATGGCCAGCACGCACAGGGTGATCGAGATGATCGACCACACCGGGTACACCGGCAGGAACGTCAGCTGCGCCAACGCGTTCAGCACCACCAGCAGCACCGCGACCACCCGCGCCCAGAGCGCGCCGACGAACAGCGCGAACCCGGCCAGCGCGACCACCACGCCGACCAGCAGGTGCACCCAGCCCCAGCTGGTCAGGTCGAACACGAGCACCCGCTCCGCGCCGGTGACGTAGATGTTCTGCCGGAACAGCGCGACCAGCCCCTGGATCACGTCCACCACCCCGATGATCACCATCAGGATCGCGGTGAACCAGACCCAGCCCACCCACGCCGAGATCATCGGGTCTCCGCTGCCGCCCATCGTCACCAGGTCGTTCCTGGCGCGTCCGGTCCTGCGGTCCCTGTGTTCAGTCATCCTGCACCCCATCCACGTGGTCGGTCCGGTCAGCAACGCCTGCCACCGTGGCAACCACCGGCCCCGTCCGCCTCCCCCGGCGCGGGCGATCCCGCCGGTGCGCCCGCCGGACCACCAATGCCGGGTGGTGTGCGGTGACCGGCCCGCCCGGCACCTTCGAAGCGAGACCGAAGACGTCGAGCACGAGGAGTCGTTGTGGACCAGTACGCACCGATCGCAGACCACGGCCTGATCGGCGACCTGCACACCGCGGCGCTGGTCAGCACCGAGGGGACCATCGACTGGTTCTGCTGCCCCAGGTTCGACTCGCCGAGCGTGTTCGGCGCGCTGCTGGACCACCGGCGCGGCGGCCACTTCGCCATCCGCCCCGCACGCGGGCCCTACACCACCAAACAGCTCTACTTCCCGGACACCGCGGTGCTGATCACCAGGTTCCTGGCCCCGGGCGGCACCGGCGAGGTGGTCGACTTCATGCCGCCGGGCCCCCGTTCGGCCACCGGGAACCACCGGCTGGTGCGGATGCTGCGGTGCGTGCGCGGCCAGATCGACTTCGAGGTGGAGGTGGCGCCGCGGTTCGACTACGGCAGGCAGCCGCACTCGGCCGTGCTGACCGAGCACGGCGCGATCTTCGACGCGGGCACCCACGCGCTGACCCTGCACGTGGCCCGCGGCCACGAGGACGTCCGGCAGGCCGAGGTGTGGGTCAGCCAGGACGGCGACGTGGGGGCCGCGCTCACGCTGACCGCGGGGCAGGTGCGCGGGATCGTGCTGGAGTCCGCGGCCGAGGGCGCGCCCAGGGTCATCCGGCCTGCCGAGGTCCGCCAGCTGTTCGAGGAGACCGTGCGGTTCTGGCAGTCCTGGCTGGCCGGCTCGAGCTACCGCGGCCGCTGGCGGGAGGCGGTCAACCGGTCGGCGGTCACCCTCAAGCTGCTGACCTACGCCCCGACCGGCGCGATGGTGGCCGCGCCCACCGCGGGACTGCCCGAACAGCTCGGCGGGGAACGCAACTGGGACTACCGCTACACCTGGATCAGGGACGCCTCGTTCTCGGTGAACTCCTTGCTGGGCCTGGGATTGCGCACCGAGGCCGAGGACTTCGCGCACTGGCTCGGCGACCGGTACGAACAGCGGCCCGAGCACGCCGACGGGCCACTCCAGCTGATGTACCGGGTGGACGGTTCGGCGGACCTGCACGAGGAGGTCCTCGGGCACTGGGAGGGATATCGCGGCTCACGCCCGGTGCGGATCGGCAACGAGGCCGCGGGCCAGCTCCAGCTCGACATCTACGGCGAGGCGCTGGACAGCCTGTACCAGGCGGACCAGCACGGGCTGCGCCTCGGCCAGCGAGGCTGGCAGGCCGTGCTGGAGCTGCTGGACTGGCTGGCGGTGAACTGGAACCGGCCGGAGGAGGGCATCTGGGAGACCAGGGGCGGCCGGGCCGACTTCACCTACGGCCGGGTGATGAGCTGGGTGGCCTTCGACCGCGCGATCCGGCTGGCCGAGCAGTCCGGCAGGCCCAGCCCGGCCCAGCGGTGGCGGCAGGAACGCGACCGCGTGCACACCCAGGTCTTCACCCACGGCTGGGATCCGGTGCGCGCCGCCTTCGTCCAGCAGTACGGCTCGACCGTGCTCGACTCCTCGCTGCTGCGCATGCCCAAGGTCGGCTTCATCGCGCCACGGGACCCGCTCTGGCTGAGCACGCTGTCGGCGATCGGCACGGACCTGGTCAGCGACAGCCTGGTCTACCGCTACGATCCGGCCGCCTCACCGGACGGGCTGGCGGGCGCCGAGGGCACGTTCTCGTTGTGCACCTTCGGTTATGTGGACGCGCTGGCCCGCGCCGGCCAGGTGGCGCGGGCCCGTCTGATCTTCGACAAGATGCTCACCTACGCCAACCACCTCGGCCTCTACGCCGAGGAGGTCGGCCCCACCGGCGAGCAGCTCGGCAACTTCCCGCAGGCCTTCACCCACCTGGCCCTGATCGACGCCGCGCTCACCCTCGACCAGATCGACCAGCGGTGAGGCCCCCCGGTCAGAGACCCAGCTGCCGCGCGATCAGCATGCGCTGGACCTCGCTGGTGCCCTCGCCGATCTCCAGGATCTTCGCGTCCCGGTAGAACCGGCCCACCGGGTACTCGTTCATGAAGCCGTAGCCGCCGAAGACCTGGGTGGCGTCGCGGGCGTTGTCCATGGCCGCGTTGCTGGCCACCAGCTTGGCGATGGCGGCCTCCTTCTTGAAGGGCTCGCCGCGCAGCATCTTGGCCGCGGCGTGGTGGTAGGCCAGCCGCGAGGTGTGCGCGCGGGCCTCCATGTCGGCGATCTTGAACTGGATGGCCTGGTACTCGCCGATCTTCTGGCCGAAGGCCTCGCGCTCGCCCGCGTAGCGCACCGACTCGTCCACACAGCCCTGGGCCAGGCCCACCGACAGCGCGGCGATGGCGATCCGGCCCTCGTCCAGGGTCTGCAGGAACTGGGCGTAGCCGCGGCCGCGTTCGCCGAGCAGGTTCTTGGCAGGCACCCGAACGTCCGCAAAGGACAGTTCGTGGGTGTCGCTGGCGTTCCAGCCGACCTTGGAGTACTTCTTGGCCACGGTGAAGCCGGGGGTGCCCGAGGGCACGATGATGGTGGAGATCTCCTTGCGGCCATCGGGTTTCTTGCCGGTGACCGCGGCGACGGTGACGAAGCCGGTGAGGTCGGTGCCGGAGTTGGTGATGAAGGCCTTGCTGCCGTTGATCACCCACTCGTCACCGTCCAGCTTGGCGGTGGTGCGCATGCCGGAGGCGTCCGAGCCGCTGCCGGGCTCGGTGAGGCCGAAGGCGCCGAGCTGTTCCGCGGTGCACAGCCTGGGCAGCCACTCCGCCTTCTGCTCCGGGGTGCCGAAGCGGTGGATCGGCATGGCGCCGAGGGAGACCCCGGCCTCCAGGGTGATCGCCACCGAGGAGTCGACGCGGGCCAGCTCCTCCAGGGCCAGGCAGAGCGCGAAGTAGTCGCCGCCCATGCCGCCGTCGGCCTCCGGGAAGGGCAGGCCGAACAGGCCCATCTGACCCATCTTGCGCACGATCTCGTACGGGAACTCGCAGTTCTCGTAGAACTCCCCGATGACCGGGGCGACCTCGTCCCTGGCGAACTCGGCGACCGTCTTGCGGAGGGCCTCGTACTCCTCGCTCAGCTGCTCGAACATCTCATCCCTCCTGGGGAGTAACGACGGCAAGGGCCTGGTCCAGACCGACCTGTTGGCCGGGCCGCACCCGTAGTTCGCTGACGAGGCCGTCCACCGGGGCGGTGATGGTGTGCTCCATCTTCATGGCCTCGACGATGATCAGGGGCTGGCCCGCGGTGACGGCCTCCCCCTGGGCGACCTTGACCACCAGCACGGTGCCGGGCATCGGGCTGGTGACCGGGCCACCACGCCCGCCGGGGGCCTCGTGCCGGGCGGCGGCCAGCTTCTCGGTCTCGGTGAGCTGGTAGGTGCTGCCGTCCGCGGTCAGCCAGCTGGACTGTCCACTGCGGACGGTGGTGAACCTGGTGGTGCGGCCCCGGTAGGACAGGGTGAGCCGGACCGCGCCGTCGGCGTCGACCGTGGCCGAGGCGCTGGCGGGCTCGGGATCTCCTTCGCCGACCACGACTTCCGCGTTGTGCGCGCGGCCGCGGACCTTGACCTCGACCGGCTCCTGCCCCGCGGTCTCGATCTGCCAGCTGGCCCAGGCCGGTTCGCCGATCCGCCAGCCGCCGGGCACGTCCCACGGGTCGGCGGAACCGCTGGGTTCCAGTGCCAGCAACCGTTCCAGCGCCGCGGCCGCGTAGACCTCCTGCGGCACCTCGGACTCGGTGAGCTTGTCCAGCTTGCGCTCGACCAGGCCGGTGTCCAGGCGTCCGGCGGCCACGTCCTCATCGGCCAGCAGGGCGAGCAGGAACGGGATGTTGGTGGTGACGCCGAGCAGCACCGAGTTGGCCAGCGCGTCCCGCAGCCGCCGGATGGCCTCGGCCCGGTCCCGGCCGTGCGCGATGTACTTGGCCAGCATCGGGTCGTAGTCGCTGCCGACCGCGCTGCCGGGCAGCAGCGCCGAGTCCACCCGCACCCGGTCGCCGGGTTCGCGCAGCACCAGCACGGTGCCGCCGGTGGGCAGGAAGCCGCGGGCCGGGTCCTCGGCGTAGATCCGCGCCTCCACCGCGTGCCCGGTCAGCTCAACGTCCTTTTGGGACAGTGCGAGCTTCTCCCCCGCCGCCACCCGCAGCTGCCACTCCACCAGGTCCAGGCCGGTGACCAGCTCGGTGACCGGGTGCTCGACCTGGAGCCGGGTGTTCATCTCCATGAAGAAGAACTCCTCGGGGGCGTCCGCGGAGACGATGAACTCCACGGTGCCCGCGCCGGTGTAGCCCACCGAGCGCGCGGCCTCGGCCGCCGCCGCGCCCATCCGCTGCCGGGTTTCCTCCTCCAGCAGCGGCGAGGGCGCCTCTTCCACGATCTTCTGGTGCCGCCGTTGCAGGCTGCACTCGCGCTCGCCCAGGTGCAGCACGGTGCCGTGGTTGTCGGCCAGCACCTGGATCTCGATGTGCCGGGGCCGCTGCACGAACCGCTCCAGCAGCAGCGTGTCGTCGCCGAAGGAGCCGCGCGCCTCCCGCCGCGCGCTGGCGATCGCCTCGGCCAGCCCCGCGGTCTCGGTGACCAGCCGCATGCCCTTGCCGCCGCCACCGGCGGAAGGCTTGAGCAGCACCGGGAAACCGACCTCGGCCGCGGCCTCGATCAGGTCGGCGTCGGTCAGGCCGGGCTCGCTGCGGCCGGGCACCACGGGCACCCCGGCGGCCGAGACGGTCTGCTTGGCGCGGATCTTGTCGCCCATGGCCTCGATCGCGGCCGGCGGCGGGCCGATGAAGACCAGCCCGGCCTCGGCGCAGGCGGTGGCGAAGGCGGTGTTCTCGGCCAGGAAGCCGTAGCCGGGGTGCACGGCCTGCGCGCCGGTCTCCCTGGCCGCGTTGATGATCCGTTCGATGGACAGGTAGCTCTCCCGCGCGGCGGCCGGGCCGATGCGCACCGCGACGTCGGCCTCCCGCACGTGCCGGGCACCGGCGTCGGCGTCGCTGTACACCGCGACCGAGCGGATGCCCATGCGCCGCAACGTGTCGATCACCCGGACCGCGATCTCACCGCGGTTGGCGACCAGGACGGTGTCGAACATGGTCAACTGCCTCACATTCGGAAAACGCCGTAGCCCGTGGGCTCGATCGGCGCGTTGGCGGCGGCGGAGAGGGCGAGTCCGAGCACGGTGCGGGTGTCGGCGGGGTCGATCACGCCGTCGTCCCACAGCCGGGCGGTGGAGTAGTAGGGGTGGCCCTGGTCCTCGTACTGGGCGCGGATCGGGTCCTTGAACGCCTGCTCGTCCTCGGCCGGCCAGTCCTGGCCCTTGGCCTCGAACTGGTCGCGGCGCACGGTGGCCAGCACCGAGGCGGCCTGTTCGCCGCCCATCACCGAGATCCGCGCGTTCGGCCACATCCAGAGGAACCGCGGCGAGTAGGCCCGGCCGCACATCGAGTAGTTGCCCGCGCCGAAGGAGCCACCGATGATCATGGTGAACTTGGGCACCCGCGCGCAGGCCACCGCGGTGACCATCTTGGCGCCGTGCTTGGCGATGCCGCCCGCCTCGTACTCGCGGCCGACCATGAACCCGGAGATGTTCTGCAGGAACACCAGCGGGGTCTGCCGCTGGTCGCAGAGCTGGATGAAGTGCGCGCCCTTGACCGCGGACTCGCCGAAGAGGATGCCGTTGTTGGCCACGATGCCCACCGGGTGGCCGTGGATGCGGGCGAACCCGGTGACCAGGGTCTGCCCGTACTCCCGCTTGAACTCGTGGAACCGGCTGCCGTCGACGATCCGCGCGATCACCTCGCGCACGTCGTAGGGGGTGCGGCTGTCCACCGGCACCACGCCGTAGAGCTCGGCGGGGTCGGCCAGCGGCTCCTCGCTCGGCTCGATCCGCCACGGCTTGGGCTGACGCGGGCCGAGGGTGTCCACAATGGACCGGACGATCTGCAGCGCGTGCGCGTCGTCCTCTGCCAGGTGGTCGGTGACGCCGGAGGTGCGCGAGTGCAGCTCGCCGCCGCCCAGCTCCTCCGCGGTGACCACCTCACCGGTGGCCGCCTTCACCAGCGGCGGGCCGCCGAGGAAGATCGTGCCCTGGTTGCGCACGATCACCGCTTCGTCGCTCATCGCCGGGACGTAGGCGCCGCCGGCGGTGCAGGAGCCGAGCACCGCGGCGATCTGCGGGATGCCCCGGCCGGACATGGTGGCCTGGTTGTAGAAGATCCGGCCGAAGTGCTCGCGGTCGGGGAACACCTCGTCCTGGCGGGGCAGGAACGCACCGCCGGAGTCGACCAGGTACACGCAGGGCAGGTTGTTGTGCAGCGCCACTTCCTGGGCGCGCAGGTGCTTCTTGACCGTCATCGGGTAGTAGGTGCCGCCCTTGACGGTGGCGTCGTTGGCCACGATCACGCACTCGCGACCGGAGATCCGGCCGACACCGGTGATGATGCCGGCGGCCGGGGCCTCGCCGTCGTACATGCCGTGCGCGGCCAGCGGGGACAGCTCCAGGAACGGCGAGCCGGGGTCGACCAGTGAGTCGACGCGGTCCCGCGGCAGCAGCTTGCCGCGCTCGACGTGCCGCTGCCGGGCGCGCTCCGGGCCGCCCTTGCGCGCCTGGGCCAGCTGGTCGCGCAGGTCGGCGGACAGCGCGGTGTGCTCCTCGACGGCGCGCTTGAAGCTCTCCGCCGTCGGGTCGGCGGCGCTGCGCAGGACGTCCATGTGCCGGACTCTCCTCGTTGAAAGTTAACGGCCGTTAACACGGTCTCCCACGATGTTAACGCTCGCTAACCCCCGGCGCTAGTATGACCACTATGACGTCGAGCGCAGCCACCCGGCAGAGTGGGCCGACCCGTCGCGAACAGCTACTGGCCGCGGCGGCCGAGCTCTTCGCCCGGCACGGCTTCCACGGCGTCGGCATCGACGACATCGGCTCCGCGGTGGGCATCAGCGGCCCCGGCGTCTACCGGCACTTCCGCAGCAAGGACGCCATGCTCGGCGAGATGCTGGTGGACATCAGCCAGAAGCTCCTGGACGGCGGCGGGGCCAGGGTGGCCGCCGCGCCGGACCCGGAGTCCGCGCTCAACGCGCTGATCGGCTGGCAACTGGACTTCGCGCTGGACAACCGCGCGCTGATCACCGTGCACGAGCGCAACCTGGGCAACCTGGCCGACGCCGACCGCCGCCAGGTCCGCGCCCTGCAGCGCCGCTACGTCGAGGTCTGGGTGCGGGTGATCGTGCAGGCGGTGCCCGGCCTGGACGACGAACCGGCCGCCCGCGCCGCCGCGCACGCGGTCTTCGGCCTGCTCAACTCCACCCCGCACAGCGCGCACCTGGACCGCGCGGCGATGGCCGGCCTGCTGCACCGGATGGCGCTGGCCGCGCTCACCACCCCGGGCACACTGTCCGGGAAGTGAGCGGGATCGCTTTTCCCACTGTAACGCGAGCTGCCCGAAATAAGAACAAACGTTGTTCCCTGCCCCATTCGGGAAAAAGCACATGAGCGCGGTCACAACTGTTTGACCGCAATCGTTGCGAATTCCTAGCTTTCAAGCCGTGAGAAATTCCGTTCTGGTCCGTACCCTGACCGCCGCCGCGCTCGGTCTGGGTCTGCTCATCCCCGGCACTGCCGCCGCCACCGCGGCGCCGGCCCCCACCGCCGCGGTATCCATCGTCGGCCTGCCGATCGCCCCGCCGCTCAAGCCCGGCACCGAGTCCAAGACCTGGAAGGTCGCCGACTACATCAAGGCGTGGGAGACCTTCCACGGCCGCGCGATGACCGCCGACGAGCGCGCCAACCTGGCCCGCGGCTGCATCGGCGTCACCGTGGTCAACCTGGAGCGCGCCGACGTCGGCAACCCGCCGCTCGGCCTGTCCTTCGGCACCTTCGGCAAGGCCCGCGAGGTGCAGGCCGCACTGAACGAGATCATCAAGTCCGGGCCCAGCGCCGCCCAGTACGCCGCGGCCGTACGCGCCCACCCGCTGCTGGGCAAGCTGGAGAACGTACAGCGCGCACTCCCCCGCGACCTGGACACCGGCGAGCTGACCGCGGCCATCTTCTCCAAGCGGTTCTACTCGAAGCAGAACCCGGACTGGACCGATGAGTTCGCCGAGAAGATGTACCGGCCGAATGCGCGCGGCCAGGTCGACATGAACTCCTACCGTTATGCCGCCCGCCCCGGTTATGTCAACTTCGACTACGGCTGGTACGACGAGAACACCAAGAACTGGTGGCACGCGAACCACGCCGAACCGGGCATGAAGGTATTCCAGAGCACTTTCGACTACTATTCGCGTGACCTGTTGGACTTCGACCGCCAGGTGTTCACCGTGGCATTCGCGAAGAAGGTCTGATGAACCTCGCCGACCAGGCCGGGAAAACCGTCCGCCTCCGCGGCACCGCGGGCAACGCGCACGCGGGCGCGGTTCTCCTCCGCGACGGAGAACCACCGGTGTACGTGGCCGGGCTGGCCGACTGGGGCGCGGCCGCCGGACTGACCGTGGAGGTGACCGGTGTGGTGACGATCGTCCCCGGCCCCGGCGGCACGGACCGGCACGGCCTGATCGGCGACGTGGTCCAGCTCCGCGAGGCGGACTGGCACCCGGTCCGGTGACCGGAGGTGGGGCGGGCGGCGCGCCTCGGGCGCCACCCGCCCCACCGCGGCACGGGTCAACGCCGTTGTTCCACCCGCACCCAGTCCACCTCGGTCTTGATCTCGCTGGTCCGCACCCGGTCCACACTGGACTGTGGCAGCCCCCAGTACGGCTGGGTCACCTTGTTGTGCCCGGCGGGATAGGCCCCGCCGAGGGCGAAGTTCAGGATCACGTACTGGTTCTTGTCGAAGACCCACTGCCCGCGCAACGACTCCACGTGGTCCCTGGTGATCCGGTGGTACTCCCGGCCGTCCAGCGAGAACGCGATGTGCCGCGGGGTCCACTCGGCCGAGTAGACGTGCCACTGGTCCGCGCTGCCACCGGCCGGGAAGTACTCGGTCTTGCCGATGTTGCCGTCGGCGGAGTAGCCGGGGCCGTGCAGCGCCGCGCTGACCCAGTTGGCGTAGCCGATGTTCTCCAGGATGTCGGTCTCCCCACTGGCCGGCCAGCCCACATTGGGATCGTCCACATCGCTGCCCAGCAACCAGAACGCCGGCCAGTAGCCGTCGCCCACCGGCATCTTCACCCTGGCGCTGATCCGGCCGTAGGTGAAGTCGTGCTTGGTGTTGGTGTCGATCCGGCCGGAGGTGAAGTCGAACTTGCCACCGTCAGGCGTGGTGAACCCCGGCTTCCAGCGCGCGGTCAGCTCCAGGGAACCGTTGCGCACACTGATGTTCTCCGGTGAGTCGACGTAGGCCTGGGCCTCGCCGTTGACCGGGTTGAAGGTCGCCCCGGTCCGCTGCACCCGCCACCGGTTCCGGTCCAGCGCCGCGCCGGTGAAGTCGTCGAAGAACGTGGTCTGGTACGTGCCGCCGGGGCTGGGCGGCGCGTCCGGGTAGCGGGCCGCGGCACTGCCGCCGGTGCCCCAGACCTGGAACTCGTAGAGCGAGTAGCCGAACTGCGCGGTGTGCGGCGCGGGGTTGTAGAAGGACCGCCGCTCGATGCCGCGCATCCGGATGTAGCGGGCGTCGGCGCCCAGGTTCACCCGGTCGATCCGGCCGACCGCCTCACCCGGCGGCTTCACATCGGCCCGCCGCGCGGCCACCTCATCGGCCGAGGGCCGGTAGACCTGCCGCCAGTTCCGGTTGTCCGCGGAGACTTCCAGGGCGTAGTCCACCGCGTAGGCGGCCTGCCAGTACAGCTCGACCCGGTTGATCCGCGCGTTCGCGCCCAGGTCCACGCCGAGCCAGCGGTTGGCGTTCCAGTCGCTGGACCAGCGGGTGACGTCATCCCGCAGGTTCTCCGGGTAGCCGCCGTCCACCGCGAAGGCCGGCGAGTTCCCGGCGTGCTGGTAGTAGTCGCCGAAGACCGGGTGGTGCAGCGCCAGGTTGCGCTCGGTGGTGCCGGCCGGTGCGGGCACGCCGCCCTTGACCACCACCGAGAACAGCGAGTAGCCGTACGGGGTCGCCCGCTCGATGCCGCGCAGCCGCAGGTACCGGCCGACCACCTCACGCGGGTAGGTGTGCACGTTCGTGGTGCCGCCGGTGCCCGCGTTCTCGGTGTAGAAGGGCCGCCAGTCGCTGCCGTCGCCGGAGACCTCCAGCGCGTAGCGGCGGCCGAAGGCGGCCTCCCACACCAGCCGCACCTGACTGACGCGGATGCTGGCGCCCAGGTCGATGCGCAGCCAGGCGTCGTCGGCGGGGTTGCTGGCCCAGCGGGTGCCGGGGTTGTCGTCGATGGCCTTGCCCGGCGCGGAGTCCGGGTTCTCCGAACCGGAAGCGGTGGCCGCGGCGGGGTTGCCCGCCAGTGCCGCCGCGGCCCAGTCCTTGTCCCAGCCGGGCTCGGGCGCGGCCTGCGCCGCCGGGCTGAGGGCGGTGCCGAACAGGGCGGCGACCAGTGGGGCGATGAGCAGTCGTCGCGCCAGGGAACGGTGTTGTGCGCGCATGGCGCCACCTCGCAACTTCAGGGAGGGCGGTCAGCTGGCGGCGTGAGAGCGCTCTCTCGCAACTCACTCTAGGGCGATTTACCTGGCTGTCAATCGCCCGTAACGACCCAGGCGCTGCGCGCTTGCGCCCTGGCCGTTTCCGCGGGCAGGGCGCGCGTTGAGTCGACGACCCGGCCATCACCAGCGGCCAGGCCGCCTGCCAGCCGGGAACCGCGCCGCAGGCCGGACAGCACCGACCTCATCCTGATCGAGTTCTTCCACCGGACTCGACCCGCCTCGCGATCCAGCTGAACTCGGCCCGCTGGCTCAGAGAGCGCTCTCGGTCAACCGGGTGCCGACGCAGCGCCGCCAGCGCGACCTGCACCGCCGGTCTCCCCCGGCTGCCCTCACGCAGCAGCACCACGATGTCCCGCCCAGCGTCCTCCGCGTCGATCCCCACCGTCACCATCCCCGGCCACCGGGCCAGATCGGCGATCGCGGGCACGCAAGCGACCCCGTGCCCCGCTGTCACGAACGCCGCCAGCACCGCCACGTCGCTGGTCCGGTGCAGGATGTCCGGGGTGAACCCGGCGCGGTGGCACAGCGCGGGCACCAACCTGCCGAAGTAGCTGCCCGCCTCCCCCGCGATCCAGCGTTCCCCGGCCAGCTCGGCGATCCGCACCACGCCGGAGCGCCTGGCCAGGCGGTGGCCGGCGGGCAGGGCCAGGCGGACCGGGTCGCGGAAGAGGACCTCGGTGTGGGTGCCGGGCTGGATGGTCAGCGGGGCACTGTCGTAGGAGGAGACCACGGCCAGGTCGAGCCGGCCGGCGGGCACCGCGTCCTGGGCCTCCTCGGTGGTGACATGCGCGGCTTCCACGCGCAGGCGCGGGTGCTCGGCGGCCAGGTCGGTGAGCACGCCGGGCAGCACGCCGGCGGCGATGGTCTGCACCGCGCCGATCCGGATCACACCCGACGGGTCGCCCCTGACCCGTTCGGCGACCGTGCCCGCCTCCTCCAGCTCGTGCAGCACCCGCTCGGCGTGCCCGGCCAGCAGCAGCCCCGCCTCGGTGAACCGCAGGGTGCGACCCACCTTCTCGGTCAGCGCGACCCCGGCGGCCCGTTGCAGCGCGGCGAGCTGGTGGCTGGCCGCGGACCGGCTCAGGTGCAGTGCCTCGGCGGCCGCGGTCAGGGTGCCCCGGCGGCGCAGCTCGTGCAGCAGGCGCAGGGCGGGCAGGGACAACACCGGTGCACCATATCGAACACTATCCGATCAATTGTTGAACTTGTGTGCCACCGTGGCACAGGGTCTGCTGGACCCGTGACCCTCCCGTACGCCCCCGGCGCCATCCTCGACGACACCCGATCCCACCTGCGCAAACTCGACGAGGCCCGCCGCCACATCCGGCACCGCGCCGCCGAGGCGCTGCCCCTGCACAACGTCAGCGGCCTGGACCGCCGCGTCGACCTGCCCGAGCTGGACACCTGGGTCCTGGACGACGAGTGGGCGGGCGCGCTCTACGCCGAACCCCTGCACGAGCTGGGCCTGGAACACCTGGGCGGCGAGTCCGGCCGGGACGACGTCCTGGTCACCAACCGCCTCACCGCGGCCCTGTACGCGGCCATGCAGGTCACCGTCCGGCCGGGCTCCACCGTGGTCGGCGTCTCCCCCAGCTACAGCCATCCCGCGGTGGCCCGCGCGGTCCGCGACTCGGGCGGCCACCTGGTCGACACCACCATGGCCGCACTCGCGGAAACCCTTGCCGCGCAACGGGATGTCTCGGTGGTCGCGCTGACCCGCCTCGCCGTCACCTACGACGCGCTGAGCACCGAGGAGCTGCACCGCGTGGTCGAGCTGGCGCACGCGCACGGCGCGCTGGTCGTGGTGGACGACGCGGGCGGCGCGCGGGTCGGCCCGGCCGTCCTCGGCCAGCCCCGCACCCTGGAGCTCGACGCGGACTTAGGCGCCACCGGCCTGGACAAGTACGGCGTCGGCGGACCCAGGGTCGGCCTGCTCGGTGGCCGCGCCGACCTCATCGCCCAGGCTCGCGCCCGCGCCTTCGAGCTCGGCAGCGAGTGCCGCCCGGCCCTCTACCCCGCGGTGGTGCAGACCCTCCAGGACTACCGCCCGGAACGAGTCCGCGAGCTGGTCGCGCAGACCCACGTGGTCGGCGCGGCCCTGCGCGCCCGCCTCGGCGACTGGGTTGAGCAGACCCCGTTCATCACCCGCCTGCCCGGTGCCGGGGTGCTCGCCGAACTGGCCCGCCGCAAGCCCGTCGGCCCGCTCGCCCCGATCGAGGCCACCGCGGCGCTGGCCATGACCCTGCTGCGCGACCACGGCCTGCTCACCGTGCACTTCGCCGGGTTGCCACCGGGCACCGACGCGCTCCTGATCAAGTTCCTGCCGCCGGAGACCATCACCGCGATCGGTGGCCCGGACGCCTTCGCCGCCGCCGTCGACGACGCCTTGGACCAGACCGCCGCCGCGGTCACCGACTTGGCCAGCTCCCGCGCCCTGCTGCACGGGCCGTGAACCGGCCGCTGTCGGTGCCCGGTCGTACTGTGGTTCGCATGTGCCGCAACATCACCACGCTCCGGGGCCTGGAACCCTCCGCGACCCCGGAGGAGATCGAGGCCGCCGCCCGCCAGTACATCCGCAAGATCAGCGGCGTGCAGTCGCTCTCCGACGCCACCCGTGAGGCGTTCGAGCGCGCGGTCGCCGAGGTCGCGGAGACCACCACCCGGCTGCTCGCCGAGCTGCCGGACCGCAAGGTGCCGCCACCCACGGTGCCGCCGCTGCGCCGCCCGGAGGTCCAGGCCCGCCTGGCCGCGAAAGCCAAGGGCTAACTCGGTGCCGTGACCTCGGCGGCGAGTGCGTCCAGCGGTCTGTTCCGCGTACCGGCCGGGCGGTTCCGCCCAGCGGCCATCGTCTTCGACGGCCTCGCGCAACGTGACCGAGGCCCCGGGCGTCTTCTGATCATGGCAACTCTCACCAGCCTCGCACTCGCCGCGACCACCGCCCTGGCCACCGCGGCACCAGTGGCCCCGGCCGCCGACACCGTCCTGATCACCCAGGTCGGCCAGCCGGACCGGGCGGCCGCGCTCGCGCACTGGACGCCGGAGCGGATGCGCACGGTCGGCCAGGACTCCGGGGACCGGGCCGAGCGGGTGGCCACGCCGCACACCGGGGCGGCCAGGGGCGTGGGCAGGCTGTTCACCACCCAGCAGCCGGGGCCGGAGACCTGGTGCACGGCCACCGCGGTGGCCAAGGACGTGGTGGTGACCGCGGCGCACTGCGTGTGGCCGGGCTACACCCGCTGGGAGGAGCCGATCGAGGTGCGCAACCTGGTGTTCGCGCCGGGCTACGACCAGGGTCAGACGCCGCTGGGGGTGTACCCGGCGCGGGCCTTCCTGCTGCAGAGCTCCTACACCAAGCAGTCCTCGCCGGATGTGGCCATGGTGGTGCTGGATCCGGTGGACGGCCGGCACGTCGGCGACCGCGCGGGCACCCAGCGGCTGAGCTTCGACCCGCCTGCCTCGCTGGAGACCACCATCCTGGGCTACCCGGGATCGAAGGCGGGGCTGGGGCAGAAGCTGTTCCGGTGCGAGCTGCCGGCCAAGCGCAGCTCGCAGTGGGAGACGCTGTGCGACATGGCCGGTGGCTCCAGCGGCGGCCCGTGGTTCACCGGTTTCAACCCGGCCACCGGCGAGGGCACCCTCTACTCGGTGACCAGCAAGGGCACCGTGGACCTGGACGAGACCACCGGCGAGGTCTACACCAAGGACCTGGTGGGCACTCTGCTCTCGCCCGCCGACCGCGAGCTGCTGACCCGCGCCGAACAGCTCTGAACCGTCCGACCGCGAACCACGCTGTCCGACTGAGAACGGTGGTCAGGGCCGGGGCGGAGCGCACAGAATGAACAATGCGCGCCACCACTTCGCTCCGCCTTGCCCTGCTCGCCGCCGTGCTCGCCACCGGACTCGCCGCCCCGGCCGCCACCGCCGCGCCCGCCTGCACCTGGCGGGCGAGCGCGGTGCCCACCCCGGCCGGACTCGACCCAGCCGACTTCGCGGTCACCGGCTCCGACGGCAGCGGCAACTACTCCGGGCACTACAAGGCGGGCTCGGCCGAGGCCGTGTTCTACCGCTGGGTCAACGGAAACCCGGTCGCGCAGCCACCGGCGGCGACCGCGCTGCGGCTGGTGGTGGACGAGAACGCCGCGGGCACCGTGCTGTTGCAGGGCGAGACCGGCGTGCTGTTCACCCAGACCAAGGCCGGGGCCTACCAGCGGCTGGCCGTGCCCGCCGGGTTCACCTCGGTGACCGCGCTGGCGATCAACAACCGCGGCGAGGTGCTCGCCTCGGCCACCCGCACCGCGGACAACCGCTCCGTCGGCCTGCTCTGGCGTTCGACCGGCACCGTGGCCGTGGACGCGCCCGGCACCTCGGGCGTGCGCGCGATCGACCTGGACGACCAGGGCGCGGTGCTGCTCAACACCACCAACACCGCGGAGCTGGCCGCGCTGGTCTGGCGGGACGGCGACATCAGCCGGAACGGCTTGCGCACCAAGCTTTCTCCGCGTGCCATCAGCGGCGGGATGGCCGTGGGCGTGGACCTCAGCAGCATCGAGCCCGCCGGCTGGCAGTGGGACAGCGAACGCGGCAACGTGACCTACCTGCCGCGCTCCACCTGGGCCGAGTCGATCAACCCCACGCAGCTGGTCGGCGGGCAGGCCGACCGGCCCGACGGCCCGCCCGCGGTGTGGCGCGCCGAGTCCTTCGTGACGCTGCTGCCGCTGCTGCCGGGCATGGCCACGGCCAGGGTGAACCACGTCGGCGACGACGGCGTGGTGTTCGGCCGGGGCGGCGGGCCGCTGCGCTCGGTGCGCTGGCACTGCGCCTAGGGGCTGTCCGCGAGGTCCTGACCGAGGAGTTGTCCCGCGCGCTCGATGCAGCGCAGCCGAGCGGGCGAGAAGTCGTACGGCATCTTGGTGATCGCTTCGAAGGCGCTCATCCGCCGGTCGTGCTGCTCGTCCAGGTCGCCGTGGATCTCGAAGAGCTCCTCCTCGGCCGTGTCCAGCCCGGCGGCCTCGATGGCCCGCCCCAGGGCCTTGTGGTGGTGGTAGCGCTGGATGGCGAGTGCTTCCACGCGCGGGTCATCGGGCTCGACGCCGTCATCGAGGGCGGCCTCAGCCGCGTCGAGCCGGTCTTCCTCAGCCCGCAGGCCGGGGTGGGTGGCCAGCACGATGAACGCGCTGGCCTGGATGGCGGCGGCCAGCGGGCCGAAGATCCGTTCCGTGACCAGCAGGGCGTCCAGGTCGGCGGGGCGCAGCGCGCCTGGGGGCAGGTGGCTGAGCCGGTCGGTCACCAGGTCCGACAGCAGCCCGAGTGGGTTGCCCACGGCCCGCAGGCGCTGGACGGCCATGCGCTGACGTCTGAGGTCGGCCTCCTGGGCGGCCAGGGTCTCCGCCAGGCGGCCCAGGTTCTCCTCGATGTCCCGGGTGTCGTCGAACGCGGCCCGCATGTCGTCGAGCCTGATGCCGGCCTCGGCTATCTTGCGGATCCACAGCAGGCGAATCATGTCGTGGTAGCCGTAGCGGCGGCGGCCGTCCCCGCCGCGCTCGGGCTCCGGGAGCAGACCGATCTGGTGGTAGTGGCGGATGGCGCGTGGGGTGGTTCCGGCGAAGGCGGCGGCATCACCGATCTTGACCTGACGGGGCGGCGTGACGGAGAGGTACATCGCGAACCGAACCTTTCGTGCTGTGGTGCCGCCAAGGACAGCACATGCCGCTGCGGCAGCTGCAAACAAAGTTCTCTAGATAGGACAACCGCCGGAACGGGTGAGCCACCGCTGCTCGTCCTGCCCGCCCCATCCCGCGCTCCTAGCGTCGGAAGCAGTCGGGGAAAGCGAGGGAACCCAATGTTCTCGCAGGTCAAGAAGCTCACGCTGGTCGTCGCGGTACTCATGGGCGGGCTCACCGGCACCGCCGCCGCGGCACCGCCACTGGCGGAGGTCGATCCGGTCACCGCGGTGTTGCGGCTGGCCGATGCCGCCGCGCACCTGTGTGAGGAGGAGAAGCCGCAACTGGTGACCAAACTCGGCGAGGCGGCGGACAAGGCGCTCGGCGAGCTCCAGAAGATCAAGGGCGCGCCGGCCGAGCTGGCGGCGGCCCAGTTCGGGCTGGCCGCGATCCTCAGCGCGGACATCTGCAAGGACATCACCAGCGAGGGCGCGGCCGGGCTGATCGGCACCAAGGACTTCCGGGAGCTGGTGCTGAAGTTCTGCGAGATCGCGCCGAAGTTGCTGACCTTCCACAAGGAAAACAAGGAAGAGGTCGACAAGGTGCTCACCAAGCTCATGGACGAGGTGGCCAAGATCATCAGCGGCACCCGCTAGCCATGCACGTGACAGCGGCCGGTTCCCCAGGGAGAACCGGCCGCTGTCACGTTCGCGTTCAGCTCATGTGCGCGAACTTCTCGTCCGTGGCCCGCCGGTCCTGCCTGCGCTGCTTGACGTTCTCCACCATGGTGTAGAGCGTCGGCACCAGCAGCAGGGTCAGCACCGTGGAGGACACCAGCCCGCCGATCACCACGATGGCCAGCGGCTGGGAGATGAACCCGCCGCCGCCGGTGAGGCCCAGCGCCATCGGGATCAGCGCGAAGATCGTGGCGGCCGCGGTCATCACGATGGGGCGCAGGCGGTGCCGCCCGCCCTCGATGACGGCCTCCCGCACGCTCAGGCCGTCCCTGCGGTACTGGTTCATCAGGTCGATCAGCACGATCGCGTTGGTCACCACGATGCCGACCAGCATCAGCATGCCGATCAGCGCCGGGACGCCGAGGGCCTTGCCGGTGATGAGCAGCAGGCCGATCGCGCCGGTGGCCGCGAACGGGATGGAGACCAGCAGGATCAGCGGCTGGACCAGGCTCTGGAAGGTGGCCACCATGATCACGAACACGATGGCGATCGCGACCAGCAGGGCCAGACCCAGGTCGGAGAACGCCTTCTGCTGCTCCGCGCTGACGCCGCCGATGGTGTAGTTTGCGCCGCCGGGCAGCTTGAGCGCGTCCAGCTTCTGGCGCAGCTGGGTGGTCACCTCGCCCAGGTTCTGGCCGACCGGGGTGGCCTTCACCGTGGCGCTGCGGGAACCGTTGATGCGCTTGATCTGCACCGGGGCGTCCACCTGCTTGACCTCGGCCACCGAGTCCAGCCGGACCGGACCGGCCGCGGTGAGCAGCTGGTATGCCTTGATCTGGTTCAGGTTCTCCGGCGCGGCGCCGCCGCTGAGCTGCACGTCCTGCCGCTTGCCGTCCACCGAGATCTGGCCGACCGTGGCGCCCCGGAATGCCTGCCCGAGCAGCTGGCCCACCGACTGGTCGCTGAGCCCGGCCTTGCCCGCGGCCTCCCGGTCCAGGGTGACCTGCACCCGCGGGGCGCTGTCGCCGAGGTCGCTGGCCACGTCGGTGACCCCGCTGATGCTCCGCACGGTGTCGGTGACCTGGTCGGCCGCGGTGCGCAGCGCGCCGGGGTCGGAGGCCTGCACGTTGACCTCGAGGTTGGTCGAGCCGAGGCCGCCACCGCCGCCACCGCCCGCGCCGACGGTGATGTCACCGGCGCCGCTGAGCTCGTTGGTGCGCTCGCGCAGCTTCTTCTCCACCGCGGGAGTGTCCACATCGTCCTTGAGCGTCACCGAGTAGCTCGCGGAGTTGCTGCCACCGCCGCCGCCGAAGGCCGCGAAGCCGCCCGCCGAGCCGACGTTGACCTGGTAGGTCTTGACCTCGGGGGTGTCCTTGAGCACCTCCTCGACCTTCTTGGCCGCGGCGTCGGTGGCCTGCAGGCTGCTGCCGATGGGCAGTTTCTGTTGCAGGGCGATGGTGTTCTGGCCGGAGGAGTCCAGGAAGTTGGTCTGCAGCTGCGGGACCAGGGCCAGGGTGCCGCCGAAGACCAGCACCGCGGCGATCACGGTGAGCCAGCGGCGTTTGGTGACCCAGCGCAGGATCGGCACGTACATCCGCTGCATGAAGCCGCGGCGTTCCTTCTCCACCTGCGCCCGCAGCACCTCGCGGGCCTCTTCCTCGTCCTCGGGCAGCACGCTGGGCTTGAGGAACCAGTAGGCCAGCACCGGGATGATGGTCAGCGCGACCAGCAGCGAGGCCAGCAGGGCCACCGTGACGGTGAGCGCGAACGGGGCGAACAGCTCGCCGACCATGCCGCTGGTGAAGGCGATCGGCAGGAACACCGCGACCGTGGTCAGCGTGGAGGAGGTGACCGCGCCGGCCACCTCGCGCACGCCGTCGAGCACCGCCTCGCGTTTTTCCTCGCCGTAGCCCAGATGTCGTTTGATGTTCTCCAGCACCACGATCGAGTCGTCCACCACCCGGCCGACCGCGATGGTGAGCGCGCCGAGGGTGAGCATGTTCAGCGACAGGTCGCCGGTCCACAGCACGATCAGCGCGATCACCAGGGACAGCGGGATCGAGACCGCGGTGACCAGGGTGGAGCGGATGGACAGCAGGAAGATCAGGATGATGATGACCGCGAAGCCCAGGCCGAGCGCGCCCTCGGTGGTCAGGCCCTCCACCGACTTCTCCACGAACGGCGCCTGGTCGAAGACCACGTCCAGCTTGGCGTTGCCGCCGACCGACTCGGCCAGGCTGCCCAGCTTGTCCCGCACCGCGTGCGAGACGTCGACGGCGTTGCCGTCCGGGGACAGGGTGACCGAGATGCCGAGGCTTTCCTTGCCGTTGGTGCGGGTCAGCGAGCTGGCCGGGGCCTGGCTCTCCTTGACCGCGGCCACCTCGCCGAGCTTGACCGGCTTCGGCGCGCGGTTGGCCGCGCCACCGGGCCCGCCACCGCCGCCCGCGCCACCGGCGCCGCCCGCGCTCGGCGTGAGGTAGAGGTTCTGCAGGTCCTTGAGCGAGCCGAGCTGCTGGCCGACCTGGACCGACAGTGACTTGTCGCCGTCGGTGATGGACCCGGCCGGGATGGAGATCCCGTTGGCGCGCAAGGCTTCCGCTACCGAGGTCGGGGCGAGTCCTGCCGCCAGCAGCTTGGCGGTGTCCGGGGTGATGGTGACGACCTGCTTGGGCGCGCCGGTGATCGTGGCCTCGCGCACCCCCGGCAGCCGCTGCAACTCGGGCACCACGCTGCGGTCCAGCTTCTGCGCCAGGTCGCGCAGCTCGCCGTCGGCCGAGGCGGCCAGCACCACCGCGGGCAGGCTGTCGGTGGAGCCGACGATGACCTCCGGCTCGACGTCCTGCGGCAGCTGCTTGCCGATCCGGTTCAGCGCCTGCTGGATGTCGTTGACCGCGTCGCTGACCACGGTGCCGTACTGGAACTGCACCTGCACCGTCGAGGAGCCCTCGCGCGAGGTGGAGGTGACCTTGTCCACCCCGTTGATCCCGCGCACCGCGTTCTCGACCGGGATGCTCACCTGGTCCTCGACCAGCTCCGGCGAGGAACCGGGGTAGCTGGCCACCACGGTCGCCGCCGGGAACTCCAGCGAGGGCAGCAGCTCCTGTTTCAGAGACGGGATGGCGAACGCCCCGAATGCCGCCGCGACTATCGCGATCAGCGCGATCAGCGCCCGGTTGGCGAGGCTCAGCCTGGCCAGCGAAGTCATGCTCGTCTCCTGAGTTGGGTATTCAGCCTGGTGCTAATAGTCTGCCTCACCCGAAGGGTGTAGGTGGTGTGGGGCTGTTAACGTCCGGTACCCGCAACACGAACGTTGCATGCCGAGGCCGAGGAGCAGAGTTGCCGGAGGAGTTGCCTGCGGAGCGGTCGCAGCTGATCGACTCCCTGATGGCCGCCCAGCGGCAGCTGCGCGCGCTGGCGGCCTCCGACCACGGCAACCCGCTGTTCTCGATCAACCTGACCATGCAGCAGCTGCGGCTGTTGCTGGTGGTGTCCATCCAGGGCCCCCGTTCCAGCCAGGAACTGACCCATGAGCTGAAGGTCAGCCCTGCCACCGTGACCGGGCTGGTGGACCGTCTGGTGGCACACGGCTACGTCCAACGTCGTGAGGATCCCAACGACCGGCGCATCCGGCGCATCGAACCCACGAAAGAGGGACACGAGCTGATCGCCCGGCTGGATGATGCGGGTTCCACCCACTTCCGCGGCTTGCTGGACCGGCTCGACGCCGAGGACCTGCTGGCCCTGGACCGGGTCATCCGCCGCCTGGTGGAGCTGGCCCACGAGGAGAAGGGGACCTCACCGTGAACCTGCCCGAACAGCTGTACCTGCTGGCCTGTGACCCGGAGCGGCGCCGGGTGCCCGAACGCGACAAGCTCGGCCGGGTGCTGCGCGCCGCCGCCCTGACCGACCTGGTGCTGCGCGGCGGGCTCACCGACGCCGACGGCCGCCCGGTCACCGACTCGGTGAAGCCGACCGGCGACCAGCTCCTGGACGAGGTGCTCGCCGAGGTCAGCCGGGACAAGCCACGCAAGTGGCGGGCCTGGGTGTCCCGCAACCACCGCCCGATGCTCAAGCAGGTGCAGGCAAACCTGGCCCGCACCGGCGCGATCTCGGTCCGGCAGCGGCGGGTGCTGGGACTGTTCCCCGTGGACGAGGTGACGGTGCACGACGCGGTGGCGCGGGAGCGGCTGCGCGAGCGGGTGCGCGGCGTGGTCATCGAGGAGCGCACGGGGGCCGCGGAGGAGACGGCGCTGGCCGCGCTGGCCGCGACCGGGGAGCTGCGGCTGGTGCTCACCGCGCGTGAGCGGCGGCAGCACAAGACGCACATCAAGGAGCTGCTGGCAGCCGTCGGTCCCGCGGGCCCGGCGCTACGCAAGGTGATCGACGGCCTGAAAGCCGCCCACTCCGCCGCCGTCCACGGCGGAGGCGGCTGAGTTCGGCCAACACCCGGTACCACAACGGCCAACACGGCGTCCGGAACGGCCAACACGCGGGCGAGGGGTGCCCCTCGCGCGTGTTGGCCGTTTTCGTACGGTGTGTTGGCCGTTGTTGGCTGGTTAGCGGCCGAGCTTCTTGTCCAGGCCTGCTCGGCGCAGGGCGTCGGCCATCGCGCCGCCCATTCCGCCGCCGGAACCGCCCGAGCCGCCGCCGTCGCGACGCTGGCCGCCACCGGAGCCGCCGCGCTGACTACCGCCACCGCCGCGCTGGCCGCCACCGCCGCCGCCGCGGTTGCCGCCGCCCTGCGGACGACCGCCGCCCCGGGACTCGCGCGGGTTGCCGCCGCTCTTCTCCGGCTCGTCCTCCAGCCGCAGTGTCAGCGAGATGCGCTTGCGGGCCGGGTCGACCTCCAGGACCTTCACCCGGACGATGTCGCCGGACTTGACCACGTCGCGGGGGTCCTTGACGAAGGTGCGGGACATCGCCGAGACGTGCACGAGGCCGTCCTGGTGCACGCCGATGTCGACGAAGGCGCCGAAGGCCGCGACGTTGGTGACCTGGCCTTCCAGGATCATGCCCGGTTGCAGGTCGGCGATCTTCTCCACGCCTTCCTTGAAGACCGCGGTCTGGAAGGCGGGGCGGGGGTCGCGGCCGGGCTTGTCCAGCTCCTTGAGGATGTCGGTGACCGTGGGCAGGCCGACCGTGTCGTCGACGAAGTCCTTGGGCTGCAAGGAGGTCAGCACCCTGGTGTTGCCGATGAGCTCCTTGAGCTCGAGCTTGGCCGCGCCCGCGATGCGGCGCACCACCGGGTAGGACTCCGGGTGCACGCTGGAGGAGTCCAGCGGGTCGTCGCCGTCGGGGATGCGCAGGAAGCCCGCGCACTGCTCGAAGGCCTTGGGGCCCAGCCGGGCCACCTTCTTCAGCTCGCTGCGGGAGCGGAACGGGCCGTTGTCGTCGCGGTGCAGCACGATGTTCTCGGCCAGGCCCTCGCCGATGCCGGACACCCTGGTCAGCAGCGGGGCGGAGGCGGTGTTGACGTCCACGCCGACGGCGTTCACGCAGTCCTCGACCACCGCGTCCAGCGAGCGGGACAGCTTCACCTCGGACAGGTCGTGCTGGTACTGGCCGACGCCGATGGACTTCGGGTCGATCTTGACCAGCTCGGCCAGCGGGTCCTGCAGGCGGCGGGCGATGGAGACCGCGCCGCGGATGGAGACGTCCAGCTCGGGCAGTTCCGCGGAGGCGTAGGCCGAGGCGGAGTAGACCGAGGCGCCCGCTTCCGAGACCGTGGTCTTGGTCAGCTTGAGCTGCGGGAACTGCTTGATCAGGTCGCCGGCCAGCTTGTCGGTCTCGCGGGAGGCGGTGCCGTTGCCGATGGCGATCAGCTCGACCTTGTGCTTGTCCGCCAGCCTGGCCAGCACCGCCAGCGACTCGTCCCAGCGCTGCTGCGGCACGTGCGGGTAGATGGTGGCGTGCTCGACCACCTTGCCGGTGGCGTCGACCACCGCGACCTTCACGCCGGTGCGGAAACCGGGGTCCAGGCCCATGGTGGCGCGGGTGCCGGCCGGTGCGGCCAGCAGCAGGTCGCGCAGGTTGGCCGCGAACACCCGGACGGCCTCGTCCTCGGCGGCCTGGCGCAGCCGCATCCGCAGGTCAATGCCCAGGTGCACCAGGATCTTGGTGCGCCAGGCCCAGCGCACGGTGTCGGTGAGCCACTTGTCCGCGGCCCTGCCCTTGTCCTCCACACCGAACTTGGCCGCGATGGCGATCTCGAACCGGCTCGGCCCGGCCGGGGCGTCCTCGGCCAGCTCCTCCGGTTGTAGGGTGAGGTCGAGGACCTCCTCCTTCTCGCCGCGGAACATGGCCAGGATGCGGTGCGAGGGCAGTTTGGTGAACGGCTCGGCGAAGTCGAAGTAGTCGGCGAACTTGGCGCCGTCGGTCTCCTTGCCCTCGCGGACCTTGGCCACCAGCCTGCCGCGGGACCACATGTCCTCACGCAGCGAGCCGATCAGGTCGGCGTCCTCGCCGAAGCGCTCGACCAGGATGGCGCGCGCCCCGTCCAGCGCGGCCTGCACGTCGGCCACGCCCTTGTCCGCGTCGACGAACACCGCGGCGGCGGCCTTCGGGTCGGTCTCCGGGTTGTCCAGCAGGCCGTCGGCCAGCGGCTCCAGCCCGGCCTCGCGGGCGATCATCGCCTTGGTGCGGCGCTTGGGTTTGAAGGGGAGGTAGATGTCCTCCAGCCGGGCCTTGGAGTCCGCGGCGAGGATCTGGGCTTCCAGCGCTTCGTCCAGCTTGCCCTGGCTGCGCACCGAGTCGAGCACGGCGGCGCGCCGTTCCTCCAGCTCGCGCAGGTAGCGCAACCGCTCCTCGAGCGTGCGCAGCTGCGCGTCGTCGAGCATGCCGGTCGCTTCCTTGCGGTACCGGGCGATGAACGGCACGGTGGATCCGCCGTCGAGCAGCTCGACCGCCGATCGCACCTGCCCTTCCCGCACACCGATTTCCTCGGCGATCCGCTGATGAATCGAGGTGGTCACGGGTGACAGCCTGCCTGACGACGGATTCGGGCGGCGCAACTACCCCCCGTGACGTGCCGGGCGGGGCTCACTCCAGCACACCGCCGTGCCGCCAGTAGCCGGAGAAGTAGATCCGCCGCTTGTCCAGGCCGCGGTCCCGGACCAGGTGCCTGCGCAGCTGTTTGACCAGCTCGCTCTCCCCCGCGATCCAGGCGTACGGCAGCCCGGCGGGCAGCTCGGCGGCGCGCACCGCGGCCAGCAGCGCCTGCCCCACCGCGGCGCCTGGTTGCCGCGGCAACCAGCTGATGGCGACCTCACCCAGGGTGTCCAGCGGACGCGCGTCGCCGGGGTCGGGCACCTCGGCGAAGACCACCGCGCGCTCACCGGGCCCGAGAGCCTCCACAATGGACATCATCGCGGGCAGCGCGGTCTCGTCCCCGGCCAGCAGCCGGAAGTCTGTGTCGGCCGGCGGGTGGAACTCGTTGCCCAGCACCGGGAAGTGCCGCGCGTCCGGCCCGCAGATGGCCGCCCGGTCGCCCGGCGCGGCGCGCAGCGCCCAGGCCGAGGCGGGGCCGGTCTCGCCGTGCAGCACGAACTCGATGTCGACCTCGGCGCGCTCGGGATCGTGCCGCCGGATGGTGTAGGAGCGCATCGGCGGGCGGATGTCCGGGTCGATGTCCAGGTACTCCTGGTACCAGTCGCCGCCGCGGGCGGGCAGCCGGAAGTCGGCGCGCTCGGGGCGCGGGAAGAAGACCTTGCAGCGCTGGTCGTTGCCGCCGCTGGCGAAGCCGGCGAGGTCCGGTCCGCAGAAGGTGATCAGGCGGACGCTGGGCGAGAGCCGGACCACGCGCCGCACCGCGACGTGGAAGATGGTGTACGGACGGATCGTCGACCGGTCCAGCGCCTCAGTGCTCACAGAACCCCCGCCTAGGATGCTTAGCCTAACCTTACCAAGATCACCTGGCTGGGGACAGCTCTGGCGGATCGGTAGAATTCGCTGACATGCAGTGGCGACGTGGCGGGTGGGAACGAGAAGCCCCGCCCACCCGAGTGAATCCCGTGCTCACCGACCCGACCAAGCGGTCGGCCACCAGGAAGATGGCGGCCCCCAAGATCGCCACCCCGCTGGCCTACGACCTGGACTTCGGCGCGGCCAGCGCCCGCTGGCTGCTGCTGGCCGGCGCGGTGTTCGGGCTGGCCACGGTGGCCTGCGCGGCGGTGATCGCCAACGGTGACGCCAGGACCTTCACCTGGGTCTGGCAGCTGCTCTTCGCCGCGCTGTTCATCTGGAGCGTGTTCAGCATCCGCGGCACCCTGCGCGGCCGGGGCGTGATCGCCACCGGGGACGCGCTGTCCTGGCGCAGCGACGGCGCGGTGCACCGCATCCCGTGGTCGGAGATCGGCGCGATCGGCGTGGGCACCGCGCCCTGGTTCAACCACGCCAGCCTGGTGCACCCCGAGCAGCGCCAGGCCCTCGAGGTCTTCCCCGCCGACCCGGCCTTCCCGGCCCGCTACCCGGCGCTGGATGAGTGGCGGGTGGAGGAGGAGCCGCCGATGCCCGGCCTGCCGCCCACCCGGTACCGGTTCCCGTTCCCGCCGTTCACCCGGCTGCCGAAGCGGATCGAGCAAGCGGTGCAGGAGATCCAGCCCAAGCGGTGGCACGGCCGCTACCCCAGGCCCCACGGCTGAGCACAATCCAGTGAACATCGCCCGCGTGCCCCTGCCCGGAGTGCGCGGGCGTCCTACTGTCGGGGGTAGCTGATCTTCGTTTCCCTCCTCACGCAAGGTGGTGACGAACGGTGTACCTGGACAGTCGGGCGCTGGACGCGGCCGGGGTCGAGAACAAGGTTCTACGCGAGTCCTACGAGTTCTGCCGTCGGTTGCTGATCACCATGGAGGGCCGGTCGTTCTGGGCGGCCAACCTGCTCTTCCCGCCGCTCAAGCGACCGCACATGTGCGCCATCTACGGCCTGGCCCGCTACGCCGACCAGATCGTGGACAGCGGCGATCCGCGGCACCGGGCCGAGGAGTTCGAGACCTGGAGCTCCCGGCTGCTGAGCGACCTGCGCTCCGGGGTGGGCGGCGACCCGATCGGCCGAGCCCTCGGCCACACCATGCACACCTGGGGTATCGCGCTGGCTGATGTGGAGAACTTCCTCAACGGCATGCGGATGGACCTGACCATCTCCGAGTACCAGGACTTCGCCGACCTGGACCGCTACCTGGAGGCGGTGGACGGGTCCATGGCGCGGATGATCCTGCCCATCCTGGAGCCGCTGGACCCGGCCGCCACCGCGCACACCATCGCGACCAGCAAGGCCATGCAGCTGACCAACTTCCTGCGCGACATCAGCAAGGACTACCGCAGGCTGGGCCGCTGCTACCTGCCGCTGGCGGACCTGGCGCGCTTCGGTGTGCCGCGCGCGGACCTGGGCGCGCGCACCACCAGCCCGGCGCTGCGCGAGCTGGTCCGGTTCGAGATCGCCCGCACCCGGGAGTTCTGGGCGCTGGGCGCGGCCGGGGTGGACCACCTGCACCCCAGCAGCCGCCAGGCCTCCCGGCTGGCCACCGCGCTGTACTCCGGGATCCTGGACGAGATCGAGCGCCGCGACTACGAGGTGCTCGACACCAGGGCGAAGGTGAGCACCCGGCGCAAGGCCGCGCTGGTGCTGCGGGAGTACCTGCCCGCGCCGCGGTCCCAGGCGGCCTGATCACACGTTGTGCTGAACCGCTCGGGCGCCGGGTTGCCGGTCCCGGGCGGTCCCCCAAGGGTCGAAGGCATGTCTCATGCTTCCTTTTCCCGTCTGTCCATACCACTTCTCACCGGCTCGCTGCTGCTGCTGGGCACACCGGCTCTGGCGCAGCCGGCCGACGCCGACGTCACCTGTGCCGCGGCGGCCGTGGCCAGCACGTCCGCCGGCGTCACCCTGGCCCAGGAAGCCGACTTCAGGATCACCGTCGAGGACACCACCGCGAGCTGCACGGACAACCGCCCGGGGGTCGAGGCCGGGGAGCGGATCACCGGCGCGGTGATCACCGTGCCGAGGGCAGGCGAGGGCGAGGGCACCTGCGGCAAGCTGAAGGCGGAGATCACCGCCCACCTGGCCTGGGTGCGCGCCGACGGCGGCCGGACCGCGCCGAGCAGGGTGGAGGTCGAGCTCGAGATCGACGGCCCGGAGGTGACCACGGAGGCCGAGCTCGACGGTGGCACGCTGGACGGCTACACCGTCAGCGGCGACCTGACCAACCGCGCCGAGCTCCAATCGCACCTGGCGACGGCCTGCCTGAGCACCAGGGGCGTCACCTCGGCGGTGTTCGCGCTGACCATCGGCTTCAACCACGAGCCGGGGCACGGCTCAGGCCAGTGAGCGCACCCGCAGCCGCAGGCCGCCCTGGGGGCGCATCGCGGTCAGCGTGACCGGCCGGACCGGCTCGGCAGGTGGGTCCAGCTCGGCGCGCTGGAGCAGCCGGTCCAGCAGCACGGTCAGCTCCATGGTGGCGAAGCTGGCGCCGATGCACCGGTGCGCGCCGCCGCTGAAGGGCAGGAACTCGTGCGGCCCCGGCTTGCGGTAGCCGGGGCGCGCCGGGTCCCACCGCTCCGGGTCGAAGCGCAGCGGGTCGGCGAACAGCTCGGGCAGCCGGTGGGTGACGTAGGGGCTGATGATGACCAGGCCGTCGGCGCGGATCCGGTGCCCGGCGTAGTCGAACTCGCGCACCGGTTTGCGGGCGCTGATCACCGCGGGCGGGTACAGCCGCAGGGCCTCGTTGACCGCCCATTCCCGGTAGTCGGCTGACTCCTTCGCCCGCGCCAGCGCCACCGGGTCCCGGACCAGCTCGTAGATCACCCAGGACATGGCCGCGCTGGTGGTGTCGTACCCGGCGGCGATCAGGCTGATCACCTGGTCCACCACCTCGGTCTCGGACAGGCCCGCGCCGTCCTCGTCCCTGGCCGCGACCAGCAGGGCCAGCACGTCGCCCGCCTCGGGGTCCCGGTCCCGGCGGGCGATCTCCGCGCGCACCCGGTCGGCCACTTCGGCCCGCGCCCTGGCCGCGCGGCGGCGGGCCAGCGGGGCCAGCTGCTGCATCAGCGGCGGGCGCTCCACCAGGTCCAGGCCGATCTGCAGCAGCCTGCCCAGCTCCGGTTCGTCGGCGGCCAGGCGCGGGCCGAACAGGGCCTGGATGGTGCTGCGGCGGACCACCGCGCGGAAGGCCTGGTAGACGTCGACCACCTGGCCGGGCCGCCAGGTGTCCAGCTCGGCGTCGGCGTTGGCCCGCATCAGCTCGGCGTGCGCCTGGATGTGGCGGTGGTGGAAGGCGGGCTGGACCAGCCGCCGCCTGCGCCGGTGCGGCTCGCCGTCGCTGACGATCAGCGCGGTCTCCCCGCCGACCGGCACCAGGGTCTGGAATGCCTCGCGCCAGCGGAACAGCCCGGAGTTGGCGAAGACGAACTGGTTCGCCTCGGGCCCCAGCAGGTAGGTGAAGCGCAGCGGCGGGAACCCGGTCTGGACCACCGGACCCCGCTCCCGGTGCAGGCGCGTCAGCTCGCGGTAGGGGTCGCGCAGCATGGCTAGCACGTGGCGGGACATCAGAAGGTCACCACCTGTCGCACCGCCTCGCCACTGGCCAGCCGGTCGAAGCCGGTGTTGACCTCGTCCAGGGTGAGGCGGTGGCTGAGCAGGCGGTGCACGGGCAGGCGGCCCGCGGCGTGCAGCTCGACGAAGCGCGGGATGTCCCGGCCGGGCACGCTGGAACCGAGGTAGCTGCCGCGCAGGGTGCGTTCCTCGGCGACCAGGCTGAGCGCGGGCAGGGTGAGCTTGTGGTCGGGGTGCGGCAGGCCGACGGTGACCGTGGTGCCACCGGGGCGGGTGGCCGCGTAGGCCTGTTCCAGCACCCGCACGCTGCCGGTGGTGTCGATGACCTTGTCCGCGCCGCCCCTGGTCAGCTCGCGCACCGCGGCCACCGCGTCCGGGCCGCCCGCGACCGAGTCGGTGGCGCCGAGCTCGGTGGCCAGCTTCCGCTTGTCCTCCACCAGGTCCACCGCGACCAGCTGCCCGGCCCCGGCGACCAGCGCGCCGAGCACCGCGGCCAGCCCGACCCCGCCGAGCCCGAACACCGCCACCCGCTCCCCCGGCTCGATCCGGGCGGAGTTCAGCGCCGCGCCCGCACCGGTCAGCACCGCGCAGCCGAACAGCGCCGCGATCTCGAACGGCAGCTCCCTGGGCACCGGCACCGCCGAGCGGGCCGAGACCACCGTGTGCTCGGCGAAGGCGGACACCCCGAGGTGGTGGAACGGCTGCTCCCCCGCCGCGTCCCGCCACCGCCTGGCTCCGCTGAGCAGGTGGCCCGCCCGGTTGGCGGCCGCGCCCGGCTCGCACAGGGCCGGCCGGCCGCCGTGGCAGCGTGAGCAGTGGCCGCAGGCGGGCACGAAGGAGAGCACGACGTGGTCGCCGGGGGCGAAGCCGCTGGTGCCGGGGCCGAGTTCGACGACCTCGCCGGCGGCCTCGTGGCCGAGGACCATCGGGACCGGGCGGGGGCGGGAGCCGTTGATCACGGAGAGGTCGGAGTGGCAGAGCCCGGCGGCGCGGACCCGGATCAGCAGCTCACCGGGGCCGGGGCCGTCCAGGGCGAGCTCGACCACGTCCAGGGGCCGGGACCGCTGGTAGGGCGCTTCGGCCCCGATCTCGCGCAGCACCGCTGCCCGCACCCGATCCACGCTCATGCGACCTCCCACTTCGGCCAACACACCGTCCACAACAGCCAACACACCGTCCGCAACGGCCAACACACCGTCCCAGATCGGCCAACACGATCTCTGAGTGCAACGAGCTAGGGGCGGAGGAGCTTCTCCAGGGCTGGGCGGAGCGGGGAGGCGATCTCGGTGGGGCGGCGGGTCGCGCGGTCGACGAAGACGTGGGTGAAGGTGCCCTCGGCGGCCGGGGTGTCCGCGCCTGGGGAGAACAGGGCGATCTCGTAGCGGACGCTGGAGCGGCCGAGGTGGGCCGCCCGCAGACCGGCCTCCACCGGGTCCGGGAAGGCCAGTGGCGCGCGGAACTCGCAGCTGGACTGCACGCACAGGCCGATGGTGGAGCCACCGTGGATGTCCAGGCCGCCCTCGGCGATCAGGTAGGTGTTGATCGCGGTGTCCATGAAGGCGTAGTACACGACGTTGTTCACGTGGCCGTAGACGTCGTTGTCGCCCCACCTGGTGGGGATGGTCAGCCACTGCACGTATCCGTCCCGCATGGGGTCAGTTTGCCCTGTGCTCCCGGCGATCGTTACCATGCGACCGCATTGGAACAACGTCTCTTGGGGGAAGTCATGATCGTGCTGGGCGCCCTGCTGATCTTCCAGGGCTTTGGCGGCGCGCTGGCGCCGGTGCTCTGGGGTGGCAATCTCGGGCTCACGCACCTGATCGACCTGCCGATGTGGTCGCGCTACGCGATCGGCGTGATCGGGGTGGCCTGCGTGCTCGCCGGGCTGAACAAGCGCAAGACCGCCAGCTGATCAAGTAAAGAACCTTGCCGAAGTCGGGTGGGCGGAGCTACGGTTACGGCTCCGCCACCGATGTAATCCATTGATCCTCCGCTGCGTGCAGAAAATGCGTTTCCGTGTACATGCATAGTGTTTACCAAATTTATACCGAAAACCGGTGAACATCCCACCTATGGAGTTCAGCCATTTAGCGGCCGATACCCATAAACATATACGCTAGCCTATCCCAGATGCTCTCCCACATATAGCGTAGCATTGGGAAGGACCCCTATGTTCCGTATGATGGCTACTGTCGGCGCGACATTTGCGTTATTAACGTCGTTTACCCCTGCGGCATTTGCCGACGAGTCCGTGCCTCCGCCCACCGCGAAAATCACCATCGATCTGCTCACGGTGAACGGCTCGGGCTGCCCGCTCGGCACGGCCGCGGTGGCCGTCTCCCAGGACAACACTGCGTTCACCGTCACCTACAGCGAGTACCTGGCGCAGGTCGGCGTCGGCGCCAAGCCGACCGACATGCGGAAGAACTGTCAGCTCAACATGCGGGTCAACGTGCCGTCCGGGTTCACCTACGCGATCGCGCAGGCGGACTACCGCGGGTACGCCAACCTCGCTGCGGGCGCCAAGGGCATCGAGCGTGCCAACTACTACTTCCAGGGAATGTCGCCGACGGCCTTTATCAACCACAACTACAGCGGGCCGTTCGACGACAACTGGCAGGCCACCGACAAGGTCGATGTGGCCTCCCTGGTCTACGCCCCCTGTGGCGAAAAGCGCAACTTCAACATCAATACCGAGCTGCGCGTGGACAAGGGCACCTCCAATCCCGCGACCACGACCAGCTTCATGGCGATGGACTCCACCGATGGGGCCATCAACACCACATATCACTTCGCCTGGCAGAAGTGCCCGAAGTGGACGTGGCCTTGGTGACCAGGAGCTGACCGCGCTGCACCCTGCACAGCGCACGGCGACAACTCAAGTCGCCGTGCGCCAGCGCGCGTATACCCGCTATTCGAACCAGGTGCCCGAGGCCCAGGTGCGCCCGTCCCACACCTTCCGCTCGGCCGCGCCGGGGTCGGCCACCGCCCGGCGCTCGGTGTCGAAGATCCAGGTTTCCCGCTCGGTCTCGGTGTAGCGGGGCCATTCCGGCTGATCCGGCAGCTGCGGCGACCCGGTGCGCGCGAACGCGGCCCAGCGCCGGTGCATCTCCGCGGACAGCTCGGCGGCCGCCGGATCGGCGCTGAGCGGGCTGCCCCGCCGGTCCGCGCCGTGCGCCCACACGTACGGCAGCTCGGTGCCGTGCCCGGCCGCCAGCATCGGCGAGAGCCAGGGCGCGGCCGCGTCGAAGCGGTAGCGCCACACCGGCGCGTGCCTGCTCTGCGCGTCCAGCAGGCGCACCGTGGGCACCCCGTAGCGCTCGTCGGTCATCACCGCCGCGTTGACCTCCCTGGTGCTCGCGGCCGGCCGGTTGGCCCGATAGGCCGAGAGCACCTCCTGCGCGCCGGTCTCGCCGAAGGCCGCGGCCAGCACCCGCGGCGCCCGGTCCCCCGCCCACGGGTCCATGGCCAGGTACAGCGCGGACTCCTCCAGGTTGCTGCCGGCCAGCAGCGGCACCCCGGCCGCCGACCCGTCGGCCACCCTGCGCACCGGCACCTCGGGCAGCACCGCGCCGTCCACGGTCGGCCGCCACACCCACATGCCGCGCCCGAACGGGCTCAGCTCGGTCTGCGCGGCCAGCAGCTCGGCGGCCGGCACCTGGCTGAGCCGGTTCGGCCGCACGTCCAGCAGCGCCAGCAGCCGGGCCGCCAGCGCGGCGCTGACCTCCTCGGCCGCCACGTGGTCCCCACCGCCGCTCTGCGAGATCACCCGCTGGAAGAGCCCGGCCGCGGCGGGCGCGGCCATCAGGTTGGCCACGCTCTTCGCGCCTGCGGAGTTGCCCGCGATGGTGACCCGGTCCGGGTCGCCGCCGAAGGAGGCGATGTTGTCCCGCACCCAGCGCAGCGCGGCGATCTGGTCCAGCAGCCCGCCGTTGGCCGCGTGCGGGTGGGTCTCGCCGAGGTTGAGGAAGCCGAAGGCGCCCAGCCGGTAGTTCAGGGTGACCACGACCAGGTTGTCCCGGCGGGCGAAGGTGTCCCCGTCACCGACGTGCTCCGGCCCCGCGCCGACCACGTACCCGCCGCCGTGCACCCACACCAGCACCGGGTGCGGGCCGGGGGTCACCGGCGCGCACACGTTGAGGTACAGGCAGTTCTCGCTGATCCGGCTGGGCTCGTCCATCGCCGCCGGGGTGGGCACCGGCACCGGGGCGGGCATCGCGGGCAGCACCGGCTGCATGGCGCGGGCGGCGAAGCGGCGGGCGCCGCGCACCCCGGTCCACGGCCGCACCGGCTGCGGCGGGCGGTGCCGCAGCTCGCCCAGCGGCGGTTCGGCGTAGGGCAGGCCACGCCAGGCCAGCACGCCGTCGAGGTCCAGCCCGCGGACGGTGCCGGCGGCGGTGTCGACGACGGTGCGGTCAGTGCTCACAGGGTTCCCCTCGCCGGTGGTTCGACAGGCCGGATCAGGTCAGGGCCGGGCTGGAGTCGCGCACCACCAGCTCGGGGGTCAGCCGGACCGGCTCGGCCGCGCGGCCGTCGAGCCGGTCCAGCAGCCGGGCCACCGCGGTGCGGCCCATCTCCCGCATCGGCGAGCGCACGGTGGTCAGCGGCACGGTCAGCGCGGAGACCATCGGGATGTCGTTGAAGCCGACCAGCGCGAAGTCCTCGCCGATGCGGCGGCCGTGGTCGCGCAGCGCGCCCATCGCGCCGATGGCGGCCTCGTCGTTGACCGCGAAGGCCGCGGTCACCGGCAGCCCGGCGCGCAGCACCCGGTCCATCGCCGCATAGCCGCCAGCCGAGTCGTACCCGCTGTGCGCCACCAGCTCCGCGGGCACCGGGTGCCCGGCCTCGGCGCAGGCGCGGCGGAAACCGGTGGTGCGGTCGGCGCAGGTGCTCGCGTAGGGCTGACCGGCCAGCACCGCGACCGCGGTGTGCCCGCGCGCCAGCAGGTGCCGCGCGGCCAGCCCGCCACCGGCCTCGTCATCGCAGGTCACCGACGGGTGCTCCGCGCAGCGGCGGCTGACCAGCACGAACGGCGAGTCGTCGCGCACCAGCCGGTCCAGCCCGGCCCCGTCCAGCCGGGCGTCACCCACGATCAGCCCGTCCACCCTGGAGGACAGCAGCGCGGCCAGCGCGGACTCGTGCTGCTCGGCCGAGTCGTGCGTGTTGGTCACGAAGGTCCGGTACCCGGCCTCCAGCGCGGCCTCCTGGATGCCCTCGTAGATCGCGGCCAGCACGTAGTCGGTGAGGGTGGGCACCAGCACGCCGAGGATGCGGGTGCGCTGGGTGCGCAGGCTGGCGGCGTACTCGTTGCGGATGTAGCCGAGCCGGTCGGCCGCGGCCCGCACCCTGGCCTCGGTGTCCGCGGTGACCTGGGCGGTGCCGTTGAGCACCCGCGCCACGGTGGAGATGTGCAGACCGGTGGCCTCGGCCACTGCCCGCAGGGTCGCCCGCGCCACACGCACCTCCTAGCCCGCCCCGAACAGCCTAGTGGTCCGCGGCGTCCGCGCCAGGCTCAGGCAGGTCCGGCCGCACCCGGTGGGCCTCCAGGTGCGGCCGGACCGCCATCTTCGTCAGCCCTCGACGAAGCACCGCCAGGAGTACGGGTCGTTGAAGTCGCCGAACTCCGCCCAGGTGTCCGATCGGCCGTACAGGGTGCGACAGGCGTGGTGCATGTCGATGCCGTGCAGCTCCCCGGAGACGCCGATCGTGCACCGCCAGCCGTAGACGTTGTGCGCGATCAGCGTGCTCGTCCCGCTCACCTGCGAGAAGCAGTAGACGTTGAGGTCCAGTCCGCCGATCGGCTTGATCGGCGGACGTTCGGCTCCGGCGTTCGCCTGGTTCGTCATGGCCGTGAAAAACATGGCCGTGAACACGGCGGCGACCGCCCAGCGCGACTTCTTCACCATGATCCCCCTCAGCAATCTGGGACAACGTGTTGTGCCGCAACCAGATTCGTCGTGCCGTCCGGGAAAGGTAAGCGCCACGAACGCCACCTCCCGATAGATTCACGCCATGCCGGTCACCGCGGGGGAGCGTGTGCGTGTGGTGGTGCCGCTGCTGGGCGGCGCCCCGTTGTTCGAGCTGGCCGTGCCGTGCGAGGTGTTCGGCTGCGACCGGCTGGACCTGACCCCGCGCTGGTACGACCTGGCCCTGTGCCAGGACCGGGCCGGGTCCCGGCGCACGCCGGAGGGGCTGCTGGTGGAAGCCACCGAGGAGCTCACCGCGCTGGAGTCCGCGGACCTCGTGGTGGTGGCCGCCGGCATGTCCTCCCAGGCGTCACCGCTCTTGCTGGACGCGCTGCGCCGGGCGCACCGCCGGGGGGCGCGGATCGCCGCGGTGTGCTCGGGTGCGTTCGTGCTGGCCGACGCGGGACTGCTGACCGGCCGCACGGTGACCACCCACTGGCTGCACGCCGAGGCGCTGCGGCGGGCGCACCCGGAGGTCGGGGTGGACGAGACCGCGCTCTACCTCGACGACGGCGACATCCTCACCAGCGGCGGCACCGCGGCCGGGATCGACATGTGCCTGCACATCGTGCGGCAGGACTTCGGCGCGGCCATCGCCGCCGAGGTCGGGCGGCGCATGGTCGTGGCCCCGCACCGGGAGGGCGACCAGACCCAGTACATCCCGGCCCCGGCGACCCCCTCGGCGGCCGCCGGTCTGGCCCCGGTGCTGGAGTGGGCGATGACCAGGCTGCACGAACCGCTGACCCTGCGGCAGTTCGCCCAGCGCGCGGCGATGAGCCCGCGCACCTTCGGCAGGCAGTTCACCCGGCAGGTCGGGCTGACCCCGTTGCGCTGGCTCAACCAGCAGCGCCTGGCCACCGCCCGCGGCCTGCTGGAGACCACCGACCTGACCATCGACCGCATCGCCGAGCGCACCGGCTTCGCCACCGGCGCGCTGCTGCGCCAGCACTTCCGCCGGGCCCTGCGCACCACGCCCTCGGCCTACCGGCGCACCTTCGGCGCGGGCTGACCCCGCGCCCGGCCTGGTTAGGCTCCCGGCATGGACGCCACCACGCTCCGGGACCGGCGGGCCGAGCTGCGGGACTTCCTGCGCAGCCGCCGCGCCCGGCTCACCCCGGCCGAGGTCGGCCTGCCGGAGACCACCCGCCGCCGCACGCCAGGGCTGCGGCGGGAGGAGGTCGCGGTGCTCGCCGGGGTCGGGGTCAGCTGGTACACCTGGCTGGAGCAGGGCAGGGACATCACCGTCTCCGGCGAGGTGCTGGACGCGGTGGCCAGGGCGCTGCGGCTGGCCGAGCCGGAGCGCGCGCACCTGTACCGGCTGGCCGGGCTGAACCCGCCGGAGGCCACCGGCGCGGTCGCGGTGGACCCGGCACAGCAGCGGCTGCTGGACGGCTGGCTGCCGAACCCGGCCTACCTGATGGACCGGCACTGGAACTTCCTGGCGCTCAACACCGCGGCGCGGCGGATCTTCGGCTACGACCTGGGCCACGCGCACAACTGCCTGGTCACCTTCTTCACCCAGGCCGACTGCCGGTTCCGCTGGGCGGACTGGCGCACCGTGGCCGCGGACATGGTGGCCAACTTCCGCGCCCAGTCCGCCCGCTACCCCGAGGACGAGCACTTCGCCGAACTGGCCTCGGACCTGTCCAGCGTGTCCCCGGAGTTCGCCGGGCTGTGGGCGCGGCACGAGGTGCGGGAACGCAGCAGCGGCACCAAGGAGCTGGTCCATCCCGAGGTCGGCGAGCTGAGCTTCGACTACACCGTGCTCACCGTGCCCGACCAGCCCGGCAACCGCCTGCTGCTGCACCTGCCGACCCCCGGCACGCCCACCGCGGACCGCCTCAGCCAGGTGCTGGCAACACCCGGACAAACGGACTCTGGTTGATCTTGACCAGCGGTCGCAGGATCGGGGCCATGAACCGATTCACGAACAAGGTCGCTCTGATCACCGGCGGGGCGAGCGGAATGGGCCTGGCCACCGCGCGACTGCTGCACGCCGAGGGCGCCACCGTGGTGCTCTCCGGCCGCCGCGCCGAGCTGCTGACAAAGGTCGCCGGGGAGCTGGGCGAGCGGGTGCTGGCCGTGCCCGCCGACGTGGCCAACCTGGCCGAGCTGGATGAGCTGTACCGCCGGATCGACGGCGAGCTGGGCCGGCTGGACGTGGTCTTCGCCAACGCGGGGACGGCGGTGTTCAAACCGGCCGCCGAGCTGACCGAGGCCGAGTTCGACCGGCTGGTGGGGGTCAACCTCAAGGGCCTGTTCTTCACCGTCACCAAGGCGCTGCCGCTGCTGGAGCGGGGCGCTTCGATCGTGCTGAACGCCTCCTGGACCCAGTACCGGGGCCTGGCCGGCGCCTCGCTGTACGCGGCGACCAAGGCCGCGGTGACCAACCTGACCCGCACCCTCACCGCCGAGCTGGCCCCGCGTGGGATCAGGGTCAACTCGGTCAGCCCCGGCTACATCCGCACCGACATGATGACCGAGGCCGTTCCGGACCCAGTGACGCGGGAGGCCTGCCGCCGCGAGGTGCCACTGGGTGAGCTGGGCCTGCCGGAGCAGGTCGCGGCGGCGGTGGCCTTCCTCGCCTCGGACGCGGCGGGCTACGTCGCGGGCACCGACCTGATCGTCGACGGCGGCCTCACCTACGCCCCGGTCCGCTGAGCCCAGCGGCGGAGGACCCGCGGGCATTGACCTGCGGGTGTTGATCTGTTGTGCTTGGGCGAACGTTCGCGCGATCGTTCGTTTCGGGAGGTGGGCGATGGGCAGGCTTGTGGTGATCGCGACCGGGGGCACCATTTCCAGCATGCCGACCGAGGCGGGGCTCGCGGCGGGGTTGGCGGGGCGGGAGGTGCTGGCCGCGGCGATGTCGGGCGGAGAAACGCGCAGTGGGGCGGGGCTGGGTGTGTTGACCGGGGCGCAGCCGTTGCCGGTCGACGTGGTGGACCTGTGCACCGTGGACAGCTCCGCGCTGACCCTGGCCCAGCAGCTCGACCTGCTGCACCAGGTCCGGGCCACGCTCGCCGATCCGCAGGTGTGCGGGATCGTGGTCACGCACGGCACGGACACCATGGAGGAGACCGCCTTCCTGCTCGACCTGCACCACGACGACCCGCGGCCGGTGGTGTTCACCGGTTCGCAGCGGCCGCTCGGCGACCCGGGTTCGGACGCGCCGGGCAACCTCGCGGACGCCTTCGCCGTGGCTCGGCAGGCCCGGGGTCACGGGGTGCTGATCGCGTTCGGCGGCAAGATCCATTCGGCGCGGGGCACGGTCAAGCACCACACGCTGGAGCCGGACGCCTATCGCGATCCCAGCGCGGCGCCGGTCGGGCACATCGTCGGGGGTGAGGTGCTGCTCGACGCGCCCGCGTCCCGGCCCGCGCCGTTGCCCGCGCCGGTTTCAGGGCAGTCGCCCAGGGTGGATGTCCTGACCCATCACACCGATGGGGACGCGGTGTTGCTGCGGGCCTCGCTGGCGGCGGGGGCGCGGGGGATCGTGCTGGTCGGGGCGGGGTCGGGCAATGTGAACGCGGAGGTCGTTGCGGCGGTCCGGGAGGCCACCGCGGCCGGGGTGCTGGTCGCGGTGACCTCACGGACCGCAGCGGGTCCGGTGCTGCCGATCTACACCTCGGCCACCGAGCTGACCAGGGCCGGCGCGGTGCTCACCGGCACCCTGCGCGCGGCCCAAGCCCGGATCGCGGTGGTCAGCGCTCTGCTGGCGGGGACCCCTGAGCGGCTGCCAGAGCTGCTGGCGGGCTGAGCCCCGGGTCACCGGGCAGCACCGTGCCGCCGAAGATCACCGCGGCCATCCGGCGGGTGTTGGCGATGTCGGTCAGCGGATCCGCCTCCAGCAGGACCAGGTCCGCGGTCCTGCCCGGGGCGATCGCCCCGAAGCGGTCCTCGACGCCCAGGAAGCGGGCCGGGTTGACGGTGGCGGTGCGCAGCGCGTCGGCTGGGCTGAGTCCGGCGGTGGTCAGCAGGACCAGCTCGTCGTGCAGTGCAGGGCGGCGGTGAGCTCGCGGTAGCGGTCGAACAGCCGCTGCTCCCCCGACTCGCCCGTTGGCCAGGTCGCGGCCTGGGTGGGCACGTGACAGGTGCCGTTGGCCAGGAAGGCGTCCAGGAGCTCGGGCAGCCGGGCCGGGTCCGGGGTGGCCGCGGCGCGGTGGGTGAGGTCGTTGAGGCGCTCGAACATCGCCTGAGGGTCGGCGGGGTCCAGTCCGGCGAAGGACAGCTCGTCGCGCTCGCGGGAGGTCGCGACCAGCAGGCAGTCCAGGTGTTCGATGCTGCGCTGGGCGGCGGCTTCCCGCGCGGAGACCTCGAATGAGGTACCAGCCACGCCCCTCGACGACGGTCGCGCCCGGGACCGCCTCAGGCCCCTCCCCCACCCCCGCCACCGGGCGGCGCGGAGGTCGCGTTGGTCACCGGCGGGTTGGTCGTGGTGGTGGTCGTCGTGGTGGTGGTCGTGGTCTTGGAGCTGCTCGGGGGCGCGCTGCTGGGTGGGGCGCTGCTCGACGGCGGCGCGCTGGAGCTCGGCGCGGTGCTGGTGGACTCGCCGGTGGTCGCGCTGGGACTGCTGGTCACCTGGCTGGACCCGACGGGCTGACGCGGGTTGGTGGTCCGGCTGGTGGAGCTGGTGGTGTCCTGCGGCGCGTTGACCGGCACCTCGCCTGCCGGGTTGGTCGGACCGGTGGGGGTGTCGCCGGGTGGCGGGATCAGCAGCAGGGCGGCCGCGACCGCGCCGCCCGCCAGCAGCACGCCGCCGGCCACCAGGGCCGCCCGGCCGCGTTTGCGTTGCCACCACGGGGTTCCGGCCGCCGCGGCCGGCAGCAGTCTGGGGATCTCGGTGCGGGTCGGGTCGGCGCGGCTGACCCTGGCGGTGACCACCGCGACGGTGGCGTCCACCTCGGCGTCCGGGCTCTGCGCGATCAGCCGCAGCGAGTCCTCGAACTCCTGGGCGCTGAGCCGGTCGCCGGGTTCCTTGCGCAGCATGGCCTCCAGCACCGGGGCCAGCGGCCCGGCCAGGACCATCGGGTCGGGTTCCTCGGTGAGCACCGCGGTCAGCGTGGGCAGCACGCCGGTGCGGTCGAACGGGGCCTTGCCCTCCACCGCGGCGTACAGGGTGGCGGCCAGCGCCCACAGGTCGGAGGCCGGGCCGAAGGGCAGGCCGCGGGCGCGTTCCGGGGCGATGTAGCCGGGGGCGCCGACCAGCACGCCGGAGACGGTCAGCGAGGAGTCGCCGTCCACCGAGGCGATGCCGAAGTCGGTGAGCACGGCCCGGTCGTCCGGGCAGACCAGCACGTTGCCGGGTTTGACGTCGCGGTGCAGGATGCCGTGCTCGTGCGCGGCCCGCAGCGCGCCCAGGATCTGCTCGCCGACCATGGCGGCCCGGCGCGGGGACAGCGCGCCGTCCTCGTCGATGACCTTGGACAGCGCCCTGGCCTCGACCTTCTCCATCACGATCCACGGACGACCGTCCTCGGTGACCACGTCGAAGACGGTGACCACGTTGGGGTGGTTGATCCGGGCCGCGGCGCGCGCCTCCCGCTGGGTGCGCTCGCACAGCGAGGCCTGTTCCTCCTCGCTGGCCCAGTTCGGCGCGAGCACCTCCTTGATCGCCACGTCGCGGTGCAGCACCTCGTCGTTGGCGGCCCAGACCGCGCCCATGCCGCCTCGCCCGATCAGCTCACCGAGGCGGTATCGCCCGCCCAGCAGATCGGGTCGCGGGTTGCCCGCGGTGGTCGGCGTCATGTCCATCCCAATTCCACAACCAGGCGCCGCCCACACCGGGCACGGCGTCTTCCGTCCGCAAACCCTAACCGTTCGCTGCGGCTGGTGGAGTGCCGTTAGGCCCTCTGCTGCCCCGTTCCGCGTCCCACTGGGCCATCGCGGCCAGCATCCCGAGCGGTTCCACAGTGGACAAGTCCGGATCCAGCTCGCGGTACAGCTGGTACATGTTCGGCGCGACCCGCTCGGACTCCCCCAGGTCCGCGTACTCCCCCAGGTCCACCTCCAGCGCCGCCTCCATCCAGGAGAGCCCCTTGGCGTGTGACTGACGCGCCTGCTCCCGGACGTGCCGCCAGTAGCCCTGCACCGCCCGGACCCCGTCGCAGTCGGTCACCGGGCCGTGACCAGGCACGATGAGGTCCGGTGAGAGCGCGATCATCTCGTCACAGGCCCGCAGCCAGTTGTCCACGGGCCCCTCCCACATGATCGGCGCGCCACCGATGAAGAGCAGGTCCCCGGTGAACAGCACCCCCGCGTCCGGCACCCAGGCCACCGCGTCCCCGCCGGTGTGCGCCGGGCCGAGGTTGCGCAGCTCGACCACCCGCCCGCCGATGGTCAGCGTCCGCTGCTCGTCGAAGGTCTCATCCGGCGTCCGCTGGGTGATGTCGGTGAACTCATAAGCCCCGAACGCCCGCTGCAACCACCCGGCCAGCACCGGCCCCAGCGCCTCGGCGGCGGCCGGGGACAGCAGCGCGGCCATCACCTCCGGCGGCGCCTCGTGCGCCATCTCGTGCGCGGTCTCGGTGACGGCGTGGATGGTCACCGAGGGGTCGAGGCATTCGTTGCCGTAGCAGTGGTCGCCGTTGGCGTGGGTGTTGAGCGCGTGCGTGATCGGGTGCGCCGCGGTGACCGGGGCCATCGCGGCCAGCATGGTGCGGGTCAGGTGCAGGTCGTAGAGGGTGTCGATGAGCAGTGACTCGCCGTCGCCACTGACCAGGCCCGCGTTGCTCAGGCCCCAACTGCCGTCGGGGGCCAGCCAGGCGTGCACGCCGGGCGCGATCTCGTGCAGACCAGTGGTGTAGGGGATCTCCGCAGCGCTCACCGGCCGATCTTCTCAGGCCGGTGACGCGGAAGTCCTCATTGGTGCGGGATGTCGAGACCAGCCGCACGGAGCTTCGCCTCGACCAGCGCGGTCAACCGGATCGAGGTCGGTCCGTGGTCCTCTTCCCGGTGGTGGTTGATCAGCCCATACCGGGTGGCGGCGTCGGATCGGGCCTGGAACCCGGTCGGCAGCGCCAGCAGCTCGCGGTTGGCCAGCAGGTTGTCTGCCATGGCCGAGGCCAGCTCCTCGACCCGCGGATCGTCCGGATCCCAGGACCGGGCCTGCCAGCCCCGCTGGGAAAGCTCGACGTACTGGGGGTCGTCGAGCCGGTGTTCGAGCTGGGTCAGGAAGGCGTCCAGGAACTCCGGCGCCAAGGCCCTGGCCAGCACCATGGCTTCCCGTTGGTCGGCCACGTAGCCGGCGCCGTAGCCGAGTGCGGCGAACCGGTCCAGGACGGCCAGCGCGCGGCCGGGCAGCAGGACCCGGTCGCCGTCGGCGAGCTGGCGCAGCATGTCGCGCCGGGCGATCAGGTCGGCGATCCGGTCGGTGAGTCGCCGCTCGACCTCGGTGAGCGCGGTGGCGAAGTTCTCGGCGTCGGCCGCCAGCAGCGGAGCGACCTCGGCCAGCGGCACGCCGGCCGCGGCCAGGGTCCGGACCTGGACCAGTCGCAGCAGGTCGGCCGAGCCGTACCGCCGATAGCCGGAGCCGTCCCGGCGTGGTTCGGCGAGCAGTCCGTGCTGGTGGTAGTGCCGCACGGTCTTCACGGTGACTCCGGCGAAGGCCGCCGCCTGGCCGATCGTGACGCCGCGGGCGCCGGCCGAAGTCGAAGGTGACATGCCGCGAGTGTGCGGGTTGACCTCAGGTCAAGGTCAACCCGTCTGCCCGCCGCAGAACACCTCGTCGACAAGCCGCTGCTGGGCCTTGCGGAAGGCCTGTGCCTCGTCGATCGCGGCGTTCCCTGAGGTCACCGATGCGGTCAGCACCGTCTTGCCGTCGGGTGTGCTGTACATCAGCGCCCCGTAGCCCTTGACGCCGCCGTTGTGGGTGAACACCGTGACCCCACAACGCGGCGGCGGGAACGGCGACCCGGACTTGCCGTCCTGCACGAACAAGCCGAGGCCGTAGCCAGGGCTCTTCGGGTGTGGCTTGCGCATCTCGGCCAGCAGCGGCGCGGAAAGGATCTCACCGCGCTGCAACGCGGTGAAGAACTTGCGCAGATCCTCGGTGGTGGAGATCATCTCGCCCCCGGCGTGGATCCAGGAGGGGTTCTGTCGGGTCACATCGACCACCTGCCACTGCTGCTCGGCGTCCTGGTAGCGGTAGTAGCCGTGGGCGTGCGGCCCGGAGATCCCGATGCGGGCGCCCGGCACCTCGGTGCCGGAGAGTCCGAGCGGTTCCAGGAGCCGCGCGCGCATCTCCTCCCCGTAGGAGCGCCCGGTGACCTTCTCGACCAGCAGCGCGGCCAGCAGGTAGTTGGTGTTGGAGTAGCTCCACGCCGTCCCCGGCACGAACTTCAGGCGCTGGGACAGGGCCAGCCGCGCCAACTCCCCCGGCGGGTAGGTGCGGAACCGGTTGGCCACCCATTCCTTGCCCTGCCAGGGAATTCCCGCCACGTACTTGCCGTCGGCGTCGAAGTCGCCGGTGAAGTCCATCAACCCGGTGGTCTGCTGCAACAGCATCCGCACCGTGATCTGCCGGTCCAGCCCGAGCTCCGGGAGGTAATCCGCGGCCGGGCGGTCCAGCTCGACCGTGCCCGCGTCCACCAGTTGCAGCACCAGGGTCGCGACGAAGGTCTTGGTGTTGCTGCCGATCCGGAACCGCCCATCCGTCCTGGGCTTCGCGGTCTCGCCCAGCTTGCGCACCCCGGCGCTGCCGGTCCACGTGCCGTGCTGGTCGTGCACGCGCAGCTGCACCCCGGCGAAGCCGTAGTCCACGACTTCCTGGATGGCCTTGCGCAGCTCCGGGCGATCCGGTCCCGTCGCGGCCGGGCTGTCCGCGGCCATCGCGGGCGTGGCCGCCCCGGCCAGCAGCGCGACGGCCAGCGCCAGCCGCGTGCTGGAAGTGATCTTGTTTGCCATGCGGCCAGAATTCAGCCTGACCCAGGGGCGGGGTCAAGCCCTGGCGCGCAGGTTCCGGTCGAATCTCAGGTGTCGAACCATACATGTATCGCAAGAACTACCGATTAACTGCGCAAAGACCCACAACTTTTCGTCGAGTGGCCGCCAGGATCGCAACAGGATCTGTCCAGGCCCGCTCCGTAAGGTCCGTGATCGACGCAAGACGACACTGGGGGTCGGTTTGCTTTACCACCAAGCGCTTTCGGCGGTGGTGCCGGTGCCGCCGCACGCCCTGCACGTCGGGGCGGCCCTGCGGCGGGACGGCACGGACTTCGCGCACGTGCGGCTGCTCGCGGAGTCGGCGGATCCGTTGCCGCCCATCGTGGTGCGCCGGGCGACCATGCGGGTGGTGGACGGGGTCCACCGGCTGCTGGCGGCGCGGCGGCGCGGCGACGAGACGATCGGGGTGCGGTTCTTCGAGGGCGACGACCGTGAGTCCTTCGTGCTCGCGGTGCGGCTCAACCTCGAGCACGGCCTGCCGCTCTCGACGGGCGACCGGATCGCCGCGGCCACCCGGATCATCGCCTGGTACCCGAGCTGGTCGGACCGGGCCATCGGGGCGGTGGTGGGTTTGTCGGGAAAGACCGTCGGCAAGGTCCGGCGGCGGTCGGCGGCGGCTCCCCGGTCGGAGGTCAGGATCGGTCAGGACGGGCGGGCCCGGCCGGTGAGCGCGGTGCGGGGCCGGCTGGCGGCGGGGCGGTTGCTGATGGAGAACCCGGAGATCTCGCTGCGCGCGGTGGCCAAGGCGGTGGGCATCTCGCCGTCGACGGTGCTGGACGTGCGCAACCGGCTGCGGCGCGGCGAGGACCCGGTGCCCGCGCCGCGCGAGCGCCCGGCCGGGCAGCGCGAAGCCGGGGCTGGGCAGCGGCTGTTCCGGCAGCCGCGCACCGCGGGCATCCGGCAGAACCTGCGGCAGGATCCGGCCTTGCGCTTCACCGAGTCGGGGCGCAACCTGTTGCGCTGGCTGGACGCCCAGGCCGTCGACCCGTCGAGCATCGCGGGCAGCGTGCCCGCGCACTGCGCGCCGGTGGTGGCCGAACTGGCCAGGCAGACCGCCGAAGCCTGGCTGCGGCTGGCCAAGCAACTGGACCACCCGGCGAACGCGGGCGACTAGCTGTTGCCAGCACTGTGCCGTTGCACCTCTGTCGCCGTTGCACCTCTGCCGCCGTTGCACCGTCGCGGCTGTTGCACCGTCGTCGCATACCGCCTTGAGCATATACCTTGCGTGGTGTGCTGATCGTGCTGCGCAACCCGGCCTACCGGCGCCTGTTCACCGCGCAGGTGCTGGCGCTGCTGGGCACCGGGCTGGCCACGGTCGCGCTGGGGCTGCTGGCCTACCGGCTCGGTGGCGAGCGGGCCGGGGCGGTGCTGGGCACCGCGCTGGCGATCAAGATGTGCGCCTACGTGTTGCTCGCGCCGGTGGTCACCGCGCTGGCGGCGCGGCTGCCGCGGCGGGCGTTCCTGGTCTCGACGGACCTACTGCGGGCCGGGGTGGCGCTGGCGCTGCCCTGGGTGGACGCGGTGTGGCAGGTCTACGCGCTGATCGTGGTCCTGCAAGCAGCCTCGGCCGCGTTCACCCCGACCTTCCAGGCCACCATCCCCGCCATCCTGCCCGGCGAGCAGGACTACACGCGGGCGTTGTCGTTGTCGCGCTTGGCTTATGAGCTGGAGAGCCTGCTCAGCCCGGTACTGGCCGCGGTGCTGCTGACCGTGCTCAGTCCCGGTCAGCTGTTCCTGGGCACCGCGCTGGGTTTCCTGGCCTCGGCGCTGCTGGTGCTCGGCGTGGCGCTGCCCGGACCGGTGGCCGAGCCGGGCGGGGCGTTCGACCAGGTCCGGCAGGGGCTGCGCGTCTACCTGGCCACGCCCCGGCTGCGCGCGCTGCTCGCGCTCAACCTCGCCGCCGCGGCCGCCGGAGCCATGGTGCTGGTCAACACGGTGGTCCTGGTGCGGGGCCAGTTGGGGCTGCCGGACTCCGCCGTGGCGGTGGCGCTGGCCGCTTGTGGGGCGGGCTCGATCTTGGGTGCGGTGCTGGTTCCGTTGCTGCTCAACAGGTTTGGCGATCGCAACCTGATGATCACTGGCGCGGCCGGGCTGGCGGGTGTGCTGCTGGCGACCGGGCTCGCGCTGGCCCTGCTGGACCGGGACGCCTGGTGGGCGGTGCTGCTGATGTCCTGGCCCGCACTGGGTTTTGGCGGCGCGGCGGTGCAGACCCCGGCCGGTCGGCTGCTCCGCCGGTCCGGGCAGGCGGCGGACTGGCCGGTGCTCTTCGCCGCCCAGTTCACCGCCAGCCACGCGGCCTGGCTGGCCGCCTACCTGCTCGCCGGGCTGCTCGGCGCGGTGGCTGGACTGCCCGCGACGCTGGGCGCGCTGGCGGCGCTGGCCGGGGGTGGCGCGCTGCTCGCCTGCCGGTTGTGGCCGGTGCGTGCGCCGAGGGTGTGCGAAAATGGGGTTGGCGCCTCCGATGGAGGACCCCGGACGAGCGGGTGCCGTACCCGGCCAGCGACAAGACGGCGCTCTGGGAGTGCGTCATGTCGTGGCTCGTTCTGGTCGTCTCCGGTGTGCTGGAAGCGGTGTGGGCGACCGCGCTGGGCAAGTCCGCCGGTTTCGCGAAGCTGACGCCGACCCTGGTGTTCGCGGTCAGCCTGGTCGCCAGCATGGCCGGACTCGCCTACGCGATGCGGGAACTGCCCACCGGGACCGCCTACGCGGTGTGGGTCGGCATCGGGGCCTCGCTCACCGTCGCCTACGGCATGTGGACCGGCTCGGAGGCCGTGTCGGTGGTGAGAGTGTTGCTGCTGCTGGGAATTGTCGGCTGTGTGATCGGGCTGAAGGTCCTGCACTGAGCAAGCGGGGGCGGCCGGTGCGCCGCCCCCTGCCGCTGCCGTTCAGTGCGTCATGGCCTCGAACATGCCGGCCTCGTACGAACCGGCCGGGTTGCGCACGATGATGTTCATCCGGTTCGCCGCGTTGATCAGGCCGATCAGGCAGACCAGCGCGGCGATCTGCTCCTCGTCGTAGTGCTCCCGCACCTGGGCCCAGGTCTCGTCCGAGACACCTTCGTGTGCGTCGGCCAGGCGGGTGCCCTCCTCGGTCAGGGCCAGTGCGGCGCGTTCGGCCTCGGTGAACACGGTGGCCTCGCGCCAGGCGGCGACCAGGTGCAGCCGGACCGCGGTCTCGCCCGCGGCGGCAGCGTCCTTGGTGTGCATGTCAATGCAGAAGGCGCAGCCGTTGATCTGGCTGGCGCGCAAGGCCGCCAGCTCCTGGGTGGCCTTCGGCAACGTCGACTGCTGGATCAGTAGGCCCGCGCCGGCGAAGCGCTTGCCGAACTTCATGGCGAACTCGTTGGCGAACATGTTCAGGCGAGCTTCCATCGTCTTGTCCTCACTCGTGCGTCTGCGGTGGACGAACACGAGACGCCTGCCGCGCCGATCCTGTGACAGCCTGGCCCGGTGACGAGCGACACAGCGGGGTGCTGTCACAGAATGGCGGTCAGGGACATCTGGTGGGTGACCCGCCGACTGACTAGGAGCCGCCCCGTGGACGACCGCCCGGACCGCGCGACCGAGGTGTTCCTCGCCCATCGGAACCTGCTGTTCACCATCGCCTACGAGATGCTCGGCTCGGCCGCCGACGCCGAGGACGTGCTGCAGGAGACCTGGCTGCGCTGGGCCGGTGTGGACCTGGACGAGATCCGGGAGCAGCGGGCCTACCTGGTCCGGATCACCACCCGCCAGGCGCTGGCCCGGCTGCGCGTGCTGGGCCGCCGCAAGGAGTCCTACGTCGGCTCCTGGCTGCCCGAGCCGCTGCTCACCGCGCCGGATGTGGCCGAGGACGTGGAGCTGGCCGACAGCGTGTCGATGGCGGTGCTGCTGGTGCTGGAGACGCTGGCCCCGACCGAGCGGGCGGTGTTCGTGCTGCGCGAGGTGTTCGACCTGCCGTACGAGGAGATCGCCGAGGCGGTGGACAAGAGTCCGGCCGCGGTCCGCCAGATCGCGCACCGGGCGCGGGCGCACGTGGCGGCGCGGCGGCCGCGCGAGGTGGTGTCGGCGGCGGAGACCCGCTCCGCGCTGGCGGCCTTCCAGCGGGCGGCCGAGACCGGTGATCTGCAAGGGCTGCTGGACATCCTGGCGCCGGAGGTGGTGTTGCTGGGCGACGGCGGCGGCATCAAGCAGGCCGTGCCGCGGCCGATCGTGGGCGCGGACAAGGTGGCCCGGCTGCTGATCGGCGGGTTCGGGCGGGTGGCCGAGCTGATGTCCTTCCGGCCCACCCAGGTCAACGGCCACCCGGCGCTGGTGGTGCATCAGGACGGTGAGCTGGACACCGTGGTCGCGGTGCGCATCGACGACGGCCGGATCACCGGGCTCTACGCGGTGCGCAACCCGGAGAAGCTCTCGCACATGGCGCGCGAGCACACCCTGAGCCGCTTCGCCTAAGCCCCGTGTTGGCCGTTGTCGTACACAGTGTTGGCCGTTCTGGACGGTGTGTTGGCCGTTGTGGACGGTGTGTTGGCCGGAGGGCGTCCCGGTTCGGCCAACACCCTGTACGACAACGGCCAACACACCGTACGACAACGGCCAACACGCTGGCGGGTTACGTGAGTTGGTTGGTCAGGGCGGCGGTGAGCTCGGCGCGGCCGCGGACGCCGAGCTTGCGGTAGGCGCTGGTGAGGTGCAGCTCCACGGTGCGCACGGTGAGGAACAGGGACTCGGCGATCTCCCGGTTGGTCTCGCCCTTGGCGGCGCGGGCGGCGACCCGGCGTTCGCTGCCGGTGAGGCTGTCCGCGGGTGAGTCGGTGCCGCGACGCAGCCGCCCGCCCGCCTCCAGCAGCGCGGCCGAGGACAGCGAGACCTGGCGGCGGTGCCGCAGCAGCACCGAGCGATCGAGGGAGCTGCGCAGGCGCTTGCGGGCGGCCTCCGGGTCACCTTCGCGCAGCAGCGCCTTGCCGAGCAGGTACTCGGCCTTGGCGTGCTCGAACTTGGCCGGGGAGGCGGCCAGCACCCGCACCGCCTCGGTCAGCAGGCGCACGCCCTGCGGGCCAGGGGTGGTCACGCCGCGGGCGGTCAGCGCCATGCCCAGCGCCCGTGGCGTGCCCCAGCGCTGGGCCAGCTCCGCGCCGTGCCCGGCGATCAGGCGGGCCTCCTCCAGGCGGCCCAGCTCGGCGAGCAGGCAGGCCGCGTCGTACCACCACGGGGCCAGCACCGGGTTGTCCACGTTGCCGTCGCGCAGGCTGGCGCCGCAGTGCCGCAACACTTCCAGCGCCTGCTCGGTCTCCCCCAGCGCCTCGTGCGTGCGGGCCCTGGCCATCAGGTAGTAGTGGTACTCCAGGGTGAACGCCTCGAAGCGGGGCCGGTGGATCTGGTCCAGCACCTCCCGCGCGCGCTCGGCCTCGCCCAGGTCGGTGAGCACCACGGCGAAGGCGATCTGCGGCATCACCATCCCGCCGGCCCAGTTCTCCTGCACCACCAGCTCGTAGCAGGACTGGGCGTCGGCCAGCGCCTCCACCAGGTCGCCGTTCCAGTGCCGGACGATGGCGCGCAGGCTGGTCACCATGCAGTAGGTCCAGGCCGCGCCCGCGGACTGCATGTGCTCGACCAGGGTGTCCAGGGTGGCGGGCATGGCCTCGGTGTCATCGGCCAGGTAGAGGGTGTAGATGGTGCCCAGGATGGTCCAGCCGCCCGCCTCCACCTCGTTGATCTTGAGCGCGGCCCTGGCCTGTTCGGCGGCCTCGGTGGCGGGGCGGGCGCTCACCATGCCGAGCAGGGCCAGCCCGGCCAGCAGCTGCCGCTCCTCGGTGGTGTCCCCCGGCGGGACCGGCCGGTGCTCGAAGCGGTCGCCGAGCGCGGCCAGGTTGGCCTTCTCGTCGATGCCCGCGGCCAGCAGGGATGCCTCCAGCACCGCCAGCAGCGCCCGGTCGCCGCCGTCGGGTGCCGGGCCGATGACCGCTTCCAGCGCCGCCAGGGTCTCCCCGGCCAGTGCGAAGGCGCGGACCGAGTTCTGCGCGCGCAGTGAGGTGATGGTGTACTGCAACACGATCGGCACCCTGGCGCGCGGATCGGCCACCAGCGCCAGCGCGCGTTCCAGGTGGGCGAGCGCGGTGCCGGGCTGGATCATGGCGAGCACCCTGGCCGACTGGCTGAGCACCGCCACGTCGGAGTCGTCCACCGCGAGCACCCGCTTCAGGTAGCCGGCCGCCACCCTCGGCGCGCCCCGGTGCTCGGCGTAGCCGGCGGCCTCGCGCAGCACGTCGGCCATCCACGGCTCCGGCGTGCCGGGCAGCAGCGCCAGCAGCACCGCCACCTCCTCCGCCGGGCGGCCAGCGTCGTTGAGCAGGGTGGCGGCGCGTTCGCGCAGCTGGTCCAGCTCGGCGGGCGGGGTGCCGGTGAGCACGGTCTGCCGGATGGTGTCGTGCGCGAACTCCGGGCGGGCGCCGCAGTCCTCCGCGGTGATCAGGTCGCGGCGGCGCAGCTCGGCGATGGCCGCGGTGGCGGTGCGCTGGTGCGCCCCGGCCAGCGCGGCCAGCAGCTCGACCTGTTCGCCGGGCAGCACCGCGATCGCGCGGGCCACCACGAGGATCTGCTCGGGCAGCCGGTCCAGCACCGAGCGGGCGACCACCTCGCGGCCCAGGTCGGCCAGCACCGCGAGGTCGGTGCGGTCGCCGTCGTAGTCGTTGAGCCGGGCCATGATCCGGCCGAGCAGCAGCGGGTTGCCACCGGTGAGCTGGGCGCAGTGCGCGGCGAACTCCTCATCCGGCCGCCCGCCGAGCACCTTGGTCAGCAGGTCGGCCACCGGCTGGGCGCTGAGCGCGGGCAGGTCCATCGGGTGGCACAGCGGCAGTCCGGCGATCTCGTCGAAGACCTCGGCGGCCGGGGCGTCCCGGCCGGTGCGCTGGGTGAGCACCAGCAGCAGCGGCAGGTCCTCGGCGCGGCGCAGCAGGAAGGCCAGCCAGCGCAGCGAGGGCTCGTCGCACCACTGCACGTCGTCCACGGCCAGCACCAGCAGCCCATCCGCGGTGAGGCCGACGGTGAGCCAGTGCAGGCCGTGCAGCACCGCGTAGGCGTTGCTGTGCAGGGTCGGGTCGTGCAGGTCGGGGTCGACCGCGGGCAGCGCGTGCCGGGCGCTGCCGTCGAGCAGTCGTCCCGCGCCGCCGTCCTCGGTCAGCCGCAGCGGCTGGAACAGCTCGCGCACCGCGGCGTAGGGCCCGCCGCCGGACTCCCGGCAGCGCGCGGACAGGCTGCGCGCGGCCAGCGGCGCGATCCGGGACAGGGCGGCGTGCAGCAGGCTGGTCTTGCCGATCCCGGCCGGGCCGCGCAGCAGGACCGCCTGACCGGTGCCGGCCCGCGCCTTGTCCGCGATCTCGACCAGCAGGTCCAGCTCGTGGTCCCGCCCGACCAGCTCAACGCCCCCGCTCATGGCGGAATCCTAGCTCTCCGTGACGGTCTGAACGGGCGTTGTTCCAGTGGCCGGGACCCCGGGCGCGGGGCGCACCTCTGGGCGTTTTCCTGCCCTGGGCAGGCCATGGTGGCCGCACGGCCCGCGACGGGCTCACCCAGCAGTCAAGGAGGACCTATGCCGGCAGACGAACCGGCCCGGTGCCCGGTCGTGGAGTTCCCCCGGCGGCTCGCCGGTGCGCCGTTCCCCCCGGCGGACTACGCCCGCTTCCGCGAGCTCCCCGGCCTGGTCCGCACCAGCCTGCCCACCGGCCAGCAGGTGTGGCTGGTGACCAGGCACGAGGAGGTGCGCGCGATCCTCACCGATCCCCGGGTCAGCTCGGACCCGACCAGGGAGGGCTTCCCCAGCTTCGGCCGCACCGGCGGCGTGCCGCGCTCGGACGAGGTGCCCGGCTGGTTCGTCGGCTACGACCCGCCGGAGCACAACCGGTTCCGCAAGGCGCTGATGCCGGAGTTCACCGTGCGCCGGATGCGCGAGTGGCGACCGGCGATCCAGCAGATCGTGGACGGCCGGATCGACGCCATGCTGGCCAGGGGTGACAAGGCCGACCTGGTGGCGGACTTCGCGCTGCCGATCCCGTCGCTGGTCATCTCCGCGCTGCTCGGCGTGCCGTATGCCGACCACGAGTTCTTCGAGTCCAGGACCCAGGTGCTGGTCAGCCTGGCTTCCACCGACCAGGAGCGGGAGGCCGCGGGCACCGCGCTGCTGCGCTACGTCACCCGGCTGATCAAGATCAAGCAGAAGTGGCCTGGCGATGACCTGATGAGCAGGCTGCTGGCCGCGGGCACGCTGACCCCCGAGGAGCTGCCGGGGGTGGGCATGCTGCTGCTGATCGCCGGGCACGAGACCACCGCCAACAACATCGCCCTCGGCGTGCTGACCCTGCTGATGAACCCGGAGTGGATCGGCGACGAGCGGGTGGTCGACGAGACGCTGCGGCTGCACTCGGTGGCCGACCTGGTGGCGCTGCGGGTGGCGGTGGCCGACCTGGAGATCGGCGGGCAGCTGATCAGGGCGGGCGAGGGCATCATGCCGCTGGTGGCCGCGGCCAACCACGACGAGTCGATGTTCGACTGCCCGAGCAGGTTCGACCCGGACCGGGGCGCGAAGCAGCACGTGGCCTTCGGCTACGGCGTGCACCAGTGCCTGGGGCAGAACCTGGTGCGGGTGGAGATGGACATCGCGTACCGGACGCTGTTCGAGCGGATCCCGGGGCTGAAGCTGGCGGTGCCGCCGGCGGAGCTGCCGTTCAAGTACGACGGAGTGCTCTTCGGCGTGCACTCGATGCCAGTGACCTGGTAGCCCGCGTCCCAACCCACCGGCGTGTTGGCCGTTGTCGTACGGGGTGTTGGCCGAACTGGTACGCCCTCCGGCCAACACACCGTCCACAACGGCCAACACACCGTCCGTATCGGCCAACGCTGTGTACGACAACGGCCAACACGGCGGAATCGTCGGGGCGATTTCGCTGTGTTGGCCGTTTTTTGTTGGCTCAGGTGAGTGAGGCCAGCCATTCCTCGACCATCTGGGCGACCTTTCCGGAGTCCTCCTTCGCCAGCGAGAAGTGGTCGGCGTCGATGGTGCGGACCTCGTCCGCGGGCACCAGCGTCGGCGGCAGGTCCGCGACGTTGCCGTCCATGTCCTTGGTGCAGCGCAGCAGCAGGCTCGGCACGGTGGACTCCAGCAGGTCCGCCCCGGCCAGCTTGCTGAACCAGTGCGCCATGGCCGAGAGCCGGGCCGCGCTCAGCGGGATCGCCGAGGAGCCGATCTTGTCCAGGTAGAACTGGGTCATCCCGCCCATGCCGCCGGTGTCGCTGCCGTCGTTGCGCACGCTGAGGGTGTCCAGCATGGCCACGCCCTCGGGCCTGATGCCCCACACCTGTTCCAGCACCCCGGCCGCGCCGAGTGCGATCGAGCCGCCGGAGGAATGGCCCAGCAGCAGGAACGGCTGGCCCTCGCTGGCCTCCAGCACGCTCTCGGCCACGGTGCGGATCGCGGTGTCGCCGTCGGCGGGCAGTGGCTCGTCCTCGGCGAAGCCCATCAGCGGCAGGGCGACCACCCGGCGGCGGCCGCGGAAGTGCGCGGCGATCCTGGCGTACTGGTGCACGCCGCCGGTGATCACCGGGGAGCTGATGCAGATGATCGTGGGCGAGTCGGGGCCGTCGGCGAGCAGGGTGGCCGGGGACAGCGTGGTCAGCTCGGCCGGGCTGTCGAAGCCGGGGCGCAGCGCGGCGACCGCCTTGAGCAGGGTGAGCCCGCCCTGGGCGTTGCCGCTGTGGATGGCGTCGGCGAAGAGCCGTTCCACCGTCTCGCCGCCGCCCCCGCCACCGGCCTGCGCGGGCGCGCTGCCCGCGGCCACCGAGTCGGCCAGTTCCGCGCGCAGCCGCTGGGCCAGCGCGGCCGGGGTCTTGGTGTCGAAGACGACCGTGGAGGCCAGCCGCAGCCCGGTGGCGTCGGCCAGCTTGTTGCGCAGCTCCACCGCGATCAGCGAGTCGAAGCCGGACTCCAGGAAGCCGCGTTCGGGGTCCAGCGCGCCGCGGTCGTGGTGGCCGAGCAGCGCGGCGGCGTGCGTGAGGACCAGCTCGCGCACCAGCTCCTCCTGCTCGGTGGCGCCCAGGCCGCGGAACTTCTCCCGCAGCCCGGAGGTGACCACCGCGCCACCGGAGGCCGCCGAGCGGCGGCCGCCCTGCACGATGCCGCGCAGCAGGGCCGGGACCACCGCGCCCTGGCCGGCCGCGCGCCTGCCCACCTTGATCGGGATGACCAGCGGTTCGTCCGAGCCGCTGGCGGTGTCGAACATGGCCAGGCCCTGTTCGGTGGTGATCTCGGGCAGGCCGGCGGAGTCGATCCGGCGGACCTGGCCCTCGTCCAGCCTGCCGGTGAGCTCGCTGCGCTCGGCCCACAGGGTCCAGGCCAGCGAGCTGCCGGGCAGGCCGAGGTCGCGGCGGTGCGCGGCCAGGGTGTCCAGGAAGACGTTGGCCGCGGCGTAGTTGGCCTGACCTGGGCTGCCGGTGACCCCGGCGACCGAGGAGAACAGGGTGAACGCGGTCAGCGGGTGCTCGCGGGTGAGCTCGTGCAGGTGCCAGGCGGCGTCCACCTTGGGCCGCAGCACGGTGCGCAGCCGCTGCCGGTCGAGCTTGGTGATCACGCCGTCGTCCAGCACGCCCGCGGTGTGCACCACGGCGGTCAGCGGGTGCGCGGCCGGGATCGCGGCCAGCACGGCGGCCAGCGCGTCCCGGTCGGTGATGTCCGCGGCCACCAGGTCGACCTCGGCTCCGGCCTCGGTCAGCTCCTGGCGCAGCTGTTCCGCGCCGGGGGCGTCCGGGCCGCGGCGGCTGAGCAGCAGCAGGCGGCGGGCGCCGTGCTCGGTGACCAGGTGCCTGCTCAGCGCGGCGCCGAGGGTGCCGGTGCCGCCGGTGATCAGCACGGTGCCCTCGGGGTCGAGGCCGCCGGGCAGGGTGAGCACCACCTTGCCGGTGTGCCGGGCGAGGCTGACGTGCCGGAAGGCGTCCCTGGCCCGGCGCACGTCCCAGCGGGTGACCGGCAGCGGGCGCAGCTCGTCGGCGGCGAACTTGGCCAGCAGCTCGTGGAGCAGGCGCTGGATCTCGGCCGGGTCGAGCGTGCCCAGGTCGACCGCGCGGTACCAGGCGCCGTCGAGGGTGTCGGCGGTGCGGATGTCGGTCTTGCCCAGCTCCACGAACCGGCCGCCGTCGGCGAGCAGCCGCAGGGAGGCGTCGGCGAACTCGCCGGCGAGGGAGTTGAGCACCACGTCCACGCCGCGGCCGCCGGTGACCGCGCCGAACGCGGCGGCGAAGGCGGTGTCCCTGGAGGAGGCGATGTGGTCCGCGGCCACGCCGAGCTCGCGCAGCAGGGCGTGCTTGCCCGGGCTCGCGGTGGCGAAGACCTCCGCGCCGAACAGCCGGGCGAGCTGGATGGCGGCCATGCCCACGCCGCCGGTGCCCGCGTGCACCAGCACCGACTGGCCCGCGCGCAGCTCGGCCACCTCGGCCAGGCAGTGGTAGGCGGTGAGGAAGGCGATCGGCACGGCGGCCGCGACCTCGTCGGTCCACTCGGCCGGGGTCGGCGCGAGCAGGCGCTCATCGGCGACCACCTGGGGGCCGAAGCCGCCACGGACCACACCGAAGACCCGGTCGCCGACCCGCAGGCCGTCGACCTCGGGGCCGGTCTCGGTCACCACGCCCGCGACCTCCGCGCCGAGCGGTTCCTGCTCGCCGGGGTAGGTGCCGAGGGCCTTGAGCACGTCGCTGAAGTTGACGCCCGCGGCGCGCACGCGCACCCGGACCTCGCGCCCGGTCAGCTCGCGTTCGGCTTCGGGGCTGGGGGCCAGGGTGAGCGCGTCCAGGCTGCCGGGGTTGGCGGTGTCCAGTCGCCAGGCGCCGGCCGGGGGCAGCAGGCCGGGGCCGGAGGCCAGGGTGGCCAGGCGGCCGAGGCGGACCGCGCCGTCGCGGACGAGCACCTGGGTCTCGCCGCCGTCGAGCAGGCCGGGCAGGGCGGGCACCGTGGTGGTGGAGCTGTCCTCGGTGTCCAGGTCAGCGAGCAGGAACCGGCCGGGGTGCTCGGACTGGGCGGAGCGCACCAGGCCGTGCACGGCGGCCGCGCCCAGGTCGGTGACCGGGTCCTCCGGGCCGCCGGAGACCGCGCCGCAGGTCACGAACAGCACCCTGGCGCGGGCCAGCGCGGCGTCGCCGGTGAGCTGCTGGATGATCTCCAGGGTGTGCGCGGTCAGCTCGTGCGCGGCGGCCACCGGGTCGGCGCCACCGGCCAGCTGCACCACGAGCACGTCCGGCACGGTGGTGTCCCCGCCCGCGGCGAGCTCGGCGATGGAGCTGACGTAGCTGGTGGCCCGGCCGCCGATCAGGTCGATGGCCGAGGCGAGGCCGAAGACGTCGCCGCCGACGATCGCCCAGCGGGCGCCCGAGGTGGGCCGCAGGTCGCCGGTGTGCGGGGTCCAGTCCAGCCGGAACAGCGAGGCCTGCTCGTCCCTGGCCACCGGGGCGGCCGCGGCGGCCCCGACCGAGCGCAGGGCAAGCGAGCCGACGGTGAGCACGGCCGCGCCGGTGACGTCGGTGGCCGACAGCGTGACCGTGTCCGCCCCGGTCTCGGCCAGCCGCACCCGCAGGTGTGACGCGCCGGCGGCGTGCAGGGTGACCTCGGCCCAGGTGAAGGGCAGCAGCATGCTGCCGGCTTCCGGGTTGAGCACGAAGGAGATCGGGTGCAGCGCGGCGTCCAGCAGCGCGGGGTGCACGCCGAAGGAACCGGCTTCTTCCTCCGCTCCGGGCAGTTCGACCTCGGCGAAGACCTCGCCGTCGCCGAGCCACACCGCGCGCAGGCCCTGGAAGGCCGGGCCGAACTCGCGGTTGGCGTAGAACCCTTGCAGGTCAACGGGTTGCGCCCCGGCGGGCGGCCAGTCCGGGGTTGACTCGGGTTCGGCGACCGGTCGCGGGCCGAGCACACCGGTGGCGTGCTGGGTCCAGCTCGCGTCCTCCTGACCGGCCGGCCGGGAGTACACGCCCAGCTCGCGCCTGCCGGTCTCGTCGGGCGCGCGGAGGACGAGCTGCACGGTGGTGGTGCCGTTGGCGGCGAGCACCAGCGGGACCGCGAGGTTCAGCTCCTCCACCGCGGGGCAGCCCACCAGGTCTCCCCCGCGCACCGCCAGTTCCAGGAAACCGGTGCCGGGGAACAGGATCAGCCCACCGGCCACGTGGTCGGCCAGCCACGGGTGCGCGGCCAGCGAGATCCGGCCGACGCACACCACCTGCTCGCTGTCGGCGTGCTCGACCACCGCGTCCAGCCACGGGTGGTCGGCGCGGCCGAGTCCGGCGGCGGTCACGTCCACCGCGGTGCTGCCCGGTCGCGGCCAGTGCCGCTCGCGCTGGAAAGCGTAGGTGGGCAAGGAGATCCGCCTGCCGCCGGGCAGGGCCGGGGTCCAGTCCACGGCCAGGCCGCGCACGTGCGCCTCGGCCAGCGCGGTGAGCAGCCGCCGCCTGCCGCCGTCCTCGCGGCGCAGGGTGGCCAGGGTGATCACCGCTTCGCCGGTGTCCTCGCCGATCTCGGCCACCGCGTGCGCGAGCACCGGGTGCGCGCTGATCTCGACGAAGGTGCGGAAGCCCTCGGCCAGCAGCTGCCGGATGGCGGGGTCGAACCTGACCTCGTCGCGCAGGTTGCGGAACCAGTGCTCGGCGGTGAAGTCCGCGCCGCGCACCCAGTCGCCGGTGGCCGGGGAGAACAGCGGGATCTCCGGCGCGGCGGGGGTGACGTCCTTCAGCTCGGCGAGCAGCTCCTCGCGGATGGTCTCCACCTGGGCGGAGTGCGAGGCGTAGTCCACCGGGATGCGCTTGGCCTTGATGTCCTTGGCGTTGAGGGAGTCCACCAGCGCCTGCACCGCGTCAACCTCGCCGGAAACCACCACCGAGCGCGGCCCGTTGACCGCGGCCACCTGCACGCCGTCCCCGATCAGCTGGCGAACTTCGTTGGCGGGCAACGGGATCGCGGCCATGGTGCCCAGTCCGGACAGCCGCCGCGCGATGGCCGCGCTGCGCAAGGCAACGATCTTCGCCGCGGTGGCCAGGTCGAGCGCGCCCGCGATGACGGAGGCGGCCAACTCGCCCTGGGAGTGCCCAAGTACGGCGTCCGGCCGCACCCCGTGCTGCTGCCAGACCGCGGCCAGCGCGACCATGACCGCGAAGGAGGCGGGCTGCACCACGTCGACCCGCTCCAGCGTGCCCTCGGGGCCGTGCCCACGCAGCACCTCGGTCAGCGACCAGTCCACGTGCGGGGCCAGTGCCGCCGCGCATTCGGCGATCCGCTCGGCGAACACCGGCGACTCGTCCAGCAGCGCACCGCCCATGCCGATCCACTGCGCGCCCTGCCCGGGGAAGACGAAGGCGATCCGGCCCGGTTTGCCCGCGGATCCGGTGACCACAGCGGGATTCGGGGTCTCCTCGGTGATCGCCCGCAGGCCGTCGGCGAGTTCTTCCGCCGCACCGACCATCACCGCGCGGTACTCGAACCGGCTGCGGGTGGCGGCCAGCGAGTAGCCGATGTCGACCGGCTCGCCGGGGTGGTCGAGCAGGCGTTCTGCCTGTGCCCGCAAGGCTTTCTGGCTGCGCCCGGACAGCACCCACGGCACCGTCGCCGGCACCTCGCGCGGCTGCTCGTCCTCGGTTTCCCCGGCGGGGCCTTGCTCCAGCACGATGTGCGCGTTGGTTCCGCTGATGCCGAAGGAAGAAACCCCGGCGCGGCGCGGTCGTCCGGCATCCGGCCACGGGGTCTGCTCGGTCAGCAGCCGGACCTGGCCCGCGGTCCAGTCGATGTGCGGGGATGGCCGGTCCACGTGCAGGGTCTGGGGCAGCACGCCGTGCCGCATCGCCATGACCATCTTGATGATCCCGGCGACCCCGGCGGCGGCCTGGGTGTGGCCCAGGTTGGACTTCACCGAGCCCAGCCACAGCGGCGTCTCCCGCTCCTGGCCGTAGGCGGCCAGCAGTGCCTCCGCCTCGATCGGGTCGCCCAGCTTGGTGCCGGTGCCGTGCGCCTCCACCGCGTCCACGTCGGCGGGGGTGAGTCCGGCCGAGGCCAGCGCGGCCCGGATGACCCGCTGCTGGGACGGTCCGTTCGGCGCGGTCAGCCCGTTGGACGCGCCATCGGAGTTCACCGCGGAACCGCGCACCAGAGCCAAGATCTGATGTCCGTTGCGGCGCGCGTCGGCCAGCGTCTCCACCAGCAGCAGGCCGACGCCCTCGGACCAGCCGGTGCCGTCCGCGCCCTCGGCGAATGCCTTGCACAGCCCGTCAGGGGCCAGCCCGCCCTGCCGGGTGAACCCGGCGAAGCCCATCGCGGTGGACATCACGGTCACCCCACCGGCCAGCGCCAGCGAACACTCCCCCGACCGCACGGCCTGCGCCGCCGAGTGCAGCGCCACCAGCGAGGAAGAGCAAGCGGTGTCGATGGTGACGGCCGGGCCTTCCAGCCCGAAGACGTAGGCGATCCGCCCGGACACCACACTCGCGGCCAGCCCGGTCCCCGCGTGCCCGGCCACGTCCTCACCACTGCGCAGCACCAGCTCGGAGTAGTCCTGCCCGTTGGTGCCCACGAACACGCCGGTCTTGCTGCCGCGCAACGCGTGCGGGTCCAGCCCGGCCCGCTCGAAGGTCTCCCAGGCGGTCTCCAGCAACAGCCGCTGCTGCGGGTCCATCGCCAGCGCTTCCCGGGGCGAGATGCCGAAGAAGGAGGCGTCGAAGTCGGCCACGTCGCGCAGGAACCCGCCGACCTCGGTGGCGCTGTGGCCCTCCCCGTCCCCGCTGAGCACCCGCAGGTCCCAGCCGCGGTCAGCAGGGAACGGCGACATCACGTCCGCGCCCTCGGCGAGCACTCCCCACAGCTCCTCCGGCGAGGACACCCCGCCGGGGAACCGGCAGGCCATCCCCACGATGGCCACCGGCTCCTGCCGCCCGCTCTCCAGCTCCTCCAGCCGTCGCCGGGTCTCGTGCAGGTCTGCGGTTACCCACTTGAGGTAGTCGACGAGCTTGCTGTCGTCCGGCATATGGCTTCGACCCTTCCCGTGGCACCAGCCTGGCCAGTCTTGGCGTGATGCCCCCGGAAAATCCTTAGTGCCTCGGCTGGCGTCCGCCGAACTGCCAGTTGTGCACCTCGACGTCGGCATACCGCTCGACCGAGAGCACCCCGCGCGCCGCCGCCGCGTCCGCCGCCCTGACCAGCGCCGCCGTGCCCAGCCACTGTTCCCCGTCATCGGCGAGCAGCGGCCCGTACGCGATCAACTGCTCCCGGTCCGCAGGCACGGCGAGGTCCACCGGCTCCCCCGCGCCCAGCCCGAGGACCAGGTAGCGGTTGCCGCCGGTGCGGCCGCCGGGGAAGTCCCACATGGTGCGGCCCAGCGTGTTGCGCCACCGCCGCAGCAGCACGTCCCGGTACGCCCCGGCCTGGTAGCCGGGCTCGTCGAAGGCGAAGGCGCGGGCGGCGGCGGGGTCAGGCAGGACGAGGACGTGCACGCTGCCGGTGGGGATCCCGTCGAGCATGGTGGGGCCGCGGGCGATCATCTCCGCGGCATACCGGTCCATGTACGACAGGTGCTGTTCCAGCAGTTCCTGGCGCAGGGTCAGCGAACCGGGACGATCACGGTGGTAGCAGAAGAATTCCACCGGCACAGTATCGGTCAGGCCGGTGCACGGGCGACGGCGGATTCGCCACCTGGTGACGAATCCGCCGTGTTCAGTGGCCGCGGCGGGTCACCGCGGCGCGGTCACGGGGTGCAGGGGTTGACGAACCGGCCACCGGAGTACATCGCGGCCGGGTAGTTGAGCCAGCTGTGCGCCCGCACGCAGCGCCGTTCCGGCCCGCCACCGACCCGGTACATCTCCACCGTGTAGCCGATGTCCGCGCAGTTGTAGGCGGCCCAGCCCACGATGGGCGGGTTGTAGCTCATCACGTAGCGGTTCACCCCGCACAGCGGCGGGGCCAGCGGCTGGGCCTCCGTGGCCCGCGCCGCTCCCCTGACCGGCTCAGCCGCAACCGCTCCCGGCGTGAACCCGGCCAGACCACCAACGATGAGCGCCGCGCCCACCGCCATCTTCGCCAAACGTCGCAACTTCTTCTCGCCTTCGTCCAGGACTCTTCGTCGGTTCATGTCTAACCGGACGGGCTTGCCCGAACCTTGTACGGATCTTGCACACGCTCATTAGCATCTGGGGCAACGGGCAGGTGGGGGCTCGCGACTGGGGTGGGGGCACGGGTGCCGGTGCGGTTCCGACTGCTGGGCGAGTTCCAGGTGCTCGACGGCGATGCCGTGCTGGAGATCAGGCACCAGCGGCAGCGCTGTGTGCTCGCGGCGCTGCTCGTCGACCTGAACCAGGTCGTCCGGCTGGACACCCTGGCCGACCGGGTGTGGGGCGAGCAGCAGCCGGGGCGTCCCCGCGACACGCTCTACAGCTACGTGTCCCGGCTGCGCAGCGCGCTGGCCGGCGTCGACGGGGTCACCATCACGCAGCGCGCCGGCGGCTACCTGCTGACCGCCGACCCCGGATCCGTGGACCTGCACCGGTTCCAGGACCTGGTGGCGCGCGTCAGTGCCGCGCACGAGGAGCAACGGGCCGCCCTGCTCACCAGGGCGCTGGACCAGTGGACCGGGGTGGCGTTGGCGGACATCGACGGCGCCTGGGCGGCGCAGGTGCGGGAAACACTGACCCGGCAACGGTTCGACGCCCGGCTGGACCTCGCCGAACTGGAACTCCACAGTGGACAGTCCGGCGGACTGGACCTGGAACTCGCCGGGCTCACCGCGGCGCATCCGCTGGACGAGCGGCTCGCGAGCCTGCTCGTGCTGGCCAGGTACCGCAACGGCCGCCAGGATGCGGCCCTGCGCGAGTACGAGCGGATCCGGCTGCTGCTCGCCGCGGAGCTGGGCGCCGATCCCGGCCCGGCGCTGCGGCGGCTGCACCAGCAGATCCGCCACGGCGACACCGCGCCCGCCCCGCCCCGGGCCCGGCCACACCCCGCGCCTCGGCAGCTCCCGGCCGCGCCACAGCACTTCACCGGCCGCACCCAGGAGCTCGCCGTCCTCGACGACGGGAGTCCACAGTCGACAGTCGTGATCTCCGCGATCGGTGGTGCGGGCGGGATCGGCAAGACCAGCCTCGCCCTGCACTGGGCGCACCGCAACGCCCACCGCTTCCCGGACGGGCAGCTGTACGTGGACCTGCGCGGCTTCGACCCCTCGGCCGAACCGATGCCCGCGGCCACGGCCATCCGGCGGTTCCTGGACGCGCTCGGGGTGGCGCCCGCCGTGGTCCCGGCCGAGCCGGACGCCATGGCGACCCTGTACCGCAGCGTGATCGCGGACAAGCGCCTGCTGATCGTGCTGGACAACGCCGCCGACACCGCGCAGGTGCTGCCGCTGCTGCCCGGCGAGCCCACCTGCGCGGTGCTGGTCACCAGCCGTCGCAGGCTCATCGGCCTGACCAGCGCGCACGGCGCGGTCCAGGTCGGCCTGACCGTGCTGGCCGATCACGAGGCACGCGAACTGCTCGGCCGCCGCCTCGGCGAACAACGGCTGGCGGCCGAACCGGAGGCGGTCGCCGGCATCCTGCGGTCCTGCTCGGGACTGCCGCTGGCGCTGGGCATCGTGGCCGCCAGGGCGGTGGCCGCGCCCGCGATGCCGTTGTCGGCGCTGGCGGAGGAGCTGGGCAGCGCGGCGGCCCGGCTGGACGCCTTCGACACCGACGACGCGGGCCACAACCTGCGCGCGGTGTTCTCCTGGTCCTACCGGGCGCTCCCCGCCGAGGCCGGGCAGGTGTTCGCGCTGCTCGGCCTCGCACCGGGCGCCGACCTCAGCCTGACCGCCATCGGCTGCCTCACCGGGTTGCCCGCCGCGCGGCTGCGCGGGCCGCTGCGCGCGCTGGAGAGCAGCTCGCTGGTGGAGCGGACGCTGCCGGACCGCTACCGCATGCACGACCTCCTCCGGCTGTACGCGACCGAGCTCGCCGAGCGGCTCGACGAGGCCACCCGGGAAGCGGCACTGCGGCGGCTGGTCGAGATGTACCTGGTCGTGGCGGGGCGGGCCCGCGAGCTGGTGATGTTCAGCCCGCGGATCCACGAGGTCGTGGACACCGCAGCGGGCGATCCCTCCTGGCCGGTTTTTGGTGGCAGCGCTGAAGCCCTGGACTGGCTGGAGGCGGAGCGGGCCAACCTGCTGGCCCTGGTGGCCAGGCTCGCCGAGCGCGGCCGGCCCAACGAGGTGTGGCGGCTCGCCTGGCTGCTGCACGGCTTCTTCCGGGCCCGCCAGCACAAGGCGGACTGGATCGAGGTGGGACGGCTCGGGGTCGCCGCCGCGGCGCGGATCGGCGACCCGGTGGCGAGTTTCCACGCGGCCAACTGCCTAGGCGGCGCCTACCGCGCGGCCGGGAGGTGGGCGGAGGCCATCGCCCAGTACCGGGACGCGCTCAGTCAGGCGGCCAGCGACCCGGAGCGGACCGCGATGATGGTCAACAACATCGGGATCACCCTGGTGAACAGCGGCGACGCCGAGGCCGCCCTCGGCTGTCTGGAACAGGCGCTCGCCCTGGCCCGCCAGGCGGGGTCGGCCAACGACGAGGCGGTCTACTCGCTCAACCTCGGCGACGGTTACAACGCCGTCGGCAGGTACCCGGAAGGCCTGCGGCACAACGAGACCGCGCGCACCCTGTTCCGCTCGCTGGGCAAGGACCTGCACGGTGCGATCGCCGCGGTGAACATCGCGCAGTCCTGCCTCGGCCTCGGCGAACTGGCCAAGGCCGCGGCCAGCGCCGAAGAAGCGGGGGCGGAGTTCCGTGCGCTCAGCGCCTGGTTCGACCTCGCCAAGAGCCTGCACCTGCTCGGACGCATCCGGAACGCCTTGGGCCACCACGATTCGGCCAGAGGAGCCTGGACGGACGCACTGGAGACGTTCCGGGAGCTGAACGACCCCAGGGCAACCGAGGTCGAGCAGCTGCTGCGCGGCCTGGACTGAGCGCCGAGGTCGTGGACTGGGGCCGGTATCGCGGCGCGGCCCCAGTCCACGAGATCACGGGCGTTCCCACTCGTTGTCCAGCAGGTCGAACAGCTCCTCGTCGGTGGCCGACTCGAAGTCCACCTCCTCCTCGGCCTTGCCCCCGCGCAACCCGGCCAGCAGCAGGTCGAGCTTGCCGCTGAGCAGCTGGCGGGTGTTCTCATCCGCGGTGAGCGCGGCGAGGTCGGCGCCGAGGCGGTCCAGCTGCCGGAGCAGTTCGGCGGCCGGGTCCGCTTCGGCCGGGGCGAGCAGCGGCAGCAGGTAGTCGGCGAGCACCTCCGGGGTTGGGTGGTCGAACAGCAGCGAGACCGGCAGTCGCCTGCCCAGCGCGGTGCCCAGGCGGTTGCGCAGCTCGACCGTGGTGAGCGAGTCGAAGCCGAGCTCCTGGAACCGCCGGTCCCGGCCCACCGCGGCCGGATCGGCGTGACCGAGCACGGTGGCGGCCTGGTCGCGGATCAGGTCCACCACCACCTCGTGCCGCTGGGCGGCCGGCGCCTCGGCCAGGCGGGCCAGGAAGTCCGCCGCGGTGTCCCGGTCCGGGCCCTGGCGGGCCGGATCGCGCACCAGGCCCCGCATCAGCGGCGGGATCTGGCCTGCCGAGCGGATCGAGGCCAGGTCCAGGCGCAGTGGCACCGGCACCGCCTCGGGGCCGCCGGTCAGGCCGTCGAACAGGGCCATGCCTTCCTCAGCGGACAGCGGCAGCACGCCGAGCCTGCGCATCCGCGCCGCCTCCGCCTCGCTGACCATGCCGTCGGCCAGGGACCACGGACCCCAGGCGATGGAGGTCGCGGGCAGGCCCTGGGACCTGCGGTGCTGGGCGAGGGCGTCGACGAAGGCGTTGGCCGCGGCGTAGCTGGCCTGGCCGCCGTTGCCGAAGACCCCGGCGACCGAGGAGAACAGCACGAACGCGGTCAGGTCCAGGTGCTTGGTCAGCTCGTGCAGGTGCCAGGCCGCGGCTGCCTTGGGCCGCAGCACCGGGGTGAGCGAGTCCGCGGTGAACCCGGTGAGCACCCGGTCCTCCAGCACACCCGCGGCGTGCACCACGGCCTGCAACGGGTGTTCGGCGGGAATCGTGGCCAGCGCGGCGGCCACCGACTCGCGGTCGCCGACGTCGCAGGGCCGCAGGTCCACCGCCGCGCCGAGCCCGGCCAGCTCGTTGACCAGCTCGGGCGCGCCGTCCGCCGCCGCGCCGCGCCTGCTCAGCAGCAGCAGACGGCGCACCCCGTGCCTGGCCACCAGGTGCCGGGCCAGGACCTTGCCCAGACCGCCGGTGCCGCCGGTGATCACCACCGTGCGGTCCGGGTCCCACTTGGTCCCGGTGTCCGCCGCGACCGGCAGCCGCAGCAGCCTGGCCGCCAGCGCGCGACTGCCGCGGACGAGCACCTGCGGCTCCTCTTCCAGCAGCGCCAGCGCGGACTCCGGGACCTCGGTTTCGTCCAGGTCGAGCAGCCCGAAGCGGTCCGGGTGCTCGTGCTGGGCGGAGCGGATCAGACCCCAGATCGCCGCCCCCGCAACGTCTTCCGGCTCCGGGCCAACCGCCCGGCGGGTCACCAGCACCAGGCGGGAGCCGAGGAACCGGTCCTCGGCCAGCCACTGCTGAGCCACCGCGAGCACTCCGGCGAGCCGCTCGTGCGTGGCCGCGGCCAGATCGCCGCCAGTTGCCTCGCAGCGCAGCAACACCAGTGGTGGCACGGCTTCCAGCTCCTCGAGCGCCGCGACCTCCACCCATGCCGGGACCACCGCGTTGCTCGTCGCCGGGGACCAGGCCAGCTGGAACAGCGTGTCCTGCGACCGGTCCGCCGCCGCCAGCTGCTCGGTGGACACCGGCCGCACCCGCAGAGTGTCCACAGTGGCCACTGCCCGGCCGTCGGCGTCAACCGCCAGCAGCGCCAGGCCTTCCTCAGTCCGCGTGAGCCGGACCCGCAGCGCCGCAACGCCGGTGCGGTGCAGCGTGACGCCCTCCCAGGTGTGCGGCACCGCGGCCTCGCCGGTGCCCGCCGCGGCCACCATCGCCGCGTGCAGCGCGGAGTCCAGCAGTGCCGGGTGCAGCCCGAACCGCTCCGCCGACTCCGCCACCTCGGCGGGCAGGGCGACCTCGGCGAACAACTCGTCCGCCCGCTGCCACAGCGCCCGCAGGCCACGGAAGGCCGGTCCGTAACCAAATCCGGCGTCGGTGAGGGCTTCGTAGCTGCCGGTCAGGTCGATCCGCTCGGCGTCGGCGGGCGGCCAGGCCTCGGTCAGGGAGACCGGGGTGGAGGGCTGCTCGTCCAGGGTGCCCTCGGCGTTGAGCGTCCAGGGTTCGTCCGCGCCCTGCGGCCGCGAGTGGATGGTGACCTCGCGTTCGCCGGACTGGCCGGCCTCGCCCACCCGGACCTGCACCTGCACCGCGCCCTCGGCGGGCAGCAGCAGCGGCGCGGACAGGGTCAGCTCGACCAGTCGGCCGCAGCCGATCCGGCTGCCCGCCCACCCGGCGAGCTCGGCCAGACCGGTGCCGGGGAACAGCACCCGGCCGAACACCGCGTGATCGGCCAGCCACGGGTGGGTGGCCAGCGAGAGCCTGCTGGAGAACAGCGCGCCCCGCCCGTCGGCGAACTCGGCGACCGCGCCGAGCAGCGGGTGCGCGGAATCGGTCAGCCCGAACGCGCTCACCTCGCCCGCCCGGCCGGTCTGGCTCACCTGCGGCCAGAACCGCTCGTGCTGGAACGGATACGTGGGCAGCTCCACCAGCCGCGCCCCGGCGAACAGCTCCGCCCAGCGCACGCTCCGGCCCCAGCAGTGCAGGGCGGACAGCGCGGTCAGACAGCCCGCCACCTCGTCCGAGTCCTTCGCCGCCGCGGCCACCACCTCGGCCTCGTCCAGCATCTCCACCATCGCCGGCTTCAGCCCGGCGCGCGGCCCCAGCTCCAGGAACACCTGGGCGCCCGCTGCCCGCAGTGCGGCAACGGTGTCGGCGAACCGGACGGTCTCCCGCACGTGCCGGGTCCAGAAGCCGGGATCGCCCAGTTCCGCCGCGCCGACCCGGGTTCCGGTCAGCGCGGAGATCAGCGGCACGGCCGGTTCGCTGACCGTGATGCCCTCGATGGCCGCGGCGAACTCGGCCAGCATCGGCTCCATCAGCGGCGAGTGGAACGCGTGGCTGACCGCGAGCTGCTTGGTGTCCCGTCCCTGCGCGGCAAGGGTTTCCGCGACCGCGAGCACGGCCGCTTCGGCACCGGCGAGCACCAGCGAGCCGGGCGCGTTGACCGCGGCGATGGACACCTCCTCGGTGAGCAGCGGCAACACCTCCTCCTCGCTGGCCCGCACCGCGACCATCACCCCGCCGGTGGGCAGGGCGGCCATCAGCCGGGCCCGCGCGCGCACCACGGTGCAGGCGTCGGCCAGCGACAGCGCGCCGCTGACGTGCGCCGCGGCCAGTTCGCCGATGGAGTGACCGGCCACGAAGTCCGGCCGCACGCCCCAGGACTCGAACAGCCGGAACAGCGCCACCTCGAAGGCGAACAGCGCGGGCTGGGTGTTCCCGGTGCCGTTGAGCGCTTCGGCGTCCGTGCCCCACATCACCGCGCGCAGCTCCGGGTCGAACCCGGCCAGCGCGGCGTCGAATGCCTTTGCGAACACCGGATAGCGGGCGTGCAGCTCCCGGCCCATGCCGAGTCGCTGGGAACCCTGGCCGGAGAGCACGAACGCGGTCCGGCCGCCGGTGGGCGAGCCGAGCACCAGCCCGGGATCGGTCCGGCCCTCGGCGAGCGCGGTCAGCGCCTGGCGGGCGGCGGTGAGGTCGGCCGGGTCGGCAAGCACCGCGGCCCGGTGGCGGAACGCGGACCGGCCGGTGGCCAGGGAGAAGCCGAGGTCGGCCGGATCCGGGTTGGTGCGCAGGTGGGCGAGCAGGCGGGCGGCTTGCGCGCGCAGGGCGGGCTCAGTGCGAGCGGAGAGCACCCACGGGACCACGGTGGTCTCCGAGGCACGCTCGGTCTGCTGCGCCGGGGCCTCCTCCAGCACCACGTGCGCGTTCGTGCCGCTGATCCCGAAGGACGACACCGCTGCGCGCCTGGGCCGATCCACCTCCGGCCACACCGTGTTCTCGGCCAGCAGCTCGATCCGCCCGGCGGTCCAGTCCACCTCGCTCGACGGCTGGTCCAGGTGCACCGTGCGCGGCAGTTCGCCGTGCCGGATCGCCTGCACCATCTTGATCACACCCGCGACACCGGCTGCGGCCTGCGTGTGCCCCAGGTTCGACTTGACCGACCCGAGCAGCAGCGGCGTCTCCCGGTCCTGTCCGTAGGTGGCCAGCAGTGCCTGCGCCTCAATGGGATCGCCCAGGGTGGTGCCGGTGCCGTGGCCCTCCACCGCATCAACGTCCGAAGTGGACAGTCCGGCGCTGGCCAGCGCGGCCCGGATGACCCGTTGCTGGGACGGCCCGTTCGGCGCGGTCAGTCCGTTGGACGCGCCATCGGAGTTGATCGCCGAACCCTTGACCACGGCGAGGATCTGGTGTCCGTTGCGCTGCGCGTCGGACAGCCGCTCCAGCACCAGCATGCCGACACCCTCGGACCAGCCCACCCCGTTCGCACTGTCCGAATAGGACTTGCACCGGCCGTCCGGCGCGAGGCCGTTCTGCCGGGTGAACTCCACGAACGCGCCCGGGGTGGACAGCACGGTCGCGCCACCGGCCAGCACCAGCGAGCACTCCCCCGCCCGCAGCGCCTGTGCCGCCCAGTGCATCGCGACCAGCGAGGAGGAACACGCGGTGTCCACGGTGACCGCGGGGCCTTCCAGGCCAAGGATGTAGGCGACCCGGCCGGAGGCGACGCTGGGCGCGTTGCCGCTGCCGCGGAAACCCTCGAACTCGTCGGCGGTGAGCATGCTGCCGTAGTCGGAGTACATGATCCCGGCGAACACCCCGGTGTCGCTGCCGCGCAGGGTGGCCGGGTCGATCCCGGCTCGTTCCAGGGCTTCCCAGCTGACCTCCAGCAGCAGGCGGTGCTGGGCGTCGGTGGCCAGGGCCTCGCGCGGGCTCATGCCGAAGAACTCAGGGTCGAACCCGGCCACGTCGTCCATGAACCCGCCGCGCCCGGTGGCCGATCCCCCAGCCGCGCCTGCTTCCTGTTCGATGAGCTGGGCCAGGTCCCAGCCGCGGTCGGTGGGGAACTCCGAGGTGGCGTCCCGCCCGGCCTGCAGCAGCCGCCACAGGTCCTCCGGCGAGTTGACGCCACCGGGGAAGCGGCAGCCCATGCCGACGATCGCGATCGGCTCGTCGTTGACCGCGGCCGTGCGCACCCGCACCTCGGGCGCGTCCGCGCCGAGCAGTTCGGCCAGCAGGTGCCGGGTGAGCACGGCGGCTGACGGGTAGTCGAAGACCAGCGTGGCCGGCAGGCGCAGGCCGAGCTCGGCGGTGAGCTGGTTGCGCAGGTCGACCGCGGTGAGCGAGTCGAAACCGAGGTCGGAGAAGGACCGGTCGGCGTCGATCAGGTGCGCGCCGTCGTGGCCGAGCACCGCGGCGACCCTGGTGCGGACCAGCTCCTCCAGATGCTCGTGCCGCTCCACCGGGGTGAGCCGGGTCAGCCGCTCGACCAGTCCGCTGTCCGCGGTGGCCTGGGCGGCGCGGCGGCCGGTGCGGCGCGGGCCGATGAGCTGGTGCAGCACCGGCGGCAGGTCCGGCAGCGCGCGCAGCACCGCCAGGTTCAGCCGCACCGGCAGCAGCACCGGCTCGGGCCTGGCGAGCGCCAGGTCGAACAGGCTCAGCGCGTGCTCCACCGCCATCAGCGGCGTGCCGGTCTGGATCAGCCGCTCCTGCTCAGCGGCGGAGAGCCGGGCGGTCATTCCCGTCTCCGGAGCCCACGCTCCCCAGCCGAGTGCGGTCGCGGGCAGGCCGTTTTCCTTGCGGTGGCGGGCCAAGGCGTCGACGAAGGCGTTGGCCGCGGCGTAGTTGCCCTGGCCTGCCGCGCCCATGGTGCCCGCGAGTGAGGAGAACAGCACGAACCCGGCCAGCTCACGGTTCTTGGTGGCCTCGTGCAGATGCCAGGCGGCGGAAGCCTTGGCAGCCAGTACCTTCGCCAGGCGTTCCGGGGTGAGCGAGCCGATCACGCCGTCATCGAGCACACCGGCGCAGTGCACCACGGCGGTCAGCCCGTCAATGCCGTCCACCAGCGCGGTGACAGCCTCGTGGTCGGACACGTCACAGGCCACAACCGTTGCGGTAGCGCCAATTTCGGCCAGTTCGGCGACGAGGTCATCAGCGCCGGGAGTGTCCGGGCCGCGCCTGCTGGCCAGCACCAGGCGGCTGATGCCGTGTGTGCCAGCGAGTCTGCGGGCGACCAGGCTGCCCAGGCCGTCCACGCCGCCGGTGACGAGAACCGTGCCGTCCCAACGGATCGGCTGCGGTTCGGCCGGGGTGGCGCGGGCGAGCCGGGCGGCGAGGACCTCGGTCCCGCGGATGGCCAGCTGCGGTTCGGTGCTGGACAGGGCCTGCGGGGGCAGGTCGCCGCCTGCCGGGTCCAGGTCGATGAGCCGGAACTGGCCGGGGTTCTCGGCCTGGGCGCTGCGCACCAGGCCCCAGACCGCGGCCGCCGCCGGGTCCGCGCCGGTGGTGGCACCGCGGGTGAGGACGACCAGCGGGTCGCTGGTCGCGATGTGTTGCTGGAGCAGGGAAAGGGCCTCGCTGGTGAGGCGCAGCGCCTCGGCCGGGGCGTCCGGGCCACCCACGAAGGTGACCTGCGCGATGTCCGGCGGCGTGGTCTCCGGCAGCGTGACCGGGGTCCAGTCCAGGGTGAACAGCGAGTCGCCCGTGTCGGCGGCGGTGGTCTCCGCCTCCCTGGTGAGCAGGCCCTCGACCGTCACCACGGGCTGGCCCGCGCCGTCGATCGCCTGGATGCGCACCGCGTCCCCGTTGGGCGTCAACCGGACCCGCAGGCCCTGTGCGCCGGAAGCGTGCAGCCGCACCCGGTCCCAGGAGAACGGCAGCCGCGCGGGGCCGCCCTCGCCAGCCGCGATCAGTCCGTGCAGGGTGGCGTCCAGCAGCGCCGGGTGCAGGCCGTAGCCGCCGACGTTCTCCGCCGGGAGCCTGACCGCGGCGAACAGCTCCTCACCGCGCTGCCACAGCGCGGTCAGGCCCTGGAACGTTGGCCCGTAATCAAATCCGGCCGCGGCGAAGCGGGTGTAGCAGTCGGTCAGGTCGACCGGTTCGCTGCCGGTGGGCGGCCAACTGGTGGCGTCGAAGGACTCGGCCGGGGTCCTCGCGGTCGCCAGCAGGCCGCTGGCGTGCCGGGTCCACGGCTCGTCCTCGCGGTCGGCGGGACGGGAGTGGATGCCGATGGTGCGGCGGCCCGCGTCGTCCGGTGCGCCGAGCACGACCTGGATGTTGACCGCCTCGCCCTCGGTGAGGGTGAGCGGGGCGGCCATGGTCAGTTCGTCGACCAGGTCCAGGCCCGCCTCGTCACCCGCGCGCAGGGCGAGCTCGACGAAGCCCGCGCCGGGGAACAGGATCCGGCCGTTGACCTCGTGGTCGGCCAGCCAGGGGTGGGTGACCACCGAGAGGCGGCCGCTGAGCAGCAGTTCGCCGGAACCGGCCAGCGCGGTGCTCGCCGCGAGCAGCGGGTGCCGGGTGGCAGCGAGGCCGAGATTGGTTGCCTCGCCCCGGCCCACGCCGGGCGCGGGCCAGTAGCGGCGGCGCTGGAACGGATAGGTGGGCAGGTCGACGGTGGAACCGCCGCGCAGCAACGGTTTCCAGTCCACGTCGAAGCCGTTGACGTGCAGCGTGGCCAAGCCGCGCAGCAGCGCCTGTTCCTCGTCCTCGGTGTCGTGGCGCAGCAGTGAGGTGGTAGTGGCCTCCGGCAGCACGTCGGCCGCGGCCGAGGCGAGCTGGCCGTCCGGGCCGACCTCCAGCACGCCGCGCACGCCCAGTTCGCCAAGGGTGGCCACGGCATCGGCGTAGCGCACGCAGCCGCGGACCTGCTGGACCCAGTAGTCGATGGTGCGCAGCTCGTCCCCGTCGGCGAGCCGCCCGGTCAGCGTGGACACCACCGGGATGCGGGGTTCGGCGAAGGAGATGCCGTCGATGGCGGCGGCGAACTCCCGGAGCATCGGCTCCATCAGCGGCGAGTGGAAGGCGTGGCTGACCGCGAGCTTCCTGGTGCGGTGCCCCGTTTCGGTGAGCCGGTCCACCACCTTGGTCACTGCGGCCTCGGTGCCGGAGAGCACCACGCTGCCGGGCCGGTTGACCGCGGCGATGGCCACCTCACCGTCCAGCAGCGCGGCCACCTCGGCCTCGGGGGCGTGTGCCGCGACCATGATCCCGCCGGTCGGCAGCGCGGCCATCAGCCGGGCGCGGGCGTCCACCAGGGCGCAGGCGTCCACCAGCGACAGCACCCCGGCCACGTGCGCGGCCGCGATCTCGCCGATGGAGTGGCCGGTGACGAAGTCCGGCTGGTGTCCCCAGGACGCCAGCAGCCGGAACAGCGCCACCTCAATCGCGAACAGCGCCCGCTGGGCGTTGTCGGTGCTGGTCAGGGCATCGGCGTCGGCGCCCCAGAGGATGTCGCGCAGGTCCTCGCCGAACTCGGCGACCACCGCGTCGAACGCCTCGGCGAAGGCCGGGTAGCGGGCGTGCAACTGCCGGCCCATACCGAGTCGCTGGGAGCCCTGGCCGGAGAACACGAACGCGGTCCGGCCGCCGTCACCAGCCTGGCCTCGGGCCAGTTCCACGCCGTCCAGCAGGACCGCGCGGTGGTCGAACAGCGCCCTGGTGGCGACCAGGGAGTAGCCGATGTCGGTCGGGTTGCCGGTCAGCGCGCGCAACTGGCCGGTGAAGGCGTCCAGTGCGGCCGCGGACTGCGCGGACACCGGCCAGGGCGCGCGGTGCGCCGGGGCGGTGGCGCGTTCGGGCTGGGTCGGCGGCTGTTCCAGGATGACGTGCGCGTTGGTGCCGCTGATCCCGAAGGAGGACACACCGGCCCGGCGCGGCCGGTTCACCTCCGGCCAGGCGGTCTGCTCGGTGAGCAGCGCCACCTCGCCCTCGGTCCAGTCCACCTGGCTGGAGGCGTGGTCCGCGTGCAGGGTGCGCGGCAGCACCCCGTGCGCCATCGCCTGAATCATCTTGATCATGCCCGCGACACCGGCCGCGGCCTGCGTGTGCCCCAGGTTGGACTTGATCGAACCCAGGTACAGCGGGGTGTCCCGGTCCTGGCCGTAGGTGGCCAGCAGCGCCTGTGCCTCAATGGGGTCGCCCAGCGGGGTGCCGGTGCCGTGGCCCTCCACCGCATCAACGTCCGAAGTGGACAGTCCGGCGGAGGCCAGAGCCTGCTGGATGACGCGTTGCTGGGACGGGCCGTTCGGGGCGGTCAGCCCGTTGGACGCGCCGTCGGAGTTGACCGCGGAGCCCTTGAGCACCGCGAGCACCCGGTGCCCGTGCCGTTTGGCGTCGGAGAGCCGTTCCAGCACCAGCATGCCCACGCCCTCGGCCCAGCCGACGCCGTCCGCGCCGTCGCCGTAGGCCTTGCACCGGCCGTCCTCGGACAGCCCGCCCTGCCGGGAGAACTCCAGGAAAGCGCCCGGGGTGGACATCACCGTGACGCCACCGGCCACCGCGACCTCGCACTCCCCGGCCCGCAGCGCCTGCGCGGCCAGGTGCACCGCGACCAGTGAGGAGGAGCAGGCGGTGTCGATGGTGACCGCGGGACCCTCCAGGCCGAGGGCGTAGGCCACCCGGCCGGAGGCGATGCTGGCCGCGCTGCCGTTGCCGCGGAACCCGTCGAACTCCGGGCCCTCCAACAGCATCGCGTAGTCGTTGTACATCACGCCGGTGAACACCCCGGTGCGGCTGCCACGCAGTCCGCTGGGGTCGATCCCGGCTCGTTCCAGCGACTCCCAGGTGACCTCCAGCAGCAGGCGTTGCTGCACGTCGGTGGTCACCGCCTCGCGCGGGCTGATGCCGAAGAACTCGGCGTCGAACTCCGCGGCCTGGGTGAGGAAGCCGCCGTTGCGGGTGTAGCTGGTGCCGGGGTTGTTGCGGTCGGGGTGGTAGAGCCGCGCTACGTCCCAGCCGCGGTCGGGCGGGAACTCGGAGATGGCGTCGGCGCCGTCGAGCACCAGCCGCCACAGCTCCTCCGGCGAGTTGACCCCGCCCGGGTAGCGGCAGCCCATGCCCACCACGACGATCGGGTCACCGGCGACCGCGCGCACCTGGTTCGTGGTGACCGCGCGGTCCTCGCCGACACCCAGCTGTGCCAACAGGTAGTCGGTGATCGCGGCGGCCGAGGGGTGGTCGAAGGCCAGTGTGGCGGGCAGTTTGAGGCCGGACTCCGCGCCGAGCTGGTTGCGCAGCTCCACCGCGGCCAGCGAGTCGAGACCGAGGTCCTGCAACGCGCGGTGCGGTTTGACCGCGGCGCTGCCGGCGTGGCCGAGCACACCGGCGATCCGCCCGCGCACCAGTTCTTCCAGGGTGGCCCGCCGCTCGTCCTTGGCCAGTCCGGCCAGCCGCGCGGCCAGGCCGCCCGCGACCGTGCCCGCGGCCCTGGCCACCCGTCGCCCGGCCCGGACGAGTCCCTGGAACACCAGTGGGATCTCGCCGAGCGCGCGGATCGCGGCCAGGTCGAACAGCACCGGCGCGAGCGCCGGCTCCTCGGTGGCCAGCGCCAGGTCGAACAGCGCCAGACCGTCCACAGTGGACATCAGTGGGGTGCCGTTGCGGGCCAGCCTGGCGCGGTCGGCCGCGGACAGTCGGCTGGCCATGCCCGCTTCGTCCCAGCCACCCCAGGCCAGCGAGTGCCCGGGCAGGCCGAGGTTTCGGCGGTGGGTGGCCAGTGCGTCCAGGAAGGCGTTGGCCGCGGCGTAGTTGGCCTGGCCGGGCGCGCCGAGCAGGCCACCGGCGGAGGAGAACAGCACAAACGCGGCCAGGTCGCGGTCGCGGGTCAGCTCGTGCAGGTGCCAGGCCGCATCCACCTTGGGCCGCAACACGGTGGCCAGCCGCTCCGGGGTGAGGTCCGGGATCAGGGCGTCGTCGAGCACGCCCGCGGAGTGCACGATCCCGGTCAGGTTCTCGATGCCGTCCAGCAGCCTGGCCACCGCGTCCCGGTCGGCCAGGTCGCAGGCCACCACGTCGACCCGCACACCGAGCTCGGCGACCAGTTCGCCGACGCCTTCGGCGGCCGGGCCGCGACGGCTGGCTAGCACCAGGTGCGACACGCCCTGGGCGACCAGGTGCCGGGCGACCACCGCGCCGAGTCCGCTGGTGCCGCCGGTGATCAAGACAGCGCCGTCAGTGGGCCAGGCAAAGGATTCGGTGGGCGGGGTGGCCCGGCGCAGGCGGGCGGCCAGTACCGCGCCGTCGCGGATGACGAGCTGGGATTCGCTGGGGTCGAGCGCGCCCTCGGGCAGCTCGGCCGGGGTCAGCTCGACCAGCGGCCGTCCGGCGCAGGCTTCGCCGTCCAGGTCGAGCAGGCCGAACGCGCCGGGGTGCTCGGCCTGTGCGGAGCGCACCAGGCCCCAGACCGCCGCGGCGGCCAGGTCTTCGCCGGTGGTCGCGCCCCGGCTGAGGAACACCAGTCGTTCCCCGCCCCGCTCGATCCGTTGCTGGAGCCGGGAAAGCACCCTGGCGGTCTCGGCATGCGGGTCCCCGCCACCGATCGGCATCAGCGTCACATCGCCCGGCTCAGCGGTGCTGGTGACCGGCACCCAGTCCAGGCGGTACAGCGAGTCCGTGCGGGCGCGCGGTCCGGCGGCGGCGCGGGCGCGCATGTTCAGCGCGGCCACGGTGAGCACCGGTTCGCCTGCCGGGTCGGCGGCCTCGATGGCGAGTGCGCCGGTCTCGGTCTGGCGGACCCGCACCCGCAGCGCGGTGGCGCCGGTGGCGTGCAGGGCCACGCCTTCCCACTGGAAGGGCAGGGTGTCCGGGCTGCCGTCGGCGGTCGCGCCGACCAGGGTGGTGTGCAGCGAGGCGTCCAGCAGCGCCGGGTGCAGGGTGAACCCGTCGGGCTGTCCCTCGGCCAGGGCGACCTCGGCGAACAGCTCACCGTCGCGCCGCCACAACGCTTGCAGGCGCTGGAAGGCCGGGCCGTAGCCGAAGCCGACGGTGGCGAACTCCTCGTAACTACCCGTCAGGTCAACGGGTTCCGCGCCCTCCGGCGGCCAGACCGCGGCGTCGAAGCCGAGGGTGGCGGCGGCCGGTTCGGTGCTGAGCGTGCCGGAAGCGTGCTGCACCCAGTCGGTGTCCTGGGCGGCGCGGGAGTGGATGGTCAGGCGACGGCGGCCGGACTCCTCCGGCTCGATCAGCACCTGCACGGTCACCGAGCCGGTGGCGGGCAGGATCAGCGGCGCGGCCAGGGTCAGCTCGGCCAGCTGCTCGCAGCCGGTCTCCTCACCCGCGCGCAGGGCCAGCTCGACAAAACCCGCGCCGGCGAAGAGGACTTGCCCGCCGACCGCGTGGTCGGCCAGCCAGGGCTGACCGTCCAGGGACAGGCGGCCGGTGAGCATCAGCGCGCCGGTGTCGGCGATGGTGACCGCGCCGCCGAGCAGCGGGTGGTCGGTGGCGCTGAGGCCGACGGAGGCGGCGTCGCCCTTGCCGCGCAACGGCTGCGGCCAGTACTCGGCGTGGTCGAAGGCGTAGGTGGGCAGGCCGACCCGGTTCGCCTTGGGGTAACAGGGCGTCCAGTCCACGGTCGCGCCGTGCACGTGCGCCAGGCCGAGCGAGCGGTAGAGCCGGTCCAGGCCGCCGTCCTCGCGGCGCAGGGTGGGCACCACCACCGCGTCCGCGCCGGACTCGTCGATGATACCGGTGATCCCCGGCACCAGCACCGGGTGCGGGCTGACCTCGACGAACAGGTTGCGGCCCTGGCTGAGCAGGGTGTGCACGGCCGGGGCGAAGCGCACGGTCTCGCGCATGTTGCGGAACCAGTACTCCGCGTCCAGCGCGGCCGGGTCGACCCACTCCCCCGTCACCGTGGACAGCATCGGAATGTCCAATGTGGACCGGGGCGTGAGGTCGGCCAGCTCGGTGAGCACCCGCTCGCGGACCCGGTCGAACATCGCCGAGTGCGCCGGGAAGTCCCCGGCGACCTCGCGGACCCGGACGCCATCGGCTTCCAGCGCGGCCCGCAGTTCGGCCAGCGCCTCGTACTCGCCCGAGACCACCGTGGCCGTCGGCCCGTTGATCGCGGCGATGCCCAGCCGACCTGCCCACGACTCCAGGCGCGGTTCGACCTCGGCCAGCGGCAGCGCGACCGAGATCATCGTGCCCTGTCCGCACAGCTGTTCGGCGATCGCCTTGCTGCGCACCGCGATGATCCGCGCACCGTCCTCAATGGACAGCGCACCGGCGACGCAGGCCGCGGCCACCTCGCCCTGGGAGTGCCCCAGCACGGCCGAGGGCCGCACACCGTGTGCCCGCCACAGCTCGGCCAGCGAGACGCTGACCGCCCACATGGTCGGCTGCGCCACGTCGATCCGGTCCAGGCCGGGAGCGCCCGGCGCGCCGGTGAGCACGTCGTGCACGGCGAAGTCCAGGTGCGGTTCCAGGGCCACCGCGCAGCGGGCGAACGCCTCGGCGAACACCGGCGAGCGCTCCAGCAGCTCAGCGCCCATACCCGCCCAGTACGCGCCCTGCCCTGGGAAGGCGAAGGCGACCGCGCGCGGCACGTCAGGGGCCTCGGCGACGACCGGGCCGGGTTCGCCGGAAGCCAGCGCGCGCAGGCCCGCCAGCAGTTCCCCGGTGTCCGAGCCGAGCACCACCGCGCGGTGCGGCAGGACGGCCCGGCCGGTGGCCAGGGACAGGCCGACATCGGCCGGGTGCAGTGCGCTCGTGCTGTCGGCGAGCTTGGCGGCCAGTGCGCGCAGGCTGTGCTCGGTCTGACCGGAGAGCACCCAGGGCAGCACGCCCTCGTGCTCGGCGGGCGCGGGGACGGGCGCGGCAGGCGGTTCCTCCAGCACCACGTGCGCGTTGGTGCCGCTGATGCCGAAGGAGGACACGCCGGCACGCCGGGGCTTGTCGCCCTGGGGCCACGGGGTTTCCCGGCTCAGCAGCTCGACGTCACCGGCCTCCCAGTCCACGTGCGAGGACGGCCGGTCCAGGTGCAGGGTCCTGGGCAGCACGCCGTGCCGCATGGCCTGCACCATCTTGATGATCCCGGCGACCCCGGCGGCGGCCTGGGTGTGGCCCAGGTTGGACTTGATCGAGCCCAGCCACAGCGGCTCTTCCCGGTCCTGGCCGTAGGTGGCCAGCACGGCCTCGGCCTCGATCGGGTCGCCGAGCGGGGTGCCGGTGCCGTGCCCCTCCACCACGTCAACGTCCGAAGTGGACAGTCCGGCGGCGGCGAGTGCGGCGCGGATGACGCGTTGCTGGGACGGGCCGTTGGGCGCGCTCATCCCATTGGAGGCGCCGTCGGAGTTGACCGCGGAACCCTTGATCAGGCCGAAGATCTGGTGCCCGTTGCGGCGGGCGTCGGAGAGACGTTCCAGCACCAGCATGCCGACGCCCTCGGACCAGGCCACGCCGTCGGCGCTGTCGGCGTAGGACCGGCAGCGCCCATCCGGGGACAGCCCGCCCTGCCGGGAGAAC